>NZ_SRSH01000017.1 GCF_006175985.1 Methylotetracoccus oryzae | reverse complement strand
CCAACACACCATGACAGAGCACAGCGTCGGGATGGACCCATTACCCGGACTGACTGCAGACTGAAGAACTCATCTGAGCCGGAGTTCGCCCCCGAAAATTACACCACCTTGACGGACGCTACCAACCGCCGTTGGGTGGGGCCCCAAAGTCATGGCCTATCCTCCCTGAATCCATTTGCCGAACGTCCCGTATCAATCCGCAAGTGCGAACAGGGGAGCGACCGTGTTAACGGGGCTTTTCCAGACTAATTCGGTGGACCCGTAACCAGTCTGACGCGAGAGCGAACGAACCAATGGCCCGCCGGGCTCGGAGCCGGTCGGACCGTGCGCACACCGCGCCATCGAGGATACCACTTTGGTATTAGTGGCCACGCGCAGGGTGAATACTTCACTCCGGAATGGCGCGAGTGGCTCCTAATCTATGCCCTCCAATGTTTGATCCATAAAGGGGGCAGAAAAATGAACATCACACGACAAGTCATGGCATTCGCGGTGGTTAGCGCGCTCACGGGCACCGCGATGGCTTACGACCCTGGCGTAACTGTGGCCAATCGGCAGGCGCTGGCGTCGTCGTCAGAGGCTTATTGGACGACCGATCGAGTAGCCAGCGCCCAGCCACTGTTGCCGACACGGGATAGCGGCGGGCTGATCAGCCAGAGCTTCGGGACCGCGAATCTCGACTTCACCCGATCTCGCATCACGCCGCAATCTGCGAACAAGGCGCGGCCGTATCGGTCAGTCGGCAAGCTTTACTTCTCGGTCCCGGGGCAGGGCGACTTTCAGTGTTCCGCATCAGTGATCAAAAACCGGCTGATTGTCACCGCGGCACATTGCCTTTACACCGATGGCATCGGCTGGCACACCAACTGGGCGTTCATTCCGGGTTTCGACGGTACCAAGGCGCCACCTGCAAATCGTCCGTACGGTACCTGGAACTGGTCCCATGCCACCATTCCGACCGCTTGGGTGACCAGCGCCGGTGCCTTGCCGAACAACGAAGATTTCGGTCTTCTGGAACTGGTAGATCAAGCCACGCCGCCAAGTGCGGTGACAAGAACGGTGGGCGCAACGGTCGGAAAGCTCAATGTTGAGATCGGGCATCTGTCTGATACCCACGTGACCATGCTCGGCTATCCCTGCAACTTCGATAGCTGCGCGATCATGCAACGCAATGATGCCGGGGACCATCGCGGTTCCGGTGTGGCGGGCAGTACCGCGTATGAATATGGCAGTGATATGACCGGGGGCTCGAGCGGTGGCCCCTGGGTCGAGAACTTTGGCGACCCTGCTGCGGCTGCCCCGACGGGGAGCCGCGTCACCCGTAACGCGGTCGTGGGGGTGACCTCTTATGGGTACACCGATCCGAACGTGAAGATACTCGGCGCTTCGCAGTTCAATGCCAACTTCCAATCGATCCTGAACTCGACCTGCGCTCTGGCGCCCGGTAACTGCTGAACTTCTTCGGCTATCGGCTCCGGCCTTCTGGCCTCCGCACGCAGGGCCGACGAGTCGGATCTGATTTCTGAGACCCCCGGCAACGGGGGTCTTTTTTTATATGACAACCGAATAGCGCGGACCGCTGGGGTCTCGTTATCCGCACCGTGCGCTGTTCGGTCAGGCAGGCGCTTCTCGCCCGCATGGCTTTCCCGCCCCCGCCGGACGGGGGCGCACACCCAGTTCGCACACTCCCTCCCGGTTGCGCTGACCTCGCGAACGTCCCGCCACGATCCAAGCTCGCCAGACGAGTGGCACCTCGCCGCTGCCATCGCCTGACAGCGGTTCGAGTTCAGTCATGACGCCCGTTGTGCACGACAAGGATGCCGCTGCGCGTACCAAAACGGCCATCTGAGGAGTGCAGCTGTGCTCCGCCTCATTGTCTGCGAGGCCCGTGTTTCCGGCTACTCAAGATTCCAGCCGCGCCAGGAAAACCGTGCAAGCGCCACACCTCCTGTCGATCCGGCCCTGTCCGTTCGGACGTCGCTTCGGCGTGAATCCGCGGCTGAATCAGGTTGGTCCGCCCGTTCAAGTCTGGCCCGCGTGATATGAACCGCAGCATTTAGATCGACCATTCCCCAACCCGGTTGGTCGATTTCGGGCTTCGCCCGACGCGAAGATCCGCGAGCTGCGCCACCATGTCATTCGGGGTTCGTGGTACCGCTAATGATTTGCCATCACCAGATCAGGAATTACCAGGGCACCCGGATACATGAATATTGGTGAATATTACCACGCAATGAGGAGCCCATATATTTAACCTATACCTGGCCCGTGAATCAGAGGCCACTGGCGCGTCTGTACTGCGGGCTAGTCCGTTACTTCCTACATTAATACCTTATAGAGGTGAGACCGATGAAGATCGTTCACAACAAGTCAGTTTCCGGTATGGGTGGTTTTTCAAAGGGTGGGGCGTTGAAGAGCATGCTCATTCTCGCTGCGCTTCCATTTGCCACTCTTGCGGGCGAACCGGTCGCACCGGTTACTCCCCCCGTGCCTAACCCCAGCAGTGAAGGACTGCAGCCATCCGAGTTGCTGTCTCCCGCTGCAACCTCATGTTCGTGGACATTTACTTCCGGCAGCGGTCACAACGCGACGCAGTATTGCGTCACCAGCAACGGGAATATCACGCAGTTTTCGCGAGCGGGTGTGGAGTTCATCAACGCAGGTGCCATACAGGAGGGTTACGGAATCTGTGACTTCAATTCGGGCGCTGCGTACTATGACTACGCGGACAGCGACAGTGGCAACTGGGGACCGGCCAACGTTACCAGTGTCACGGCTACCCAAGTCGTTCTGAATCGCACCACCAGTGACGGAATCTGGCGCCTGACGCAGACGATCGTCAAGGGCAACGCGACGGGATCGAACCCGGGAACCGCGACGGTGACCATGGTCCTCAAGAACAACACCGGCGTGGCGCGGAGCGTCTATCTCCTTCGTC
This sequence comes from Methylotetracoccus oryzae, assembly GCF_006175985.1. Classification (GTDB taxonomy): domain Bacteria; phylum Pseudomonadota; class Gammaproteobacteria; order Methylococcales; family Methylococcaceae; genus Methylotetracoccus; species Methylotetracoccus oryzae. Next base: position 107,081 of record NZ_SRSH01000017.1, on the reverse strand, counting down.
ATGCCGATGTGGATGCCAACAGCACGCCGAGCGACGATCACTTCGACTACACCATCGACACCGCGATCGGGCTGCAACCGTCCTTTGGTGGTGGCCTGTCAGGGGCGAGTCAGACCTTCAACTTCGCTTACGATGCTTATGTGCAGAGCGTTTACTCCGGTCCCGCACCGTGCAATGCGTACGCGAACTACTTTGCCAATGCCTCGTCGGGCTATGTAGGTGATGGCTCCATCGAGCAACTTTGGTCCATGACCGTTCCCGCGTTCGGGACCAGGACGGTCAAGATGGTCTACCGACCCATCTGATAGGGAGACTGGCCACAAGCAGTGGCTGACTACACATTGCTCCGGCCCGAATCGCTCGCACGCCAACGTACTTGCGGGCGGCCATCGGCCAGAGTTGGGCTGGTGGCGCAATTCGGGCCGGAGTAATGGCACCGCGGTCGCCCGGACTGGGTCCGGGCGACCCACCCTGTCGATCGGTCGCGACAGGGCGCCAAAAAAACTTGCCGGCGCAGCGGATGCGTGCCGTGTCGGACTTGATCCCAGGGGGAACGTGGACGCGGTGCCGGCCATTGTTCGGAAGGGATTCGGCCGGGATACACCGAAAGCCACGCCTATCGTGCCTTGGCCCGCCGAAACTGAATGTCTCGCATGCGATGGGCTTTGCACGGATTCCAGCGACGGTGCGGCGCCCGAGTTCATCGGAGTGCGCGGTCCAGTCATTATCTCCCCGTGGTCTCGGATTTCGTTATGGCAGAAAGCCCGGCGGTATGGATACGGGCGGACACGTTACGTGACCAGAGCCGACAGAATCTTTGGCCGTGCACGGTGCCGGGAACCCAGGGAACGCGCAGCGGGTTCGGGGCCGAAGGTGAGTTCAAGTTCAGCACCCGCCACTTGACGGATTCTATGGCCGCAAAATGTGACACCCTCGAACGCTGCAGGGCACCGTATCGGTGCGGTGTAGTATGGACCGGGGAGGTCAATGCGTGGCTCTCTTCCCGCTCGACTCAGTCGGTAAGCGTGAATCTGTTCCAACAACGCATTTGGCGGCCGCGACCCGGGACGAAAATGGCAGACGCTCGCTCGCGCGCTCGGGCCGGGTGAGGTGGATACCGGATCGGCGCCGCCGTCAGTGCGAGAAAAGTTACTTGTGTCCAGGCATGTGCAGCAGGGCATTCGCCAACCTGTTTAGTGATGATCTTCAGCTGGCTACCTTGGCAGCACCGATTCCTGAGCCGGAGCTACAACGGTAGCTGCAGTTATCAGTCACTTGGCTGCCAGTGATCGGTTCGGAGAATGCGTCTGGCGGCTCAGCTGAGCTTCGTCGCTAATCAAGTTCGCCAAAACGAGCGATTCTGGCTGAGCGCTCTGTGGTAACGAACAGGCTATGTGGTATCACCCGCACTCTGCACTGGCCTCTCCGGAAGGATTCGCGCATTAAGCGGATTTTTCGAGTTCCTTCGCGAGATATAATCTATTTCCTGATTTGGCTGCCAAGGCTCTTCTCATCTCATCCCAAAAGTGTCGGTAAGATCAGGAACATAAACTTTAAAGAGACTTGCGTACCCACTTCCAGTAGTACTACCATGAAGCCAGAGAACGGGGGTGAAGGATTACCGCTTGCGGCAAGCCACCTTTCTGGCGCCCCAAGCGACATTTTGGGACATTAAACCGCAGGACGACCGTGAAGCGCTTGCTTTCCGTCAATAGCTATTATTACCGGCGAGACGGTTCGGAAGTGGTCTATTTCGATCACAACGCGTGCTTCGAAGCCGAAGGTTGGACCGTGGTGCCCTTCGCGATGCAGCACCCGAACAATCGCCCCAGCGACTGGTCGCGTTTTTTCGTCGACGAGATCGAATTCGGACACGAATATGGTCTGGTCGAGAAAATTCGTCGGGTACCCAAGGTGATCTATTCCCGGGAGGCTCAACGCAAGTTGCGCCTGTTGCTCGACAAGGTGTCCGTCGATATTGCGCACTGTCACAGCATTTATCATCACCTTTCGCCGTCCATACTGCCCGTTCTGGCCGAGCGCCAGATTCCTGTGGTGATGACGCTACATGACCTTAAGATCGCATGCCCTGCCTACCACATGCATCGCGCGGGCGTCGGCGTGTGCGAAGCCTGCCGCGACGGTGGCATCACCCAGGTGCTCCGAAATAGATGCGTCAAGTCTTCGGCTGCGCTCAGTTTCGTGATCTTTCTGGAAGCCGCCGTCAATGGCTGGCTTGGGTCCTACCGTCACCATGTGCAGAGATTCGTTTCTCCCTGTCAATTTTACGCGGACAAGCTGGCTGAATGGGGTTGGGATCCGCAGCGCTTCACCGTCATACCCAATGCGATAGATCTCAGGGGATGGGAGCCGTCCTACGGTGTAGGGGACCATTTCCTTTATTTCGGCCGCCTTTCGGCGGAGAAGGGATTGCTGACTCTGGTGCGAGCCGCTGCCGCTTCAGGTGTAGAAGTGCGGCTGGCCGGCGATGGTCCCCAGCGCGCAGAGTTGGAAGCGGAGTCTCTTCGCCTGGGGGCACGCGTAAAGTTTCTCGGTCATCTGCAGGAGACCGAATTGCGAGCAGCTATCGCCGCTTGTCGCGCCACAGTGCTGCCGGCCGAATGGTATGAGAATGCACCAATGAGCGTGCTGGAATCCTATGCCATGGGGAAACCCGTGCTGGGAGCCGACATCGGTGGCCTTCCCGAACTGATCGAATCGGGGCGTACCGGCTGGCTTCATTCCAGCGGCTCGGCCGAAGCGTTGGCCTCGGGTCTTCGCGAGATTCGCGACATGAAAGACGCTGAGGTTGAGGAAATCGGTCGAGCGAGCCGCGCCCATGTCGAGCAAAAGCATTCGCTCACTCAGTACACGCGCCGGATGCTAGACCTTTATGACACTCTTGATGGCAGGCAGCATTAACAGACCGGAACTATCGCGCCGGGGGGAGATACGACTCGGATTCCGTTGCAATGCGCGCTGCGGCTTTTGCTACTATCAGGATCTTCTGGACCAACCACCCGAGAAGGAGCCTACAAGCGCCGCTTTGCGTGCGGGCTTAACGGCATTGCGCCGCCTTGGCGCCACGGAAGTCGAGTTCACCGGCGGCGAACCGACCATCTCGGCTGAACTGCCGGATTTGACAAGGTTCGCGCGCCATCTCGGTTTCAGTTATATCTCGCTGATAACCAATGGCATTCGCCTGGCGCGGCCCTCGTATGCTGAAGAACTCGTGGCGGCGGGAATCAATGACGTACTCATCTCGATCCACGGTGCCCGGGCGGAAACCCATGACCGCCTGACCGGCATCCCCGGCAGTCACGGCAAAGCCATCCAGGCCTTTGAGAATCTTCGAGCCCTCGGCGTGCGCTGTCGCACCACATGTACCGTCACGGGAGACAACCTGGCCGAGATAGAGGATATCCTGGCCCTGTTTCTGAGCCTTCAGGCAAGCGCTGTCCACTTTGCGGTGTTTAGTCCGGCAGCCCAGGCCGGCGGTACCGAAGCGGGCCTCAGGCTCTCTTACGCGGAGGCTGCCGCTGCTCTCAAGCGAGCGATTGCCCGCCATGAAATGGCGCTGCCACCACTCAGCGTCAAGTACATACCCTTCTGTTACATGCAAGGCTTCGAGCGGTATGTCATGAATTTCTACCAGCAGAGTTTCGATCCCGACGACTGGAACTACTACTTCAGCAACCGTGTGCGCCGCGCCCCTTCCGGCTGGCGCGCAATCGTGTTTGATGCGATCTCGCTGTCGGGTTGCTTGCTGGCACGACACTGGAGGTTGCCATTCGGCCGCGGGCTGATCGGCATGAAGATATACGGTTTGACCCGGCTCATCGAACTGGTCCGGAAGCGTCGGTTGCCCGCTTGCCGCAGTTGCAGTCATGACCTGATTTGCGATCATGTCTGGAAAGGATACGAGGACGTGTCGACAATCCGCCCCATTCCGGGCAAGAAGCTAACTCATCCGGCAGAGAACTACGTTATGGCGGCTTACCGTAAACCTGCAACTTCATTTTCAGAAGAGGTGTGCAGGCGACCCGGCAACCAGATAGACGGTTGTTGCGGTGGCTGAGCTCATCAGGGATGTCATCGTCATGGGCGCATCGTCCGGCATCGGGCTCGCCTGCCTACAAGAGTTCGTATCCCGCGGGTGGCGTGTGCTCGCGTGCGTGCGTCAACCGGCAGCGCTCAACGCTGCGCTGGCCCAGTTCCCGCCGGCACACCGTGTGGAGTGCGTGAGCTTGGACGTTTCCTGCGGTGACAGCATTCGACGTGCCGCTGGCACGGCGATGGACTGGATCTCCGAGGCTTCAGCTGCCGTGGGTATCGTTAATGCGATCGGCGTCGGTGCGGTGAAACCCGTCGAGCTAACTTCGAGCGACGATTATCATGACCTATTCCAAGTCAACGTCTTCGGTCCCATGGCGTTCATTCAAGCGCTCATGCCGTCACTGCGTAAGCAGGGCGGCCGCATTGTCCACGTTGGTTCGACGAGTGGGCGGATTGCCTCGCCATTGACCGGCAACTATGCAGCCACCAAAGCGACGCTCGACGCCTTGGTTGCCTGCCAACGCTTGGAACTCGCCGGCTCAAATATACATGTCACCCTCCTTGAGCCCGGTGTGGTCAATACGCCGTTCTGGGATAAGTTGAAAGCACAACAACAGCATCTGTTGCCGGCGCTGCGCGCCGACGGTCTCGAGCGCTACGAGCGCCTGCTCGGTCGCCGTGACAGCGGCAACCCACCGTCGGGCTCTTCCCCAGCCCAGGTTGCGCGGCAAGTCGCCGCCCTGCTCGCTACCCGGGTTCCTCGCCGTCGCTACGCCTTCGGAAAGGACGCATACCGCAAATTGGCGCTGCAGCGTCTGTTGCCGGATAGGTGGTTTGAGTGGCTGCAGATGCGTCGCCTGGGTTGAGCATACGATGTCGAGATGGCGCATCGCCTGCCAGTGCATTAGGGTCGTCATTCCAGCCGCGGCACCTTGCCTGAGGCTTCGCCCAGCGATGGGGCATTCCTTCTCTCGATGATTCAGGTATCAGCTCCGGTTCGCTTCTACCCGGCAGACATCCAGGTATGGCGTTCCCTGTGGCATCAACACGGTTCCAAACCAATCGACCGTTGAGCGGTCGCGTAAGTTTCTATCGGCACACGTCCCCTGTCCGTAACCGTCCAGAATACCCACGTTAGTTCCCTGTTTTCCATGTCAATTATCTCTCACGGACATACCGGCGCTGCGCGCGGTCCCGAGACCGATCCGGGAATAGCGGAAGCACGTGCGGCCCTTCAAGGTTTCGAGCTCGGGCGATTCCTACTGTCCAACCTCGGCTTAAATGGGTACTGGACCTCGTATGTTCTGATGCATCCTGAACGGGGCAGGCTTACGAATCGCAGCAGCGATGGCAGTCCCATGACCGAGTTGGAGTCGCGGCTTCTGAATCGGTGTCCGATCATCCTCGCAACGCAGGAACGGTTTCAGCTATTCCGCGCGTTGACGCAGCCTCTGATCCGCTCCGGTATGCGATTGGCGTCACTCCCCGGTGGGCTGATGGATGATTTGCTCACGCTCGATTACTCGGGTGTTGAGGATGTCGTGCTGACGGCGGTCGATCTGGATCCGGATTCGTTGAGCGGGGCGGAAGCGAACTACAGGCAGCGCAATCCCCCGGTGACGATCGAATGCGAGGCACGCGACGCCTGGAACCTGGAATCGGCGGATCGCTGGGACCTCATCACCAGCAACGGGCTGAACATCTACGTCGAGGACGATGAGCGATGTACCGACTTCTATCGCAGTGTGGCGCGGGCGCTGCGACCGGAAGGCATGTTTATCGTCAGCTTCATCACAACTCCTGACGAGTGGCAGCCCACAAGCGCGAGTGATCTCGATTACCAGCGTTTCCTCTTTCAGGAGGTTCTGCCGGTGAAATGGACCTGTGTCCGGGATGAGGGAAAGACGCGCCAACAACTCACGCAAGCCGGATTTGACGTAATTTCGGTGACTTACGATGAACAGCGAATGTTTCCTGCCGTACTGGCAAAGAGGAGGAGATGAGATGACAGAGCGAGAGGAGCAGGACTAGTGGGGCCGCGAGTGCACTCCAGTGGTGCGCATCTGCGGGGCTCAGCCCGCGGGCGTGTCCCGGCCAAGGTTTGGGGTAGGCTGCAAGCGTTCTTGATGGCGGTCACCGACGGGCGCTTGGGCACTGCCCGGGTACGATTGTCGGGGTCGAGTGCCGTGCGCCTGCGGAAATCCGTATTGGTCGAGCTCGCGGCAGCGGCGACGGCCTGTCTCGCCCTCGGTGACGGCGGTGCCGCACACGCAGCATCACCGGGTGCCTGGGCCGCGCATGAACCCGCGGTCGTAGCTGCCTGCACGGGGGCGAGCGCCTTCCGCGATGCCAAACCCGGGGGCAGCCTGATCGAGTTCGATGATCGCCTGGGTTTGACCGCTCTGGTTATCGAAGGACGATACCCGCAGGCGCAACTGAAGAACCAGCGCGGTCGCGTGCTCTGTCTGTACGACAAGCGCACTCGGTCGGCATCGGTAGCCGACGCCGATGCGTTGCTGCGGGCACGGTGAGCGAACGCGGCCGGGTTTGGCATACGCCGTGCCCCCCAACGAACACGATCCGCGGGGTGTTGTTCTTAGCCTGCCCATTTTCCTGCGGTGATGGCGCCGACCTCCCGATCTGGCAGTCACTGCAAACGGCCGTCGTCGAGGTACAAGGCGCCGCCCGGTCCGAGATTCATCCACACTCCGAACTGCAGCACGTCTCCATCACTGACCGGGATGTTGTCGAGCACGGCCTGCGTCCAGCTCGTACTCGTCGTGAGGGGTGACCGCGCGCGGTATTGTGTTTCCCAGAGGCCGTTGACCCGCCTACGAACGGTTACGCTGAATTGGGCGCCATTGACGTCGCTCATTCGCTTGTACCAAATGGAAGCGGTGTAGCGGGCAGCCGGCAGCCCGCCGACATCCTGTCGGATCAGGGTGGAGAATGCGGCCGCGTTCGAAAACAGGACGGCGCTTTTGCCCCCATGCACATCATTACCGACCAGTTGAGCGGATCCGAGCCCCTTCCATGCCAGGAAGCCAGCCTCGAATCCCCCATTGATCAGCGATAGCGCCTCGGCGGGATACATCAGCGCGAGCAGAGGGTCGCCGAGTTTGTTCCCCATGACGGCCGTCGCGGCAGAGGAAAGCCCGGCATCGTTGAAACCCAGCGCAGCGCGTTGCAACATCAAGGCGCGCTTTTCGGGCTCTATCGTAAACACTTCGTCGGCGAAATATGGCCACTCCTCATGCCCTAAGAGATAGGGCAATAGGAACTCGGTCGACTTTCTGAGCCCCGCCCCGTCGGAGGTGGTGTGGTTCCAAAGATTTCTCGCCCGCCCCATCCCGTCAGCCAATTGAGCAATGCTGTAAGCCGCTGTGAGACCGTTGATATGGTAGGTAAAGTTGTTGGCGCGCTCCATCTCCAGGGGTTGTGTTCCATCGGAGGCGAATTGTAGCGGCAGGAATCGATCCACATAGTCGTCGAACGCTTGCCTTGCGCGTGCGGTATCCTTGAGGTACCGATACATCGCCATTCTTCCGGCCCGGTAATAAGTACTGTGGTTCTGTTGCACTTCTCCATCGGCTACCGCGTCGGGATCGGTCTCCAGCCAAGACAGCAGGGTTCTGAAATAGGCCGCGAGAGCATCCGCGTCAGCCTGATCCCAGGAGGGAGATGCTTCCAGAATACCTGCAGCGTCGCATATTCTGTACATTCCTATCATGAAGATAGGCAGATTGACTCCCCGGAACCCTGTTCCGGGCACAATATTGGAATACTTCATGTGGGGGTTCATGCGAGTGTCGGGGTCTATGAACCACGCCCTCAATAAACGTCCCGCATGTTCTGCATAGCGTTCGTCACGGGTAATGTAGTAGGCCAGACTCAGCAACTCCGCATCTGCCACCATTGGATCGAAAAACGTCCAATCGAGATCGTTGGCCGGGTTATGATGGCCATCTCGGATGATCCACGGTAAGCCATCAGGGGTGTCGGGATTCGGCCAGGCGCGAAAGGCGATTCCCACGAAGTCGTGAGGGTCATGGCTGGGGTTTATTGGTATCTTGGCGGTGTTCTGCGTGACGGAATAAGGCCCCCGAAAAAGCGCGCTGTTTGCTCTCCCCTCCAGGGCCTGAACCCGTCGTTTAAGCGCGGGATCCCCTGCCAGCCACAGGGCTCTGTCGATCTCAAGGTTTCTCAGCTTGAGATGAAAGGTTCGGGCGACGCCACCTTCCACGGACCAGGCAGGCGGAATCCAACAAAGACAGGCGGTGACGGCAGGGACGAGCAGAAGCCAACGTCTGGCATATTCGAGACCTAGCCGGAAGATGGATTTCCTAACTTTTCCTGGCTCTCTAGGGAACGTTTCAGAACCATTGATGACTGTCCTAAAAAACCCGGCGCGCGTGGAGCCAGGAACGGACTTTTTGCTATGCAGTTGCAATCCAGATGACGTTTTGATATCGCCGCTAAATATCACGACACGATCCTCTAAAAATCCCCCCCATTCAGACAGATTTAACCTAAGGCCATCATACCCGTTGCTTGCGACTTATACGGTCACCTCTTCACATGACAATGCTCTGTGTGGTGTGGCCGTCCCGCCTCGGCCCAAGTGACGCCTAGACCATCGCAGCGACGATCCAACTATCAAGGGAAAATGATCAGGTATAGGAAGGTCTTCTGGCCCTGCTTCGGCTATCGTGTTCGGATAGTCGATTCGACGCTGAGTATCGCGCTTTGGGCGCGAAAGGCAATACGTACTTCCACGTAGGTATTACACGAAAAAGGTAGCCGATGTGCCGGCAGAGCGCGCTTACAGTGAGGATCGAAAGACACGGAAATCATCGGTCATACGCGCACGTTCGCGGCCTTGATCAAGAGGGTTCCCGATGCTGTCGAAGTGGGGTGATGGAAATCGGCAACGGTCTGTAACCGCCGGACTAAACCGACCCAATGCCGGGATAGATCGAACGGACTCGAGTGGCTTTCCGGGCGGAACTGACTGAGGATGCCGGGTCAGATGCAATCGTTGCCAGTCTGGGTGAATTATTGTGAGATGCCACGATCCACACTCGTGCGGGTCGCATGGGCCCCGGTTGGCGATAGAGCACAGGGATCACGCTCAGGGTCGGACAAATCGGCCGCTGGGATTTGACGGCCGGCGCCCATCTGCCGGAGAATCCGGGTCTGGATAACCTCAGACTATTCACAGGGAGATTTGAGTATGCGGTTCGTTATGCGACTTGGGTTGGTTGCGTTGTCGGCGGGCCTGCTCGTGGGCTGCGCGTCGAAATCAGATGTGTCCGGGATTCAGACTCAGATCGACGGCCTCAAGGCTGAGCAGGCCAGCATCCGCGGCACCGCGGAACAGGCTCTGGCTGCGGCGCAAGCGGCGAGCGACAAGGCCGGTAGCGCGGAGGCCGAGGCCAATCGTGCCGCCACGGCCGCGCAAGCTGCCAGCACCAAGCTCGACCAGATTCTGGCGAAGGGTGCTCACGGTCGTCACAGTGTCCACAGTCACAGCCACCATCATGGCAAGCTGACCCATAGCCATCCGCACAGCGGACATCACCATCACTAAGCTTGCTGCCACGACCCGCAGGGCTCCAGTGCTCTCCGGGTCGTGCGGTTTTGATCGAGCGAGTCATCGCGACGAGCGGGGGCAGGTGCGATCGTCAGGGCAGGGCTGCCGGGCGTGGATGCAAACTCCAGCCTTCGTTGGGTTGACGAAAACACGCCCGAGGCTCGCGAGCCCGGAACGCGAAAGGCCAGCGGCAAGGGGCATCCGGATTAACGGCATGATCTACAGCGAGCAACACCGGCGCCTGCAGCGGGACTTCGACAGCGAACGTTTCGCGGACAGGGTCAGGGAGATCATCGTGGCGCCCGTGCTTGCGGACGAGCATCGGGCGTTCATCGAGTCGCGCGACATGTTCTTCCTGACGTCCATCGATCACCGCGGCTTTCCGACCTGCTCGTACAAAGGGGGCGCGCCGGGTTTCGTCAGGGTTCCGGACGAACGGACGATCGCCTTTCCCAGCTACAACGGCAACGGTATGTTCCTGTCCCTGGGCAACATGGCCGGCAACGACAAGGTCGGCATGCTGTTCATGGATTTCGAGACACCTCACCGCATGCGGGTTCACGGAACCGCCCGGATCGATCGCCGCGATCCGTTGCTCGACGCGTTCGAAGGCGCACAGCTCGTCGTGCGCGTCCGGGTGTTCGAGGTCTTCGTCAATTGCCCGCGCTATGTCCACACCTATCGACGTGTCGGGTTGTCCAAATATGCGCCGCGTGCCGGTCACGACTGCCCACCCGCCCCGCAGTGGAAACGGATCGATGCCGTACAGGATGCGTTGCCCAACACGGACCAGGGCGTAGCCGAGCAACTGGGTGGCACGATTACGTCGGAGGAATACGCGGCGCTGTTGATGCGCAACGAAGCTTGAGCGGGACCACACGCGTTTTCCTTAGCCGCGCTCCCCTGACCGGGGTGAGAGTCCCATCAAATCAGGGTTGTCACGTCGGTCTTCGCGTCCGTTACCGTTGGGAACGGAAGCTCACGCAGCGATTCGTGACGCGCCTGTACCCATGAATCCGAAATCCTTGCAGCATGCCATCGCACTCGGCATCGGGAATGTCCGGGCAAGCTGCATCGGTGGCACGCACTGGGATTTAATGCCGTATCTCGGACCGCACTACGTCGCTCAGTACTTCCTGATGCTGCGCTGGTTGGGACGGGGCGAGTCGGCGTTCGAGCCGCAGCGGCTCTCGGATGTCCTGTGGGAGACCTACCTCGACAGCGGCTCCTGGCCGATGGTGCGCGATGCCAAGGTGTCGGATGGGGACATCAACGCCACACTGTTCAATTACTGGGCGATGAAAGCCTTGGGCGTCCCGGTCGAGGACGATCGCCTGGCGCGCGCCCGCGCATTCATGCTGGATCGGGGCGGCGTCGAAGCCTGCTCGGTATTCGCAAAGATCTTCCTGGCGTTGGCCGGGCAGTACGATTGGCGCGACGTACCCGACGTTCCGGCGATCCTGTTCAAGGAGTGGAGCCCGGTCAAACCGGCCAGTTTCGGACAGTGGATCGGTCCTCATCTGCTACCGATGGCCTATTTTTCGCGCCGGGAGATCGCGCGGTTGCCCCAGGGGCTGCCGCCCCTGCTGGAATTGTATGCGGGCAAGCCTCGGGCGGCGCTCGCCTCCGTGCAGACCGGCACCGTGGTCAGCGGTCCGCCATCGTCGACGGACGAGGAACTGATCACGAAGATGGTCGAGGCCCAGCAGCCGGAGGGCAGTTGGGGCGGTTACACGCTGTCGACCTTGCTGTGCCTGATGGCGTTCGATGACTATTTGACACACTGTCCGGCGCGTCGCGCGGAGTTCGCCGAGCGCATCGAGCGCGGCTTCGGCTTCCTGGAACGTTTGTACGTGCACAGCGGGGGCAGTGCCTACCGTGGTGTGACCTGCAATGGCCGATGCTGGGACAGTGCGCTGATGGGCATCGCATTGGCCGAGGCGGGCGTCGGTACGGACGAGCTGGCTCCGGTCGCCGATTTTCTGGTGGCGCACCAGACCCCTGACGGTGGGTTACCGTTCGGCGAGGGGTTTCGTGACGTCCCGGACACCGACGACACGGCCGAGATGGTGTCCTTCCTGACGCATTTCCCGGGCCAACGGGATAGTGCCGAGCGAGCCATCGAGTTCCTGCAGCGAATGCAGAACGATGACGGCGGTTGGGGCGCATTCGCGCGCAACAACGATGGGAACCCTCTGCTGAATCTGGCCGTCAAGCCCATGGAGGATTCGGCCGATTTTTTCGACGAAAGCGCGCCCTGCGTGACGGGGCACATCCTTGAGTCCTTCGGATTGCTCGGTTACACCGCGGAGAACTCGCCCACCGTCCAGAAGGCGGTCGCCTACCTGCAGGCAGTGCAGGACCATGAACTCGGCGCATGGTCGGGGCGCTGGGGTATCAACTATCTGTACGGTACGTCGGCTGCGGTCGTCGGTCTGATCCGCTGTGGCGAGAACCCGGCAGCGCCTTACCTGCGCAAGGCATTCGATTGGCTGAAGGGGCGGCAACACGTCGACGGCAGTTACGGCGAGTCCACCCTGTCCTATTTGGATCGCGGCTATGCCGGTGTCGGCGTTGCGACACCCTCCCAGACGGCGTGGGCCCTGTTGGCCTTGCTGGAAGGGGGAGCCAAGACCGCGGCGAATGCGAAGGCCGCTGCCCGCTACCTGGTGAAGGACATCGTCGCCAACGGCAGGTGGGTCGACCTGTCGACGGTGGGGACCGGGCACCCCGGCATCGTTTACATGAACTATCCGTCGTACCCTTACGCGTTTCCGCTGATCGCCCTGGCGCGTTACGCGCGGCGTTTGGGCTTGGTGCCGAGTGCGGCCGCGTCAGGGACGCTTTCGCTCGCCTGACACTGCCGTGCTGAGATCCATGGCTGCGTCGCGCGCGTGTCACGTGCGACAAGGCTGCAGGAAGGGCACTCTCAGTGCTCGCGACGAACCGGTCGGGCCAACGGGCGGGCTGGCCCTCGCGGCGAGTTAATCGACGATCTGATTCATTTCTAGCCCCGACCCGATCTGGCGGTGCAGCTCGGCCATCTGCCGGGCATCCTTGGCCGCCGCTTCGAAATCCCGCAGCAAGGCGCTGGAGCGCGCCCGCAGATCCTTGATTCGGCGACCATAACGATGTGGGCGCGCCTGATAGTCGGCGAGCATGCGACGTTGTTCGTCCGCATTGGCCTCAGCCGTCTGGGCCAGCTCTTCGAAATGGTTGGCCAGCGATGCATGCGCTTCGGGCGTGGCGGCGCTCTCCGCAGCCCTCGCCCAGTCCGTCGCGGTATCGGGCTTGGTCGCGCAGCCCGCGGATACCGTTAGGACCAGGATAGGCGCCAGTGTCAGCCTCAGGTTCATGGTGGTGATTCCCTCGGATCGGATGTCCAACAGAAGTTCCGTCACGTCGACGTGCCGCACGTGAGCCAAGCCAGCCGAAGTGTAACGGGCCGGAGGTGGCGGGGCAACGCGACGGCGATGGGCGCGTCGTGCGGGGACCTGATACGCCCGTATTGATTAGGAGTCGCCCCGGGCGGGGAGGGCGACGAGGGCATTACCGATGGGTGCAGGACCGGATGTCGCTGCCAACTGCGTGATAGCCTGCTCGAAGTGCCGCACGCTCGGCAAGCCAGTGTTTGCGCCGGGGCCCGCGCCCTTGGTTCAGCGCGGCCTGTAGCGCTGACCAAGGACCGGCCGTACCATTCCCCGCAATTCCAAAACAACCGACAGGATTTCCGGATGACTCAGCTGCCGACATGTCCCGCCTGCAATTCCGAATACACGTATGCCGACGGTAACCTCTACATTTGTCCCGAATGCGCGCACGAATGGCCCAAGGAGGGAGTGGTCGATACGGACGATGACTCGGCGGTCGTGCGCGATGCGTATGGCAACGCCCTGCACGACGGCGACTCGATCACGGTAATCAAGGATCTCAAGGTCAAGGGCTCGTCATTGGTCGTCAAGGTCGGCACCAAGGTCAAGAACATCCGGCTCGTCGAGGGTGACCACGACATCGATTGCAAGATCGACGGGATCGGTGCCATGCAGTTGAAGTCGGAATTCGTCAGGAAGGCCTGAGGCGCCCAGTCTATGGCGCGCCGTCCGGTGACGTGCCAGTCCCGGAAAGCGGGGCATGGCGTTATCGGAGCTGTCTGAATCGTCCGAGGACCACCACTGAGAACACGGCATGAACATCACCCGATACGCCTTGTGCATGGCCTATGGCCTCATGGGTCTGACGGCTTTGCTGGGAACCTGGAGCAACAACCGGCATTACCTCGATCTGGGCTTCCTGGAGGCCAACGCCAGATTCTGGCAGGAGACGTTAGTCAACCCGGCCAGTCGCTCGATCACCATCGACATTCTGTGGCTGGGGCTCGCCGCCATCGTGTGGATGTTGCTGGAGGCGCGGCGCCTGTCGATGCGCGGCGTGTGGCTCTGGATCCTGTTCGGTATTTTCGTGGCCATGTCCGCTGCGTTGCCCTGGTTCCTGGTCCATCGGGAGATCCTGCTGGCCAGGTCGGGTGGAGGCGATCATGCGGGCACGCTTTCGGTCGGCGATCTGGTGGGCCTGTTGCTGATTGGCCTCGCGCTACTGGTCTATACGTTTTTCGCTTGGGGGTAGCGCCAGAGCTTGGCCCTGTGCGGTGCGCGCGCTTCGGATTCTGGCATCCACCCGTGGGGCAGAGCGTCCCGTCATATGATCGTGGGTATTGGGACTGGCCCCGTCACTGTCGTTGAGATTCACAGTTCGGGACAAGGCGTTGTCGAAGGCTGCCATCTTCGCGCTTGCTTGAACTGGCGGGTCGCCAGGGTCTGTGTTTCCGATGGCCTGCACAATGAGCGTGACTTCGGATGCCGTCAGGTGGAGGCAAAGATGCGATGGTCGTTGGATCTTCGAGGAGCGGCTGCCGGGGGCGCGTAGCCCCCGGCAATGTTGTGCTGGGCTCAGACCAGCTGGTAGTCGGCCAGCACGGTTTGGGCAGTGCTCTGGAGGACGCCGATCAGCGTCAGTTCCGCGGCGTCGACAGATGCGTCGGCATTCCCGGCTTCGAACTGGTACAGCGCCGTATCCTGACCGTTATCGACCACAAACAGTCGCGTGTCGCCCACTGCGTAGGCTTCAGTTGCGCTGCCGATGGCAGCGGCTGCAGAGTCGGCAGTCATGTCACCGACGATATCGGTGGCGAAGATGACCAACTCTGCCGCCGTCCCAAAGCCGCCGGGACCGGCCAGTTCGAGTGCACCGTCCAGGAGCGTGTCGCCGTTGCCTAGTTCGGCTCCGGCCAGAGCCAGCCTGTCCAAGCCCGACGTGAAGTCCAGCACCAGGTCCGCCGCATCTTCGGAGAGCAACCGGAAGGTATCGCTTCCGTCACCGCCGCTCAGCGTGTCGCTGCCGCGGCCGCCGTCCAGCACGTTGTCCGCGCTGTTGCCGATGAGGCGATTGTCCAGGCCATTGCCAGTGCCGCTGATGCCGTCAGTGCCGGTCAGTATCAGCCGTTCAACGAAGGCTCCCAGTTTATGGTCAACCGAACTGCGGACCGTATCGATGCCCGCGCCGGCCATTTCCGTGACCACGTCGCCGATATTGTCCACGACATAGGTGTCCGCACCGCGTCCGCCCGCCATGTTGTCGATACCTAGACCGCCATCCAGCCAGTCGTTGCCTTCGCCGCCCCGCAATGTGTCGCGGCCAACCTGACCGTACAACTGGTCGTCGCCGTTCAGGCCGTCGATGACATCGTTACCGGCAGCGCCGTAGATCCGGTCGATGACCGCAGTTCCCGTCAGGACGTTGGCTGCGGCATCACCATGCTGCGTGTTGCGTGCATCGGCGATGAGCACTTCGTCGCTGGCGATCTCGTTGAACGTGCCGCCGCCGTCCGTGTAGCTCGTGACCACCCGGATGGCGAGGCCGGCGGTCTCATCGTTCGGGGTGAAGCTGGCCTTGGTCGCACCGCCGATATCGGTCCAGTCTCCATGCGCAGTGCGGGACTGCCATTGATAGGCCAGCAAGCCGAGACCGTCGGCGTCGGCCAGGCTGGTCGTGTCTACCGTCAGCGCAGACAATTCCGGTGCATGCCCGTCCTTGATGGCGCCAGCCAGACTGACCTTGCCGGTGGGCACGTTCTCAACATCTTGCACCGTGAACTTCACGTAGTCGTATACGGAAGCTCCGAGCTTGTCGGTTGCCGTGACCTTAAGCGTCAGCACCCCTGCGTCGGACGCTTTGGGCGTACCGCTGAACACGCCGGTCTGTGCATCCAGTGTGAGCCATGTCGGCAGGGGTTTGCCGTCCTTGAGCGTTGCCGTAAAGGTCAGTTCGTCCCCATAGGGGGTGTCGGCATCCGTGAAGGTCGGTGTTTCCTGGATCCGATACTCGAATGCGTGGCCGTCTCCGATGACCTGGTCTTCCAGTGAGGTCATGACGACCGGCGCATCCGGGGTTGCCGTCAGTTTGAACACGAGTTCCGCCGAGACTTCTCCACCCTGTTCGTCCTCGACCTCGTAACTGACTTTCACCTCGCCGCTATAGTCAGCTTCCGGCGTGTACTCCCAGGTGCCGTCAGCCTTGTCGATGAGGCTTCCATGATCGACGGTGATATCCTCGGCAGTGAGTTTCTGGCCCTCGATGTCTGTGTAGCCCTCGAGCAGAGTGCTCATCAGCGTATCGGTCGGGATGGTGTACGCCGTATCCTCGACACCGACGGGCATCTCGCCCAGTTGACCGGTCAAACTTGGCGCATCGTTCGCGCCGTTGATGGTCACCGTCGCAGTCCGTGTGACGCTCTCGCCCTTCGCGTCCGTGACCGTGTAGCTGAAGGTATCGGTTGCCTTCTCGCCGTCGGCCAGGTACTCGAACTTTCCGTTCGGGTCATAGCTGAACGTGCCGTCTTCGTTGTTGACGACGATGCCGATCGTCTCCTCGGAATCGACGGTGAAGGTGTGGGTGTCACCCTCATCGACATCGCTGAAATCGGCAGTCAACGTCACTGCCGGGCCATCCTCGCTCGCCGTTTCGGCGATCTCCTCGGCCTCGGGCGCATCGTTTACGCCAGTGATGGTGACGGTCGCAGTCATGGTCGATTCCGCGCCCGCGGCATCCTTCACCGTGTAGCTGAAGGTGTCGGTGGTCTCCTGACCCTCTCCCAACCACTCGAATGCCCCGTTCGGGTCATAACTGAAGGTACCGTCCTCATTGTTGACAACCTTCCCCAGGGTGCCGGTCGTATCCACGCTGAAGGTGTGGGTATCGCCCTTGTCCTGATCAAAGAAGTCCACCTTCAGCTCCGTCGCCGGACCGCCTTCCTCCGCCTCACCCGAGATATCTTCGGCCACCGGAGCGTCGTTTACCGGCGTAATGGTCAGCCGGAACACATCGGAGGCGGTCACGTCGCCGTCAGTGACAGTGACGCGAACTTCGATCTGGCCGCTGTCATCCGGGGTGCCGCTGAACCTGCGGGTCGCTGCGTCGAAGTGCAACCACGGTGGCAGGTCCGAACCATCTACCAGGCTCGCGCTGTAGGTAAGTTTGTCCCCGTCTGCATCCCGGAAAATCCGGTTGGTTGGGCCCGCCGGCACCGTGTAAGCCTGCATTGCCGCATCTTCCGTGACGGTCAGGTCGGGAATGGTGCGCACCAGCACCGGCGCGTGATTCGGACCGTTGAAGGTGACCGTCAGTACGGCCGTGTCCGTGCCTCCAAACCCGTCATCGACTGTGTAGTTGAAGACATCCTGCAACGTGGCGTTGCGCGACAGTGCCTGGACGGTGGCGTTCGTTGCATCCACCTCATAGGTGTAACTGCCGTCCACATTCAGCAACAGGCTGCCGTAGTTCCCAGCCAGAGCCAGTCCGACCTCGCCGGCCGTGCCACTGTCCTCGATGCTGCCGGTGCGCACTGCCGTCACGCTTAGTTTGTCGCCGACGTCGATGTCGGTGTCGTTCGACAGGACATTCCCGGTGGCCTCTATACCAGGTGCTGCGTTGAGCTCGGGGGCGTCGTCTGCTGCGACCGGGGCATCGTTGACCGGTGCGACCTCTACGTCGACCTCGGCTTCGATGCTGATATCCGTACCATCGGTCACGGTATAGGTGAACTCGGCCTCGCCATTGAAGTTCTCGTCGGGGGTGAAGGTGACGGTGCCGTCTTCGTTCAGCACGGCGGTGCCGCCGATGCCGGAGGTGACACTGGCGATGGTCAGTTCATCGTTCTCGGCGTCGGTGTCGTTGCCGAGCAGATCTGCCGCAGTGAAGGTAACCGGGGTGTCCTCATCGGTAGCGAACTCATCCTCGGCCGCGACAGGCACGTCGTTGACGGGGGCGACCTCTACGTCGACCTCGGCTTCGCTACTGATATCCGTACCATCGGTCACGGTATAGGTGAACTCGGCCTCGCCGTTGAAGTTCTCGTCGGGAGTGAAGGTGACGGTGCCGTCCTCGTTCAGCACGGCGGTGCCGCCGATGCCGGAGGTGACACTGGCGATGGTCAGTTCATCGTTCTCGACGTCGGTGTCGTTGCCGAGCAGTTCTGCGGCGGTGAAGGTGACCGGTGTGTCCTCGTCGGTAGCGAACTCATCCTCGACCGCGACAGGCACGTCGTTGACGGGTGCGACTTCGACGGTGGCCTTGGCTTCGGCACTGGTCTCGGCGCCATCGCTGATTGTGTAGGTGAACTCGGCGTCGCCGTTGAAGTTGGCGTCGGGGGTGAAGGTGACGGTGCCATCTTCGTTCAGCACGACAGTGCCGCCGCTACCGGAGACGACGCTGGCGATCGTTAGCGTGTCGTTGTCGGCATCGGTGTCGTTGCCGAGCAGATCGGCCGCGGTGAAGGTGACCGGTGTGTCTTCCTCTGCCTTCAGTGTGTCGTCCACGGCGACCGGCGCATCGTTGACCGGTGTGACATTGACGATGACCTGCACCGGGGTGCTGGTATCGGTGCCATCACCAACCGTGTAGGTGAAGTCGGCCTGTCCATGGAAGTCTGCCTCCGGCGTGAAGGTCACGCTACCGTCGTCGTTCAGCACGACCGTGCCGCCAGTGCCCGACTTGACGCTGGCGATGATCAGCGTGTCACCTTCCTCATCGGTGTCGTTGTTCAGCAAGCGGCTTGCCGGGTAGGTCTTCTCCGTATCCTCGACGGCCCACAATTCATCGACCTCGGCGACCGGCGCGTCGTTCGTCGGGGTAACAGTGAGTTCGAAGAAGTCGAACGTGTTGCCGCCAAAGGCGTCTGTGGCGTCGACCCGGATATACAGCACTTCGTCGATTTGCGGTGTGCCTGTGAAGGTCGTCGTTGCAGCGTCGAAGCTGAGCCACTTTGGCAGATCGACGAGGTTGCCGTCGTTGTCCACCAGCCGGGCCTGGTAAGTCATGGGATCCCCGTCGGGATCGACGAAGGTGCCTTCCGGGATGGTGAACGTAAACGGGCTGGCTTCCGCTGTCGATTGAAATTCGATGCGGGCCTTGAGCTCCGGGGGGCCGTCATCGACCGAGGCCACATCGACGGTGGCCGTGGCCGGCTCGCTGGTGTAGGTGCCATCCGCGACGGTATAGGTGAACTCGGCCTCCCCATGGAAGTTCGCATCCGGGGTAAACGTGACGGTGCCGTCTTCATTCAAGACGGCCGTGCCGCCGGTGCCCGACTTGACGCTGGCAATCGTCAGGTCCTCGTTATCCACATTGGGGTCGTTTCCAAGGAGATCCTTGGCGGCAAAGATCACCTCCGTATCCTCCGTTGCGACTAGCTTATCGTCGACCGCGATCGGTACATCGTTGATGGCGGCGACCGTCACATCAACCTCGGCCTCCGCGCTGGTGTCGGTGCCGTCCGTTACCGTATAGGTGAACTCAGCCTCGCCATTGAAATCAGCGTCGGGGGTGAAGGTGACCGTGCCGTCTTCGTTCAGTACGGCGGTGCCGCCCGTCCCGGAGGTAACGCTGGCGATGGTCAGTTCATCTTTCTCCACGTCGGTGTCATTGCCGACGAGGTCTGCAGCGGTGAACGTGATCGCGGTGTCTTCGTACGTGGAGAATTCGTCTTCAACCGCGACGGGTGCGTCGTTGACTGCCGCCACGTCGACCGTAGCGGTTGCCTTGGTGCTGGCATCGGTGCCGTCGGTGACGGTGTAGGTGAAATCGGCTTTGCCGTTGAAGTCAGCGTCCGGGGTGAAGGTGACGGTGCCGTCTGGGTTCAGTACAGCGGTGCCACCGGTGCCGGATGTGACGCTCGCGATGGATAGCAGATCCTTTTCGACATCCGTATCGTTGCCGAGCAGCTCAGCCGCGGTGAAGGTCACTTCGGTGTCCTCGGTCGCGGACAGGGTGTCTTCTACTGCGATCGGAGCGTCGTTAACAGCGGCCACCTCGATAATGGCGGTGGCCGCTTTACTGGTCTGGGTGCCGTCGGTGACGATATAGGTGAACTCGGCCTTGCCGTTGAAGTCGGCATCGGGGGTGAAGGTGACGGTGCCGTCTTCATTCAGCACGGCGGTTCCGCCGGTGCCTGACGTTACACTGGCAATCGACAGTTGAGCCTTCTCTGCGTCGATGTCGTTGCCGAGCAGTTCGGCCGCAGTGAAGGTCACTTCCGTGTCCTCGGTTGCCGATAGCGTGTCGTCGACGGCCCGCGGTGAGCTGTTGTTCTGGTAGTAACTCAGCCCGCCGTCACTTCTACCGACGACGAGATCCGCGTCACCGTCACCGTCTACATCCGCCAGGGTCGGGGCGCTGTGTTCCACTACGTCGATTCCATCGAACGGATTGGCAGCGCCGGTCCGCGACACGAACGTCGGGGCCGATTTCGTGCCGGTATTTTCGTAGTAGTTGAGATTGCCATCGTCTTCGCCGATGACGGCGTCGAGGTCACCATCATCGTCCACGTCACCAAAACTGATGGTGCTTTCCGTCCCGACATCGATGCCGTTGAAGGGGTTGGCAGCGCCGGTCCGCGACACGAACGTCGGGGCCGATTTCGTGCCGGTATTTTCGTAGTAGTTGAGATTGCCATCGCCTTCGCCGATGACGGCGTCGAGGTCACCATCATTGTCCAGGTCGATCAAAGTGGGGGTACTGAGAGAACCTACATCTCTGTTGTCAAAAGGGTTGGCGGAGCCAGACTGCCCAGAATAAGCGGGCGCAGCGGAGCTGCCGGTGTTCTTGTAGTAATTTAGGGTGCCATCCGACTCTCCGAAGACCGCATCTAGATCACCGTCGCCATCGAGGTCGCCCAAGGCTGGGGCACTGTTGCCCGCGTAGAACAGGTGGCCGAGATCAACGCCATTGAAGGGGTTGGCACTGCTGGTCTGTGCTTGGAAGACCGGAGCCGATGCGGTGCCGGTGTTCTTGTAGTAGTTGACGTTGCCATCGTACTCGCCGATGACGACGTCAAGGTCGCCATCTTTATCCAGGTCGGCAAGTATCGGTTTACTGTTCGACCCCACATCGATGCCAGTGAACGGGTTGGCAGCGCCGGATTGTGCTTTGAACGTGCTCATGACGATGATCCTCGATCAAGACGTAGCAATGGATGGATCTGAAGAGGGGGCGTCGGCCTGCCGAGTTTTGTGGTGGTTCGGCGCACGCTTGTCATGTCGCCGCCCTGGGTTGGAGCCGTTGCCTCCTTTGCGGCAAAGCCTAGTAGCTGGTTGTCGAAACTGTGAACGGCATCACATTGGAATGCGCGCGGCGGCGGTCTGGCGAGGAGTGAGTCCGGACCAAAAACCACATGGTTATCAAGTAAATGTTGTGGGCGAGTGACGCCGGACGACCGGTTCAGGGCATCCGGAAGGACGTTTCGTGAAGTTTTGGAGACTCTGAGTTTCCTTTTAGAAAACAATCCTCGGTGGGGACTTCCGAGTGCGTAGCGGATTGCCGGCCTCTGCTGATTCCCGCTGAATCTGACCAGGATCGCAGTCGTTGCTGGAATGCCATGCAGGTCCGAAGTCTTCGTCGTGCTGCCCAAGCTGAGTCATGGGTCGCGCAGCTTTGCTGGTCCATCACTCCGCGCGGCCGGAGAGAACATCAGCAAGGCGTGGGCCCAGGCCACGCGCTGAGACCGTGGTGACGCGCGGACGGGGCCATCCCTACCACGCTCGCCGGCTCGTTATGTCGGAAGGCAGGGGGCAGCACACCGACCCTGTTGTTGCCGCTTGAGCCGGGCTGTTCCGGAGGACTGCAGTGCATCAGTTCGTCGGCGTGCCGAGAGTGGGGAACACTTCCGCCGTAGCAGCAGCGCGAACGCCGCACGCATATCCTGCGCTGACGCGCTCCCCGCAGAACTGGCGATGCAGCGTTTTGCGGAACATCACTCAGAGCACGTTGGCGACCCGTCATTGCCGATTCCCGCGGAGCATCGCGTCCGGAACGCAGCCGTTCCATTTTCCACAGACAAGCCCGTACGGAACTGCACTGTTCGGGATCGTTGACAGCCCGCAGGGCGGCGTCGCATGCTGCGTCGGCGATGGGTGACTTAGCCCATTCGTTCAACAACCAATGGACTAGAGGGGGACTATTCGATGCGAAGGAATTTCTTGCTTTGCTGCGTGCTGGCGCTCTCCGGCGCTTCGTCCGCGATGGCCGCACTGCCCGGGAATGCCGCGGTTTTCGCATCCGGTCTGGATAATCCGCGCGGGCTGCGTTTCGGTAAGGATCACAAGCTCTATGTGGTGGAGTCGGGTATCGGAGGCTTGAACAGCAGCGTGGGGGAATGTGATCAGTTTCCGCCGCCGATCGGCCCTGCCACATCAGGGAATTCGGGTCGCATCACGCGGATCGGTCCGAACGGAAAAAAGATGACGTTCAAGAAGGGATTCCATTCCTTCGCCCAGGCGCCGGAGTCCGGCGCTGAGATCAATGGCGTCAGCGATCTGAATTTCGATGGCCCGGACGTATTGGCTTTGGTGCTGGGCGGTTGTCAGACGGGTGCCGTCGGGCAAGTCTCCGAAGTATTGCGTATCCGTCCTGACCGTTCCGTTTCGCAAGTCGTCAACCTGTCGAATTGGTATCGCGCGAATCCGCCGGCCGTGCGGGATGACTTTTTCAATCCGGACGGCGTCCCGACTCGTATCATCCGCGATCGGTCGCACTACTACATCGCCGAGGCCAATCATGGTGTCCTCGATCGGTTGAATGCCGACGGCAGCATGACGCGAATTGCCGATTTTTCGGCGTTGTTCGAGGGCGGTTACGACTTTACGCCGACGGTCGTGACGCTGGGGCCGGATGGGCGCCTGTACGTCGGCACCTTCGGCGCGTTTCCGTATCCGGAAGGCGGGGCGAAGATTCTGCGCGTGACGAAATCCGGCGCAGTGTCGGTGTTCGCCGAAGGGCTGAACCTGATTCAGGGCGTTGAGTTCGACTGCTCCGGTCGGCTTTACGTGCTGGAGGCTGCTTCGTCCGGGTTTTTGTTTCCCGACAAAACGGGGCGCGTGTTACGCCGTGAAGGCCCGGCCTGGGTCGAGGTCGCAACGGGTCTTACGCGTCCTGCCGGCATGACGATCGGTCGTGACGGTCTGTTGTATGTGTCTAACAATGGCTTCGGTGTCGGTCCCGTAGCCGGGCAGGGAGAGGTGCTCACCCTGAATCTCGGACTCGGCAAGCAACGCTGCAAATAGGTTCGACGCAAAGGTATGCCGGAGTCGGCTGGCCAGGACCGCTTGGCTGGCCGACCCGGCGCCTTGCCAGCCGCGGGCGCGCCACCGCTGGGAAGACCCCGGTGGCCCATCGGTGGAGAAGACGGGATGAAGTTCTGGAGCCTCTGGTTCGTCGCGATGATCGTCGCGGCGATCGTCGTCTATTTCTTCGCCGTGGGTCTGAGCGACGGGACGGTGTCGTCGTTCAACCTGGGGCTGTGGGTCGCGATCCTGCTGGTCACCTTCGCCGTGACCGGTGGCAGCCTGTGGCTCAAGCTTGCGGGGCGTCAGGGATGGGCGAGTCTGGTGGCATCGGTGCTTGCCGTGCCCGGCTTGTTGGCGGCGCTGTTCCTGATCGCCGTGCTGCTCACCAATCCGCGCTGGAACTGAGTCTAGAGGGGGCGTCGACTACGACAGAGCGCGGTCGAATCACTCTCCGATAGGGGCCCTCCCGTCTGGCCGAAGGCTCGGGACCCCATCGCAGGCGCCCCGAGTTGGCGTCTCGCCTAGCCGCGCTTCGCGGCGAGCTTCTTCTCCCACTCCAGCGACGTGCGGACGATGAACTCCAGATTGTCGTATTGCGGCTTCCACTCCAGGCGCTCATGGATCTTGTCGACCGCGGCGACCAGTTCGGGCGGATCGCCCGCGCGGCGCGGATGCTCCTCGGCGACGATCGGGGTGCCGTTCACCTTGTTGACCATGTCCACGACCTCGCGGACGCTGTAACCGTGTCCATAGCCGCAGTTCAGCGTCGCGGAGTCGCCGCCATCCCGCAGGTAGATCAGCGCCTTCACGTGGGCGTCGGCCAGATCGCTCACGTGAATGTAATCGCGGACGCCGGTGCCGTCGGGAGTCGGGTAGTCCGTGCCGAAGATCATCAGCTTTTCGCGCTTGCCGACGGTGACCTCGGCCGCCACCTTGATCAGCAGCGTCGCATGCCGCGTGGACTGTCCGATCTCACCGTCCGGATCGCAGCCGGCGACATTGAAATAACGCAGCACGACATGCCGCAGATCCGAGGCGGCCGACAGGTCGCGCAGCATCGTCTCGCTCATGAGCTTCGACGTGCCGTAGGGGTTGATCGGTGCGAGCGGAGAATCTTCGTAGCAGTAGGGCCCGGTCGGAATGCCGTAGACGGCGGCCGTGGACGAGAAGATGAAATGCTTGACGCCGGCCTCGTTGCAGCACTGCAGCAGGTTGCGCGTCTTGCAGGTGTTGTTGCCGTAGTACTTGAGCGGTTGCGCGACGGATTCCGGCACGATCGTGTGCGCCGCGAAATGAATGACCGACTCGACGTCGTAGTCGCGAAGCAAACTGCTGACCAGTTCGGTGTCCCCGGTATCCCCCTGGACGAAATCGCCGTAGGTGACGGCATCGGCGAAGCCCGTCGACAGATTATCCAGCACGACCAGACGCTCGCCCATCGCCCCGAGCTGTTTGACCACATGACTGCCGATATACCCGGCTCCCCCGGTCACCAGTACGCCGCGTTGACTCATTTCATCCCCTGTGTTGGTTGGATCGCGAAAGTCTAACCGGTTGAAGTGAAAGGTTCAATCAGTACCCGGTCGCCGACGCCGGTACCGCGGTTCTCGGCCGGCAGCACGATGAAGCAATTCGCCGCGCTGAAGGCCGCCAAGCGGTCGGCATCCTGGCCGCCAACCGCAGCGACGGTCAGCGTGCCGTCGGGCTCGAGACGGTAGATGCCGCGCTGGAACTCCATGCGGTCGGTGCTCTTTCTCAGCGCCTTGACGCAGACCGCCGGCAGCCGCAACGGCGGCTCCGGCAACGCGCCGGCCAGCCGCAACAGTCCCGGGCGTACCAATTGCTGGCAGGCGACCAGCGCCGAGGCCGGATTGCCGGGCAGCCCGAATACATGGCAACCACCGATCCGGCCGTGCAGGAACGGTTTGCCGGGTTTCATCGCGATCTTCCAGAAGTTGATGCGCCCGATTTCCCGCAGGGTCGGCACGACATGATCGGCATCGCCGACTGATGCGCCGCCTATGGTCAGTATGACGTCGTTCCAGGTCGAGGCTTCGTGCAGCGTCCTGCGGAGCGTCTCCGGATCGTCTGGACACACCCCGAGATCGCTCAGCACGACGGGCAGCGGCTGCAGCAGGGCGCTGATCGCAACGCGGTTGCTGTCATAAATCGCTCCGGGTTGCAAGGCTGCGCCGGGTGGCGTCAGTTCATCGCCGGTCGACAAAAGACCTACCCGAACGCGCCGCAGCACCGCAAGCCTGGGTATCCCCATCGATGCGATCAGGCCGAGATCGATGGCCGACAAGCGCTTCCCGGCCGGTAGTGCGCACTGACCGGCGGCGAGATCCCGTCCGGCTGCCCGGACCCAGGCGCCGCTCGGGATCGGGCCCGCGACCTCGATCGCGTCACGGCCGGCTGCGACCGCCTCTTGAATGACCACGGCGTCGGCGCCCATCGGGATGACCGCCCCGGTGAAGATCCGGACGCATTCGCCTGGGCCGACCGTCCCGGCGTAGGGCCGCCCTGCCCAGGCCGTGCCGATCACCGCCAACCGTGTGACGCCAGGCGAGACCGTATCCTCGCTGCGGACGGCATAGCCGTCCATCGCGGAATTGTCGAACGGGGGGCTCGCGATTGGAGCGACAAGGTCTTGTGCCAGCACCCGTCCCAGCGCTTCGCGGCCCCTCACGCCCACGCGCTCTGTTTCGGTCAGCGGAGCGAGATGCGCCTGCAGTCGTTCCTGCGCCTGATCGAGGGTCAGCAGCGGATCGCTGCCTGCCGGGTCACAGGCCGCATTCGATGACATGCAGAATCTCGCGGCAGATGAAGGCAGCGATCCGGTCGGGACGATTCAGATCGAGTCTTGGTATCGGGGGCTCGGGTAAGAGGGGCGTATCCGTTGCGATCGCGATGATCCGCGCATCCTCCGGGAACAGCAGGGGCCGACCGAGGGCTGGCCGATGCAGTTCGATCTTCGGGAAGGCCTCCTGCTTGAACCCCTCCACCAGGATCAGATCGACGGCGGTCCGGTCGAACAGCGCGAGTTCGTCGGCTAGCCTCGGTTCCCGCGGTTCATCCCATTCGGTGATGATCGCGCGGCGCTGGTTGGACGACAGCATCACCGGGCTGGCTCCAGCGGCGCGCAGCGCATAGCTGTCCTTGCCGGGCTTGTCGATCTCGAAGGCGTGGTGGCTGTGCTTGATGACGCCGACCCGGAGGCCGCGCCCATTCAGCAGCGGAATCAACTGGGTCAGCAAGGTCGTCTTGCCGGTCCCGCTGAACGCGGCGAAACCGAGCAACGGCACTGGGGGGTGGTCGAGGTCGATCATGGCAGCGTCGCGAGAAGTGGATTCAACCGTCCAATCCGTAGTAGTCCCGGTACCAGTCCACGAAGCGCGCGACGCCGGTCTCGACTGAGGTCGATGGCCGGTAGCCGGTGTCGCGAATCAGGTCGTCGACGTCGGCATAGGTATCGGGCACGTCGCCGTCCTGCATCGGGCAGAGGTTCTTGATGGCCGGTCTGCCGAGACAGGACTCCAGCACCGCGATGAAGTGCAATAGTTCGACCGGCTGGTGGGCCCCGATGTTGTACAGACGGTAGGGCGCGCGGCTGCTGCTGGGGTCCGGCGCGTCGCCCGACCACGTGGGGTCGGCCTCGGGTAAGCGGTCCAGCACGCGGACCACGCCGTTGACGATGTCGTCGATGTACGTGAAATCGCGACGGTGATGTCCGTAGTTGAACACGTCGATCGGCTCCCCGGCCAGAATGCGTCGGGTGAACAGGAACAGCGCCATGTCGGGCCGTCCCCAGGGGCCGTAGACCGTGAAGAACCGCAGACCGGTCGTGGGCAAGCGAAACAGATGGCTGTAGGTGTGGGCCATCAGTTCGTTGGCTTTCTTGGTCGCGGCGTAGAAGCTGACCGGATGGTCCACGTTGTCGTGCACCGAGAACGGCATGTGGGTATTGGCGCCATACACCGAACTGGTCGAGGCGTAGACCAGATGTTCCACCGCGTGGTGGCGACAGGCCTCGAGCATATTGGCGAAGCCGACGAGATTGGCCTCGACGTAGGCCTGCGGGTGGGTGATCGAGTAGCGCACACCGGCCTGGGCGGCCAGGTGGATGACACGCTGCGGCCGGTGTTCGACGAAGCTGCGCAGCAGACGCTCGCGATCCTCGATGCCGTAGCGCTCTTCACGGAAACCGTCCTGCGCATTGAGGCGCGCCAGCCGCGCCTCCTTCAAGCGCACGTCGTAGTAATCGTTGACGTTGTCGATGCCGATCACTTCATCGCCCCGGTCGAGCAGGGCATGCGCCACAGCGGAGCCGATGAACCCGGCGGTGCCGGTGACCAAAATCTTCATGCTTGCCTCGGTGATGCGCAGGGCGCCGAACTGTGCGGTTTTGCGGCTAAGGTCGGGCGAGGGGCCGGAACCGCTGGCAAGGTTCCCGGCCGGACGTTGGGGTGTCGGGCCGCATTTCAGCCAGAAGCTAGCGACCCCATCAGCCATGCAGTGTCGCCGGTATCCCGAGCCAGCGTCAAGCCGCAGACGGGCGGCATTCACGAGCCGCCCGCGCGGTGGTTGCGGCGCCTGAGCCACGCCGCCTTGTACAGGAGGCTGAACCCCATCCAGGCCGAGATGATCGCGACCGGGATGGCGAGGAACTGCGGATAGAACCAGGCAACTGCGGCATTGGCGAGCAGGAACAGGCCGACGCCGGCAAGCGCTCCGGCCTCGGTGGCATCCAGTGGACGGTGGCCTCCCACAGCGGCGCCTACCGTGCCGCCGAGCAGGGCTGCGTAGCGCACGGCCCCGCGCGCGCTGCGGGCCGCCGCTCGCAAGGGCAAACCTAGGCGGCGTCTTGGGTGCGAAAGCACGACCCGCTGCCGACGCCCCATGAGGATCTCGGTCGACTGTCGCAAGTCCTGCAGAAAATGTTCCTCGAGCGTCTCGGCCACGTCGGCGTTCTCGACCGTGACGTCGATCTCCCAGTTGCCGAGCAGGCTGGCGAGGTTGAGATTGGACGAACCGACGCGTGCCCAGCGTCCGTCGGCGACGGCGCTTTTCGCATGGATCATCGGTCCGTTCCACTCGAATACGCGCACGCCGG
Organism: Methylotetracoccus oryzae; assembly: GCF_006175985.1. Taxonomy (GTDB): domain Bacteria; phylum Pseudomonadota; class Gammaproteobacteria; order Methylococcales; family Methylococcaceae; genus Methylotetracoccus; species Methylotetracoccus oryzae. The sequence continues at coordinate 78,706 of NZ_SRSH01000017.1, read as the reverse complement.
CTTCCAGCAGCGGCCGATACAGCGTCCGCGAAACGGTGGCGATCCAGGGCAGGTCGCTGGAGCGGGGCACCAGCATTCGCACGTCGACTCCATCCCGGGCTGCATTGCGGAGCGCTTCGCGATAGGCGCTGGGGCCAATGAAGTACGCGTCGGTAAGCCACAGCGTTTCGCGCGCCAGCGCCGCGACCAGCAGATCCTGGCGATACAGATTCCCGGCCGCTGGGCTAGTGCCGACCACGCGGACGGCCACGCTGCCGACCGGTGCGGCGGCAGCCGTGTCGTGGGCGTCGCGCGTTTCCGCCGGTCCGTCGCCGCTGTCCTGCCAGGTTTCCTCGAAGAGGGTCCGAGCGGCCGCGCCGGCGGGACCCTGCATGCGGACCCCCGTGTCGCGCCATGGCGGCTTGCCGTGTGCGGGGTCGCCCAACCAGGCATTGCCGAGACAAAGGCCGGAGACGAATGCGATATGCCCGTCGACGATCAACAGTTTGCGGTGGTCGCGGCTCAGGCTCGCGGCGGGTTCGCTGAGGCGCGGCCGGTTGCTGGCGCGCACTTCGCCGCCGGCAGCGATCAGCGGGCGAAAGCGTCCCGCCCATGAGGCCCGAAGACAGCCCAGCCAGTCATACAGCAAGCGCACGTGGACCCCGGCCCGAGCCCGTGCGGCCAGCAGGTCGATGAAATGACGGCCGGTAAGATCATCAGCGATGATATACATCTCGAGGTCGATGGTTTGCCGCGCCTCGGCGATGGCGGCTTCCCATGCCGGGTAGTTCTCGCCCGCATCCCGCAGCACCTGAAGCGTATTGCCCGGGATGAGCGGTGCCCCGGTCGCACGCAGGAAGGCGTGGTCGGCCATGAGTCGGGTCAGTTCATTGCGCGGCGGCATGGCGACGATCAGTGGGCTAAGTGGGGTGGCTGCGGGTGAGTCGTCCCCGCTTGCGGAGCGGTCACGCAAGCCTGCGGCGTCCTGGCGCCTGAATCTGTCAGGTTGGGGTCGACTGGTCAAGCAATGGCGTGGCAGCGACGAACGAGGTCAGACGGGGCACTCGGCCCCGGGGGGTTAGACGATTGAAACGATGTCTTCGGTGTCTGCGTATCGCGTGGCTACTTGCTGTGCTCCAACTTTCCGCCTGCGCCTCGTGGCTGCCCGATTATCGAAACCTGAAGGAACCCGAGGTGTCGCTGGCAGGGCTTGCGCTTAGCGATCCAAACCCGCTGGCACCGAAGTTCCGGGTCCGGCTCAGGGTCGAGAATCCGAACGACATCGACGTCAGCCTGGATGGCGCCGCCGCGACGCTGGAACTCAACGGGAGGCCCGTGGCGACCGGGGTCAGCCGGAGTCCCCTGACTCTCAAGCGGCTCGCGGAATCGGAGCTCGATCTCGATGTCGCGGCGCAGACGCTGGGCATGCTCGAAGCCGCGGCGGCTGTGCTCGCGGAGGATCAGATCCGCTATCGGGTCCAGGGACACCTGTCGGTGTTGAGTGCGCTCGGGCCCCTGGGCAGGCTGCCGTTTTCGTTCGATGGCGCGGTGGACCCGGCGGCGCTGCTCGGGCAACGTTCAGCGCGCTGACTGCGGTTGCCGCCAGGATTCCGGCCGGGTTCTTCAGTCCGCGAGTGCGGTCATGCCGAACGGTGTCACGGGTCCGACGATGATCAATGTCCGTGTTGCCTCGAACTGCTCGATCTCGCCGTCGTTGCCGGTCAAGGGCCGGCCCGTGCGCGGGTCGAGTTTGTCGACCGGCCCGTAGCCGCTGCGTCCGATCAGATGGAACAGGGCTTCGGCGCGGTGCTCCTCGATATGGACGCAGCCGTGCGAGGCCGGTTGACCGAGATCGCCGAGCGCCTCGCGGTCAAGCGAGGAGTGCAGTGCCTTACCGCCCTGGAAGAACACCGACCAGAACATCGGGGCGTCGAAAGCGCTCGACCAGTGTCGCGAGGAGAACCCGGTTGGCACGAAATAACCTGACGGCGTGCCCCATCCCGTGTCCCCGGTCGAAATCAGCCAGTAATACAGCAACCCCACGCCGCGCTGGTAGACCCGCAAGGTTTCCGGCCGGCCCCAGAAGGCGTTGTCTTTCTTGTTGACGACGACGATGACCTCGTAGCTGCGGAAAGCCGGCTCGTCCAGCGGATCCGGCAATCCGACCGCTTCGTCGAATGGTGGGTCGCGATAGGGGGGGAAACTGCGCTCGGAGGCGAAGCGGTAGTTGGCATCGGCGCCGGGATCCAGGTCGTAGCGCGGGACCGGATAGGTGCGGCCGTAGCCCTCCCATGGGGCTGCCACGGCCACGGCGGTCGCGAAGAGCATCAGCAGTGCGAACAGGTGCGGAAGAGCGGTCCGTTGGATTCGGGGATTGGTCGCCATGGCGGGACCCTCGTACGGCGGTTACATGCGGAGGCTCGGTCACCGTTCCGGTGCCTTGACCTCAAGCCTAGTCGCCGTCCCCTAGTCTCGCGGGACAGGGTTTGCCACGATCGCGGCGATGCCCGGTTTGGGCTTCCGCACCGGGCGGGCATAATACGGCTACCTCGGGGGCGCGGGTCTCCCGATCTAATGACGTGGGTTTGAGAGGGGTCGGGAATGAGCTTGGCGCGCGTGCGGCTGGGATTGATCTGGGGGGCAGTGGTATTGCTGGGCGCTGGCGCTGTGGGTGGCATTGCGCTGAACCGGGGGGAAGCGGTCAACAGTCTGTGGTTCGTGCTCGCTGCCGTCTGTGTCCACGCGCTGGGCTACCGCTTCTACAGTGCCTTCGTGGCAGCCAAGGTGCTGGCCCTCGACCCGACGCGCGCGACGCCGGCGGAGCGCTTCAATGATGGCCGGGATTTCGTGCCGACCCACCGCTGGGTGGTGTTCGGGCACCATTTCGCGGCGATTGCCGGTCCCGGGCCGCTGATCGGTCCGACCCTGGCAGCCCAGTTTGGTTACCTGCCCGGCACGTTGTGGATATTGGTCGGCGCTGTGCTCGGCGGTTGCGTGCAGGATTTCGTGATTCTGGTCTTCTCGACGCGTCGCGACGGGCGCTCGCTGGGACAAATGGCTCGCGATGAACTGGGCCCGATCGGAGGAACGGCGGCGTTGGTCGGTGTGATGGCCATCATGATCATCCTGATCGCGGTGTTGGGGCTGGTCGTCGTCAATGCGATGAAGCATAGCCCGTGGGCGACGTCGACGGTCGGTGCGACCATCCCGATCGCGATGCTGATCGGGCTCTACATGTATCACCTCCGGCCCGGACGGGTGTTCGAGGCGTCGGTGCTCGGCGTCGGGCTGTTGCTGGGCGCGGTGGCCTTGGGTGGCTGGGTCGACGCGCAGCCGCAGTTTCACGGCCGTTTCGATTTCGATGGTCCGCAGCTCGCGCTGATGGTCATCGCCTACGGTTTCGCCGCGGCGGTGCTGCCGGTCTGGCTGTTGCTGGCACCGCGTGACTACCTGTCGACGTTCATGAAGCTCGGCACGATCGCGGCGCTGGCCGTGGCCATCGTCGTGCTGCACCCGGCCGTGCAGATGCCGGCCCTGACACGGTTTGTCGACGGTACCGGCCCGATCTTCGGCGGGACGCTGTTTCCCTTCGTCTTCATCACGATCGCCTGCGGTGCCATTTCCGGGTTTCACTCGCTGATCTCGTCGGGTACGACGCCGAAACTGCTGGCCAACGAGCGGGACGCGCGGTTCATCGGCTATGGCGCGATGATGATGGAGTCGTTCGTTGCGATCATGGCGATGATCGCTGCGACCGTGCTCGAGCCAGGGGTCTATTTCGCGATCAACAGCCCGGCGGGCGTCGTCGGACCCGCCGCGGACGCGGTAGCGAAGATCTCCTCATGGGGTTTCCCGGTAACGCTGGAACACATGGAGCTCCTGGCCCGGGAGATGGGCGAAACCACCCTGTTCGCACGCACCGGCGGGGCGCCGTCACTGGCCGTCGGTATGGCAAGCCTGTTCTCTAAGGCCTTCGGCGAAGGGCTGCTCTCGTTGTGGTACCACTTCGCGATCATGTTTGAGGCTTTGTTCATCCTGACCACGCTCGACGCCGGAACGCGTGTCGCGCGCTTCATGCTGCAGGACATCCTCGGCAACTTCGTGCCGGCCCTGGGGCGCACCGGCTGGTACCCCGGCGTCCTGTTGAGCAGCGCGGCGGTGGTCGCCGGCTGGGGCTATTTCCTGTACATGGGAACGATCGATCCGCTCGGCGGCATCAACAGTCTGTGGCCCTTGTTCGGCATCGCCAACCAGATGCTGGCGGCGATTGCGCTGTGCGTCTCGACGACCATCATCGTCAAGTCCGGCCGGGCGCATCTGGCCTGGGTCACCGGGGTGCCGCTGGCCTGGCTGGTCACCGTCACCAGCAGCGCCGCCTGGGAGAAGCTGTTCAGTTCCGAGACCCGCATCGGCTTCTTGTCCCACGCACGGGACCTGTCGGCGAAACTGGCCGCCGGCACGCTGCCGGCCGATCAGGCGGCCAAGGTGCCGCAACTGGTTTTCAACGACTATCTGGATGCGGCATTGACCGCGGCGTTCCTGTGCATCACCTGGGTCCTGATCGCCGATACGCTGCGTGTCTGCTTCTGCATCGTCGCGCGCCGGCCGCACCCGCCGTCGAGCGAGTCACCCTATGCACCCAGCCGGCTCGCCGAGCAGTGGGCCAGGGATTGACTCCGGGCGTTTCGGGCATGTCAGGGCTCGCGCAGGGATCGACCCCCGGCCGACGCCGCCTGCACGGCAAGTGGCCAGATATGGGCCGTCGGGTCGCCCGCTGCTCCCGGGCGGCGCCTGCGGTTTCGGCAGGCAGCCGTGGTCGTTTGTGGCGGGTTCTGCTGTCGCTGTGGATCGCGTTGCTCGCGACTCAAGCGGCTCAAGCGGCGCCAGCTCAGACATCCTTACCAACGGCCAAGCCGCTGGTGCAACAGATCAAGGACTGGAACGCAGTACTGAACCGCGTCCGCGGGGAACTGGCCGATCCCGAACTGTCGGACGAACAGCTCGATGCAGTGCCAATGAGCCTCGCACCCGTTCGCGCGGAAGCCCGGATGGGTGCCGAGGGGCTGCTGCCCGAAGTCCAACAGCTCAAGGATGAACAGGCGGCCCTCGGTCCGCCTCCACCTGCCGACGCGCCACCGGAAGCAGCCAATATCGCCGAGCGTCGCAGGGTCAGCGCCGAGCGGCTGGCAACGGTCGAAGGGGCCATCAAGGAGGCGGAACTGATCGTCGCCCAGACCGACCGTCTGCTGGACGAGGTGTCGGCGCTGCGGCGCATTCGTTTCACCGATCGGCTGTCCGCGCGAAGCCGGTCACCGCTTTCAGTGAAGGTGTGGCAACGGGCCTGGTCTGCGATGCAGGCTCAATGGGTCACGGCGCGCACTGAGGTGAGCGACTGGTGGACTTCGAAAGCAGCGTCCCCTGTCGGTTGGACCGGCCAATGGGCACTGCCACTGTCCGTCGCGATCGCCGTGTTGCTGGCGTGGCCGGCCCGCTCGAGACTGTTGCGTCGCTTCGGTTACATCTCGGTTGAGGGTGAGCCCAACTACGGACAGCGTTTGCAGGCTGCGCTCTTCACCGGCCTAATCCGTTCGTTTTTGCCTTCTGCGGCCGCGCTGGCCTTCTATCTCGGTGTCAGGCAAGGTCAGTTGCTTTCGGCCGGCGGCCTCGAGATTGCCTGGGCCACGGTTCAGGCACTGGTTTTCGTGGCGTTCACCCACGCGTTCTGCTGGGGCGCGTTCGCCCCTAATGCGCCGAGCTGGCGTCTGGTACCGCTGACCGATGCGGCGGCGATGACCGTAAGCCGGACGGTGACCGGGTTAGCTGCGGTTTTCGGACTGGATTGGATCATCTCCACGCTCAACGAACAGACGGAAGTCCCGGTCGAGTTGATCCTGCTCGAAGAGTTCGTCTCAGGCCTGTTGATTGCCGCGTTGCTGTTCGCGCTGCTGCGGCCCGGGATCTGGCAGGTGCAGGACGGGTCACGCTGGCGCCGCCATGCCGCGGTGACCTTCGCGCGCGGTGTGCTGACCATATTGGTCGGCGCGATTCCGCTGACCGCCGTGCTCGGCTACGTCGCACTGTCACGCGTGCTCGCGACCCAACTCGTGCTGTCGGCGGGACTGGTGGTGGGGTTGGCGTTGCTGCGCGCGCTGGGCGACGAGATGATCGAGCATGCATTGCTGCCCGGCACACCGCTGGCGCTGCGGGTTCGAACAACGCTGGACATGACTCGCGACGGTTGCGAAATGCTGGCGTTCTGGCTCAGGGGACTGCTGCGCCTGGCGTTGTTGGTGTCGGGCCTGCTGGCGCTCCCGCTGGTCTGGGGTGCCGGTGGCCAGGACTTACTCGCCTGGCTCGAACGCTCGGTATTCGGGTACCCGTTCCCCTCGGTGAAGATCTCGCTTGCCGATCTGGTGGTGGCGCTGGTGCTGTTCGCGGTGCTGCTGCTTGGGACCCGGCTGTTGCAGCGGACGCTGGACCGGGAAATCTTCCCTCGTACCCGACTCGACGCCGGTGTCCGGAACTCGATCCGTGCCGCGGCCGGTTATATCGGCTTCACGATCGCGCTGACGTTGGCCGTCGCCACACTGGGGATCGATTTATCGAATCTGGCGATCATCGCCGGCGCGCTGTCGGTCGGTGTCGGCTTTGGATTGCAGAACATCGTCGGCAACTTCGTGTCGGGCATCATTCTGCTGGTCGAGAGGCCGGTCAAGGTTGGGGACTGGATCGTCGTCGGCGAATTGCAGGGCTACGTGAAGCGGATCAGCGTCCGGGCAACCGAGATTTCGACCTTCGACCGGGCTTCGGTCTTCATCCCGAATTCCAGTTTGATCGCGTCTCCGGTCGTCAACCGAACCTATGCCGATCCCCAGGGGCGCGTCGTTATCCCGCTCGCCGTGGCTTACGGTTGCGACACGCAGCGGGTCCGCAGCGTGCTGATGAATGTCGCCAAGCTGAATCCGGAGGTGCTCGACCATCCGCCGCCGGTCGTACTGTTCCGTTCATTCGGCGACAGTTCGCTGGCCTTCGAACTGGTTGTCTACATTCCGGACGTCAATCGTTCCATGACCGTGACCAGCGACCTGTGCTTTGCGATAGAGGAAGATTTCAGGCGTGCCGGCATCGACTTCCCCTTTCCGCACCGCGAGGTGCACCTGCAGTTTCGTCAGGAGCAGATCGACCGGCTCGCCGAGGCGCTGGCCGCCATTCAGCGGCGCAGTTGATCGTCCAGGTGCGGGGCGATGGTTTCCAGCATCGCCTGGTGCAGCTTCGGGTTGGCCGCGAGAATCTGGCCGTTCTCCAGAAAACGGTCGCTGCCGGTCAAGTCGGTCACAATGCCGCCGGCTTCCTGAATCATCAACACCCCGGCGGCCATGTCCCACAGTTGCAGCCCGATCTCCCAGAAACCGTCCAGACGGCCCGCGGCCACGTAGGCCAGATCCAGCGCCGCCGACCCGGCGCGCCGAATGCCGGCAGTGTCCTTGATCAGGGCCTTCAGCATGGCCAGATACGGGTCGATGTAGCTCTGATCCTTGAACGGAAATCCGGTGCCCAGCAGGGCTGCCGGAAGGCTGGGGTGCGGCGTCACGCGCATGCGCCGGTTTTCGAGCGTGGCGCCGGCGCCACGCTTGGCGGTGAACAGCTCCTGCCGCATCGGGTCGTAGATGACCCCGACCTCGGGCCGGCCGCGATACAGCAGACCGATCGACACCGCGAACTGCGGAAAGCCGTGCAGAAAGTTCGTCGTGCCGTCGAGGGGGTCGATGACCCAGACGTACTCTTCTTCGCGTGCGCCGGTCCGGCCGCCTTCCTCGCCGAGAATGCCGTGGGCGGGATAGGCCTTCTGCAGGATGGCGACGATTTCCCGTTCTGCCTGCCGGTCGACGTCGCTGACGAAATCGTTGCGGCTTTTGACGGCAACTTTGCGCGGATCGACGCGGCCGAGGGAGCGAACGATGACGTCGCCCGCGGCCCGGGCCGCCCGGGTCGCGATGGTGATCATGGGGTCCATAGGGAATACAGCTCTGGAGTTGACCCGCTAGGATAGCAAAATTCTGTTACTATTCCGGGCTTTTCGTTTCTGGGTAGCGCTAGGCCATGCTGTCGACCATACGGATCGTGCTCGTCGGAACGACGCATCCGGGAAATATCGGGGCGACCGCGCGGGCCATGAAGAACATGGGCTTGTCGGATCTGGCGTTGGTCACTCCGCGAGTCTTTCCGGACGAGCAGGCCACCGCTCGCGCAGCCGGTGCCGACGACATTCTAGCGAACGTGGTCGTCTACCCCACCCTGTCGGCCGCGATCGCCGATTGCCAGTTGACGATAGGGGCGAGCGCGCGGCTCCGCTCGATTCCTTGGCCACAGCTGACGCCGCGGGAATGCGCGGACCTGGCCGGACGGCAGGCGAGGGGGAGCCGCACGGCCATCCTGTTCGGGCGCGAGCATTCCGGTTTGACCAATGAGGAACTGGAACTCTGTCACTTCCTGCTGCATATCCCGAGCAACCCCGAGTTCTCGTCCTTGAATGTGGCGGCTGCGGTCCAGCTGGTGGCTTACGAGTTGTGGGTCGCGAACGCGAGCGGCGACGCCGCAGTGGAGCCAGCGGTACCGCTGGCAACCGGGGCCGAACTGGAATCCTTCTTCGGTCACCTGGAGGCCACGCTGTGGGATGTCGGGTTTCTGCACGAGCGCAGGGCGGGCGATTCGACGATGCGGCGTTTGCGCCGCCTGTTCAACCGCGCGCGTCTGGAAGAACCGGAAATTCATCTGCTGCGGGGGATTCTCACCACCATGCAGTTCCGATTGAAAGGCGGCAAAGAGTAAGCGGACCTATGCTACAGCGTCTTCGAGACGAATTCGGTGTCATCTTCGAGCGGGATCCGGCCGCGCAGTCGTTCTGGGAGATCATGACGACCTATCCGGGTGTGCATGCCGTGCTGGTGCACCGGCTCACGCACCGGCTGTGGAACAAGGGGCTGCGCTGGCCGGCTCGAATGATCGCGACGTTTTCGCGCTGGTGGACCGGTATCGAGATTCACCCCGGGGCGCAGATCGGGCACCGCTTCTTCATCGATCACGGCATGGGCGTGGTGATCGGAGAAACCGCCATCATCGGCGATGACTGCACGCTCTATCACGGCGTCACGCTGGGTGGCACGAGCTGGAAGAAGGGCAAGCGCCATCCGACACTGGGCAACGGGGTCGTGATCGGTGCCGGCGCGAAGGTGTTGGGACCGATAACGGTCGGTGACGGCGCAAGGATCGGGTCGAACTCGGTGGTGCTGAAGAGTGTGCCGGCCGGTGCCACCGTCGTCGGTATTCCGGGACATTTCGTGAATCCCGATCGCGAGGCTCAGGAAGAGCGGCGTCGGGCGATCGCCAGCCGGATTGGTTTTGACGCCTACGGCATGACGCCCGACATGCCCGACCCGGTGGCGCATGCCATCAATCACATGCTGGATCACATCCAGAAGCTGGATGAGCAGGTTGAAGCGCTGCGGCGCTGCGTGACCAATCAGGGCATCACGCTGAACGAGCCGCCGCTACCGGAACTGGAGCCCTGTCAGCTCGATCCGTGCGTCGACAAGCCCGAAAAGTGAAACACCGCCTTCGGGAGCCATGGGGGGCGTGGCACGGGTCGCGCGTCGCGCTAGCTTCCTCCGCCCGAGCGGATTCCCGGCGCGTGACCTGACGCGGGCTGCAGGTGGTTTCCTCCGGTTCTCGCGTCAGCGCTGAGGCAGCCGCCAGTTCCGGGGCACCAAGACCCACTTGCGGCGTGAGGCGCCTGGCCTATGCCGCGGGTCGTCCCGTCGCGTCGAATCCCGCAGTGGGGTGTGTGCCTGCACACACTTTTCCGGGTGTGGATAAGTATTTGCCCATAGGCTGTATGAGTCGCAAGTCGCCTGCCCGGACCGAGCGCACTCGATTGGCGCATGCCGCATGGAAGATCCACTGTGAACGCTGATCGAGTTTTATTAAAGTATTGTAAATAAAGACTTGTTATGCTCTTTGGCGCATGCGCCTCCTCCGCGATGAACGCGTCTTGCGTCCTTCGGGGTTGACGCGAGGCAGCGCTTGGGGTAGCTGCGGACCCCTTGGTACCGTAGGAGTTGTCCACAGTTTCTGTGGATAATTCTGTTAACAGTAGGCCCGTAATCGCCTTCAGCCGGCGCCACCCGCGGGGTGTCTTACCCCTGTAAAATTTGTGACCAGAAATCTGGTAGCCTACGTCCGAAGTCCTATCGTGGAGCCGCTCAGCATGTCGCCATTCGATTTCGATGCCGAAGTCGTGACCCCCAGCTTTTCGATACCCGTGCTCGTGGATTTCTGGGCCCCCTGGTGCGCCCCCTGTCGAGCGCTGACGCCTGTCCTGGAGCGCATTGCGGAACGCCATCATGATCGCCTCGTACTGGTCAAGGTCAACACCGAGGAACAACCGGAGGTAGCAGAGCGGTTTCGCATTCGCAGCATTCCCAACGTCAAGCTCTTCGTCGATGGCGAGGTGGTGGACGAGTTTTCCGGTGCACTCCCCGAGAATCGGATCGAGGACTGGCTGCAACGGGTGCTGCCGAGCCCCCGGAGGGAGCAGTTGCAGCGAGCGGAAGAATTGCTGTCCCTCGGAAACACAGCCCAGGCGATCCCCCTGTTGCAGGACATACTCGCGGCGGAACCCGGGAATCTGGCCGCGCGCTTGTCGCTGGCTCGGGCACAACTGTTCACGGCCCCGGCGGCCGCGACTTCGGTGCTCGCAGCGATCGGTCCCGGTGATGACGGATTTGCGATGGCCGATGCGATCCGTACCCTGGCCCGTTTGCTCGAACTGGCCGCTGGTCAGGCGGACTTGCCTGAGGGAGCTGTCCGGGACGCCTACCTGGCTGGGGCGGAGCGGCTGAAACAAACCGATTTTAAGGGCGCCTTCGAAAGTTTTCTCGACGTGGTGCGAAAGTCACGCAGCTACGACGATGATGGTGCTCGCAAGGCGTGTGTAGCCCTGTTCCGCTACCTGGGCGACGACCATCCGCTGACCCGCGAATTTCGCGGTGCGCTCAGCAGTGCCCTGTATGTCTGATACGCTGACCCGTAGAGGTGTCGCCTTGAGTCTGGCCCTTGCGACCGCCGCATGTACGACCGTGCCACAGCCCGATGGTCCGCCCGCGCCGGATCATCCGGTCAGAGAGCCGGATCTGGTCGAACTGGTCACACTCGATCCGACCCTCAAGCTCGATGTGCGGTACGCGACCGTGAATAATTTCATCGGACGTGCGGTCTATCCGGAAGGCCGTGTGTTTCTGCAGCGCCCAGCGGCCGAGGCGCTCGTGCGCGTGCACAGGGCGCTACGGTCCGAAGGCCTGGGCTTGCTCGTCTACGATGGATACCGACCGTGGTCGGTCACCAAAGTCTTCTGGGACTCGGTTAGCGGCGACAAACGGAATTTCGTCGCCGACCCCAAACTGGGGTCACGGCATAACCGTGGTTGCGCGGTCGATCTGTCTCTGTATGACTTGGCCAGCGGACAGGCCGTTACGATGCCGACGGATTATGATGAGATGACCACCCGGGCCTACCCGGATTACGGCGGCGGAACGCCTGAATCCCGTCGTTATCGCGACAGCCTGCGCGCGGCGATGACTGCCGAAGGTTTCACCGTGCATCCGCGGGAGTGGTGGCATTACGATTTCCGGGATTGGCCGGAGTACGGTGTGCTGGACGTGCCTTTCGGGGCGCTGCGACGCTGACGGGGTCCTTGCGGCACAATCGTCGATCGACGCCAGGCAAGGTCCATTCGAACGTTCGCTGCAATGCCGGTGCGGGCGCCCTGCGTTCGTTTTCGAGTCTGATGTTTGCCGCGCCGGAGAGGTCATGATGGCAGTGGCGTTGGCCGGCAAATCCTTTCGCGCGCATGCTCGCGCTCGTTTCGCTCACCCAATGAGGTCCCGATGTTTCCTTTGCGTGATGAGAACCCGACGTTCCGAAGGCCGCTGGCAACGTTCGCATTGATCGCACTGAACATCGCTGTGTGGATCTTCGTGCAGGGGATGGGAAATGGCGCGACCATGGCACAATCGCTGTGCGCCTACGGTCTGATCCCGGGCGAGTTGTTCGGGCTCGCGCCTTTGAACACGGCCATCCCGCTCGGCGAAGGGCTGAGCTGCGTGCTCGACGGGAACACTTCGCACCTGACGCTGCTGACGCACATGTTCATGCATGGCGGGTGGTTTCACATCATCGGCAACCTCTGGTTTCTGTGGGTGTTCGGTGACAATGTCGAAGATGCGATGGGCTGGCTGCGGTTCATCGCGTTCTACCTTATCTGCGGTCTTGCCGCTGCAGGCGCCCAGATCCTTAGCGACCCGGGTGCGGCCGTGCCGATGGTCGGCGCGTCCGGGGCCATTGGCGGGGTGATGGGGGCATATGCCCGACTGTACCCGAGAGCGCATGTGATCGTTCTGATCTTCCTGGGTTTTTTCGTTACGACCGTGTCGGTTCCGGCCTTGGCCATGCTGGGGTACTGGTTTGTCATCCAGATTGCCGGCGGTCTGCCAACGCTGCAGGGTGCCGGCGGAGGCGTGGCCTTCTGGGCGCACGTGGGCGGTTTCGCGGCCGGTTTTCTGCTGGTCAAGCTGATCTACCAGCCGGCCTACCTGAACCAGCACCTGTCCCTGTCCCTGCGCCGCTCGGCGCGTTACCGGCTCTGACGAGGCCGGTTCAGCCTGCTACAGGCGAAAGTGCTCGAAAGCAGGCCCAGAGACTTCTGAAGGTCGCCGACAGGTGGCGGTCGTCCTGGTCTTCCCAGCGATCGATCGCCTCCGGCGGCAGCCACATGCCGTCATCGATTTCCTCGGCATTCAACTGCAGCGGTCCGTCATGCACGGTGCGGTAGACATGGATGAATTCCCAGCCGGTGGTCTCGCTGGCCGGCAGTTTGAAGAGCAGCTCCAGTGCATCGGGGGCGCAGTGTATTCCGAGTTCCTCCGACAGCTCGCGCCGCGCGCAGTCGTCATAGCTTTCGCCGGGATCGACGTGCCCGGCGGCCGAGGTGTCCCATAGCCCGGGATTGATGTCCTTTTGCCGAGAGCGCCGCTGCAGGAACACGAGTCCTTGCCGGTTGAACAGCAGGACATGCGTGGCGCGGTGCCTGAGGCCAAGCCGGTGGATGTCGGCGCGGCGCCGGCGGTCGACGACACGGTCATCGCCATCGACCACTTCCAGCCATTCCGAGTGCGAGGCGTGACTCTGGGTCATTCAGGGCTCCTTGATCAGGCGAAAAGTCAGATTGATGCGCGCTTCCGCGCCCTGCGGCGCTTTCGGTACGCAATGACGCCAGTCGTGCTGCAGGCGGCCGCCCATGATCAACAGGCTTCCGGCGGTCAGGCCAAGTTCGAGCTGTTCCCGTGTCCGATTGTGCCGCAGCAGGAAGCGACGGGTCGCGCCCAGACTGAGTGAGGCGATGACGGGGTTCGGTCCGAGTTCCTTCTCTTTGTCGGCGTGCCATCCCATCGAGTCTTGGCCGCTGCGATAGAGGTTGCCGAGAACACTGTTGAAGCGACAGCAACTGCGCTCCTCCACGGCTGCTCTGACTTCCGACAACACCGGTGTCCACGGCAGGGGTTCATGCGACACCCCGGAATAGCGATAGCGGGCCCCCGGGTCTCCGTACCAACAGACCAGCCGCGGCACCATGACGTCCCGGCCCGCGATCACGAGGACTTCTTCCTGCCAGTCGAGTTCAGACCGTAGCGACTGGAAAAGGGTTGCCGCTTCCGGCGCGGTCAGGAAGCCCTCGATGAGCAGCCACTCCCCGTCGGCGACTGACCAGTGCGTCTCGGCCGCGGCAGCCAGTCTGGGTCGGTACGGTGCTGCGAACCCGTTGGGTGGGGGCTGGGACATGCTCTCGTTCCGGATCGAGTTGCCGGGTCCGTGCTGGGATTATGCCCATATCTTACTATCCCCGCTGCAAACGGCTGACGAGCATCGAGGCAGCCGTCGTCAGGGCAGCGGGGTTAGGTCGCCAGCTGCCGGATACCACCCACAGCGTGGTAGCATTCGGCTTGGTTTGACATCCGTTTCCCTTCCCGATGATCTCAAGCGTTCAGTGACGTGTCGGTTCCCGATTCCAGCAGCAAGGTGTACCTGAACGTACCGTTTCCCGCCAAGGAGCGGGCCAAGGGCCTGGGCGCGCGCTGGGATCCTGTGGTCCGGAAGTGGTATGTCTCTGAAAGGTCGCCGTTGGAACCTTTCCAGGAATGGCTGCCGCCTGCGGCTCCAGGCGACCTGTTTGCCGCCGCACGGTCCGATACCCTGACGGACGTGCCGGAAAACGGTGTCGCCTTGAGCGCCTTTCTGGCGCAGGTGGCCGAAGTCGTCGCCTTACAGGTACGGCGGTCCCAGTGGGTCCGGGCCGAGATCAGCCAGTTGCGGCAGGTCACTGGCGGACACCTCGCGATCGAACTCGTAGAACACGACTCGGAGGCACGCCTTGTAGCCCGCTTGCAGAGTTTCGTCTGGTCTTCGCGCGCGGGCACTGTGTGTGGAAAATTTGCGCAGGGCACCGGTGCCGAACTGGCGGTTGGCCTGAAGGTGCTGCTGCAACTGTCCGCTGAGCTGAATCCCGCCTATGGCCTTCGCGCGATTGTTGAGGATATCGATCCGGCCTACACACTGGGTGATATCGAAGCCAAGCTGAAAGCCATACGCGAGACTCTGGCTCGGGAGGGTATCGCGGGACTGAACCGAGGACTGCCTGCTCCTGCGGAATTCTGCCACGTCGCCGTGATCAGCCCGCAGGACGCCGCGGGCCTCGGCGACTTCCGCCGCGATGCCGATCGTCTTCAGGCCGCGGGCCTCTGTCGATTCGAGTATTACACGGCGAAATTCCAGGGACAGGCCGCAGCGTCAAGCCTGCTGACGGCTCTCGACCGGGTGCGCAGCGATTACGAGCGCGGCGCGCGCTTCGACGCGCTGGCGATCATTCGCGGCGGTGGCTCGGTGACCGACCTGTACTGGTTGAACGAATTGGAACTCGCCCGCGCGGTATGCCGCATGCCGGTGCCGATATTCACCGGCATCGGCCACGAGCGCGACAATACCGTGCTGGACGACATCGCGCATTGCCGCTGCGATACGCCATCGAAGGTGATCGGCTTCATCGCCGGAGCGATCGCCGCGAATGCGAATGCGGCGATCGAGGACATGCTGGGGATCCTCCGGGCGGCCGGCAACGCCATCGCGATCCATGAACGCGGCATCGAACTGCTGCGGACGGAACTGGAGGCGTCCGGTCGGCGTCTGTTGACCCAGGCGGAGCATGAAGTCGGGCGCCTTATCCTGGAACTCCGCCATCAGGCAACCAGCCGGCTTCAGGTCGCGGAACACGCACTGGAACTGCATCGCCATGAACTCGAGCAGACCAGCCTTCGCCGTCTTGGCGAGGCCGACCAGCAGCTTGGGACCTTGCTTGCCACGATTGGGCATTTCGCGCGGCAGCGGCTCTCGGAAGCGGACTTCGCCATCGAGTCGCTCGCAAGGGAATTACTGGGCCTGGGGCCCAAGGCCACCTTGCAGCGCGGTTTCGCGCTGGTGAGGGATGAGCGTGGGGGAGTGGTCAGTGCCGTGGCCGAAGCCGACAAAGCCGGCGCGCTCGACATCGAATTCCGTGACGGGCACATCCGGGCCCGCGTTGAACCAAGACTGTTGAAAGGTGACACCAATGAGTAAGCAAGCGGATACGTTCAAGGCCCACTATGCCGTCCTCAGGGACGTTGCCGAACGTCTTCGGACGCAGCAGGAGCCCGACATCGATGCGCTGATTCCCATGGTCGACAAGGCCCTGGCCTCGTACAAGATCTGCAAGGAACGTCTGGCGGCGGTAAAGGCCGCCTTCGGCGAGCGCTTGCCCGAAGGTTTGCCCGACTGAAACGTACTCCTGGCCGGCGTGCTGTCGGCCGGAGTCGCGGCGGACGTCGCGAGTGGTAATCTGATGACCGCACGATCGTCAGCTTACTGAGATGCCGGAATGAGCTCGAACGCAACAAATTCAAATGGACTGGAAGAGGAAGGCCTGTGCTCCGGGCCAGGGCCGGGCCGGGCTTTGCGCGAGGCGCGGGTGGCGCGAGGCCTCAGCATCGAGGAGGTGGCCGGCAAGCTTCACCTCGCCGTCCCGACAGTAAGAGCCCTGGAGACCGATGACTATGCCGGTCTTCCCCCGGCGATCTTCATCCGCGGTTATCTGAAGAATCTGGCGCGGCTTCTCGGCTTGGAACCAAACCAGATCGTGGAGGCATATGAGCGCCTGGGCGGTCGCGATGCCCTGCCCGAATCGTCGCGCGTGACGGTGCTCGATCCGGTCCCGGAGGAGTCGCGCTTCGGTCCTGCGCTGGTCTTGCTCGGCTTGGCGGCGTTCATCGGGCTCGGCTGGTGGGTCTATCGGGTCGCCCGCGAACAAGTCGATACGCCCGAGACCGTAGCGGCGGTTCCCCAGGTCACGACGGCGGCGCCGACAGCGGCCTCGTCGCCGCCCGCTGAGCCCGGGCGAGGCAGCGCCGGAGGCGGCACGGGCCAGACGACTGGCCCGGCACCGGATGTACCGGCGCCGTCGCAGCCTGCGGCAAGTGCAGTCCCGGTGCAGGCTGCCGGGCCGCCTTCGCTACGGGTACGATTTCTGGGTGACTCATGGGTCAGCATCGTGGATGCCGACGGCAGCCGCCTGCTGTATGAACTCGGCAGCAAAGGTTCCGAGAAGCTGATCAGTGGCAAGCCGCCGTTCACGGTCGTGCTCGGCCGTCCGGCTGAAATCAGCCTAGATTACAAGGATCAGCCCTATAATCACGGCTATACGAACAACCGAGCGCCGGCTCGCTTCGTCATCGGTCCCTAAGCCGTTCCGCAGTCCCATTACGCGGTGCTGCTGTAGCCCACACGGCGAGCGGCTTGGCTCCCCACTTTTTGAACCCGGACCCAGAAAAAGGCAATGGAGGTAACGATGGACGACACGACTGGTAGCGGCACGCAAGGCAGCGAGCTTCCACAGGGATTTGCATGCCGTTTCTGCGGCGCGCCGCTGGTGCATTCCTTCGTCGATCTCGGTATGTCGCCGTTGTGTCAGACGCACATAGCGCCGCACCAACTGCATGAGATGGAGGCGTTTTTTCCGTTACATGCCTATGTCTGCGACCAGTGCTTTCTGGTTCAGTTGCAGGAATTCGTCTCGCCGCAGGAAATCTTCACCGAGTACGCCTATTTCTCGTCGTATTCGACCAGTTGGGTTGAGCACGCGCGACGGTATGCGGAAATGGCTTGCGCGCGCTTCGGTCTCGGGGCGCACAGCAAGGTCATGGAGATCGCGAGCAACGACGGGTACCTGCTGCAGCATTTCGTTGCCGGCGGCGTCCCGGTGCTCGGCATCGAGCCGGCGGCCAACGTAGCCGAAGTCGCGATCGCGAAAGGCGTGCCGACGACCAGTCGCTTTTTTGGTGTTGCAACCGCCAAAGCCATCAGGGAGGAACACGGGCAGCCTGACCTGCTGCTGGGCAACAATGTGCTGGCGCATGTTCCCGATCTGAATGATTTCGTCGCCGGCATGAAGGTGCTGCTGGGACCGCGCGGGGTGATCACGATGGAGTTTCCGCACTTGCAGCGGCTGATGGCCGAGAACCAGTTCGACACGATCTACCACGAGCACTTCAGCTATTTCTCGTTCGTTGCCGTCGAGAAGGTCTTTGCGCGGCATGGCATCACGCTGTTCGATGTCGAAGAGTTGCCGACCCATGGCGGGTCGCTGCGGATCTACGGTCGGCACACCGAGAACGGCGACTTGCCCGTCGGCGAGCGTGTGACCGCGTTACGCGACCGTGAAATCGCCGACGGTTTTCTGACGGTGGAGCGTTACCGGGCCTTCGGCGAGCAGGTCAAGGAAACGAAGCGCAAACTGCTGGCTTTCCTTATCGACGCGAAGAACCGCGGCAAACGCGTCGTGGGATACGGCGCTCCGGGAAAAGGGAACACGCTGCTGAACTATTGCGGCATTCGTACCGATTTTCTCGATTTCACCGTCGATGCGAATCCCTATAAGCAGGGCAAATTCACTCCCGGCACGCGGATTCCGATTCTTGCGCCGGAAGCGATTCGCGAGGCCAAACCCGACTACATCCTGATCCTGCCGTGGAACCTGAAGGACGAGATCACGGCTTTGGGCAGCTATGTGGCCGAGTGGGGCGGCAAGTTCGTCGTGCCCATTCCCGAGGTCAAGATTCTCTGACTTACCCGCCCAGTTACTCCGTGCCTGTCCCGTTGATGCAGGCGGCAGCTTGTTTTCAGCTGCTGCCTCTATCCCGCTTTGGCCTACAGGCAGGTCAGCTTCCCAGTTCCGGGAGTTGATGCTCAGTTGGTGACGTTTGGGGGCGTTGCGATCCCGCCGCTGACGGCGATTGCCGGGTTGCTGCTGATGGTTATCGCGGCTGTCGCTGCGATGACCCTGATCGCGCTGCTACGGCAATCCTCCCAGCTCCGGTCGCTCGCTGACCGGCTGGACCGTTTCGAAGACAGCGACGAGCGCTTGGGACGCTTGATCCGCGACGAACTGGCCAGGAACCGGGTGGAATCAGCCCAGAACGCGCGGGAGGACCGCGAGGAGGTAACCGATGCCATTCACCGCTTCAACCAGATGGTGCTCGGCTGTCTGAACGACCTGACGGAACGCAGCACCGAGCAGTCCGACAAACTTCGCGACAGTATGGCCGAGACCCTGAGGGGCTTGCAGGGGGACCTGGCCAGTCGTTCCGATGCGCTGCGCGCCGTGGTTCATGAGCAGTTGGGCAGTGCCCGGTCCGATGCCCGCGAGAGTCGGGAAGAAATGGGGAATGCGCTGCGCCGTTTTGGTGAACTCCTAAAGGAGCAACTCGATAGCGTGGGGGGCTTGTTGAGGAACCAGCTCGAAGGGGTTTCCGGCCAGTTTGCCGCGCAGCTGTCGACTCTGAGTCAAGGGAACGAACAGACGCTCGATCGACTACGGCGCACGATCGAAGAACGGCTGGTGGCGCTGCAGTCGGATAACCAGCAGAAGCTCGAGCAAATGCGGCAGACCGTCGACGAGAAACTGCACCACACGCTGGAGCAGCGCCTCGGCGAATCGTTCAAGCAGGTCAGCGACCGGCTGGAGCAGGTGCACAAGGGCCTGGGCGAAATGCAGGTGCTCGCGGCCGGCGTCGGTGACCTGAAAAAGGTCCTCACCAACGTCAAGGTGCGCGGAACCTGGGGAGAAGTTCAGCTGCAGCAATTGTTGGAGCAGTTGCTGACGAGCGAGCAATACGACCGCAACGTGGCGACCCGTCCCGGTAGTAGCGACCGCGTGGAGTTCGCGATCAGGCTGCCGGGACGCGACAGCGAGCGGGGTGTCGTCTGGCTGCCGGTCGACGCCAAGTTCCCGATCGAAGACTATCAGCGTCTGATGGAAGCCCAGGAAGTGGGCGATTCCACTGTGGTCGAAGCAGCCCGCCGGTCGCTGGAGGCCCGCATCCGCTCCGAAGCGCGCGCGATCCGCGAAAAATACGTGGAACCTCCGCACACGACCGATTTTGCCTTGCTGTTCCTGCCAATTGAGGGGCTCTACGCCGAGATCATGTCCCGCCCCGGGCTCAGCGATGTGCTCCAACGCGACTACCGCATCACCGTGACCGGTCCGACGACCTTGACGGCCATATTGAACAGTCTGCAAATGGGCTTTCGGACACTGGCGATCGAGGCGCGATCGAGCGAGGTCTGGCGAACGCTGGGGGAGGTCAAGACCGAGTTTCAGCGCTTCGGCGGGATTCTTGAGAAGACCCGCAAGAAACTGGACGAGGTACGCTCGACCATCGATCAGGCCGAAACGCGAACCCGCCAGATCAGCCGGAAGCTGGGGCAGGTGGAGAGTCTCCCGGTCGAGTTCGGACAGTCCGGCTCGGCGCCCGGTCCGACCCTGCAGGCCGAAGACGGGAACGATTCGTAGGTCATGCTGACGCCGGCTCGACGTGCGTTTTGTCGGCCACCGGGAGCGGGTATTCTCAGTTTATGCGCTGTGGCTGGGCGACCTGCCTGCCTTCCCGCTGTTCGGCGATCTGATCGGCCAGTTCGCGAATCATCGCAAAGAGCTCTTGCGCCCGGTTTGCCAGCGCCATCATTCCGGGTTGTTTCCACGGTGCATTCAGACTGACTTCGGCGGCAAGGAAGCCACTGAAGGCCATCAGATAGACCCGCGTGTGGCTCCTCTCTGGAAGGGAATAATCGCTGGCCTGATCGAAATTCGGGGTCAGCAAATCACCCAGGCTCAGCAGTCGCTGACCCGCCTCCGCGATGTGTTCGTAATCACCTAGGCCAACCAGTCCCCCGCCGGAGCTGAAGTACAGGCTGATCGTGCCATCCGCCAGCACGATGATGGTGGCTACGGCATCCGGATAACCCGTTTCGATGACCATGCCCCAGACCAGATCGCGCGTATCCGGTTTCCGGCATCCCAGCTTGGCTGGGTCGCTGGCGAATACCATGTCGCGCAGTTCCATATAGGTTGCGACCGGGCGATAGCCGCTGTCGGGCGATTCGTCCTTCCTGGCGCTCTGCGGCAGCATGACGGGGCGGTCCATGACAGTCACCTTTGGGTTCGGCGGTGGGGTAAAGAGGCCGGGGCGGTCGGGCCTGAGCCGGGGCTCTTCGGATAGGAAATTGATCCGGATTGAGCCTTCGAACCGAGTATAGGATACGGTTCGAGGTGGGATGCGCGGCGGTGCGGCGGTGGCTTACGGTGCGGTGTACGGGCTGCTATCCGACCGCATACCGCGGGAGAGTTGCTCGAGATTCCGGTAGAGATCGAGTCGCATCTGCCCGTCATGCCAGACCGCGCGACCAACGGTACGCCATGTGCCGCCGAGATTGCGCTGACGCAGATCCGCCACCCAATGCATGGGCGCACGGACTTCCTTGAGCTTCAATACGAACGTGCGGTCGGTCAGGCTGATGCCGAGTTCGCCACCGAGATAGGCGGTGACCTTCTCGACGAACTTCCGCAGCCGTCGATGATCGATGTTCCGCGTTACGGCCACATTCGCCCACATGGAATGGACCCTGCCCCAGTAGGGCGCGAGCATCCGGCCCTGTTCGTCGATGAAAGGTAGCCAGCGTTCCTCGCCTGAATCGTCGATATACGTCAGCGCGAGGATATGCTCGTACCCCTCGAAGTGATCGTGCAGGTACAAGGCATGCGGGGTGATTCCCAGGAAGGTGTGCGACAGTGTGATCAAGCCGTTGCTGAGCGCGGCCGCGATCTGGCCGGTCTCGCTGTTCTTCGGCTCAAGGCCGATCCGGTAGAGGACTGCATAGTGAATCGTGCAGTTGAGTTGCAGCACGAGCACCATGACCAAGAACTTCGCGATACGGTTGGCTTTCTGTCGGTCAGTCGGTGCCAGGCGTTCGATCAGGCCGCCCAATGGCGGCGTCGCTTCAGTCAGGGGCGATCCACCGAGGGCACAGCCAGCGTCGCAAACCAGCCGCGCGCGGGTGTCGGCGATGTGCCGGTAGACTCGGGCGGCCAGTTGGTAGAGGCCGGGCACGCGCAGTACCAGCCCGAGTGGCGCGGTATAGCCCATGTGCTGCAGTATCCGGATATAGGTGTCGAGTCCCGAGACAACCCGTCGTCCGCGATCGACGGCGTACAAATCCTTCAACAGCTCCGCCTCCGGGATGCCCGCGAGGGCGGCGCAGTCGCGGGCATGCGTCTGGAGCCCACGAAAGTCGATCGCGCGGCGCACGTCGAAATGTTCGACGAAGATAGCCGTCCGGTTACACAAGGGGCACTGTTCGTCGTAATAGACCGTCAGCCCGGGAGTGGCGACCCGCAGCCAGCCACCCATCCGGCGCCACCACCCCAGTGGAACCAGCAAGAAGTAATGCACCAGCATGCCGAATCCGAACGGATAGATGTTCAGCGACAGGATGATGCCGCCGTGCAGCCCGATTCCCATGAGGAGCAACGGCAGCCGGAACGGACGGAAATAGAGGGTGAATGGAAACAGGAACTGGAATGCCAGGATCGCGTAGCCAAAGGCGCGCTGCAGCGGCTCGATCTCGAGCAGCGCCGACATGTCGAGGGCGGACATGTAATACGGGAGTGAAGAGGGCAGCCAGGGTCCGAGGCCGTTCCGCCAGAACTCGGCCGACAATTTGTGTATTGCCGAGTCGAAGTAGATCAGCCCCAATGACACCAGCAGCGGGATGTAGTAGGCCAGCACCGTGACCTGATCGGGTGGCCGGTAGCGCTGACCGGGATGCGACAGCCGCCATTTCAGCCGGAGATTGTCCAGCGACAACGCGCGTTCGCTCGGCAGAAACATCAGCAGGAAGCTCGAACCCAGCATCAGCTGATCGAAACCGCCGTCGAAGTCCTTCCACATCGGCGTGAAGACCGTGAACACGAGCCAGAATGCGTAGTTCAGGACGGCTGCCGCACGCGTATGGTAGCCGAGGGCCAGGCACGCCGCAGTCACTCCCCAGAACACCAGGAACAGATGCACGGAGGGCGATGCGATATCCAGATAAGGGACTGGATCGAAGATCAGATGGCGGAAGAAATAAAGGAACAGGACTTCGCTGAATACGACCAGAGCGAAGCACAGGCGGAACCAACCCAGCCCGATGGCGGGAACGGGGCGCGTCAGACCGCGTCGGACAGAATTCAGCAGACTCTGAAACATCGGAGGGTTAGTTGGTCGGTTCAGGCTCAGTGCGGGGTGGCCGGGTCAGCTTAGGCCGGGAACGCGCGATGACGGCCCGCGGAGATGCGGGGCAGGCAGCGGTGGCGACTGGGCATTCTACCGTCCGGAATCCGCCGGGTCACCGATCGCGCGCGCAATCCCGCTCTCGGCTGGGGTTGAGATGCGCCTGAGGGTGTCCGGAGGCCGAGTCCCGCGGGAACACCTATGTCAAGCCGTGATCGAAGCAAAAGCGCTTGGCATTTGGTGCCGCGCAGCGTTACAAAGGCATGGCGATCTTTCAAACAACAACCGGGAGTCGGAAATGAGTTCTGCGTCGCAACCCCACTACCGCACGATTCTTCAGGGCGATTCCAAGGAGCCGCCACGCGTTCCATCGGCTACGGCCGGCGCGACCGGAGAGGCGGTGCTGGATGAGCAGACTTTCCGCGTCATCGAGATCGACGAGTTATTTGCGGCGGTCGATCATGCCACCACGGATATCGGCAGCGCCGTGTTATACCGTTCCTTGTCCCAGCCGCTCACGGATTCGGAAAGCGTCCGGCTAAAGCAGGACAGCGTACGCGAAATCGAGGGCAACCGGCAGCTGAAGGCCGATCTCGACACACTCCTACATCAGGCCCACAAGCGCGAGAGCGACTTTTACGATCTCTTGTTCGGGCGGTTTCTGGGCATGCTCGGAGCCCCGTCGCACCCGCGGGAAATTGCCGGCTTCGGTTACGAGACCTATATCAAGGGTACGCGGTTCATGCTGGATCTGGTGGAAGCTTCCGCCAAACTTCCCACGCCCCGCAGCCCGTATCTGCATGGTCTGGTGGACACGCTCCGCGGTTTCACCAAGACGCGCTCCTACGCGTTGATGCGAGGGCCCGTCTACCGCTCCGAGAAGCGTCTAATGACCCGCGAGGAAAAGGGTCTGTTGACTCCGGCCATCAAGTTCCGGCCAACCCTGTTCAAGCCGGTCGGCCTGACCGTCGCTTTTGCAATCCTGATGCTGATATTCCAGTTCGTGCCATTCGCTCTGGAAATGGCGGCCTCCATCACTCCGGTGTTCTGGCTGTTTC
The DNA here is from genome assembly GCF_006175985.1 of Methylotetracoccus oryzae. Lineage (GTDB taxonomy): Bacteria > Pseudomonadota > Gammaproteobacteria > Methylococcales > Methylococcaceae > Methylotetracoccus > Methylotetracoccus oryzae. The sequence goes on along the minus strand of NZ_SRSH01000017.1, from coordinate 54,924 downwards.
TGCTGCCGCTCAGTCTGGTCTACATTCCGATCGTCGGCGGATTCGATCGGGACGGTTGTATTTATCCGTTACGCGAGACGTTCAAGAAGTGCGAGGACGTGCAGCGCACCCTGGATGCGCTGGGGCAACTCGACGAGTTGATGGGCTTCTGTCGCTACCGGGAGGCGTTCGTGCACCCGACCTGCCTGCCGACGATCGATGCGTCGGCTGAGTGCCACAGGCTGACCGTCGCAAAGGCGCGCAATCCGGTGCTGGCGAAGGAGGATCCGGCGTATGTCGCCAATGACCTGAGTCTTGACGAGGAGCGGCTGACGTTCGTGACCGGCCCAAACAGCGGCGGCAAGACGGCGTTTTGCAAGACGCTGGCCCAAATTCAGGTGCTGGCTCAGATCGGCTGCTACATTCCGGCCGAGCGCGCGACGCTGACGGTGGCCGACCGGATCTTCTATCAGGTGCCGGAGATCAGTCATCTTACCGATGGAGAGGGGCGCTTCGGCACCGAGCTGAAACGCACGAAAGCCATCTTTCTGGCGGCTACCTCGCGCAGCCTCGTGATCATGGACGAGTTGTCCGAGGGCACGACGAATGAGGAAAAGCTCGAAATCTCGGTCAACATCCTCGACGGATTCAAAGAGAAGGGCAACAGCACGGTGCTGATCACGCACAATCACGAACTGGTCGACTTCTACCAGCGCCGTGGTGTTGGGCAGGCGCGCCAGGTCGAGTTTCGGAACGAGTTGCCGACCTACCGGCTGATTGAGGGCATTTCACGCGTCAGCCATGCCGACCGCATCGCGAAGAAAATTGGGTTCTCCAAGGACGATATCGCGAAATATCTGACCGGCAACGCCTGAGGTTGCGATGATCGACATTCTGCAGTTGCCCGCCCTGATGGACAATTACGTCTACTTGATCCATGAGCCACGGTCGGGACAGACGGCAGTGGTCGATCCGGCGGAGGCCGAGCCGGTGCTGCAGGCGCTGGATGAGCGGGGCTGGCGGCTGTCCCACGTGCTGAATACTCACCATCATTCCGATCACGTTGGCGGGAATCGGCTGCTGAAGGAACGGACCGGCTGCCTGATCGTTGGCTCGGCTTACGATCGAGCCCGGATCCCGTGTATCGACAGGACCGTGGGCGAAGGTGAGACCGTGACCTTGGGTGAGGTGGTAGCGCGGGTACTGGAGGTACCGGGCCACACCCTCGGACACATCGCCTACTGGTTCGCCGAGGACGAAGCCCTGTTCTGCGGGGATACGCTGTTCGCCCTGGGTTGTGGACGGCTTTTCGAGGGCTCGGCAGAGCAGATGTGGGCCTCGCTGGAGAAGCTCAGAGGTCTGCCGGAGGCCACGCGCGTCTACTGTGCGCATGAATACACGCAGAGCAATGCGCGGTTTGCCGTCACGGTTGATCCGCTGAACCGTGTGCTTCGGGAACGTGCCCAACACATCGATGGGCTACGCCGTCGCGGGCAGCCCACCGTTCCATCGACCCTCGGCGAGGAGCGATCAACCAATCCGTTTCTGCGCGCAGACGATGCGTCTCTGAAAGCCGAGCTCGGTCTCAGCGGCGCCAGTGACGCCCATGTCTTTGCCGAGATCCGACATCGGAAGGATCTCTTCCGCGCCTGAAGAACTGGCCCTCCCACCCTTACCCGAATGTGGCTCGTGCTTCGGCGGAAGGGGACGTCGCTGTGCTGTCGGATGACTGTCGAAACTGTCCAACGGGGGTGAGATCAACCCATCAGACGGGCAAGGTGTTCGATGGGGGGCAGTGCCAGCATCTTCAGAAGCTGGATCCCGACGATGGGAATGAGAGGTGACAGGTCGATGCCCGACATGGGCGGCAAAAGTCTTCGGCTCCATTTCAGCATCGGCGCCGTGATGCTGTTCAGTAGCGCGACGGCCGGATTGTGGCGGCTGGCATGCAGCCAGCTCATCGCCGCGGTCAGAATCACCGCAAACATCAGGATATTCAGGATCAGCTCCAGCAACTGCGATGCCGACAGGATCGCCAGCGCCGCGATATTGAGGCTGAAGCCCTGTAGCGTCAGCACCAGATAGGACGCCACGATTTGCAGCACCAGCATCAGCAGCAACGTGGAGGTGTCAACGCGCCCGATCGGCGGCACGAACCTCCGCAACAACCGCAGTGGCGGATGCGTGATTTTGACGATGAACTGGCAGATCGGGTTGTAATAGTCCGCGTTAACCCACTGGAATAGAAACCGCAGGATCAACGCGAACAGGTACAGCCCGAAGACCGTGTCGATCAGAAAGACGGCTGGCTGCACCCAGTAACCCGAATCCATTACGCTTCTCCCAACTCTTGTGAAAGTTCGATGGCGCGGTCGCGCGCTGCGCGCATCGCATCCACGACCGTTTTCGACCAGCCCGCCGCAGCAAAGGTTGCAATCGCTCGTTCGGTGGTTCCGCCGGGCGAGGTGACTCGCTGCCTGAGCTCCGCCGGGGATTCCTCCGATTCGATGGCGATGCGCGCCGCGCCCAGCGCTGTCTGTTGCGTCAGCAGGCGCGCCGTGTTGGGATCGAGGCCCATTTGTGCCGCGGCTTCCGCCATGGCTTCCATCAGCAGAAAAAAGTAGGCCGGTCCACTGCCCGACAAAGCGGTGACGGCGTCGAGCAGTTCCTCGCGCTCGACCCAGACGGTGATCCCGACCGAGCGCATGATCATCTCGGCCCAGTTCCGGTGTTGGGCCGTCGTTCGATCGTTGCCGTGCAGGCCTGTCGCGCCCGCCCCGACCAGGCTGGGCGTGTTTGGCATGCACCGCACCAGTGCCGCGTTTCCGCCGAGCCAGCGGTCAATCGCCGCTTCATCGACGCCGGCCGCGATCGATATCACGAGCGGCTTCAGCTGCTGGACGGTCGGTGCGATTTCGCGGCAGACGTTGGCCAGGATTTGCGGCTTTACCGCGAGTAGAAGCACCTGCGACTGCGCTGCGAGCTCGAGATTGTCCGAGCAGGATTGCACGGCGAAACGGGTCTCGGCCGCAACGCGTTTTTCGGCGTCGGCGTCCGAGACGCGCAGGTGATCTTTGGGGTAGTCGTTCCCCAGTAGGCCTCCGATCAGGCTGGAGGCCATGTTCCCGGCTCCGATGAAGCCGATGGTGGGATGTTTCATGGCGGGCTGACGGTCCGTTGCGATGAAAGGCTCATGATACTGGAGCCCGGTGTTGACTGCTCGTGGCGGTGGGCGTGGATCCGGCCTGACGCGGGCCGAACAACGCCGTGCCGATGCGCAACAGCGTGGCGCCCTCCATGATTGCCGCTTCCAGGTCATCGGACATTCCGATCGACAGCGTGTCCAGCCCTGGAAGATTCAGCCCAAGCAAGGCCTCCCGCAGACAACGGAATGCTGCACGTTGCGCATCAGGGGACTGACCGGGGGCGGGAATCGCCATCAGTCCCCGCAGTCTGAGGTTCGACAGGGGAGCAATGGCTTCTGTCAGCTGTGGCAGAGCGTCAAGCGTTACGCCGGCTTTCGTCGGCTCGCCACTGACATTGACCTGCAGGCAGATGTTCAGAGGTGGCATGCCGTGCGGACGTTGCTCGTGCAGGCGCTCGGCAATTTTCAGGCGGTCCACACTGTGTGCCCAGTGAAAGCGCTCCGCAATCGGGCGTGTCTTGTTCGACTGTATGGGGCCGATGAAATGCCAGGTAATGTCGCAGTGAGCCAGCGCAGCAAGTTTAGGCAGGGCTTCCTGGACGTAGCTCTCTGCAAAGTCGCGCAGTCCCAGACGATAGGCGACCAGCATCTGCTCGTAGGGCACCGTCTTGCTGACCGCGATCAAACGCACGGCGCCGGCCGGTCGACCGGCGGCTGCTGCGGCCAGTTTGATGCGTTCATGGAGTGCGTCTAGGCGCGTTCCCAGCGATGACATGAGTCGGTCTCGCGTCGAGGGGAGAAATGGGATTTCGGAGGGAGTGTCCTTCGGGGCGATCAGTTCGTGGACCCGCGATAGATTATCCACTGAACTGCAGACAGGCGTGAAGCCTCCCGCAGTCGGTCGCATGGGCGCGCGCCGAGCCCGGACGGCCGATGCTGCCGCGACACCGACCGTGAGTCTGGCGGCAGACTCACCGTGGGGGCTGCCAAACGCGTGTGCCGGGTCGGCCGATACGCGTTGTGGTCTATTGCCCCTCATCGCCGACGTAGCGCCATGAGGGGACACCATGGAGATCCGCAGCCCGCTCAGAGATAGCGATCGGGCAAACCCACCAGGACCAGTTGACTCGCCAGCGACTCGGATACCTCGGTTACGGAGCCGTGCTCGATGGCGTCGAGCAATGCCGGCGGCAGCTCGACCGACTCAGGGGCGTAGCGTGTGTACTTGCGGTCCTCGTAGGCGTACCACTCGGAAGGGAACTTGAAGCGGAGCTTAAGCGCTCCATCCTGGGTACGCTGTTCGGGATGGTAAATCGGATTGATTCCGATACGGCCGAGGAGATGCGGCCATCGGGTGTTGCGTCCGTATTGACGGAGATCGTCTGACCGATTCGTCAACAAGGCGTTGAACCACTTCTGTTCATGCAGCTCGGGCGGGAAGTCCGACCGAGGGCGAAAGTCTGGGCCGGTGCCGGCAAAGTAGGACTCCAGCAATTCGTCCTCGCCCAAAATGACATGGGGCGAATCGCGGAAGAGTTCGCGGTAGCCTTCCGCGGTCAGTTCGTATCCTTCCTGCGGCCGAACGGCACGGTTGCCGAACGTGGCCAGGGCCAGCACTCCTGTGTCGGACATCAGCCTGCGGGCCTCACGCAGGAATCCGCTCTTGTTGAGGATGACGTGGAAGGCGTCGGAACAGAAGATGTTGTCGAAGCTACGGGCCGGAAACGGCAATGGGCGATCGACCCATTGGCAAATGAAGTCGGCATCGGGCGCGACGAAATTCTGGGCGAGATAGAGTCGAAAGTAGTCCCGGTCGACGCCGATGACCGGGCCGGCCGTTTCGGCGCGGTAGGAAAAGTGGTGCGTCAGATGCCCGGCGCCGCAGGCCAGGTCGATGGTGGGGCCACCGCGAGCCCGAAGATGCGAAGCAAGCTGCAATCCTGACAGGTGCCGCGGTTGGCCGAAGCGATAGCCAAAGTAATTTGCGACCTCGCTGAGCGAGAAGTTTCGGTAGTAGAAGTCGATCACGTCCATCGCCGACAACTGTTCGCGGCGTTTCAACAGCACATTGGCTGCGCGGCGGCAAGTCCAGCCCGTCAACCTTCCTCGCATGGACTTATCGGCAAGAGCCTGTAGGCGTCGTGCCGGACGGAGTTCGTGCAGCGGCCTACGGCGCACTCTTCCGATCTCGACCTGGCTAGGTCCGCGCTTTGCCAGGCTTGGGACGGCCAGAAAGTTCGGTGTGGGCCGACAGGGCCTCAGGAGCAGACTGAAAGCTTCGCTCGGCTTGTCCGCTGCGAGCAACTCGCACAGTAGACGCGGTTTGACGCCATTGTCGACGCGGGTCTCCGAGACTTCGTCGCGGATGTCCACGAAATCGTCCGGACCAATCGTGATCAGAACGCCGGCGACGATCGGGAACTCGGCATGGCAGGTCTTGCAGTCTAGCAGGCCGAAATCGATGCCCTGGTCAGACTCGATGTTGACCTTCTTTACCGTGACTGGAGAATCGCAAAACGGACAGGATAAGCGTGTAACGTTGGCATATCTCACGGTGCTTCGACCTCCTTGTAGGTGTTGGCTGTCCGGGAAAGGTCAGCATTAAAGATTAACGGCATAGGTGACTCCACTCCTGTGCGAGGCATCGGTTCTGCATTGGGCAACGGCCGGTCGACTCGCAGACCCTTTGAACGGCAATCGGCTCCCGCGGGAAAGGGATTTGTCGACATTCCGCCCGACCGCCTTCAGCCCGCCTGGATGCGGCTGAGTTCGTGCCGCAAAGCACTGTCGCACCAATCAGCAGAGCGAAGAACCGGCGGCAGTCCGTTCCGACCGAGGAAAGGGCGCTGCTTACCGTGAAGTGTACCAAAGCCAATAACGACGACAGCGTATGCAAGATGACAATTCATGGTCCCGGCTTGTCGTGCGTCGACGAGCATGCAAAGCCGTTACTCCTCATCCGCGATCATTCCTCGCACGGCGCCGGCCATGAGTCAAAAGCCGCAACGCAAAGTGGCATATCCCTCACTGTTAGTGCGACAAAGTGTCACATTGAATCAGATGCTTACGGTTTGTAGCATATGACCACTCGTTTACTGAAATCCTCAGCAGATCAGCGCGGCGAGTACGTAAATCCTCCTCTCATGACGGGATGCTCCGTAGCGAAGCGTCCCGTTTTTTTATGGGCGATCCGATACCCGTTCGATCAGGTGAGGTCGTCGCAGCGACGCACTGCCTTATACTTCCATACATCCCCGGGTGCTGGCGGACAAACACGCGCCGCTCTGGCCGGGTCGATAATCCCCAGCAGGATGCCGCGGTCGCATCAGTCCGCCTGTTTCGATGGGTTATCCGTGGTCTGCAATCCCAAATGAAGGAATGCTGCAGTGGACATCGCCGAACTTCTCGCATTCGCCGTCAAGAACGGATGCTCCGACCTGCATCTGTCGGCGGGCCTGCCGCCGATCATCCGGGTCGATGGGGACATCCGGAGGATCAGTCTGCCAGCACTGGAGCACAAGGAAGTCCACGCGCTGATCTACGACATCATGAACGACAAGCAGCGGCGCGATTACGAGGAGTTCCTCGAGACCGATTTCTCGTTCGAACTCCCCGGCGTTGCGCGGTTCAGGGTCAACGCATTCAATCAGGATCGCGGGGCTGCGGCGGTGTTTCGCAGTATTCCATCGAAGGTCCTGACGCTGGACGACCTCGGTTGCCCGCGTTTCTTCGAAGACGTCACGCGGCAGCCGCGCGGCCTGATCCTGGTCACAGGCCCCACCGGCTCGGGCAAGTCCACCACCTTGGCCGCTATGTTGGACTATGTCAACGCCAATGACTATTCGCATATCCTGACGATCGAGGACCCGATCGAATTCGTGCATCAGAGCAAGAAATGTCTCATCAACCAGCGTGAGGTTCATCGCGACACGCTGGGATTCAATGAAGCCTTGCGTTCAGCGCTGCGCGAGGATCCGGACGTGATCCTGGTGGGCGAATTGCGCGATCTCGAAACGATCCGACTCGCGTTGACCGCGGCGGAGACCGGGCACCTCGTATTCGGGACCCTGCATACCAGTTCGGCGGCGAAGACCGTCGACCGAATCGTCGACGTATTTCCGGCCGCCGAGAAGGACATGATCCGTGCGATGCTATCCGAATCGCTGCAGGCCGTGATCTCGCAGACATTGCTGAAGAAGACGGCGGGCGGCCGAACCGCCGCCTGGGAGATCATGGTCGGCACGCCCGCGATCCGCAACCTCATTCGCGAGAACAAAGTCGCGCAGATGTATTCGGCCATCCAGACCGGGCGGCGCGATGGCATGCAGACACTCGATCAGCATCTGCAGGAATTGGTTGAACGAGGCGTCGTCGCGAAGCAGACGGCGCGCGAGTATGCGGTCAACAAGACCGCGTTCTGACAGTCGGGAGAGTGACGGCGATGGAATTCGAGTCCCTGCTGATGCTGATGACACACAAGAAGGCCTCCGACCTGTTCATCACGGTCGGGCGTGAGCCGTCCATCAAGGTGGACGGCGCACTGCAGCCCTTGTCGCCGACGAAACTCACGCGTGAGCAGGCTCGTGAAATCGTCTATGGCATCATGACGCAGCGACAGCGTGATGAGTTCGACAACTGCCGGGAGTGCAACTTCGCGATCAGTTCGGAAGGGTTAGGGCGCTTTCGGGTCAGCGCATTCTTTCAGCAGGATGCACCCGGTATGGTGCTGCGACGGATCGAGACCCATATTCCCGACACCGAGGAACTGAACCTGCCACCGATCATTAGCGACCTCGCGATGACCAAGCGCGGGCTGATCCTGTTCGTGGGTGCTACCGGCACCGGCAAGTCGACCTCGCTGGCGGCAATGATCAAGCACCGCAACGAGAACTCGCGGGGGCACATCATCACGATCGAGGATCCGCTTGAGTATGTCCATCCGCACGCCGGGTGCATCGTTACCCAGCGGGAGGTCGGGATCGATACCGAATCGTATGAAGTCGCGCTGAAGAATACACTCCGGCAGGCGCCGGATGTGATCCTGATTGGCGAGATCCGGGCCCGCGAAACCATGCAGCATGCGATCACCTTCGCGGAAACGGGGCATTTGTGCCTCAGCACGCTCCACGCAAACAACGCGAATCAGGCGCTCGATCGTATCCTGCATTTCTTTCCCGAGGACATGCACAGCCAGTTGTTCATGGATTTGTCGCTGAACCTGAAGGCCATCATCGCCCAGCAATTGGTCAAGCGCTCGGATGGCGCCGGGCGCTACCCGGTGATCGAAATCCTGATCAATACGCCCCTGGCTTCCGACCTGATCCGCAAGGGCGAAGTCCATAAACTCAAGGAGCTGATGAAGCAGTCCCGGGAGCACGGAATGCAGACCTTCGATCAGGCACTCTACGATTTGTATCGGGCCGGGAAGATTTCCTACGAGGATGCGCTTCACTCGGCGGATTCGCAGAACGAAGTGCGGTTGATGATCAAGCTGGGACAGGATGGTGCGATCGACCAGTTCGCCAAGGCCGCGGATGGTCTGCACATCATGGACGATTGAGGTGTGACCTTCCCCTTCGCCTTTAATGCTCGCCATAGCAGCTCCGGCTTCAGCGTATCGAACGCCCGGCACCGGGCGTTGGGGCCGGGCCGCCAAGGGGCCCGCAGGATCTTAGCCGTTCCGATATAATCCGCTTCGCGTCGTCGCCAATGGCCCATCGAGGCTTGGTGCCCGCCGACCGGCTTCCACCTCCCTGCAAACCGCCACGCCGATGAATGGGCTTATCGCGATCGTTGCATCCGCTCTGGTCATCGTGCCCATCGTGCTGTTCCTGCTTTTCCGCCGCGGCGCCCGAGCCGGTAAGCCGGCTTACCAACGGCACAAGGTCGCGTTGCCGCCGGAGCGTTGCGCCTTGTACCAGGCCTTGAAGCAGGCAGTAGGCGAGCGCTTCGAGCTGATGCCCAATGTTGCGGTTAGCGACTTGATAACGCCCGTCAGGGGAACGATCAGCCGGGCTTCGGCAGCTGCCTTCGAGGACGCTGCGGCACAACCGTTCGCGTTCGTGCTGTGTCGCCCCAGCGATTTGACGGCACTGGCCGCCGTCGTCGTAGTCCCGCGTGAGCGTGCGGCCGGCCGCGGACACTCGCTGGGTTCGTCGCTAAAAGGCGTCTGCGAGGCCGCGGGTCTGCCGCTGATCGAAGTCGAAGCGGCGCCGATCTACGAGACGGCTACTTTGCGTGAAGCAGTCCTCACTGCGTTGCGGCCCGGTCCTGTCCAGGAAGGTCATATCGATGGCCGCCGGGAGCCGCATATCTCGAGCCTCGATGATCTGGACCTGGGATGAGCGCCATCGATACCCGTTTCCACCGTTGCTTCCGTGCCGCGGGGACTGCGCACCACCGCGCTGACGTCCAATTGCAAATAAAATCATGTCCGACACCCTGAACCTCACCCTCGAATTGATGCGTCGGGTCTCGGTGACCCCCGACGATGCCGGCTGTATGGATCTCGTGGTGGCCCGTCTCGAGCCGCTTGGTTTTCATGCCGAGTGGCTGGATTTCGGAAACACCAGGAACCTCTGGCTGCGCCGCGGAACGGCAGCGCCGCTGCTGGCGTTCCTGGGTCATACCGACGTCGTGCCGTCCGGTCCGTTGGAGGACTGGTTGTCACCGCCGTTCGAGCCGGAGATTCGCGAGGGCGTCCTGTACGGGCGCGGCGCCGCCGACATGAAGAGTGGCGTTGCGGCGATGGTGACCGCTCTGGAGTGTTTCGTGGCCGCACATTCGGGTCACAGGGGCTCGGTCGCGGTGCTCCTGACCAGTGATGAGGAAGGCGCGGCGACCGATGGCGTCGTCAAGGTGGTCGAGGTACTGGAGGCCCGGGGCGAAAAAATCGACTGGTGCCTGATCGGTGAGCCTTCGAGTTTCGAGCAGCTCGGCGACGTGATTCGTGTAGGCCGCCGCGGATCGCTGTGCGGCGAACTGCGTGTTTTTGGCGTCCAGGGGCATGTCGCCTATCCGGACCGGGCCAGCAATCCCATCCACCGTTTTGCGCCGGCCCTGGCCGAACTTGCCGCGACGGTCTGGGACCATGGGAACGACTACTTTCCGGCGACCAGTTTCCAGGTATCGAACCTGCGCGCCGGCACCGGTGCCGAGAACGTCATCCCTGGCCGTCTCGAGGCCCAGTTCAATTTCCGCTTCTCCACGGCAACGACGGCCGACGAACTCAAACAGCGGGTGCGAGCGGTGCTCGATCGCCACGGCCTGGAGTATGAACTGAACTGGCGTTTGTCAGGCGCGCCTTTTCTGACGGAGGGGGGGGCGCTGGTGGAGGCCGTCCAGCGTGCCGTGACGCAAGTTATCGGCTCGCCGCCGCGGCCCGATACCGGGGGAGGCACCTCCGATGGGCGCTTTATCGCACCGACCGGCGCTCAGGTCGTGGAACTGGGACCTCTGAACGGAACGATACACAAGGTCAACGAGTGTATCCCTGTGGCCGACATCGAGCGGCTGTCGAGTCTTTACCGGGCCGTGCTGGAGGAATTGCTGGTCTAGGCCGGGACCAGGCTCGGGTCGGCATCGGCCGGTGACGGAAAGCAGTGAAGACAGGGGACTCGACGCTGCGGCGGTCCTGCAGGAAACACAAGAATAATCCGGGAGCTTCTATGTATCGCCCGCTCTTCGATCAACTGAACTGGGGCCGCTTCGTTCGGGTCATGCAAACCTTCGCCGGGCCTGAGTTCCGCGGGGTGCTCATCGCTCTGTTCGGGTTGCTGCTGGTCTTTCTGCTACTGATCAATGGCCTGAATGTCGTCAACAGCTATGTTGGCCGGGACTTCATGACGGCGATCGAGCACCGGAGCATGTCGGAGTTCATCCACCATGCCCTGATCTACATCGGTGTGCTCGGCGCAACCACCGTCATTGCCGTGCTGTATCGGTACACCGAGGAGCGGCTGGGTCTCATGTGGCGGGAACAGCTGACGCGGCGTCTGGTCGCAGAGTACATCAATGACCGCACCTACTACAGCCTAAAGGTCAACGGTGACATCAAGAATCCCGACGAGCGCATCGCTGACGACGTGCGCTCGTTCACGGTCACCACGCTGTCCTTTGCCCTGATGACCCTCAATGGGCTGTTGACCGTTGCCGCGTTCTCGGGCGTCATGTGGTCGATTAGCCCGCTGCTGTTCATGGTCGCCGTCGTGTATGCAGCCGGAGGGACTTACATGGCGGTGTTCCTGGGGCGCCCGCTGGTCGGTCTGAACTCCGCCCAATTGGACAAGGAAGCCAACTTTCGATCCGATCTGATCTACGTTCGCGAGAACGCCGAACCGGTCGCTCTGTCCCGACGCGAAGGCCGCCTGCGGCGCCGCCTGTCACGCGGTATCGATGAATGGGCGGAAAACCTTCAGAAGATCATCCGGGTCAACCGCAATCTCGGCTTCTTCAGCACCGGCTACAACTATCTGGCGCTACTGCTTCCGGCGCTGGTCGTGGCGCCGCTATTCATCAATGGTCAGGCCGAGTTCGGAATCATCACCCAGTCGTCGATGGCGTTCGCGCAGCTCGTCGGGGCTTTCTCGCTGATCGTTACGCAGTTCCAGTCGATTGCTTCGTTCGCTGCGGTGGTGTCGCGCCTCGACGTGCTGGCTGAAGCTATCGAACTGACGCACGCCGCGGACGTGCCGACCATCGAGGTGGTGGAGGATCATGGTCGTATCGCATTCGAGCGGGTCACGCTGATCTCTCCAGAAGATGGGCGACCGCTGCTCAAGGAACTCACGGTTTCGGTGCCGCGGGGTACTCGTCTGCTGATCCTGGGCCCTAACAAGGCCGCCAAGGCTGCCCTATTCCGTGCGACTGCCGGGATCTGGGATACCGGGTCCGGCAAGATCATTCGTCCCGGCTTCGACCATATCCGGTTCTTGCCGGAGCGGCCTTATCTCTACCCGGGGACCCTGCGCGAATTGCTGGTGCGCAGCGGCGACGAACATGACATTCCCGATGAGCGAATTCTGGGTGTGCTGGAGGCGCTGCATCTCGAGGGTGTGTTGCAGCGTGCTGGTGGCCTGGACACGGAGCAGGACTGGGCGAGAATTCTGTCGCTTGACGAGGAGCAGCTGCTGGCATTCACGCGTCTGGTTCTCGCCGAGCCCCAGTTTGCCTTTCTGGACCGCGTGTGCACCGCGCTCAGCGCCGAGCAAATCCAGAGGATCCAGAAAATGCTGTCAGATCACTCGATCACCTACGTTGCGATCGGTGATCCCAATGATCTTCTGGAGCATTATGACGCGGTTCTGGAAATCAGTGTCGATGGCGGATGGCACTGGCGCTGGCTTGAGGGCGAGCAGCCGGGCCCGGACCCGGAACTGTCCGGGGGGGCTACGAGCCTCGCATAGCCCGCTTTGGTGTTCCCTGCGGTGTCCCGCGCCGCAGGACGCCGCGAACGGTCAGCGCCTGAGCGCTTTCGTGCCGCTGCCCCCGCGTCAAGTGCTGCTCCAGTCGACCCAGCCGAAGAAGGCGGTCGCGAGCACGAGCAGGCCGAACACGATCCGGTACCACGCGAATGCGGTGAAATCGTGACGGACGATGAAGCGGAGTAGCGCGCGTACGGCAACGAACGCGCTGATGAAGGCCGCAGCGAAGCCGACGGCAAAGAGGCCGATGTCATCGGTCGACAGCAGGCCGCGGGTCTTGTAGAGGTCGTAGGCGGTCGCCGCGAATAGTGTCGGGATCGCCAAAAAGAACGAGAACTCGGTAGCGGCTTTGCGCGACAGTCCGAACAACAACCCACCGATGATGGTCGCGCCCGAGCGCGAGGTGCCCGGAATCAGCGCGAAGGTCTGCGCCAGCCCCAGCTTCAAGGCGTCGCGCCAGGTCATGTCATCGACGGTTTCCACGGTGATTCGGTGCGTCCGCCGCTCGGCCCAGAGGATCACCAGTGCGCCCACGATGAAGGCCGTCGCAACGGGTACCGCATGAAACAAGTGGTGCTTGACGGCCTTGCCGAACAGCAGACCCAGCACCGCCACGGGGATGAAGGCGATCAGCAGGTTCGCGACGAATCGCCGGGCGGCAGGGTCTTTGGTCAGGCTGGTCGCAACATGCAGCAGGCGCGCACGATATTCCCAGCACACCGCGAGGATTGCGCCGGTCTGGATGAAGATTTCGAACAGCTTGCCTTTCTCACTATTGAAGCCCAGCAACTCGCCGACCAGGATCAGGTGGCCGGTGCTGGAAATCGGCAAGAATTCGGTGAGTCCTTCGACGATGCCGAGGATCAGCGCATCGATATAAGCGGTCCATTCCATAAGGATGAAAGCGTTTCGGTGACAAAAAGGGAGTGGGAAAGCGACAGAATCGCCGAGCCGCTGCCGCCGGGAAGCGCTACGTGAGGGTCGGACTGGCGGCGGGGCGCGTCCCGGCGAACGCGTCGCGCGGGACGACCCAGCGCCGCCCGGGCTCAATCGTAGTGAACGAGTTCGTAGGGCAGGCTGGGCTCGGCCCCGGATGCGAGATCGGTCAGAAACTTCCAGAAGACATCGGCTGACGGCGGGCAGCCGGGCAGGAAGTAGTCGACCTTGACGACCTCATGGATGGGGTGAACCTTGTTGAGCAACAGAGGGAGCTCGACATCGTTCGGGATCTGTGGGTTCTCGACGCCAACCGCGTCGAGATAGGATTCCTCGAGGCACTCCTGCAAGGGGATGTGATTGCGCATGGCCGGTAAACCGCCATTGATCGCGCAGGCGCCCACGGCCACGAGGATCTTGCAGGACTCCCTGAACTCGCGCAGCGTGTGGACATTCTCGGCATTGCACAAACCGCCTTCGACGAGGCCGATGTCGACCTGATCGCTGCAGTGCTTGATGTCGGTCAGCGGTGAACGGTCGAATTCCGCGATTTCGGCCAGGGCCAGGATCCGCTCATCGATGTCGAGAAACGACATATGGCAGCCGAAACAGCCAGCCAGCGACGTCGTCGCGACCTTGATCTTACCGGCCATGTTCCGCCTCCTCGACGATCGGCATCTCGTGTTCGAGACTGACTTGTCCGATATCCTGTCCGTCGTAGATCCGTTCGCCGATCGGTACCTCAAACCCTTTGCGCTTGATCAGAATGGCGCCGACCGGGCAGACATGGACCGCCTTGTCGTCGACACTGATGTCGGTGTCCTTCAGTTTTCCGGTCGTCGAGTTGACGATCAGGTGTGAATTGATCCCCCGCCCGGACAGAGCGAACACGTTTTTCCCGTCGACATCCCGGCTCGCCCGCACGCACAGCTCGCACAGGATGCAGCGGTCGCGATCCAGCATGACCTCGTGATGGGAGGCGTCGACCTCGCGGCTCGGGTAGAAGAACGGGAAGTGCGCATCGAGCATGTTGAGGTAGTAGCCGACGGCCTGCAGTTGGCAGTTGCCACTCTTTTCGCAGGACGGGCAGAAATGGTTGCCCTCGATGAACAACATCTGCGTGATGGTTCGGCGCGTTTCGTTGAGCTCCTGCGTGTTGTTCAGGACCTCCTGGCCATCGGCAGCGGGAAAGGTACAGGCGGAGCAGTTCCGGCCGTTGACCTTGACGGTGCAGAGCTTGCAACTGCCGTGTGGCTTGAATTCGGGGTTGTGACACAGGTGCGGGATGTAGACCCCGGCCGCCGTCGCCGCCTCGATGATGGTTTGTCCCTCGGTAAACGGGATGCGCTGGCCATCGATTGTCAGCATGTGCTCGGTCACGGTTAGGCCTCCTGTGCGAGATGAGCGTGCGCGTCGTCGCGTCCGGACATACGGCGAGCGACTTCAAGGGCGCCGTCCAGATCGAAACCGGGCTCGAAGCTGATGGCCTTCAAGCGTTGTTCGTATTGTTCCGGGAAGCGCTCGAGCGTGCTGAGGATGGGGTTGGCCGCGGTCTGCCCGAGGCCGCAGTGACTGGTCGCCCGCACCAGCTTGGAAATGTGCGTGAGCTCCGCCAAATCGGCCTTGCCGCCGTGGCCGGCGCAGATCTTGTCGAGCTGATTCTTCAGCAGCGAAGTGCCGACTCGGCATGGTGTGCAGAATCCGCAGCTCTCGTGCGCGAAGAAATGCGTGAAGTTGCGGACGATCTCGAGCACGTCACGGCGTTGGTCGAAGATCATGAATGAACCACCAGTGGGCAGATCCTCGAAGCCCAGGACGCGTTCGAATTCCTGCGCACCGATGAAGATACCGGAGGGGCCGCCGATCTGCAGACCCATCGCCCCTGTGCCGCCGCAATCGGCGAGGATCTGCGCCATTGTCGTGCCGAAGGGATATTCGTAGATTCCCGGTCTGGCACAATCGCCGGCGATACTGAGAATTTTGGTGCCCTTGGACTTCTCTGTTCCGGCCGCGCTGAACCACGCGCCGCCCTTCAGTGCGATCAAGGCCGCCGCGGCGAAGGTTTCGACGTTATTGACCACCGTCGGTTGATCGAGGTAGCCGTTGGTGACCGGATAGGGTGGGCGGTTGCGGGGCACGCCGCGCTTGCCTTCCATCGACTCGATCAGGGCTGACTCTTCGCCGCAGATATAGGCGCCGGCGCCGATGCGGACCTCGATGTCGAACTCGAAATCGGGGCGGCCGATGATGTTGGATCCAAGCAGTCCCGCGCGGCGCCGTTCGGCGAGCACGGCGTTGAGTGGCTCGTGTAAATAGAGATACTCGCCCCGAAGGTAGAGGTAACCGCGCCGAGCGCCGATCACGGCGCCGCAGACGGTCATGCCCTCGAACACCTGATGCGCATAGCTCTGCAACAGTACGCGGTCCTTGAAGGTGCCGGGTTCGCCCTCGTCGGCGTTACAGACGACGAAGCGCTCTGTCGAGCCTGTTGCCTCTCGGCAGAACTTCCATTTCATCGCGGTGCCGAAACCGGCGCCGCCGCGGCCGCGCAGTCCGGATTTGGCGATCTCGTCCAGCGTGGAATCGAGGCCTCGCTGGAACATCCAGCGCAAGGCCGAACCGGGTTGGAGTTTGGTGCCCAGCACCAGATCGGCGCGATGGATGTTGTCCTTGACGACGAAGAATTCGCGGGGCCACTGGCTGACGGGGGTGCCGTCATTGACCAGTTCGACGATCCGTTCGACCCGGTCGCGAGTCAGGTTGGTCAACGCATAACCGTTGACCAGTCCGGCCGGACCCTGCTCGCACATGCCGGTGCAGGAGGTGAAGTCGACGCTGACCTGCCCGTCGGCGCGGGTTTGTCCCGGCGTGACGCCAAGGCGCTCGCACAGATACGCCGCGATTTCGCGGCTACCCAGCATGTGATCGGTGATCGAATCGCTGATCAGAATGTCGAACCGGCCGCGCGGCTCGGTCGAGAAGAAGGTGTAGAACTCGGTGACCGCCTGTACCTGCGCGCGGTCGATGCTCAACTGTGCCGCAAGCCGATCCATGATCGCCGCCGGTATGTGGCGGAAGGTCGACTGGACATCGCGCAAAATCTGTACCAGCCGCGTCGGGTCGGCATCGTGTCGCGCGACAATGTCGGCGACGGTCTTCATGTCACTGGGCGTGCACGGCATCGGTTTCCTCCCGCGGGTCGGCCCTTTTCTAGGATGCGGAATTGTACCGCCTTATCACCGCATTGTGCGGCTGCAGCATGGCGTGTGGACGGTGGATGCGTAAACAGGTTGTTTCCGACAGCCCGGCCTGATGAGAGGGCTCGTCGCGTCACGCAACGGCCACCAGGCTGACGGTTGCCGAGCGGGGAGGCCGGTAGGACTTGGGCCGGTCTCGATCGGCAAGGCCATCGCCCAAACGGGCGACGGCATGCCTTCAATACAGCGTCGGCTGGCGGAGTGCCGCGCCGATCAGACTAGGGTACGGCCGGAAGATTGGCGCTGATGGCCTTCTCGCCGAGGCCGCAGTCCACATGTCCGAAGCCGCTTGGGCTGGTCACGTTGCCCTGCGATGCCGCGCCCATGTCATAGATGATGTTGTCGGGTCGCGCCGGGTCTCCGCTGATACCGCCGGGTACGTGATCCAGTTGGAGTTCGTGCCGCGCGCGCCACCCGAAGTTGTGGTCCTTGCATGAGGTATCACCGCTGACGCCGAGTGCTCCGACGATCTTGCCGGCGGCGTTGTAAAGCGCAAAGCCACCGCCGAAGACGATCTGCCCGCCGACGCGCTTGCCGACCAGCGGGTCATTCGGCTGGCCGAAATCCTTGGCCGGACCCTTGTAGGCATCGGTACTGGCGCCGACGCCCGTCGGCTGACTGAACTGAAGCCCCCAAAGGCTGCCCCCGGGCTGACCGGACCCGTAGAGGTTTGCGGTCGAAAGCGCAAGTCCCGGGAGGCTGTAGGCATTCGCTGTGTACGCCTTGGCGGCGGAAATGATGCGGCTTCCAGGCCACTGGTCGCCCCGGTTCTGCCCAGTGAAGGCGACGGCGCACACGACGCCGTCGCGGTTCACGACCGTGCCCCACATGTTGAGGCCAAACCCTCCGTTCATGTCCTTGTTCGTTGCCCCGGAGGCATCCAGCGCGGCTTTGAGCGCCGCATGATCAGGCAATCCGTCGCAACCGGTGGCGTATGCCGTTCCCGAAACCAGGCCAAACAGAGCCAGGCTAATCCCCGTGAGCTTAAGAGTTAGACGCATATCTTTGATCCCTTTTGATTAATGATTACTGCCGATCCGGCAGTGACGAGGTCTCCAGAACTCGCGGGGCATAAGGCCACGCGTGGCGTTTGATAGCACGCGCGTATGTAAATAGGCAATACGTAAATTTGCGTATATAAGCTTTACGGCGGACCAAAATCCGGATGTGCGGCGGAATGGCAGAGACCGGGCCGCGGCGGGGCCGACGTCGTCGGTCGGGACTAGATCAATCCGCGTTGGCGGAACCACTCGACGGCGTCAGCGAAAGCTTGACGGGTGGACGTGGGTTCCAGGCCCAGTTCGCGCTGCGCTCGGGTGGAGTCGCCGCGTTTGCAGGAGTTCAACAAGCGGATGGAGTGATAATTGAAGCGCGGCGCCTTGCCGGGCATCAGCCTTTTTTCGAGGGGATCTTTCAGCAGCGCGAGCGTCTGCATCAGGCGCGGCGGAATGGCCGCTCTGGGGCGCGGAGTGCCGGTCAGTTCCTGCAGCCAGTCGAGGATCTCGTCGATCGAGCGGTGTTCGCCCGTGACGAGATAGCGCTCGCCGCGCGTTCCGTGCTCCATGGCGAGCAACTCCGCCGAAACCACGTCGCACATTGGCACGAAGTCGAATGCGCCCGGCACGTAGGCGCGCATCCGGCGATGGGCAAAATCGAGGATCGTGCGGCCGACCAGGCTGGGGCGAAAGTCATGCGGGCCGACGATGGCAGCCGGATTGACGATCGTGACATCGAGGCCGCGCAGGGCTTCCAGAATGACATCGTGTTCCGACACCGCCTTGGTGCGCTCGTAATCGGACGCCAGTTCAAATGGGCTGACGGTCCAGCGCTCGTTCGAGGCGCCAGTCGGATTGATGCCGACGGCGCCGAAGGAACTGGTATGTACCACGCGGCGGACCCCGGCCCGCCGTGCTTCCTGCATCAGGTGGCGGGTGCCGATGACGTTGACGTCGAACAGTTCCTGCCGATCGCCATCCCGGATGCTGACGAACGCGGCTGTGTGGTAGAGCCGTTCCACCCCGTCGAGTGCCGCGCGGATCGAACGGCGATCCTTTAGGTCGCCGACGGCGTGCTCGACCGGCAGACCGCCCAGTCCGGTCAGGTCGCTCTGCGGCCGCACGAAGACCCGCACGCGCTCGCCCCGGTCGAGTAGCGCCCGCACCAGATTCGCACCGAGGTGACCGGTCGCTCCGGTCACAAGGGTCGTCATGACGGCCTGTTCAACCGTTGCGCGCCTGTCGGCGATTGCGTGCCGGGGGCTGCGAGTACTCCTCCCATTTCTCCAGCGACATCTTCTGGAAGTGGAGCAACGCCGGGTTCAGTTCGATCTGGGCCGCATCGGGGTGACGATCGAAACCCTCCTGTTCGAGTTCCAACGCCCACTTGTCCTCGCCCAGTAACGGCTCGATGTACAGCTTGTTGGTAATCCACAGGATGGGCTTGCGGAGGAACTCGGGCATCTTGCGATTGAACACTGGGACGTGGATCGGTCCGAACAGGAACACGAAGAAGCAGCGGGTCGTGCGTTCATCCTCGGGCAGCATGAACAGCCAATGGATGTATTTGCCGCCGATATCCGATCCCTGGTAGGGGTACTGGTACCAGATCTCGATGTCGTTCAGATCCTTGGCTCCGCCTTCCATGAACAGTTTGGCCACGGCGCTGTGTTCGAATTCGGTGTCGTAGTGCACGCGAATGCAGTCGCCCTCACGCTTCCATTCCCGAAGGGTCGGCTTGACGAACGGCTGCTTGCGGCGGTGCAGATATTCGTGATTGAAGTCGCAGACGTTCTCGACGATCATCGAAAAATGGGCCTTGATGGTGGCCACGATCGGCACGAAGGGCCACGGCTGTTCGCCTTCCAACTGCGGGATGGACGGCAGCGGAACGTCGCCAGCCCGGTCGGGATCGCCCGGGAAAAGCCACACCAAGCCCCACTGCTCCTTGATCGGGTAGCTGCGGATCCGGATCTTGGGGAGGCGCGTGCGGCCCTTCCCCAACTCGTGCGAGATGTCCAGACAGGTGCCGCATCCGCCGTACTTCCAGCCGTGATAAGTGCAGACCAGCGTCTTGCCGTCCACGAAGCCGGATGAGAGCGGCAACTGCCGGTGCGCACACCGGTCTTCCACCGCATGCAATTCACCGTCGTGATCGCGGAACACGGCGATGTCCTGCTTCCAGAACCGCACCCGCCGGACATCCCCGTGCTTCAGATTCTTGCCGAGTTCGACGACATACCAGAAATTGCCGTTCGGGCCCACGGTGCGCACTTGTCGCCTGCGCGGCAGCTCCGGAACGGGGCCGCCGCCGTCCCCGTGGGACGCGTTAGTGACGGGATCTTCGGAACGTTCGATGCTGTCGATCGGGTTGTCGATGGCGTCGGACAGGTCAGTCGTCATAGGGAAATCACGCGCGCAGCGGACAGTTCCGTGGGATGTCCGGTTTAAGGTCGGGGCGGAGTCGGTCGGTCAGCCGTATTTTGGGGCAAAACCCCGTAGACAGTAACACAATGGCGGCCGCATCGTCTGTGTCCGGGGCATCCGTCTGAGCGGTCAGCGCGTATTCCGGGCCGGCGGTGCGAGCCCCGTTCAGCGGGGCGCGGCCGACCGGGCAAAGTCTTCGATGGCTTGATCGGACAGTGGATGATTGCCGAGTTCCAGCAGCAAGGGCAGGGGAATCGTCACGTGATGAGCCCCGGCGATGACGGACTGCACCACCTCGGCGGCGGACTTGAGGCTCGCGACCATCAGCGTGGTCGATGTGTCGCAGGCGTCGATCACATCGCGCATTGCAGTGACCAGGGCCAGCCCATCGCCTTGCAGGCGGGTGCTCCGATTCACATAAGCGATCGAGTAGGTGACGCCCGCTTCGCAGGTGAGATACGTCTGTGCGGCACTGTAGCTGGCGGTCATGCCGACTTTCGCCCCGGCGCGCGCGAATCGGGCCGCCAAGGCCAGATTCTCGGTCGTCATCGGGATCTTCAGGGCGATGTTCGGACGGCGCTCCAAGAGGCGTTGGCCTTCGGCTTCCCGTTCCTCCACGCTGACTCCGGTCAGTTGATAGAACACGGGGCCCGGGCAGATGTCGGCCAGTTCGGTCACGATGTTCTCCGGATGTCCGGGTACACCGGCCATCAAGGTCGGATTGGTCGTGATGCCGGCGACGAAGCCGAGTGTCATCGCGATGCGCGCGTCGTCCGCGCTGGCAGAATCGAGAAACAGGGCCATGCGATGCTCCTGGCGAGATAGGTGGTGTGATTTCGACACTTCAGTGTAACGGGGGCAACGCCGGCAAATCCAGCGCCGGCGGCGGTCCGGGGCGCCTCGTTGCCGGTTGACAAGCAACCGGCGCGAGCGCATCTTTGCCGGCTGGTCGCGGCGCCCGCCCTGCCGCAATTCCTTCTACTCAATGGAAAAATCGCATGAGAAAGAAAATCGTCGCTGGCAACTGGAAGATGAACAAGACCCTTCAGGAAGGCGTGGCTCTGGCGCAGACCGTGGAGCAGATGGCCTCCGCACTGAGCGGCGGAGCACAGGTGGTCGTGGCGCCCCCGTTCCTGCACCTGACCGAGGTCAAGAAGGTGCTCAAGACGGTTTCGATTGCCGCCCAGAACTGCGCCGCCGAGAGCAGCGGGGCCTATACCGGGGAAGTATCCGCCGCGATGCTGAAGTCGGCGGGAATCGAGTATGTGATCCTCGGCCATTCCGAGCGTCGGGCATACTACGGTGAAACCGATGCCATTCTCGCGAAGAAGGTCGATCTGGCGCTGGCAAACGGTCTGACGCCCATCTTCTGCTGCGGCGAAGTTCTCAGCGAACGGGAACAGAACCTGCATCTCGGCGTGGTCAAGACCCAATTGGCCGATGCGTTGTTCCATCTTTCGGCAGAGCAGTTCTCCCGCATCGTGATCGCCTACGAGCCGGTCTGGGCAATCGGCACCGGTGTCACCGCGACATCCGATCAGGCGCAGGAAATGCATCACTACATCCGCGGCGTTCTGGCCGAGAAGTACGGTGCGGCCGTCGCCAACGAGATCTCGATCCTGTACGGCGGCAGCTGCAAACCGTCCAATGCAGGTGAGCTGTTCGCGAATCCGGACGTCGATGGCGGCCTGATCGGCGGCGCATCGCTCGAGGCAGGTGATTTCATCGGGATCGTCAAGGCGTTCTAAAGCCTTCGTCCTCGCAGCAATATCCGGCAGCCTTGGCTCATGTAGCCCGGGCTGTCGGTCTCGCGCCGCTCCACGGCGTCCAGTTGCCACTCAGCAGAAAACGCCGTTCACCCGGCACGCATGAACGTACCCCGATCGGTTTTCGAAGCCGCGGAACGGGTCCTCACCGCCGCATCGGTTGATGCCAGGATTGCCGAGACACGACTGGCCGTGCGCGGTTTCCTCGATGGGCCCCCGACCGATGGCGCCGACGGCGGGCGACCTCCCGCGCCGATCACTTTCGTCAGATTCCCGGATCGTCCGAACTTGGTCGATCCCCGGCAATTGCCCCGCCGCAACCTGCAGGCCGCTTCAGGCCGGATCGCCCTGTTGCATGCCGTGGCCCATATCGAGTTCACGGCCGTTTCGCTGGCCTGGGATCTTCTGTACCGCTTCCGAGGTCTGCCTGACCCGTTCTATCGCGATTGGCTGCGGGTCGCCGGAGAGGAGGCGGAACACTTCGAGTTGATCCGTCGACGTCTCAACGCGCTCGGCGCCGAATATGGTGACCTTCCGGCGCATCGGGGCCTCTGGGACGTCGCCGCGGACACCGCGCATGATCTGGCGGCTCGCCTCGCGCTGGTGCCGCGCGGCATGGAGGCGCGTGGACTGGATGTGACGCCGGGCCTGATCGCCCGGCTCGCGCAGGTCGGTGACGTCGAAAGCTGCGAAGTCCTCAAGGTGATCCTGCGCGATGAGGTCGGGCACGTCGCCCTCGGCAGCCGCTGGTTCCGCTGGGTGTGCGAGCAGCGCGGCGTCGCACCGGAGGACGAGTACCGCCGTCAGTTGCGGCTTCATCTGCGGGGGGAACTCCGCGGTCCCTACAATCTCGAGGCCCGCCGTGAGGCAGGTTTCACCGACACGGAACTGGCCGAACTCGCGGCGGCTGCGCAGCGCGGCGCCATTGACACCGGAACTTGATCCGTTCTTTTCAGCCGGGTATGCAATAGAACGCATAGCCGAGCATCAGATACACCACCACGGCCATCACGCCCTCGATCCAGTTGGTCTCGCCATTGGCCAGAACACGCAATGCGATGAAGGTGCCTAGGACGACTGCAGCGATTTCGAACTGCGAGAACAGCAGATCCAGCGGCTGGCGGCCGAAGGCATAGCTCGCGAAGACGAGGACGGGGGCGACGAACAAGGCAGTCTGCAGGCTCGCACCGACGGCGATGTTGAGGGTCGCGTCCAACTGGTCGCGGCGAGCGAACACGATGGCATTCGACAATTCGGCGATGCTGCCAACCAGCGCCAGCAGGATGATCCCGGCAAACATCGGGGTCAGGCCCAGTTGCGCGGCCATCGGCTCGATCGCGTCGGTGAGGGTTTCGCTGAGCACCGCGAGGGCGCCCGTTGACAGTCCGAGAACCTTGAGGCTTTGCCGCTGTGACCACTCGGCAGGCTTGCTGCCGTTGCGCTGGTCTACCGTCAAGGTGGTCCCCTGCCCGTTCTGCGCAGAGCGCGTGAACGTATAGATCAAGCCCGCCAGATAGACCAAGAACAGCAGTACGGCGATCTCGAGGCTCAAATCTTCCTCGGTCTGTTGCACCGAGACGTTGAAAATCGCCGGAATCAACAACGCGACCGCAGCAAGCTGCAGCATTCCGGCATTCAGGCCTGCAGCACTCGGATCGAATTTGAGCGTCGAGTGGCGAAGGCCGCCGACAAAGATCGCGAGTCCCAGCGTGAAGAGAATGTTGGCGAGGATCGCTCCGCTGATCGACGCCTTGACCACTTCGTGCAGCCCTTTCTGCAGTGCGAACAGTCCGATGATCAGGTCCGGCAGGTTACCGAGAGAGGCGGTGAGCAGGCCGCCTGTCGCCGGGCTGACATAGCCGCTTAGCTGCTCGGTGGCCTTGCTCATCAGACCGATGAGTGGAATGAGCGCCAGCGCCGTCGCAGCAAACACCAGGGTCGGGCTCGCTTGCGCCCAGTCGAGGGCAAGCGCGATCGGTACGAAGATCAGCAGGACTTGTTTATTCACGGAGCGCCCGCGTCGTGGGTTTTTGCGATGAGAGTCGTGGATGCGGTGCTGTGGGTGTCTTCCCGAACGCGCCGACTCGGCTCAGGCGCGCGGTGTCAGCCATGGCCTCAGTGTAGTCCAGATCGCATCCCGCTTGGTCGTGGGGATGTGCGGGACACTGTTTGGCAGCGCAATGCTCGCGCCGGAGCGGCGTTTGAGGCGGATGTTGGAGCAGATCTGCAAAGGTCCGCGTGCAGGTTGACAAGTTTCGCTGGTAGCGTTTAGACTCGAAACTATCGGATCGATACGACGTGCCTTGGGTGTCGGTCCGAACGAGGACCGAGACGGATGCACATCCAGCCGCTCGGTCCGGGTCTCGCCAAAAAAATACGACCCCACGGGGTCCAAAGAACGCGGAGAAGCATGATATGAGTATTCAGCAGATTCAAGAACCCACTGGAGAAAGGGATTATTTCTGGCTCTATGTGGTCTGCGTGACCATAGCCCTGGTTGGGATAATCGCCATGGTCAAGCTCAGCGAGAACGACAAATACGACCCGATTCGAGCTCAGTTGAGTGAGGAAGCCGCGAAAATGAATATTCGCGTCTTGAATTGAGCAAGGTTTCGGTGATGATTAATTCGATTGGGCTGTTCCTTCCTAAGAGCAATAAGTGCCATGAACATGATATTTAGATGGAATTCAATCGGCATATCTGCAGTCGTCCTGATTTTCGGAATCTCGGGAGCGGCGTCGGCCTCGGAGTATGTATTTCGGGATCTGATGGGCAATACGCTTCCCGCTAATCGATGCAAGGTACAAACGGAAGCCGAATCGGCTGCTGTCGATGCCTATAACATCGATAAACATGCCAAGATCTTCTGCGAGTCTCAGGGTTATGGCTGGCATGTGTCCGAAAAGAAGGACACGGGTAAATTGGTCTGTGAGGAATGTGGCGGCGCGGACAAGGGAAAGTACCAATGCCATGTTGAGGATGTGGTCGTGTCGTGCAAACGACTCAAACCGGGGTCGGTGGGTCTTTTTCCAGGAAAGGGATAACTTAGTAGTTGGCGAACGGGTTTCCCGTGACCTCGACTGTTGCTGGACGAGCCGTCCAGGCTCGTGTCCTCCTTCCGTGACACTTTTCAATAGAGCAACCTCTCAAGCGGGCAGCGGGATCGGCTGCCTGCCGGCTGCTCGTTGCTACTTTCATACACCGATAATCCTGCGAGGCCGGAGGGCTCCCATCGGTGTTGTGGCGCGTTGCTCGCCCAGTACCGCTGCCGGCCTCGCGACTTATGCCAGATGATCGGGCCCGGCAATCCCCCGGAGGCAGCGCCGACGCGAAAGCGCGCCTTTGTCGGGGCCGATGTCTGGCTCGCGTTCGCGCTCGCCAGTAGGAATTTTCCATGGAGCCCCGGATTTTTCAGGGGCTTCCCAGGCTGCGGGGATGAGTTTCCATGATCGGTGCCTGAGCCAGGCCTTACGCGTGAGGTCAGGTGAGGTGAAATTGCTCCCCTGCCTTCCCGGTTTTGTTCATTGCCGTGAAGGCCTTTGTTGCGCTTCCCGAGAACAGCGCCGCGACTGCGGTGAACGCGTCGATGATGCGGTCGCCCGCTCCACTCCGTGAACGCGGCAGCCGTCTCGCGGTCGGTTCGTCGATGCTTCAACCCTCTGGGTCTGGTCTCCTGACTCCGACGCTCCGTGCTGCGGACATCGTTTTCGCAGATGCCCGGTTTGCCGCTCCAGCGCGACTTGCGTATGCTAATCGCCGACCAAAGCCCGGAAACGCAAACTCGCGTTCGAGTCCAGAGCCGCGCTGCGGCTCACCCGCCCTAGCTGGCTGGCCTTAGTCGCGGATCGGCGATTGGCGCATCTGACCCATGCCTTCTCATTGGGCGACACTGGGGCCAAGGGCGGACGTGTCGGATCATGTGATTTCCGGAATTGACTGTTATCGAGGCTCCTTTTCGGAGAACTTTGACCTAAGCCATCGTGGTTTTTGGTCAGAGGGGTCTTATCGGTATTCCAAGCCTGTCCATTGGTGAAAAGACGGAGTGAAACCAATTACATGACGTTGCCAAACTTTCTTATTATCGGCGATGTAAAGTGCGGTACCAGTTCCCTTTATCGGTACCTCAATCAGCATCCTGCCGTGTTCATGCCGACAAAGTTGAAGGAGGCGCGATTTTTCTGTTACGACGGAACGGACGATGGCCGTATCCGGATCGACGTCAAGACACTCGAAGAATACGAGAGTCTCTTCGATGAAGTCACGACCGAGACGGCCATTGGTGAGGCTTCGCCACACTATCTCATGGTCCCACACGCGGCAACGGCGATCAAAAATCTCATTCCCCACGCGAAGTTGATCGCCTCCTTGCGCAACCCTGTCGACAGAGCGTATTCACTGTATCAGATGCGGCAGCGAGAGCATGGCCTTTTCAAAGGGATGACCTTTCTTCAAGCGCTGGAATCAGAGCCGCGCCTGCGAGGAGGTTATGCCCCTCACCTCGAGCGCTACTACAGCCTGTTTCCGAAGGAACAGATCAAAGTGGTTCTTTTCGAAGAAATGGTCAAGGACGCCAGCGGCGTCGTAAAAGAGTTGTTCGAGTTTCTGGAAGTTGATCCTGATTTCACTCCGGATGTATCCGCCATTTTCAATCCGGGTGGTGTGCCGAAAAACAAATTATTGTTCAAGGTGTTGAACAATCGAACAGTGCGCCGGCTCAAGACCTATTTCCCCAGTTTCATCGTTAAGTCCTTGAGCGGGCTCCGCAAGGCAAACCTGAAGGCAGTGAAACTGACGCCGGAAGAGAGGGCGGAGGCGCAGATCCGATTTAAAGAGGTCATAGACAGGACGCAAGACGTGATCGGTCGCGATCTGTCGCTTTGGAGGGCTTCCAAGTAGGCAGGTGCCGCTCGATTGTCGGTCCGGTACCGGCGATCGACCTGTGCTCCCCATTGATGGGTGCCTACCCCACATCTGGTGTCCTTGCGGTAGGCTTGCCGCCGATCAGAAGGCTCCGCACCCAAAAACCCAGCGGGGATGTAAACAAAATCCGCGGTGGAGTGTCTAATGCATGGTACGGGTGCAGACCCGTTGCCGATTGGGCGACGTTATCAGGCGAAGCGATTCGGGTTCCGAAGCCGCGAGTGCCGTTTGCCCAAGTCGTTTAGGCAGCAACAAGTAACTGGGGAGGACTGCGGATGTTCAAATCGGGTGGCTGGAAACCTTGGGAAATCCTGGCATTCGGCTCGCTTGGCGTGGCTGGCTTGGCGGTTGCGTTCATGATCTTTGTCGCGCCGGAAGGCGAAGCGGATTGGCAGGAGTTTGCTCAAAAACACCACTGCGTCAGTGTCGCGAAGGAGCGGATCGGGCACGGGTCGGGCTATCGCTGCGACGATGGCGAGGTCCACTATCGCTGGAGACAACAGAGCTAATCGCGTCGACATTATCCTCTTACGGCCTTGCGGTGGCGATGCGAGGCCGTAAGAGATTGGTGATGTTGGGGCGTTCGACCTGTGCCAGTGCTGTAGAGCGAGTTTGCGTAGGTCAGCGGTTGCTGCTTAGGGCGCTGAGACTGCGGCATCCACCATGAGCGAAATGTCGAAATCGGATAACCTCGCAACCAGCCGATCGCCCGGATTGATGCGGCCGACACCCTCCGGTGTGCCGGTGAAAACCAGGTCTCCTGGCCTCAGTGTGAAGATGGATGACAGGTAGGATACCAATGCCCCGCTGCTGAAGATCATGTCGGCAGAGGTTCCGCTCTGACGCACCTCGCCGTTGACTGTCAGTTCGAAACGTAGGTCAAGGGGGTCACGTACACATGCCGCCGGTGCGAACTTGCTGACTGGCGCGAACGTGTCGAAACCCTTCGCTATCGACCAGGGATTTCCGGCCGCTTGCGCCACACGCTGCATATCGCGTGCGGTGACGTCGATACCAACGCCGTAGCCCGCGATCGCCGACCAGGCTTGGTCCACCGACAAGTGTCGACCGCCGGAGCCCAACAGCAGGACAATTTCCACCTCGTGCTGAACGTCGGCGCTCTGTGGCGGGAGTGCGATGGTGCCCCCGCTATCGATCAGTGATCCGCCAGGTTTCAGAAAGACCACCGGTTCCAACGGCAGCGGATTACCCATTTCGCGAGCATGCTGGGCATAGTTCCGACCGATGCCGAAGATGGTCGGTGTCGCGGTTCTTTGCCGTTCGATCGGGAACATAATCGTTTCACTCTCCGGATCCCGAGGGGGGTTTACGACAGCGCTTCGCCGCCCGCCCCGTTTCATGCCGCCTGCCTGATCGGTTATTCTGCCAGCTTTTCGTCGGTGTGCGGTCCATCCCCGTCACCCTGGATTTCGGAGTCGAGGCTTATGAGGAAGATGCGGCGGGTCCTTTGCGTGATCTTGCTAACGCAGGTCACCAGCGTTTGGGCCCTGTGTTCGACCAACGGCGAGTACGGTGCCGCCGACATCATCGTCGACGCGCTCATTTTCCGGCCGATGGGGGCCATTGGAACCCTGCTGGGTGGTGCTACCTTTCTTGTGTCCACACCGTTCCTGGGTATCGCCAGCATCCCTCCACCGCACGATGCGCTGCAGAAAGGGTCGGAGATGCTCGTGCTCCAACCGGCTGATTGGACCTTCAACAGGCCCGTCGGCGATTGCCGAGCCATGGGCTACGATAACTGGTAGCGTATAGCGGGCCGAGGTAACGACTCAGTGAGTCCGTGCCCTCGGGCGACGCTCAAGGGGCGTATCGAATGCGATGGTTCGGGGCCGAGCGATTCGGCAGTCGCTCAGGTCCCGACTTGGTGACGCTCGCCGATGAAGCAGACTGCATGAATTTGTCCGCTGCCCGCGTTCTATCCGAGTGCGAACATGCTCGAGAGCCCTCCTGGGCTATTCGCAGGGCGCAAGGAGGGCCTTCCGCCAGCTTGATCGTCTATGCGGCGCGGACGCGGCATTCCGCGTCGAGTCAGTCGGCGTTGATTTAGCCACGGACAGCCGACCGCATGGAAGTACAGTTGGTTTCCGTTGGTGACCGCGTGCCGTCCTGGGTTCAGGCCGGATACACGGATTATGCGAAGCGATTGCCGCGGGAGTTTCGCCTGACGCTGCGGGAGTTATCCCCGGCCAAGCGCGGCAAGACGGGTCATGCCGCACAGTGGCGTGAACAGGAAGGCGCACGGATGCTCGCGGCGCTTGCGCCGGCCGATCACGTCGTTGCGCTGGATCTCGGCGGTCGTATGTGGAGCACGGAGCAACTGGCGGGCGCGATCCAGCGATGGCTCGCCGCAGGCGATCGAGTGTCGCTGCTGTGCGGCGGTCCTGATGGCTTGTCCGCGCCTTGTCTGGCGCGGGCGCGCGAGGCCTGGTGCCTGTCGCCGCTGACTTTTCCCCATCCGCTGGTAAGGGTCATCGTCGCGGAACAATTGTATCGGGCCTGGAGCCTCTTGCAGAACCATCCCTATCACCGCGCCTAGTTTTCGCGCGTGGGGACTGCGCGGCGGTCGTTCGCCGCCGATCCAGCCCGACGCCCAAAAAGTCGAGCGAATTGCCGAGTGTGAGCGAGCGCCAGGAACGAGAAACGCCCCTGCCTATACGAATCATGACGAAGCAACCCTTGCACCGGAGCGATCCGATGATCGTGCTCGCGTCGGCTTCACCGCGGCGCCGGGCACTGCTGGCCCAGATTGGCGTTCGTTATCGGACGGTCGCAGTCAACGTCGAAGAACGCCGGAGCTTAGAGGAGGCCCCGCAAGACTATGTCGCGCGCGTGGCGGCTGACAAGTCTCGCGCGGGGCTCGATGTTTGCGGGGATGGACTGCCAGTGTTGGGAGCGGATACCGAGGTGGTGCTCGATGACGAGGTCTTTGGCAAGCCTGCCGATTTCGAGCATGCGCGGACCATGCTCAGGCGTCTGTCGGGCCGATCCCACCGGGTGTTGAGCGCGGTGTCGCTGCGACATGCTCAGCGCCATTGGCTCGCACTCAGTGAAAGCAACGTTGCATTTCGCGACTTGACGGACGGTGAGATCGAAGCGTACTGGGCTAGCGGAGAACCGGTCGACAAGGCTGGGGCCTATGCGATCCAGGGACGTGGCAGCCTGTTCATCCGGCGTCTGGAAGGAAGTTTCTCGGGAGTCATGGGACTGCCCCTTTTCGAAACCGCTGCACTGCTGGCCGAGGTCGGCATCGCATCATGCGTCCTGTTGGGCGCGGAGCTTTATAGCCCATGAGCGACGAGATCCTGATCAACGTGACGCCGCCCGAAACTCGCGTGGCGATCGTCGAGAACGGCGTTCTGCAGGAGGTTCTGATCGAGCGGCGGCGCAAGCGCGGTCTGGTCGGCAACATCTACAAAGGGCAAATCTGCCGCGTGTTGCCCGGCATGCAGGCGGTATTCGTGGACATCGGTCTCGAACGCGCTGCATTTCTTCACCTGTCGGACCTGAGCCAGCCCGAACGAGAACGCGCTGTCGAGGATGCCATCGAGCGCGTGTTCCAGGAGGGACAGGAACTGGTGGTCCAGGTGGTCAAGGATCCCCTCGGGACCAAGGGCGCACGATTGACGACGGACATCTCGCTGCCGTCCGTCTACCAGGTGTACATGCCCAATGCGAAGACCTGCGGCGTGTCCCAGCGCGTGGAGTGCGAGCGCGAGCGCGCCCGCTTGCGGGCTTGTGTCGAAATCTTCCAGAAAGAACACGGCACCGGGGCCTTCATCGCTCGCACGGCGGCCGAAGGCGTCGACGAAGCGGCACTGCGCGCGGACATGCTGTTCCTGATCAAACTGTGGAACTCGATCGCACAGCGGGCCCGTACAGCCAAGTTCAAGACCTTGCTGCACGAAGACCTGCCGCTGGTTATGCGGGTGCTCCGGGATCTGCACCGCGCCAAGGTGGAAAAGATTCGCGTCGACTCGCGCGAGAGTTTCGCTCGCATGGTGAAGTTCGCGCGGGAGTTCACGCCGGAGATGGCGCCGCTCGTCGAGCACTACGCTGGCGAACGTCCCCTGTTCGACCTGTACGGGGTCGAGAGCGAGATCCAGAAGGCGCTGGAACGGCGGGTTGCGCTGAAGTCGGGCGGTTATCTCATCTTCGATCAGACCGAAGCGCTGACGACGGTCGACGTCAACACGGGCGCCTTCGTCGGTGGTCGGAATCTCGAGGAAACCATTTTCAAGACCAATCTCGAGGCCGCACAAGCGATCGCGCGGCAATTGCGGGTGCGCAATCTCGGCGGGATCATCATCATCGACTTCATCGACATGAAGGACGAAGAGCACAAGCAGCAAGTGTTGCAGGCGCTCGAGAAAAGCCTGGAGAAGGACCACGCGAAGAATACCATCAGCGAAGTTTCGTCCCTCGGTCTGGTCGAAATGACCCGCAAACGGACACGGGAGAGTCTGGAACACACCCTCTGCGAAACCTGCCCCGCGTGCAGCGGTCGTGGAGTGCTGAAGACGGCAGAGACGACTTGCCTGGAGATATTCCGCGAGATCATCCGCGAAGTCCGCCAGTACAACGTACAGGAACTGCTGGTTTTGGCGTCGAACGAAGTCGTGGGGCGCCTGCTTGATGAAGAAGCCGACATGCTGTCGGAACTTGAGGCGTTTCTCCGCGTGCAAATCAAGTTCCGGGCCGAAAGCCAGTATACGCAGGAACAGTACGACGTCGTCCTGCTCTAAGCGAAGGGCCGGGAAAAGGAGCTTGGTCAGCTTCGGCGGTTCCCTGAGCCGAGCGAGACTCGACGTGAAGCATGCCGCCAAGCAGGAAAGCGGGCGCTGTCGTGAACCGCCTTGGTTTCCCTTCCGCGTTCATGCGATGGGGCCTGAGTTTGGGATGTTACACTCGGCAGGAAGAACCTAACCGGAAAGCCTTAAGCCCCGGTCCAGTTCTTGTGGAAACGGGTCGGGCGTGGCGGCGCATCGGCCAAAGGAATCGTTCGGCCCGAGCCACAACATGGGTTACGGCGGGTCGAGGAACATGTGAAGGAGAGGATTGATCAATGCAGCGAGTGATATGTGGCGCGGTGCAGATGGCGTCGAGCCCGAACGTCGGCGCGAATCTACTGGAGGCGGAACGTCTGATCGAGTCGGCTGCCGCGCAGAAAGCCCGGATCGTCGTGCTGCCGGAGAATTTCGCGCTGATGGGGATGTCGGAAAGCGACAAACTCGCTGTCGCCGAGGAGGATGGCAAGGGGCCGATTCAGGACTTTCTGTCCCGCACCGCGGAACGGCTGAAGATTTGGTTATTTGGCGGTACGATGCCGATCAAGGCTAGCGCAGGGAAGGTGTGGGCCTCCTGCCTGGTCTACGACGATCGCGGCCAGCGCGTGGGACGTTACGACAAAATCCATCTGTTCGATGTCGACTTGCCGGGTTCCGACGAAAGCTACCGCGAGTCGTCGACAATCGATGCCGGCCAGAATTCTGTGGTGCTGGATTCGCCGTTCGGGCGCATCGGCGTGGCGATTTGCTACGATCTCAGGTTTCCCGAGCAGTTTCGCCAAATGGCCGAGTCCGGCCTCGACCTGCTGATTGTCCCGGCCGCCTTCACGGCGCAGACGGGCGCCGCGCATTGGGATTTGCTGGTTCGCGCGCGGTCGGTCGAAAACTTATGCTACACCATCGCCGCGAATCAGGGCGGTTTCCATGTCAATGGCCGGGAGACCTACGGTCACAGCATGATCGTCGACCCGTGGGGCAAGACGCTCGCTTCCCTGGCCTCCGGTTCGGGTGTCGTCTGTGCCGAAATCGACCGCGAACGCCTCGAAAAGGTCCGCACCGCGTTTCCCGTTCTGACGCACCGGCGGTTGTGATGACGCTGACGTGGGCTCCGGTTTTTGCTCCCATTCCCTTGGCTGACCCCTCTTGCGCATGACCAACGAATCCCTCGACGTCGCCCGGCGACTGATCCTCGACCCGCTTGCACTCAGTGCAAGTGACCTTGATCGCGTAATGGCGACCATGCTGGGTGCGGCTATCGATGATGCCGACATCTACCTGCAGCAGTCGCGATATGAGTCATGGGCGCTCGAAGACGGCATGGTCAAGGAGGGCTCACACAGCATCGATCAAGGTGCCGGTCTGCGCGCGGTCTCCGGCGAGAAGACCGGTTTTGCCTACAGCGACGAAATTGCCCTGCCGACCTTGATCGAGGCCGCGCGCAACGCCCGGGCGATCGCGGTCGCCGGTGCGAGCAGTCCCAGTCGCGTCGAAGCGCGGGAAACGCCGTCGCGCCTTTATCTGCCCATCGATCCGCTACCTTCCCTCAGCGAACAGGACAAGATTGACCTGCTGCGGCGTCTGGATGCGGAAGCACGCCGGCTAGACCCGCGGGTCGAGCAGGTCATCGTCAGTCTCTCCGGCGGCAGTTCCGCCATCTTGGTGCTGGATCGCGCCGGCGCGATGCACGGCGACGTTCGTCCCCTGGTGCGTCTGAATGTCAGTGTGATCGTGCAGCAGGACGGTCGCCGCGAACAGGGATCCTCCGGCGGCGGCGCCCGCGCTGATTATCGGTACTTTCTCGAGGGTGACCGCGCGTCCGGCTACGTGCGGGAAGCCGTGCGACTCGCGCTGGTGAACCTGGAAGCCGGCGAGGCGCCCGCCGGGACGATGACCGTCGTGCTCGGCCCGGGCTGGCCGGGCGTGCTGCTGCACGAGGCCATCGGGCATGGCCTGGAAGGGGACTTCAACCGAAAGGGCACCTCCGCCTTCAGTGGTCGGGTCGGCGAGCGCGTGGCGTCGGCGCTGTGCACCGTCGTGGATGACGGCACACTGCCCGGTCGTCGCGGCTCCCTGAACATCGACGACGAGGGTACGGTGACACAGTGTACCACGCTGATCGAGAACGGTATCCTGCGCGGTTACATGCAGGACAAACTGAACGCGCGGCTGATGGGAGTGCGCCCCACCGGCAACGGGCGGCGGGAGTCCTATGCTCATTTGCCGATGCCCCGCATGACCAACACCTACATGCTGCCGGGGGCAACGCCACCGGAGGAGATCATCGAGTCGGTGCAACACGGCCTCTATGCGAAGAATTTCGGCGGTGGGCAGGTCGA
This sequence comes from Methylotetracoccus oryzae, assembly GCF_006175985.1. Lineage (GTDB taxonomy): Bacteria > Pseudomonadota > Gammaproteobacteria > Methylococcales > Methylococcaceae > Methylotetracoccus > Methylotetracoccus oryzae. The sequence continues at coordinate 20,935 of NZ_SRSH01000017.1, read as the reverse complement.
CATCACGTCGGGGAAGTTCGTGTTCTCGGCCAGTGAGGCCTATCTGATCGAAAACGGCCGGATCGGCCGGCCCGTCAAGGGGGCGACCCTGATCGGGAATGGTCCCGACGTGCTGACGCGAGTCAGTCTGGTCGGCAACGACCTGGCGCTGGACAGCGGTGTCGGAACCTGCGGCAAGGATGGGCAGAGCGTGCCTGTCGGGGTAGGCCAGCCCACGCTGCGGGTGGATGGGCTTACGGTGGGAGGAACCTCGGTTTGAGCGTCGGACGTCAGGAATTGAAGGGCGATGCGGGCCCCGGTACTGAAAAGCAGCGGCTCGATGAACTGGCTGAACTGATCGGACGCTCGCTGGACAGCGCCGCAGAGCGTGGCGCCAGCGGTGCCGAAGCGGCCGTCAGCGTGGATCGCGGGCTCTCGGTCGCGGTGCGTATGGGTGAGGTGGAGACGATCGAATATCACCGCAGTCAGGGCTTCGGCGTGACCGTCTACTTCGGTCATCGCAAGGGCTCGGCCAGTTCGACCGACCTGAGCCCTACGGCCGTCGCGGATACTGTCGCAGCCGCGTGCCGCATCGCACAGTATGCCGCGGAGGACCCTTATGCGGGGCTCCCGGATGCGGACACTCTGGCGCGGGAGTTTCCCAAACTCGACGTGTTTCATCCCTGGAACCTCGACGCCGATGGCGCGATCGGTATCGCCATGGAATGCGAGAATGCCGCCCGTGGTTTCGATCCGGAAATCAGCAACTCGGAGGGCGCGAGCCTCGACACGTTTCAGGGCGTCCGCATGCTCGGGAATACGCTGGGCTTCATGCACGGCTATGCCAGCAGCCGACACAGTCTGAGTTGCTCGGTGATCGGCCAGCGCGACGGTCAGATGCAGCGCGATGACTGGTGGACCGTGGCGCGTGCCCCGCAGGATCTGGAAGCCGCGGCGGAGGTCGGCCGCAAGGCCGCCGAGCGAACGCTGAGTCGTCTCGGCGCGCGGAGTCTGACGACCCGGCAATGCCCGGTCGTCTTCGCGGCGGACATCGCCAGCAGTCTGCTCGGCCACTTCATCGCGGCAATCCGCGGCGGCAACCTTTATCGCAAATCCAGTTTCCTGCTGGACTGTCTCGGCAAGCCGATTTTTCCCGAATTCGTGCGAATTCACGAGCAGCCTCATCTGCCGCGGGCGCTCGGCAGCGTGCCCTACGATTCGGAAGGCGTTGCGACCTACCCGCGCGACCTGGTCTCGCAGGGCGTGCTGCAATCCTACGTGCTCAGCACGTACTCCGCGCGCAAGCTTGGCCTGAAGAGCACCGGCAACGCCGGGGGCGTGCACAATCTGACGGTCGAACCGGGGCTTTTGGGCCTGCCCGAGTTATTGAAGACAATGGACAGCGGACTGCTCGTGACCGAGATGATGGGGCAGGGCGTAAACATTGTGACGGGCGACTACTCGCGCGGCGCGGCCGGGTTCTGGGTAGAGAACGGCGTGATTCAGTATCCCGTCGAGGAAATCACGATCGCCGGCAATCTGCGCTCGATGTTTCGGGGGATTCAGGCGATCGGCAGCGACGTCGACGCCCGCGGGAACACGCGTACCGGATCGATTCTGATCGACTCGATGACGGTGGCCGGCAACTGAACTCCGGATGAGCGAACGCGTTCTCGAGGTCACGGCGATCGCGCTGGCGCGCGCCGGGAGTCACGATTTTGCTGCGCGCGCTATACCAGGGCCGTGCTTCCAGCGATCTGGAGAAGCGCCTGCTGCGCTTGGTGCCGCCGGGAGACAGCAACGGCTAACCCGCTGTCTGCGCATAATCGTCCGGGTCTCGGAGTTCTAGAGCGCCTCGGGCGCCCGGTCCTCCAATGCGATGAACACCCGGCCGGTCAGTAGGGTCGGGTCCCAATGCTGCAGGGCCCATTCGACGATCACTCCGACGGGTTCGCGCGCCAGTTCGGCCGGAGGCGTTTGATTTAGCCAGCACAGCAAGCGGTGCAAGGTCGGCCCCGGGCTACGGAGGTCGACGGCCGTCGCGCGGGTGCTCTTGCTCAGTTTTCGGCCTTGGTGGTCGACGAGTACCGGGACGTGACAATAGGCCGGGCTGAACAGCCCCAGCAAGCGCTGCAGGTAGATCTGTCGCGGGGTAGACGACAGCAGGTCGATGCCGCGCATGACGTCGGTGATGCCGGCCTCATGGTCGTCCAGGACTGTTGCCAGATGGTAGGCGACGACGCCATCCCGGCGCCTGACCACGAAATCCCCGACGTCGGCAGCCAGATTCTGTTCGAAGGGCCCCTGCAGACGGTCGACGAACGAGACCGTCGTATCGGCTGCCCTGATTCTCAGCGCAAACGCGCCCTCCGTCCCGTCCAGAGTCTTGCTTCGGCAATGCCCCGCGTAGACGGCCGAGTCAGCATCCGCCGTCAGGGATTTGCGGGAACAGGTGCAGGGGAAAAGCAGCGACATCGCCTGCAACTGCGTGAGGGCCTCGGCATAGCGCCCGGTGTTCCGGCTCTGGAACGCCACCTCCCCATCCCACAGCAGACCGAAGCTTTCCAGGGTTCGCAGTATCGCGTCGGCCGCCGACGCCCGGGATCGTTGCGGATCGATGTCATCGATGCGCAGCATCCATTGCCCGCCCTGGCTCTTCGCCTGCAGGAAGCTGGCCAGCGCGGTATAGAGGGAGCCTAGATGAAGAGGTCCGGAAGGCGAGGGCGCAAAACGTCCCAGATAACGGGTAGTCAGAGGGCTAGTGACGGTTTGCAGCGGGATGGTGCAGGGCAGCCGGACGGCTGCCGTTGATCAACCAAGTTGGCGTTCGCGCAGTTCGTCGAGCGTCTTGCAGTCGATACACTGGGTCGCGGTAGGACGCGCTTCGAGGCGCCGCAGGCCGATTTCGACGCCGCACGTTTCGCAGTAGCCATACTCCCCGCGTTCGAGGTTCTCCAGCGATTCCTCGATCTTCTTGATCAGCTTGCGCTCGCGATCCCGCGTCCGCAGTTCGAGGCTGAATTCGGATTCCTGCGTTGCCCGGTCGTTCGGATCCGGGAAGTTGGCCGCCTCGTCCTGCATGTGATGGACGGTACGGTCGACTTCACGCATCAACTCGTCTTTCCATTGGTGCAGGATCTTGCGGAAATGCTCGACCTGCCCTTCGCTCATATATTCTTCGCCTTCCGACGGCTGGTACGGAACACAGCTGAAAGGAGCCACCTGAGGGGCTGTTGCGTTACCGTTCGACATGCTCGACTCCTGAAGCGCCTCGAAAAATTGCGTATAGATAGCAGTTTCGTCGACCGCACGCAAGCAAAGACCGTAGATCGGGTAAAGGGCAACGGCCGGGGCCACCCTACGATGGGCGGCGCGCCGGCCGAAGACTTGAGCCGGGTCACCACCCGGCTCGGGGACCTACGCCTAGTGCGAAGGAATGCAAGAGGGAGGGACAGTCAGGGCGTGACGACCGTCGCTTTCTGAATCACGATGGCTGTCTTGGGTACATCGGTTGGCATCGGTCCGCCCGGCCCGGTCGGTACCTTGGCCATCTGATCCACCACGTCCATCCCGTCGGTCACCTCTCCGAATACGGCATAGCCCCATCCCGACGGGGTCGAACTCTTGTAGTCCAGGAAGCCATTGTCGACATAGTTGATGAAGAACTGGGCGGTGGCCGAATGGGGATCCGAGGTACGCGCCATCGCGATCGTGCCGCGCTTGTTCTTCAGACCGTTGTCGGCCTCGTTCTTGATCGGTGCATTAGTCGGCTTTTGCTTGAAGTCGGCCGTAAAGCCTCCGCCCTGCGCCATGAACCCCGGGATGACGCGATGAAAGATCGTGCCGTCGTAATGCCCGCTCTTCACGTAGGCGATGAAATTCTCGGTGGAAGCCGGTGCTTTGGCACTGTCCAGTTGCACCGTGATGGTGCCCAGGCTCGTTTCGAGTTTGACTTGGGTCGGTTCGGTCATCTTGGGGGTTTCCTTGGCGGCCAGCGGAGTTGAAATCAGGAGCCCCAGCAGGGGCAGTAAAGGCAAGTGTGAGTGTTTCAAGTATGACATAGGGCAAAAGTGCGTGAATGAGGACAATGGGTCAGGCCAGCGGACCGAGTTCGAACTCGTAGAGCGGATCGAGGGGGGTGTCGGCATCCATGTGGGCGATCTCGCGAATGATGCCATCGTCGAGGCCGTAAACCCAGCCATGCAGCTCCGGCGCCTTGCGGGTCGTCCAGGCGCGCTGGATGGTCGAGGTCTGCGCCAGGTTATGGATCTGCTCGATCACGTTGAGCTCGACGAGACGCCGCTGCCGTTCGTGCTCCGTCGCCAGCGCGTCCAGCTCGGCCCGGTGCAAGCGGTACACGTCCTTGATTTGCTTTAGCCACTTGTTCAGCAGGAATTGTCCGGGACGGGTCTTTCTCAAGGCGGCGCGCACGCCGCCGCATTCATAATGGCCGCACACGATGACATGGCGGATACGCAGTTCGTCGACCGCATATTCCAGCGCGCTCAACAGATTGATGTCGGTCGTCATCACGCTGTTGGCGATATTCCGGTGGACGAAGATGCTGCCTGGTTCGCTGTTCGTGATCTCATCGGCATGTACCCGGCTGTCCGAACACCCGATCCAGAAGATTTCACATTCCCGTTCGATCCCCAGCTTGTTCAGGAATTCCGGATCGGCTGACAGGTGTTCTTCCGCCCATGCCTTGTTTTCCAGCAGTAATCGTTCGATAGCTTTCATCGGCTAGCTCCAAAGGACCGCCGTGCGTCGTTCGCGCGCTCAGTGCCGCTCTCGGAGGGGCTGCTCAGGGTCCGCGGTGATTCACGACGCCAGGAGTGTTTCGGTGTACTGGTAGATCGGTTCGATCGGGGTGTCGGGCGGCAGCATGATCAGCTGCTTGAGCATGCCATTGTCCAGGCCGTAGACCCAACCATGCAGAACGGGTCGATTGTGCTGGCGCCAGGCCTGCTGAATGATCGAGGTGTGCGTCAGCTTGACGACTTGTTCGATGACGTTCAGTTCAACGAGGCGATTGGCTTTCTCCTTGTCAGTCGCGTAGTTCTCGATATCGTCCCGATGCAATCGGTAGACATCTTTGATGTGCATGAGCCATTTGTTCACGACCACGAGTTCGGGGCTCTGCTTGCTGAGCGCCGCTTTGACGCCCCCGCAGTCGTAGTGGCCACAGACGATCACATCGCTGACCTTCAACACGTCGACGGCGTACTGCAACACGCTCAGGCTGTTGAAGTCCGTCATGATGATCTGGTTCGCGATGTTACGGTGCACGAAAATCTCGCCCGGCTGCGCATTCACGATGATCTCGGCCGGAACCCGGCTATCCGCGCACCCGATCCACAGCGTATCCGGCCGCTGGTCCTTCGACAGCCGGAGGAAGAACTCGGGTTCCTGCGTGCTCTTTTCTTCCACCCAGGCCTTGTTCTCTAGCAATAGTCGTTCGAAAGCCTTCACGTGATTTCTCCGTAGTTTACGAGACGGTCGAAGTTTGGCATTGCCGGATGTTGCGACGTGACGGCATCGCAACAGGCAACAGCGGCCGTCCAAAGTCCTTTATATAGAATCGTATCGAAACCATCAATCGTCCAGCACGGCCGACGCAAACTGACTAGGCTGCTCCAGCAGCCCGCCGCCAACCTGTTTGACCCACGTCGCCGCCGCGGCATCCAGCGTAGCGATCAGCGGGCGCGGGTACACGCCCAGCCAGATTATCAGCACGGCGAGGCCGGCAAACAGCAACAGTTCACGAGGACGTAGATCCTGGGCCTGCCTGACCCCGGGTCGAATGCCCGGACCGAGAAAGGCCACCCGGAAAAAGCCAAACGAATAGGTTGCGCTGAGCACGGTGCCGATCAGCAGGGCCAGACTGAGGCCGCCATGGTGTTCGAAGATCCCCAGCAGCATCAGCCATTCGGCGATGAAGCCGTTGGTGCCTGGGATGCCGATCCCGGCTACCAGGAACAGGAACGCAAAGCCGGTCAGCAGCGGCAGCGGGCCGGCCAGCCCGCCGAGATGGACCCGGTCGGTCGAGCCCAGACGCTGCTGCAGGCACCCGGCGATCAGAAAGAGTCCGCCGGACACCAGGCTGAAATTGACGAGTTGAAACACCGCGCCCTGGAGCCCATTCAGGTTCATGATCGAGATCGCGACGACAACCAGCCCTACATGGCTGATGCTCGCGTAGGCCAGCAGTGTACGCAGGTTGTGTTGCCGCAAGGCTAAAAGCGCGCCATAAAACACGCCGACGATGCCGAGTCCGGTCAACCAGGGGGCGAAATGGAGCGCGGCTTCCGGTGCCAAGGGGATGCCCAGGCGGAGCAATCCATAAGCGCCGACCTTGATACCGGTGATCAGTGCGGTCAACCCGGCGGGCCCCTCCATCGCGATGCCGGGCAGCCAACTGTGGAACGGCACGAGCGGGATCTTGATCCCGAAGCCGAGCAAGAACAGCACGAACACGAGAGTCTGGGTGACCGTGTCCGCGGGTGTCGACAACAGCGACAGGTAGTTGAACGTCAGCCCCGCGGGGATGGGCAAATCGTCGCTGGTCGCATGCTGCAGCGCCAGGATGATGCAGGCGAAGAGGATTGGAATGCCGCCGATCAGCATGTACAGCGCGTATTGCGTGGCGACGAAGCGCCGCCGGGGGCCCGAGCCCCACAGACTCACCAGGAAGTAGATCGGTACCAGGCTCAGCTCCCAGAACAGGAAGAACAGCGCGGTGTCGAGCGCGGAGAAGATTCCGATCGTCATGCCTTCGAGCATCAGGATCAGCGCAAAATACAGCCGGGCCATCGAGGACACGCCGCTCCACGAGCCGACGATGACGGCGACAGTCAACAGGGCGGTGCAGGCCGGAAACAGCACCGACAAGCCGTCGAGTCCCACCAGGTAGTCGATCTGCAGGCTGGGGATCCACGCGTGCTGTTCAACGAACTGGAACTTGTCCGAGTGGCCGTCGAAGGAAAACAGCACCAAGCCCGCGAGCAGCAGCTCGCACAGTGCCGCGACGAGTGCCCAGACTCTGGCCGCATGGGGCTCTCTCACCAGGAGCAGCGCGGCGGCACTCACGCAAGGTAACGCGATCAACAGGGAAATGAGGGGCAAGCCGGTAACCATCAATGCGGATCCGTGGCTTTGACGTACGGTGGATTCAGGGCGCCGCTCACGGTAAGGGTCCGTGTGTCGGTGCTGCGTAAGCCGCTGTCAGACCGCCCACCGATTTGCTGACGACGGCGACCCACGGTTCCGTGTGAAAGCCGACGGCGAGCAGCGCCAGGCAGACGATCGAGGCGAGCAGCCACTCCGGCCGTGTCAGCGGGATGCCGGGCCGGCAGGCCACCGGCCGCTTCCGTTCGGCCAGGAAGATACGCTGGAAAGCCCATAACAGGAACGCGGCGGTCAGCACGTTGCCCAGCGCGACCGCTGCGGCGATGCCCCAGTCGCTGGCCCCGATGGCGCCGTCGAGTAGCAGATGCGCCGCATCGAATCCGGGGGTCCCGGGCATGGCCATCGTACTCAGGGCCGCGAGCAGGAACGTGATGCCGAGCAGCGGCATCGCTTCGAACATGCCCCCCAGTCGGGGCAGCAGCGTCGATCCGGCGCGACGGTGCACCAGCCCGGTGGCGAACAGCAGCCCGCTTGCAGCCAGACCGAAGTTGGCCGACAGCAGCAGCGTTCCGGTCAGTCCCTCCCGATCGAGCGTGAACACGCCCACCAGCAGCATGCCCGTCTGGCTGATGGCCGAAAAGGCGAGCAGGCGCCGCAGACCCAACTGCATCAACGCGAGACCGGCACCGTAAAAGATCCCGGCGACCCCCAGCCCCACGACGAAGTTCTGCCAGTTGAGCACCGCATTCGGCAACAGCGGCAGCACGAAGCGCAGCAGGCCATACAGGCCGACCTTGATCCCGACGACCAACACCGGCACGGTGGCCAGCGTGCCGTGTTGTGCGACCGGCGGCAGCCATCCGTGGAACGGGAACTGTGCCAGCCGCACGGCAAAGCCGTAGAACAGCAGCACGAAGGCGTAGTTCTGCCAGGAGTCGGCGATGGGTACCTCCAGCAGATCGCGGTAATCGAGCGACCAGTGGTCCGCCATCCGGACATGGTTCCAGCCGAGCAGTAGCACTCCCGAGAGCAGCATCAGCAGCCCGCCACTCTGGAACAGACCGTACAGACGCGTCGGCGTGCGCTTGTCGTCGCCGGTGCTCCAGTGCCTCAGGATGAGCAAGGGCGGCAGCACTTCGAGGCAGGCCAGCAGCCAGAACTGCAGCAGATTCAGGGACAGCAACAAGCCCATCAGTAGGGCCTGCCAGGCCAGCACCAGCGCGATATAACGGCCTGGCGGGCGTTCGTGGACGATTTCCTCGTAGACCACGAGCAGAGATGGCAGCAGCGCGGCCAACAGTACGAACAGCAGGCTGATGCCGTCGACGCCGAGGTGGTAAGGCAGCAGTCCGAGGAGCCGCTCCTGTTCCACGAACTGCAGTGCATCGGCGGAGCGGTCGAAACGCCAGGCCAGCATGACGGCCAGCCCGATCTCGACGGCGCTGGTCAGCCGACCGGCGAGCGCGGCCTGGCGTCCACTGCGGGTCAGCAGCGCGACGATAGACCCGGCCACGGGCGTGGCGATCAGCGCGCTGAGCACGGGCAATGCGGCCTGGGTCTTCCAGCCAATTTCGGCGACGGTCATCTCGATTACTTCACGGACAACAGCGTGGCGATTACCAGCAGGATCAGATACCGCGGCCTGCAAAGGGCTTCGTCAATCGCGCGGAGACGCTGACCGAAGCGCCGGAATCCCTTCCAGAGGTCGGCCCCAACCCCCTGCAGCACCAGTTTCTCCTCGAACCAGTGCAGCGCCAACGCGAGTTGATGGGCCATCCAGCGGATCACGCCGCCGGCTTCGCGCGCGTCCGGTCCCGAGCCGCCCGTCGCGGCCAGCCGGCTTTCCTCCCAGGCCGCGGCCGACGACAGACTGCCGAGCGCGGGTACCGGCAAGCCAACGATGCGCTCGACCACCTCCCGGTCGAAACGCTCGACATCGGCAGCCATGCGTTGCACTGGGGCAACGATCCAGCGGTCGGTAGCCGCTTCGACCCAGAAGCGTTGCAGGGCCGCATGGTAAAGGCCGGGACGATGGGCCAGAAAGGCGGGCACCGGACGCATCGGACGCGCCGCGACACGGTGCATCAACGACGGTGCCGACAGGAACTGGAAACCGCGCACGACGGCATGCGCGAACAAATGCACGGTGGCGAAGGTCCACCAGCCAAGACCGCAGGCCAGGAAGATCAGCCCGATCTGGGCAACCGTCGCGAAAATCAGCGAGGACTTGACGTCGGTCTGGGTCAGGCCGGTCAAAAAGCCGTAACAGGCCGTCAGCGCGCCCACCGCCATCAGGCAGAACATGGCCGGCACCGAGTGCTCGAACAGCGGTTGCAGGCGTAGCACCAGAAAGGCGCCGGTATGGATCATTACGGAGCCGTAGAACAGCGCGCTGGACGGGGTCGGACCCTCCATCGCCCGGGTGACCCAGGGGGTGAACGGCAACTGCGCCGACTTGACTGCGGCTGCCAGCAGAAAGCACAAGGCCAGCCCGGTGGCGGCGATCGGCTGCAGCTTGCGCGCCGCGTGCAACAGCTTCGGCCATTCCAGATCGCCGATCCAGGCTACCGCCAGCAGCAGTCCGAGCAGGAAGCCGATGTCGCCGACACGGTTGGTGAGGAAGGCGCGGCTCGCATTTGCGACGGCCACCGGCCGCTCATGGGTGTAGCCGATCAGCAGGAAGGAACAGACGCCGGCGATTTCCCAGCCGGCGAAAGTCAACAGGCCGTTGCCGCCGAGGGAGAGGATGAGCATCGCGCCAATGAACAGGGTCATCACCAGAAAGTAGCGATGGAACCCTGGCTCACGGTGCATGTAGCTGCCCGAAAAACGCAACACAGCGACGCCTAGCAGCAGAATCAGCATCGCGAAGCTCAGGCTGAGCGCGTCCAGTGTGAGGCTGCAGTCGATCCGATGCCGGCCGCTGGCGATCCAGGTGCCCAGGCGCAACTGCGGAGGCATGGCGGCTCGGCTGCGCAGGCCGATGACGATCAGCAGCGCGATGGCCGAGCTCATCGCGGCGCCCAGGGCAAGGCGGCGCGTGTAGCACTCCCCGGCTTCTCCTCCCAATCGTCCGGAGACCATCCCGGCTGCGATCAGCAGCGCGGCGGAGAGCGGAAAGAGGGGAATGCTGGCAGCCAGGGCTTCAAGCATGGCGCGGGTTCTCCGCCGCTCCGGCGTCGGTGCGAATCAGGGCCGGAGGCAGCGGGTCGGTGTGACCCGAGTACCAATCGGCCGATCCCGCGCACACCGGCGTCTGAGCCTGGGGTCGCCGCCACTGCACGAAGCCGGAGCCGTCCTCGAACAGCCATAGCGAGCCTTCGAGCGGATGCCGGCAGGCGAGGACGATCCAGCCGTTGACGATCAACTCCCGCAGCGGCGCCTGGCGTTCACAGATCGCCGTCAGGACCTCGGGCCTTTGCTCGACGACCAGCAGCAGCCGCATGGGTTCATGGATCTCGGTCATCTGGCGCGGCAGTCCGGTGCGCAGGTCGCTGAATGCCCCGTCCATGACGCCGAAAAAGCCGGTTACGTTGTGCGGCACCTTGCTGCCGCAGCCGAGCCGATCGGCCGCGACGGTCGAGAAATAGTATTCGAGGTTGATGCCCGCTCCGACGGGTCCGACCGCCAGCAGGATTCCCTCGAGTAGCGATCCGTCGTCGTCCGTCGTCGGATCGTAGGAGATCAGAAAGACTCTCCGGTCGAGAAAAACGCCCTGGCTCATCGCGCGTCGTCCGACGAAGGCCGCTGCGTTCGTCGCATGTCCCAGCTCAGGGCGTATCTGGCTGAAGTCGGCGGACCGCTTTCCGACATGAGCCAGGGCGTGACCGGGGTCAGGCGCGCGCGGCGCCGAGGCGAAGCGGCGGCACCGCTCCCGGGCGGACAGACGACAAACCAGGTCCAGTTCCTTCCGAAAGGCGTGTTGCACGGGGCGGAGCACGGGTGGCAGATCCTCGACATCGAACCAGTGCACGGCGTCGTTGCAGGTGTCGTGCTCGGCGCCGACAAACCAGGTTCCGTCGGGAATCGTGATGCCCCGCTCCGCCAGGTTTTGGCGGATCTGCGGACGATTGGCCATGGCCGCGAAGACTCTCGCGTTAGGCCCGCCATGGCGTCCGCTGCAGGCGCCGCAGTCGTAAGCGGCCGCGTGCGGGTTGTTCTCGCTGTTCGACCCATGGCCCAGCAGGACCACGAGGGGTGCAAAGTGGTCGATCAGGCCGATGTTGCGCAGGAAGGCTTCGATACGGTTGGTCTGTTCCGCGTCGGTGAATCCGAGCCGTGGCGACTCTCCCTGGACGGCGGTGGCGGTTACCGTTGTGCGCACCGGGCCAATCAGGGTCGAGGCAGCGGCCCTCGCCCAGCGCTGGAAGGTACCGGGAGCGCCGATTTTCGCCGCGAGGCCCAACAGATAGCCCGGCGCCAGCGCATCGATCAACAGCGAGGAGGACACGAGGTTCCGGCGGAGTTCGTGCTGCAGCAGGTCGTCGCGCAAGGTGCGGAGACGATGCCAGCGGCGGTGGGCCCGGTGACGCTTGGCCTCGTCGGCTCGGGGCAGTTCATGCACTTCGTTGGTAGGGGTCACGACGACCGGGCACAGCGGGGTCTTCCGCGTGTCGTCCAGGCCCTGCCAGTACATGGGCACACCGAAAAAGCCGGCGGCGCCGAAGGTTTCCACGCGCGGATTCCGCTCCTCCAGATGTCGGCGGAGACTTTCCTCCCGGTCGTCCATGCAGCACACGATCTGCACGTCCGGGGCGTGCTCGCGGCGCTGCCAACGACCCTGGCCATGATTGTCCGACAAAGCCAGGAAGATCCGTTGCCGGTAGTTCCGTTCGTAGGCCAGCAGCCACAGATTGGCGCGGCGCTGCGGTGTGAAATCGTCGAGCAGCCGCAGCAAACGCTCAACCTGCATTTTCGGCAACGTCCCAACCTCGGTGGCGGTCAACCCCAGGTGCTGGGCCAGACGAAACAGTCGCCACACGTTCTCATGCGGTCCCTGGGGGGCGCGCGGCGTGGCCCTGTCCTGACCCTGTCGGGCGTCGTGCAGCCGCCCGATCTCCTGCCACTGCTGACGGGTCCGGTCGGTCGGCTCGGGCGTGGCGATGAGGCGATGGACCGCATCGGCGAGATCCTCGGCCAAGGTCCCACCGTACAGCGCGCGCCGCAGCGAGAACTCGTCGGCATGCGACAGGAAAAACCGCCGCAGCGCCGGAAGGGTCGCCTCGATTGCCCAGGTCTCCTGGCACAGTCGGTCGCTCCAGACCCGGTCCAGCATGAGCCGCACGGCCAGAAAATCGGCCAGATCTGCGGGCGCCGCCGTGTTCGCGGCGTAATTGGCGTGCCGGCTACGCCAGTTGATCAGACCTGCCCAGCCTGGCAACTCCAGTGCGACGCGGGCGAGGTAGCCGCCCCAGCGGTCGTCGGACAGTCCAAGGCGCGTCAGTTCCGACGCGATCGCGCCCAGCGCATCGGCGGGAAGTTCATTCGGGCGCAACGCAGATGGTCGGATCAGCAGGCCTCGCTCGACCGATTCCCGCCAGACCGCGTAGAGGCCATCACGGCGGTTAGGTGGCTGCCAGGCCGCAACGCCTTCGTCCAGAAAGGCGGCGCACAGGCGGATCAGGTCAGGGCGTAGCGCCTCAATGGCGCTTTGCCCGGTCAACTCGCCGATCAGCGCCGGCAGGCTGAGGGTTTTGCCAACGTGGTCCAGCACCGCCTCCATCCGGCTGCGCTGCTCTGCCCCGCGGTCGGTATTGACGGATTCCTTGGGCGACCACCCGGGAACCTCGTCGATGATCGGATCGAGCGCCGCCTCCGGATCCAGGCCGGCCGCCGCCAATCCAAGCTTGTCGGCACAGGCTGCCCAGAGGGCACGGACGAAGGTGCGCGGAGCGGGCACGGGTCCGGCTGACGGAGCGGTTTCGGTCTTGATGGCTTGCAGCAGCCGGTGACGCGCCCCCGGCGGGATGTCATCCATGATGCGATCGAAGATACCGCTTTCCCGGCTCATCCACCGCAGAGCCTCTCGGGTCGTCGGCTCGATGCCATAAACCATCGCGAGACGGTACAGCTCACGGCGACGCACCTTCGTCGCCCCAATTTCCAGGACGACGGTATCGGGTTCCAGGTCTGTCGACTGGCTCAGTACCGCATCGAGATCCTCCTGCTCGATACGCTGCGCTGCGTACCAGGACCGAAAGGTCGTTTCGGACGGATAGGCCCGGACGCCGGTGATGCGCTCGAGCTCGGTCAGGGCCTGTGCAAACGGCAGGTGCTGATAGCCATGCAGCGTGTTGTGATGGACGAAGTCCAGCAAGGGCGCTTGAGCGGGCAGAATGTGGTCGAGGTGGTCGACCAGTTCGGCGACACGCTGCCGAGTCGCAGTGTGCGAGTCCGGTGGCGGGCTCGGTGAGGGCGCGGCTGCGTTCATGGGCCTCGCACGTTCAGAAGATTGCGCTCAGCCGGGCGACCGATGCGGTAATCAGGTCCAGTGGCAGCGCGGGCGCGATGCCGAAACCCAGGATGCCTGCGACCAGCGCGCCGGCCGCCAGCAGTTCGGCCGGCCGCAAATCCTCCACCGCCGCCATCGCCGGGCGCACCGGGCCAGTGAAGAGATTGCCGATCGTGCGGAAGGCATAGGCTGCGCTGACGATGATGCCGATGGACAGCAGGAGGGTCCACCAGCCGGACCGCTGGATGCCGCCGATCAGCGCGTGCAGCTCTGCGACGAAGCTCAGGCTGCCCGGCAGACCCACGGCGGCTAGCAGGGTCAGCGTCGTCAAGGCCGCGAAACGCGGCGTTACCTTGATCAGCGAACTGTAGTCACCGATCTCGCGGGTGTGCGTCCGCTCGTACAGCAGACCGATCAGCAGGAACAGCGCGCCGCCGACCAGTCCATGGGCGCTCATCTGCAGCGTGGCGCCGAGCAGGCCCGTCATGTTCAGGCTGGCAATACCGAACAGCACCAGCCCCATATGGCTGATCGACGAGTAAGCGATCATCGCTTTGAGGTCCGTTTGCCGCCAGGCGATGAGGCCGCCGTAGATGACGGTGATCAGCGCGATCGCGAGCAGCCAGGGCTGAAACTCCACGACGGCCGCCGGGAGCATTTCGCAACTTCGCAGCAGCCCGTAGGCGCCCATCTTCAGCAAGGCGCCGGACAGCAGGATGCTGACCGGACTCGGCGCTTCGACATGCGCCAGCGGCAGCCAGCCATGGATGGGAAACAGCGGCATCTTCACGCCGAAGCCCAGCAACAGTCCGCCGAAGACCAGCAACTGGGTCCCCGGTGGCAGTGCGCGGGCGGCCGTGATCATCGAATCCATTGCCGTCGAGTTGTCCGGCGAGCTCTTGTAGACGGCCAGCAGCGCCAGCAGCATGAACACCGAGCCTCCCATCGTATACAGCACGAAGTTCAGGCTGGCCTTATGCCGGTAGGGTCCACCCCAGAGATCGATCAGGAAGAACAGCGGAATCAGCGTCAGTTCCCAGAACACGTAGAACAGGGCCCAATCCTGCGCCATGAAGACGCCGAGCATCCCGAATTCGAGGGCGAGCAGCCAGATGCAGTAGCCCTTGACGTTTCGGTGGATCGTCGACGAGGCAATTGTCGCGACCAGCGACAGCAGGCTGGACAGTAGCACCATTGGCAGCGAGATGCCGTCGACGCCGAGCGCGTAGAAACTGCCCATCGCGGGGTTCCAGGCGCGGCGCTCGAAGAACTGGAGATCGGCCGACGCGCTGTCGAACGAGAACGGGAGGCTGGCGGCCAGAAACAGTGTCGCGGTGGCCGCACCGAGTGCGATGGCCCGAACGATGCGGGTCCGCTGTGCTGGCACGCAGGCGATTAAGAGCGCACCGACGACCGGGGCCCACAGAATGACGCTCAGTATCTTCACGAGGTCGGGAGCGGTGCTGTTTCTGCTGTGAAGGTTGGCGTCCGAGCGGACTTCCTGGTTTCCCGCTGACGGCCGGCGCACAGCGATGCCGCGAAACAGGGCGAAGAATAGCACGCCAGCCCGGCCCCGGAAACGTGCGGCACAGCGGTTCGGGCCACTGATCGCCCTGCTTTCCGTTAGCCTGGACGGGTTAGCCGGTCGCTGGCCGACTTGCAACGTGCTGCAGGGGGAGCGCGACTGCGTCGCTCGCGGCTTGCGGGGCCTCGTAAGCCCTTGCTAAAGTGGCCGTCGTTTATCCCGCCCCTTCTTCTCCTTCCCGATGACGTCGGTAAAGACACGTTTCGCGCCCAGTCCCACCGGACTCATGCATCTGGGCAACGCCCGCACCGCCGTGCTCAGTGCGCTGGCCGGTGAGCGCTTCCTGCTCCGCATCGAAGATACCGACCTGGAACGCAGCCGGCGCGAGTTCGTCGCGGCGCTGATGGAGGATCTGGATTGGCTGGGCCTGATCTGGGACGAGGGACCGTCAGGCCCCGAACCGGAAGGGGACTACTATCAGAGCTGCCGGGTCGACTTGTATCGTCAGTATTACGGAGAGCTGGAGCAGAGCGGTCGCGCTTATTATTGCTTCTGCTCGCCGCAGGAACTGGAGATTTCGCGCAAGGTGCAGCTGAGTTCCGGCCGGCCGCCGCGCTACAGTGGCAAATGCAGCCATCTGTCTACATCCGACGTGACGCGGCGTCTGCAGGAAGGCGTCCAGCCGACGCTGCGGTTCCGGGTTCCGAAGGGCGAGGTCATCGAGTTCGACGATCAGGTACGCGGCCCGCAGCGGTTCTCGTCCGATGACATCGGGGATTTCATCATCCGCAGGGCCGACGGCACGCCGGCATTCTTCTTCTGCAACGCCGTCGACGACGCGCTGATGGGCGTCAATCTGGTGCTGCGCGGCGAGGATCACCTGACCAACACCCCGCGTCAGCTGATGATCCTGCAGGCGCTGGCCCTGCCACGGCCCGATTATGCGCATATCTCGCTGATCGTGGGTGACGACGGCGCGCCGCTTTCGAAGCGCAACGGCAGTCGCAGCATCTCCCAGATGCGTCAGGAGGGTTACCTGCCGGTGGCGATACTCAACATGCTGGCGCGCCTCGGCCACCATTACGACAGTGAGGAACTGCTGGCGCTGCCCGCGCTGAAGGCGGGCTTCGACGTGCGGCGCCTGGGCAAATCGCCGGCCCGCTTCGACCCGGTCCATCTCGATCATTGGCAACAGCTCGCCGTCCGGAGTGCGGACGACGCAGCGTTGTGGTCCTGGCTGCCGCCGGACCTGCGCGTTGTCGTTCCGGTAGAACACCACGACGAGTACCTGGACATCGTCCGCAGCAACTGCGTTTTCCCGGAGCAGGCCGAGCAATGGGCTCGCGTCCTGTTCGCCGATGAACTCCATCGGGAGCCCGAGGTGGCGCAGCTGGCGGAGCAGGCCGGCGAGGGCTTCTTCCTGTCGGCGCTTGATGCCGCGCAGACCGCGCCGCGCGATTACAAGGCCTTCCTGGAGGAGCTGAAACGCCGCTCCGGCGCCAAGGGCAAGCAGTTGTTCATGCCGCTGCGGGCCGCGCTGACCGGCCGGACCGACGGCCCGGAACTGGCCCGCATCTACGAATTGCTCGATCCGGCGCGCGCCCGGCGCCGCCTGGCCGAGTTCACCTACGTGTCCGAATGACATGAGCCTGAGCATCTACAACACCCTGTCGCGCCGCAAGGAGCCGTTGGTACCGATCGAACCGGGCCTCGTGAAGCTGTATGTCTGCGGCATGACCGTCTACGACTACTGCCATCTCGGACATGCCCGGGTCATGGTGGTGTTCGACACGGTGGTCCGGCACCTGCGTCATGCCGGCTACCGGGTCGTCTACGTCCGCAACATCACCGACATCGACGACAAAATCATTCGGCGCGCGCAGGAGAACGGCGAGTCGACCGCGGCGCTGACCGAGCGCTTCATCGAGGCGATGCACGCCGACGAAGATGCGCTGAAAGTACTGCGGCCGGATATCGAGCCGCGGGCGACGCAATCCATCGCCGAGATGATCGCGATGATCGAAACCCTGATCGCGCGCGGTTACGCCTATGTCGGCGGCAATGGCGATGTCTACTACGCGGTGCAGAACTTCGTCGGCTATGGCCGGCTGTCGGGCAAGAATCTCGACGAGTTGCGGGCCGGCGAGCGCGTCGCGGTCGAAGAGGCAAAACGGGACCCGCTGGACTTCGTGCTGTGGAAGATGGCCAAGCCGGGCGAGCCGTCCTGGGAATCGCCTTGGGGCGCGGGTCGACCGGGCTGGCACATCGAATGCTCGACGATGTCGACCGGTTGTCTGGGCGCGCACTTCGACATCCATGGCGGCGGTATGGACCTGCAGTTCCCGCACCATGAGAACGAGATTGCGCAGTCGGAAGGCGCGACCGGCCAGACCTTCGTGAACGTCTGGATGCACAACGGCTTCGTGCGCGTGAACGAGGAGAAGATGTCCAAATCCCTGGGCAACTTCTTCACGGTGCGCGAGGTGCTGCGGCAGTACCGGCCCGAGACCGTGCGCTTTTTCATCCTGAACAGCCATTACCGCAGTCCGCTGAATTACTCGGACGAGAGCCTGGACGAGGCGGATGCGGCGCTGACGCGTCTGTACACCGCCTTGCGCGGCATCCCGACACATGAGGCGGCAGCGCTGGATGACGCGGGCCGGCGCGAGCGTTTCGATGCGGCCATGAACGACGACTTCAACACGGCCGAGGCCATCGCCGTGCTCTTCGACCTGGCGCGCGACGTCAACCGCAGCCGCGAGTCGGCGCCGGCACAGGCGTCACGGCTCGCCGGGCTGCTGCGGGAACTGGGCGGCGTGCTGGGCCTGCTTCAGGACGAGGCCGACGCGTGGCTTAAGTCCAGGCCCGAGTCGGCGGAAGCTACAGTCGCTGCGGCCGGTGACGCCGGCGCAGAGGGTCAATCTTGCGGCTTGTCGGCGGACGCCATCGAAACCTTGATTCAGGACCGGCTCGCGGCGCGCAAAGCCAAGGACTGGGCGCTGGCCGATCGCATACGCGACGAACTGAAAGAGCAGGGTGTCGTGCTGGAGGACGCGGCTGGCGGAACTACCTGGCGGCGGGCCTAACAGCCGTCAGGGCTGCGACGCGCGTCGCTTCCCACCTGAGAACGGCAGTATCCGCGCCAGCGCCTGGATGAGCGGTGCGGCGTCACAGCACGAGAGTGGGTCTTCCTGCGCCGCTTACGCCATGTCCTTGGCGATCAGATAGATCTCTTCCGCATCGAGCACGATGTCGTTGCTTTCGAACAGCATACCGATGCAGGCGCGATGCACGGCCAGTTTCAGCATCCCGAAACCGATCGCACCCCAGACCAGCCGGCCGCCGTAGTCCTTGCCGCGGTCCATGATGTTCGTGCCGCCGATCCCGACGGGCGGGGTCGCATTGGCATCGACCATCAGTTGGATGTTCGGGTTGTCCTGCCAGTGGTGCGGTTCCAGCAGCGGCGCCCCGGCGGCGCCGGCCGCGAGCACGATCTGAGCGTCGGCGATCGCGGCGCCACGCGCGTCGTTCGTCGCCGCTTCGGCTGGAGTCAGGCTCACGCCGAAGCGCGCCCTCATGTCCTCGCAGGCCTGTTCGGCGCGCAGCCGTGTGCGGGAGGTCAATGTGACCTCCGCGCCCTCCTTGGCCAGCATGACGGCCGCCCGTTGCCCGACCGGGCCGGTGCCGGCCAGCACCACGGCCCGTTTACCGGTCAGCGGGCCAGTACCCGCCAAACGTGCCACGGCGGCCGCCGCGGTCGTGTTGCTGCCGTTGCTGTCCATCATGACCGACACGCGGAAATCGCCGAAGAATTTCTGCCGGACGGCCTCCAGCAGGATCTGCCCGTCCGTGAGACTGCTGCCGCCGATGAAGATCGCCGTGTTCTTCTTGTCTTTTGGGGGGCGCGTGAAAATGGCCCCTTCGACCAGCGCACTGATGTCGTCCGGCGTTACGCCGCCGTGTCCGATGACGTGATCGGCTCCGCCATCGTAAGCCACGACGGTGTCAAAGACCGACGGAAAGCGGTCCGTATCGAATTGGAACAACAGCTTCTTCATGCTTTTTCCTGCGCGGTCGCCGGGTGATGCGGTGACGGTGCTTGGGGTCTCCGACGTTGATGACGATCTGCAATGATAACGTGGCAGGTGCCGATGCGTGGGATAAGCAAATCTGATGAGTGGCGGCGGGTGAATTTATATAATCCGCGGGTGACTCAAGAGACATCGAACGACCGGAGCGACTGCATGATCGACAAGCCAGTGGAACTGTTCCTTGACGAACTCGCCAGCAAGGCGCCCACGCCGGGCGGCGGCAGCGCGGCGGCGATCATGGGCGCCATGGGCGCCGCGCTGGTTTCCATGGTCTGCAACCTGACGGTGGGGAAGAAGGGCTATGAGTCCGTCGAAGACGAGATGCAGCGACTTCTGACTGACGCGGAGTCCGTTCGTGCGCGGATGGCGGATCTCGTGCGGGCCGACATGGCGGTCTTCGACCAGGTCATGGCCGCGTATCGTATGCCCAAGGATACCGACGAGGACAAGCAACGTCGCGCGGCGGGCATCCAGGCGGCACTGCGGGCCGCGACGGAGGTGCCGCTCGACTGTGCCCGCCTGTGCGCACAGGTGATTCGTCTGAGCCGCGTTGCGGCCGATCACGGCAATCGCAACGTCATCAGCGATGCGGGGGCCGCCGTGATGGCCGCGCACGCCGCCCTGAAATGCGCGGCGCTGAATGTCTACATCAACGTCGGCAGCCTGAAGGACGAGGCCTTCGCCCGCAGCAGCGTCGAGCAGCTGGAGACCCTGCTGGCCGAGTGCGAGCCCGCCAGCGAGCAGATTTTCCGGGACGTCAAGGAACGCCTCTAGCGACCTTGCCGGCATCCTGATTTGACGGGATAAGCATCCCCGTTTATCATCCGCGATCTTCACGTGCGTGTTGAACGCCGCTGAGGATGCTGATCCGGGGTATAGCGCAGTCTGGTAGCGCGTCTGCTTTGGGAGCAGAATGTCGGGGGTTCGAATCCCTCTACCCCGACCACTACGCGCTTGTAGCTCAGCCGGATAGAGCATCGGCCTTCTAAGCCGAGGGTCGCAGGTTCGAGTCCTGCCAGGCGCGCCAGCCGTTCAGTTCTTGCTATGGTGGCCGTAGCTCAGTTGGTAGAGCCCCGGATTGTGATTCCGGTTGTCGTGGGTTCGAGCCCCATCGGTCACCCCACCTTTTCAATGAGTTAGCGCCCGATCTTCGTCGTTGACTGTCGAGTGAATCAGATCCTGCCAAGTCGCACGCACTGAGCGTGCTGCCGACTACCTTTTTCTCGCGATCACGCCTTGGCGCCGCTTACCGCGACTCAAAAGAGGGCCACATTATGGTCGGCGGAGATCGGGGCTGGTGCGCTCCACTCTCCCGCCACAATCAACTCACGGTTCCCACGGTGCTTTGGTTGCCATTAGCTTACGCAGCTTCGGGTTTCTTCGGGTGGTGAGTCAAGCAGCGCCTGAAACTTCCTGAATGCCTCCGGATCGAGCGTAAACCGGCGCTGATCCGAAAGCACGTCTTCCGCCTCGCGACATGCCGTTTCTAAGATGAAATCTGAGCGTGTCGTGCCGAGCAGTTCGGCAGCTTGGTCGATCAGGTCGCGCTGACGGCGCTTGGCGCGGAGGTTGATGTTGATGTCCCGGGTTGAGCCGGCGTTCCCGCTCGTTTCGGTTGATGACATCGCGGGAATCTCCCTAAGGAGCCTCTGAACAAATGCGGCTGGTAAGCTATCGCCAACAGAGCACGTGAACGCGGTGACCGGATGAAACAGACGACCTTCGCCTCGCTGGCCTATGACCAGAAGAAGAAGCAGACCC
>NZ_SRSH01000016.1 GCF_006175985.1 Methylotetracoccus oryzae | reverse complement strand
GAAGACCTTCTTCAGCGCCTGCTCTTTGAAGCCCTCGGAATACGTTGCTTTCATCATGCTCATGATCCTCTAATCTCCTTTCACTCGGAACATTAGAGGCGACAACTATTCTGACGCCGGGGGGGTTAATTCGAGCCTGGCCCCTTTAATTCCCACACTCTGAGCCGACTCGCTCATCGAGCTTGGCGCAGCCCCCCCTTATGCCGCCTCGCTTGGAACCGGCCCAGAAGCCGGGGGCACGCCTTCTGGTGGTTCGCACATCTCTTCTGGCACCCCATTCCTGATTGTTCTCGCGCGTTGACAAGGCCCCATGGTGGGCGCATCATCGCCGCAACGGGTGGCGGCACCCATTGGATTTCCTATCCGTATCAGGGCAGCTCACTCGCCCGAAATCAGATCGGTACGGAACAACAGTGCTAATCCTCAAGCGGATAGCCGCAATAAAGAAGTTCTTCGGCAATCTCGCCCACCCATACGGGGTTCGCATCGAATTTGGTCGGCGCGAGATCAAAACCCTCACGACGATATTCAGGCCGCATCTTTTCGCTCATCGTGCCGGCCAACATCCCTGGCTGATAACTCAAACCGAGGAAGGCACAGATTTCCTGCAACTCGGGTTCGGGTGCGGCGACCAAGCGCTCGAACTGGATCACATGAAGGGGCCCGCCGGCGACGCGCAACCTCTTCAAGACATTGACGGAAAACTTCCAGGAGATAATAGCCCTGTCGACCGCCCGGCCCGCGCGGACGACCTTGGAGCGCACACATGTTCTGCCGTCACGAAGAATGAAAAGCGTCGGAATTTGTTTAGTGAGTTTCACATAAACGGCGATGGGGTCGCCGTAGTCGACCACGTCCCCGCGCCAAAGTAGCAGACCGAGAACGTGATCCGTCGTGGTCTTGTGTCCCCAATATTTCGCTGGAAACCGAAGCGCGTCGGCCGTGCAAGCATCGAGAAAACGTTGCGTCCGCGCACGCGCGCGCGCCTCTATATCAAGACCACCCGGACTCGCCGCCTCCTCGTCCTTCGGGCGCAAGTTTGGCCTCGAGAACCTTTCCGACACCACATGACATTCCGAATGCGCGCCGATGAGACCCGTGAGCAGACTGGTGCCACTGCGTCCAGCGCCGATGATATGAAAGGAAAACGCGCCGCGCTTCACAGGCACCACTATTTCGAAAAAGGGTAAGAAGTTCACGGCGCAAAAGCGCCCGATGAAATGAGAGGATGTATCCGCTGTGGGGCCCAGTCAACAAATGGAAGGCTCGCGGTCAGGTCTTTAGTTTGCATTTGCGGGTACCCCAGGCCCGGCGTCGCGCCCCGTCCCCACTTCGCACAAACGCGAGAGGTGCCAGGCCCGCGGCCGATTCCGGTCGAGCACCACCAACCGTGGCGGTCTGGCCTCGGGAAGAGGTGGTCTTGTATCCTACAAAGTAAAGACCCGACCCCAATCATCTGTTGGCATGCGAGGCCACTCTCTCGCAGGCGCGTCAAGAAATCGTCCGTGCCGCGTCCTTTCGTATTTCTCCCCGCGAAATCGTATCTGACAGCCATTTCCGCAACCAAACACCGATTCCTATCCATCGGGAAAAACCCCCGTCTTCTAATCTTTCGATCCGTGCATGCCTACAAAGTCAAGAACTGACCCCATGATTCCCCGCTGACCCCATGATTCCCCGCCGTCAATCCCGCCATCACCTGAACCTCCGACGCGCTGGAGGTCTGCACGACTCGCCCCGTAGCCCATCTTGTGCAGGAGGTCGAGGACTATCGTTTCGAAGAACGAAGGAGAGGCAGTTTTCAGTGCGTCGAGCAACTCCGCGGCGACGCTGGATCTTAGCTCGACAATTGCCTCTCCGAGTCGATCATCAGGGCTCGCAGTCACCCTCGCTGAGGACGAATTAGGCAAAGGCGGCGGGGCTATGGGTTGATCGCCGCGCTCTCGAAGGCGTACGTCCATAAATCCAACAGCCAATTGCTCCACATCGGCTGCGGACAGAGGGGGTGCATGGCTCGCCCCAAACTCGACACCTCTGGGTGTGAGTTGCCAGTAGCCGCGACGGGGGCTGCTGGAGAGACCGGCTCGCTTTAGTCGGTCATGAGCCCAGCCAGCGCGGTTCTTGTAAACGGGCTGCGTTCCACTCGGTAGCAGCTCTTGCCGGTCGGCGTCCGATAGCCCGAGAGTTTGCGCGGCTGCCTCATGCGCATCTCGCGCCAAAGCCCCGTTGGGATGGCCAGCAAGATACCGGAGTATCGGTTCAATAAACTTGTCGTAAGTAGGTACTGTCATGAACACGTCCTGTCACATGGCGTCCGCTACTGTGAGGCCCAACGAAAAGTTCATCGGGAGCGTAAGCGATCCGGTGGAACGCCGGGTTGGGCTTTAATCTTATTTCACGATTGAGCAAGCAATGACTATGAGTCCTACCGCTGCTGCAATTCCGTGTAAATATACGAAAACCATTTGTATGCAAAACAGTTTAACGAACCGCTTATCTGGAGAGAGATAATCTTCGATGCCTTTAAACCCGCTCCTTCTCATGTAACTTGAAAGAGGCCAAAAGAATGGATCTGCGATTTCTTTAATCAACTCCCGTGGCGGAGTAGACATTTGACTCATCAGCCTCTGTCCTTGATCCGAGTATAACACTCCCTCCATTTTCTCCACCACTTCGAGTCCTTTCCCAAGCGCCATTCCAATCTGTTTGCTGATCGCTCCAAAAATGAGCGAAGTCGTGAATGATATGAGAAACCATCGCAGACCAATGGAACTTACGATTGTCCCTACTGAATCAAGATTACTTATAAAAAGACCGATAATCGCTGCGACACCGGAAATGGACCATGTGGTTGCCTGCTCCATCGCGTGACTGATGGATACAGTGTGTCGCCAAACTATCTTCTTGAATATCTGTTCGGCTCTGATTGTTTTTCCTTCGTCTGACATTTTACATTCCTTGCCCAACGTTTGACGTGAGGGGCGGCCGGAGCCGCGAAGGGCATTTGCAAGCGCAGCTTGCAAACCGTCCCTCTCGACGGAATTGTTAGCCATTAATCGCCCGTCATCGCCACGTTCCAAGAAACCAATTTTGGCCCTTTGTTGTTACACATCCATCGTTCCACTCCGGCAACGATACCTTCGCCGTCGCCGCGCAGAGCTGCAAATGCGGAAAGAGGTGGGCCCAAACGTTCAAGGAGTGGAAGCAGTGAGGTACCATCGATGCAGCGAACCTCGTAAGTGTGGCTTGAGCTCTGCGTACACTCGCGCTCAATGTGCTTCCAGCACTGGCTATGAAATAGCTGGTTTTCGGGAAGTCGGATCATTGTTTCTGCGTCGTGTGCCGGAGATATGCGCCAACGGTCTTTCAGCCTGTTGCGAGATATACCGACGTAACGAATAACTCCGTCCCCACCTGCGACGAGGTATAAACAAGGAATTCGTGCCTCCCAGATGGCTTTGTTCAGAATGTCATACTTAGCTTGCAACCAAGGGCCAATTCTCGATCCTTTTGCGACGTTGCGTTTCCATCGCTTACCGCCGATGCCATGTATGCGAATGACCGGAGTCGCGGCGTGGAAGATGGCGTAAGCGTGTTCGACTGCTGCTGGATTCATGCGTTCTTCTTCTGTGGATGAGGATTGCTGAGAATGCCTAACAGTGTTCTTTTGCAGAATCTACCTTGGCGGCGCTTCAAAGAATCTGCGTTGAACGAATTAGGCAGAATCCGCAAAGCGTCGGCTCTAGCCGCATTTCCCTTTGTTCCGATTGGATTTATGCCGCGACGAAGCGGGATTAAGCAGAAAGTAGCGCACCCCAGGGGCAAGGTCAATGTGCGGGATTCACGGACGGAGCCTGCGGTTCAGGGCATTCCGAACCTTGGAGGTTTCGGGGTAAGGGGGTCAGGGGGTAAGGGGGTCAGTTCTTTACTTTACACCTGGCGACGCGTCCGGCCGAGCACCTTCAGTATTCCCCTCCTCGCTCTCCCTCTCGCTCTGCGAAGCGAATGAACCGGAGACACTCGCCCTGGCGGTACTTTGGTGCCTGACCCGATACACAAAAGGCGCACCATCCAGTGCACTCATTCGTGAAGCGGCAGCGAAGGCCTTGGTAGCCGCTTAGTTCGCATCGACCCCAGGATTCTCGCTGTGCTTCCATGGAGTGATCTTCGCCAGCGTCTCGGCGAGTGCGTCTTTCGCCAATGCAGCGTCGTAGTCCAACTGTAACCCCATCCAGAAATCATCGGACATCCCGAAAAATCGGGACAGCCGCAGGCCCGTGTCAGCCGTGATAGCGCGAGTGCCTGCAACAATCTCCCCGATGCGGCGTTGTGGAACGCCTATCTCTTTCGCGAGACGGTACTGTGTGATTCCCATCGGCTTGAGGAATTCTTCCATGAGAATTTCGCCAGGATGTGGATAAGGGACGCTGCGCATGCTGGTGCTCGGTCAGTGGTAGTCGACGATCTCAACTCTTGTTGGTCCTTCGGGGGACCATACGAAGCAGATTCGAAATGGGTCGTTGATCCGGATGCTGTGCTGACCGGCGCGATCTCCGACGAGTGACTCCAGCCTGTTCCCAGGTGGAATTCTCAGGTCGTCGAGTGTCGCTGCCCGATTCAGCATCGCGAGCTTGCGCATCGCGACGGCTTGCACGTTGACGAAGCGCTTGATCCTCCTACCCTCGAAGAGATCGGCTGTCTCCCGGCACGCGAACGATACGATGGTCACGCAGGGATAGTACCGTGCGGCATTAGCATCGTGAAGCGTTAGTCTGCGGTGAAAGCCTGCAGGTCGACTGCGTGGGCTGAACAGCCGGGTCGGGTACTCCCTGTCGGACGTCCAGCGGTCCAGATTCAGCTGCCCCCCACCCCCAGATTCATTCCCCGCGCTCCCGCTTCGCGAATTCCCTGAACCAGTCGAGGACCGGGGCCAGCGCCGGCGAGCGGTGATCGCGTGCGGAGACCATGTACGCGGACAGCGTGAAGCGCGGCGTGTCGGGCACCGGGCGGAGTTGCCCCGCGGCCAGCAAGGGCTTGGCGACCCGGAGCGGCAGGAAGCAGGACCCGCCGTTTCGCAGCACCAGTTGCGCGGCCAGCCAGCCGATGTCGGCCTTCTGCGCGGCGGGTTCGAGTTCGGGAAAGCTGTTGCCGTGCTGCGCGTAGAAGCCGGGCCCCCATTCCACGTACACGTAGTCGGGATCGGGCCACGGGGCATCCGGCTTTGAGCTCAGCAGCGCGAGGGTTTCGTCGAACAGGTGTTCCACGTGCAGGGCCGGATCGTGCCGCGGCGTGAACATCAGGCCGAGGTCGAGGCTGCCCTGGATCAGTCGGCGCAGCAACTCGTCCTCGAAGCCGATTTCGCTGCGGATCGACACGTCCGGCAGGCGGCGGCGGAGCTCACCGACCCAGTCGGGCAGCACCGATTCCCACAGCCCAAGCCGGGCGCCGATGACCAGGTTGGCCCGAAAGCGGCTCGGCAGCCCCATCTCGTCGCGGGCCTGTTCCAGGCTGACGATGATCGCCTTGGCATGCTTGACGAAGCGCTGTCCTTGCTGGGTCAGGCTCGCGCCGGTGCGGTTCCGCACGAACAAGGCCGCACCGAGCTCGCTTTCGAGCCGCTGGATACGGCTGCTCACGGTCGATTGGGTCACGTACAGCCGGACGGCCGCTTCGATGAAGCTGCCATGAGCGGCCACGCTCAGGAAGGTCTTGATCTGATCGATGTCCATGGCTTCGTATCGGTATCTCCGATATCAAGGTTTCGAAAGTTTCGCTTTTCCGATATCAAGCCCATCGATATCGTGTCGTGTCAATAACGAATCCGTAGCCAAGGTCACGCCCGATCCGGGTTTGGCGGTGCACGTCAGCGGTGCTTCGCGCGCCTCGCTCCGGGAACACCCGGTGCACCGAACCGGTGGACGCTCGTCGATGCTTCACGAATCCCTACATCGCCTCCGGGGCTGGCGCTTCATCGCTTTCAATCTGTGCCTGGGCTTCGCTCACGTGCTGGTGATCTTCAACGCCGGAGCCTATATCGCGATGCTGCCGCGCGTCGCGGGCGGGCTGGCGATTCCCCCGAGCTTCGCGACCTGGACGCAGACCGACTATATGGTGGCGCTGGCCTTGGCCTATCCGCTCGGCGGCTGGCTGGCGCGGGCCGGCAGCCCCCGGCGGGTCGTGGTTGGTGCCCTGCTCGGTTTCGCCGTGTGCTCATGGCTGTGTGCGCGTGCAGATGCGTTGTATCCGTATCTGCTCGCCCGTATCGGCCTCGGCCTGTGCGGGGGGCTGAGTCTGCAGGCGGGGCAGTCCTTGCTGCTGGATGAGTATCCCGCCGCCCGCAAGAGTCTGGGCATCAGCGTGTGGAGCTTCTTCACGCTGATGCCGTTCAGTATCGGCCCGCCGGTCGGTGGGTGGATCGCGGATACGTTGGGCTGGCGCTGGCTGTTCTGGCTTAACCTGCCGGTGGCCTTTCTCGCGGCGGCCGGCGTCGCCCTGCTGCTGCGCGGGCGGCCGGAATCGCGCGCGGCGCGCAGCCCGTTCGACTGGATCGGCTGCGCGCTGTGTTCCGTCGTCTGGCTCGGCTTGCAGACGCTGCTGAATCAGGGCAATGACCGCGACTGGCTGGCCTCGCACGCGCTGCAGGCGACGGGCTTCGTGGTGGCCGCGGCGGCATGTCTGTGGGTCGTTCATGCCTGGCATGCGCCGCATCCGTACGTGAACCTCCGGCTGCTCGCGAACCGCAATTTCGCGATCGGTGCCGGCGCGCTGTTCTTCGGCTTCTTGTCGTTCCAGGGATTGTTGTCGGCCCTGATCGTGCAGTTGCAGCTCAACCTGGGGTACTCGTCCTGGCTGGCGGGGCTGGTGTTCCTGACGACGGCCCTCTGTGCGAAGCCGGTGGCGGCCGTGATGCATCTCGCGGTGCGGCGCGTCGATGCGCGCCTGCTGGCGAGCCTCAGCCTGACCGGCTTTGCGGCGTGTTACCTGTGGCTAAGCCGCTTTGACGACGCGGCCTCGTTCGCCGCGTTGCTGTGGCCGAAGGTGCTCGAAGGAGCCTGTCTCGGCGCCTTCTTCGTACCGCTGACGACCCTGACGCTGCAGGGGCTGCCCGCCGAACGGCACGGTGCCGCGCTGGAACTGGCGAATCTGATGCGAATTGCATCGGGCGCGATCGGTATCAGCCTGCAAGGGGTCGTGTTGTACCGCCGCACACCTTTCCATTTGCAGCGCTGGGCGGAGGCACGGGATCGATGGGACGGCGCAACCGCGCCGCTGCTCGATGCGTTCATGACGCTCGGTTTCGATGAGGCGCAGGCCGGTGCGCGCCTGATCCGATTCGCCGCACGGCAGGCAGCGATCCGTGCATTGAACGACGGCTTCTGGCTGGCGGGCGGTGTCTGCCTGATCCTGGCGGCGGTGGTCTGGTTCGCCCATCCGCCGGTCAAGGCCGTGACGGAGTCGCGCGCCGCCGCGCTGCGCCGCGACCAGGACGAAGCATCCGCGGAGGAGGCGGTATGACGCTGACCCGCTGGCTCGTGCGACCGCTGGCCCCGATGATGCTGCTGCTCGTCGGGTGCGCGCCCGTGAGTGAACGTCCGGAACGGGCTGCCATGCGGGCCGTTCCCGCCTTCGGTGCGACCGTCGCCGAACTCGCGCCGCAGGCCGCCGTCTCGGGCACTGCCGCCCTCCCGGAGTGGTGGCGTCTGTTCGGGGACAGCGAACTGAACCGGCTGGTCGGCGAGGCGTTGTCCGGCAATCCGGGCCTCAAGACGGCCGAGGCGCGTCTGCGCGAGTCGCAGTCGCTGGTGGATCGTGCCGGAGCCGAGCTTTATCCGACGCTGAGTTCGCGGGTGACGTTCGCGGCCGAACGCTTCTCGGCCACCGACGTGCAGCTCCGGCTGGCCGGCGACAACTTTCGCCACCTGCTGGTCGACCCGCTGGTACTGCGCTACCACCTGGATTTCTGGGGCCAGGATCGGGCCCGCCTGCAGCAGTCGATCGCGCATTCCCTGGCCATCGCGGCGGAGCGGGACGATGCGCGGCTGTTGCTCGCGGCGAGCGTCGCCGCGGCGTATTTCGAGTTGCAGGCCGCCGAGGAACAGGCGCGCCTGGCGCGGGACGTGGTTGCGGACGCCACGGCCTTGCAGGCCTTGGAGCAAAGCCGTTGGGGGAGCGGCCTGACGACAAAGCCGCTGCTGCTGCGGACGCAGGCCGCGGTCGAGGAAGCGGTGCAGCTGTCGGCCGGTACCGAGGCGACGGTGCGTGTGCTGCGGAATCTGCTCGCAAACCTTGCCGGGCAGGGTCCCGACTGGGGCCGGTCGATACGCATCGGCGAGCTTCCGCCGGAATCCGTGCCGGCGCTGCCGGTCGAACTGCCGCTGCATCTGCTGGCGTCGCGCCCGGACCTCCGGGCCGCGCGGCTCGAGGCGGAATCCGCGGCCGAAGCGATCGAGGTCGCGCGCACGGCGTTCTATCCCGACGTCAATCTGGTTGGCTTCGCCGGCTTGCATACCGTCACGCTGACCGATGTGCTGTTTCACGGGTCTAGCCTCGCCTATGCGGTCGGACCGACCGTGACCTTCCCGCTGTTCGAAGGCGGACGATTGCAGGCGGCACTGACCGAGCGCGAGGCGCTCTACGATCTCGCGGTCGAACGCTACAACGACACCTTGCTGCGGGCGGTCCGGGAGACGGCCGACGCGCTGGTCCGGCTGCGCGAATGGGATGCGAAGCTGGACGAACAGGCGCGGCTGCTCGCGGAGACCGAGGAAGCGCAGCGCGTCGCCGAGGCGACGGTCAGCGCCGGACTCGGCGACCGGACTGTCGGGCTGCGGGCCCGGCTCGATGTGCTCGTGATGTGCTCGCGTCTCGCCGAGTTGCGCGGGCGGCGTCTCCGGGCGAGCGTGGCGTTGTGCCAGGCCATGGGCAGCGGGTGGCGCAGGTTGCCGGCGCGGAGCCCGGCCTCGTGACACCCCGGCATTCCGAACCCACGGCGTCGTCGCAACGTCGGTGGCGCGCCGCGCGCCGCCGGCTGTCCAGCACCGCGGCCGTGCTGGCGCTGCTGGGGCTGTGCTTGTGGGGGTATTCCGGGTATCGGGAACGGCGTTGGGTCGGCACCGACGATGCCTTCGTAACCGGGCACGTGATTCCGGTCGAGGTACAGGCCGAAGGCACAGTCGTTGCGGTGCTCGCGGAAAACACCCAGTCCGTCGCGCAGGGCCAGGTGCTGGTCCGGCTGGACGGGCATCATGCCGAGATCGCACTGCAACAGGCGCGGGCGGAGCTCGCGGCGACCGTGCGTCAGATCGCGGCCCTGCAGGCGCGGCAGGAGACGCTGGCCCGGCGCATCGCGGCGCGCACCGCGGCCCTGGAAGCGGTCCGCCACGATCTGGCGCGGTTCCGGCAGGCGGGCCTGGACGGCGCGGTTTCCGAACAGCAACAGCAGAATGCCACGGACAAGATCCTCGAGCTGGAGGCGGCGGTCGGCGAGGTCCGTGCGGAACAAAAGGAACTGTCCGTGCAACTCGGCGCGGCCGGCATCGCGCACCATCCGGCGGTCGAGGCGGCCAAGCAGCGGTTTCGCCGGGCCGCGCTGGACTTCCGGCGCCAGGAAATCCGCGCCCCGGTCGCTGGTGCGATCGCCAGGCGGAAGGTGCAGGTCGGCGACCGCGTCGCGCCGGGCGTGCCGGTCATGGTCATCGTGCCGCTGGATCAGCTTTGGGTCGAGGCCAACGTGTTGGAAGGCGATTTGGCGGGCATCCGGCCGGGACAGGCGGCCGAGATCCGCGTCGATGCCCATCCGGACCGGGTCTACCATGGCCGGGTCGAAGGCCTGAATCCGGGTACCGGGAGCGTGTTCGCCCTGCTGCCGACGGACAATGCCACCGGGAATTTCATCCACATCGCCGAGCGCGTGCCGGTCCGCATTGCGCTGGACCCGCAAGAGCTCGCCCGCGGACCCTTGCAGCCCGGTCTGTCGACCTACACCCGTATTGCGTTGAGTGAATCGCCCGAGCCGTCCCCGCGGACCTCCCTGACCGAAACCAAGACGCCGGCCTACCGCACGTCGGCCTTCGACCGGGAACTGGATGGTCTGGAGGCGATCATCGCCCGAGTCGTGGCCGAGAACAGCCGCTGAAGCGAGGTCTGACGCGTGCCTGTCGTTTTGTGCGGAAGCTTCCCGTTCCCGAGCCTGCTTGTCGCATCGCAGACCGCGCCGGGTCGGGCGGCACACGATTGTTTGGCGGGCAGATGCGGGTTATCTTCCCAGTCAACCAGGGCCGATACGCCCTTCTCACCACGAACGGAGCCGCAGGATGCCAACACGTCCGGATATCGCCCCGGAACCGACGCGAATCGTGTTCTTCGGGCTGGGCGCGGTGGGCTCGGCGTTGCTGATCTGCCTGTCGGAACTGGCCGAGCGCGATGACGTGCCGGTTCGCTTCGTCGTCTACGTGTTGCACCCCGATGCAGCCCGGGATGCCCTGTTCCATGCCGAACGCCTGTTCGACCGCATCGACTTCATCGGTGTCGCGGACTTCTCGCCCGTGTTCGCCTACGACCCGACGCATCATCAGCCGTTGGCCGGCGCGGCGATGCTCGTCAATGCCGCGCTGCCGGAATTCAACGGGCCGATCATCGAACTCGGCCTTCGCCTTGGTGCCCATACGGTCGACCTGGCCTCGGACATGTACGATGCCGTCACCGAGCGCACACTGACGTTCTCACAGTACGACTTCGACGCGGCGTTGCGCGAGCGCGGCATCGCCGCGCTAATCAACCTGGGCATCTCGCCCGGCGTGACCAATTTCCTGATCGGCCGGCGGATGCACGAATTGCTTGCCGCGGACCGGAAGGACCTGGAGGTCGAGAGCATCGACCTCTACCTGCTGGAAGACATCGACTCGGACCAGATCATCTTCTCGTGGTCACCCCTCGTGGCGTTGGAGGAACTGGCCCAGCAGCCGCGCATCTGGAACAAGGGACGGATGCAGGTGCTGGAGCCCTTCACGGCCGCCCGCAACTACGACTTTCCGCACGAGCCGCAACCGATTCGGCAATACCCGCTGTATCAGGAGGAACTGCTGTCGCTGCACCGCTCGTTCCCGGATGTGGACTCGATCGGTGTCTACACCGGCGGCTCGGAGGTCGAACTGGTCAAGGCGCTGTTCCAGCTCAACCTGCTGTCGAAGCGCAGCCTGCCGAACCAGCCGGAGCTGACGATCGAGGCAATGGTCCGCGCCATCCTGCCCGGTATGAACAAGCCGCGGCGTATCGAGGAGCACCTGAGAAACGGCGTGATCCGGCGCACGCATTTCGCTGCCGCGGCGGAAATCCGCATTGCCGAGAGCGTTCGCAACGAGCGTCAGACCGTGATCGAAACCGTGGGGCTGAGCTATCTGCGCTACCGCGATCTGCTGCACAGTCCCTATGCCGGTGCGACCTACATCTCGTATCCCACCGCCGTCGGCGCCGCGATCCTGGCCTGGCACGCCCTGGCCTTCGCTCGCGAGCAGCCGACGCAACTGGTCGGCGTCATCACCGGCGAGGATCTCGCGCGCATCCTGCCGCGCCCGGCTGCAGATGCGATCCGGCGGGACCTCGTCGCCTGGGACATCGACCTGTTCGAGAGCGTGCGTGATGCCTCCGAAACGTGAGCGGGTCGAAGCCGTGCGCGCGCGCCTACGGGCCGCGGCACGGATCCGCCGGGTTTGAGTGGGGTCCCTCAACCTCACCCAGGGGATTGAGCTTTTCCCTATTTCGTCGGCCACCGTACACTAGCGCCAAGCCTCGAGACGCGAGAATCCCGCCATGTCGACACCGGCGTCCCGTTTAGCGACCTATGAGGATCTGTGCCAGGTGCCGGATCGCTTCGTCGCGCAGATCATCCATGGGCAGTTGATCGTGCTGCCACGACCGGCACCCAGGCATGCCCGCGCCTCGTCGATCATGGGCGGCAAACTCGTGCCCACCTACGACGAGGGACGCGACGGCCCCGGCGGTTGGTGGATTCTGGATGAACCGGAGTTGCATCTGGGCTCCGACATCCTCGTACCGGACATCGCCGGATGGCGGCGCGAGCGCCTGCCGGCGCTGCCCGACAAAGCCTTTTTCGAGTTGCCCCCCGACTGGCTTTGCGAAGTGTTGTATCCGTCTACGGCGCAAATGGATCGCGCGGACAAACTCCCGATCTATGCCGCTCAGGGAGTCGGCCACGTTTGGCTGATCGACCCGGACGCGCGCACGCTGGAAGTGTTCGCATTACACGAGGCCCATTGGCGTCTCGAAGCGGTCTACAAGGACGACGCCACGCTCAGTGCCCCGCCCTTCGACGCGCTGAGCTTCGGGCTGGATGCGTTGTGGGCATAATGGACACTTACCTACGACCGGAGTTTCGGATGATTAACGGAACAGCGCGGACCGCCATGCACTCTTGGCGAGTCGCTCCTTCAGCCACCTGCGCGCATTTCGATTGACACGCCCTGCTTCCGCCCGCATTGCGCCCGCGCCGACTTCCATCAGGCTTTGCCACAGGCGGCGGCGCAACTTCTCGTTTACGAGGTATCGGCGCAGCCCGCTGCGGGTGCCTTGGCACGTGCGGCAGAATTGGGCGAAATCGTCCGAATAGAAATCTTGAAACGGAATGTCCTCGGTACCCCGCGCATCGAAATAAGCGAGAAGGCTTTGATAGAAGGCGGGCATTTCGAGCATCTTCGTGAACTTCTTGAAGCCGCCATCCACCAGTTTTGCCTTGGACACGGCGTGCGATCCTTGCGTGAAGCGGATCGAGAGCGCGACACGACTGGTCTCGGCATCCTGGGTCTTGTGGATAACGTCTCCGCGGAGAAGCAGCAGATCGCCACTCTTCAACTCGGGTGTCTCGGCAATTTCCGACAGGTCGTAGTTGACGCTCCCGTATTTCCCACCCTCATTTTCATTGCAAAAGATCGAATTGTGCTGCGTCTCCTCCACCAGACACGCACCGCGCCCGAGCACTTGCTCGTACAGGTCCGGACTCCGCTCATGCAGGCGGTTCATTGGAATGAGCGAAAGGTTTGATTTCCCAGCGTCCGGTTTGATGATCGGTATGTAAAAATTGAGATAGTGATAATGCGTTTGGGTGAAATAGTAGCTTTCGCGGTCCTGGTGCCAGGAAAACCGTTGTCCGCCGTCGGTAAAAAAGTAGACTCCGCCGATCATGAAAGTGGCTTCAATATCGGTCTGCATGGAAATAGCCGCCGTCAAGGCATCGAGCTTGTCAGAAAGGTGTAGCAGCAGGTTCCGGGGTGGGATCTTGACCCGATAGGCCTCGTACCAAACCCCCTCGTTCTGGGAGATGTCGGCCTCGAAAAGGGTAATTTCATGCCGGTCAAGAAAGGATCGGATCACGACATAGCCTTTGTCGACCAAATCGCTCAGATCCCGGTTTCGTCCAGCGCTCATAGGGGGTCCTTGCGCCCCGCCACTTAGCCGCCAAAACTAGCCGTCTTATGAATTCGTGAGGGGGTTTTGGCGGCGAGTGAACCACGGTGAACGCCCTATGCACAATAGGTAGTTTCACCTACTGAGGGGTGACCGTCACCGCTTTCCATTACGTGGCTTTTCCGCCAAGACCCCAACCGTGATTGCGCTTCAATGCCCGGAGACTCGACCCGTGGCAGAACACGACCTACTTTTTGAACGCTCGAGCTGGCAACGCCTTCCACGGTTTGTGGCGCGACAACCGCCTCATGAACTGAAGGGTCACGCGCCTCGCAGCAGGAACTCGACCTTCACGGTATCGTACGAAAACTCGATGCGTCCGTCAGGGAAACGTGTCAGCACACCGGCATTCAGCAGCTCGGTCACGTCGCTGTGAACCGCCTTTACATCACGACCGACCCGACGCGCGGTCTCGCGAATGGACAGGGGCCCCGCCCCGCAAAGGGTTTCTAGAAGCTGCCACCGTTTGGCAGTCAACACCTGCCACAACAGTTCCGGAGTCGCAAAGCTGATGTGTGCCTCGGCCTCGCCGAGACCGTAATTCATGGCGCTTGCCGCATCCGCAAGCGTCTCTTTTAACGAGCGCACGTCAAGCACGACCGTGTTCATGGTTCCACCTCGCGATGTCAGCTGAATAAGCGGCCATCAGTCGTTCAGGCGTTGAGAAGACATAGGGCATCCATAGGGCATCCATAGGGCATCTCGCTCGCTCCCATTTACCCGTCATCGCCTATAACGCGCTCGTTGTCATAACGGAGCACACAAGGCTGCTGACGCCGACTACTCGCGACCGCCGAACGGTTACCCTAGCCGTCCATCCCTTCCAGCGACAATAGAGTCCGCGCGACATCCGCGATGCGCAGGCCCCGGTTCATCGCGGTTTTGCGCAGCAGTGCGTAGGCCTGTTCCTCATGCGCAGCATGTTCACGGGCGGCCCCGCGGTCCGAACAGTTCGGCCGGATCGAGCTTGCGGTGGTGCAATTCGCGGCCGAGCAGATAGGCAACGGGGTGCGCCGGGTCGAACACGCTGCCGCCGACGAAGCGGTCGGCGCCCAGCGTCATCCCATCTCACGGCCATGGCAGAAAAGGAGTCGGCTGACTTCTCTGCGGGCTTGGGGAAGATGGACTTAGCCGATGTGCTAGTGATTAAGGCGCGGCTGGTCTAGTATCGCACAACGTGTAGACGGAAAATGGAGAGCAAATATAGTGGGCGGAGAATCGAGAGGAGAACTGAGACCGGACGTCGGGCGTCCGCTGCTTGAGGCACAGGAAACGCTGGCGGTCGCACCGCAAGTCAATCCACCTGCCGAAGCGTCGGCACCGCCGAATGGCGTTCCGGGCGAGGACGCGGTCTTCTCCCTGCCTGCGCCCGAACGGGTCGTAGCGCTTGGCCACCGCGCCTACATCGGCGGACAGACACCCGAGATGTGGTATGGGATTGGGCGCATGCAGTACCATTTCCTCGTTGCCCAAGGCTTGGAGCCGCACCATGTATTCCTTGACGTGGCCTGCGGGGCGTTGCGCCTGGGGCAATATCTCATCCCTTTCCTCAAACCCGGCCATTATCAGGCCATCGAAGGTGAAGAGGCTCTTATCGCAGCAGGACTAGAACATGAGGTGCTATACGGTTTGGGTGCCAGCCGCAGGCCAAGATTCGTCTGTAACTATGATTTCGACGTCACGGGGCTAGAACCCTTCGACTATGCAATCGCCCAGTCACTGCTGACCCACCTGACACCTACGGATATCGAGAAATGCTTCACGGGAATCGGCGGCGGCTCGCATGCCGGATCGCGGTTCTATTTCACCTGGTTTGAGGGGCCCGAAACCGGCAACCCTGAAGGTCCATCGCATGCTCAACGGAACTGGCGCTATCCCTTCGAGCGGCTTGCGGAACTTGCTTCACCGGGCGGCTGGCAGCTGACGCGCATCGGCGACTGGAATCACCCGCGCGGTCAGATGATTGCGTTAGCGACGCGGACATGATGCGACTGAACACGCTGTTGTTGATCGCTACGCCACGCTGAGCATAAGCCGTTGGTTCCGAACCTCGGCTTTAGCAAAACAACGGTGCTGTCGCCGATCCCCAATGCTGCTGACGAGGATCACTCGCGACCGCCGAATTGGTACCTCAGCCCTCCATCCCCTCCAACGACAACAAGGTCCGCGCGACGTCGGCGATGCGCAGCCCCCGGTTCATCGCGGTCTTGCGCAGCAGTGCGTAAGCCTGTTCTTCGGTAAGTCCCTTGCGCTGGATCAGGATGCCCTTGGCCTTGTCGACGATCTTGCGGTCGGCGAGTTGGACCTTGGTGTCGGCGAGCTCGCGGCGCAGCGCCTGGAATTCTCGGAAGCGCGCGATCGCGACGTCGACGATCGGCAGGATGCGTTCCTTGCTGAGGCCGTCGACCACGTAGGCGCTGACGCCGGCCTGCACGGCCTGGCGGATGTACTCGCCGTCGCGGTTGTTCGAAAACATGATGATCGGCTTGGGGTTGTCGCGGCTGACCTCGCGCAGGTCCTCCAGCGTGTCGCGGCCCGGCGCCTCCATGTCGATGATGACGACGTCGGGCTGGGCATCGGTGACGATCTGCAACAGGCTGCCTTCGTCGACGGTCCGGGCGACGACGCGGTGGCCGGCATCGGTCAGTGCCTGCTCCAGCACCGCGCTGCGGGCCGGATCCTGGTCGACGATCATGATGCGCAGCATGTTCACGGGCGGCCCCGCGGTCCGAACAGTTCGGCCGGATCGAGCTTGCGGTGGTGCAATTCGCAGCCGAGCAGATAGGCAACGGGGTCCGCCGGGTCGAACACGCTGTCATCGACGAAGCGGTCGGCGCCCAGCGTCATCCCGTCGCGCTGCCATGGCGCGGCATGCGCGCCCTCGGATTTCTCATCGTCGGCCGGGCACACGATCGCGAGTTCGCCGGCGGCCTGCCGATAGAGGTCGGGCCGGTACACCGTGTGTGCGATACCGCGCAGGTCGATCGGTTCCCGGATCTGCCCCCATCGGACCATCTGCGTCAGCAGCCATAGCGCGTGCGAGCGCCACGGGAAGTTGGCCGCGTAGCGGGAAAACACATTGAAATCCGGCATCGGGAGCGGCGCGTCGCCGGCGGCATAACGGTACGAACCGGTCATCGACATCGCGATGATCTCGGCCGGTGCACCGACGTAGTCCGGATGTGACAACAGCTCGGCCGCTGTTCGCCGATTTGAGGGTTCGTCGAGCCAGCGGGTCGCCTCGATCAGCGCCTTGATGACCGCCTTGTGCGTAGCCGGATACCGTTCAGCCCAGTCGGCGTTGACGCCGAGGACCTTCTCGGGATGGTTGTTCCAGATGTCGTGACTGGTCGTCAGCACGCGCCCCAGTCCCTCGGCCACCGCGGCGGCATTCCACGGCTCACCGACGCAGAAGCCGTCGATGGCACCGATGCGCAGGGCCTCGACCATCTGCGGCGGCGGGATCACGACCAGTCGCAGATCACGGTCCGGGTCGACACCGCCCGCCGCCAGCCAGTAGCGCAGCAGGTAGTTATGCGTCGAGTACGGAAACACCATCGCGAACACCGGCGGCGTTCTGCCCGCCGCGTGGCGCGCATCGATGAGTTGTTTGAGGCGATCGGCTGCGACCGGCGCCTCACCGGATCCGTCCGGATCGAGCGTCGCCATCTCGTCGTAAAACGCATTCGAAACGGTGATGGCATTCCCGTTCAAGTCCAGCGACAGCGCGGTGACGGTCGCCTGCTGGACCTCACCTAGACCGAGGGTCGTCGCCAGCGGCATGCTGGCCAGCATCTGCGCGCCGTCCAACAAGCCCGCGGCGACCTTGTCGCGAATGTTCGCCCAGGACGCCTCGCGCGACAGCGTGACGTCGAGCCCGTGGCGGGCGAACAGGCCTTGTTCCTGCGCAATGACCAGCGGCGCGCAGTCGGTTAGCGGAACGAAGCCCAGCGTCAGCCGCGACTTCTCGGGAACCGCGTCACGGTTCGGGGGCTCTGCAGAAGTCAATCGAGCGTCTCCTCAAGGTTCAAAGGGAATCGAATGTTCAATGCGCCCGCGTTCAGGAGACGCGGGCTTCCTGCAGCAGGATGCGCAGTTCCGGCACGCAGGAACCGCAGTTCCGGCCCGCTTTCAGCAGGTCTCCGATTTCGGCAGTGGTCGTCAAGCCGTGCTCGCGAATCGCGGCACGCAAGGTGTTGATCCCGACCCCGAAGCAAGAGCAAACCGTTTGGCCCCGGTCCTGTTCGGCGTTTGCAGGCTTGCCCGACAGCAGCGCACGGCGCGCGTCCTCCGGGACCGGGTGGTCACCGAACAACGAGCTCAGCCAGTCGCGTGCCGGGAGGCTCGAACCGGTTTCGACGAACAGGCAGAACGCCAGTTGCGATGCCGACAAACGGGCGCAGCGGTAGCGCCGGGCGCGCGGATCGGAGAATTCCAGCCATTCGTCCGCGTCGCCCCCTCCCGCGGCACGCGCGGCGGCGCCCCAATCGTCCGGCGCGCTCTCCCCGGCCAATTCGTAGCGCCAGTGACCACGTCCCCGGATGGCGACACAGTAGGTCGCGTCCGGAAAGGCCAGCGGCTGGCGCGAGAACGCAAAGCCCTGCCATGCGGGACGATAGGCCTCGACTCGCACCGGCGTGAATTTCGACTCGGGCTCGCCGGACACCGGATCGCAAGCCGGGCCGACCAGCGCATTGACCAACGCACCGCGGGCATTGGCGTCGGTCCAGTGCATCGGCGCGAATACCGAACCGCACTGCTGCGCGTCGGTGACCCGGGCGCGGGCCAGCATCACGCCATGCCGGCTGGTCAAGCGCACCAGCGCACCGTCCAGGATTCCGAGGGCGCCGGCATCGCGCGGATGCAGTTCGGCATAGGGTTCGGACAGATGCGCGTTCAGCCGTGCCGCCTTGCCGGTGCGGGTCATCGTGTGCCACTGATCGCGGATGCGGCCGGTGTTCAGGATCAGCGGATGCTCGGGATCGGTCGTCGACAGCGGCGCCCGGTACGCGACCGGGACAAAACGCGCGCGACGCCCGGCGCGGTCGGTCATGGCCGGCATCTCGAGACGGGCGCTGCCCTCGGGCATTTCCGTCGTAACCGGCCATTGGATGGGGTGCAGGCCATCATAAGCCTCGGCTGCCAGCCCGGAAAGACCCGCAATGTCGAACACCCGCTGCCCAGCGTTCCGATACCCCGAGAGCGCGGCATGTTCGCGGAAAATCTGGTCGGGACTGCGGTAACGAAACGCCTCCCCGTAGCCCATCCGCCGCCCGACCTCGGCCAGCATCCACCAGTCCGCGCGCGCCTCGCCAGGCGCCGGCAGGAACGCCCGCTGGCGCGAGATCCGGCGCTCGGAGTTGGTCACCGTGCCGTCCTTCTCGCCCCAGGCCAGCGCGGGCAGTTGCACATGGGCATAGCGGGACAGATCCGTTCCCGCCTCGCAGTCGGACACAACCACGAACGGGCAGTCCCCCAGCGCCGCCCGCGCGGCGTTGACGTCCGGCAGGCTGGCGACCGGATTGGTCGCGATGATCCACAATGCCTTGATGCGTCCTTCGCCGATCGCCCGAAACAGATCGACGGCTTTCAGTCCCGGCCGTTCGGCGATGCGCGGCGAACGCCAGAAATCACGGGCGAGTTCGCGGTGATCGGCATTCTCGATGTCGAGGTGTGCGGCCAGCTGGTTCGCGAGCCCTCCGACCTCACGCCCGCCCATCGCGTTCGGCTGGCCGGTCAGCGAAAACGGCCCCATTCCGGGTTGGCCGATACGGCCGGTCGCGAGATGCACGTTGACGATCGCGTTGACCTTGTCGGTGCCGGCGCTGGACTGGTTGACTCCCTGTGACCAGGCCGTCACGGCCTTAGGCGTCCGCGCGAACCAGTGGTAGAAGCACGACACATCGCCTTCCGCCAGACCGCAGGCCGCGGCGACCGCCGGAATGGACGGCGCGGTCTGACGCGCCGCGTTGAGCGCGGCGGCCAGCCCTTCCGTGTGGCGCTCGATGAAGTCGTAGTCCAGGCCGTCGTTGCGCCGCAGGTAGTCCAGCAAGCCGGCGAACAGGATCACATCCGTGCCCGGCGCGACCGCGAGATGCAGGTCGGCCGATTCGGCGGTCGCCGTGCGGCGCGGATCGATCGTGACGAGACGCGCGGCCGGATTCCGCTCCCGGGCCTTCATCAATCGCTGATGGATGACCGGATGGCACCAGGCGGCATTGGATCCGACCAGCACGACGAGATCGGCCAGTTCCAGATCCTCGTAGCAGCCCGGCACCAGATCCTCGCCGAACGCCCGGCGGTGGCCGGCGACGCTGGAGGCCATGCACAGCCGCGAGTTCGTGTCGATGTTAGCCGAGCCGATGAAGCCCTTCATCAGCTTGTTCGCGACGTAATAGTCTTCGGTCAGCAACTGGCCCGACACGTAGAAGGCGACCGCATCCGGTCCATGCTCGGCGATCGCCTCACTGAAGCGCCGCGCGACCTTGTCCAGCGCGGTGTCCCATGAAACGCGCCGGCCGGCAATCTCCGGGTACAGCAACCGCGTTTCCAGCGACAGCGTTTCTGCCAGGGCCGAACCCTTCGAGCATAGGCGCCCCTGGTTGGCCGGATGCTCCGGATCGCCCTTGATCCGGACCCCCGTCGGCCCCCGCGTCGCGAGCACGCCGCAACCGACGCCGCAGTACGGGCACGTCGTCTTGATCGGACCCGGCTCCGAGTGACCCGTCGTCTCCGGCGCCACATGCGTCATCGCCTCAGACCTCGGCCAGTTGCAGGAACACCCGGTCCGCGTCGAGCCGCACCGGAAACCGGTTCACACAACCGTGATCCGGCGCCACGGCCTCGCCCGCGGCCAGATCGATGACCCAGTTGTGCAGCGGGCAGGCCACCTTGCGATCGTGCACGATGCCCTGCGACAGCGGACCCCCTTTGTGCGGACAGCGGTCCAGCACGGCGAACACCTCGTCCTCCACGGTGCGGAACACCGCGATCGGCCCGCGCGGACTTTGCAGCACGCGCGCGCCCTGCCGCGGGATGTCCGCCAGCAAACCGACCTCGATCCAGTCGCTCATGCCGCCAACCCCTTCCGGTCGATCCGGATCGGCTGAAACTCGTTGCGTTCCGCGCCGCGGGCGCGCTCCGCCCACGGGTCGACCTGAGCCGTGACCTGGGATTCCATGAAGCGCTGGAACAAGGTCTGCCGGCCCGCCGCGTCATCGACGATACGCTGTTTCACGTACGGCAGCCCGACCCGTTCGATCCACGGCGCCGTGCGTTCCAGATAGCGCGCTTCCTCGCGGTAAAGCTGCATGAAGGCGCCGCAGTATTCCTTCACCTGCTCTTCGGTTTCGACCTTGCACAGGAAATCGGTCGCGCGGACCTTCACCCCGCCATTGCCGCCGACGTGCAACTCCCAGCCCGAATCGACCGCGACCACGCCGAAGTCCTTGATCGTCGCCTCGGCGCAGTTCCGCGGGCAGCCCGACACCGCCATCTTGAACTTGTGCGGGGTCCACGAACCCCAGGTCATCTTTTCCAGGTCGATGCCCATCCGCGTCGAGTCCTGCGTGCCGAAACGGCACCATTCCTGGCCGACACAAGTCTTCACGGTGCGCAGCGCCTTGCCGTAGGCATGTCCGGACACGAAGCCGGCAGCGTTCAGATCGGCCCACATCCGCGGCAGATCGTCCTTTTTGACACCGAGCAGGTCGATGCGCTGGCCGCCGGTGACCTTGACGGTCGGCACGCGGTACTTCTCGGCCACCTCGGCGATGGCGCGCAGCTCGGCCGGCGTCGTCACACCGCCCCACATCCGCGGCACTACCGAGTACGTCCCGTCCTTCTGGATGTTCGCATGAGCGCGCTCGTTGATGAAGCGCGACTGCGCGTCGTCGCGGTATTCGGCCGGCCATTCGCACAACAGATAATAATTCAGCGCCGGGCGGCAGGACGCACAGCCGTCCACCGTGCCCCATTCCATGAACTGCATGACGGCCGGGATGCTCTTGAGCCCCTCCCGGCGGATTGCGGCGCGAACCTCCTCGTGCGTGCGCTCGGTGCATTTGCACAGCGGTTTCTTCGCCGGCGTCACCGAATAGTCGCTGCCCAGGGTGCTGTGCAACAACTGTTCGACCAGGCCGGTGCACGATCCGCACGAGGCCGAGGCCTTGGTGTGCGCCCGCACGTCCTCCAGCGTGAACAGCTTCTGCTGGACGATCGCATCGACGATGGTCTTCTTGCAGACCCCGTTGCAGCCGCAGACCTCCGCGTCGTCCGGCAGCAGCGAGGCTCGATTCTGGTCGCCATGGCCGGAATCGCCGAGGTGCGCCTGGCCGAACAAGATGCTTTCGCGGAAAGCCGAGATGTCGGTGCCTTCGCGCATCAGCTGGAAATACCAGGCGCCGTCGCCGGTATCGCCGTACAGCACTGCCCCGCGCACCCGGTTCTCCCTGACGGTCAACTTCTTGTAAACACTGCGGGCCGGATCCTGGTAGCACAGTTCCTCGTAGCCTTCGCCCCCCTGGAAATCACCCGCCGAAAACAGGTCGATGCCGGTGACCTTGAGCTTCGTCGACGTGACCGAACCCTGGTAGCGGGCGATGCCGAACTCGACCAGATGATCGGCGCAGACCTTGGCCTGCTCGAACAGCGGCGCAACCAGACCGAACAACTGGCCGCGGTGCTGCACGCATTCGCCGACCGCGTAGATACGCGGATCGTAGGTCTGCATCGTATCGTTGACGACGATCCCGCGCTCGCAGTGCAGGCCGGCCGCCTTGGCCAGTTCGATATTCGGCCGGATGCCGACGGCCATGACCACCAGATCGGCCGGGATTTCGTTGCCGTCCTTGAAGCGGACCGCGCGCACCCGGTCCTCGCCGAGCAGCGCCTCGGTCTGCGCCTCCATCATGAAGCGGAGCCCATCCTGTTCCAGCGCCCGCTTCAGCAGCGCCGACGCGGGTTTGTCGAGCTGCCGTTCCATCAGGCTGTCGAGAATGTGCACGACGGTGACCTCCATGCCGCGCTTGCGCAGCCCGTTGGCCGCCTCGAGGCCCAGCAGCCCGCCACCGATCACGACCGCATGGCGGTACTTCTCGGCGGCGTCGACCATCCGGTCCACATCCTTGACATCGCGAAAACCGATCACGCCCGGCAGATCCTTGCCCGGGAACGGAATGATCACCGGGTTCGAACCGGTCGCCAGCAACAGCCGGTCGTACGGGGTTTCGAGTCCGTCTTCGGTCCGGACGAGACGCCGGCGCCGATCGATCGCAACGATCGTCTTGCCCTTGTGCAGCGTGATGCCGTTCTTCCAGT
Source organism: Methylotetracoccus oryzae (assembly GCF_006175985.1). Lineage (GTDB taxonomy): Bacteria > Pseudomonadota > Gammaproteobacteria > Methylococcales > Methylococcaceae > Methylotetracoccus > Methylotetracoccus oryzae. The sequence continues at coordinate 119,521 of NZ_SRSH01000016.1, read as the reverse complement.
ACCAGTCATCATCGTTCAGCACGATGTCCTTGAGCGTCTTTTCGCCGGCCAGCACCGGCGACAGCAGGATCCGGTTGTAGTTGCAGTGCGGCTCGGCGCCGAACACCGTGATCTCATAGGCCTCCGGCGAGCGCTTCAGGACTTCCTCGACGGTCCGGATGCCCGCCATGCCGTTGCCGATCACGATCAGTTTCTGTTTGGCTTTCATCGCCACTCCTCGCGCGCTGCGCGATCTTTCGTTGGGTAAAACCGGCTCATCCGACCGCTAGCCGGGCAGGCTGCGGAAGCCGAACCAGAACAGCAGGAAAAGGAACTGCGCGATCGCCGCGATCTGCCAGGCCCGCGCGGGATGGCGGCGGAACCAGGGCGGCCGCGGCGCGGGAGCACGCTGCCCGCCCTTCGCCAGGCCATGCTCCAGATCGAAAGCCAGCTCGATCGTGTCGGCATAGCGATCCTTGGGGTCGGGCGCCACCGCGCGCTGGATCACGGCACCGAGCCAGGCGGGAAGGTCCGGACGGTGCTTTTCGAGCGGACGGAAGCCGACGAAACGCGGATGCGTGAACGGTTCGATCTCGCCATAGGGGTAGTGACCGCCCGCAAACAGCCGGTAAAGGGTCACGCCGACCGCAAACACATCGGTGACGACGCTCGCCCGCGCCTCCCGAAACAACTCGGGCGCCAGATAACTGGCCGTGCCCGGCATGGGCGCCTCGGGCAGGTCGCCGCGTTCCGGCAGCGACGCCACACCGAGATCGACCAGCTTGAGCCCGCCATCCTCGAGCAGGAGCACGTTTTCGGGCTTGATGTCCCGATGGATCACGCCGCGGCGATGCAGCGCATGCACCGCGCGACACAGCTTCAGCGTCACGTCGAGGCCGGCATCGAAGCTGACCGGCGGCTGCGCGACGAGCCGTGACTCCAGGGTGTCGCCGCGGTAGTGGGGCATGACCGAATACAGTCGGGTCTGGCGACCCGGCGCCTGCTCGATGATCTCGGCCAGCCAGGGGCTCTTGATGCGCAGGCCGATCCAGGCTTCGCGCGTGAAGGCTTCCAGGTACTCCCGTTCGCTGACGACGCACGGGTGCGGAAATTTCAGCACCACGCCGGAGCCGGTCCGCCGGTCATTCGCGACGAACAGACAGCTATATCGCCCCTTCGACAACACGTGTTCGAGTACGTAGTCGTCGACCGTGTGGCCCACTTCGGGCAACTCCAGCACCGCCAGTTCGCCGAGGCTCTCGTACAACCCGTCGCTGCCCGGCGGCGGCAACGCGATCACGTCGACCACGGCCACCGTGATGTTGTCGCTGCCGTCCTTTTGCAGCGCGGCGTCCGCCAGGGCATCCGCGCAGGCCTGCGGGTGCTGGCGTTGCCGCAATACCTCCCAGATCGCCTCGGAGGGCAAGGCCCCGTGCAGTCCGTCCGTGCAGAGCACATAGCGGTCGTGCGCTTCCAGCGGATGTACCTCGCAATCGGCCGGCACGGCGCTGTCGAAACCCACGGCCCGCGTCAGGGCATGGTCCAGGCCTGGCGCGGTCAAGGCATGGTCGCGGGTCAGGCGGTCCAGGCGCTCGCCCCGCAACCGGTAGATGCGCGAGTCGCCGATATGCACGGTGTGGGCCTGCCGCCGGTCCAGCACGAGTGCGCTGAAGGTCGTCGCCATGCCGCGGTGACCCGGATCCTGCCGGCCCATCGCGTGGATCCAGCCATTGACGGCCGACAGCGCGCGGGACGCGCGGCGGTGAGCGCCCAGGGTTTGGGGCAGCCCCGAGAAGCCTTCGATAAAGCCGCGCACGCACACTTCCGCCGCCGTGCGGCCGCCGGGCAGACCGCCGCAACCGTCGGCCACGACGGCCAGCACCTCCGCGTGAGCGGTCATGCCGCCCGCCGGACAGACCAGGCCGACATAGTCCTGGTTGTCCGCCCGGCGGCCCTGCCGCGTCGCGAAACCGGCCTGCACGATCAGCCCCGAGTCCCGTGACATGCGATCGCGAAGCGCGGCTAAACCCGGGCGCCCGACACGGCGCCCCAGGTCGTGCGCCAGCGGCGCTTGACCCAGGTCAGTCCAAGCAGACCCAGCAGCGGCAGACCGGCGAACACGCTGAAACCGGCGGCGAAACCGTGCTGCAGATCCCAGGACAGGCCCAGGGCCTTGGCCAGGAAGAAGCCGCCGACGCCGCCCGCCGCACCAACCAGGCCCGTCATCACGCCGATCTCTCCGCGAAAGCGCAGCGGCACCAACTGGAATACCGAACCGTTGCCCATGCCGAGCGCCATGGCCCCGACGAAAAAGATGGCGACCGCGACCCAGGCGACCCTTGGCAGATCGTCGAATGCCCACCCTGCGACCTTGGCGTCGGTGGCCTGCGCCGCGGCCGGCAGCGGCCCTTCCGGCAGAAACGAAATGCTGAGGTAGCTGAGCGAAACGATCACGAACAGGATCTGCAAGGCCTTGATGCCGCCGATCCGGTCGGCGATCAGCCCGCCGAGCGGACGGAACATCGACCCGCCGAATACGACGATCGCCGACATCATGCCTGCCGCAATCCCCGAGACGTGGTACCAATTCGTGAAATACAGCGGCAGCGCATTGCCGAGGCCGACGAAGCCGCCGAAGGTGATCGAGTAGAAGAACATGAACCACCAAGTGTCGGCATCGGCCATCAGGGCCGCGTAGTTCTTCCAGGTCACCGGGCGGCGCTTTTCCGGCGCGTCCTTGACCAGCACCGCGTAGATGATCAGCACCAGCAGCAGAGGCAGGGTCAGGAAACCGAACACCGACTGCCAGCCATAGGTCTCGGCCAGCCACGGCACGATCATCGAATCCAGCACGACGCCCATGTTCCCGGCGCCGGCGATACCCATGACGATCCCCTGATATTGCGGCGGATACCAGCGGCTGGCCTGCGGCAGGGCCACCGAGAAACTGGCGCCGGCCACACCCAGCAGCAGGCCCAGCAGTTCGACCTCCAGCTTGGAATGCAGGCTGAAGAAGAACACGTAGACCAGCCCGGCAATGACCAGCGCCTGCGCCAGCACGCCGGTGCGTTTGGGTCCGAAGTGATCCGCCAGCATGCCGAGCGGAATCCGCAGGATTGCCCCGGACAGGATCGGGATGGCGACGATCGTGAATTTCTCGCCGACCGGAAGGCCCAGTTCCTGGGTGATGTAAAGGGCGAGCGGCCCCAGCATCACCCAGACCATGAACGACACGTCGAAATAAAGAAAGGCCGACAGCAAGGTGGGCCAGTGTCCGGCCTGCCTGAACTCTTTGAACTTCATGAAACACCCATGGAGTTGGATCGTGATCACGAGGTCCCGCGACGGGATGACAAAGGCTGACCGGCAGGCAATAAAAAAGGCGCCGGGCAACTGGTTGACCAGTCGCGGGACGCCTTTGTCCGCTGATTCGCCACCGCCGTTGGCGCGAATCGCATGACTTTACCCGTTACAACGTTCGTGCCATCGTCGGCCTAAAGATGCAACACATTGTTACTAAGCATTAAATTTGAACACTGATACGGCGGAGGCTAAGGCGACACGCTGCGAACCTGCGCCATCGTGGGGCGCACCTCCCCGTTGTGTGGCATCACTCCGGCACTACCCCTCCAACCGACACCACAATCGCCGGCTTGCTCGCCAGCGGCGTCAAAGCGGTGCACGGACGGGTGACGATCCCCGAAAACGGCAGACCGTGGTGCATGCCGGGCTTCGTCAGCGCAGGCGAAACGCGGTGCCTGCGTGCGCTAGTGATGATTAAACAGTACCTTGAGATTGAACTGGGGAGATGGCGCGATCTCTGCTTGATCTTAGCCAGTGCGCACCAATGCCGGTGCGAATCAACCCGGACAACGGCGTCCTGCTGCCCTGACACCAGCGCGGCACGACGCCTTTTTCGTGCCCGAGGTCGGGGCAGCCGAGCTTTCCTAGCAACGCTGACCGCACGAGGAGACCCGGGTGACCGTAACCAGCCTGCATTCCGCCGCTACCGCATCCACCCCGACCGCAACTGACCTGACCCAACGCGTCCCACCATCGCACCGCTCAGGGTGGAGCGGCACAGGACGCCTCACTGCCCGGCGAATCGTCGCGCTGGCCGGGCTCGCGAGCCTGGCGGGCCCCGTCTGGCCGACCGATGCTCCGCCCCAACCGTGGAAAGCGGAGTTCACGGGACCGGCCGATTCGACCTTCCGCGTCGAATTGCATGAGCGCATTCGCGGCGAGTTCGTCGACTGGTTCGGGGATCCGGTCGTCAACGGGAACGCCATTCCCAAGGAGTCGACCTACAACTTCGTCGGCAACAAGTTCCAGCTCGGCGTCCGGGCCGCGAAGGGCCCGTTTGAGGTGTTCACCCAATTCCAGGACACCACGATTGCGGCACTGCCCGAGAACGGTGTCGGGATCGGCGCCGCCTATTACGCGCAAACGCCGCACACGACGCAGCAGAGCGCGTTCCTGCGCCAGGGCTATGCCAAGTTCAAGTCCGACGGTTTCTCGATCACCGGCGGGCGCCAACTGTACTTCGACGCCGGACAAGGCGTAGCGCGCAATAAGAACCTGAAGTGGATCCAGGACTTCCGCTGGGCGCAGCGGCTGATCGGCCCGTTCGAGTACACCCACGTCGGACGCAGCTTCGACGGCGGTCAACTGGGTTATCAGACCGACGACTACGAGATCGGCGGATTCGCCTTCCTGCCGACCTACGGCGGCTTCGAGATCAACGGGATGCACGACATCAGCGGGATCAACGTCGCCGGCCTGACGGCCAATCTGAAGGACTCGGAAGCCGTTGGTAGTACGCTGGGGCGCGTGTTCTGGACCTATTACAGCGACACGCGCGGGCTGGTCGCGACCGATAACCGCCCGGCCCCGGTGCGGGCCGCGACCCGCAGCGACCCGATCGAGATTCATACGCTGGGTGCGGCGGGTGCGCACCTGCTGCCCCTCGGTCCCGGGAACCTGGACGGCAGCTTTTTCGGCTACGGTCAGGTCGGCAAATGGCAAAACCTGGATCAGAACGCCTGGGCCTACGGCGTCGAACTCGGCTACCAGTTCTCCGAATACTGGAGCGCCCCCTGGATCCGCGCCGGAATCAACAGCGCCTCCGGCGACCCGAATCCCAACGATGGCGAGCACCAGACCTTTTTCCAGATGCTGCCCACGGCCTGGCTCTACGCGCAATTTCCGTTCTACAACATGATGAACAACCAGGACGTGTTCCTGCAGGCGATCTTTGCGCCGGACCCGAAAGTGAATCTGCGGGTCGACTTTCATTGGCTGACCGTCAACCAGAGCCGGGATCTCGTCTACTCGGGGAGCGGCGCCACGAGCAACACCTACTTCGGCTACAACGGGGCACCGACCGGGGGCTTCGACCAGTTGGCCTACACCGCGCACATGATGCTGAGCGTCAAGCCAGTGGACCATGTGACCGTCAACCTGTTTTACGGTCACGCCTTCGGCCAGAGCATCCTGAACGCGCAGTACACCGGCAATCAGGGGAATTACGGCTTCGTGGAAACGGTCCTGGCGTTCTGAACGCTGGGCCTCCCGTGCGGCATGCGCGGACGGGACACGTACCGCCCGATTGGGGCATTTGGCGGAAATTGCGGTGCAAATGGGGGGGAACTGACAACCCTGAGACCGGCAGGGACGCCTTCCTGCCGCGTTCCGCGCCGGGCGGCGGAATGCCGTCCGGGTCCGTTCATTCGGGCTTTCATGCCTCGTGCGGTACCCATGCCTAAGCATTTGGCGCAAGGCTTGCTTGACATTTAGCGATATCCTAAGCCATGCGAGCCAAATGAATCCTCCGATACGACCCGAAGACACCCCTCCGACTCGACGCTATCCCCTGACCGCCATGCCTCACCGCATGGCGCCCCCACCCACCGATACGCACCGCCTCCTGGTCCCACCGCCGTGCACTTCCGCGTTGAATTGGTGCGGTGCGCTGACCTGCAACGCGAACACACTGGATCACTGCGCTCGGTCGGTGTCCCCGCGTAGCCGCGCGCGGACCTCCGCCGGTTGGTCGGTTGCCGTGACGGCCACCCTGATCGTTCTGTTCGGCCTGCTGCAGATCGCCGACGGCATCGTGACCTACCTGGGGCTCGATCAGTCCCTGGTGGACGAAGTGAACCCCATGTTGAACGCCTGCGCGTCGTTCTTCGGGCTCGGCTTGTCGATCACGGTGCTCAAGCTGGTCGGTCTGGCCTTCATCACCTTCCTGTTCTTCGACCGGCACAAGATGAAAAGTCGCTGGATCACCGCCACGCTGGGGACTGCCGTGGGTTTCTATGCCTGGGTTGTCGCAAACAACGTCAGCCTGGTGCTGGGCGCTTAACCAGCCCCGAAACGCGGCAGCGCGCCCTCACCGGGCCGGGCTGTTTTCAGCGGCAGCTGAGTGGCGGCGCTCCAACTGAACGGTCAGCGTGCGCACGAGTTCGTCCAGCCGCACGGGCTTGGACAGATAGACGTCGCAACCGGCCTCGATGCAGCGCTGTCGGTCGCCCGGCATCGCCAGGGCGCTCAGCGCGATCACGGGTGTTTCCGCCAGACGCGGATCATCCGCGGCGCGGAGTCGCCGCGTGGCCTCAAGCCCGTCCATCACCGGCATCTGGACATCCATGACGATGACGTCGGGCCGTTCGGTTAGCGCAAGCGCCAGGGCTTGTTGGCCGTCCTCGGCGAGCACCGGGGCGAAGCCCTTGAGCTCCAGGTACTCGCGATAAATGTCACGGTTGATCTCATCGTCATCGACCAGCAGCACTTTTCCGCGCCCGGGAGGGGCCGGATTTGCTGCCGGTTCCGGCAAGCGTTCACCTGGCTCGGCAACCGTCACACGCGCAAGCGGCAGATGCACGGTAAAGCGACTGCCGACGCCCGGCCGACTGCTCACGGTGATGCGCCCGCCCTGGAGTTCCGCGAGCCGTTGTGCAAGACAGAGTCCCAGCCCTGCCCCTCCATGACAACGAGCCAGCCGGCTGTCCAGCTGCACGAACGGCTGGAACAGCTTGGCGAGGTCCTCCGTGGCGATGCCGACACCGGTGTCCCAAACGGTGCACTGCACCTCGCGAGCCCCCGCTTCCTGCCGAACTTCCAGGCCGATTCGGCCGCCACCCGGCGTGAATTTGATGGCATTCCCCAGCAGGTTCAGCAGAATCTGCTTCAGACGGAGCGGATCGCCATGCACCCAGATCTGGGCATCTTCCGGGACGGTGATGTCGAGCCCACGTTCGAGCGCGAGGCGCTGTATCGTCGCCAGTGCCGGTCGGTAGGCCTCACGCAGCAGGAAATCCTCCCTCACCACATCCGCCGTACCGGACCGGATTTTCGCCAGATCCAGGATGTCGTTGATCAACCTCAGCAGATGCCGGCCGCTGCTCTCGATGATCCCGAGCTTCTCCTGCTGCTCCATGTTCAGAGGGCCATAGGCTTCCTCCTGCAGCGCTTCGGCGAGGCTCAACACCCCGGTCAGGGGGGTGCGCAGTTCGTGACTCATCGTCGCGAGGAACTCGTCCTTCATGCGGTCCGCTTCGGCCAGCGCCGCGTTGTCGGTCATGAGCCGCTCGTTCGCCCGGCGCAGCGCTTCCGCCCGCCGCTGTTCGGTAATGTCCTGCACGATCCCGAGGACACTGCCGGCGGAATTCCCATCTCCGGGCGCGAGTTCCCCGTAAAGGTGCAACCAGCGTTCGGTGTCGGCGGTGCCGAGCACGCGGAAGTCCAGTTCGACTGACTCGGCCAGATGGGCGCAACGGTCGATCAGGTCGGAGAATCGACCGCGGTCATGGGGATGGACCTGCTCGCGCCAGCCGCCGAGGGTCGCTGTCTGGTTCGCACCGATCGGGAACAACGCGAACAGTTCCGGCGAGCCCGTGACGGTGCCGGAGCCGAGATCCACTTCGTAATACGCGATTCGGGCCAACGACTGTGAGAATCCCAGCCGCTGATTCGCCCGCGCCAGCTCGGATGCCAGTTGGCGCAAGGACTCGGCCTCGCTCCGAAGCTGGAGGTTTGCCTCGTCGAGTTCGCCGCTGAGGGTCTGCACGCGGCGGCCGAGCTGGAACGGGATGTAGACGAAGACGGGGCCGATCAAAAGTCCCGTCAGACCGCCGATTAGCAGGTCGACGGGCAGCACGCTGCCCTTGAGCAGCAGATCGAGCGCCGCGACCAAGCCAACTGCGCACAGCACGATGAGGCTGGCTGCGATAGTGACAAACGGAAGGGCACCAAGCCGCTGGAGCGCATTGAGTTTCATGGTCAAGCCACCGCGCCCAACACGAAAAGCAGGATGAGTCGGTTCGGGGCGACGAGCCCGAACGGGCCGGATCCCGGACTCATTGCCCTCATTTCGAGCACCAGGCCTATCGAAAGATGCATGATGCCCCCCGCATCATCACAACCCGCTTGATGGCGGCCGCCGGTTCGTCGCGGGCATGACGATCGAATGAAAACTCCGCAGGCGGTCGACCGTGGCAGGGCGTGTTGCCGGAGCCGACACGCGACAATGCCGGTCGCCGGAGGCATTGTCAACTCACTCGACCGCTCGGATGGCGCGGATGAACCGCCGACTTCGGCCTGCGCAAGCCACCCGCTGTCGAGGCACGGCATGCGCCGGAGCGGCCCGACAAGCGGTGAACTATTGGGGATGCGCGCGCGCCCGACGATCGCCCGCCGGAATTGAACGGTCACGACGCAACGACTAGCCCGCGCTCCGGCCTGCGCGTTCGACCGGCTTCGGTGCTCCGTGGGTCGCCCCCCCACCCGTGGAGATACCCGCCATGGCTGACCGCATCCTGATCGGCACCGCGTCCTGGACCGACAAGACACTGATCGACTACGGCCTGTTCAACTACCGCTACGCCGAAAGGAAACTGCGTGAACTGGCGGACTCGATCCGCGAGCTTTCCCACCAGACCGGCCAGGTTCACGTGCTGTTCAACAACAACTTCGGCGATCAGGCGCAACGGAATGCAATGGAGTTGCAAGGTAGGCTGAAGGCCTGATCGGCGGCAACGGACTCGCACCCCGGCAGGGGCCGTGTTACGTTACCGTGGGACGCCGGCCGCAGGGGCCAGGGCCAGCCGTTCGACCTGAGCCTTGGACGCGGTCCAACCCGGCGGCGGCCATCGGACGAACGAACACGGATTGGCCGCAGTCGTCAACCAGCCTTGATTCATTGGGGAAGGAGCGTATGCCCACCGATTGGTCCGCGTTGATTGCGCTGGTCTTCACACTGGGTCTGAAGCACGGGGTCGATGCCGATCATCTCGCGATGATCGATGGTCTGACCCGCTACAACGCGCCGCTACGGCCGAGGCTGGCCCGCTGGTGCGGGTTGCTGTTCTCCTTGGGACACGGCGCGGTCGTCATCGCGATTTCGGTCTCGGTCGGCGCGTTGTCGAACCGCTGGGAGGTACCCGCCTGGGCGGCAGACACCGGCGCCTGGATTTCCATTGCGTTCCTGACGGTGCTGGGTATCGCGAACCTGCGCGCGGTGCTCTCGACGCCTCACCACCTCCACGTCCGGACCGTCGGACTGAAGAGCCGGCTGCTGGGCCGTTTCCAGCGCAGCGGCAGCCCGCTCCCCATCGCCCTGATCGGTGCGCTGTTCGCGCTGTCCTTCGATACGCTGAGCCAGGCTTCGCTGTTCGCACTGACCGCGACGCAGTATGGGGGGTGGATTCATGCACTGACACTCGGGGCGGTATTCACGCTGGGCATGCTGATCGCTGATTCGGCGAACGGGCTGTGGATTTCCCGCCTGATCAACCGCGCCGATCGCATCGCTTTGTTGGCTTCGCGGGTCATGGGTCTGACCGTGGCGGGCATCAGCCTGGGCGTCGCGACCTTTGGCGCCGCGAAGTACTTCGTTCCGGCGGTCGATTCGTGGAGCAACGGCAAGGAACTGGCTCTGGGCGGGAGCGTCGTTGCGGTCGTGGCACTGAGCTTCCTCGTGGCGAACTGGCTCTCCCGGCCGCAGGGCGACGCGTCGGCAACGGTCCGGAACTGACGTGGCCGCGGCGCGGACCCTCGAGAATTGGAGCGGCGCGAGAACAGCCGCGCTGCTGCTGGTGCTGAGCGGTGTCATTGCGGATACGGTGCAGGCTAGAACCGAAACCAGGCCTTTCGGCCGCGACCTGCCCGGGGGCACCGACAGCGACGCGACGCTCGCGAAGGATCCGCCTCTGTGGGACGGCCTGGGGCGTCTAGCCCATCCGGTCACGACCACCAACCCGCTGGCCCAGCGTTACTTCGACCAGGGACTGCGGCTCGCCTACGCGTTCAACCATGCCGAAGCGCGGCGCGCTTTTCGGGCGGCGCAACGACACGATCCGGGCTGCGCGATGGCGTTCTGGGGCGAGGCCCTGGTGCTCGGCCCGAACATCAATGCGCCCATGAACCCGACCGACGGTGCATCGGCGCTGGCCGCCGTCGCGGAAGCGCGAGCGCGCGCGGCGACGGCCAGCCCCAGCGAGCAAGCCCTGATTGCCGCTTTGTCCACTCGTTATGCCGCCGACCCGAAGACCGACCGGATCGTCCTGGATCGCGCCTACGCCGACGCGATGGCTGCGTTGACCTCGCGTTATCCCGATGACGACGACATCGCCGTGCTGGCGGCAGAGGCGCTGATGGACTTGTCGCCCTGGGATTACTGGCAGGACGGCGGCACCAAACCCAAGGGGCACACCGAGCAGATCGTCGCGATGCTCCAACGCGTGCTACAGCGTAATCCCGAGCATCCCGGGGCCATCCACCTGTACATCCACATCGTCGAGGCCTCGACCGACCTGGGCCGCGCGGAACCCCATGCCGAGCGGTTGGTTGGCCTGATGCCCGGCGCCGGACACCTGGTCCACATGCCCAGCCATATCTTCTTCCGGGTCGGGCGCTACCGCGATTCCCTCGCCACGAACCAGGCGGCGGTCGCAACCGACGAGCGCTACCTCGCGCAGGCCAGTGCCGAGGGCATTTATCCCGGTGGCTACTATCCGCACAACGTGCATTTTCTGATGGTCTCGGCGCAGATGGCCGGCGACGGTCCAACCGCGCTGCAGGCGGCCGAAAACCTGGCGCGTATGGCGGCGGAGGGACGGATGGCCGACGCGGCATGGGTGCAGCCGATCATGGCGGCGCCGTACTTCGTGCATGCGCAGTTCGGCGATGCGGGGACCGTCGCGAAAGTCGCCGATCCCGGCGACCGCCTACCCTACGTCAGCGCGATGTGGCTTTACCTGCGCGGTGTCACCGCGGCTCGACAAGGCGACTTTCCCGCCGCCGAAGCCGCCGCAACGGCCATCGACCACCTGATCCGGAGCAGCGACTTCAATGCTCTGGAAGCGGCTGGTGTGCCCGGCAAGTCCGTGCTCGAACTGGCTGCGCACGTGGTGCGGGCGCGCCTCGCGCAGCACCGGGGCGACCTGGCGGGCGCGGTCTCGCAGTTCGAAGCGGCCATTGCGCTCGAAGACCAACTCCCCTACCTCGAACCCCCGTTCTGGTACTACCCGGTGCGTCAGTCGCTGGGCGCCGCGAAGCTGCAATCCGGCGATGTCGAGGGGGCTGTCGCCGCATTCCGGAAAAGCCTTGAGCAGGCACCGCAAAACGGCTGGTCCCTGTACGGACTGGCCGAGGCCTATCGACAGGCAGGGAAACGGGAGGACGCCGAAGAAACACAAGCCCGGTTCCGGCGCGCGTGGCTGGGGCGGCAGGGTCCGCCGCGCTTGGACCAGCTCTAGGAAAACCCTGCATTCATGCCACGCCTGCAGGGATACTGCCGACTCCATGAAAATCCTGACGATATCGATTGACGGAGAACGCGGCGGCGCGATCACAGCTGGGCGCCACGGCTCCGAACAAAACCCGAATGGCCGTCGTTCGGATGGTTCCTAGGTTGCCACCCGAGGCGCTGCGCCTCCGCTGATGGCGCTCAATGGCGCCGCGCGGAGCGAGCGTTCCGCGCGGAAGGCTTCAACCTCCGCCACGCACGTTGCCGGCGACCACTGCAGGTGTCGCCCGAGAACGGCGGCAATGCGGTCGACGACCGGATCGGGCAAGTCGCGCAACTCTGCCCAGCGTGTTCGGCGCCACAGGAAATCGTTGAGAGACAGCGCCATCTCCTGATGCACCGCGTACGCGGCCTCGGCGTGGATCCAAGGCTCATCCGGAAGGACCCGCTCGCGGCCTTGCGGTTCTGCATCAGCCCAGCGGACCACGTCTGCATACGCTGCTCCGTAACGACCGGTCAGGTGGACCAACTGATCGTGTGGCCAGGTGCCGTGCCGTTGCATGGCCTCGGCCAGCAGCGTCGGCATGTCCGCGAAGTCGCCGCCGGGCAGAGCGGACAGCTGCCGCGCCGGCGGCGTGCCCGCTCGCAGCGCCTGCCAGGCCGCACGCGCGGCCTGCTCCCCGGCCTGCCGTCCCGCGGTCAACTTGACGCCCGGCAGCGACCACAGCCAGGCCGAGTCCTTAACGAGGCGATGCGCGCGCGAGGCGTGGAGGGTCGACCCGTCGGCCCGGAGCAGCGGCCTGATGCCCCAGCGCAGGCCGTGTCCGTGAGCGGCCAGATAGTCGCGCCGGGCCCGCGCGTCCGAACCGTCTGTCGATGAAGTGGCGGGAAAGCGGCGGGATAATTCGCCGATCAGTTGACGGACCTCCGCGGTGCCCGGCCGAACGGCATCCGGCGGGCCCGGCTGCGGCGTGTCGGTGGTGCCGATCAGCGACCGGCGGCCGAACGGCAATACGAAGAACACCTGGCCCGGAACGCGGGTCGAGAAGATCAGCGGATCGTCCGCCAGACGATCGACGATCAAATGGATGCCGCTACTGTTCCGCAACAGGGGCTGTTTCAGGCCGGCCAGTGCCCGAATCTGATCGATCCACGCGCCGGCCGCGTTGACGATCAGACGCGCCCGGAGCGAAAACGGCTGCCCGGTCATCCCGTCGCGCACATGCACGCACGCCGGGCCTCGACCGGGTTCATCGAACGAAACCACGGTCGCCCGCGTGATCATCCGGGCACCGAGTTCGGCCGCGCGCTGCGCGAAGCCGAGTGTGAAGCGCGCATCGTCCAGGCGCGCGTCGACGAAGTATTCCGCTGCGCCCTGCAGACCGTCTGACGCGAGCGTCGGCACCCGCTGCAGCACCTCGTCGCGATCCAGAATGCGCATTCCGCGCGCGATACCCGCACCGGTTCCGAGGGCGGCGAGCCGATACAGCGCCTGATACACGGCCGTGCCCCAGCGCACCTGCTGCAAACTGTACGCATCGTCCCGATAGACCGGAAACAGGAACGGAAACGGCCGCACGCAATGCGGCGCCAGACGCTCGAGCTGCAGTCGTTCCCGTGCCTCCCGGAGCACATAGCCAATCCGTCCCTGGGCGAGATAGCGCAACCCGGCATGGGCCAGGCCCGTCGAGTGGCTGCTCGCCCCGGCCGCGAAATCGTCCCGCTCGACCAGCACACAGTCCAGACCGAGCAGCGCGGCATGCGTCGCCAGGCTGCATCCGACCACCCCGCCGCCGATGATAAGCACCTCGGCACACCGCGTCGCACTGACGTCGATCGCCCGCTGCCTTTCCACCCAGCTGAAATTCAAGCGCCCCCCCGTTTCGGCCATCAGCAGAACAAACCAAATTGGGAATAGTCCAATTACTGTGAGTATCCAATCACTGCGCCCGAGGTGCAGTCCATGGCCGCCATCCACAGGCCGCGCGTCAACTCCCGTGTAGCCCCCAAACCGCATGGCTCGTTGCTGTCCCGGATCTTCGTGCGCCCCTGGCTGGCGACGGTGCGTCGCGGTATGCCGTCCCTGTCCGCAACCGAGCGCGAGGCGCTGCAGGCCGGAAGCGTCGGCTGGGAAGCCCTGCTGTTTCAGGGCCGTCCGGATTGGCGGGCGTGGCTGGCAGAGCCCGCTGGAACGCTGACCGCGGAAGAACAGGCCTTCCTCGAAGGGCCCGTCGAGACCTTGTGCGGACTCGTCGACGACTGGGCCGTTACCCGGAATCTCCATGACCTGCCCCCGCCAGTCTGGCGGCTGATGAAAGAACAGGGGTTCTTTGGGCTCGCGATCCCGAAGGCCTACGGCGGACGCGAATTCTCGCCACTGGCCCAGTCAGCGGTCGTGGTCAAGATCGCCTCGCGCTCGCTGTCGGCCGCCGTCACCGCGATGGTACCGAACTCCATCGGTCCGGCGAAGCTGCTGCTGCGCTACGGTACCGACGCGCAGCAGCGCCATTGGCTGCCGCGACTGGCCAGCGGGCGGGAGATTCCCTGCTTCGCGCTGACGGGCCCTACTGCCGGCTCGGATGCCTCGGCGATCCCCGACACCGGCATCGTCTGCCGGCGCGACGGACGGCTGGGCATCCTGTTGAACTGGGACAAACGCTACATCACGCTGGGACCGGTCGCGACCGTGTTGGGGCTCGCCTTTCAGCTTCGGGATCCCGACCGGTTGCTGGGCGATGCGGAGGGCATCACGCTGGCCTTGGTGCCGGCCGATACTCCTGGCGTCGAGATCGGACGACGACATCTGCCGCTCGACCAGGTGTTTCAGAATGGCCCCACCCGCGGCCGGAATGTGTTCATCCCGGTCGAGCAGATCATCGGTGGCCCCGACTACGCCGGACGCGGCTGGTTGATGTTGATGGAAACGCTGGCCGGCGGACGGGCGATCTCGCTGCCCGCGCTGGCCGTGGGCGCCGGCAAGCTCTGTGCGTTGACGGCCGGCAGTTACGCCGCCGTGCGCCACCAGTTCCATCACCCGATCGCCCGCTTCGAAGGCGTCGCCGAACGCCTGGGCCGCATCGCCGGCAATGTCTGGCTGGCTGAAGCCGCTCGGCATGTCACCGCCACGGCGAATGGCCGGGGCGAACATTCGGCCGTCGTATCGGCGATGCTGAAGCAGAATCTGACCGAGCGGATGCGCGTCGTCGTCAACGACGCGATGGATGTACTGGCCGGCAAGGGCATCATGCTGGGACCCCGGAATCTGCTGGGCCGCTTGTACGAAGCCGTGCCGATCGCGATCACGGTCGAGGGCGCGAACATCCTGACCCGTGGGCTCATCGTCTTCGGCCAGGGCTCGGTCCGTTGCCACCCTCACCTGCTAGCGGAGATGGATGCCGCCGCGACTACCCGCGAAGAGGCCGGCGAGACAGCCTTTGCTGCCGCGCTCGGCGCGCATCTGCGCTACGTGCTCGGGACCCTCGGACGCGTGCTCGGTGCGGGCCGGTTCGGATGGATGCCGCCCGGGCCGGCGCGGGCGCACTACCGCTCGATCAACCGGCTCAGCGCCGGCTTCGCGCTGGCCTCGGAAGTCGCCCTGCTGACGCTGAAAGGCACGCTGAAGCGGCGTGAAATGCTGTCCGGGCGCCTGGCCGACGCGTTCACGCACCTGTTCCTGGCCGCCTGCGTGCTGAAGCGCTTCGAGGACGCCGGGCGACCGGAAGCCGAGCGCCCGCTCGTCGACTGGTGCTGCCGGCACTGTCTGGCGCAGACTGAAGCGGCACTGGACGGCGTGATCGCCAATCTGCCGCACCGCGGCGCGGCCATGCTGCTGCGCCTGCTGATTCTCCCGTTCGGACGCCGCTGCGCCGAACCCGCCGATCGCCTGACGCTGCAGTTGGCCGGCCTGCTGACGAACCCCGGACCGCTGCGCGAACGACTGACTTGCGGCATCTACCGGCCAAACGGCGCGGGAGACGCGTTAGCGGTGCTGGAACGCGCGTTTGCCGCCAGCATGGCGGTGCAGGACGCTGAGCAACGGCTGCAACGAGCCGTGCACGAGGGGCGGCTGGACCGCGCCGACAATGTGGCGCAGGCGGTCGCGAGTTCCATCCTGACACCCGCTGACGCCGTATTGATCGAACAGGCTTCCCGGGCTGCCCGTGAAGCCGAGCGCGTCGACGACTTTCCGCCGGATCTCGGCCAGGAGGCGTGATGGCCGCTGGAATCGAAACGCCACGACAGACTGGGCACGACACCCCGGTATACGCAATCGACGGGGCCCGGACGCCTTTCATCAAGGCCCGCGGCGTCCCTGGCCCCTTCACCGCCGCCGATCTGGCCGTAGCGGCCGGGAAACCGCTGTTGCTGCGCCAATCCTTTCCGGCCGCAGCGCTCGACGAAGTGATCCTCGGCTGTGTGATGCCCAGTCCGGCCGAAGCCAACATCGCGCGCGTCGTATCCCTGCGCCTGGGCTGCGGCAACAGCGTCACCGCATGGACCGTGGGCCGGAACTGCGGGTCCGGCCTGCAGGCACTGGACGCCGCGCGGCAGCGCATCGCGTCCGGACAGGCCGACCTCGTGCTGGCCGGTGGTGTCGAAGCGATGAGTCAGGCCCCCGTGTCCGCAGGCCGCAATCTGCTGGCCTGGCTGGGACGCTGGCGGCAGACCCGGGGCTGGCGCCGCATACGCCTGCTGCCGCAGTTCCGATGGGTCATGCTGCAGCCGACGTTCGCGCTGCCGCGCGGCCTGACCGACCCGGTCACGGGGCTTTCGATGGGCCAGACGGCCGAGAACCTGGCCTTCCGCTTCGGCATCACCCGCGAGGCGATGGACGCGCTGGCACTCGCGAGTCACCGGCGGCTGGCCGCCGCGCAGGACGAACACCGCCTAGTCGAGGTGCAGACGATCTACGACGCGGCAGGGAACGCCTACACGCAGGACGATGGACTGCGCCGCGACACGGATGCGGCCCGTCTGGCCGCGCTGAAGCCGGCTTTCGAGGCTTACGGTCTCGTGTCGGCCGGCAACAGCGCGCAGGTCACCGACGGCGCGGCGTGGCTGTTGCTGGCATCGAACGCGGCCGTCGAACGCTACGGACTGCCGGTCCTCGGCCGCCTCGTCGACTGCCGTTGGGCCGGTGTCTCCCCGGCCGAGATGGGACTGGGGCCGGTCCATGCGGTACCGCCCTTGCTGACCGCGCACGGGCTCACGCCGCAGGACATCGATTTCTGGGAAATCAACGAAGCCTTCGCGGCCCAGATCCTGGCAGTTCTGGCCGCCTGGCGCGATCCCGACTACTGCCGCGACGTGCTGGGCCTCCCCGCGCCATTCGGCGAAATCCCAGCCGACCGGCTCAATGTCGACGGCGGCGCGATCGCGTTGGGCCACCCGGTCGGCGCGAGTGGCGCACGCATCGTGCTGCATCTGCTCGACGTGCTGCGCCGCAACGATGCCCGGCGTGGCATCGCGGCGCTGTGCATCGGCGGGGGCCAGGGGGGAGCAATGCTGATCGAGCGGACGAGTTTGAACAGCCCGAAAGCCGCGGGAATGCCCCGGACAACCGTCCGTCGCCGCACGGCACGCGGAGGTGGAACATGAACTGGCAGATCGAACGCGATACACACAACGTGGCGTGGCTGCATCTGAATCAGGCCGGCTCCGGCACGAACGTGCTGTCGCAGCCGGTGCTAGCCGAGTTCGATGGAATCCTCACGGCACTGCGCGACGCGCCGCCGACCGCGCTGATCCTGCTGTCGGACAAGCCTAACGGATTCGTCGCGGGGGCCGACATACGCGAACTCGCCGCCCTGCAGAGCCCGGAAGCGGCGCGGGAACTGATCGCGCGCGCCGACGCGATTCTGGCCCGGCTCGAAGGACTGGGTTGCCCGACGGTGGCGATGATCCACGGCTACTGCCTGGGTGGCGGTCTGGAGCTTGCGCTGGCCTGTCGCTACCGAATCGGCCGGGACGATACCGGGACGCGCCTAGGACTGCCGGAAGTGCGCCTCGGCATTCATCCCGGTCTCGGGGGCAGCGTGCGTCTGCCGCGCCTCATCGGCAGCTTGCCGGCACTGCGTCTGATGCTGGCGGGCCGGCTGGTCGGTGCTCGCGAGGCGTTGCGCCTCGGCCTGGTCGACCGCATCGCGCCGGAACGCGCGTGGCGGCGGGCTGCGCTCGACCTGGCACTGCGGCCTCCGCGGCCGCACCGAAAACCGTGGCTCGACCTGCCGCGTCCACTACGCGGTATCGCGGCCGGATACATCAAGCGGCAGACGGCGGCGCGGGCCAATCCGGCGCACTATCCAGCGCCGGCGGCGCTGATCGATGTCTGGGCGCACGAACCGGCGGACTTGATCGCGGCGCTGGCGGCCGAAGCGCACTCGATGGCCGACCTGCTGTTCACGCCGACAGCGCGGAATCTGATGCGGCTGTTTACGCTGGAAGCCCGCCTCAAGGCCTATGCGAAGGGCAGTGCTTCCGGGGTGCATCACGTGCACGTGATCGGCGCCGGCACGATGGGCGCTGCCATCGCCGCGTGGACGGCGCTCCGCGGCTACACGGTCAGCTTGTCGGACCAGAATCCGGCCGCGCTGGGACGCGCCGTCCGCGAGGCCGGCGAACTCTTCACGGCAAAGCTGCGGACGGAAGTCGAGCGCACCGCCGCCTGGGACCGGCTGATTCCCGATGCGGCCCAGGCCGGACTCGGCCACGCCGATCTGGTCATCGAGGCGATCGTCGAGAATGCTGAAGCGAAACGCAGCCTGTTTGCGGCCGTCGAAAGCCGGCTCAAAGCCGACGCAGTGCTCGCCAGCAACACCTCGGCGCTCCCGCTGGCGATGATCGGGTCGGCGCTGCGGGATCCCTCGCGGCTCGTCGGCATGCATTTCTTCAACCCGGTCAGCCGTGTGCGGCTGATCGAGGTGGTCTCGGGCGAACAGACCCGCGAGGACGTCCACCGGCGCGCGCTCGCCTTCGTGCTGGCCATCGACCGTCTACCCCTGCCGGTCAGGAGCAGCCCCGGCTTCGTCGTGAACCGCTGCCTGCTGCCGTATCTGATGGAGGCCGTGCTACTCGAGTCGGAAGGCATTCCAGCGACGCTGATCGACCATGCGGCCACCGCTTTCGGCATGCCGATGGGGCCGCTGGCGCTGGGCGACCTCGTCGGTCTGGACGTATGCCTGGATGTGATCCGGGAGCTGTTTCCGGCGCGCGTCCCTGCCCGACTGCAGGCGCTGGTCGAGGCCGGCAAGAAAGGTCTCAAGAGCGGCGAGGGCTTCTACCGGTACCGCGGCGGCCGGCCCGTGCGTAGCGACTCCCGTCCCGAATCGCCGCCGGCCGACCTGACCGACCGCCTCGTGCTGCCGATGCTCAACGAGGCCGTCGCGGTGCTGAGCGAAGGGCTGGTCGGCGACGCCGACGATATCGACGCGGGCATGGTCTTCGGCGCCGGCGTGATTCCGCATCGGGGGGGACCGATGCAATACCTGCGGGAACGCGGCGAGTACGACGTGCGGCAAACCCTGGAACGGCTGGCCGCCGTGCATGGGGAACGCTTCGCACCGCACCCGGCGCTCGCACGGTCGCGAGCGGTCGCAGCATGACCGCACCCCTCGACGCCCGTGTCGCGGTGGTTACCGACGCGATTCCGGCCCAAACCGCCGCCACGCTGACGGGACTGCTGCGGGAACGCGCAGCCCGCACGCCCGATGCGATCGCCTACCGGTGGTTCGACGATGACGCCGGCCTGTGGCGCGCCATCGACTGGCACAGCGTGGCCCGGGAGGCTGCGCGACGCCAGGCCGTGCTGAAGGCGGAAGGCTTGCGGGCCGGCGACCGTATCGTCACGCTGCTGCCAAACGGGTTGGAATGGGTGTTGTTCGATCAGGCCGCACTGGGCATCGGCCTCGTCACGGTGCCGCTGCCCCCGAAGAGTTCGCGGGACTTCGTCCGTTGGGCCGTGGAGCGTGTGGGTGGGCGGTTGCTGCTGGTCAATGCCGTGCAATGGATGCAACTGTCGGAACTGCGGCGTCAGTTGCCGCCCGTGCTATGCGTGGGCACGCCACCGGCGGAGACGCTGCCGGTCAAGACGCTCGCCGAGCGACTGCCGGATCACTGCCCCCCGCTGATCACGGACGGTGGCACGAGCGATCTCGCGACGATCGTGTTCACATCGGGGACTACCGGATTGCCCAAAGGGGTCATGCTGAGCCACTGGAACCTGCTGTCGAATGCCGCGGCCGGGTTGGTGCGCGAAGCGGTTTTCCCTGATGATCTGTTTCTATCGCTGTTGCCGCTGTTCCACACGCTGGAACGAACCGCCGGCTATTACCTGCCGCTGATGGCCGGTGCCTGCGTAGCCTTTGGCCGTGGCCCCGCCCGACTCCGAGAGGATATGGAGGCGCTGTCCCCGACGATCGTCGTGACCGTGCCGCGCGTGCTGGAACGCATGGTCGATGCCCTGCGGTCCGGCGGCCGTGTCAGGCGCCGGCTGTTGGCGCTGACCAGCCGCATCGGTTACGCGTGCTTCGAACACCGACAGGGCCGGAGAGCGTATCCCCCCGGCGCGATACTCTGGCCGCTGCTGCGGGCACTGCTCCCGCGCCGCCTCCGACGGACCTTCGGCGGCAGGTTGCGGCTGGTTGTGTGCGGCGGTGCCCCGCTCGCGGCCGACACCGCTCGCACGCTGATCGGCCTGGACGTCCCGATCATCCAGGGCTACGGCCTGACCGAAGCCTCACCGGTCGTCAGCGTCAACGCGCTCCACGACAACGACCCGGACAGTGTCGGGCGCCCGCTGCCGGGTACCGAGGTCAGGCTGTGCCCGGACGGCGAGCTGCTGGTGAGGGGCCCAGGCGTGATGCAGGGCTACTGGCAGGAGCCGGACGCGAGCGTTCGCGCCGTCGATCAGGACGGCTGGCTGCATACCGGCGATCTGGCCCGGCTCGTCGAGGGGCGCATACATATCGTGGGCCGAATCAAGGACATCATCGTGCTGTCGACCGGCGAGAAGGTGCATGCGGCACAACTGGAACAGGCGATCACGGCCGATCCCCTGTTCGAGCAGGCGCTGGTGCTCGGGGACAGGCAGCCCTGTCTGGCGGCGCTGGTCGTACTCGCCAAGACGGCATTGCCGCCATCCGCTGCGCGGGCCGATCCGGCGGCCACCGCAGGATCGGCGGACGCGACGAGGCAGGACCACTTGATGTCGAGGCTGGCACGACGACTGGCTGGATTCCCGGAGTACGCTCAGGTCCGCAAGGTCATCTGGCTCACTGAGCCGTGGACGGTGGAAAGCGACTTGCTAACCCACACGATGAAAGCGCGGCGGGGAAAAATACTGGCGCGTTACCAAACGCTGATTGACCAGCTCTACGCATTACCCGACGACAGTCAAGCCAAGCCTTCATCCGACTTCGTCGACTCGCGGGCCCGGCGTGACCGCCGGGGACATCAGCGCTCCGGCCCCGCTTCCGTGTAAGTCTTAACCAGACCACACAAAGGCCGACGGGCCGATCAGCGCTCAGTCATGCAATGCGGTGTCGGGGGCACGAGTCCCCGCGCCTCGAGAAACGCGTCGATGATCCGCCAGGCGCCACCGATGTTCTCCATGAGTATCCCGTGGCGGACCGCGGGCACGAAGGCAGCCTGTTTATCCGAACTACCGAGCCAGTCCAGCAACGGCTCCACACTGTCGGGCAACACGACCGGATCGGCGTCGCCGTGGAGCAGCAGCACCGACTGGGCGATAGCCGCCGCGGTGCGCTCCAACTCGGCGATGAGTCGCCTCAGCTCGGCCAGGGCCCTGATCGGGACACGGCGATAATTGATGTGGGGATGCTCCGACGGATTGACCACAGATGGCTTCAGCCCGCCCGAACCCGAGCCCCAGCTGAGCAGTTCGTTGCCGGCTGCCACCAGCGGCACGAGCATCAGCACCGGGTTTCTGAACTTGACCGGTACCGCCACGGCGACCGCGGCACTGATCGTCTGCGGATACTGCGCAGCGAGCAGGAGCCCAAGCGCACCGCCCGTCGAGAACCCAACCACGACAATACGGCTGCAGAAGGCGTTCAAGATACGCAGATTGCGCTCGACCGAGGCATACCAGTCTTGCCAGGAGCGCTGCTGGAGGTCCCGCGGCGAGGTCCCGTGTCCCTTCAGGCGAACGCCCAGAACCGTGTAGCCGCGCCCCAGCAAGTAGTCACCATAAGCGGCGAGTTCCGCGGGGCTGGCGAGCAAACCGTGAATCAGCAGGACTCCGAGATCGCCGGGCCGCTCCGGGAAGCGGAGAAACGGGGTGGCATCGGCAGTGGCGGTCTCCTCGGCGTCCACCGCGGCATCGCGGGGCTGCGGGCGATGGTCCCGGCTCCATTGCAGCGCACGGCATTCGTCATCGAAACACCACCGTGCAAGCGCCTGATCCGAGAGCCGATCACACTGCTCCCGGATCTCCGCCAGCATGGCACCGACTTCCGGCAACGGGGCCACCTCGTTGGCGTACACGGCGATCAGATTCTCCATTCGGATCGCGTCGCGATCCTGCTCGGCGGCGACCTTGGGCAAGAACCGCAGGGTCTCGCCCTCCATAGCCAAGAGCCCTGCTGTCGTGGCCATGGCAAGGAAACCTTCGAAACGATCCCCCCGGCCTTGCAGCAGCCCTTCGTAGTCTTCCGGATTCAGCAGGCTGCGATGCAGATTGATGTGGGGGCAGGCCTGCAGGTTCTTGATCGCGACATACAGGGTCTTCAGGAAACAGCCCCGCTCGACTGACGTCTGTCCCGAGCGGACCGCCTGCATGATCAGTGCCGACGCCAGGTGACTCAGATTGATCGTCGTGGAGCGGTAGATGTCCGCCATGTATCGGTCGCGGATGACGGACGCATACTCCTTGAAGCGGCGTGTCACCAGGCGCGCCACCAGCCCCCTCGGCGCCTCGAAACCGTCGAACACTTCGTCGAGGCTGGCGGGTGGCTGACGCGGCACGTCGGCCAGCCAGGCAGGTCGGCGGAACGCGGCGTCATCGACGACGATCGGCGGCGCGAGACGCAAGTCCATGTCGGTGTCCCGCAGCAGGATGTTGCCCTCGATCGTCAGCTCCTCGACCTGCCGCAGACTCAGACCCTGCGAGAACAACTCGACCAACTGCCGCAGCCAGTTGTCGGACGAGCGGATCGGATAGAACGTGATGCTCCCGGGCACGATCGAGGTCGGCTTCATCGCGACCGCCAGCAAGGATCCGATGCCGTCGAGCTTCAGGTCTTCGCTCCACCGGGCCAGCAATTCATGCTGCCGCCGCGCGTAGGCACTGCGGATCGCCGCCTTGAACGCCTCGATACCCTGGGCCAGAACGGCCGGCCCGGTGTGCTGTTTGCGGTAGCGTCCGGTCGACTGCGAATAGATGCGGTAGTGGCCACGGCTGTCCACGACCCGGCGGTCCTTGACCATGCCGCCCTCCGGAAAGATCACGACCTTGCGGCCCCTCAACACCTGCGTGGCGAGTAGCGGAAACAGGCGCGGATGATCGGTAGGCACGACGCCGACCCGGCTCAGGTAACGGCACAGCAGATCGTCGTCCCGGAAGAATTGCGGAGCGGCAACGGCACAACTCAATGCGCCGGTCGCCTCGTAGATCAGATACTGCGGGATGAAGGTTTCGAAGCGCGAGAAATGGTTGAAAACAAAAATGTCACCTGGCCCAAGCCGGTCTTCACCGCGCAGTTGGATGTCGACACGCAGGAATTTTCGGATGACACGAAACACCCGCGCCGACCAGTCATAGAGGCCGGTGTCGATCGCGTAGTCTTCGGGCGAAGCGTATGCCGGACTGGATACCATCGCAGACCCTCATCGCGTGGGGCACGCGCGAAACGGTTACGCACGTTAGACTGCAAAACGCGCTTCGCGTTTAGCGCTCCCGCCGGCGCTCGACGGCGGTCACGCGGCGCACAGGCACCCTTCTGCCCAGGTGCACAGGCTATATGCAACGCACAGGCAAGCGAGTGACGGTACGCAGGACCGGGCATGGCTACTCCCTTTGACAGTCGGCGATCGGGGGACTGGCTCCGTCGGGGCTGATCTCACGTTCGCTTTCCAAGGACCCGGCCGGCCGGGTAACATCGCGATTCATGCGGGACGCGCCGATGCGAAGACCCGTGACCGGAGTAGGGAACAAGACGCTATGACAAGAATACCCCAGGGATTTCACGCCTCGTCGGGCATCCGGTTGAGCGCTGCACTGCTGGTGTTCGCGGCGCTACTGTCCGGCTGCGGCGACATTTACCTGGATGCGCCCCGCGGTGCGCAGGTGAACTTGATGCCGGCCAAGAAGCCGGCGCAGATCCGCGACGAACAGGTCGTCTGGTTCAAGTGGTGGGGGAACGAACCCTTCCACGAGCCCGAGACCCATGCCGCGACGATCATCGAACGTTACCACCTGACAGAGGCCCGGATCCGCATGGTCAATACCTTCGCGGACGGGTTCATCAGTTTCTTCAGCGGCCCCGTCGGATTTCCTCGGCGCACGCTGGTCGTCGAGGGAAATCCCGGACCGACGGCCGCAGCGACACCGACCCCCAAGGAGTAGCACGATGCGCCTGATTTCTTGCGAGTCCAGTCGAAACTTGCAGCGCGTTGGCTTGCTGGCGGCACTCGCGCTGGCCTTGAACGGTTGTTTCGTGACGCGACTGGAGGCGCCCGACAACCAGACGGTACGGTTACTCCCCAAGGATGAGCTCGCTCGTTACCGCACCGAGTACAAGAACTTCTACCTGCTCTACGGGGCGTTGCCGTTATGGCCGGTACAGCCGTCCGAGATCATCGCCAAGGAACACCTGGTCGAGGCACGGGCGCAAACCCGTGATACCGTTTCGGACGGGGTCATCACGGCAATCAGCATGCTGTTCCCGATCTCGGTTTTCACGCAGCATGTCGTGGTCGAGGGAAACCGCGCCGGTGATCTGGCCAGGGACCGGCTCATGCGCCACGATCTGGACCGACTCAAACCCCCGAAGACCGTGCCCGATACACAGGCCCCCGGGCCGGGTGATGAGGTGGCGCCCGCTCCCCCCGCGGCGCGCTGATTCTGCCCGCTCAAGCCGGTGGGGTCAGGTGCTCTTTGCACGGCAGGCTTTCGACGTGCAGGGTCTGGGTAGGGAACGCGAAACGGACACCTTGGGCCTCCGCCAGATTCAGGATCGCGAGCATGATCCGTTCACGCTCGGCGAGTTCGGCCAGCCGGTCGGGCGCACGTAAGAGGCACTTCACCAGGATATCGAGGCTTGACGGTCCAAAGTCGTAGAAGGCCACCTGGATATTGTCCTTGCGTACGTCGGGGTTGGCAGCCAGCAATTCCCGCACGGCGAGCACAAAGGCCTCGAGCTTGTCGGGCGGCGTGTCGTAGGTGAGTCCAAGGACTGTCTTGATCTCGCGGCGGTGGCGCCGGTCGAAGTTGTCGATCGTGCTGCTGACGAGCTGGCTGCTCGGTATCGTCACGAGCGAATCGTGGAACGTCCGGATTCGCGTGCTGCGGAAGCCAACGTCTTCGACGGTTCCTTCGACACCGTCGACTTTGATCCATTGGCCGATGGAGAACGGCTTTTCCAGCATGATGATCACCGAGCCGAGCAGATTCGCCAGCGTCTGCTGACCCGCGAGTGCGACAGCCAGGCCACCGACCCCGAGCCCGGCCACGACCGAGTATGCGGGTAGACCGATCTGGTCCGCGCCGACGATCAGGATGGCTATCGCGGCGATGATCGTCAGCAAACGCAGGCCCAATCGAATCAATTGACTGTCGATGCTGCTGGTCCTCAGCCGTTCGATCGCGATGACCCCTTCCGCGATGGCGGACCCGAGCACCCAGACGAGCCAGGTCGCGCCGACAAAAAACAAGGTCCACAAGGACAGGGTGAGGGTCTTGCCGACGACGCCCGACACTTTGAAGACTTCATCGAGGATCACGGCTGCGGTGGGTGTTACCAGCATCAGCGTGATCGGGCGCAGCAGGCTGCCCAAGTTCGCGCCGCGGCCACCGTTATGTCGCCACCTACGGCGGAGCCGGTAAGACAGTTGAAAAAACATCAGCGCGATCCCGAGCACGACCGCGATCCCTACCCAGCGCCACAGTGGCTGTTCCAGGAACGGCGACAGGGCCCACTGCGGTAAGGCGAGAAACCAACGTGGCGGCACCCAGGGTTCTAGCGCGAGAGCCACTCCGGTTGGGCTGTAGGCGGCCAGGCCGTACAGCCCCTCGGAACTGCCGGGCTTGTAGGGCAGATGCTCGATGCGCTGATAGAACTCGGGAATGCGGGTGACCGTCTCCGGTCCGAAGAGGTATTCGCCGGCTCTGATCCCCGTGTCGATGCGCGTGATACGAATCTCGGTGCCGGGCAGCGTCCAACGCTTGAATTCCGCGTTGGCCATCGCGGCGGCATCGGGTACTGCCTCGAGGGGTGGAATCGGGATGCGATCCAGGACCTCCTTCAACTGCATCGTCAGTCGATGGGCCGACTGCGTCACCGTGGCCGGCGGCAGGCTGCTGAAATCGAGCGCACGCTCGGCCAAGCGCAACATGTTTTGACCCAGGCGGATGGTCGCCATTTCCTCCGAAGTCGGAAACAGCCGGGGAGACGCCAGGTAGGCGCGCACGACCATGTAGCCGTCCGCGTACGAGCGGTTCATGAAGTCGATGAAGCTGTGCAGGGTTGCCCGTGGACTGGAGGTGTCCACGGATGACAGGGGGTAGCTGTTGGTATCCGACACGTCCTCTGCGTGGACAATCCCGGGCGAACACGCCCACAGCCATAAGCACAACACCCAGCGCACTGCGCCGCGGTAGCGGTCTCTGGGCGGTACGGTGAACTGGAGCATAAAAGAACCTCGATGCCGGAAAGGGCTTGAATCTAGCGCAGTGGAATCGTCAAGGCGGGTGAAATGGATTTCGCCGCTCCCGCCTGCAGCCGGAATAGCTGTGTCAGCAGCATGAACGTAGATTTCGATTCGAGATCGTTGTCGGCGATGTAGAACCAGCGGCCGCGGTACGGAATGGAGAGAAAGGCGAGGTCCGGTCGGTCTTCGCTCTCCCGAATGTGGAACAGTTTGCCGCCCAGTGTGTGCCGCCAGTCGAATTCCGCTCCGCCCGCGCCGCGCGTCACCGTCACGAGCCCGGCCGACTTGTGGGACAGGGGCGCATCGACGCTGTGCGACAGCAGGAAAAAGATGCTCATCAGGGACCGTGTGCGGATCGAGACCGTGTCCGGGTCGTGCCGCAGAAATTCGCCGCTGAGGCGGTAATTCTCGAGCGTCGGATCCAGGCCGAGCAGTTGTTTGATTTCCCGAATCGCGTCGGCGTGTTTCGCGTCGGACCGGATTTCCAGCCGGGGCTCTTTGCCCTCCGAGTCGAGACGCGGGATGATCAGGTGCTGGCCGCGGACCTCGTCCAGCAGGCGCATGAGCCGCCGAAAACCACCGTCGTGCTCGGGTGCCAGATCGGGCGTCGGACCGGACGCGGAGGGCGCGTTCTCGAGTCCGTTGATCCGCTCCACGCACAGGCCGAATACCCGCCGCGGGTTCCAGCCGGACTCCGACAACGCGAACAAGGCTTCCAGCGGGATCGGACTCAGCACGCTCTTGACGAAGCTCTCACCTTGCAGCGGGGCATAGGAGATGGTCGGCTGCGTCGAGTAGCCGGCGCTGGCGCTGAGTTGCAGGATGTCGCTCGCGCTGCCGCTGAGCCCGAAAGCCGTCTGATCCAGACCGCCGGTCATTTCCAGCTTCAGCGTCGCGGCCACATTCGAGACATCAAGAAAATAGGTCGGGTCGCGATAGCGCAAACGCACCAGGTTCTGCACGAACTGCTCGTTCATGCTGGCATTGATCGCCTCGTTGTACAGCGGGTGCGTGCCCTTCAGGCCGTCAGGGCCGAAGGAATGACAACCGTCGAGCAGTACCGCGAGCGTCATGAACAGCAGTGGTTGTCGCTTCACGAACACGGGGGCCATCCGAGTTGGCACAAGGCGGGCGATCGTCAGGGGCGGGTGGCCATACCGTCAGCCGCGGCCCGGATCCGCTGCGAAAAATCCGGAGACTGGTCGGCTGCCTGGGCCGCGGCATTGATATGAGCGCGCTGCATCAGTTGCTCGAACGGAATACTTGAGTCGAGACGACCGCTTTCGTACGCATATTCCGGAGCGTGGCCGCTGGCGAGAATCTTCCATGAGTACGGAAGATGACCCGGATTCATCGCCGTGTGCGCAAGGATCATCGTCGTGCAGTTGGTCGTCAGCGTGTTATAGAACCGCGGATGATCTCGCAAGGCATTCATATCGCGCAAGTAATCCACGAAGACGCGGCGTGTGTTCTCGATTGGCCCCGTGAGTCGGAACAGGTAGACCTGCTCCGGCGGATCCTTGCGGTAGTTGGTTCGGACCCGGATCAGGTCGCGCTCATCACCGGCGATGTATACGAGTTCATACTGACGGAAGAATCCGGGCAGGGTCGCGTAAGGTTTCGTGCGGTCCTTGCGCGCCTCGATCGAGACGGCCAGGTGTTCCTCGCCGAAGCCGAAGCTCACGAACAAATGCGCAATGTCGGGCCCCATCCAGTACGAGGCCAACAGGTCGGCCCGGTCCAGGCGCCGCAGGTCGAAGGTCCGGTCGTAATAGGCCGGCGTGAAATCCGTTTCGCTGCGGTAATCGAAATTCCGGATGTTGTGCACGGTCACGAAATCGCCATCGAAGGTCGCGTACGGTAGCACGGCGACTTCGGGCTGCCAGTCGCGGTCATTCGACGGCTGGGTACCGAACCACAGCGCCAAGGCAACCGCGAACAGCGCGCCGAAGCCGCCCAGGGCCCACCAGCGGGTGCGGCGCACGACCAGTGCGCTGATCACCGCGCCGCTCAGCACTCCAAAGATGCCGGCGGCGACGGTGCGCGCGGATTGCGAGCCCGGCGCCAGATAGTAGACGGCCAGGGTGCTCCACGTAAGGGCGATGGCCAGGGCCAGGCCACACAGGGCCCAACCCGCCGCCACTGCCACGTGACCCCGCCTCATTGACGCGGCGCCGCCAGGTGCTCCATCAGGATGCGCCGCACTTCCTCGATTGCCTCGGGGGTCGATTGCACGCTATGCCCGGAGTCGACGACCAGTTCGGACACGGCCTCCGGTATGTGGGCGCTGCGGTACGCGACGACACCGTCATCGCCCTCTTCCTTGGGGCCACCGCCCTTCACCGCGATGATCGAATGCGCCTTGATGCGCCGGTCGACCGGAATCGCCGCGAGCATCTGAATCCCGGGATTATCCGGGTTCATGTTGTCGATGGCGTTGGGCGGGCGGCGCAGGAACTGCACCAGTTTCTCATCCCCGCTCAGCGTGGCCGCCTGCGAAGCCCGACTGAACAAATCCACCGGCAGCGTGACCAGCCAGGCCGCGACCGCACCGATCCGGCCCGTGGCGAGCAAAGCGCCGTGGTGGGGCGTCGACATGAACACCACGCGCTCGACGAACGGCAGCGGGGTGTAGAAGAACGAGCGCTGCAGCAAGGCCCGCGTGTCCGGATCGACATTGATCTGGTCGAGTGGCTTGTCGCTGATGCGGTCCCAGAACCGGGTACCGCTGTCGATGGACGTCAACTTGGTCAACAACCCGCCCTGACTGTGACCGATCACGACCATACGGTGCAGGGCCGCATCCGTCCCCTTGGGATCGAGCTCATTGAGCGTATCCGCCAGCGCGACCCGCAGGCGGCCAGCCGAATAGGGAATGGGGTTACCGGAATCGTAGAAGAATACCCAGATCTGGTAGTGCTCCCGGATTTCGGGGTCGCCTTCGAGTTCATTGACCAGTTCCGCCCAGCGCGCCGGGCTGGAAGCCGTGCCGTGGACCAGTACGATGGGGATCTTGCCGCGCCGGTAGGGATGGAGCGTGAACAGACCGTCCTGTGCCCGGTCCTTCGGAATCGAGCCGCGGAAGGCCCCGTTGCGCAGGAAACCGGCGATTTCGAGGTCGTAGATCGGGTTGCCCTCCAGTTGGAAGGCGAGCGCCGCGGTCGGGTCGGATTCCAGACGCTGCTGTCGTCCGTCGACGGAGACCGTCGAGACCTGATCCGCGGCGTACAGTTCGAGGCGGCCCGCAATCTGGCCGCGCGCCAGATCGCTCCGGGCATGTTCGAGGCGCAGCAAGGCGGTTACGGGCACCTTCACGCGGGCACCGAGTCGGTCCGCGCCGGGCAGGTTTGACGCTGCCTGGCCGGCGGCGAGGCTCGCGGCCAGCGGTGCGCCCAGACCGGGACTGTGATAGCGATTCCGCAATCCGCGGACTTCCAGCGTCGTCGTCGGGACGAACCGATCGAGCTTGTAGCCGCCCCAGGTCATCCCGGACGGATCCAGGCTCACGCGCAATTGGCCGAAGGGCAGCGGATAAACGCCCGGCTTCAGGTGGACCTCGTCGCCGTCGCGACCATCCGCGAAACCGTGAGCGACGGCCTGGTTGTAGAGGTCGTAGGTCTGCCGGTAGCGCGGATCGGCCGGGTCGAGCTGGGGTCCCGCTCCATCCCCCGGAAACAGCAGGGCCCAGGCATACACCGCCGACGCGAGGAACCAGCGGCGGTCGTCGGTACGCTGACCTTGCAGGAAGGACAGTTCGGCCAGCGCGAACAGGCGATCCTCGTCATCCGCGCGCTTCAGATTGCGGTGCAATTCGGCCAGCACGGCCTCGGGTTGCTGGCCGAACCGGTCCAGCAGCCCCTGTCGCCGCAGCACCGTCTTGGACGCCTCGGAGGGTTGCTCGGCGGACAGCGCGCTCTCGTTCTGGATGCTGTACGCGGTGGGAATGTCGACCGGCTCGACGCCGACCGGCGTGGCGCACCCTGACATGAGCAGTGCCACAGCCACGAGCACGCTGGAACATCGTGCGGTTCGGGACAGAAGTCGTTTCCAATTCAGCGGAAGTACCATGCAGCGGAGTTCCTATGATGAGTGAGTTGCCGTTCGATGCATCATGTTACTGAGCGGCGCTTCGTTCCGTCCTGCCGACTGGAGAAACGACCTATTCCATCGGCTTGTGGCATTTGTCGCCGTTTGCATGTGACTACCATTGGCTGTTCCACGAACTGCCAAGCGAGACACTGCGCAAAGGCTCGCGCGCCGGCTTACGATGGCGTGTGACGTCCCGCTTAGGCTTTCGGCTGGATGCCTCGGAGAGCGGCCAATCGTTTCGCCAGTAAGCTGGACCATTTGTCGAACGCGTTCTTCGCGTATGTCCATTGCTGGAACGAGTTCAGGTAGCCGCTGGCCCAGGTTTGGGCCGAACCAACGGCGCCCGAGTTCACGTCGGTCGCAAATTTTCGCCCGATCTCGGTATCGCGGCATTCACCGATCACCGCACCCGAGGCCCCGTCGCGGAACTGAATTTCCATGCCGGCTTCCCCGAGATAGGGCGTCGATCCGACGGGACGACCGGTCGCAACCCCGGAACCCGCCTCGGCCACGAAGCCATAGGGCGTCAAGGTTCCGGCCATGCTCAACATGACACCAGTGGGCACGAGGTCCGTCAGAGCGATCTTCATGACGAGCACCTTCGGGCCGGCCACGTCGACCACTGGCATCTGCGGCGCCAGTGCCGTGACCAGCGAGTGGTGAAAGTAATCCGTCAACGCCTTCAGGTCGGTCGGATCGATCGTCTGGTTACCGCCCGTGGGTTTGCTGGCGGCGAGCGAGACGACAATGCTGGACACCATAACGTTGTCGAAGGCTTTGAGGTCGACGGCCATGTCGCGCCAGCACTCGATCCCCTCGACAGCGGCCGAGGGTTTCAGGCGGGAATAGTCGCTTAGGAACCCACTGCGGGTGTAGTGGCTGGGCTCCGTTACCGTAATGGCCGTCCCTGGGCCCATGACCGCCTGGTAGGTTTGGCACCCGGAGAGGGCAATCGCGTTTGAAAGCAGGATGTACGCCGCAACAATCCGCAAGCTTAATCGGCTAGCCTCGTGTTGGTTGAGGGACATGGGCGAGTCCTTGATGAAACTAAAGGCCTATTATTTTCTCAGCTTGGTCTGTTGCTGTCATGATTCGTTGATTCTCCGGGTTGCGGTCAACTACTGCCACAATCGACAGCACCTCTCCGGGTGTGTCAACGGCGTGTGCAGACCTTAGTCAGCGTCTCGGCTGCATCGGAATCTAGCCAAACAGGTTGGTAGACCGGGCATCTTCAAAACGAAACGGCAAGTCCCAGCATGCTGATCGGCTGCGGGGTAAAGCGCGTGGTTCCGCCGCTCACCTGTCCGTAAACCGCCAGCCGGCGGTTGACCGTCCAGATGAACCCGGCGCCGACCGCATTCTGACGTGCCTGATCGAACAGGTTAACGGGCAATCTTGCCTGGGGGATACGGGGAAGCGACGCGGCATTGTAGAAACCGTGGATAAACAGCGCGAAGTCCTTGCTGAAGAAGTCCCGCTGCAGGGCCCATTGGAAGCCAAATTCCCAGACGTTCCGCCCGGCACTATCCTGAAACCGCGTGGCACCGAAGTTGTACTCCAGATCGATCTCGTAGGGTAAGGACTGATCGAAGTTAAACGTGAAGGACGGCTGGGTTCCGCCATCGAACGGGGCGCTGCCAAGCCACTGCGTTTGGATGTACGCCTCGAATCCGGCGGCCGGAATGAAATACGCCTGTTTCTCCAGCCACAAGTTGATCTTGGTATCGAAGGCGATCGGCGAAAAGCCCCAGGTCTGATGGGGGCCACCGAGCCAACTCGGTCCGTTGCCGAACAATCGCAACTCGATGTCGTCCGTCACGCCATAGCGCAACAGGAACTCGGCGTTGTACTGCATTCAGGGATTCTGCGGTGGTTTCCGCCGCTTGTCCATTGACGGTTAAGAGGGGCAGCAGGAATATCATCATGCCGCCTTTGCCACGCATGGTAAGGGTTCCGCTGTTGTTCAATCGCATTCTTGGAAGTTGCGGATTTTCCCGGCTTCGGGGTCTTTCGC
The DNA here is from genome assembly GCF_006175985.1 of Methylotetracoccus oryzae. Taxonomy (GTDB): domain Bacteria; phylum Pseudomonadota; class Gammaproteobacteria; order Methylococcales; family Methylococcaceae; genus Methylotetracoccus; species Methylotetracoccus oryzae. The sequence continues at coordinate 86,807 of NZ_SRSH01000016.1, read as the reverse complement.
ATCACTGCCATGGGGTCCATACCCATGTGCTCTCCAGCACACAGGTAGTATACGATGTCGCGGTCGAATACTCGCGCCGTGGGCGTGAGGTGGTGGCCAATCGCCAAACGGCCGTGTTTCCGTCTTCGCGCTTGAAGCCTTACCCGAGTTTTCGATAGTCTCCCATGTTGTACCTCTCGATTGTCCGCTCTTCCCGAAACTCAACCATGCTCTTTGTCAGGCGCCGCGCGTGCCACGCCAAAGCGCAGCGTGGCTGGCCACAGTGGGTCGCCTGAGGTGACCCGGCGCCTCGCAGTCGCGTTGGTGCTAGTGTCATGGATACGCCCCTGCACCTCCGTCGATATCGACACCCCCTACACGGACGTTCTGGACTACTTCAAGCAGACGAAATTCCACGGCACGATTCGCGCGTACTTCTTCGAACGCGCCTACACGAAACCCGATGTCCTGGATCAGAACGCCTTCAATTTGGGTGGTACCGTGGGTCTCGTCACCGCACCGCTGTACGGCTGGCAGGCAGGGGTGACACTGGGTTTTGCGAACAGTTTGGGTCTGAACCCGGAAGACTCAGCACGCGTCGACGAGACGCTGCCGGCCGGTACGATCTACATGCTGACCGAAGCCTTCCTGCAGTGGCGACAGAAGTACTTCACGCTGCGTGGTCCTGAGCAGATTATCGACACGCCCTGGATCATGCCGTCGGACTCCCGCATCAAGCCTTCGGCGTTTCGTGGCTTCTACGGTGAAGCCAGTCCTTTCGCCGATCTTGAACTGCTTGAAGACTGGACGGTCGTCGGATTGCGGGTATTCGATTTCAACGGGCGGGCGGAGAGCACGTTTACTCCCACGAATCTCTACATTCCGGGTCACGCGGGCGGGAGTCCGGTTGCTCAACTGGCCGGCGAGACCACCCCCGGCGCTCAGGCATTCGGGTTGAAATGGAGTAGGAAAGGCGCGCCGTTCTACGCGCAGATCTGGTGGAATCAGTTCTTTAATTTCTCGCGGCTCATGTGGGTCGATTTGAGCTACGTCCACAAGACAAAATCCAGATTCAATCCGATCTTCGGCTTCCAATTTGCCAATCAGAACGGCGACGGCGAGAATACCATCGCTACTTCCGGCATGGGCTCGGCGGGCGACACGCAGGCCGTGGGCGTTTTGGTGGGGGTCGATACGGATTACGTGCGTCTGACGGCGGCCTATAACGGCATCACCAGTCAAAAAGGGGCTTTTGCCAACGGTGATCTGTTATCGCCCTACAGCACCGGCTATGCGACCGATCCTTTATATACAACACAAATGATCGGCGGCATGATCGAAAAGCAATCCGCCGGGAGCGCGTTCAAGGTCGCCGCGACGTCCTTTTTTCTGGATAGTCAGATCAAGGCGATTCTGTCATACGCGCGATACTACATCATTCGGACCAGCGCATACACGTCGCAGCCAAGTGAAATCAACTTCGACGTGGCTTACAGCTTTTCGAAGTCCTCCACGCTGGACGGCCTCTCAATCAGAAATCGCTTCGGCGTGATGACCGGGAACCGAGAGGACGCCCACTTTTATTACAATCGTGTCCAGATCCAGTATCAATTCTGAGATGCTCTCGTTCAGCGCCAAAAAAAGGGATGACCAAACGTGAATAATGCAAGTCGAATCTTGTCCAGCGCTGTCGCGGCCAGTCTACTTCTAGCCTCCTGTAGCGGAACAGCGCCAACGCAAGGTGCGGTTTCGCTGAATGCACCCCAGAACCGTCCGTCGACCGCAGGGGCGGCGGATACCGGGACCGGCGTTGCCGGCGCCGTCCGCAATGCTTCCTTTCAGGGAACATTGCAGGCGATGAACCGCGTAAGCCGGCAGGCGACGCTGCTGCTGGACGACGGAAAAGTACTGGTCAAGGTCGACGTCGGCAAGGGCGCCGGCGATTTGGGCGCGCTGACGCCCGGAAGCCAGGTTTCGTTCACGTTACGCGAGCCGGTAAGCATCACCCGGGATCATTTCTTCCATCCCGAGACCGGTCACATCGTCAACCGCTATCCGCCGGGCAGCATGTCGGAGCGTGAGCTCACCAGTTCTTACCACAGTCGCTCGCCAACCGGTCACCACGGCAGCCACTGGGCGAAGACCATCGATGTCCCCGCGAAGGTGGTTTCGGTGGACGCCGACGCGCGAGTCGTGCAACTCGGCACGTATGACGGCCGGCACTTTGCGATCAAAGTATCGAATCCCAGAGTGAATCTAGCGGACCTATCAGCAGGAGAGCCGGTAGTGGCCCATTTCAAAGAGATCGACGAACTGTCTCTGGCCCACTAGTCGACACGGCAACCGTATCAGGCACAATCGCATTTTTCAGAGGACAACGCCATGAAGCGAGCACTGATCGCCGGAATCGCGGCGCTCCTTTCGGCCTGCGCAACGGACCGATATTCCACTTCCGTGAATCCTCAGGACCTCAAGGCTATCGCCCAGGAGCCTGTAGAGTCACTACCGGTTCAAGTAGCGGGGATCGACATCTGGGACTCTGGCGTACCTGGGCGAAGATTCAAGGTCTTGGGCATTATCCGTGACGTTCGTCGAAATGTCGGTTACGACCAGCGCGATTTTTACGACGATATCGCCACGATCACCCGGAAGCACCTTGGTGATGGTGCGATCATCGTTCTGCAGGATAGTAAAACCACGATCGAAACGGAAGATTGCGCATCCGGAGCCTTGACCCCCAGCGAGTGCGCTGACGAAAGCAGCGGAGCCTCTTACAGTCCCGAGGCCCCGGGCGGGGAGTTGACCATTTACAATGAAAACCGACGCTCAAATCAGGCGCCCCTGGAATACAGGGAATCCCATGCACTGGTCATCAGGTACATCCGTTGAAGCGCCCTCCCGACGCAGATTCGGAACGGCGTGGCTATGCCGGTTATCAACCCGGCTTTCTCGGCGTTAAATTTGAGGCAGGTTAAGACGGCGAACCAGTTGCATGAAATCGAGGCCAGTCTGGAGTGACCCGCCCGGTTGTTGTTCAACAGCTGCCTGCTGACCGTCGATGCTATTGCCGACCAGACGCCCATTCCGGCCGAGAACAATCAGACAGAGTTGGCCTCCGTGACGCTCGGTATCCAGTACGCTGTGAGCTAGCCGCAAGTGACGATGCTTAATAGGCAGAAATTACTTCATATTCAAACTACTGTTTGGTGGGATTGCCCTGTCGCCTAGTCGAGCGACTATCTTCAGTTGTTGGGTTATTGGTGCATCTGATTTTTAAGGAGAGTCATTGACATGCAGATTAGATCTAATGGTAACGAGTCAGATAATGAGATTTACCGTCTGGATTCTTCAACCGTCATTCATACGGCAGAAAACCTAAGAAAAGATATTGTTGCCAAGTTTCCAGGAAGTACTCTCGCAAGGCTGTCCCAAGAACTGGAGACTCTCGCGCGCCAAGCCGATGAAAAAATAACATCCTTCACAAGGCCGGTATATAAAATAAGGGTATTGTCATTCCTTGCTATACTTGCAGCGATTTTCTTCCCCATATGGGCGCTAAGCCATGTCAATACCAGCTGGAAGTTTGAGACAGTTACGGATCTCTTTGAGGCTCTTGACGCTGGCTTTAACCTTACTGTGCTCCTGGCTGGCGCGCTGTGGTTTTTATACTCGTTTGAGGCGGACTCAAAACGTCAAAAAGCCCTCAAATCAATTCGGGAATTGAGGCAGTTCATACACACGATCGACATAACACAGATGTATTATACACCAGACCTTTACAAACCGGATTCTCACCTTTCACGCAGCACTGCAAAGCTCGATTACAGCTACCCACTCTTGTGCGCCAATATGCTTGGTATAATCGGTAACTTGTCAGCCCTTTATACTCAGGCAGATACATCTGACTCACTCTGGAGGGCTGCATCGGAGGTGGAAGCTTTAGTCAACTCCTTATCAACAAAATTAGCGTCAAAGGCAGAGGTTATCAGGTCTATGACGTTTCCAGACGAGAGTCGTCGCGAGAACTAAGCGGGGCCGGGAACTTCCTGTGGAACCTCTGAACTAAAGTGGCTGGCAAGCTATCTTCCGACAGAACACCGGCAGGTGCGCAGCGACCCGATGAAGCATTCCTGCCACCTCTTGCCCCGTTTTCCCTTCTGTCTTCCCTGTGGAGTGTCCCCGTAAGCACTGCGAGAGCCACTGTGGCCTTGTGGCTCGCAGAATGATTTCATCTCGCTCGTTTGTTTGTTTCTGCGGTCCTGCCTTACCCCTCAGTGGGTTGTGATCCAGAGCCCAATCCAAGCCACCGTCCGATTTTCCGAAGCCACTTCTCTGTGCAACGTCGGCGGCGACTTTCCGACAACGTGGGCTAAACGCGAAGGCGTTTTTCGGACGGTTCACCGTTATTTTGGCTTCTGAGCTTTCGCGGCATGTTCGTAGGCGAGTTCCCCCGCTAAACCACCAATCTTGTCGCCCACCGCCTCCCCGACTTCACCCCCGGCGTCGTCGAATAGTGCATCGCCGATGATTCCCCCAATTAGCCTCCCAGTGCGACCGCCCACTTTTGAGCTGCCTTCTTCGAGCAAGTCTTCTTTTAAAGGATGCGTTTTCCCTGTTTGGTGGAACATCTTCTCGGCAATCTTGGCACCCTGACGAACTCCGAACACTTCGCCGACCATGCCGCCCACTTCGGCACCGATTACCGTCCCCTCGGGCCCCAGCACGGTCCCCAGGCCGGCGCCTACTATCTCCCCGAGACTTTCTGCCGCCGTGCCTTCCACCAGGCTCCCCGCCAACCCCGAGATGCGGCCAGGATGCTTAACCAAATCCATGGCCTCAGCAGTTAATACCCGGGCTTCCTCGTGGAGTTTGGCGGAAACATGGTCGAATGCTTTCTCTAATTCAGCGATTTGTCCTACCAAATCAGACTGATGCGCTGTAAGAGCGTCAGACTGATTGGCGCCGACTGGTTCAGCGCCGTTCTCTGTGGCTTGTTTGGCCAGATGTTTGTCGTCGATTGTCATTGAGCAAGCTTGTTTGAAACGATGAGATTTAACTCAGCCTCGCCCCTTGCAGGCAAGTCGGTGCGGAAATTGTTCTGAAGCCAGCCCCTGCCGCGCACCACTCTCACACTCCAACACTACCGGCTGAAACCCAAATCACTGTTTCATCTCGCGTCATGACAATCGGCAACCAAACAGGGAACAGAGGGGAATGTCGGGCGAAAAGTCACCGGACGACGGATTACCGTCGGTGCGGTCAAACAAGCAACGCCATTCGATCACGGCTGAAGCTCGATCTCTCCCGGCCGCCAGGTCTTGTTGAACCAGGGCTCCAAGGGACCATAGAGCCGCAGGATCATGAACCAGCCCTTGCCCGGAATCGTCTGCACCCAGTTCTTCTCCATGCCGACAGGGGCCTTGGGGCCAAACCATACGTCCACCGACCCGTCGGCATTGGTTTTGAAGCCCTTGTCCTGGCTGCTGACGCTGGGCGCCTGCTGGTCCGTCTGCAGCATCGAGCGCGTCTGGGTGTCATACACGATCACCGACCAGAAATCTTTCACGGGGATATTGGGCGGCAGGCGCAGCTTGTAGGTTTTGCTACCGTCGAAGGGGTTGCCCTTCGAGTCGAGGGAGGCCCACGGGTACTGTGAGCCCTGACCGATCATTTTCTCTTCCATGGCCGGCGTGACGCCGGTGGCAAAATAGTAATAAAAGATGGCTCCATCCAGGTTAGCGACGCCGGGGGCGGCTTCGAACTGGTAGCCGCCGAAGAACGGCAGCCGCCAGGAACTGTTGGCGAAGAAGAAGGCTTCCGGCTCGCGAATCTTGAGGGCGAGGGTTCTCGCCGTCACCGCACCGATGTTGGCGGCATCGGCCAGGATCTTCTTCATGCGCTCGTCGGGATTGAAGGGCTTGCCCTTGACGATGCCGATGGAAGCGAACAGACCCAATGTCGTGGGGTCCGAGCCTTCCGGCGGCTCTTCCTGAATCACCTGGTTTAGCAAGGCCCAGAACGAATAGTCACCCGGGGCGACGAAGTTCGCCGGCACGCCCGAGGCGTTGGCGAATTTCATCGGCGGCGGGTTCGCCGCATCGGCGAGCCGGTAGACCTTCAGGTGCTTCTTGACCGACTCCACCCCGGGTTTGGTGGAACCGTCAACGAGAAAGGATCGAAACGGCATCCAGTTGCCATAGGTTTTCGGCCTGACGACGACATAGCCTTGAGGGATTGCGCCCTGATACCCCGGCGGAAGGATCAGATACTTGCCGCCCTTCCCCTTGTCGGCACCCGTGATGCCGATGTCGGCCACCCAGCGATACCAGAAGTCATTGAGCGTACCGAGCACCTTGGGGGGCACTTCGACCACCAACGGGCCTTTCTTGGTATCGAGCCAGATGAAGCTGTAGACGGTGTTGTCGTTCGCTGTCAACTCGACGGTCTTCGGATCGACCAGGTTCTCCCAGATGACGTCGGTCTGGTTGTCGGGTCCGAACTTGCGCAGCGAATCGCGCATGCCGGCCTGATTGACGATGGGGATGGCCAGCAGATAGGCCTGCAAGGCGCGCGAGCGGTCCAGGTTGTCGTAGATCTTCTCGATGGTGTCCGGCGCCGGGAAGCCGTCGGACAGGTTCAGAGTGCCGAGCGAGGTATCGAGCTGGTTGGGTGTGGCCACGCCCGGCGCGATCGGCGTCGTCATCCTGTAAGTCTGGGCCGAAGCCGAAGTGACAACGTTCGTGAGTAGGGATGCCAACGCTATCCCCATCGTGAATCTTCGAAATGCCATCATTTCATCTGTCCTTGTGGCTCAAAAAAAAGATCGGGTTGCTAACGCACTGAAGCAATTGCGCCGCAGCCGAGGGAGCGGCAGCGGACGATCCGTTCGCGATGCCGCGGGCGTATCCATCGACTCCAGCTTCATTCCGCCTTGCCCAGAAAAACGTGGACGATCCCGGCCAGGAGTTCGTCGAGCGGGAACACCGTGGCGAGGAGCGGCAGGAATGGCAGCACGATGGCTATCACCAGCGGTAACACGCCTTCCTTCGTGATGGGCAAGGTCTTCATCTCCCGTGCACCCTTGACGAGGGCGGCGAGATCGGCAAGTGGCGAAAACTCAGTCTCGCCGCCGTGCCCGGAGGCAGACTCCCCTGGGGCCGTGCCCAGCCATCGGTCGGAGAACGTTTGCCAGTGCCTCTGGGCCAGGGCTTCGTAGCGGATCAGCGCCTCGTCCTTGGCACGGTACGCGGGACGGAAAAAGGCGAACAGCGGTCCCAGAAACAGGCCGAGGATCCCCACCGCGGCCCCCGCGATGAAGCCCTTCAGTTCACCGAGCGGTGCGCCCTCGTTGAGCACGAAATCGGCGACCGAACCGGCGGCGGCACCGGCAAACGCCAGGGCCAGCAGCGCAAAGGCCTGGACCGAATCACCGAGGAATGCCAGGCCGCCGCGTTCATCGGGGTGGCCGGGCAGGATGTTCAGATCAAGCCGCGACAGCCCGAACATCACGCGCCACCACAATGACAAGCGATAGAACCAGCGATAAATCATGAACTGCAGGAGCGGCAGGCTGACCCAGGCGTACCAGCGACCGGCCCAGGTCAGCTCCGGTCCGACATGGATCCAGCTCGCATGATGGCCATGGGTCGCGACGGTCACGGAGATCTGGGAGGTCGCCAACGCGAGCGCCAGGACCACCACTTCGGCTGCGGTCGACTCACGGGCCTGCAACGCGCGCATCATGATGTCGACGAAACGCCCGTACGTGGCTTTCGGTACGAGCCCCGAGGTTACGGCATGGCTCAAGGCTTGCTCCAAGTGGGGACGCACCGAGTTCTCCGCCACGATCAGCAGTGGCAGCGTGACCAGGAAACGCGCGTAGGTCGCGATGTGGGTCATGACCGAGGCCGTAGCCGCATCCGCAGAGGGAGCGAGACCCTGCCACCAGGACAGAAGGACCAGCGGCACCCAGGTGATCGCGATGCAGGCCACGACGCGACGCCCTATCGCCGGGCGCTCATGGTCGAGCAGCCGGAGAGCCACTTGCAGTCGGTGAAACGGGCCGGAAGCCCCGAGGGGAAAGACGATCGGTTCGGGGTCGTGTGTCACGGCAGCAGGCCCGGAAAGCTTGGGGAAAGGGCAGAGGGGCGTGTCGGTCGCTCAGTCATCGAGATAGAGCGCCAGCGACAGGATGTGATGCAACTGGTTCGGCGCCCCGTCGCGGTTACTGAACTGGTTCAGGTAGCCGATTTCGGTGTGCATCGATTCGCTCAAACGATAAGCCAGGCCGACGAAGATTCGGTTCTGATTGAAACCTTCATTCGTGTAGCTCGTGCGGTTCACGTTGATGAACAATTCGTCCGAGAGCACCCAGTTCCATCCCGCCCAGGCCGGGATCGGTTGCGAGAACTTGACCTGCTGGCGGAATCGCCAGCCGACCTTCGAGTCGTCATCGGGCCGGTAGCGCTGTTCGAGGCGGGTCCTGAGATTCCATTGGCCGCTTTCGCTACGCGTACTCCAGAGATACTGCTGCCACGAGCGCTGTTCGTTGCGGCTTTGGTTTGTGAAGGGCTGCATCGTCGGGACGTAGGCATAGCCAAGCCAGAGGCTGCTGTGGTCATTGAGCGCATAGCCTACACCAGCCCGCAGGATGCCTTGTGACAGCGTGGTCGAATCGTTCCCGTAGCGTCCCTGGCCCTCCAGCCAGAAGCGGATGGGGTTGGTCGCGGGGTCCACCAGGCCGAGCGTGCCCTTCGCCGTAATCGCCGTCCATATCTGAAAGTCCTGAAAGGGCAAGCACGCGGCCCAGCCTGGCCATATCAGCAATGCCCACAGGGACGGCGCGAGGCGCCGCACCGGCGCTGCACAGAACCTCGACGGATCACGGGGGATGATGGGTCGCGCTCGAATTCCGATGTTACCCGAAGCCAAAAGTCGGCGGCCGGATTATTCCACGCTGTACCCGCGTCCCTTCAGGCAGGCACCGTAGGCGCGCTGGAAGTTGCCGACCTGTTCCGAGTGCACCTGCGCCTGCTGGGCCTGAGCTTGCTGCTCGGCCTGCTGCTGGTGCCGCCGCTTCGCTCCGGCCATGAGCCCACCCGACGCGGCGCCGATCGCAGCCCCCTCCCCGGCATTGCCGGCAATCGCGCCGATCGCCGCTCCTGCGGCCGCCCCGCGGGCACCGCCGCGCAGCAATCCGCCCCGCTGCGATTTGTCGGAAGGCGTGGACTGCGACGTCGTCGCCTCCTTCATCGGGTCGAACCCGGTTTGTTGCGTCGCCCAACCTTGGCATTCCGCCTTGTCACTCGCCATCTTCTCCGGGCTCTGACCCTTGGCGGGATAGACGAAAGGTTGCTGGGCCAGAGCGGCTGAAGTGAATGAGATCGTTGCCATCAGCAGCGCGACTGCACAACGGCAGGACCGGATCTTTGGGCACATGGGAGGTCCTCCTTATCGAAATCAGGCAAGGGAAAATCGGAACCCGCGCTCACTGCGAGGTGGCCGGGAGAACCGGCTGAACCTCCGCGCCTTGCGCGAAGGCATTGCAGTTCGCCGGGTCGCGACACAGCGCCATGTACACCGCCTGCCGTCCACACCCGCGCACTCCGATCGTGTATTCGGTCCAGGGACCAGCGTGCATTCCACCCCCGCGCCAACCATAGCCCTGCTGAATGGACTGAACGACCTTCTGCGACAGGCTCGTCGTCTGGACTTGCGGGCAGTCGAGTTCGAACTTGGCCCGACTCTCCGTGGTCTGGGTCGCCGCCGAAGTGTTCTGCGCAAGAAACTGCGCATCGGTCACGCAGGCACTGATCAACAGTGCGAACAGCATCACGCCGGGAACGCGCGCTCTCGCGTGCATCAGCGGTTGGAATTCAGACCTATTGTCGTGTGGCATCGAATACTTCCCCAGAATCGCAAGCATGAATCGCGGTGTGTCCGGTGGATCCGGGCGAATCCTCCGACGGAGCACGCGTGTCGCCGGGTCACCAGTGGGCCGTGAACCCGGCGAACGGGCCACTCAGTGTCGTGTTGGTTTCCATGCGCGGATTGGGCTCGGTCGAGATGCGCAGCGCGCGATAACCGAGTTCCACCGAACTGGGTACATCGCCGACCTGGAAGCGGTAACCGACGAGGCCCTGCAGGGTCCCCGTGAAACTGACGTTTTCAGCGCCGAAACCACCCAGATTGCCATCCGCCATCACAAACCAGTCCGGAGACAGGTCGATCGCGAAACGGCCGCCGATAAGCGGTGCCGTTACCGTTGCGCTACTGGTTCGCTCGCCGAGACGCTTCGGGTCAAGTGTGTTCGTCAGCCACAACGTGCGACCGGCGAGATAGACATCGAGGCGGTTGGAATGAGCCATGCCCTGCCAGTTCGAGTGATCGGCCGGCGATGGCCCGAACAGCCGGTACATGACACCGTAGTCCATCAGACCCAATTGGGTGGACAGACCGACGCTAGCCAATCCCCGCGGCCCCGACTTGTCCTTGAAATCGAGATCCATGTAATTGCCGTCCAGATAAAAACCGAACCGCTCGTAGTGCGCTTCGAACCGCCCCATGAAAGCCAGGGGCACGGAGCTGAGCTTTCCCGCGATGTCGATGAAATTGACGTCCACCGATTTGCTCAAGGGCCCGGCGCTGTAGTTGCCGGTGACGCCGGGCAACCACGCGTAGGCAGTCAGGTTGAACGACCAGGGGCTGGTTTCGCCGGCGTTGGCCGTGGCTACAGGCTCGTCCGCGGCGCAGTGGCCGGTCGCGGCGACGAGCGTCAGCGCGCAAACCATGGACGCGCAGCAAAGCCGCGGTGTTGCTCGATTCTCTTGTTGCGCCACTTCGTTCCTCTGATGAAGAGCCGTCATCGGACCTCCACGGTGACCTGGTCGATCTTGCCGGTGAAGCGCGTCGCGCTGCCTTCGCCGATACCATTGACCACGGGCGTCGCGTCATCCATGCCGACATCGGCGGTTTCATCGGCCGAGAAGATACGCGGCTGCGTATGTTCGATGCGGCCTTCTGCCAGCTTGCGACCATTCGCCGACAGCACGCCGGTACCGCCCTTGCCGACACCCCCGCCGTCGTACTGAAAATCGAGCAGCAGCGTGGCTTTGCCGGCAGGCAGCGCATCCGGCGCCATCACCGTGAACTGCTCCAGACCCAGATAGTTGTAGGTGTACGCCGGCTTGCCGTCCTTCAGGTACAGGCTCCAGCCACCGAAGCGGCCGCCCTGCGCCAGGATGACCCCCTGTGCCCCGCCGTCCGGAATCTGTACGTCGGCGGTGATGCTCAGCGAACGGTTCTTCACGTCGATGAACACGTTTTCCATCATGCCGGTCATGCCTTCGCCCAGTGTCAGCCGGGTCCGCCCCGCCATCACGTCGGGCCGGCCCACCGCGCTGGCCGTGAGGCGCTCCAGAAACCGGTCGTCCAGCGGCAGCACGTTGAACTTGACCGCTTCCGCGAGGAAGCGCTGCTGCATCTCGGCGAGCTTCTTCGGATTGTCCTTCGCCAGATCGCGCGCCAGACTGAAGTCATGCCGGGCGTCGTACAGTTCCCAGACATCCTGGTCGAGCGGGTGCCGGTTCGTCGCTTCCCAGGGGGCCCGGTGCACCGTGCCGGCGAACCACCCGTCGTGGTAGATGGCGCGATTGCCGAAGATTTCGAAATATTGCGTCAGATGCCGATCCCGGGCCGTCGGATTGTCGAAGGTGTAGGCCAGGCTGACCCCCTCGATCGGCGCCTGCTTGACGCCATTGACGACTTTCGGTTCCGGCAGGTGCGCCGCTTCCAGCACCGTCGGCGCGATGTCGATCACGTGATGGAACTGGCTGCGCAGCCCGTTCTTCGCCTGGATGCCCTGGGGCCAATGGACCACCATGCCGTTGCGCGTGCCACCAAAGTCGGAGGCGACCTGTTTGGTCCACCGGAAGGGCGTGTCGAAGGCAACCGCCCAGCCGGCGGCCATGTGCGGGTAGGTTTCGGGTCCACCCCACTGGTCCAGATGCTTGAGCTGATCCTGGACCGTTTCCTGTACACCGTTGAAATAGGTTCCCTCGCTGAAAAGGCCGGACATGCCGCCTTCGGCGCTGGCGCCGTTATCGCCGGAAATGTAGACGAACAGGGTATTGTCCAGTTCGCCCAGGGCTGCCAGGGCATCGACCAGCCGGCCGACTTCGTGGTCGGTATGTTCGGCAAAGCCCGCGTAGACTTCGGCCTGCCGCGCGAACAGGCGCTTTTCATCGGCTCCGAGCGCATCCCAGTCCTTGATGGCCTCGGGCTTGGAAGCGAGCGGGGTGCCGGGCGGCACGATGCCAAGTTCGATCTGGCGTTGCAGCGTCTCCTCGCGCAGGCGGTCCCAACCCTTATCGAACCGGCCCCGGAACTTTTCGGCCCATACCCTGGGGACGTGGTGCGGCGCATGCGTGGCGCCCGGTGCGTAATAGACGAAGAACGGCTTGTCGGGTGTCAGCGCCTGCTGGTAGCGCACCCAGGCGATCGCCTGATCGGTCATGTCTTCCGTGAAGTGATAACCCGGCTTGCGTGGCGGCTCGACCTTCGTGACCCCGTCATAGATCGACGGTGCCCACTGGTTGGTCTCGCCACCCATGAAGCCGTAGAACTTGTCGAAACCCTGCAGGGTCGGCCAGCGCGCGAACGGGCCCGACACGCTGATTTCCCAGGGTGCCGTTTCGTGCCATTTGCCGAAGGCCGCCGTGCTGTAGCCGTTCTGCCGGAGGATCTCCGCCAATGGGGCGACACTGCCCGGCAGTACACCGGTATCCCCCGGAAAGGCCGTCGCCGTTTCCATGATCGAGCCGGTGTTGCCGGTGTGGTGGTTACGGCCCGTCTTTAGCGCCTGTCGGGTCGGCGAACACAGCGCGGTGGTATGGAAGTTGTTGTAGCGCAGGCCGCCCTGGGCCAGCCGGTCCAGCGTCGGCATCGGCACCGGCCCACCGAAGGTTCCGGGCACCGCGAAACCCATGTCGTCCAGCAGCACGATGACGACATTCGGCGCGCCCTCGGGGGCCTTGACCTCGAACCGCGGAGGCGGCTTGGCATTGCGCGCGTCCAGCGTCTTGATCGGGGCGTATTTCGGCTCGGGAATCGGCAGCACGGTCCGGTCGACGCGATGCGCGGCATTCTGCGGAATCGGACCCGGCGCAGCGATCGACACGCCGTGAAATCCGAGCAGCATCAACGCGCTCGCGCGTAGCCAGACGGTCATATCCATGCGGTAAAGTACTTGGAGGTTGTGGTTCGACGGTGGTGCCGGCCTGGGGCGCGTGTTGTTCCAGAAATCCCGACTGCCGACCTGCGCGATGTGAACGGGTTTTCTACCGGTCTGCCGCTCGGAAGGCATGGGCAGACAACCTGGGGCAGCACCTGTATCCGCTGTGCTCCGATATCCCATATAGAGGCTACGAAAATGCCGGACCCGGAGTCTAACAAAATTGCGCATGGCCTATCGTGAATGCGGCATCCTGTTTGGAGAACCGTGGTTTCGAATACATGCTGGTTGGCTCCCGTATTGCTTACCTAAACTGGCTCTTGGTCAGGCCACCTACTGCCGGGTGCCCTTCAAGCCTGTCCCGCGGTACCGTAAGTGACGCTTTTCCTCGGGGCTTTGGGATCCCAATATCGTTCTCTGCTGCACGGGCAATGGTTCCACTATCGCGTTCGGAGTTTCTAAACCCACGGTCGGCGCGGGTGTTTTCCCCCATCCGATTGGGTGCCGTGGGGCAAATCCCCCGCTTTACCGCAAGGTCGATCGCGCGACTGGCTAGACTGATTCCGGTGTTCCGGGCCTTCTGGTCGCGCCGACTGCCGGGTCCCCGAACCTCATCAGCGGGCCGAATTTGAGCGCGCAAACCTTATCGCCATGCGGCCTCGATCCCGGGCGGACCTGGACCTTCGTCTCGGCGACACCGTCCGATACCGAACACCTGATCCGGCCGTTTCAGGCGCGCTATACCCAGTCCGGGCGTGGCCGCTTCGGGCAGCGGATGCATGGCGTATTGCTTGATCACGTGTTAGTCGTGTCCGATTGGTTGAATACACCGGTTCACTTTAGCGGTAGCGTGCTCCCGGATTCGCTCGCGTTCCAGTGCTTTCGTAGCCGGGCACCGGTGCGCAAAGGGCATTCGCAGCTCTCGCATCAGTGCCTACAAGAGCATTTGGTCATGTGGTCGGCCAGTGAGGAACTCGGGTTGGCATCGCAGGCGGAAGTTGAGGTCCTGTCTCTGTTCGTCGAGGAAACTTACTGGAATCAGGTCGCCGACACTCTCGGGATTCCGGTTCCCAAGCATGAGAGCCGACTCGTAGCCTTCCAATTCTCGGATACCGATCTGCTGCGCCTCCGTCGCCGCTGGCATTGGGTGTTGGAGGCCGCGGCAATCTATCCGGCGTGTTTTCAGCGCCCTGCCATACGTCGCGTGGCCGAGATGGGTCTGGTCTGTGCGATCTTCGAGTTGTTCGGACGGGCCCATCAGCAACGCATCGAGGAATCGGCGGGCATTTCGCGACGACGCCAGGCGGTCGCTCGGGTCGAGGCGCATATCCGCGACCACTACTCGGAGCCGCTGACCTTGCCGGACCTGTGTGAGCTGTCCGGGCTGAAGGCACGCGCCCTGCAGTACGCCTTTCAGGAAAAGCACGCGCTGACGCCGATGGCCTTCCTGAAGATCGTCCGCCTCAATCGGGCGCGGGAGCGCCTGCGCGAAGGCGACCCACGCACCACGAGCGTAACCTCGGTGGCCCTGAGCGTCGGCTTCTGGCATCTGTCCCAGTTCGCGAGCGATTACCAGGCGCTGTTTCACGAATTGCCGAGCGAGACCCGACCCTGCGCATGGGCAAACGGACTGCGTCCCGCGACCGTGCAAGAGAGCTTAGCGGCGCCGCGGCGGCCATTCGCAACGGTCCTGACGTCGCTCGGTCTGGGGACGCTGTGGCGCAGACACACACGGTTCCGCGGCGTCAGCGGGTAGAGCGCTAAAGGTACGGTAGCCAGCCCCGATACGACCGCCGTTCAGTTCCTCACCGGCGCGCCATGGCTGCCGCTCGATGTTTCGGCACAATACAGCAGGTTCGCGAAGGGGGTACCTCGACTCATGGGGATAGTCCGCACCGCGAGGCCGAGTTCCCCCAAGCGGTTCACCCATTCGGTGCGGCTGCGATATTGGTAACGTTGCCGCCATTCGCAACGGCGCCAGGCGCTGGCACGCTCCGCGGCGACCGTCGTGGCAAACCGCCACCCGGCGGCGGCATCGGCTTCGCGCATCACCAGGCGCCCCCCGGGACTCAAACGCGCTGCCGCGCGCTCCAGCAGCTGATCCTGCTGCGCGGCGTTCAGGTACAGCAGCACGTCGATCAGCAGGATCAGTCGCGCGCAGGGAAAGTCTGTCGCAAGCACATCCCCCGTTACGATCTCGGCTTCACCATCCATCGCCGCGCGCGCGGCTGCGGCGTGCGCCTCCCGGCGCTCGATTCCGAACCGCTGCGGCCCCGTCGCTTGGGCTTCGCCCGAAAGTCCCGGGGCCGAGGCGCTGGCGAGCACCGCCAGCGCAATACCCCGACCGCAACCGAGATCCACCACCGCCCCGTCGGCCGGCGGCAAGCCGGCTTCGAACAGGTACCGGTAGACCGGATCGTGGCGGAGCTTGCCGCGCACGAAACCCTGAGCGAACCGCCCGACCGGACGATACCGCGCCACGACGGCGTCCGCGGCTACCCGGAAGGATTCTGGAGGGGACGCGCGGCAGGATGGGCCCATCGATAATCTGTCAGCGAAGGCGCAGGCGCATGGGACCGCAAACCGGCCGCGGAATGCCGGGCCCAGCCGCCCCCGCGGCCCATCCTGGACACCCAGCCGGATATGGCCGGCAGGCCGCCTGAACGTTCTCCGCTCTCCCCGAACTTGTAAGCCACAGGGCGAATGGGGAGAATACGGGGCCTTTCCTCATCGTCTTCCGAGCGGCTGTCGCCCTTGCGGCGTCACCCGGCCGCGCATAGTAAATAGACTGCATGCTGTTCAATTCGCGGGAATTCATCCTGCTGTTTCTGCCTATCGTACTGTCCCTGTTTCTCTGGTTGTGGAAACGCGGCTGGAGCCGCGCGGCGGTCAACACGCTGACGCTCGCCTCGCTGTTCTTTTATGGATGGTGGAACCCGGCCTACCTGGGCCTGATCGTCGGCTCGATCAGCGCCAATTTTCTGATTGGCCGCGCCCTGGCGCGCCCCGGCGAAAGTCACGGCTCGCGGAAAACCGTCCTGGTGCTGGGGTTGGCCTTCAATCTCACGCTGCTCGGATATTTCAAATACGCCAACTTCTTCGTGGACACGGTCAATACGGTGACGGGCACGGACTTCCGACTGGCCAAGATTACATTGCCCCTGGCCATCTCGTTCTTTACGTTTCAGCAGATCTCATTCCTGGTCGACACCTGGAAAAAGGGGGGGTTGCACTATTCCTTCGAGCGCTACGCGGCTTATGTGACGTTCTTTCCCCATGAAATCGCCGGACCGATCGTACGGCACTACGAATTGATTCCGCAATTCGCACTCGATCCATGGCGCGACGGGCTGTGGCAACGCCTGGGACGAGGCACCAGCCTGTTCACCATCGGGCTGGTAAAGAAGGTCTTCCTGGCCGACCCCCTGGCCGGCATCGTCGATCCCATCTTTGCCGGCGCCGCGAAAGCCGGCGCATTGGGAACCGGCGATGCCTGGATAGGCGCGATCGGCTTCGCCTGGCAGATCTATTTCGATTTCTCCGCGTACACGGATATGGCTCTCGGCGTCGCGCTGATGTTCGGCTACACGCTGCCGATCAATTTCGACCGCCCCTACCGGGCGACATCGATCCGCGAGTTGTGGCAGCACTGGCACATGACCTTGTCGCGCTTCCTTCGCGACTACTTGTTTGTACCTCTCGCAACCAGCCACTGGCTGCCGCAACCCCGTTTCCTCGGCATGATCATCACGATGTTTCTGGCGGGACTATGGCACGGCGCCGCGTGGACCTTCGCGGTTTGGGGAGCCATTCAGGGCCTTGCCCTCGCGTTGTATACCCTCATCGACCGACGGTTTCGCCGCAAACTGCCCGCGGCCTTCGGTTGGGCCCTGACCATGCTGTTCTGGTTCGAGACCTGCCCGTTATTCCGGGCCGACAGTTTCGGCACGGCGATGCAGTTCTGGCGTGCGATGCATCAGGGGAGCCCGGGCAGTCAGGCCCTGAGCCTGGAGAATGTGGCGCTGATGGCGACCGCCGGGGCGATCGCCATCTTCGGACCCTCCAGCCAGGACGTTGCGTCGCAGCGCCTGCAACCGCGCGCGTATGCCGCGGCGGCATTCGGCATGGCGGTGTTCATTGCGTTGTTCAGTACGTGGGGCGAAGTTGAACAGGAATTCATCTATTTCCAGTTCTGAGATCGCCTGGCGGCGCTTTTGCGGGCTGGCCCTCCTCGGAGCGCTCGCCCCGATCGCCGTCCTGTACGCGTTGATGTTGATCATCGACCCTTACGACTCGGTTCCGTTCTCGCCGGCCTGGGACCGCTATCCCGTCCGGAGCGATCATCGGCACTGGAACGCCAAACTGGTCCGCCAACCGGGCTTCGACAGCCTGGTCATCGGCACGTCCACGGCGATGCTGATGAAGCCGCAGGTTCTGGAAGCGGCTTTTGGCGGCCGGTTCGTCAACCTCGCCATGCCCTCGGCGACACCGTTCGAGTCGCTGCGCCTGCTGGAGCGCTTCCGCTCTTCCCGGCTCGCGGTGCGCACGGTGCTGGTCGGGATCGACAGCCAGTGGTGCCAACCCGACACCTCGCGACCATTCACCAATGAAAAGTTGCGGAAAGCCTCGCCCGAGTGGCTTTACGACTCAGTCCTGTGGAACGATCTGCCTCCGTTCAACAAGACCAGCCTGAAGGCGACATACGATCAGGCCCGTGCGATGCTCGGGCTGTTCGTCCCCTATCAACGCTGGCGGGACGGCTACGAGGACATCACCAAGAGCCTGCACAAGCACACCGATCCCGACTCGGTGCGAAAGCGCATCTACGAGGGCCCGCACGAAGGACGGCTGTGGCGCAAGCAGAGTTACCACGATACCCCGGCTTATCCAGGGTTGGCACAGTTGGCCGACGCCCTGGAGACCTTGCCGGCGACAACGCTGAAAATCCTGTTCTTCGCGCCCTACCATGTGTTCCACCAGGCCGAGCCCGGCTCGGAACAGGAGGCCTTGTGGGACGGATGCAAGCAGCGGGCAGCGGCGCTCGCCCATCGCCTACCGAACAGCGTGGTGGTGGACTTTTTGCGCCGGTCACGGATCACCCGCGACGACAGCAACTTCATTGACGGTTACCATTACACGACCGCGATCGCGGATGAACTGATGCACTACCTCGACCTCGCCGTACACGGCGATCCGCCCGAGCGCGAGGAGTACGCCGTCATCGCTCGCTCGCCCGTCGCGATTGCTCCCTCTGCATCCCGTTGAGTTCATTGGCTCCCATAGGCGTTTTCCAGCCTCCGCCGGAGCAGCGCACCCCTCTGCCCAAGCTACAACGCGGCAGCCTGTCCCGCGGAAAAACGGATCGGAACCCGTGAGCGCCCTGAAAAAACTCGCCTCCCAGACTGCCATCTACGGCCTGAGCAGCATCGTCGGGCGGTTCCTGAACTATCTGCTCGTCCCGCTCTACACCTACCGCTATTCAACCGGGGAATACGGCGTCGTATCGGAGCTTTATGCCTATGCGGGATTCTTTGCGGTGATCCTGATCTTCGGCCTGGAAACCGGCTATTTCCGCTTTCGCCAGCGGGCCGGGAATGATTCGCGCAAGGTCTACGGCACCGCGCTGAACTGCGTGCTGATCGCCAATCTGACCTTCGTCGGGCTGTCCTATGCCTACGGCGACAACCTGGCGACCCTGCTGCTGTACGAGAAACACCCTGAGTATCTGCGCTGGTTTGCCTGGTTCCTCGCTTTCGATGCGCTGTCGGCGATCCCCTTTGCCCAATTGCGGGCTGAGAATCGGGCACTGCGCTTCGCCGGGGTCAAGATCGCCGAAATCCTGGTCACGATTGCGCTCAACGTGTTCTTCATCGTCTATCTGCACGATCTGCATGCGGCCGATCCGGGCGCGCCCCTCGCGCAGCTCTATGACCCGGAAATGGGGGTCGGCTACATCTTCATCGCCAATCTGCTGGGCAGTGGCTTCAAGCTGTTGCTGCTGCTGCCGCAGTTCAGGGGCATCTTTGCCGGGATCGACTGGACGCTACTGAAGCGCATGCTGGGCTATTCGCTGCCGATGGTCGTGATCGGCCTGGCCGGCATCGTCGACGAAATGCTCGGGCGGGCGATACTGAAATTCACGCTGCCCTACGACCCAGAGACGAACCTGCAGCAGCTCGGGATCTACGGCGCCTGCTACAAGCTGTCGGTGCTGATGTCGCTGTTCATCCAGGCCTTCCGTTACGCCGGCGAGCCGTTCTTCTTCGCGCATGCCGACCGGAAGGATGCCAAGGCGATGTATGCCACGGTGCTGCGCTACTTCGTGATCTTCTGCGTGTTCGTGTTCCTGCTCGTAATGTTGTACCTGGACCTGTTCCAGTATTTCATCGGTGCGGAGTTCCGCGCGGGTCTGACCGTCGTACCCATTCTGCTGCTGGCGAGCCTGTTCCTCGGCATCTACGTGAACCTGTCGATCTGGTACAAACTGACCGATCGCACCCTGCTCGGCGCGGGAGTCGCCCTCTTCGGCGCCGTGTTGACGATCGTGCTGAACCTGCTGTGGATCCCGAAGCTCGGCTATGTGGGTTCGGCTCTGGCCACGCTGAGCTGCTACGTCAGCATGACTACGATTTCCTACCTGCTGGGCCGCCGGTATTACCCGGTCGACTACGACGTCGGCGCCATCATCGGCTACATCCTGTACGGCATAGGCCTCTATTTTGCGAACTGTGAACTGATCCTTGCCACCGGCTGGCACCCGCTGCTGACCGCGAGCGGCTTCATGGGTCTTTTTCTGGTCACCGCGGCAGTCCTGGAGACCCTTCGGGTGCGCCGCCTCCGCCGGACGTCCGTCCGACCTGCCTGAATCCCACGAGCCCAGGCACCGCGATCCTGCGCGGATCGCGGCATGGGAAATCGTGCCTATTGTTCTGCAACCCGCGTGGCAACAGACTGGATCCGGCGGGAATCCGCGCCCTCGAACAGGCCGGACAAGTTCGCCACCCGTCATCGGCAGGGAGCAGCAAACGGTGGATACAGGCGACCGTAGCTCACAGATCGGACGGTGCGCTCTCGCCGCACTGTGTCTGAGCCTCCTGTGCGCCTGCGCGACGACGCCCTCCCTCGTCCGACAGCATCAGGATTTGGCGGCCCACTGCGCGGGCATCCGGCGAGTGGCGGTCGTTCCGCCCAATGTCCGGCTGTATCTGGTTCACCTGGGTGGACTCAAGGAGGGCCTGAGCGGGCAAATGCCTCGCGTCGCCGAGGCGCTGATTCAGGTGATCGGCGAGGAGTTGGTCCGCCAGGGATTCGAAGCCGCCACGATAGAACAAACCCAAGGGGCAAGGCCGGATTCCGCTGCGCTGTTCCGCGAGGCCGAAATCTCCCGCCTCTATGCGCAGATCAGCAGCGAGATGGCCGGGAGACCCGGCACGCCATCGCGCGATCGCAACATCGAATGCACGCTGGGTCAGGAAGCGAAAAACCTGGCCGCATTCGCCCGGAGCGATGGCCTGATCTTCGTCAACTTCGCCGGCTGGAGACGATCCGGTGGGTCCGTCGCCACGGAAATGGCCTTCAAGGTCTTGCTGACCGTGGCCGCAGGCTACTTGCCCCAGGATCCGATCGGTGCCAGCGAACTGGAGATCGCTCTGGTAGACGGCGGGACCGGAGACATTCTATGGACCAACCGCGTAACGAATACCCGCTTTGGCTTCGACCGGCCGGATTTCGACATGCAGGAACTGCGGGGCATGACGAAGGAATTGTTCAAGGGCTTTCCGCAGCGATCGAAATGATGGTCGGGCAAGACCGCCACCGAGACCGAGGCGACCGATGAGCACCCAGCCTGCCGAGACGCGCCAACGAGCGGCGCTTGCGCGGTCATTCCCGCCTAGGGCCTGGGTCACCGCGACGACAAGGCGCGGCTGTCGATTCGCCGTCCGGGGCACCCTGCTGCTCGGCCTTTGCTGGACCTTCCCCGCCTGCTCGAATCTCGGATACCCGCGCCCGGGTCCCGAATGCGGCGACATGCCCTTGCCATCACTGCCGGACTCGGCACCACGCCTGCACTTTGAGGCGTTTTCCATGTTGCCCCCGCAGGGACCGAACTGGTGCATGCTGCTGGACCAGGGGAAGGGGGGCATGTTCCTCAAGAACCCTTTCGGCGGAAGGTACCTCGACAAGCCGCCGAGCGAGCGAGAAACACGAAACACCCTCGTCGCAATGGTCAGAATGGGCACTCCGCCCGGCCCGATCGACAGCATCGGCGACCTCGAACGCATGGCGAACGAGACGCTCACGGAGCAGACGAACGGAATCGCGCAAGGCACCGTGTTGCAACGTAAGGTCGCGCGCGAGGAGCGGATTACGGACGCCCTCTGTATCCGGCTCGACGAGACGAGGGAGGGTCGACTCAGCCGCACGCAGCCGGGACAGACTTTCGTCATCACCGTCACGGAACTGACCTGCAAGCACCCGACGCGCCCCTTGCTGATCGGCATCGGGTACAGCGAGCGTTACCTCAAGGCACTTCCCCCGGAGCAACCCTTGGTGCAGCGCTATCGGCATGAACTCGAGCCGTTTCTGGGAAGCCTCCAGTTCGCGCGTTAAGGCGACGAGGCGGGTTCGGCTGCTGGCCTGGCACCGGATCGCGCCGGTGCTGGACGAAATCGAGACAGCCATCGTCCGGATGACGCCGGGTCACCCACGCTGCCAACACGAAACGCTCAGGTTTCCGGCGCCACGCGGACCACGATCTTGCCTCGTGCATGTCCTGCCCGGCTCTTCTGCAACGCGGTCAGGAGCTCGTCGAAGGGGAACAGGCGGTCGATGACGGTCCGGAGCCGGCCCGCGGCCATCCATCCGGCCAGCCTCTCGAGCTCTCCGGCTTCGGGTTTCAGGAAGATCGACCGGGCCTGCTGCCGCGCGCAACACGGCAAGGTCAGCCGCTGCAGCAGGAC
This sequence comes from Methylotetracoccus oryzae, assembly GCF_006175985.1. Classification (GTDB taxonomy): domain Bacteria; phylum Pseudomonadota; class Gammaproteobacteria; order Methylococcales; family Methylococcaceae; genus Methylotetracoccus; species Methylotetracoccus oryzae. Next base: position 64,637 of record NZ_SRSH01000016.1, on the reverse strand, counting down.
ATCCCCGCGCGGGAGCAGCGTCACATAAGCCCCCTCCGGTTGCAGCCAGCGCCGCCACAGTTCGAAGCTGCCGAGACTGACCGCATCGAACACCCGGTCGAATTCAGGCACCGGACGGTCGACGTCGCCGCGAAAGTAATCCAGCACGCGATCGGCTCCGAGAGTGCCCACCCAATCGATGTTGGGGGTACTGCAGACCGCGGTCACCGCGGCGCCCAGCGCTTTTGCGATCTGCACGGCGTAGTGCCCGACGCCACCGGAAGCGCCGACGATCATGACCCGCTCGCCGGGCATCAGCGGTCGCGGTGTGTTCAAAGCCTGCAGCGCGGTCATGCCGGCCAGCGGCACGCCGGCCGCCTCCTCGTCGGAGACGTTCGCGGGCGTCGCCGCCAGCAGCGCCCCCGGTCGGGCCAGCAACGCTGCGCGAGCAGCGCCGGCTTGTCCCAACCGGCACAGCCCGAACACGCGATCATCGATTCCGAACGCCTCGACACCCGAACCGATCGCACTCACCCGTCCGGCATAATCGAAACAAGGGATTGCCGAGAACCGCAGCGGACCGAGCCAGCGCAACGCGCCCGTGCGGAGCTTCCAGTCGACCGGATTGACCGACAGGGCAGCCACCTCGACCAGCACCTCCCCCGAACACGGTTGCGGGCATGGCAACTCGACCCGTCTGAGGCTGTCGAGCCCCCCGAAGGCGCTGAACTTCATCGCTTTCATGGTATGTTGCCTCCCCGGCAGCCGGCTTGTCCGCCGGCTTGCCGAGGCCGGCACACGGCCGCGCAGCGGCGGCACCGTGTCCCGAGCGGTTCACGCATTTTCACGCCACCCCTGATTGGAGTCCACCGCAGATGAAGTTTGCCATCGTGTCCGGCAGCCACCGCCCCCAGTCCCAATCCGGCAAAGTCGCCCGTTTCGTCGCCGGCCAGATCGCAGCGCTGGATCCCAAATTCTCGAGTTATCTGCTCGAGCTTGGCAAGGAACCGCTGCCACTATGGGAAGAGGGCATCTGGAACAAGGACCCGAAAATGATCGAGCCATGGCGGCCGGTATCCGAAGCCCTCGCAGGCTGCGATGCTGCCGTGATCATCGCGCCCGAATGGAGCGGCATGGCGCCCGCCGCGCTGAAGAATTTCTTCCTTTTCGCCAGCGATGGCTGCCTCTATCACAAGCCGGGCCTGCTGGTCGGTGTGTCCGCTTCCCGGAACGGCGCGTATCCGATTGCCGAATTGCGGACCAGCAGCTACAAGAATTCCCACATCCAGTACATCTCCGAGCATGTAATCGTCCGCAACGTCAACGAAGTGCTGAACGAGGCGACACCGGTCTCGGAGGAGGATGGCGCGTTGCGACGGCGTTTCGACTACGGCCTCCGCGTTCTGGCGGAATACGGCAAAGCGCTGCAGGCAGTGCGGGCCAGCGGGGTTCTGAACCGCAAGGAGTTTCCGTTCGGCATGTAGCGTCCGGCGGCCCCGAATCCGGCAACTGGAGGCTTTGTCCCTCTCAACCCTGGTCGGGACGCGAGGCCGGCGCCGGTCTGGCACGCTTGACGCGGCCCCGCATACTCACGACAATTCAACAAGTGTTCACACGTTGAAGAGTTATGACGCTGAGCGAGGCGCAATGTGCGGCGCTGGCCGAGATGTACTCTCTGCTGGGAGACCCGTCCCGATTGTCCATCGTGCTGGCCTGCGCCGAGCAAAGCCGCCGGCCCGTCTCGGACATCGTGCAGGCGACGGGCCTGTCGCCCTCGCTGGTCAGCCATCATCTGCGCTTGTTGCGAACGGCGGGTCTGGTGCGCGTCGAGCGGGCGGGGCGGAATGCCTTTTACTCGATCGCTGATGAACACGTTCGTCACATGCTCGCGGACATGGTCGATCACGTCCGACACGTGATCGCCTGACGGCGGGCGGGTGCCTTCAACTTTCCAGGCGAGAAGGTCAAGACTCATGAACCCCTGCCATTGCCATCCAGATCACGAACACCAGCACGGCGCTCACTGCGGTCACACTGCGATCCAGCACAACGGTCACGTGGACTATCTCCATGACGGCCATCTGCATCATCCTCACATGGTCGACGGTAAGGTCGCGCATTACGACGAGCACCGGCTGGACGTCAGTTCCGCCAACCCCGAAGGCTGCGTCGACACGACCGCAGCCTGCTGCGGCACGGGACACCGGCACGGTCCCGATTGCGGTCACGAGGCCGTCCCCCACGGCGACCACATCGACTACCTGGTTGACGGCACCTTACACCACCCGTGCGGCGATCACTGCGACCAGCACGGCTCGGTGCAGGTCGTCTCCGGCTGATCCCCCCGCACATCTGCCGGGTGGACGGTGTTCCGCCGGAGCCGCCCGGCCAGACATCTGCGATATCGATCCTCCCAGGGAACTCGTTCCTTCTCGAACGCGGCCCGCACCGCGGCTGGCCGGCCGAATGCCCGCTCGCGAACGGCAGCGATCATGCCGTATCATGAGTTCTAAGCCCAAAGCGATACTACGCTCGGGCCATCGGCAGGACTGAGCCTTTCGCGCCACTGTGGTCAGCCGGCCGCATGCGACCGGCTCGGCACCCGCGGGAGGCGGTCTCCGCGCTGTGGCCGTCACTCCAGTTGGCATGGGCGCGTCAAGGAGGCGTTCCCCGGTGGCAGGCATCGACGATCTCACGCTAGAGAACATCATGAGCCGGCGGATCGTCACCGCCGCGCCAGACTGTCAACTCGGAGCTGCCGCCGCACAGATGGTGGACAGGCGCGTCTCGTCGCTGGTCATCATGGAGGGAGGCCACGTTGCCGGCATCCTGACCGAACGGGATCTGGTCCGCCTGGTGCATCAGCGGACACCGCCCGAAACAGCCCTGGCCAGCGTGATGACCCACCCGGTCATCGCCGCCCCGCACGATCTCGACTTCCGATCCGGCTACGCGCTGCTGCGGCAGCATCGCGTGCGCCATTTGCTGGTTACCGCTGCCGACGGGGAACCGGTTGGCATCGCGACCGCGACCGACTTCAGGACACACCTCGGCCTGGAGGTATTCCGGAAGATCGATGATCTGCAGTCGGTCCAGGACCCGGTCGCCGCCGAGCTGTCACCGGCCGCGACGCTGGCCGACGCCGTGCAGATGATGATGAGCACCGGCTCCGACTACGTGCTGGTCGTCGAACAGCATGTCCTCCTCGGCATTCTGACCGAGCGCGATCTCTCCGGTCTGCTGGCCGGCGAGGCCGACCCACGCACGCTTCGTGTCGACCAGGTCATGACGACCCCTGTCCACTGCCTGTCGCCCGCCGCCTCCGTCGCCGACGCGGCGGCTGCCATGGCGCGCTTGAGAGTGCGGCACATGCCGGTGACGGATGCGCGCCAAGTCGTGCAGGGCGTGGTCAGCCAGGCCCGCCTGCTGGAGAAAATCGGGGTCGAATGGCTGGATCACGATCACCGTGAGCGCCTCGACCTCCGGGCGGACAATGCCCGCCTGCAGGACCGCCTCAGCCTGACGCTCGAAGCCGCCGCAGTGGGCATCTGGGAGTATGACCATGCCGCGGATCGCGTCAGCTGGAGCCGCGGCTGCTGTGATCTGCTCGGTTACCGGGAAGACCAGGCCCCGACCCGGTTCAAGGACTGGCTGGAATTGGTGCATCCCGACGATCACCCCGATCTGTTGGCCCGCATCGAAGCCGCCCAAGGACCCGATAACCCGCTGTACAAGGCCGAATATCGCCTCCGCAAAGCCTGCGGAACCTGGTGCTGGATTCATGCCCGCGGGCGGGTGATGCATCGCTCGAGCGACGGCAGTCCGTTGTTGACCGCGGGCACGATGGCGGACGTCTCCGCCCGTAAACATACCGAAATCACCCTCCGGGCCCAGCACCAGCTTGCTCAGGCACTGGCCTTGGAAGCGGATCGACCCGCGTTGTGGGCAGCGCTGCTCGAGAGCGCGCTGATGCTGCCGGACATCGACTGCGGCGTTCTGTACCGCATCGACGGCGGGAATGGCACGCTGCTGGCCGAGAGCAGGCTCGCTGGGACGATCCGCGACCGGGACGTCGAGACCTCTGCAATGTCGATGTTGGTTGAAGCCGTGGCGCAAAACCGACCGCTCACGCACCGTCTCGCCCCGGATCCGCAGGACGACGACAGCTGCCGGTTCGCACCCGGCGTCATGGAGGCGGAAGCTCTCCGCAGTATCACGGCACTGCCGATCCGGATCGACGGGGAAGCCGCCACCTGCCTTTGCCTGGGGAGCCGGCATTGTCGGGAACTGCCGGCGGAAACGATCAGCGCACTGCAAACGCTGGTACCGCCGATCACGCTGGCGCTGCTGCGCATCCGGGCGAAAGAAGATGCGCAGCACCAGCGCAAGAACATCGAAGGCCTCTTTCGGGCGATGTCGGACTTCCTGTTCGTGACCGATTGCGATGGCCGGATCGTGCACTACAACGAGCCGGTCGCAACGCGACTCGCGCCGGATACCGGATGGCTGGGGTTACCCATCTGGCAGATCCACCCGCCGGACGTGCAGGACGAAGCGCGACGCGTGTTGCGGGACATTGCCGCCGGGCACCGCACGACCTGCTCGTTACCCTTGGTGGCACGCGACGGGGCAAGGATTCTGGTCGATACGCGTGTCGTCCATGGTGAGTGGAACGGGCAACCGGCGCTGCTCGGGCTCGCCCGCGACGTGACCGAACTGATGGGACAGCGCGATGCGATCAGCCGCAGCGACGCCCTGCTGCGCACCACGCTCGATTCGACGGCCGATGGTCTGCTCGTCTGCGGCGTGGATGGCGAAGTGCTGCTGATGAACAGCCGCTTCCGCGAACTGTGGCAGATGCCGGATGCACTCTGCGCGGCCCGCTCCAACGGACCGCTGCTGCAGCATGCCAGTAAGCAACTGGCCGATCCCGCGGCGTTCCTGGCAGGTGTACAGCAATTGTACCGCTGTGACGACGAGCAGACCGATCACCTGGCCTTCAAGGATGGACGCGTTTATGAACGCTTCACACGACCACTCCGACTCGGCGGCCAAGCTGCCCGTCTATGGTCGTTTCGCGACATGACCGAGCGCGCGCGCGCGCGCCGTGCCGTCGAATACGAGCGAGCGCGGCTGAAGAGCCTGATTCGCACCATTCCCGACCTGGTCTGGCTGAAAGACCCGGACGGGGTCTACCTCGCGTGCAATCCATCATTCGAAAAGCTCTACGGCGCCCCGGAAGCGGACATCGTTGGGAAAACCGACTATGACTTCGTGGACCGCGAAACCGCCGATTTCTTCCGCGCTAACGACCGGGAAGCGTTCACACAACGTACGGGCCGGGTCAATGAGGAGAGGCTGACCTTTGCCGACAGCGGTTACCGCGGGATTTTCGAAACCATCAAGACCCCGATGTTCGACAGCGATGGACAGCTGATCGGTGTCTTGGGCGTTGCACGCGACGTCACGCAGCGACGGGAGATCGAATCCCGTCTGCGCGACAGTGAACAGGCGCTGCGGGAAGCCCAGGCCATCGCGCTCGTGGGGAGCTGGACGCTCGACCTGCGGCGCGACGAGATGCGCTGTTCCAATGAAACCTACCGCATCCTCGAGGTTCCATACGATCCCGAACTGCGCCGGGAGAGCTTTCTGTCGCGGATCCACCCCGATGACCTCTCTTCGGTCCGCAAGGCCTGGGACAATGTCTGGTCGGGCCGCTCGTTCGACATCGAACACCGGATTGTGGTCCGTGACGGCATCCGCTGGGTACGCGAACGCGCCGAGGTCCGGCTGGACGAGCACGGCGCACCCATTTTCGCGGTCGGCACCGTTCAGGACGTCACCGAGCGGCGCAACGCCGAGGAACAGCTCCGCAAACTCTGGCTGGCCGTCGAACAGAGCCCCAACAGCATCGTCATCACCGATACCGAAGCACGTATCGAATACGTCAATCAGGCCTTCGTCGACTCGACCGGATACTCGCGCGAGGATGCGCTCGGCCAGAATCCCCGTTTACTGGATTCGGGGCAGACGCCCAAGAGCACTCATCGGGAACTCTGGGCCGCATTGACCCGGGGGGAGACCTGGGAAGGCGAGTTCATCAACCGCCGCCGCGACGGTTCGCTGTACACGGAGTCGGCGCGGATCTCTCCGGTCCGCCAGCCGAGTGGACAAATCACGCACTATCTCGCCGTCAAGGAGGACATTACCGAGCGCAAGCAGGCCAGCGCAGAACTGGAACGCTATCGCCACCACCTCGAAGAACTGGTCGCCGAGCGCACGGCCGAGCTTGCCGCGTCCAAGGACGCCGCGGAAGCCGCCAGTCGCGCGAAGAGCGCCTTTCTCGCCAACATGAGTCATGAGATCCGGACACCGCTGAATGCGATCGTCGGGCTCACCTATCTGCTGCAAAGACGTATCGAGGCACCGGAAGCGCAACGACAACTCGGCAAGGTCACCGAAGCCGCCGACCATTTGCTGACCTTGATCAATGACATCCTGGACATCTCCAAGATCGAGGCCGGGAAGCTCACCCTGAATCAAACCGAGTTCGAACTGACCTCGCTGCTGGAACGGATTACGGCGCTGTTTTGGGAAAAAGCGGCGGAGCGGACGCTGGAAGTGGTCTACGACATCGATCCGGAGTTGACGGGGCACTTCGTCGGCGATCCCGTCCGTCTCGGCCAGGTCTTACTGAATCTGGTCGGCAACGCAGTGAAGTTCACCGAATCGGGATACGTCCTGGTTCGCATGCAGCGGCAGGCAGAGAATGGAGACACCCTGTGGCTGCGCTGCGAGGTCCGGGACACCGGAATCGGCATCCATCCCGACGACCAAAGGCGGTTATTCGCGGCCTTCGAGCAAGCGGACAGTTCGACCACCCGGCGGTATGGCGGCACCGGACTGGGACTGGCGATCAGTCGGCGCCTGGTCCGCCTGATGGGCGGTGAGATCGGAGTCACGAGCGCGCTGGCCCGGGGTAGTACCTTTTGGTTCACGACCCGCCTGATCAGGCTGGGCGAACATTCCGGAGACGCGCGCGAGGCCTTGCGTAAGCGCCTGAGCGGAAAGCGTGCGCTGGTCGTCGACGATCTGCCGGCCGTCCGTACCGCGCTGGCCGGCCTACTGGGCGATCTCGGGATCACGGTCGACACGACGGCCTCGAGTTCGCAAGCGCTGGCTTCCCTGGCGACGGCTCACCGGGCCAGGACTCCCTATGACCTGGTGATCGTCGACCGGCAGCTGTTGGAACCCATCGCCCTCAACGCAGCGTGGTCCCTGGTTGACGAATGCGGGGAAGCCGTCACCCGACTGATTTCACTGGGTCGTGGCGATGTGCCGGACCCCCCCGCCGCGGCGGTGGCAGCGGATCAGCCCTGGGTATATCTGGCCAAGCCGGTCACCCCGGCGGCCTTGTACGATGCGCTTCGCCGGGCACAGGAACAGGCGAATGGCAGCGCCAAGGGCAGCGAGGACGCTCGGGCCGACACCGCTGCTCCGGCACCGGACTACACCGCGCTGGCGCTGCTGGTTGTCGAGGACAATGCGATCAATCGAGAGGTCGTCACGGCCCTGCTCGATGAACTGGGCATACACCCGGACATCGCACATCACGGGGCCGAGGCCGTAGAGATGGCTTCCGGGCGCGCCTATGACCTGATCCTGATGGATGTGCAAATGCCGGTGATGGACGGCCTTGCCGCAACGCGGGCCATTCGCCGGCTGCCCGACGGCGCTTCCGTTCCCATCATCGCCATGACGGCGAATGCCTTCGACGAAGACCGCGCCCTGTGCCTCGCCGCCGGCATGGATGGCATGCTGGTGAAACCAGTAGACCCTGGCGCCTTGTTCACCGCCATCACGGAGTATCTGACCGTGCCTGCGGCAGGATCTGCGCCGCCTCAGGCGCCGCCTTCGGCTGGCGACGGCGGTGCAGCCGCGCCCTTCATCCGTGCCGTGCCGATCGACCCGGAACTTGGCCTGCGTTACACGGGCGGCGATGTCCCCCGTTACCATCGCGCACTGCGACGCTTCGCCGCCACGCATGACCGGGACCTGATGCGCCTGCGGAGCCTGCTGGAAGGCGGGGATTGGCAGCAGGCCGAGCATCTGGTTCATTCGCTGAAGGGCGTGGCGGCACTGTTGGGGGCGACCGAGCTGCAGGGGAGCGCTGCTGATCTGGAGGCCGCATTGCGAGCCAATGCGACGGGTACTGCGCTGGACGCCCCACTGGCGGCGCTGGAAACCGCGCATCACACCCTATTGGAGATCTTGCCCGAACTGCTCTCCGACTCAGGCGATCAGCCAAAGGCATCCATTGCGGAACGCAACCTCCGCCGGAACGAGTTGCTTCGGCTCGAAGCCCTGCTGGCCGAGGACGATGCCTCGGTCACCCAGCTCTACACCACCTGTGCACCAGGCCTGCGGAGCGCCTTCGGCGTGCGGGCCGACCAGTTGGCGCGGCTGCTGGACAATTTCGACTATCCTCTGGCCCTCACCCTGGTCCACGAACTGCTGGCAGAGTTCCGGAGCAGCGACGAAAACGACGCCTGAAACTGGCCCAGCCGTACCGGACCGCACGGAAGCCCGGCGATGATGCCACCCCTTGAGTTCCGAATCCGGAACGTGCACAGTGGCGAGCGTACAGCCATTCCACCTATGCCGAAGACCGCGGGGACAGGCATGAACATTGACCGTCGCCAATTCTTCAAGCTGAGCGCCTCATCCCTCGGTGGCTCGACGCTCGCGGCACTTGGTTTCTCCCCCACCGCCGCGTTGGCGGAGGTGCGAACCTTCAAGCTGGCGCGGACGACGGAGACGCGCAACACCTGCCCGTACTGTTCGGTAGCCTGCGGACTGATCATGTACAGCCTGGGCGACAAGGCCAAAAATGCCAAGGCCGAGATCATCCACATCGAGGGCGATCCCGACCATCCGGTCAGCCGTGGCAGCCTTTGTCCGAAGGGCGCCGGACTGTTGGAGTTCGTGCACAGCCCCTCGCGTCTGAAATATCCCGAATATCGCGCACCCGGCAGTAGCGAATGGCGGCGCGTCTCGTGGGACTGGGCGATGGAGCGCATCGCGAAGCTCGTCAAGGAAGACCGCGACAGCAACTTCATTGCCAGGAACGAGCAGGGGCAGACCGTCAACCGCTGGACCTCACTGGGTTTCCTGGCCGCGTCCGCCGCGTCGAACGAAACCGGCTACCTGACCAACAAGATCTGCCGCGCCCTCGGCATCGTGATGCTCGACTCCCAGGCCCGGATTTGTCACGCGCCCTCGGTTTCGGCGCTGGCGTCCAGTTTCGGGCGCGGGGCGATGACCAACACCTGGATGGACATCAAGAACGCGGACGTCATCATCGCGATGGGCGGCAATCCGGCGGAAGCCCATCCGGTCGGCTTCAAATGGGCGGTCGAGGCCAAGGCGCGCAACAAGGCCAAGCTGATCGTCGTCGACCCCCGCTTCAGCCGCACGGCCTCGGTGGCGGACCTGTATGTCCCCATCCGCGCGGGCAGCGACATTGCGTTCCTGAACGGCGTGATCCACTACCTGCTGGAACACGGGGCCATCAACGAGGAATACGTCAAGGCCTATACCAATGCGTCGTTCATCGTCCGGGACGATTTCCGCTTCGAGGAGGGCCTGTTCAGCGGCTACGACGAGAGCGATCCGGAAGTCCGCTACGATCGCACGACCTGGACGTACGAACTCGATGGACAGGGCTACGCCAAGATCGACCCCTCGCTGCAGCACCCGCGCTGTGTGTTTCAGTTACTGAAGGCCCACGTCGCCCGATACACGCCGGAACTCGTCTACGACGTCACCGGGGTACCCGCGGAATCCTTCCTCAAGGTCTGCGAACTGATCGCTTCCACCGCGGCGACGGATCGGACGCTGACCAGCCTTTACGCCCTGGGCTGGACTCACCACTCGGTCGGCGTGCAGAACATCCGCGTGATGGCGATGATCCAGTTGCTGCTGGGGAATATCGGAATGTCCGGCGGCGGCGTCAACGCGTTGCGGGGCCATTCCAACATCCAGGGGCTCAGCGACCTGGGTCTCTTGACCGAGATGCTGCCGGGTTACCTCACGCTGCCGCGGGACCACGAAACAGACCGCGCCGGTTACCTGGCCAAGCGCACCTTGAAGCCGTTGCGGCCAGGGCAGTGGAGTTACTGGTCCAATACGCCGAAATTCCACACCAGCCTGATGAAGGCCTGGTACGGACCCGCGGCAACGGCGGAAAACGATTACTGCTACGACTGGCTGCCCAAACTCGACAAGCCCTACGACAGCCTGCGTTTGTTCGACCTGATGGCTCAGGGCAAGGTCAACGGTTTCATCTGTCAGGGTTTCAATCCGCTGGCGTCCTATCCCAATCGGCATAAGGTGGCCGGCGGGCTGGCGAAGCTGAAATTCCTGGTGGTGATGGACCCACTGGCCACCGACACCTCCGAGTTCTGGCAGCACTACGGCGAACACAACGATGTGGATCCGGGCGAGATCCAGACCGAGGTGTTCCGGCTACCGACGACCTGCTTTGCCGAGGAAGACGGTTCTCTGGTCAACAGCTCGCGCTGGCTGCAGTGGCACTGGAAGGGCGCCGAACCACCGGGCGAGGCGCGCACCGACATCGAGATCATGTCGGATTTCTATCTGCGACTGAAGGAGCTTTACGCGGCCGAGGGCGGCGCCTTTCCCGATCCGATCCTGCACTTACACTGGCCCTACCGGAAAGCCGAGGATCCGACACCCGACGAACTCGCGCGGGAATTCAGCGGCTATGCGCTGGCTGACCTGTCGGATCCCGCGGATCCGGCCCGAACTGCGGTAAAGGCAGGACAGCAGCTCGCCGGGTTCGCGCAATTGAAGGATGACGGCAGCACCGCCTGCGGCAACTGGATCTTCAGCGGCTGCTGGACCGAGGCCGGGAATCAGATGGCGCGCCGCGACACGGCCGATCCGACCGGCATGGGCATCGCGCCGGGCTGGGCCTGGTCCTGGCCTGCCAACCGGCGCATTCTCTACAACCGAGCGTCCTGCGATCCTGCGGGCAAGCCCTGGAATGCGAAACGCACCATCATCGAATGGAACGGCCGCCAGTGGAGCGGGCTCGACGTGCCGGACTACAAGGCCGACGTGCCGCCCGGGGCGGACATGATGCCGTTCATCATGAACCCGGAGGGCGTCGGCCGGCTGTTCTGCGCCGACCGCCTTGCCGATGGGCCCTTCCCGGAACATTACGAACCGTTCGAGACCCCGCTGGGCACGAACCCCCTGCATCCGAAGGTCGTCAGCAACCCGGCGGCACGGGTCTTCCCGAACGACCGGGCCATGCTCGGCGGCAGCGAGGAGTTTCCCTACGTTGCGACGACCTACCGGATCACCGAGCTGTTCAACACCTGGACCGACCACGTGCGCATCAATGCGTCGTTGCAGCCGGAGCAGTTCATCGAGATCGGGGAGGATCTCGCGCGCGAACTCGGTATCGCGAACGGCGAGATCGTCGTCGTGCGCTCGAAGCGCGGTTTCATCAAGGCCGTCGCGATGGTGACCAAGCGCCTCAAGATGCTGACGGTTGCGGGCAAGCCGCTGCACCAGATCGGTATCCCGGTGCACTGGGGCTTCATGGGACTGACCCGCAAGGGCTACTTCTGCAACAACCTGACGCCCTACCTCGGGGATGCGAACACGCAGACACCCGAATTCAAGGCCTTCCTGGTCAATGTCGAGAAGGACATGAGCGAGTTCATGCCACATAGCCATGAACCGGGCCAGGGACACGACGAGCGCAGGCGGCCGGAGGCCGGACTCACACCCGCGACAGGGCAGGCTTCGTGGCTAACGCGGATCCTGACCGGCCGGACGGAGGTCTGACATGGCACTGCAATCGCTCGACATCCTGCGCCGGTCCGCGACGACGACGCCCAGCCCGCAGCAGCGGCAGACGACCGAGGTCGCGAAGCTGATCGACGTGACCAAGTGCATCGGCTGCAAGGCCTGCCAGTCCGCCTGTCAGGAATGGAACGATCTGCGCGAGGAAATTGGCATCAACGAAGGCTCGTACCAGAATCCCCACGATCTGACCGCGAACAGCTGGACCCTGATGCGTTTCGCCGAGACCGAGCAGAACGGCACGCTGGAATGGCTGATCCGCAAGGACGGCTGCATGCACTGCGCCGATCCGGGCTGTCTGAAAGCCTGCCCGTCACCCGGCGCGATCGTGCAGTACTCCAACGGCATCGTCGACTTCCACGAGGAAAACTGTATCGGCTGCGGGTATTGCATCGCCGGCTGCCCCTTTGACGTCCCGCGGCTGTCGAAGAAGGATAGCAAGGTCTACAAATGCACGCTGTGCTCGGACCGCGTGGCGGTGGGGCTGGAGCCGGCCTGCATCAAGGCCTGCCCGACACAGGCATTGGTCTTCGGCAGCAAGGAAGACATGATCGAGCACGCCAACGATCGCATTACCGACCTCAAGGAACGCGGTTTCGAGAACGCCGGGCTGTATGATCCTGCCGGGGTCGGCGGCACGCACGTCATGTATGTACTGCATCACGCCGACCAACCGCAGCTCTACAACGATCTGCCGAAAGACCCGACGATCAGCCCGGTGGTGTCGGTCTGGAAGGGCATCATGAAACCGCTCGCGACCGCGGCGATGGCGTTGACCGCGCTCGCCGGCTTCTTCCATTACGTGACGGTCGGGCCGAACGAGACCGATGGCGACGACGAGGAGCATTCCGCATGAGCGCAACGACACGTCCGAGCCTGCTGCTGCGCCGCTACAACGCCGGTCAGCGGCTGAACCACTGGATCACGGCCATCACGTTCCTGCTGCTGACTTTCTCCGGGCTGGCGCTGTTCCACCCGTCGCTGTTCTGGTTCACGCAGTTCTTCGGCGGCGGCACGTGGACGCGCATCCTGCACCCCTACATCGGCGTCGTGATGTTCGTGTCGTTCAGTCTGCTGGCGCTGCAGTTCTGGCATCACAATCTGCTGAGCCGGAACGACGTGCAGTGGCTCAGGCAGATCCGGGACGTCGTGCAGAACCATGAGGACCGGCTGCCGGAAGTCGATCGCTACAACGCCGGCCAGAAGCTGCTGTTCTGGGTCATGATCGTGACGATCCCGACGCTGCTAATCACCGGCGTCGTAATCTGGCGCCCGTGGTTCGCGCCCTATTTCACGATCGATACCGTGCGTATCGCGGCGCTCGTCCATGCCGTCTGCGCGTTCGTGATGATCTCCGGCATCATCGTCCACATCTATGCCGCGCTGTGGGTCAAGGGGACGATCGGCGCCATGGTCCGCGGCACCGTCACGCGCGCCTGGGCCGCCAAGCACCATCCCGGCTGGTACCGGCGCGTGATCCGCGGCGAGGATCACTAGATCGCCGCAGCATCCCGGGCCTCCTGCCGGGAGACCACACCCGGCCCACCATCGACGTTCTCGGACTTCTCTGGATTCTGAGCGGCGACCGGGCGGCCCCACCGCCCGAAGAAACATGGCTGCGGAGACCACTCGAGCGTGTTCCATCTCGCGCAGTTCAGACTGATTCGCGGCCGTGATAAAGTGTTGACGCTGGAGGGAAGCGCTTTGATCCCGGAGCACGAGCGGTTTCGGGTCACGCAAAAACCTTCGAGCGTGTGAGACGAGGGCGAACGCCCCATGCCGATCTGGCTTCAGGCCTGCGGACTACGAGGCAGTGGACGCTTTTCGAGGTGGGTCCGAAAACCGTTCGCTGTGGGATAACGAACAGCAGAACCAGGATTTCTCGAACCCCATGTTCCCTGAGGATTCGGCCGCCGCATCGGCACCCTCTGCAGCGGATGCATCAGGCACGGCGCAAGCCGTGACCTTGAAAAAAGAGCCCAAAATCATCTTCGGGCTGATGTCGGCCGTCGCGCAGATCGGGACCGTGGAGCAACTGGTCGCGGCGCTGCAGCCACACCTCGTCGTGGTCCACCACGACTTCAGCCAACAAATGCACTTTCGGATCAAGGCCGAGAATGCGCGGATGGTGCCGAATCCGAAACAAACCGGCTATGGGGTTTTCGCGTTTACCGAGGGAGTCATCCAGTTGCTCGCGTATTGCCTGGAGCACATCGACTTCGATTATTTCCAGCTGTTGAGCCCCGCGTGCCTGCCGATCAAGCCGTTGCGACAGTTTTCGGCCCACATCGCGGCCAGCCATGACGATGCGCACGCCGAGTTCGTCGACCTGGCAACCGACCGGGACGCGATGATGTCGTACGCGCCCCGCGCCTACTCGCCGTATCGATCCTGGCGCCGCAAACTGCTCCGCCAGGCGGGGTACTGGTATTTCGGCAAACACGCGATGGCCGAACCCGTGGCTGGCGTCCAGATCCTGCGCCGCAGCAAACGCATCGCAACCGACCCGCTCGGGCTCGCAGCCTACTCCATCACCAAGCTGGCATCACTCGGCGCGTTCGGCAGCTACCTGGCGGCACCCGGCCTGTACCCCAAGGTCGGTGCAGCCTGGTTCGGAGCTCGACGCAGCGTCTGCGAATATCTGGTGCAACGTTTCCTGGAGCCGGCCGTCTACGAGCATTACCGCGAATTCAATGACATCGCCGAAATCAGTTTCCAGACGCTGCTTGGCAACGCCCCGCTGCGTATCGGCCCACTGAATACCTACGTCAATGCCTACGCTGGCTGGCATCCACACGTCTTCAAGTCGGAGGACCTGCCGCAACTGGCCGCACTACCCCAGTGCTTCGCGCGCAAGTTCCCGGACGACCCCGATGCCGAAGTGCGCCGCCGCGTCCTCGAATGGGTGACCCAAGGATGATACGCCGGGCAAAATCCTGAGTTATCCGATCGCGCCACCCGTTGAGCAGGCCGCAATGAAATACTGGCAAACCATCCTCAGGAACCGCAAGCTTTGGACGATAGCCGCCGCGCTCGTCGCCGGCTATCTGCTGACCGGATTCCTGCTGCTGCCGTGGCTGGCCGAGCGCTACGTACCGCGCATTGCGTCCGAGCAGTTGCAGCGCCCCTTGACCCTCGGCAAGGTCCGGTTCAACCCCATCCTGTTCAAGCTCGAACTGAACGACGTCGCGCTGACCGAACCGCAAGGCGAGCCGCTGGCCAGTCTCGGCCGACTGTTCGTCGATTTCGAACTGTCCGGGCTGTTCCGCCGCGCCTTTGCCTTCCGCGCGATCGAACTCGACCAGCTGCGGCTGCACCCGCAGATCGGCCCGGACGGACGTCTGAACTTCGCGCGACTGGCCGATGCCTTCCCTCCTGCGGAGAAACCCGAACCGCCGCCGGACGAAAAGTCCGAACTGCCGCGGCTGCTGGTCGACCACTTCGCCTTGATCGACAGTGCGGTCGAATTCTCGGACCTGTCCAAGGAGCCCGGGGTATCGGAACGCATGGAGTCGATCAACTTCAAGCTGGATGCGATCTCGACGCTCCCGGACAACGAAGCCTCGCATCACTTCACGGCAGCCTTCGAGGACGGCTCGGCGCTGGACTGGCACGGCCAGGTGTCCTTGAACCCGATCGCATCGGAGGGAGAACTGAAGCTGGAGGGCTTCAAACTGGCAACACCCTGGCCCTTCGTCAAGGATCGGGTCGCACTCGAACCGCCGGAAGGCCAGCTGACCGCAGGCGCCGGCTATCGATTCCGGATGGACGGCGACACGA
This sequence comes from Methylotetracoccus oryzae, assembly GCF_006175985.1. Classification (GTDB taxonomy): domain Bacteria; phylum Pseudomonadota; class Gammaproteobacteria; order Methylococcales; family Methylococcaceae; genus Methylotetracoccus; species Methylotetracoccus oryzae. Next base: position 48,980 of record NZ_SRSH01000016.1, on the reverse strand, counting down.
TCGAGCTGACGCTGAACGAGATCGCCGCCGCCATCAGCGGACTCAAAGCCGTGCCCGTCGGTGGAAAGGAGCCTGTACTCGCGTTCGAGCAGATCCAACTGGGTCACGGCACGTTCTCGCTCGCCGATCAGGCAGTGAAGATCCCGGAGTTCGCGCTCCGCAAGGGCGTGCTCAAGGCGGCGATCGACGAACGGGGAGCAGTGAACTGGCAGCAACTGGTCAAGCCGGCGGCGCCCCCGGCGGCCGCCCCGGCCTTACCCGCGGCAGCGGCAGCGTCACCCGCCCCCGCCCCGCTAACGGCCGGCAATTCGCCGGCGCCGGCCCCGGTAACCACCCCGGCAAAACCCTGGCACGTCGACCTAGAGGCCTTCCGGATCGAGGAACTGGCGCTGCAGCTCACTGATGCCAGCCGCCAGATGCCGCTCGATGCGAGTATCGGTGCCTTCGGGTTGGGCCTCAAACTGGCCGCAGAAGCCGGTGCCGGCGAGCCCAAGGTGACGGTAGGCGGGCTGAATACGGAAATCCGGAATATCGGACTGAAAGCCGTCGGTGCCAAGGACCCGGCGCTGGCCTTGGAGACCTTCCGGATTTCCGACGGCACGGTCGATCTGGCGACGCGCACCGTCAGCCTGCCAACGATCGCCATCCAGAAGGGCTCGATACGGACCGACGTCGATACGCACGGCGCAATGAACTGGCAGAAGTTCGCGACACCCGCGACTGCGATACCTGCTCCGCCGAGCCCCCCGCCCGCTCCCAAACCGGCGGCCGTGGACAGGAAAAAGACGAAACAGACCGGAAAGGCCGTCCGGGCGGTCGGCGCGGGTAAGTCAGCCAGTCCCGAGAAACCGGACGCCAGTGCGCCCGCCACCGCATCCTCGACCGCGTCGCCACCCTGGCGTGTCAATGTCGACGCGCTAAGGATTGAACAAATCGGTGTCCACTATGCGGACGACAGTCGCAGGGCACCGATCGCGATGGACGTTGGCAGCTTCGGTCTCGGACTGCGGGCCGCGATCGAAGCGGGCGCTGGGGCGCCGAAGGTTCTGATCGACGCCTTGCAGAGCGAGATCAAGCAGATCGCGCTGCGCGAACGGCAGCGTGAGAAGCCGCTAGCCAGTCTCGAGTCGATCGCTTTGGGCGGCGGCAAACTTGATCTGGCGCAGAACACGATCGGCATCCAGCAGATCACGCTGAGCGGGGGGGCGACGGCGGTGGAGCGCGACGAGAAGGGCGCGATCCGACTGGCGGAGGTCTTCTCGCCCCGTGACGAGGGCAAGGTTGCCGAAACCGTGAAGCAGGCCGACGTCACGGCCAAGCAGGAGGGCAAGCCCTGGCAACTGGCCGTTGGCGCCGTCAACCTGAACGGCTTCCAGGCCGCCTACCAGGATCGCAGCGTGACGCCGCCCTTCGTGATCGGGTTGCGCCCCGCCGACTTTCACCTGAAGAATGTCGCGAATTTCGGCAAGGCCCCGGTCGTCTTCGACGGCAAGATCCATGTGGTGCAGGGGGGCGACTTCAGCATCACAGGCCAGGCTCTGACAACCGGCGAACGCGGCCAGGCCGAGTTGCGCCTCGACCGCCTGGCATTGACCGGTCTGCAGCCCTATGTCGCCCAGGTGGGCGCGCTGAAACTGGAGAGCGGCAATCTCTCCACGCATCTCAAGCTCGCCTTCGAGCAGAAGGCCGGCAAATTGAGCCTGACCGCCAAGGGAGACGCGGGATCAGCCGACCTGATGCTAAAGGAAGCCAAGACCGGCAAGCGTTTCGCATCCTGGGAGAAGCTGGACGTCAACGGCATCGAGTTCAGCCTGGCACCGGACAAGCTGGCGATTCGGGAAATCAACGCGAGCCAACCCGGCGCCAATTTCGAGATATTCGAAGACCGCTCAACCAACGTCGCCGCAATCTTCGCACCGCAGTCGGTGGCAACGCCCAAGCCAGGCACCCCTCCGACCACCAAGGCGGTGGCCAAGCCAGCAGCCAAACCGGCAGCCAAGCCTGCCGCAGGCGCGAAGTCAGCAGCCGGCAAGCCCTTTCCGTTCTCGGTGCAGCGAGTCAAGGTCGAACAGGCCATTTTCGACTTCAGCGACCAGTCGCTGGTCTTGCCCTTCAAGACGCGGATCCAGAACTTCGGCGGGACCGTTTCCGGGATTTCAAATGCGCCCGGGTCCCGCACCCTGCTGAAACTCGACGGGCGCGTCGACGAGTACGGGGAAGCCAACCTCGAAGGCACACTGGATCTGATGCAACACAAGGCCTTCAGCGACATCACACTGATCTTCCGCAACGTCGAAATGTCGTCGCTGTCACCCTACAGCGGCACCTTCGCGGGCCGGCAGATCCAGTCCGGCAAGCTGAATGCAGAGCTGCAGTACAAGATCGAAAACAGCCACATGAAGAGCAACGGCAAGATCGAGCTGGATCAGGTTGCTCTCGGCGCTGAAGTCGTGAGCCCGAAAGCCAAGTCGCTCCCGCTGGACATGGCCCTGGCCTTGCTGAAGGACAGCGCGGGAAGAATTACCGTGTCGGTGCCGATCGAGGGCGATGTGGACGACCCGCAGTTCGCTTACGGGCCGGTGATCTGGAACGCCATCGCAACGCTGATCACCAAGGTGGTCACCGCACCATTCACCGCCCTGGCCAGTGTCTTCGGTAACGGGGACCAGGATATGGGCGAGATCTTTTTCATCCCCGGCAAGAACGGCCTCCCGCCGGCCGAGATCGAAAAGCTCAAGAAGCTCGCCGCCGGCCTCAGCTCGCGGCCGAGTCTCGTCGTCAAGGTGACCGGCACCTTCGACCCCAAGCTGGATGCAGAGGCGCTGAAGTCATGGGATATCCGCACGGCAGTAACCGAGCGCCTCGGCATCAAGGTGGCACCGGGGGAAGATCCCGGGCCGGTCGCCTTCGACAGCGCCAAGTCACAGAAGGCGCTCGAAGAACTGGCTGACGAAGCCAGCGGCGCCAATGCACTGGCGGCCGCTCAGACGGCATTCAGGGAGCAATTCGGACGAGAACCCAAGCGGATCGGCGGCTTGTCCTCCTGGATGGAAAAAGCCAGCGAGGACGCACAGTTTTATCAGTTGCTGTTCGAGCGACTGGTGCAGTCCGCCCCGCTGCCGCCGAATGCGCTGGAAGCCCTGGGGGATCGGCGCGGTCAGGCCGTCATCAAGGAACTGATCGCCCAAAAGGGCGTGGATCGCAACCGGGTGCGCCTGGACAAGCCCGCTTCCACGGGCGAAAAGGACGGCCGCATTCCCGTCAAACTGGATCTCGCGGCTGACGGTTGACGACCCCGGCGCCGGTCCATCGAAAAACCTGGATACAAGAAACTGAAGGACGTAACTGCCAATGAACCTGATCGATGAAATCTCCCGGCAATCCGCCCTGCTGTCGCGCGAAAACCAGAGGCAGGTGCTCGACTTCGTCGAATACCTCGTCAAGAAATACGCCGCCGATGCCCCCACCGAGGACGAAGCCTGGGATCAGGTGTCCGGACGCAGCGCGGTGACCGCCGGCGCTCCTCCGACCGGCTCGCGCTGACGTTCAAGGCCGCGGCCCATGCGCCGCGACCGCGCTCCCACGCCGGACTGAAACCTCAGTCGCTGCCCGCGGCGTTGAGCGCGGTGCACGCCGCCGGGCGTTCATCGCCACCCGCAGGTTCGGCGCGGCCGAAACGCACGACTGACGTGACCCAATAGACGACGCCCGTGTTCGAGAAGTCACGGCACAGCGCGTCGATCAGCCGGTCGACCTCCGCTTGCGGCAGACAGATTTCGAAACGCACATTCTGCTTGCGGCCGCTGACCTGCTCCGCGAGCGTCAACCCGTCCGATCGGCCCGAATGGCCGTTGACCGGGAAGCTCGTAAACCCGCAGCGAGAATCGAAGTCCAGCAGCCAGTCGATGAGCGACTCTTCGAGCTTGGGCGGAACAGTCAACGAGAGCAACAGGTAACCCTCAGTCATTCGGCACCCGTGGCGCTTCGCCAAAGCGGCGGTACAGTATGGGCAGCAAGATCAGCGTCAGCATGGTCGACGTCACAAGACCACCGACACCGACCACGGCCAGCGGCCGCTGAATCTCGGAGCCAGGGCCGGTCGCATACAGCAAGGGCAGCAGGCCGAACGCAGCGATACTCGCGGTCATCAGAACCGGACGCAGACGACGGACTGCGCCAATCACCACGACCTCGTGCATGGCCATGCCGATCGAGCGCAACCGGTTGAAGTAGCTCACCATCACGATGCCGTTAAGTACGGCGATGCCCAGCAGCGAAATGAATCCGACCGAGGCTGACACCGACAGGTACTCCCCCGAAATCCACAGACCGAACACCCCGCCGATCAGCGCCAGTGGAATGTTCGACAGCACCAGCACGGCCTGCCGCACCGACCCGAAGGTTCCGAAGAGCAACATGAAAATCAGCCCGATCGACACCGGAATCACCAGTGTCAGGCGTGCCGCCGCGCGCTGCTGATTTTCGAACTGCCCACCCCAGGTCAGGTAGTAGCCCTGCGGCAGTTGAACCTGCTGCTCGACGGCCTGCTTGGCCTCATCGACGAAACCGACGAGATCGCGCCCCTGAACATTCGAGCGAACGACCGAATAGCGTTGTCCTCGCTCCCGCGCGATCGACACCACGCCCTCGACGCGTTCGATGCGGGCGATCGCCGACAGAGGCACTCGATCGCCATTGGGCAGCGACACCTGCAACGTCGAAAAATGGGCGGGATCGCCGGCGCCGCGGATCAGCAGCGGCGTGCGCTGGATGCCTTCCTGCACGATGCCCAGGCGCAGCCCCTCGATTTGCGCCCGCAATACCTGCGCGACGGTGTCGACATCCAGGCCCAGCCGACCCGCAGCGAGACGGTCGATACGCACCTGAAGGTACTGCATGCCGGCATTGCGGGCCGTGAACACGTCTGATGCCCCGGAAATCTTGCGCAACACACCGGCGATCTCCTCGGCCTTTTCGTTCAGCACGTCCAGCTCGGTTCCGTAGAGTTTGACCGCCACGTCGCCGCGCACGCCGGTCAGCATCTCCGTGACTCGCATCTGGATCGGTTGCGTGAACCCATAGGCGATCCCGGGCAGCGTATCGAGCACGGTCCGGATCTTGTCGATCAGTTCCTCCTTGCTCCCCACGCCCCACGTGTCCTCGGGCTTGAGCACGAGAAAGGTGTCCGTCTCGTTCAGACCCATCGGATCGAGACCGATCTCGTCGGCACCGACGCGCGACACGATGCGGGTGACTTCCGGGACATGCTCCAGGATGGCTTTCTGGATGCGCTGGTCCATCCGAATCGACTGGTCCAGCGTAATCGACGGCAGTTTCTCCACCTGCACGATGATGTCACCCTCGTCCATGGTCGGCATGAAGGTCTTGCCGATCTGGAAGTAGGCCAGTGCTGTCGCGGCCAGCAGCAGCGCTGCGCAGGCCATGACCACGCGCGGGTGCGCGAGGCACTTGACGAGCACGGGTTCGTACAGTTGATGGAGCTTCCGGGCCAGCCACGGTTCGCCGTGCGCCACCCGTCCCATCACGAATGAGGCGACGACGGGAATCACGAACAGCGACAACAACAGCGAGCCGCCCATGGCAAACACATTCGTGAACGCGACCGGGCGGAAAAGCTTGCCTTCCAGCCCCTCCAGCGTCAGCAGCGGGACGAACACGATGCCGATAATGATCGAACCCGAGACGACCGGCGCCGCGACCTCGCGCATGGCCCGGTAGATCAGATGCAGACGCGGCACTTTCGTCTCATCGCCTTCAGCCAGGTGGGTCGTAACGTTCTCCACCACGACGACGGCCGGATCGACCAGCTTGCCGATCGCGATCGCCAGACCGCCGAGACTCATCAGATTCGCCGTCAGGTCGAATTGCCGCATCAGCAGGAACGTGAAGAGCGCGGCGAGCGGCAGGATGGCCGCCACCGTCAGGGCCGCCCGGATCTCACCCAGGAACAGCACCAGCAATATGACGACGAGGACAGTGGCTTCGACCAGGGCCCTGACCATCGTGCCGATAGCGCGATTGACCAGCTTGCCGCGATCGTAGAACACATCGAGACGAACCCCGGGAGGCAGTGCCGGCTGGATCTCGAGTATCTTGGCCTGCAGGTCCGCTATGACCTGCCGCGCATTGGCGCCGCGCAGGCTCAGCACCAGGCCCTCGGTCACCTCCCGTTCGCCGTCCTGACTGACCGCACCGTAGCGGGTCAGCGCGCCAATCCGGACTTCCGCCACGTCACCGACCGTGATCGCGATCCCGTCGCGTTGGGTGACGACGATCGCGCGCGCATCCTCCAGACTGCGAATCCGGCCCTGAACGCGAACCAGCAGGGTCTCCTCTCCCTCGCCGAGCCGGCCCGCTCCGTCATCGCGGTTGTTCGCATGCAGCGCGGCGATCAGTTCATCGACCGTGACGCCGCGGGAGGTCATCCGGGCATTGTCGGGGATCACCTCGTAACTGCGCACCAGGCCGCCGAGCACGTTGACATCAGCCACACCGGGGACGGTCCGGAGCGCCGGCCGGATCACCCAGTCCAGCAGGTTGCGCCGCTCCATCAGGGTCAGGTCGCCACCCTCGACCGTGAACATGAACATCTCTCCCAGCGGCGTCGTCATCGGAGCGATACCCCCCTGGACGCCGTCGGGCAGCGAGCCCCATACCCCATTGAGCCGCTCCGCGACCTGCTGGCGGGCCCAGTAGATGTCCGTGCCTTCGGCGAAGTCCAGCGTGATGTCGGTCAGTGCATACTTCGACAGCGAGCGCAGCATGACCTGCTTCGGAATACCGAGCAATTCGACTTCGATCGGCGCCGCGATACGGCTCTCGACTTCCTCCGGCGTCATGCCGGGCGCCTTGACGATGATCTTGACCTGAGTGGGCGACACATCCGGAAACGCATCGATCGGCAGTTCCATGGCGGCAAAGTAACCGGCGCCGGCCAGCAAAACGGCGAGCGCCAGCACCAGCACGCGCTGGCTCAGCGCGAACTCGATCAGCCGCGTCAAGCTAGCCTCCCGAGCCCATGCCCAACCAGGCCGCCTTCAGCGCCGCAACCCCCTGGACGACGACTTCATCGCCCTTCTTCAAGCCTTCATGCACGACGACATCCCGCGCCTCGACCCCGGCAACAGCCACGGGACGGACCGCAAATCCCCCCGGTGCCCGGACGAACATGTACTGTCGACCCTCCTGGCTGACGAGCGCGGCCGTCGGCAAGCGGACGATGTAGTCCGTGCTGGCATGCGAGATCAGCACGTTGACGTTTTGCCCCGCCAGGACGCCGGAGGCCCGCTTCTCGATGACCGAACGAACCAGCACACTCTGGCTATTCGGATTGATGTTGCGACTGACCTGGGTGATCCGGCCGCTGAGCTTCGGGTTGTCCAGCGTGACGCGGTCCCCGATGCGAATTTCATTGGCCCGCTCCTGCGGCACGCTGATCTCCAGCCAGAGCTCGTCAAGATTGGCGACGCGAAACAGCGGCGTCAGGATGTCGACGCGCTGCCCGGCGACCGCCATGCGCTCCAGCAGGACGCCGTTGACCGGCGAACGGAGCTTCAGCGTGTCGCTGAGCCGCCGCGTCGCTTCGAGTTGCTTCAACTCGTCGGCGGGCAAACCGGACAAGGTCAGCACCTGCTCGGTTTCTCGCAGCTGAGTCTGCGCCTTGTCGAAACGGCTCTTGGTCTCCTGCCAGCGAATGCGCGAAATGATGCCCTCGCTCAATAGCGTCTGATCGCGCTGCAATTGCCTTTCGGCGAGTTGGAACTCGGTCACCGCATTGAGCAGGTCGCGCTGCTGCGCCAACAGACTGGGACTCTGCATCTCGGCCAACACCTGACCTGCCCGCACCGAAGCGCCCAGCGCGACGTCGACCTTGCTGACCAGGCCGGCCTGCGGCGCGCTGACGAGGAACTCGTTCTGCGGCGGCACGACGATCCGTCCCGGGGCCCAGGCCAGCGGCAGCGAGCTCACGCGCTCCGGAACGATAGTCCGGATGGCGAGGTGTTCGATCTGCTGGTCGGAGAGACTGACCAGATCGTCAGCCGTGACCCCGGTGGCGACCAGCGTCATGGCGACAACCAGCCAGCGAGAGATCAAGGGGTGACCCCGACGACCTGGTTGTAGACCGCGAGATCACGCTGCAGCAGGATCGCACGCTCGCGCGCATCGCGGATCGTCGTCTGTGCCGTGGACTGGATCCTCAGAAAGTTGATCAACTCGATTTCTCCCGATTCGAAGGCGAGCTGGTTCATCCGGATCTGGGTTTCGGCAATCTCCCGCCGGCGCTCGGCGATCTCGAGCAGCGCTCGATCCGTCTCGATGCTGCGGCGGATCGCGGCCAGCGCCTTGTTCAACTCGCGCATCAGGGTGTCGCGTTCGACGATCTTCTGGTTCAGCGCCAGATTGGCCTCGGCCACGAACGGCTGATTCCAGTCGTCGCCGCCAATCGGGATCTGGACCACGAGATTCGAACCGCTGTTCATGGACTCACCGTCGAAGGTGCGCGCGTGATTGGTGCCGACGAGAACACTTGGCTGATTGCCCTGTTTGTAGATCCGCGTCCATTCGACCTGGGCCTGAGCCCGCTCAATCATCGCATTCACGGCGGAAACGGAGGGATGGGACTCAACGATCGCATCCGTCGGGCTCTGCTTTTCGGTGAACTCGACCGGCACCTTCTGCTGGCGGGTCACATTGGTATAAGCCTGATAGGCCTTGATCAGATCCAGCTCCGTTTGCCCCACCAGTGTCTTCTTTTCCAGCGCGTCACTTTCGGCCATCAGCAGGTCCGAACGGGACAGATCGCCCAGTTCGACCCGGCGCGCCACCGTAGACACCAGCCGCGTAGCCACCTCATAGACCTGGCGCGCCGTGTCATAGCGGTTCTCGGCCAGCTTGATGTTCCACAAGGCATCCCGCACCAGCCCAGCCACTTCGTGCTTGACCGCCTTGCCGAAGGCCGCCGTGCTTTGCGCCGCCTGGTCGGCCACCTTCTGACTGGCATCCTTCTGGCCCCACATCCAGATCGGAATCTGGTAGCCGCTCTGCACCTCGACGAGGCCCTGGTTGGACATGATGGTGTCGTCGATGTACTGCAAAAAGATCAGCGGGTATCCGGCGATCCAGCTCGAAGCCCGGGTCTGCAAAGCCTGGACTTCCTGTTCCGAGGCCTGAATCAGCGCCTGCTGCGGATAGTTCTCGAACGAGGCATCGACGACCTTGGCGAGCTTGAGTGTCGGATCGTAGGGCACGACCGGCGTCTCGCCGGTGACGCTTTCCGCGCTCATACCGCTTGCCGCGCCCCATACGCTCAGCAGCAAGGCGACGCGCAACCAAGTGGGCGGGGGGGGGCCATGTCGACGGCGAGAGGGTGGGGCGCTCAGCGGGCAGGAGGCAGCAGGGTGCGATCGCTTTGGCAACGGCAAGTCTCTCTCATTCATGGGGATGCGCGTGACGGAAGCGACACGGATGCGTAGGCAAACAGGGGGTATCAGTGCCTCAAGCCAACAAGCTCCCATAGCGATGGCGGGCCGATGGGCTGGGTAGGAGCACGAATGTTGCTTGGCGGAACCGATCACTCGCTATCAAAACTCAACGACGGTTGCGAGCATTTTAGCGAATGCCTGCTGCCTGTGGGTTGGCCGTTCCGACTCCAGCCGGGTCACAACACTCGAAACCGATCATGACCGTCATTGTGACACAGGGCGCTCCCGCTCTCGCATCAAGATCGGGCCTTGCCAAGTCTGACGGATTTACCCCGCGTTGAGCTCGCACCGTCGTCACAGCCGACTGGGTACGGCGACCGCAAGGCGTCCACGCGGACGAGCGGGATGGGTCGCAGGCAGCGGGCGAGGCCCGGCGCTTGACGGGCTCGTCACTCGCGGGCCGTGTCATAGGCATCGCTCTCGCGTGACGGAGCCCCTGATCCACCCGGCTTCAGGCTCGAAAGCAGTTGCGAGGCGATGACGCGAAACGGAATTTCATGTTCCCTTTCGAGCTCGGCGGCCCGTTCGAAGACCTTGAGTCGCGGCGGGAGCAGCGCTCGCTTCACCGCGCATGCGATCCGGTTGCCGCGGTCGTCTGACCGGACGGTCAGCATCCGGTTATCGAACGCGGTGCTCATCCGGTCGAGGTACTCATCGATGCCCTCGTCGGACTCCAGGAAGTTGGCAACGAGAACCCCACCGTCTCGCAACGCAGCGGCGCAGCCGTCGTAAAAGTGTTGACTGCCCAGTTCGCGCGGCAGACCGACAATATCGAAACCATCCAGCAGGATCACGTCGATATCGTGCGGCGGAGCGGCGATGAAGTCGGCTCCGTTCCCGTGGACGACCCGGAACCGGGCGTCGTCCGGGGGAATCGAGAACCTGTCCCGCAGCGCGATGACACGCTCGTTGATCTCCACGCTCGTGATGCGCGTGCGCGGCAGATGCCGATAGCAATACTTGGACAGCGAGCCGCCCCCCAAGCCGATGATGACCAGATCGCGGGGCGCCGGCTGGAATAGCAGAAACGCCATCATCAGGCGCGTGTAGCACAGGACCAGACGATCCGGGTCGCTCCGGTACATGACACTCTGGACGGAGCGCCGATCGAAATGCAGAGCGATATGCTCGGCGTCCTCGTCCAGCACCGGACGACGCTGCGACTTGGTATTGGTTTCCGCAACGCGGGCGGCTCCGCGCTTGGGGTCACGCCTCGTCATGAGCCGGTGCCCTCCATGAACTCCGTTGCGGACAGACACGTGGGGGTGGCCATGGAACCCGGGATCGACCCGGCTTTGGTACGACCCCGCTGACCGCCGACGCGACGCCTGTCGTGAACCGCCTTCGATGCCGTCCCGGCAAGGGTGTCGCCGACCGGCGAGGTGCCGTCGTCCCGACTACGCGAGTGGGGAACGAGCCCGCTTCACTAACTCGTACCACGGCCTATTTCAGCGCCTTCCGGCGCCGGGCTGCCAGAGGGTGCTCCGAATACGCGTCGTAGTGATCGAGCCCCCGAATTTCGCAGCGGCCGCCCCGCGCGATGTAGTCGCGCTGATAGCGGTCGAGGAAATCCATCACCGTGTGATCGATGAGCGAGGCATAGGTCAGATCGAAAATCAGCGTCACTCCCTCCGGAATTTCCGCAAGCTCGCTCTTCAGCACGATAAAGTTGGAAAAGATTGCGGCTCCGTTGATCTTGATCCGGTAGGTGCTGCCACCCTCCCGTACGACCCGGTAGGACAGTTCGAACAGGTTCTTCAGCCCGACACCGCGCCCGCGATGGATCAGCAGCTTTACCCCGATCGAGATGGCCACCCCGGCCAGGATGTTGGTAGCCAGAATTCCGACGATCGTGATGACGAAGAGCGCCAGTTGCTCGATGCCGACGTCGAGCGAATTGGCGAAAGCCCGCGGCGTGGCGAGCCGGTAACCCGCATAGATCAGCAGCGCCGCCAGGGAGGCCAGCGGGATGTCGCGGATCAGGTGCGGGAAGAACGCGACGAACAACAACAGAAACAGGCCGTGGAAAAAGTTGGACCAGCGACTGCGCGCACCATAGCCGATATTGGCGGAGCTCCGCACGATCTCGGTGATCATCGGCATTCCGCCGATCAGACCCGACACCACGTTGCCGATGCCGATGGCGGCAAGGTCCCGATCGAGGTCGGAGCGGCGCTGCTCCGGATCGAGCCGATCCACGGCCGAAGCGGCCAGCAGCGACTCCAGGCTGCCGATGAAAAACAGGCTCGCTACCGACATCCAGAACGGCGCGGTGCCTGACTTCGAAAAATCCGGGGTCGCGAAACTGTCGACGAAGCGATCGGGAATGTCCGCGAGGAACTGTGTGGCGGTGACGTACACGTGCCGGTGGAGCAGATCGCTCTCCTCACCCTGCGACACCAGGTACAGCTCGGCCTGGTTCAGGTCGAAAGCCCGCCCCAACAGATAGCCGGTCAATATGACCAGCAGCGGTGCCGGCATCCGGCCGAGGCCGCGATTGCCCAGCAAGGGCCAGACGAAAAGAATGACCAGACCGATACCGCCGACCAGCAGGATCTCGGAGTTCAGGTGCAGGAGGCTGTGTGGGAGATGCACAAAACTCTGCCAGGGCGTTTCGAAATCGGGTCGGGTGCCGATCAGCGTATGTATCTGGCGGGCAATGATGATGATGCCGATGGCGGCCAGCATGCCGTGGGCCACCGCAGCCGGAAAGAATGTTGCCCAGCGTCCGGCCTTGAACCAGCCAAATCCGATCTGCAGCCCCCCGACGACGATGATCGCAGCCAAGGTGTAACGATAGCCGGCCCAGACATCGCCGTCGCCCAGCGAATGGACCGAAGCGAATAGTACCGTGATCAACCCCGCGGCCGGTCCGTTGATGCCAAGGCGCGAGCCATTCATCCGGGAAACCAGCAGGCCGCCCACGATCGCGCTGATGATCCCGGCCATGGGCGGAAAGTCCGATGCCATGGCGATACCGAAGCACAGCGGTAAGGCGATAAGGAATACCAGGAATCCGGCAACGACATCGCGCCGCCAGTTATCGGTCAGTTCGGCACACTGGGCGCGGATCCACCGAGGAACGGAATGCATGACGGTAGCCCCCCCGAAAATCAGAAAGGGGAGCCGCTGGGCGGCAGCCCGACCAGCACCGGTAACAACCTCAGATAAGCGGACATACGGTGGCGGGCGCCTCGTTTTGCGGCCTTAGGCATTAAGATTTGATGTCTATCTCTTTCTTATATTATCATCACTCAGTGTCTAGTAAATTCTAATCAGATGTTAATACGAAACACATATGAGCACGATCGAGAATCGTACCGCACGACTGACCTTGCTGGTTGATCCCGACAAAAAGGCGACCTTCGAGCGCCTTTGCGCCGAAGAGGACGTCACACCTTCACAGATGGTGCGCAAGCTCATACGAGAGTACATCGAGCGCCGACTGGGGCCAACCTGGCGGGACGAAGTGTTCAACGACCACAAAGCGTCCTAAAAGCGCCGCGACGCGCCGGTACACGCCGCTACATCCACCCACCGCGCAGCTCAGTCGCCGTGGGCCCACCGCCTGAATCTATAGGAGTTCGTCATGCTGAGAATCTATGCAGGAAACCTGCCTTCCGACTGTACCGAAGCCGAGTTCGCCGAACTGTTCGCCGCCTATGGCCGCGTCCGCGCCCTGGAACTACCGCGCGATCTGTTCACTCATCGCTGCCGGGGTTTCGGCTTCGTCGAGATGGAAGGCCACGAGGCGCGCGCCGCCATTTCCGGACTGGACGGGCAATTGCTGCGCGGTAACAACCTGCGCGTCAATCTGGAACGTCCGCGTACCGGTCGCACGGCCAAGCGCCGCCGCTGACGGCAAGCGCACCGGACATCGGTAGCCACCCCTCGCTCAAGCCACCACGGCAACCCCGCGCGCCCGTCATCGCCGACAGCAGGCGCGCGAAGCCGGCAAGTCACCCGCCCTCCCTGCACGCCGGCGTCCCTGCCGACCCGCTGCCGGCAGTCATCAGCCGTTCCTGAGTTGCGGCTCGGTATCGGCGAGACCGGCCAAGAACGGTTGCGCGCAGGCAACTCCCCCGCTCCGAAGCCAGCGCACGCTGCTTTTCCTGCGCATCGATCATCACGACTGGCCACGCCGTCCGAACCGCAGAGTGGCAGATCCTCGACCTCAGCCCGCACGCGCCCCGTGACTATGTCGCCGAAGCTTCTCGCGGTATGATTTCGCGCTGACCGCCCCTGCCTGGCGGCGCGGCCCATGGCTTCCGCGGTGATTAAAGACAACCGCGCGACCGGCTTCTCGCCGGACCATCGACTTCACCCTTTACTGGAAACGTCATGCGCAACTGGAAACGAGTGCTGATCACCGTCTTTTCGATCGCGACGGTCCTCGCTGTCGTGGTGCTTGGCACCGGCGTCGCGCTGACCGGTTTTCTGATCGATCTGTGGTGGTTCGAAGCGCTCGACTTCGGTGGCTACTTCTGGCTGCGGCTGTTGTATCGCTACATCCTGTCCGGCGGCGTCACAATCTTTTTCTTTCTGATCCTGTTCCTGAACTTCCTCGCCGCCTCGCGCTACCTTGGCGTCGACCAGGGGACACTGGACGATCTGACCGACACCAGCGAGGGGCGGCGGTCGCGGCGGATGCTGGCCTTGTTCCAGACCGGATCGTTACGGGTTTTCACGCCCCTCGCGGTGATGCTGGCGATTGCGATTGCGTGGCCGTTCTATGACGACTGGGAGCGGGCACTGCTGTTCTTTTTCGGCCCGAACTCCGGCGTCAGCGACCCGGTGTTCCACAAGGACATCAGCTTCTACCTCTTTGAACTGCCGATTTTCAAGCTGATCCAGCGCGAGCTGTTGTTCGCCTTCGGCATCATGACGCTGGGCATCGCCGGCCTGTACTGGATGGAACACCGGATCACCGCGGTGGCCGCGCGTCCGTGGTCGACGGGTGCGCGGATCCACCTGAGCGGCCTGGCGATCATCACGGGCCTGATCGTCGCCTGGGGCTTCATGCTCGAACGCTACGCGTTGCTGCACACGACGGCCCATGAGCCCGTCTTTTATGGCCCGGGCTTCGTCGAGATACGCTATTACCTGCCGCTGATCTGGGTCATGATCCTGAGCCTGATCGTCGGCGTTATGGCCATCGTCTTTCATTTCAATCGGGGCGGAAAGGGTCTGATCGCGGCCAGCGTCTGCGCGACTTTGTTCGCCGCAGCCTGGGGTCTGCGCCAATTCGATGTCCTTCCCGACCTGATCAACCGTTTCGTGGTCAAGCCGAACCCGGTGAAGGCCGAGCGCGAGTTCATGCGCGCCAACATCGCAGCGACGCTGGATGCCTACGATCTGACGGACGTCGAGACCATCGACGTCACGGCGGCAACCGATCTGTGGGACATCCTGGACCCGCACATCCGTCAGACACTCCATAACATTCCCGTCTGGGATCCCGAATTCCTCGACGACGTCTACCAGCAGATGCAGGGAATACGTCCCTACTATCACTTCAGCGACGTCGACGCGGCACGATACCAGCTCAATGGACAACTTGAGCAGGTCAATCTGGCAGCCCGTGAGGTCAACACCGACCGCCTGCCGGCCGGCGCCCTGACCTGGGAAAACCTGCATCTCCGCTATACGCACGGATTCGGCGCCGTCATCACGCCGACCGCTCAGGACGGCGGCGTCCCGATGCAGTGGTATCTGCGGGACTTGAACCTGCGGTCCGACGTGGGCTTCAGCATCGACAAGCCCGACATCTACTACGGCCTGGAAAAACTGGACTATGCCATCGTCCCAAATCGACTCGATCTCGTGGGTCTGTCGAGCTTCGACGAGATGTCGAGCCAGAACTACACCGGCGCCGGCGGCATCCCGATCAGTTCGCTGTTTCGCAAATTGTTGGCGGCAATCCACCTCCGCGATGAAAAGCTGTTTTTCTCCGTGGCCATCGATGGCAACAGCCAGTTGCTGATGCGTCGGAACATCGTCGAGCGGATCAGGACGCTGACGCCGTACCTGAAGCTGGACAACGACCCATACATCATCGTCACTCCGACGCGCATGTTCTGGATCCAGGACGCCTACACGATCTCGGACCAGTATCCCGAGTCCAAGGCCTCGGAGTTCCGCTTCGGGGGTGACTCGACCGAGCAGCGGTTCAACTACATCCGGAACTCCGTCAAGATCGTGGTCGACGCGTTCGACGGCAAAGTCGAGTATTACGTCGCCGATCCCCGGGAACCGCATGTGCGGGCCTACGCTCGAGCGTATCCGGGCGTGTTCAAGGACATGAACGACATGCCGCCCCTGCTGCGTGATCAGTTGCGCTACCCGCGCGACAGTTTCGCGATCCAGATGAAGATCTTCGCGCGCTACCATCAGACCGAGCCGGAATTGTTCTACCAACAGGCCGAAACCATGGAGATGGCGAAGGTCCAGGACCAGATCGTCAAGCCCTACTATCTGACGACCTACCTGGAAAGCTGCGCCGACATGAACAACTTCGTGCTGCTGAGCCCGATGACGCCGATCGGCCGCGGCAATCTGAGTGTGCTGGCCATTGGCGGCGCACAGCGGAACGACGAGTGCGGGATTCCCTATTCCAAGAACATCGTCATCTACAAATTCAGCAAGGACGTGCAGGTCGACGGCCCGTCGCAGGTCAGCGCACTGATCGACCAGGACAGCGAAGTCGCCCAGGCCTTCACGCTGTGGGATCAGAAAGGCTCACAAGTCATCCGCGGGCGCATCATCATCCTGCCGGTGGGCAACTCGATCCTCTACGTCCAGCCGGTCTATCTGGTTTCGCGAGCGGACACGCGCATTCCCGAACTCACCCGCATCATCCTGTCACTCGGGAACGTGGTCGTCATGGACACGACCCTCGAACGCGCCTTCTCGCGCCTGGAGACCCGCCTGAAGGAAGTGGCCCCGCCCGGGTCGGCAGCAGCACCGGCTACGACTCCCATCAATCATCAGAAGCGGCCCGAGCAGCCCGAGATGACGCCCATACCCTGAGGGATGCCCGAGGCCGACGACGGAAAGGCTGTACTGCCGCAGCCTTTTCCCCCTGGGCACGCCGATCTGGATATGGCAGAGTAAGGGCGTGTATGCAATCGCCCCCCATCCCGAACGCCGTGGCCCCGACACTCTGAGGGTTATCCGGTCCGGCAGGAGCAGCGCAAGTGACTAGCGAATCCGAAGGGCTCGAATGGCAACGAACGGCGCTCACCGACCGGCGACGACGTCCAACACCCGCGATCAGCCGCTATTGGTTTCGTGGGCGCCGGCGGCACGTCCGGCGGGCGGCCGATGCCTGCGGCGGTTATTACGTCGATCACCCCGGCACAAAAACCCTTTGGGCCGCGGCGGCGCTGATGGTGCTGACGCTGCTCGATGGTCTGCTCACGCTCCGGTTGCTGGGCGGCGGGGCTACCGAAGAAAATCCGGTGATGGCCTATGCGCTCTCGCTGGGCGTTTCCACCTTCCTGCTGACGAAGTATCTGCTGACCGTACCGTCGGTCGGTATGCTGTTGATCCACAAGAATTTCCCGGTGCTGCATCCACGCCTCCGTGTGAAGTGGATCTTCGTCGGCTTTCTGGGCATCTATGGCGCACTCGTCGGATACGAGTTGGCACTGTTCGGCGTGATGGAATCGTAGGACCAAGGCGGTATCCACTCCATCGTCCGGATACGACAACGCCGGCCCGGGTGGCCCCGGGCCGGCGTTTGGCGGGGATGTGCTGAACGGCAGGATCAGTGCATTTCGGCCGCGATCTGGCGGTGAAGTTCAGCCATCGCCTTGGCATCCGCTGCGCCCGCTTCGAAATCCCGCAGCATTGCGCCCGAACGCGCGCGCAAGTCCTTGATGCGACGGCCGTAACGATGAGGACGCGCTTGATAGTCGGCCAGGGCACGCCGCTGCTCTTCGGCGTTAGCTTCCTCTGTTGCGGCAATCTCGTCGAAGTGTTTAGCCAACGCTTCGTGGCCGGCGGCGGAGTCGGCATTTTCGGCTGCGGCAGCCCAATCCTGCGAGGGACTGGTCTTCGTCGCGCAACCGGCGGTCACCAAGGCTGCCAGTATCAGGGCCGGTATCAGGATCACTTTCATAGAATCGTTTCCTTCTCGGGTCAGACTATCGGGATGCGGCACAAGAACGCGGCGGTCCTCGCGGCTGCCATACGCTCTGAACTGTACCCGAGCGTCAACGCCGAAGCAAACGACGACGAACGGCTGGGAACCCGTCGAGCGTACTGCCGAAGTCGTAGACACGGGCACTGACACCCTATCCGCCGGGTGCTCGTACCGGCACTTCTCCGCGGATCGAGGCGGTCGACGAACACCCCACATTGACAGCTTTTGTCGCATTCACACAAAATATTGTCTCAATTAGCCTTTTTTCAAAATTGTGACCGTCGCGGATCGCTCGATCACGAGCAGGATCGATGGTGCAGCGCAACAAGCCGCGGGGGCAGACATGGTCAATGTTATCTCGGCAGTAAAGACAGTGTTTCGCGGAGTGGGGCAGGTCTTCTTTCAGGAGAACGCCGCTACGGGCGCGTTGTTTACGGCAGGGATCGCCCTGAGTTCGCCACAGATGGCGGTTGCCGCAGTCGCCGGGTCGGCCATCGGGGCGGTCACAGCCAAAGCCATGGGTTTCGACCGGGACGCACTGCAGGCCGGCGTCTACGGTTTCAACGCCGCCCTGGTCGGGCTGTCCACTCTGTTCTTTTTCGAACTGGGATCCGCGAGCATCGTGTTGATGGTGTTGGGCTGCGTCGCCACCACTCTGCTGGCGCGCCTGCTGCAGCGTCAGCTTCCGTTTCCGACCTACACCCTGGCCTTCATCGTCACGACGTGGGCGCTGTTCTATCTGGGGGTCGCCCTCGATCTGCCTCAGGTCGAGAATGTGGCTGGTCCGAAGGCCGATTCCCTGCTCGCCGCCATCGTTCGCGGTGTCGGGCAGGTGAAGTTCCAGGCGAATGCCGGCACCGGTTTACTCTTCCTGGTCGGGATTGCCGTGAACGACTGGCGCCACGCGGTTTGGGTCCTGACGGCCTCAATGCTGAGCGTGCTGGGAGCGGTGTTCCACAACGCGCCGACCGAGGGCATCGCTCTCGGCCTGTACGGCTACAACGCCCCCCTGACGGCGTTGGCGCTGTTCCTGTGGCGTCCGTCACTGATCGCGCCGCTGCTGGGGATCATGCTGTGCATCCCGATCACCGAATACGTGCCGCTGCTCGGTCTGCCCGCATTGACCCTTCCCTTCGTACTGACGACGTGGCTGTTGCTCGCGCTAGGAGCGCTTGAATCCCGGCTGTTCCGAACGGGACGATAGGGAAGCGCTATCCTGTTCAGCGCTTCCCGCGATACAGGGATGGACTGAAACAAGCCGGGACGGCTCTGGTTCGAAGTTTCCGGAGAGCCATGGGCGTTGCCTGACCTTTCTTCGATGCGGTTCAGAACTTGATCAGGGCGCTGACGACGCCGGTCAACTGGTTCTGGTAGCGCGCTTCGCCATCGCCGCCGAACGCACGTTCCCCGGCGAAGTCGCCGCGAATCTCGGGCCGGATCTCCAGATACTTCACAGGATGCCAGTTGACGCCCAGCGTCAGCGCGCCGTACTGCGTGTCGATGCCGGTCCGCGTGCCCTTGATGTCGGCGAAATAGTCGGCGCGGGCCTGCAGATCCAGGGTCGGTACGAGGTGCAGGATGCCGATGGTATAGAGACCGTACCAGGAACCGGTGCCGACCGGGGTGTTGGCGTCCCAGCCCATGTTCGATTGCACGACCTGCGTGAAGCGTTCGCTCCAGTTGTGCTGGACGCGCAGTTCCACGACGGTATCGAAGTCACCGGCCATGCCGGGTGCGGCGAAAATTGCGTTCTCGCCGGCATACAGTGAGCCGGTCAGCCGCGTCCGGTTCTCCTCGGTCAGCCAGTAATTGACCTGCCCGATGTAGCAGATCGAGTTGGCACTGCGTTTCGTGAAGAAGGTGTTGGCGCCGAAGGTCATGCCGTTCCAGACATCCAGTTGCCTGGTCACGTGGAGATTGGTCAGGATCCCGGTGAACGCCCCGTCCTGCGAATAGAAGAACTGGTAATCGCTGGAATAAAAGGGACGGTAGGGCGCCAGGAAACCGTTGTAGCCGATGATGGTGTTCATGCGGCCGACCTTGATGTCCATGCCGCCTTCGGTCAGCACCGGCAAGTGCGCGGACACGTACAAGTCGCGGAAATCGTAACCGAAGCGCGGATTTCCCGGCGGGTTGTCAATGCCGCCCTTGGGCTGGCCCAGCGCGGCATCGGCACCCATGAAGTAGCGGACGTTGAAGCCCACGTCGAACTGGTCCTGACGGAGCGGCTTCTGCAGCACGAAACCGATCTGATTCAGCAACACGGCATCGCCGAAGCGATTTTGTCGCGGCTGCACGTTCAATAGCCCGCCACCGCTGGTCGTGCCCGTGTAGCCACTTTCGATCCAGCCGAACGAACGGATGCCGGTATCGCCGAACAGCTTGCCCAGGCGAAAGCCGTCCATCAGCACTTTCACGTCATCGACCGGCGTGGGCCCGAGCCGGTCCGATTCCGCGTCATCGATATCTTCGATCCATTCACCGGGCAGCGAGTGCGATTCCAGTCCTGATCCGGCAGTGTAGGGCGCGGCATGAGCGCCATTGTCGGCCGCCCGTGGGGTAATGTCCTGAGCTGCGACGGCACCCGATGCGATCACCCAGCAGGCGCCAAGAATCCTTCGTTTCATTGAGCGTACACCCCCTTCCGCAATGATCCGAGGCGCGGCGCTGTGACGCCCGGCCGTTATGACGCCGCGCCGTGTGGCTGCAACATGCCTTTCGTGATGATGAAGTCCTCGATCGCCGCAAGTCCCTCACCCGTCTTCAGGTTCGAGAACACGAACGGACGGTCGCCCCGCATCTTCCGGGCATCACGATCCATCACTTCGAGCGAGGCACCGACATAAGGCGCCAGGTCGATCTTGTTGATCACCAGCAAGTCGGAGCGCGTGATCCCCGGCCCACCCTTGCGCGGGATTTTGTCGCCGGCCGCGACGTCGATCACGTAAATCGTCAGATCGGACAGTTCGGGACTGAAGGTCGCACTGAGGTTGTCGCCGCCGCTCTCGACCATCACGAAATCCAGATCCTTCCAGCGTTCGCACAACTCGTCGACCGCCGCCAGGTTCATCGACGCATCCTCGCGGATCGCCGTGTGGGGACAACCGCCGGTCTCGACGCCGAGGATGCGGTCCTCTGGCAACGCCTGGCTGCGGATCAGGAACTGCTGGTCCTCGCGCGTGTAGATATCGTTCGTGACCACGGCAATGTCGAACCGGTCGCGCATGCGCTTGCACAGCGCATCCACCAAAGCGGTCTTGCCGGAGCCGACCGGACCGCCGATGCCGAGCCTCAGCACTTGTTTTTGCATGTCGTAAATCCTGTCAGGAACGGAATAGTCGGGAATACTGCATCTCGTGCCGGCTGCTGGCCAACGCGAACGCGAAAACGCTCCCGCCGATCTGCTCATCCGTGAGTGCCAGGGATTCCTCCACCCAGGCCGGCAGATCGGCGGCCAGATCGCGCAGCAGGCGCTGGCCCGCGACCTGACCGAGCGGCACCAATTTCACGGCGCACAAGACCTGATTTTCCAACCAGCTCCATCCATAGCCCGTCACGGCTGCCCGCTTCGGGATGCCCCATCGGACCGCGGCCAGGGCAAATAACGTCGCCAGCGTGGCTTCCGGTTTGCGAGACCAGGCAGGGGATCCGGCCAGGTCCAGGGATTCCGACAAGCGCGCCAAGGCCTGGCCCGTCTGCCGATCCTCCTCCCGCAACTCGGCGGTTTCACGATGCGCGATCAGGGTCCGTGTCCAGCGCTCTACGGCATCGCTATCGTCAGCGGCCCAGGCATCGTAGAGGCGCGCAACGATGGGCAGGTCGACGCGTGAGAGGCAGCGTTCGAGAATGCCGCCGATCCATCGGCCAGTGTCACCCTCGTTCGTCACCCACCCATCATCGATGGCCCGCTCCAAGCCTTGGGAATAGCTGTACATGCCGATCGGCAGTCCGGGACTGACCAGTTGCAGCAAGCGCAACAGAGCGAGATCAGTGATCATGACCTTGATAGGCGCCCGCTTCCGGCTCGAACGGCAACAGGTGATGCTCGACGCGCAGCCCCAGCCCCTCGACCATGTGATCCAGCACATGATCGGCGAGGTAACGCAACTCGCCCTCCAGGATCTGCAGCGAGAGGTGCCGGTTGCCCAGGTGATAGCAGGCTCGCGCCATCAGCAAAGCGTCGTCCGAGCGTACGACCGATAGCGGTTCCTCCGCGGCCTGCACCCGCACCTTGATCCCCTCCTGGCCGGTCAACACCATCCCCGAGCGCAGGCACTGCCCGCGCATCAACAAAAAAACTCCCACCGGTTTGCCGCCGTCGGTGACAGCGGAAAAACGGCTCTTCCGGCGTGTTTCGAAGGGCAGCGTCAGGGTGTCGTCATGCGGCGCGCCGGCCTCTGCCAGCCCGTTGAGCTGCAACATGGTCAGAACAGAAAGTAGCGCTGAGCCAGCGGCAGCACGTCGGCCGGATCACAGGTCAGCAAGACGCCGTCGGCGCGGACCTCGTAGGTCTGTGGATCGACCTCCATTTTCGGCGTATAGCTGTTGTGGATCAGGTCCTTCTTGCCAATGGTGCGCGTGCCACGCACGACGCCCACTCCCTTGCGCAGTGCCAATGCCGACGGTATCCCCGCATCGATCGCCGCACCCGGCAGAAAGATCAGCGAGGTGGCGGTCGCCGCGCCACCGAATGCCGCCCACATCGGGCGGTAATGCACCGGCTGCGGGGTCGGAATCGACGCATTGATATCCCCCATCGGGGCCGCCGCGACCAGGCCGCCCTTGATGATCAGGCTGGGCTTGACGCCGAAGAACGCCGGTCGCCACAGGACCAGGTCCGCCAGCTTGCCGGGCTCGATCGAACCGACTTCGTGCGAGATTCCGTGGCTGATCGCCGGATTGATCGTGTATTTCGCGACATACCGCTTGACACGAAAGTTGTCGTTGCGGGCCGAGTCTTCCTTCAGCGCGCCTCGTTGCACCTTCATCTTGTGCGCTGCCTGCCAGGTACGGGTGATCACTTCGCCTACGCGGCCCATGGCCTGGGAATCCGAAGACACGATCGAGAAGGCGCCGAGGTCGTGCAGAATGTCTTCTGCAGCAATGGTTTCACGCCGGATGCGCGATTCGGCGAAGGCGACGTCCTCCGCAATCGAGGGATCGAGATGGTGGCACACCATCAGCATGTCCAGATGCTCGTCCGCGGTGTTGATCGTATAGGGACGCGTCGGATTGGTGGAGGCCGGCAGCACGTTCGGCAAACCGCAGGCGGTGATGATGTCCGGCGCATGGCCGCCGCCAGCCCCTTCCGTATGGAAGCTGTGGATCGTCCGACCCTTGAACGCCGCGAACGTATCCTCGACGAAGCCGGATTCGTTCAGGGTGTCGGTATGGATGGCAACCTGCACGTCATAGCGATCGGCCACCGAGAGGCAGCAATCGATGGCAGCCGGCGTCGTACCCCAGTCTTCGTGGAGCTTCAGGCCGATCGCGCCGGCGCGAATCTGTTCTTCGAGTCCGGCCGGCAAGCTGGCATTCCCCTTGCCGAGTATCCCGAAGTTCATCGGAAAGCCATCGAGCGCCTGCAACATGCGATGGATGTGCCACGGACCCGGCGTGCAGGTCGTGGCGCTGGTGCCGGCCGTCGGTCCGGTACCGCCGCCGATGAAGGTCGTGACCCCGGAACACAGGGCTTCCTCGATCTGCTGCGGGCAGATGTAATGGATGTGGGTATCGATACCGCCGGCGGTCAGAATCTGGCCTTCGCCGGCGATGATCTCGGTACCGGGCCCGATGACGATGTCGACGCCGTTCTGGACATCCGGATTGCCCGATTTGCCGATACCGGCAATGCGGCCGTTCTTGATCCCGACATCCGCCTTGATGATGCCGCCATAGTCGACGATCAGTGCGTTCGTGATCACCAGGTCCATGGCGGTCAGCGAATCGGCCTGACCCTGCCCCATGCCGTCGCGGATCACCTTGCCGCCGCCGAATTTCACTTCCTCGCCGTAAATCGTCAGATCCGCTTCGACCTCGATGAACAGTTCGCTGTCCGCGAGGCGCACGCGATCACCGGTCGTCGGTCCGAACATGTCGGCATAAGCCTGCCGGCTCATCTTGCTCATGGGGCGACCTCCAGCGGTCCCATGACGTCCTGGCGGAAGCCATAGACGATGCGCCGCCCGGCGAATGGGACCAGATGCACTTCCCTTTCCTGGCCGGGTTCGAAGCGCACCGCGGTACCGGCGGGGATGTCCAGCCGGTAGCCGCGCGCCAGCGCGCGATCGAAGCGCAGCCCCGGGTTGGTTTCGAAGAAATGGTAGTGGGAACCCACCTGCACCGGACGGTCGCCGGTGTTCGCGACAAGCAGGGTGATGGTTTCGCAGCCGGCGTTGATCTCGATCTCGCCGTCCGCAGTGATGACTTCTCCGGGAATCATGGGGGCCTCCTACTGGATCGGGTCATGGACGGTGACCAGTTTGGTCCCGTCGGGAAACGTGGCTTCGACCTGTACGTCCGGTATCAGCTCGCTGATGCCGTCCATCACATCGTCCCGAGTCAACAGCGTCCTGCCGTAGTCCATCAACTCGGCGACCGTGCGCCCGTCGCGGGCCCCTTCCAGAATGGCGGCCGAGATATAGGCCACGGCTTCCGGATGGTTGAGCTTGAGACCACGGGCCTTGCGCCGCTCCGCCAACAATGCGGCTGTGAAGATCAACAGCTTGTCTTTCTCGCGTGGTGTCAGTTGCATGCTTTCTCCTCCGTTCAGGTTGCCCAAATCCGCGGTGCACAGGCCTTGTGCCCGATCACGTCCTCGCGCACTCGAGCCCACACCTGCTGAAAGAAGGCTCGCAGGCGATCGGCTCTCATGTCGCGCCCCCGGCAGATCAACAGGTCGCCGATTCGGGTCACGCCGCGCTCGGGTTGATCGCCGATCAGTTCACGGACGGCTTCGAGATGCGCGGCGGTGCTCGGTGTCGCGAACAGCGTCCCGAACGCCGAATGGCCGCCGAGGCCCCATGGGGCGGCATAGGCTTCCGGGTTCAGCAGCGTTCGTTCGAGATAGCGGGGCTCGGCCGCTTGCGTGATGCGCAATTCGAGCCCGACTTCGCCGGCCGAGAAACCCTCGCCCGCGGCAGGCCGCCCTAGTACTACGACGTCCCAGCCGAGAAAGCGGGCACCGGCCTCCAGTTCGATCGCCACGCGGGCTCTGACACGTGCGCCTTGGTAGAAGATCGTCTCTTGCGGCAGCCACTCCAGCGACGCACCGCTCGCCACCCGAAGCGCAACCGACTGGCGTGCGACACCACCGGCGCTGCGGTAAAACTTGCCGGCAGCGGGCGTGGTCACCAGTGCCGCACTGCCGTTCGCTGCGGCGAGGTCGATGCCCAAGGTATCGCCGGCGACCACACCACCCGGCGGATGCAGCAGGTAGACATGACAGACGGGACCCTCGGGATAAAAAGGCCGTTGCACGACCAGGGGGCCGACATGCCGCCGCCGGGCGATCACGGTCTTGCCGTTGCCGGGAGCGAAGCAAAGCCCCAACTCGGCGTTCCACCCTTCGGCAGCCACTGCCGACGGGGAGGTGCCGGTCAGGGTGCCACGGCCTTGCGAATCAACGAACATGATCGCCGGCCAACCGGGCTGCCGAGGCCAGATCAGGATGACTGGCGAGGTGGGACCGCGCGACTCGTGGATTTTTCATTCCGACGCATTCCATGCCGTGAAATTGCGGCTGCCAAGTGCAGTTTCGAGCAAAGCGAAACAGGACACCATAATTCCCGAAGTGGCGAGCTTTTGGAAAAGAGCAGCGAGCCTAGCACACGCATGTTTCGGGTAACAACATTCGTGTTGGTGAGATCGTGAAGCAAACAGGCCAGATCGGATCGCCCTGCGATGTATGGCTTCAGCGGAAGGCCCGGGGCGAGCATCGAAGACACCTTACGAACCGCGCCTCTCTGCGGCGCAAGCCGCCAATGTCAGGGTTCGAAGCGGGTGATCTTGGACCCTTGCAGGCCCAGGCCGGCCATCAAACCCTTTTGGGATGAGATGAAGGTATAGACGTCGCTCCTGAGGGTCGTCGTCGTCATCGCGTTCGCCACACCGCTGTCCACCACCACCAGCGTGGGGCCCGAGCCGACCTCCCAGCCCTGGCTTTCCTTGAGGTAGTCCAAGGCTTTCGGAGTCATGAAGAACATCGCGTAATCGTAGGACTGCACGCCGGCCTGCAGTCCATACGAACCCGCCACGACGTTGTAGTACCCCGAAGTTCGGCCCCGCTCGCGCAGGGCTCCGGTCCCGAATTTTGCGCCCCCGATGAATCCCGCCCTGACGACACCGGGAAACACTAGGATGCCGCTGGCACGTTTCGCCAGTTCTCTGGCCTTGGGTGTCGTCGCGTATAGACGCTGCAGCGCCGCGTCCACGCTCCGATCGATTTCGGCAGCCGCTTCCGGACCGCTTCGACCGGTCACGAGGGACTGGCAGCCGTTCAGCAGGAGCAGGCCCGTCAGTGCCAGGATGCACGCAAGCATTCGATTGGAGCGCATGGTCGGATTCCGGTTGCGAAGCGGGAGCGTGGAGTGTACGGATACCTAACCGCCGCGGGAAGCCCATACCAAGAAGCAAGAGTCGGCGGGAACGACGGCGTGGGGCCTTGCGGTGCCAGAACACGAGCCCCCCGCTCGGGGCTTCGGAACGCATGACTGCCGCCCCTTGACCATGCCGGGCCGCAAGAGCATCATCCTCGCGCCGATACTGGACCGATTTGCAAAACCAAATACCCTAAGGAATACAAGATTATGAATAAACTCCGTCTCATTGGCTGGATAGCTCCGGGGATTTGCAGCGCATTCCTCGCCGGTTGCAGCGCACCGGTCACCAAACCGACCATCAGTGCACCGGCCCCGGTCGCCGCACGCGCACCGATCACCGTCCAGCAAGTCAACGACGCCCAGCAGGCGTGGTGCGATTCGCTGGTCAATATTGCCAAGACCTATGCCGCCGGGGGTGATTACAAAACCGTTGCCACGGCAGTGCTGACCAATCAGTACAACTACGACTACGGCATGGTGCTGTTCAAGCCCACGCTGACCTTCGGCGATCAGACTTTCCGTCTGGACAAGGAGGGCGCCGCTGCCTACTTCATCGGCGGGAACCCGAAATATCCGGATGACACAGGGTTTGCTTTGAAGCCTTGGGTCGCGTGCCGCTACACGAATTCGGGCGGCGGTGCCGGCGTGCTGATCGACGGGGATTTCGCGGCCACGATGGGGAACGTGTTCCTGACTGATGCCAAGGGCGGCGAAACGGTCGTCGACAAGTTCTTCGCCTTCAAGCGCGGTGCCGACGGCAAGCTGCGCATCGTCGTGCACAAGTCCGCTCTGCCGCACCAGCCCCAGAAATAAACCCATGTTATCCACCCGGCCGGCATGTTCTGTCGGCCGGCGTCGGAGGAAACGCGGACGGAGCCTCGCGCGTTAGTAGTTCAGGAACAGTCCCAGCGAGAATACATGGGTCATCAAGTCTTCGGTCGTGTCGCGATAGATGTACTGGTTCATGTAACCGACCTCGGTCCGGATATTTTCATCGATGGCGTAACCGATCCCGGCAAACACCCGGTTCTGGTCGAACCCGGCCGTAATCGCACCGGTGGAGTTGACGTTCAGAAACAGTTCCTCCCAACCGACCAGCATGAATCCGGGTGCAAAATCCAGCGGATATGCCATCCGGACCATCTGTCGGAATCGGTACGAGACATCCGGCGCCCGCGTGAACCGCTGCTCGAAACGGGTCCGGCTCGTAATAGGTCCGAAGGGTGTACTCGGCGTCCACAGCAGTTGCTGCCAGATGCGGTTTTCGTTGAAGTCGACGCTGCTGAAAGGTTCCATCGTCGGAATCACGGCGTAGCCGAGCCAAAGACTTGCGGTGTCGGTCAGCGCATACCCGAGGCCCGGTCGCAAGATACCCTGGCTCAGCGTCGTGCTGTCATTACCGAAGCGGCCCTGCCCCTCGAGCCAGAAGCGGAAGCGCGAGAAAGACGGGTCGACCAGGCCGAAGCTGCCGTTGGCGGTGATGTTCGTCCACGTCTGGAAGTCTTCGCGGAACTGCGGGGCGGCGGCCGCTGGCATCTGCAGCAGCAGCAGACAGCAGAGCGTCAAGGGCCATGGACGGAACCAGTGGATTGGATACAACATCGGCTCAAGACGGGCCCGCAGGCAGGTCTGGGATGGAAACGCAGCAATCGGAAGTTTTGCGTAGCGACGCACATTCCCGGCGCAAACAGCATAAAGACCGACTCAGGTGTTGTCACCCCGTCACGGCCGTTGCCGCGAAGCTGCCAAACGATGCGACAATCTAAGCGTTTCGCCCCATCTACCTGCGTCCCGTACACCTGAAGGAGTCAAGCCCATGCGCAACGTCTGGAATGCCCGCCATTTATTGTTATTCGTGCTGCTGCTTGGCGGATGCGCCCGGGTCGAGGTGCGAACGGACTACGACCGCGCCGTGAACTTCTCCCGGTTCAACACCTATGCCTGGAAGCGCCTGCCGGACTCGGGGAACTCACTGCTGAACGGCCGCATCGTGGCCGCTGTTGACGGGCAGCTGTTCGCGAGGGGTTGGCGCAAAGTGCCGGTGCAGCAGGCACAGACCGTACTGGCAGCCAGCACGACGACCCAGGACCGGCAGCGTGTGGAAACCCACCACAACAACTGGGGACCGGGCTGGCACGGCTGGGGCTGGGGCGGACCGGTCATGACGACGTCGCGGGTCGTGACCTACACGGTCGGTACACTCATTATCGACATCTACGACGTGCAGTCGCGAAACGCCATCTGGCGTGGCACGGCCTCCGACATCATCTCGAACGACCCCGCGGCATTGCAGCGCTCGCTCGGCGAAGGCGTTCAGAGAATGTTTGCAGAGTTTCCGCCTGGGAGCGCAACGCCAAGCCTGAATTAGCCTGCGGCTGCTTCAGCCTCGTGAAGCCTGTCACATGAAGGACACGACGGCGACGCCGCGCTGGCGCATCGCGAGATCCGGCAGCACAGACCTGGAGCTGGCGCTGTCCGGGGACTGGGATGCCGACAATGCGGCGCAAACCGATCCCAAGACAGTGCTGGCCGAGTTAGGCCAGCCCCCCGGCCTCCGCTGCGTGCGCCTGACCGCAGCGGACCTGGGCCGCTGGGACAGCGTGCTGATGATCTTCCTGCTGGCCGTAGTCGATCGGTGCCGAGAGGAGGGGATCGAGGTCGACGGCAGCCGGCTGCCCGAAGGAATTCGGGCCCTGCTGGATCTGGCGTATGCCGTGCCGGAGCGCGCCGGAGCGCGCCGCGGCACGGTCCGGACGGCATGGCTGGCGGAACTCGGGAACAGCGCTCTGCGCATTCGTGACGATGCGAAAGCCTTCACGCGCTTCCTCGGCGAAGCCGCGCTGTCGTTCGCGGCGCTGGCGGCCGGCCGGGCCCGGTTCCGCAAGGTCGACCTGTGGCTGAACATCCAGGAATGCGGGCCGTCGGCCGTTCCCATCGTGACACTCATCAGCCTGCTGGTCGGGCTGATCCTCGCCTTCGTCGGTGCCGTGCAGCTGGCCCTGTTCGGTGCCCAGATCTACATCGCCGATCTGGTGGCGCTGGGGATGCTGCGGGAAATGGGGGCGCTGATGACCGCCATCATCATGGCCGGTCGCACCGGAGCCGCCTTCGCGGCCCAACTCGGCACGATGAACGTGAACCAGGAAATCTCGGCGCTGCGCGTGATGGGCTTCGCCCCGCTGGAGTTCCTGGTCCTGCCGCGCATGCTCGCGCTGATCCTGGTCATGCCGGTGTTGTGCCTGTACGCGAATCTGCTCGGCGTCATCGGCGGCGGCATGATCACCGTCGGTTTCTTCGACGTGTCCCTGACTCAATACCTCCACCGCACCCAGGAAGCCGCGCATCTGACGGATCTGGCCGTGGGCCTCGCGAAATGCACGGTGTTCGGCATCCTGATCGCGCTCGCGGGCTGCATGCGCGGCATGCAGTGCGGGCGCAGCGCCTCCGCGGTCGGGGACGCGGCCACCTCCGCCGTCGTCACCAGCATCGTGCTGATCGTGGTGTCGGATTCGATCATCACGCTGATTTGCGACCGACTGGGCATCTGACGATGGGCGAACCGATCATCACCGTCAACCAGCTGACGATGGCGTACGGCGACTTCCTGATCCAGCGCGATCTGAATTTCACGATCAACCGCGGCGACATCTTCATCATCATGGGCGGCAGCGGCTGCGGCAAAAGCACACTGCTGATGCACCTGATCGGCCTGCAACCGCCGGCCCGCGGCGAAATCCTCTATGGCAGCCGCAATCTCTGGAAGACGAACGCGGCAGAGCGCCAGCAGATCATGCGGCGCATCGGCGTGCTGTTCCAGAGCGGGGCGCTGCTGAGTTCGATGACGCTGGCCGAGAACATCGCCCTGCCGATTGCCGAGTTCACCCCGCTGTCCCGGACTCAGATCAACCGGATCGTGTCCTACAAACTGGCCCTGGTGGGCCTCGCCGGCTTCGAGGACTACTACCCGTCGGAGATCAGCGGCGGCATGCAGAAGCGGGCCGGGCTCGCGCGCGCGATGGCGCTGGACCCGGAGATCCTTTACTTCGACGAACCCTCCGCGGGCCTCGACCCGATCAGCGCGAAGCTGCTCGACGATCTGATCCAGAGCCTCCGCGACAGCCTCGGCGCCACGATCGTCATGGTAACCCACGAGTTACCCAGCATCTTCGCGATTGGCACCAACTCGGTCTTTCTCGACCCGGAGACCAAGACCGCGATCGCCGCCGGCCCGCCCAAGCAACTGCTGGCGGAATCGAAAGACCCGAAAGTCATCCGCTTTCTGACCCGGGACGACGGCAGCGCCGAAAACCTGTCCGGATCCGACACCGCCCTTGCCGCAGGAGTCACGCCGTGAGCAAACCCGTCAACCCCATGGCCATCGGCAGCTTTTTGCTGGTCGGGCTGGGCCTGCTGATCGCCGCCTTGCTCGTGTTCGGCGGGGGAGAGTTTTTCAAGCCCAAGCTGCAGTGGGTCGTCTACTTCGACTCCTCGCTGAACGGGCTGAACATCGGCGCTCCGGTGAAGGTGCAAGGCGTGCAGGTCGGCACGGTCGCCGACATCGTGCTGCAGATGGACATGAAGGACAAAAAGCTCGTGAAGCCGGTCGTGCTCGACATCGTCCCCGGGACGATCGTCAATCCCGCCGGACAACCGATCCAGCCCGCCCTTTCGGACGAGGAACGTCATCAGCGACTCAAGGCGCTGATCGACGCGGGTTTGCGGGCGCGCCTGGAAACCCAGAGTCTGCTGACCGGGCTGCTGTATGTCGACCTCAACTTCTACCGCGGGTCCGCGCCGACGCTCACGGGCCTCAACTACAAGGACCTGCCCGAGGTGCCGTCGGTCCCGACCACGACCGAGGAGGTCAAGAACGCGCTGGAGCAAACGCTGCAGAAGGTCAAGGACTTGCCTATCGATACGATGGTGCAGAATCTCAATGCGACGCTGACCGACCTGCGCACCATCCTGGCGTCCCGGGAAACCACACAGTCGCGGGAGGCACTGGCGCGCACGCTGCTCGAATCGGAGAAGCTGCTGGCCGATCTGAACCGGCAATTGCCGCCGCTGATCAAGGACGTCGGCCATACGGTCAAGGAGGCGAATGCCGCCGTCAAAGCCGCGGGCGGGCTGATGACCGATCTGCGTGGCGAGTCGAAACCCGTACTCGCGGCAGCCGAACAGGCCTTGGTCAAGGCCACGGTCGTGCTCGATGAAACGCGGAATGCGGCCATGAACGTCGCCGATACCACCGGGAGCGATTCGACGCTGCAGCAGTCGCTCGCGGCACTGCGCGACGCGGCACGCTCGATACGCCAGTTGAGCGACACGCTGGAGCGCCACCCGGACTCGCTGATTTACGGCAAACCGAACTGACGGAGTTGACATGAGTACAGGCTGCGTTCGCCTGCTGGCGTTTTCGCTCGCGCTCCCGGCCCTTTCGGGCTGTTTTCGCAACAGCGCACCGCCGCAGTTCTACATGCTGACGGCGGTCGAGGCCGGGCAGCCGCGCGCCACCCCGCTCGAAACGGAACCCCTGGTCGGGCTCGGCCCGATCCGGATACCCGCTTACCTGGACCGGGATCCTATCGTGACGGCCGTCTCGCCCCAGGAATACAAGCTGTCCGATGACCACCGCTGGGCCGAGCGACTGGACGTCACGCTGGCGCGCGTCTCGGCCGAGAACCTGTCGCGGCAGATCCCGAGCGAGCGGATCGTGATGCATCCGTGGCCGCGCGACACGAAACCGGACTTCCAGGTGGCTATCGACCTGCAGGATCTGTATGTCGACCCCACCGGGACGGCGCGACTGAACGCGCTGTGGACCTTGCGGGACAAGCAGGGCGCGGGCGAGAGCCGCGGCTTCTCGTGCCGGCTCCCGGCCTCCGCAACCGACTACACGGTCATGGTCGATGTGCAGAGCCGTTGTCTCGCCCGCCTGAACCGGGTCATCGCGGACGCGATCAGGGCAGCGACCGCGCGCTGAGCGGGCGTCACCGGCCGGCCGGCCGTCAGTCCATCGGCTCTTCGCCGGCGGCTTCACCCTCGCCAGCGTCTTCACCCTCTCCGGCATCCGGCGCATCGGCCTCTTCGGGATCTGAAGCGTCCGATCCTTCGGTTTCGTCGTCGCCCGGTTCGTGCCCCTCGGCATCGTGGTCGTGCCCGTCGTCCTCGTCGTCCGGCGCGGCCTCGTCGTCCTCGGGCTCCTTGGCGGGCTCGTCCGGCGCCTTTTCGTTCAGCAGTTGCTTGGCAACGGCACCGACGAGTTCGTACTTGAGGCCCCAGTCCTTGCGCGCCAGTATCAGTTCGGGTTCGCGCTTCACCAGCGTGAACTCGACGGCCGTGCCGTCGGCCAGCCCGATATGGATCGGCTCGCCCCCTTCCGGCTTGTCCCACCGCTGGACATCGATGGCCCGGGCCGATTGCCAGGCATTCAGCAGTGCCGCGGAGACCGCCGGCGCATCGCCGACCGGAGGCTCGAACAGCCAGTGGCCACCCTCATCGAGCTTTGCCTTCAAGCCGGGAATCGTGATCGATGTGATCCTGGCCCCTTCAGCCAGGAGCTTCTTGTCGACGTAATCGATGGCCTTGGCGTT
The DNA here is from genome assembly GCF_006175985.1 of Methylotetracoccus oryzae. Lineage (GTDB taxonomy): Bacteria > Pseudomonadota > Gammaproteobacteria > Methylococcales > Methylococcaceae > Methylotetracoccus > Methylotetracoccus oryzae. The sequence goes on along the minus strand of NZ_SRSH01000016.1, from coordinate 16,138 downwards.
CAGGTGATGGAAGAAGTCGTCGCGGACCAGATACAGCGTGCTGCCGATCAGCACGTAGCGCCGCATGTCGATCGGATCCGACCCGCCGAACAGGATCGTCGTGTCGCCCAGGGTCATCGAGACCTTGGGCTTGTCGAGCTCGAACTTCGGCAGATCGTCGAGACTGACGGGATACTGCGCATCCGTGTCGGAGCGCGCGACGTCCAGCAACTGACGCACGCGGATCTCGTTCGCCGGCGCCACGAAGGGTGACTTCAACCACCAGCCGCCGTTCTTGCGCTCGAACTCGATCGTCTCCTGATTGCGCAGCGTAAAGGATTCGACGCCGCTCTCCTCGATCGACGTCAGGGGATTGCTCTTGGGCTTGTCCTTGCCCGGTTCGAACACGGCCACGAGCGCCAGCGCAGCGACCACGCACACCAGCACCAGGTTCAACAGCAACCGGCTTTTCATCGATCAGCTTCTCCGCCGCTGAAACCACACGAAAGCCCCGGCGCCGATCAGCGCCAGCGGTAGCACGATCAGGAAACCGACGGCGATCACGCCGAGGGCCGTCTGGGGCAGGTTCAGTGCGGCGTCGGGCGCCGTGCGCGCCGGAATGTTGATGAACTGATCGTTCTGCGCTAGCCAGTGAATCATGTTCATGCCGAGTTCCAGGTTACCCCCCTCGCCGAGGTACGCATTGGTCAGGAAATCCCCATCGCCGACCACGACGATGCGTTGCAGCTTCGGCTTCGCGGCGTCCTCCGGCTTCGCATCGGGCTTGGCCGGCTTCGGCGCCTCGGGTTTCGGCACGGAGCGGGTCAGCGCGTAAGCGATGGCCAGCGGCCCCTGCTTTTCGCCCTGGTTGGCATCGAACTGGATCTTGCCCTCGATCTTACCGGTCTCCGTCCACGAACGCGCCAGCGTGCTCAGGAACGCCTCGCCCTCGAAGGGAGCGCCGGGCGCGTCGGGCTTTTCAATCGCCGCGGACGCCGGGAACATCGTGACGTTCTGGAACTGGGTCGTGATCGCGTGCGGCGGATACTCTGCCACCAGCGCGAAGGTCGGGTCGGCGATGCCGAACAGCTGCGTGGACGCATCGACGACGACGCCCGGCAGGAACTTGATGCCGAGTTGCTGTGCCAGCGGCGCCAGACCGTGCAGCTCACCCGGATCGGCCAGCCACAGCAGATTGCCGCCGGCGTTCACGTAGTTCTGGATCAGCGTGACCTCACCCGGCAGCAGGTTGGTCTTCGGCCCGGCAATTACCAGCACCGAGGTGTTGTCCGGAATCGCCGGCGTGACAGCCAGATTCAGCGCCGACAGCGTGATGCCCTTGCGCCCGAGCTCTTCCGAAAACTGACTCAGGTCGTGATTGGCCCGCCCCACGATGGAACGGTCGCCGTGTCCTTCGAGCACCACGACGTGTTGGTCCTTCGCCAGCGCAAGACGTTGCAGCGCATTGGTCAGGGCGGTTTCGGTGGCTTGCGGCAGCTTCTCGCTGCGCCCCTGGTATTCGACGAACAGTTCGCCATCGGTCGTGATGCCGAGTTCGCGAATCTTGTCCGGCTGCGTGTCCGGATTCACGAACTGCAGCGAGAGCGATGGCTTGGCGCGCACGAAGCGGCCGATCTGGTCGTCGATCTGTTCGCGCAGTTGCCGGTTTTCGCGCGCGTAGGCGGTGATCTTGACCGGCCCGTCGATCAGGTCCAGCACCTTGCGGCTGGCCTCCGACAGCGTGTGACGACCGCCGGCCGTCCAGTCGAACTGGGTCGAATAACGCGTGCTGAGCCAGGCGAGCAGGCCGACGACGGCGAGGAACAACAGGCTGAACGCGAGATTCTGCAGGCGAATCTCGGTATGGAGCTTACGGCTGATTTTCATTGTTGCAGGCGGTCGTTATCCAGGCGATGCACGCTCAGAACCAGGAAAGTCGCGATGAACAGTACGAAATAGATCAGGTCGCTGGTGTTGACCAACCCCTTCAGCAGATTCTCGTAGTGTCGCAGCATCGACACGTATTCCAGCGCGCCGCTGGCCGATTGCACCGCATTCCCGCTCCAGTCGACGATCCACAACAGCAGCAGCGCGCCGAACGTACTGACCGCCGCTACCGTCGGCTGATTCGCGAGGGCCGAGATGTACAGTCCCAGGGCGGCGAAACCGCCCAGCAACAAGACCAGGCCGAGCACGCAGGCGGCCAGCTTGCCGCCGTCCAGCCCGCCACCGGCCAGCAGCGACAGCGGCATCAGCGCGATCATGACGACCATGATCATCAGAAAGCCGAACACGCCCAGATATTTGCCGAGCACGATCTCGGTCATCGAAACCGGTGCGGTGAACAGCAGGCTCAGCGTCCGGTTGCGGCGCTCCTCGCTGATCAGCCGCATCGTCAGCAAGGGCGTCACCAGCAGCAGGATCACGCCGGCGTTGCCGAACAGCGGCGCCACGATCAGATCGGTGACGCCCGGCGCATCCTCCATGCCCGCCATCCGCGGCTGCATCATCAGGAACCAGTCGATCTGCGCCAGGAACATGTAGGCGAGAATGATCTGGATCACGGCGAGTATCGACCAGGCGAGCGGCGACAGGAACATCGTCCGCAGTTCACGCCCGGCTATCGTCAAGGCCATCACGTCGCGTCCTCCCCTACACCGGCGGCGCCGGTCTGCGTCATGTCGATGAACACCTCTTCGAGCGAGCGCCGCTCAGGCGTCAGTTCCAGCAGCCCCCAGCCGCCGGTCACGACCACTTCGGCAATCGCCGCGGCCGGTGTCGTGCCCTTGTCGTGGAAGATGCGCCAGACGTTGTCCTCCACTGATTCCACCGACTGCACCCCGGCGACGGCGCGCAGGCGGTCCGCATCGACGGCGCGGCGGGTCGTCAGCAGCAGGCTGGACGCGCGCATCTGCAGCTCCAGGCCCTCGATGGTGTCCTTCAGCACCAGGCGCCCGCGGTGGATGATTTGCACGTGGGTGCAGGACTCCTGCACCTCGGACAGGATATGGGTCGACAGGATGATCCCGTGCTCCTTGCCCAGTTCGGCGATCAGCTCGCGGATCTCGCGGATCTGGATCGGGTCGAGGCCCACGGTCGGTTCGTCGAGGATGATGACGGCCGGCGTGTGCAGAATGGCCTGCGCGATGCCGACGCGCTGCTGATAGCCCTTCGACAGGTTGCCGATCAGCCGCGCACCCACGTCTTCGAGGCCGCAGCGCTCCTTGGCCTGGGCGCAGGCGCGGCTCAACCGCTCGCGCGGCAGCCCATGGAGCCGTCCGCAGTAATTCAGGTATTCGTCCACCGTCAGTTCGCGATAGACGGGCGGTATTTCCGGCAGGTAGCCCAGTGCGCGCTTGGCCTCCTTGGGCTGGTCCAGCAGGTCAACGCCGTTGATGACGATCTGCCCGGAGGTGGGCGCGAGATTCCCGCAGATCATCTGCATGGTCGAGGTCTTGCCGGCCCCGTTCGGACCGAGAAAACCCAGGATCTCGCCCTTTTCCAGCGTGAACGTGACATCCTGGACGGCGCAGTGATCCCCGTAGTAACGGTATAGCTGTTCGACTTGAACTAGGTTGGTCATGGCGCGCGTAAGATACAAAAACGATCCACAAAAACAAAGGGAATAAGGCATTCGGCCGCGAGGTGCAGCCGCGGGGGACGGCGTCGGCAAGACCGCGCCGATGCCGGTGATCTGTTAAGCTTGCGGGCCTCCATGTCCCCTGCCGCGACTCGATGCTCAGCAACCCGCCGCTCAGCCTGTACATCCATATCCCGTGGTGTCTGCGCAAGTGTCCGTACTGTGATTTCAACTCGCACGGCCGGCCGGCGGCACTGCCGGAGGCCGATTATGTCACAGCCTTGTTGTCCGATCTCGACCGGGAACTGGAGCGGGTCGCCGGACGCACCATCGAAACCGTGTTCATCGGCGGCGGCACACCAAGCCTGTTCGAGCCCGCAGCGATCGATCGGCTGCTGCGGGGGATCGACGAGCGCGCAACACTGGCCGGCACCGCCGAAATCACGCTCGAGGCCAACCCCGGCACTTTCGAGATGGACAAGTTCAAGGGCTTTCGCACCGCCGGGATCAACCGGCTGTCGATCGGCATCCAGAGTTTCGACGATCGCATGTTGCACGCCCTCGGCCGCGTGCATGACGGCGGCGAGGCGCTGCGTGCGGTCGACGTCGCGCGCGCGGCCGGTTTCGACAACCTCAACCTCGACCTGATGTTCAGCCTGCCGGACCAGGACGTGGAGGCGGCGCTGACCGACGTGACGACCGCCATCGAGCTCAGCCCCGAGCACATCTCGTGGTATCAGCTGACGCTGGAGCCGGGCACGGCCTTCTTCAAGCAGCCACCGGTCCTGCCCGACGACGATACGGCCTGGCAGATTCAGCAGCAATGCCAGGAGGCGCTGGCCTTCAGCGGCTACCGCCAATACGAAGTCTCTGCCTATGCCCGCGACGGGCGCCAGTGCCGGCACAACCTGAACTACTGGACCTTCGGCGACTATCTCGGCATCGGCGCCGGGGCCCACGGCAAGATCACCGACGGCGCCGGCGACAGGCTGCTCCGGACCAGCAAGGTCCGCAGCCCCGACGCCTACCTCGGGCTCCGCTCCGGTGTGGAACCCGTCACCCTCGAGCACGAGATCGGGCATGACGAGCGGCCGCTGGAATTCCTGATGAACGCCCTGCGCGTACGCGAAGGCTTTTCCGAGAGCGACTTCCCGCGCCGTACCGGCCTGCCGCTGAGCGCGCTGGAGCCTTCCCTGTCGGGTTGCCTCGGCGACGGGCTGCTGGAACGCGACGGCGGCGCGATCCGCTGTTCCGAGCGCGGCTGGCTATTCCTGACCGACGTGCTAGGCCGTTTCGTTCACTGACCGTACACACCAGCGATCGTCATGCGCCCAGGCACCGCCCCTCCCTCCGGAATCGCCGGCACACCCTCCGCGTCGGCATTGCCCAGCGACGACCGCGTGCGCCCGCGGCTCGACACGCTGGTCCGGCTGTCGGCGCCGTCGGCCGCCGTCCCGCTGCACCGCGCAATGGCTCGCGCCATCCAGAGCGGCCAGTACCTGTCGCGTTTCAAGGGCCGCGGCATGGAGTTCGCGGAATCCCGTCCGTACATCGCCGGCGACGATGTGCGCAGCCTCGACTGGCGGGTGACGGCCCGCACCGGCCGCGTGCACACCAAACTGTTTCGCGAGGAGCGCGAGCGCCCGGTGCTGCTCGCGGTCGACGGCCGCGCCGGCATGTTCTTCGGCACACGCCACGAGTTCAAGTTCGTGACCGCCGCCCGCCTGGCCGCGCTGATCGCCTGGAGCGCCCATCATCACGGTGATCGCGTCGGCGGCCTGGTCTTTTCCGAGCACGCCCGCGCCGAGGTCAAGCCCGAGCAGCACCGCCGCTCGGTGCTGAACCTGCTGCAGCACCTCGCCGACGCGGTCCCCGGTCTCGGCCCCGCCGGCGCCGAGCCGGCCGGGCTCGAAGAGGCCATCGGAGGCATGGAGCGGCATGCGCGCACCGGTTCACTGATGTTCCTGTTCAGCGACTTTCGCGGCTTCGACGACGGCATCGCAACACGCCTCTCCCGGCTGCGCCGCCACGGGGAAGCGGTGCTGATCGCGGTCTACGATCCACTGGAGCGATCAGTGCCCAGCAGCGGCCGCTACCGCTTCAGCGACGGTTTCAACGAGCGGTCGGTAAACTTCAGCCCGGACGCCGCGCGCGAGCACCGCCGGCGCTTCGAAGACCGTCTGCAGCGGCTGCAGTCGTTTGCTCGCGGCAACCGGATGCGCGTGATCGTCTGCGCGACCGACGAGGATCCGCTGCGCACCCTGCAGCGCGGCATGGCCGCCGACCACCGTCACCTATGAACGGCATCGCAGACCTGCTGCCGCTGCGCGATATCCACCTGCCGCCCGCCATCGGCTGGTGGCCGCCGCCGCCCGGCTGGTGGCTCGCGCCTTTGCTCATCGCCGGATTGGCGTTTGCGGCACTGTGGCTTTATCGGCGCCGGCGCCGCCGCGGCGCGATCCAGCGGATCGCGTTGAGCGAACTGGCGGCCCTGGAGCGCGATGCCGACCTGAGCGCATCGCTGAAGGCGCAGCGACTGTCGATCCTGCTGCGACGGGTGGCCCTGAGCGTGCATCCGCGGACCGAGGTCGCGCCCCTGCAAGGCCGGGCCTGGCTGCAGTGGCTCGATCGGGCACTGTGCGACAGCGGCTTCACCGACGGGCCGGGCCGCGCGCTGCTCGACGCTCCGTATAGGCCGGACATTGGCAGCGCCGACCTCGACGCGCTGTTCGCGCTGTGCCGCGACTGGCTGACCAAGATCGAAACGCGCCGCTGAACCCCGATGTTGCAGTTCGTCTGGCCCTGGCTTTTCCTGATCCTGCCCGCACCGTGGCTGCTGGGCCTGGTGCTGCCGCCGGCCGGGGATCCGTCCGGTGCCGCGCTGCGCGTGCCCTTCCTCGATGAACTGCCGCAGCGGGGCACTGCAGCCGCACCGCGTAACCCGATCGCGCGACTGGCGCTGGCCTGGCTCGCCTGGCTGCTGCTGGTCACCGCGGCAGCGCGTCCGCAATGGCTGGGCGAACCGATTGAGCAGACCGTCAGCGGCCGCGATCTGCTGCTGGCCGTCGATCTGTCGGGCAGTATGGAGATGGAGGATTTCGTGCTGGCGGGACGCCCGGTCGACCGACTGACTGCGACGAAGGCGGTGGCCGGCGAATTCATCGAGCGCCGCGCCGGGGACCGCATCGGCCTGATCCTGTTCGGCGAGCGGGCCTATCTGCAGGCGCCGCTGACCTTCGATCGCAAGACCGTCCGCACCCTGCTCGACGAATCCGTGATCGGGCTGGCTGGCGACAAGACCGCGATCGGCGATGCGATCGGGCTCGCGGTCAAGCGCCTGCGGCAGAATCCCGAGCACCAGCGCGTGCTGATCCTGCTCAGCGACGGCGCGAACACGGCCGGGGCCGTGACCCCACTGCAGGCAGCGGAACTCGCCAGCCGCGAGCAGTTGAAGATCTACACGATCGGCGTCGGCGCAGACCGTATGCTGGTCAGCGGTCTGTTCGGCACCCGGGAAGTGAATCCGTCCCAGGATCTCGACGAGGACACGATGCGGGCCTTGGCCGACAAGACCGGCGGGCGCTATTTCCGCGCGCGGGACACCGAGGAGCTGGCGACGATCTACTCGGTGCTGGACCAGCTCGAACCGGTCGAGAAGGAGCACCTGTTCTACCGCCCGTTCACCGAACTGTTCCCGTGGCCGCTCGGCGCCGCCCTGTTGCTGGCCGCGGGCCTGCTGGTCCAGGCACTGGTGAAGCGATGACCGAAGCATTTCATTTCCTGCGGCCGTGGTGGCTGCTCGGCTTCCTGCCGCTGGCATTGCTGCTGTGGCGGCTGGCCTCGCACCGACGCGCGGCGGGCAATCTTTCCGAACTGTGCGACCCCGCCCTGCTGCCGCACCTTATGGTCGGCACACCGGCCCGCGGCGGGCGAGCGTTTGGCATCACGCTGGCGGGACTGGGCGGCACGCTGGCGCTGCTCGCGCTGGCCGGGCCCGTCTGGGAGCGCCTACCGGTGCCGGTGTTCCGCAGCGACGACGCGCTGGTCGTCGCGCTGGACCTGTCCTACGCCATGGACGCGACCGACCTGAAGCCGAGCCGGCTGGATCGCGCCCGCTACAAGATCACCGACCTGCTGCGCGCGCGCCGCGACGGCCAGACGGCGCTGGTCATCTATGCCGGAGATGCGTTCACGGTCACCCCGCTGACCGACGACGCCGCGACCATCCAGTCGCAGCTCAGCGCGTTGACGACCTCGCTGCCGCCGGTCCAGGGCCAGCGGGCCGATCTCGCGCTGGAGCTCGCGGCCCGCTTGCTGCAGCAATCAGGACTGCGCAGCGGCAACGTGCTGATGATGACCGGAGACGTCGATCGCGCACCGACCGTCGCGACCGCCGAACGCCTCAAGAGGCTGGGCTATCGCGTTTCCGTGCTCGGCATCGGCACCGAAAGCGGCGGACCCGTGCCGCGCGGACGCAGCGGACTGTGGAAGGACGACGCCGGCAACATCCGGGTACCCAAGCTCGACCCCGAGGGCCTGCGAGCGGTCGCCCAGGCCGGCGGGGGGCTTTATCGCGAGGTCACATCGAGTCCGTCCGACATCGAGCGGCTGCTGGCGTCCTTCGAGCGGCCCGGCGGCCCGCAGGCCGAAGCCGGCGAGTCGCAGGTCCGGATCGAACAGTGGATCGAAACCGGACCCTGGCTGGTCCTGGCCTTGCTGCCGCTGGGCGCGCTGGCGTTTCGGCGCGGCGGCCTGCTGGCGCTAATGTTGCTGCTGCTGCCGCTGCCCCGGCCGGCGAGCGCGTTCGAATGGCGGGATCTGTGGACCAAGCCGGACCTGGCCGCATCCAAGGCCTTCGAGGCGCAGCAATACGACGAGGCGGCGGGCCAGTTCCGCGACGACGCCTGGCGCGCCGCCGCGCAATACCGGGCCGGCAAGTACGAGGACGCCCTGAAGACCCTGCAGCGGGTGGACACGGTCGACGGCTGGTACAACCGCGGCAACACACTGGCGAAACTGCAGCGCTACCCGGACGCGATCGCGGCCTACACGAAAGTCCTGGAGCGCGATCCGCAGCATGCGGATGCCAAATACAACAAGGAACTGCTGGAAAAGGCGCTGAAGAAAAAGGAGCAGCAGCAGAAAAAGCAGTCCGAGTCCGGGAAGGATCCGCAGGACAGTGGCCAGCCCGAGAAAAAGCGCTCGAACGAGGGCCAGGATGCGGAAAAGCAGGACTCAGACAAACAGGATCAGCCCGATCAAAAGGACGGGGATCAGGGCGAACAACCCGAGAACCAACCGGAGCAGCAGTCCGCCGAAAACTCACCGCCCAAAGACCAGAAGAAGGGTCAGGACGGCTCGTCCCAGCAACCGCCGCAAGAGGCCAAGAAACCCGGGGAACCGGATTCCGCCCAGGAAGAGCAGGGGGCGGATCAGTCGAAGGAGGCGCAGGCGGACGGCGCACCTGAAAACGCCGAGCCCAAAGCCGGGCCCCCCTCTGCGGCACCGGACCCGATGCAGCGTAAGGAAGCGCAGCAGGCCAACGAGCAATGGCTGCGGCGCATTCCGGACGACCCTGCCGGTTTGCTGAAGCGCAAGTTCGCGTGGCAATACCGGCAGAGGCAGCAATCCAGCGAGGATGACGAACAATGATTCCAGGCCTGTACCCAACTCGGCCCCGCTCTCTCTCGAGTTCGCCCCTGGCGCTCGCGTTCGTCGTTCTGCTGATGTCGCTGTGGCCGCTCGGGGCGGCCTGGGCCGTCGAGGTGAACGTCACCAGCGACCGCGACCCGGTGTCGCTGGAAGAGTCCTTCAACCTGGTGTTTTCGGCCGACGAAGACCCGGACGGCGAGCCCGACTTCTCGCCCTTGAACGAAGATTTCGACGTGCTGCGGCAAGGCCGTTCGACGCAGATCAACATGGTCAACGGGCGCCTGACCCGCCGCGCCGAGTGGACCGTGACGGTCATGGCGAGGCAGGCCGGAGACGTAACCGTGCCGCCGATCGCCTTCGGCAGCGACACCAGCCGGCCGATCCGGCTGACGGTACTGCCGGGCCGCGCCCACCGCTCCGCAGGCAGCGGATCCGCCCCGTTACAACTGGAAGTCGAGGCCGAGCCGAAGAATCCCTACGTGCAGGCGCAGGTCGTGCTGACGCTCCGGCTGCTGCATCAGGTGGCGCTGCGGAACGGGCAACTCGAAGATCCGAAGCTGGAGGATGCGATGATCCAGAAACTGGGCGACGATCGCCGCTATCAGATCGAGCGTGACGGCCGGCGCTACGGTGTCATCGAACGCCGCTTCGCGATCTTCCCGCAGAAGAGCGGCACGCTGCGCATCGAACCGATCGGACTGGAAGCCGAACTCGCCGGTAGCGGCAATTCGATGTTCGACCAGTTCTTCGGCGGCGGTGGCCGGGTCACGAAGATCCGCTCCGAGGCCACCACCCTGCAGGTGCGCGCCATCCCGGCCGCGTTCAAGGGCAAGCACTGGTTGCCGGCCGCCAGCCTGACGCTGGATCAGGCCTGGTCCAGCGACCCACCGTCGACGAAGGTCGGCGAGCCGATCACGCGCACCCTATCGGTGCACGGCGAGGGCGTCACAATGGGCATGCTGCCCGAACTGATCGACCGCAGCGCTGCCGCGGCGGCCGAATTGAAGCAATACCCCGATCAGCCGGCCATCAGCGAGCAGCACGGCCCCGGCGGCCTGACCGGCGTGCGGCGCGAAAAGACCGCGCTGATTCCGATGAAGGACGGCAGCTTCAAGGTGCCGGGCATCGAGATTCCATGGTGGAACACGAAGACCGACAAACTCGAAGTCGCGCGTCTGCCGGAAACGGCATTGAAGGTGTTGCCGTCGCCGGAAGCCCCACCGCCGGCTAGCCGGCCGGAGGATGAGTTGGATCTGTCCGGGCTCGCGCCTAAAGCTCCCGAACCCGGTGCCACCGCACCGTCGCCGGCCGCGCAACCGGTTCCATTGACCGCCAATCCGTGGTTCTGGGCCACGTTGCTCTGCGCCGCAGGCTGGCTCGCGACCGGACTGGCCTGGTATTTCCGTGGCGGTCGAAAACCGGCTGCCACCGTGACGAAAGCCGAGCGGGCGCCCGACTTCTCGGGAACCCTGAAGCAGTTGAAGCGCGCCTGCGCCGACGGTGACGCCGAAGCCGCGCGCCGCGCGATCCTGGCCTGGGGCGCTGCCCGCTGGCCCGCTTCACCCCCTGTCAATCTGGAACAAACGGCCAGCCGTTTGGGCGGCGAGGCGCACGCGTTGATTCAGGACCTGAATCGAGCGCTCTATGCGGACGGGAAGGGCAACTGGAACAGCGACGGTCTGTACGCCCTTTTCGCAGACAACTCGCGCGATAGCGCGAAGAGCAAAGGCAAGAGCGACGCGGGCGAAGCGCTAGAGGCGTTGTATCGGATGTAGTGGGTTGCGGGCTCAGCGGGAAAGGACGAGGGTTCGAATACCGGTAACCGACGCGACTTCTTCTTGAACGCGAATGGTGAGCCCACCCTGCCCAGAAAATAAACGCCGCGAAGCGGCGTCGGCTTGATTGAATTGTTAGGCGTTTGGCTCGCTCTGCCCCATCCTGCTATCGATCATATTTGCGGGAAGCAGAACACCTAGGATATTGCGCTTTGCGTCGAAGCCAAGCTGCGGCGAACTGAGCATGCGCATGACCGATTCACGAACACCGCTATTGAGCAGACTCAAAATGTAAGTCTTGAATGCCTCTACAGAGGCTCGGTCCCTTTGAAGAGCGCCCAAACGCACTGTGCGTGCCTCTAACGCAATTGTCTTGTCCCAAAAAGATCCGTAAGACGTGAAAATTGGAACTCGGCCGTTAAAGTAGATTTCCTCGAACGAAAGTCGTTCGATATCCACGTTTCCGTGCAGCATGTCGTTGCGCTCGTTCATGAGCGTATGGAAGTCTTTACATGCTTGATGCTCGTAGTCTACGGGAGTGGTGAAACCGATGCACGTTAGGTGTAGCGTTTGAACGCGTACATCTATCGGTCGTCGAAGAGAATCTGCAATGAGCCGTTTGTTGTTCTTGATCTCAGGTCGAGCGATGCTGAACAGTAGAAAATTAACGAAACTCTCTGCAAGAACTGGGAGCATCCCTCGAACACCGAATGCCAAGCCGAGTGCTTGAGTGTACTTGTCAGCGATTGCCCTCCATGAATCGGGAAATCCCTGCATATCTTCTGATGTCCCCGGTTGCGGTATTCTGTCCCGCTGCAGATTTAGATCAAGAGCCGCTATGGCTTGAATCTGTCGATCTATTGCTGACTCGATTCTATGGTAGGGATTGATAAAATGTGTCCACTTTTCAAGTCCCGCTCGAATAGCCTTCATCTGCTTCCCATAGGCTTTAAAATCTTGCTTGAGCTCTTGGATGAAGTCCTCTCTTCTACGTCCAACACCGAGGTGACGAAAAATATGCACTTCGGTGCGGAAATTGTGGCCTTGAACGGTCAAGAGTCCGTCTTCGTTGACCAGCGTCCATTCCCAATGAATCAAGTTGTCTGAGCCGTCGTTACGCAGGAAGTTCTGTATGCCGTTAGGCGCACTGTATTTCGCATGAAGGTAGCAATACAGATCAACGGGCTTGAATTCGTCGGTGAATTCCCAGATGTCAAGCAACGGGGCGTGCAACTTCTGCTTAAAGATGCGAGCAAGCTCGCTCGGATTCAGGGCTTTTAGTTGGGTAAAGTACTCTGCCATTTTTCCGCAACGCCCAACTCAAAAACGGGTGGTTACTTTTCTGCGCCATCTTTCCGAAAACGGCGTTGAAAAAGGGGTCCAGAAAAAGGTGTCAAGTTACTCTTCTGCCCCATCCTTTGGTTTCCTTGGCCGCCCCTGGGGAACAATCTTGGCGCGTCGGCCTGCCACGGCCTCGATCTCATCCTGAAATTTGCCGGAGCCGGGTGCGCAATACTTGTCCAGATGGGCACGTATTGCCTGAAGATCATAGGCCGCAAGCGGTTGCTTGAACAGTTCGCGATAAGCCGATGCAGGCGCCTCGGAACTGGCAGCAAGTCGGCGATACTCCTCCGGCTCGGTTGGCCAGTGCATGGCGGCATCACCGGCATGCGAGCGGTAGCCGGACCAGGGGTAATCCCCCGGATCGGTCACCAGGCCGGGGCGCACCGGGCTGAGCCAACACGAAAAGTAACCGGCCCCGTTTCCTGGACCCCTTTCCCTGCTGTTTCTCCATTACCACTTTTCCCCGTGAAGTCCGACTGTCTTCTATCGTGAAACAGGCATAGGAAAAAGCTGATCGACAAGTTCGGTGAGTTTGGGCTCTGTGCGGATGAACTTGTTCATATTCGCGCCGCCAGAAAGTGAGTCATACACCGCGCGACCAGCTTCCTTGCCATCGGCGAATACACGCAGGTCCGCTCGGGCCAGGTAGATGGCCATGTCCCAGCGATAGATTGCCTCGTAAGTGGTCAATAGTGGGCACGAATCGACTGGAGCTTTATCAGGCAGGCTGCGGACGCGAAAGCCCTTGCGCTCCAGGACTTTGGCGTAAACGTCATGAAAGCCATCCTGTACGACTTCGCTATTTCGCACAAGGCAGAGTTCCTTCGCAGATTGGCCTAGCTTGAACGGTGTAACTTCCTGTTTGATGGCGCAGCCAGCCAGAGTAGCGGCCACGATTATTGCGCAAGAGCGTGCGATCATCGAATCCTCCGCGACCAAAAAATGGGGCGTCAAAAAGGGGTCGCCCATTAGCCAGCCGGAAACAACAGCCGAAGCTATACCCTGCCGATAAAATCAGCATTTTCAGCGTTACAACCCACACAGCCCTGACTGACATCCGCTTCGCGCCCGATATTTCAGTGCGTAGGCGTCGGATGAATCATCCGCACCGGTCACCCATCTGGATCAAGGCGCGGCGGTGAGTAGCCTCACCGTCTGCCCCTGGCGCCAAGCGCCCCAGAAAAACCTTGGTTCCATGCCGTGTCCAATGGGTTTTCACAGATCACGTGGTTCTGCCCTTCGACAGTCCAACCCTCAAGTGGCTCGCGGCATGGGCGAATGATGTCCATCAAGGGCCTACCGTGGCGTCCAATCAGACACGATGGTTGCGCCAACCCCTTTTACGGGCTCGCCACGGTCGCCCCACTCAGGCAAACAGCTGGTGCGCATCGAACGGCACCTGGTCCCGCGGCATGTAGTAGGCCGCCCGGGCCAGCTTGTGGGCCACCGACCGGATGGCCACGATGCCATTGGTCTTGCGCTGCTTGCGGTCAAAAAAACGTTTGGCCAAAGGCTGGTAACGGACCGCGAAATGGGCGGCTTCGGCAAACGCCCAAGACAGATACTTGTTACCACTTTTGGCGTTGCCTTCGCCTTTCTTCTTGCCGTTGCTGACTTTCTCGCTCCGCACGCAGCGGCAATAGGAGGCGTAGTGACCCACACCGGGGAAGCGACGGATATCGCCGGTCTCCAGCGCAATGGTCATGCCCAGAATGGCGCCGACACCCGGAATCGTGGTCAAGAGCTGATAGTCCGGTTGCGGTCCGATCACCTGCAACAACACCTGTTCCAGCACCGTCTGTTGGGCGTGAATGGCCCGATAGACGAGGAGCGCGCTCTGCGCCGACAGCTGCTGGGCGGCGCCCGGCAGGTCCACCACGAAATCCGCTTGCTTGAGCCGACGCGTGGCGATCCGCTCGCCCGTCTCCCGCCAGATCTGGCTCTGCACGCTGATCAGCTGCGTGCTCGCCGCCTGCACCAACTGCATCCGGCGTCGTAAAAGGTCGCGAGTGGCGCGCTGCTCCTTCGGGTAGATGTACCCGGTCGGCAAGATGCCCAACCGCATCAAGTGCGCCAGCCAGTAAGCGTCGTAACGGTCGTCCGTGTACTTCAACCCGACATACTGCTGCACTGCGGTCGTATTCACGAGTCGCATCGGATAGCCGGCTTCCTGCAGGCCGTCGACCAGCCAGTACCAGTTGAAGGTCGATTCCACCGCGACGCCCGCCAGTTCCGAGCGATATGGCTCCAGTGTCTGCAACGTCAGTGTCACATCGTTCCCCAAACGCCGCTCCAGAATCCGGCGGTCTTCCTCGTCGATTACCACTACCACGTGGTTGTTGGAATGCAGATCGATACCACAGTAAAGTGCCATGACAGCCTCCTCACGTTCTCTCGTTTGCCAGGTCAGTAGTACCACTGACCCGAGGAGGCTGGCTAGAGGATTATCAGGCTCAACTAATCGAACAGCCTTTTTTGACTCGTCACCATTTCGCCCTTGCCCGCTGTTGGCTTCCCCGGCCGTCCGCGTGGCTTTGCCCCCCGTCGCCGGCAAACGGGGTCCGGAAAACGGGGCCACCCATTCGCCCATAGGCCCTTTAGCCTAAGTTGTGAGGATTGGATCAGTAGGCCTTTGGCGGTGGTGGTCTGACCAGACAGATTCGCCAGGACGAAGATTTTGGCACCGAACCGCCGCGCGGGTCCGGCGCCAGTGTATTGAGCAGTTCAAGGAGCGGCGCTGACGTGAAGGCCTGTCTTGTTATTCCGCGGGTTCGGATCGACCGGCGCTGCGTTGACCTGGACGGAGTTGTAGATGCGAGTAGTGCCGCCGGACCGCGGCGGCAGCTTTAGTGTCACGCTGGCACTGGTACCCACGTCAAGAAAGCCGAGATAACAGACCAATGGAGCGCCGTTGCTGCAGGTTCCTTGACTCGGCGTGGCGGCGCCGCGCAGCGGACCGTCAACCAGTGTAACTTCACTCGCGGCATCGGGGCCGTTGTTGACGACGGTCACCGTATAGGTGATCGGGCTCGACGGCGGAAATGGTGAGGGACTGGCGGTTTGAGTCACCGCGATGTCGGCGATCGCAGTGCGGTCCAGCACACGCTCGCGAACGAAAACATCGCGAGTGTTGTTAGTATCGTTCTTCACAAGATTTGTGGCGTACGATGAAAAGACTGCTAATCGTCCGTCGGAAGACAACCGTGCATAGGGGTAAGATATAAACGAAGCGTCGAATCCGTTGGCTGGCGCCCCTTCCGTATCGACATCCAGCCGCGTCAGGCTGTTCGTCTGTCGATCGTACATGATTAACTTAAAGGCACTGCCACTGGTATCACCTGGGATGAGGTTGCCGGTATTCGACAGAAAAGCAATAAAGCGTCCATCCGCAGAAATGGTTCCTACCCCTGAGTAGCTGTTACTCGCATTATCACCCGGCCCCTTACTGATTTGCGTGCTTTGTCCGGTCTGTCTATCGTAAACAAATACATCGGACGGATAGTCACCTGACGGTACTTTCACCCCTAACAGCACGAAGCGTCCGTCGCTGGAAAGGCCGGTCACCTCGGTATTTGCACTGAGATTTTCTTTTATCTGAGAAACGGGTATGAGTTCGGTCTGATGGGTTTTCCGGTCGTGTACGAAAGCGTGGGGCCTATCTCCCCTGCTGCCTGCGGCAAGATTGCTAGGGAACCTCTGAACAATTCCGAGTTGACGCGCAAGGACGCATCCCGCGGAGAATCAGGCGTCGAAAATGGACTTTAGTGACGCAAATTCCGCGTTTGAGAGGGCGATTTCCGCCCGGATT
>NZ_SRSH01000015.1 GCF_006175985.1 Methylotetracoccus oryzae | reverse complement strand
AATCCGGGCGGAAATCGCCCTCTCAAACGCGGAATTTGCGTCACTAAAGTCCATTTTCGACGCCTGATTCTCCGCGGGATGCGTCCTTGCGCGTCAACTCGGAATTGTTCAGAGGTTCCCTAAGGGAGACACTGGTGGCAGCGGAGGAAGAAAACAACAAGAAAAATGAAGGCAAAGGCTTCGCTGGCCTTTCATCGCTCGTGTCCGACGTGGACACGACACCGCCACCCCCTGCGCCTAAGACTGAATCCGCCGGCTCTACGACATCCACCGGACGCCCAGCCGCGCAGACTGCTCAAGCGCCACCGCAACCGCAGCAGCCACCTCAGCGTCAGACGTATCAAGAGCCTCCGCAACCGTCGTCTGGCTCGTCTGGGGGCAAGTGGATACTGGGCATAGCTGCCGTCGTTGGCCTGCTTTGGCTTATCGGCCCGTCCAACAAGCCCACCAGTTCATCGGCTCCAGCTTACTCACCGCCCGCGCAGAGTGCAGCGCCGAGCTATTCGCCGCCTGCTCAACCGCAAGCCCCTTCCGTGCCACAAGAGTCAAAGCCGCCAGTTGGCCAGGACTTGGTGTTATCAACGGCTCAGATTCGGTATTGCCTGGCGGAAGACATCCGCATGGAGGGCGCGAAGGCCGCTCTCAACAACTACAGCGACTCCGATGTCGATCGGTTCAACGCCATGGTGGCTGACTACAACAGCCGCTGTGGCAGTTTTCGCTATAGAAGCGGTGCACTGGAGAGCGCGCGCCGAGATGTTGAGCCTTACCGGAGCCAACTTCAGGCAGAAGGCCGCAGCCGATTCGCTCGCAGTCCATCCACGCGTTCCCTGTCGGCACCAGCACAAGCACCAGCGCGCCCTGCTCCGGATGCGACTGTACAAGCTATTCAACGGAAACTTAATGCACTTGGGTATGACGCAGGTAGCGCTGACGGTCTCATGGGGACTAAAACACGTTCAGCGATTTTGGCATTTCAACGGGATAGTGGCCTTACGCCCGACGGACTCCCAACGTCGTCATTACTTCAGCGCCTCTCAGATGATCGTGTCGCTGCTGTGCGAGAAAGCCCTCAGGTAGCACCTCCGAACACTTCCACGTTCGTGCCTCCATCGCCTGCGATACCCCCGCCTGAGCGCCCCCCGGCGCGTCCAGATCGTACAGCCGTGACTGATTCCGAACAGTCCGGCATGGAGCGAGCCTGTGATAGTGCACGACTTTATAGTGGACCCAGCGCCTATCAATCTTGCCTTGCTCGCGAGATGGCTAGTCTCAAATCATCAGGTGGACGTCCCGACCTGTCTCGTGTGACCAGTGCCGAAAGGAACTCTATTGAGCGTGCCTGTGATAGCGCGCGGCAGTACAGCGGCCCCGGCGCTTATTACAATTGTCTCAATAGAGAGATTGCTAGCCTTAACGCGTCGCGCGGACGCCCCGATCTTTCTGGAGCATCTCCCTCAGAACAAGCAGCCATCGAGCGTGCCTGTGACAGTGCACGTCAGTACAGCGGTCCTGGCGCTTACTACAACTGCCTCAATCGAGAACTTTCCAGTCTGAACACATCTCGCGGGCGACCGGACATTTCTCGATTTTCAGCTTTTGAGCAAGCCGCCATTGAGCGTGCTTGTGACAGTGCGCGCCAATACAGTGGGCCCGGCGCGTACTACAACTGTTTGAATCGGGAAATATCCAGTCTTCGCTCGTCAGGCGGTACTCCTGATTTGTCAGGCCTTACGTCTACAACATCAGCGGCAATAGAGCGAGCGTGTGAAAGTGCGCGCCAGTACAGCGGCCCCGGAACTTACTACAACTGCTTGCGAAGAGAGCTCGGTAAGGTGGGTTATCGGTGAGTCGATCGTCAGGGACTTTCAAGAATGACAACAGCAATTTGTTTTAAATGCGGCTCAGAAAAGCCCGGGGCCTTGCTAGCCTGCACCGAATGCGGAACAACTCCCAGATCAAACGGTGAGCTGTCCTTGTCGCTCGTCCTCACAGATCACCTCTCATCGAAAACGCAGCTGGCACATTACAGCCACGAGCTTCGCAATCACTTAAAGCTCTCCGTGCCAACTGATGCATTGGCTCAGGCGCAAGAAGCCTTAAAGGACCCGCAGCTCATGGCGATGCTCGGTGCCCAACCGACATCAGGCGCTTCTGCGACGCCCATGCCAACAGCTGCGTCTTCGCGCCCGACAGCCCCGCCCACCGGGCAACCGGCGAGAAGCGCTTCTGTTCCGCGCGTCAGTGCTCGACGCACACTGAAGACGACCGCGCTCCATCAGACGCCCTTCGCGATTCTCGGAGTGACCACTCGCGACGACCGCAGGCAAATCGTTGAATTGGCCGAAGAGAAGTCTTTGGAGCTGGACCACGATATCTGCCAGAAGGCACGGTCTGATCTAACGAATCCACGCACCAGGTTGAGCGCGGAGATTGCATGGCTCCCCGGCGTTTCTCCACGAAAGGCATCCCAGCTCGTTGAAGGTCTGCTCCATGATGCTATGGCGGTCAGGGAAGAATCTGGCCTGCCCACGCTTGCACACTTAAATTTGCTGGCCGCCGCCTTCGAGGCGGTGGATAGCGAGCACGATGCGGAAGACCTGGCCAGTTTCATTCAGGAGGTTGCTTACCTCGCGGATGAGATCGATCCCGAAGATGTCCTACGCGACATCAATGAAGACCGCGCTGTCTCCGGCTTCCCGGAGGTCCGGGCACTCGACCAAATTGAAGCCGAACTGGCGGAACGTAAACGGTACTACCGCAGCGCCATCAAGGACGCCCTCGATAGGTTGCCACCGACGACGCTTGTCCAGGTGATGACGGACACGGTGGAAGGAGTTACGTTGGGCGGTGAGGATCACGCGCCCGAACTGATCGATGACCTCGTCGACAGCTACGAAGTGGAAACCCAGGGCTTCCTGCAGAAGGAAGCTGAGAACGTCCACAAGCTGATCAAAGCCGCCCGTGACTCGGCGAACTCGGGTGAAGCTGCCGTCAAACCGTATGTGGACAAACTTGATGCCGTGGCGCGCAATTGGGACAAGGTGGCGCAGCCTATCCAGCTGAGTGCCAAAGCACGCGGCATCGATCATGAAGCGAGCCGTGACCTGGCCTACGAAATACGTAGCCTCGCCATCGACCTGTTCAACACGCATGACATGTTGACGCAGTCTCAACGGCTGACTGGCCTGCTTCAAGAGTTGTTTGCCGAGCTACCTGAAGTGTCTGAGCGCGTTGAGCAGGATGCGGATGCGCTTGCCGATATCTTCCATGAGCGGAAGCAGGCGGTAGCACGAAGAGACGAATGGGCGCGTGAGATCACCTACCGCGCTGAAATTGGTGTGATGTTCAAGGATACCCTGAGCATTTCACCCGATGGAATCTCATGGAAGGGACAGAGTTTTCCTCTGGACTCGATCACTCGAGTCCGCTGGGGTGGTGTTCGGCACTCCGTCAACGGCGTGCCGACGGGGACGACCTACACCATTGCCTTCGGAGACAAACGCTCCGAGGCAGTTGTTGAGCTTAAGAAAGAGGACATCTACAGCAAGTTCATCGACAAGCTCTGGCGAGCCGTCTGCGTCCGCCTGCTGGGTGAGATGCTGGAAGCGCTGAAGGATGGGCGGGACTTGTATTTCGGCGACGCACTCCTTCACGACGATGGCATCACCTTGGTGAAGCACAAATTCCTGGGTGCCAATGAAAGGGTGCGATGCACGTGGGGGCAGGTGCAGATATGGAATGCTGATGGATCGTTCTGCATCGGGTCTAAGGACGACAAGAAAACCAATGTCGGCATTTCCTACATTCACGTCGCAAACACGCACATCCTGGAGCAGCTCATTCGCATGGCTTTCAAGAAGCCCGGGCTGCGCCGACTGAGCGAATTGCTGCAATGACGTAATCCATTCGACTTTGGGGGCAGCTTATATGGGATTTTTATCAAACCTCTTCGGGGGCAACAAAGAAGACAAGGCGTTACGTGAGGCGCTTGCACACATCCATCGCATCCTCGATGACGAAAAGTTCCAGTTGGAGCTCGTTCATCCAATGATGAAGGCGATGCTGGAATCCGCGCCTGCCTACGACAAGGACCCGAACGGCTCTGGGCCATTTGGCTTTACTGAGACGAACCCGATCCCGGTTAACGGGCCGATCGGTCAACTGGCATATTTGTCCAGACTCGAAACGCAGTCGGGGCAGCGCATCCTTTTTCATCGCCTCGGGGCCATCGATAAAGTTGACGTGTTTGAGGCCGTGACATTCGACGGAAGCGGATGGTTCATCTTTTTCGTTGACCTCTACCATCCACGGCGCTCGCGCCTCACGCCAGACGGCTTCCGATTCACGAGGGATGTCGCGCAGTTCTCCGGCTTCCACAAGTTCTGCGAGAACTTCCCATACGATTTCGTCGAGAAGAAGGCCTCAGAGCGGGAGTCTGGCTTGAGCATGGCGTACATCGCCATCAGCAAGGTGTCCGACCAAATCCAGAATCGTGTTTTCAACAGGCCACTGGCCCACAAGGCCAAGCTAGACCTCGTGAAAAGCCGCTTGTCGAGCTTCCAGACCCAATAGGCGATGGTCATGAAGAAGACCCTACTGGCCACGCTTGCCGCATTGATGACCCTTCAGGCCGGGCCAGTTCTGGCTGAAAACTATGAGGTGAGCCTGACCCGCAAGGGCAGCAACGTTTACAAGATCGACGGCAAAGACATCATCATCCAGACGCGCTACTGCTACGTCTATGCCTACTCTGAAGAGGCCATTTTCAAGGCGTCCGGCTACGGCGGAGAGCTAATCTTCTTCGACAGCAAGGACAAGTGCGATGTGAAGGCGGTTTTTGGTCTGTCGAAGCAGAAGCCTGGTAAGTACGTGGTGACGGTCAGTCGTGAAGATGATGATTGGTACGAGGTCCTCGGAACAGATTCGTACATCAAGACATCGACCTGTCTCTCCCTTGCGCTTGGCGAAGAAGCCCACCTGACAATGTCGGCTTCTGGTTTCGGACAACTTCGCTTCGAAGATGGAGACGACTGTATGGTCGAAGGCGTCTATACGAAGCTGCGGCTTTGAAGAAGAGATGAAGAGCCGTGGCTGCTGACGACAAACAAAATGGAAACGTCAAAGGCTTCTCAGGCCTTTCGACACTTGTTTCGGATGTCGACGAAGGCGGCCCAGCCGGCAAGTCCACGCCACAAGTAACTCCGCCGCTCAACCCCACTCCGGTTCCCGAATCGCCACCCAGACAGGCCGAGGAAGCTCCGTCTGCCTCATTTGTTCCACCGCCGTCCAAATCAAAGAGCGAGCCCAGGGGTCAGTTCCTGACTTTGGTCGTTCGAGCCCAGCGAGCCCTAGCCCGGCTTCGCCGATTTGCCAGAAATTCTCACGATTTTGGAGCGGAAGGCGGATGTGAGAGCTAGGGGTCAGTTCTTGACTTTGGACTACTGCACCGCTAGCTTCTTTGCCATGGCAAGACCGCTGCGGCTGGAATTCCCCGGGGCTGTGTACCACGTGACGGCGCGAGGCGACCGGCGCGAGGACATCTTTCTGGATGACCCTGATCGGCAGCGATTTCTTGAGTTGCTGGGCCGGGAGGTTGAGCAACAGCAATGGGTGCTCTACGCATATTGCCTGATGGGCAACCACTATCACCTGCTGTTGGAAACGCCCGAGGCAAACCTTTCGCACGGCATGCGCCGCTTGAACGGGGTCTACACCCAGGCCTTCAATCGACGCCGCGGTTGGTCCGGCCATGTCCTGCAGGGACGGTACAAGGCAATCCTCGTGGACCGCGACGCCTACTTGTTGGAACTCTGTCGTTATGTTGTGCTCAACCCGGTGCGTGCCGGAATCGTGAGCGAAGCGTCCCGATGGCCCTGGAGCAGTTACCGGGCCACCGCCGGGTTGGCATCCCGTCCGAACTGGGTGGCGGCCGATGCCGTGCTCGCGCTCTTTGGGGCGGAGCGCGCGGTGGCTCGGGATCGATACCGAGCCTTCGTCGCCGGCGGAACGAGTCAGCCCGCGCCGTGGGCGAACCTGACGGGGCAAATCTTTCTCGGCACGGACGACTTCTTGACGCGCATGCAAACGAGGGTGGCATCGCATGCCACCGCCAACGTTCCACGGGCTCAGCGCCAGTTGCTGCGCCCTTCCGCTGACCAAATTCTGGAGGCGATCGGCAAGGAACACGGACTCCCCAAGTCGCAGGTCCTGGACCGGTCGAGAGGAATGGCCTTCAAACAGGCGGTGCATCTGCTCCGCCGCCGCTGCAATCTACCCTTACGGGAGGTAGCAGCGATGGCGGGAGTCTCCGTGTCGCGCGTTTCGCAGATCCAGCGGGAAGTTGACAAAGTGAACAGGGAAGAGAACTCGCTGGAAGCTTCTGTGGCTGTAGAGTAAAGAACTGACCCCCTCATTCTCTCTACGTAGAAACACGTATTGACCAGTCCCGACGAGCATTGTTAGATAAAAGGTCTATGGCTTCGGCGGTAATCCGCTGTTCAGTCGACTCCCACAGTCGAACATATTCAAATCAACCTTACCGCTTGTGCCAGAGACATGGCATCAACGCGTGCGACGCCGTAGCTCGCTCAACAATCGCCTATTCATGTGGAGAGTCATGTGAAGCTCAAGAGCACCTTACCGCAACGTCGGCCACTCGCACTGGCTATCGCGCTTACAATGACCGGTGCCGTATCGGCCAGCACCATAAATGTAGGGGTGGGAGGATGTGGACTTGCTGATGCGATTCGAGCGGCTAATGCAGATGCGCCAGTCGCTGGCTGCCCCGCCGGCACCGGGGCTGACACATTGAGGCTCCTCAAGCCAACCTTCACGAAGACAGGATACGATGACCTCACTTACGGTCCAACTGGCTACCCACTAATCACGAGCAAGATCACGATCCAAGGCGATCCGGATGGTGATGGAATTGGGGTGACAGTTGAACGGAGTTCTGCCGCAACCACTCCATCGTTTCGCGTTTTTGCGGTCGGACCGCAAGGGGATCTAACGCTAAGTCGAGTCACCATACGAAATGGTGCTGGCTCGAGCTTCGAGTATTATGGTGGGTCCGGGATTTTCAGCTCAGATGGCGTCCTTACTCTAGAAAATAGCGTCGTAACTGGCAACACAGGTGCGTGCGCCATTTCTGGCCATCGCGCAGAAGCAACCCTGGTTGAATCAACCGTCGTTGATAATAACGCCTGCGGGGTGGATTCATGGTTTGGAGGGCATCTCGAACTGACTCGCAGTGTTGTTTCGAACAACAA
Source organism: Methylotetracoccus oryzae (assembly GCF_006175985.1). GTDB lineage: Bacteria > Pseudomonadota > Gammaproteobacteria > Methylococcales > Methylococcaceae > Methylotetracoccus > Methylotetracoccus oryzae. The sequence continues at coordinate 137,454 of NZ_SRSH01000015.1, read as the reverse complement.
AAACGATGGGATAAAGTGCGGCTACGATACCAATGTCCATTTGTCCGCTATCGTAGTTAGCGGCAATGCAGAAGCCGGAATTTCTGGAGGATGGTATTGTAACGTTGAAATAGAAGATAGCAGACTCACGGGTAATGGCAGGAGTGGAGTAGCAACAGGAGGGGGTAGGCCTGCGCAGCACGTGCTCATCAGTGGCAGCGAAATATCAAATAACGGCGGGTACGGCATCGAGATCGTCGCGTCTCACGCCACGCTCATAAACTCAACAGTTTCAGGTAATCAACTGTACGGGATCTCTACTGGGCCTGGCATTCTCAGCGGTGCTACTTTAAGGAATTCCACGGTAGTGGGTAACCGAGGCGGGGGCGTCCACTCACGGTTACGGCACCAGCTAAGGCTGTATGGAACAATCGTTTCAGGAAATTTTGTCAAGGATTGTAGTAGCGTCGGAACACGGAAGACTTCGTATCCCGATAGCTTGATTTCGGACGGCAGTTGCGACGCTGCCGCGAGTGGCGCCGCGACGGGAGATGCTAGACTCGCACCTCTACTTGACAACGGTGGCATAACACTCACACACGGGTTACGCTTCGGTCTAAGCCCAGCGATCAATGCGGCTAGCTTGGCCAACTGCCAGCCAACGGACCAGCGCGGCGCCTTACGTCCACAGGATGGCGCATGCGATATCGGCGCGTTTGAAGTCATTACCGCCGTACCACCATCCGTTGCCGGGGCGGATGCCTACCTCACCGCGTCCGTTCAGGCGAAAGCCCTCCGCGGCACCGGTACCGGTACGATGCCCGGTTATCGGGTTACCGCTGTTCGTCAGCAGTTGCGAGTCGCCGGCGATCTGGTTAATCAGGGGAAGACCGCCGATGCCTGCGCGCAGCTTGCCAGCACCTTGACGCGTATCGACACGGATGGGGCGTCCCCCGACGATGACGACTATCTGACGGGTACCAACGCTCCTGGGCTTGTCAGGCAGGTAAGAACAACTGGACGTAACCTGGGCTGTACCTGATCGCGAAACAGGGGCTGGCGATGGCGCGGGCAGCTTGCGGGCGGTCCGCCGGGGTCACCCTTTAGCCGGCTAAAGGGTGACCCCTCCTTCCCCCTTGGTTGCTGGCACCCGACTCGTGGGGCACTGGCGCGATGAATAGGGCCCGATACGTATTAGGTTCGAACCCGCAAACCACGAGTAGAGTACTGGCGGAAACTGCCGCGCGTCGTGCAGCAAGGAGCTGGTCAAGCAAAGACTGAGCGTGATCGTGCAGCTCAGAACTCCGGATAGCATGCGGTGTCGCGCGTTTCGCAGATCCAGCGGGAGGTTGACAAAGTGAACAGGGAAGAGAACTCGCTGGAAGCTTCTGTGGCTGTAGAGTAAAGAACTGACCCCCTCACTCTCCTGTCGAAGGGCAGAACCACGTGATCTGTGAAAACCCATTGGACACGGCATGGAACCAAGGTTTTTCTGGGGCGCTTGGCGCCAGGGGCAGACGGTGAGGCTAGTCACCGCCGCGCCTTGATCCAGATGGGTGACCGGTGCGGATGATTCATCCGACGCCTACGCACTGAAATATCGGGCGCGAAGCGGATGTCAGTCAGGGCTGTGTGGGTTGTAACGCTGAAAATGCTGATTTTATCGGCAGGGTATAGCTTCGGCTGTTGTTTCCGGCTGGCTAATGGGTGACCCCATTTTTCCCCTGACCCCATTTTTCCCAGGTGCGCGTAGCGCATCGTGATCCGAATGTCGGAGTGGCGCAGCACCTCCGCGACTTCCCTGATCGGCACCCCGGCCTGCACCCGTTCGCAGTAGCGGACATCAAGGTACTTTGCTCACCTGTCGTTCACCTTATCTGACCGCATCCACGTCGTCCAAGAGGCGCGCCAAGCGATTCTCTCAGATGGTACGATCCGTTCAGGCGTGCCATGACGGGTCAGGATGAGGCAGGATGGCTCTCCGCTCGGACGATGATTCTTCGCTTTCCTTGACCCCGCTTTCGTCCTGAATCGAGTTGCGGCAAAGCCGAGTCTGTGATTGCACGCCACCGTAAGCCTCTGATTGATATCATTCGCCCATGCTGCGAGCCACCTAAGGGGTAGACAGCCGAGAGGCCGCGCCACATGATCTGTGACCATCACTTGGACACGGGATGGCGCCAGGCGCAGACGGTGAAATCCCTAACCGTCGGGCCATGATCCAGATGGCAGACCGGTACGCATGATTTATCCGATCCCGAAGCGCTGAAATAACGGGTGCGGAACCGATGTCGGTCAAGCTTGCGGACTTGAAGATGTGAAGAGGCTGTTTTCTTCGGCAGGGTATTGCATTGGCGGTTTGCACCGACTGGCTAATGAGTGGCCTCGTTTTCGTTGTGCTCATCGCCGCGACGACCCTGAACTGAGCACCAAACCCGCCTTTGTCCCTTCTGCCTTCGTCGGCGTTTCCGGTTTGTGGGGCTTGGTCTTATTCCGACGGACGCAACGCAGCAGGTGCCTGAACTACGATACCCACCAGAAGGAGAACGGAACAGGTAATGACCTGCGATGAATGCGATAGGCACCTGCTGGCGTGAAGCTCGCTGGAGCTGCCGCAAGGAATAGATTGCCAACTCTGGAGACGGTTATGGAAAATTTTCGTTCTGAACTATTTTTTATTGCTCTCGTGGCTGCGCTAGCACCATTGATGGCTGAACTGCCGTCTCGATTTCGCGTACCAGTAGTGGTCGTCGAACTCGTGTTGGGCATTATTATTGGCCCTCATATTCTCAATCTGGCATCCCCTGATGGGCTGGTTGGGATGTTGGGGGAACTGGGCCTGACATTCCTGCTGTTCATGGTGGGATTGGAAATCGATCTCGGAGAAATCCAGGGTAGACCCATGGCACGCGCCATAGCCGGCTGGGTCCTTTCGTTCGCGGTGGCGCTAGTGAGCATGTTTATTGTTCATTCGATTGGCCTGATCCAAGCACCCCCGATTCTTGCGGCTGTTGCCTTGTCGACCACAGCGCTTGGGATACTGGCGCCTATTCTGCGGGACGAGGGCGTAATGGATTCCGACTTTGGCAAGTTGATTCTTCCAGCCGCCGCCATGGGTGAGTTCGGGCCCTTGGTCGTCATCTCAATGGTGCTGATTCCCACCCACGGCACCATCATCCACACCCTTTTTATCGTGGCGTTCGTCGCCGTTGCATTCCTCGCGGCTTACATGGCCATCCGGGTTCGGACTTCCAAGTTGATCGACACGCTGGCGCATACCATGCAGAGCAGCGGCCAGTTGCCGGTGCGAATCTGCATCGTTCTCCAGGCCTTGCTGGTCGTACTCGCCGCCCAGTTCGGTCTCAATGTCGTCTTCGGTGCCTTTGCCGCGGGGATGGTGGTGGGACTGGCCAGCAGAGGCGAGAGGGGCGCGCTGCTTCGCCAGAAGCTGGACGCGATTGGTTTCGGATTTCTGATTCCGACCTTCTTTATAGTCGCCGGGATGCGATTCGATGTCAGTGCCTTGTGGGCAAGCCCACTGGTCCCGGTGCAGTTGCTCTCGCTATTGGGCCTACTGGTCCTGGTCCGGGGCGCGCCGGTGCTGCTCTACAAGGGAGAACTCGCGGACGCCGACAGGCTACCCTTCGCGCTCTACTCCGCCACCGGCCTGCCACTCATCGTAATCATCACTGAGATCGGCGTGTCGTCGGGCCTCATGGCACCAGACCGGGCGGCAGTCTTGGTCTGCGCCGGCATGATTTCCGTCTTGTTGTTTCCCATCCTTGCCGGAAGGGCGAGACGGCAGGTTCGCTTAATCGGCGGATAGGCGATCACGCCATGTTCGGTCAAGTCTGCGCGGGGTCTGTCCATAGGGCGCGGACCGGGAGCGGGTGAGTAATCGCCTACCGTCGATCCGCTTTAGCGTGGCTTTTGGGCTCCTGTGCGTCTGTGGTCATGAGCCCAGCGTTGGTTCGTGATCCCAGGGTCACCCTTTCCTCGGCCTTTCCTCGCGTAAACCCCATCCTCGCGTTTTCGTCCTATTGACCCCGGTATTCGGGAGGCAGTGGCCGAAGGCTCGACTCCCCTTACCCGGACCAGTGAAGGCAGCCGCTTATTCGATCCATGCCCCTTTCACCCAACCACGGCATGCGAACGCGATCCGAAGCCTTGGAACGGCTCGCACGGCCTCTCAAAACCGCACCATCTTCTGGACGTAGAAGTAGTTCACGTTGTCACGGTTGGTCGGCGCATCCGGGGCAATCCGGGCGAACGTGCCCTTAATCAGTGTGTTCCAGCCGGCTTCCAGGCAGACGTTGTCTCGTGCGTCCCAGCGCATCGAGAGTTCCAAGGTGGGCAGTCGCGCATAATTGTGTCCTGTGTCGCCACAAGGGCATCCAGCGGTTCTTTGTGTCCGGGTCGACAGCCGGGATTCAGGCCGATCACGCGGCCCGTCTCTCCCGGCAGTTGCTGGCCTTGGATGCCGCAAGATCGCCGGACGACATGCGCATCCCGGGGTGGAGACTGCACCGGCTTCAAGGCGACTTGGCCGGGCATTGCGCCGTCAGCGTATCGGGGAACTGGCGGCTGACATTTGCGTTCGAGGGCGAGGATGCGATCCTCGTCGACTATCAGGACTATCACTGAGGCACCACATGGCTATGCACAACCCACCGCATCCGGGCAGTATCCTGAAGGAGGATGTTCTGCCCGACCTGAACCTGACAGTCACCGACGCCGCGGACGGGCTTGGGGTCTCGCGTGTCGCCCTGTCGCGCGTGATGAACGGACGGGCCGGGATTAGTCCCGACATGGCGCTCCGCCTTGAAGCGTGGCTGGGAGGTCCTTCCGCTGAGGCATGGCTGCGGATGCAGTTGGCCTATGACCTTTGGCAGGCCCGGCAGACACCGCCGTCGGTGCGGAGGGTGGCCGCACAACGGATAACCGGATAAGAAATTCAACGGTCGCTGCCACCCAGTGTGGCTGAGGACGCGGCTTCCGTAGCGCCTGCCCACGCGCGAGAACGATCAGGAATCGGGCCCGGACCGGAAAGGCGAACCACAGAGCGCTGTCGCCCCGCACTGAGCACCGGGGCCGGAGGCTCGGAATGGCCGCACCGCCTCTCAAAACCGCACCATCGTCTGGACGTAGAAGTAATTGACGTTGTCACGGTTGGTCGGCGCGTCGGGGGCATTCCGCGCGAACGTGCCCTTGATCAGGGTGTTCCAGCCGGCTTCCAGGCTGACGTTGTCCCGTGCGTCCCAGCGCATCGAGAATTCCACGGTATGGCCCATGAAGTCGCCCGACTTGCCCGTGGGATCGATCAATCCGGCGGGTTGCCATAAGGCTCGCGCGTTCGCCATCCACCAGGCTCGATAGGCCACGAAGCCGGTCAGGTCGCGGTGGGGTATGAACAGCAGGCGGGTGCCCGGCGCGTTGATGTTGTTGCGGGAAAACGGCCCGAAGATGCCGGTAGGTCCGAAGTCGAAGCGTCTGGCCCCGTAGAGGGTATCGAACGAGCGGTTCGTTCCGTCGCTTTGACCTCCGGTAGCGTAGTCGTACTGCACCAGCAGCCGCGGCTCCCAGGGCAGATCGAAGGTATAGCCCAGATGGAGATGTTCGAGAAAGGCTTCATGGTCCAGTTCGCGGGCTATCGCCGACGCGCGGGAGTTCCCGGTTTGTGCCACGCTCTCGATTTCGAAGTCCCATAGGCCCTTCCGGGCCGGCCAGAATACCCGGAATCCCGGCGTGAACAGACGGCGGCTGCCGGCCAGACGGGGGTTGCCATCAGGAAAGTCGCTGCTGGGATCCTCGTTCAGGTAGTAGCAGTACAACTCGCCTCGAAGATCCCACGGAAGTGCCGCCGTTTCCGCAAACACGCCGGCAAACAACTTGTTCCCCTGCTCCTGATCCCATGCCCAGTCGTTGTTCAGCAGTTCGGATTTTTCATCGGGCAGGCGGAGTACGGGGTGGGTTGCGAAGGCCAGCACCTGCCAGTCGCCGTCGCCGTCCCGCATCCGGGCCATCAGCCCGGTAAAGGCATTGACGGTGTTGCGAAAGGCGTTCCGGGCAACCAGCCGCCGGCTGCCGAGATCCAGGGTTTGCCGGCCGCCCTTGATTTCGAAACCGAGCCCGGTGTCGAGCAGGTCCGGCGTCGACCACGCCGCGTAGATCTGGGTGAAGTCGGCGACGTTCACCATCGAATTGTTCAAGGTGTAATCCGCCTGGGCGCCGAACTGCCGCGCGTCCCAGAACTCGAAGCCGGCGCGGAAGCCGGCGTGGTGGGCTTCCAGCCACAGGACGGTCTGCAGCGGAATCTGGTGTTCGCCACCGGTCTGACCGCGCCGCCAGGGGACGTCGAAGGTTTCGTACCGCGTTCGATGTTCCAGCGTACCGTTGAGCCAATCGGGCATCCCGAGCACCCGCCTGGCGTTCAGGCGTTCGCCCCAGGCCCACCGGTTGCGGCCCGTAAGCCAGTCCTTGCGCTGGCTGCCACCGGCCGTCAGGCTCCAGCGGTTCGGCTGTTTGTACTCCGGTGCCGTGGCCCCCGGCTGGTCCTGCGCCGGGGTTGCGCCGACGCCCGGGTCGAGCTCATCGGCATCCAATAAATCGATTGGCTTCGATCGCGGCTCGGTGGGCCGTTGGACCGGTGCCTTGGCGGTAGCGGGTCGTTGGGCCGCGGTGGGCGGTGAGCGCTTGGCCTCGCTCCGCTCTGCCGCCAGCGATGGCGGGGCAAGAACGATAAAGCCGAGCAGTGTGACGATGCAACGCTTCAGGCGGCGAACCCCGTCTGTTGCCGAATCAATGGTGTATCGGTTCCGCCCGGCTGATCGCGGTGCGGCCAAGCCTTATCAGCAGCGCCCCTGGTCGAACGGGAACCCGCGGTCAGGGCGACGCTGCCCACGCGCTTTTCGATGATCGCGGCGGGCAAGGCGACTGTCACGGACATGACGCCCGGTCCGGCGCGGTCGACAAGGTCCTTGCCGAGCGACGCCGACGGGCGGCGCGTCAGTCCCCGGCGCTGGTCGGCGGAAGCAGTTCCGGTACCTCGAGTTCCTTCGATTCCGGCACGCCCGGATCTTTCGGCGGGGCCGTTCCCGGCAGGATTTCGAAGTCCGGCGTGAACTTGACCAGGATACTGCGGAGCTGGTCGAACGGTTTCCGATCGCCGTCGAAGCTTGCCTTGCCGTCCTTGAGCAGGTTGTCGAAGGTCTTCTGCCCCATCATGACCCAGTCGAGATCGCTGCGGTTCACGGTGATGGTCAGGTCGGGACTCCTGGCCTTGACGCCCTTGATGTTTGTTAGCGTGGCATTGCTCATCTCGACCAGGAACGCTTCGCCAGTGTCGGGCGTGATCAGGTTGATCGTGAAACGCAGGCCGCCCGCCTTCTTCGGGTCCACGCTGATGCCGAGGAAATCCAGCCAGTTCTCCGTGGACATCGCCCGTATCACGTCCGGCCCGGTCGACTTCGGCGGGACGCCTTTCGGCAGACCCGAACGCAGTTCATAGGCCCCGGCCAGGAAGCTGTTGCGAAGGCTCGGGCTCTCCTTCTGATAGCCGATCTGCTCGAACACGTCCGCCAGGAGGTTCTTGGCCGCCTGATTCTTCGGCTGGGCCAGCACGAGTTTGTTCAGGATCTCGGCGGCTTCCAGGTACTTCCCCTGATCGTGCAGCTGTTTGCCCTTGGCCATGATCTTGCCGGCCCCGCCCATCATCTCGACATACAGTGGTGCGGAGTCCTTCGGCGACAACGGCACCAGCGTGGCCGGGTTACCATCCCAATAGCCCAGGAAGCGGTTGATGACACCGCGGCTGTTGTGCTGCTCGGACCCGTGGTAGCTGTGTGCCGCCCACTGCTTGTAGAGACTGTCCGGCAGCTTGTAGACGTTGTGGATTTCGTTGATCGTGACGCCCCGGTTGGCGTAATGCAGCGTCTGGTTGTTCAGGTTGGCGTAGGCATCGCGCTGCGCCCGCATGACTTCCTGGATGCGGTCATTGCCCCAGCGCGGCCAGCTGTGCGAGGCGAACATCACCTCGGCCTCCTGGCCAAACTTGAACAAGGCCTCGTTGATGTGTTTCGACCAGTTCAGGGCGTTGCGCACCGGCGCACCACGCAGCGTGTAGATGTTGTGGATCGTGCCGGTGATGTTCTCGGCCGCCCAGAACGCCTTGAACTGCGGGAAATAGGTGTTCATTTCCGCCGGCGCCTCGGTGTCCGGCGTGTTCTGGAACACCATCGTCACGCCGTCGACCGTCAGTTCCTCGAAATCCTTGGTGATCAGCCGATTCGGCGCGATCAGCCCGGTGTTGCCGTTGGCGACGTTCTTGCCGATCGACTGGTCGACGTGGCCGAACGGGCTGCGCGCCAGCAGCACCGCGTATTGCATCTGCGTCCGGCGCGACATCGCATTGCCGGCCAATACGTTCTCCGCGATCGCCTCGTGCATGAAGTGCTCCGGGGCGATGACCTTGACCTTGCCGCTCGTCACGTCGACCTCTTCGACGACGCCGCGCACACCGCCGAAGTGGTCGACGTGCGAGTGGGAATACACGACCGCGACCACGGGCCGGGCGCCCAGCTTCTCGCTGATGAACTCGAGCGCGGCGCGCGCGGTTTCCCTGGCCGTCAGCGGATCGAAGACGATCCAGCCGGTGTCGCCCTTGATGAAACTGATGTTGGCGAGGTCGTAGCCGCGGACCTGGTAGATCCGGTCCGGCAGCACCTCGTACAGGCCATAGGCCATGTTCAGCACCGCCTGCCGCTGCAGCGACGGGTGGATGCTGTCGAAATCCTTGCCCTGCAGCAGGAACTCGTAGCTGCCCATGTCCCAGGCGACATGACCGGCATCGGCCTTGATCTGCTTGTAGGGCGGTTCGGCGATGAAGCCCTTCTTGGCCTCCTCGAAGTCGCGCTGGTCGTCGAACGGCAGCGTCGCCTTGATGCCCTGGCGCAGTTCGATCGTGAACTTCGAGGGTGCCTTGCCTTGCGGGTGGAAATGCCCGACGGCCGGTGTCGGCGGTTCCTGCGTGGCCTTGGCGGTGCGGCCGGTCGCGGCCAGCGGCATGCCGCATAGCGTCACACTCAAAGCCGTGATGAGGGCAGTTGTCAGTTGCTTCGTCATGGGCTTCCGGCTTTCCTTACTGTTCCGAAGTGGTTACGCTTCGGCGCGAATGGTAACACCGCAAAATCAATTGCCAACCTAAGCAACGAGGACAAGATGGTAGTGGACTCCGCATTCGGACGTTTGGCTCGCAAAGGGTGTGCAGCGTCGCGGGACCGGTTAGGGTACGGTCTCGCGCTGGCGCTGCTAGCGTTCGCAGCGCCGAGCCCAGCGGAAGAGTCTTCGGAAACGTCGAACACCCCGTGGGCGTTCAATCTGTCCCTGTACGCGTGGATGAGCGGCCTGACCGGGAATTACTCCGCCGGCGCGTTCAATCGCTCCGTGGACGCCAGCTTCATCGACCTGGCCGAGAACTCGCGGCGCTTTCCGATCGGGTTCATGGGCCGTTTCGAGGCACACTACGAGCGCTTGGGATTCTATCTGGACGGTAACTATATGAGCCTGGCGTTCGACCCGAAATTCCAGCGCTTCGGCCGAGGAGTGGACACCGAACTGGGCTTGATGGATTACGGGCTCATGTACCGTCTGGTCGGACCCACGGCCGACGAGGCCCCGACCCTGCATGGCGAGAGACGGCCCAACCGGCTGGACGTCTACGCCGGCGCCAGAACGCTATGGCTGGATAACAGCTTCACGGTGACCGTCCCCGGCCTCGGCTTGTCCCGCACGTTTGCCGCGGAGCAAAGCTTTACCAGCCCGCAAATCGGTGGTCGTTTCATCGTCGACATCACACAGGACCTCTTCCTGCTGACCGATGCCAATCTCGGCGGTTTCGGTGCCGATGGCGTGTCGTTCACCGGCGGACTGTTGGGGATGCTCGGTTACCGGGTGAACGCGGGCGACCTGCCGCTGTCGATCCAGGCGGGTTACAAGGCCTTGCGCTACGAAGTGAACGGTGGCGAACGAGTTCCGATCAGAACGCGCGCGACCCTGAACGGCCCCTTTCTCGGCCTGACGGCGTACTGGTAATGCGACGGCGACAGCCTCTTGGCGTTCAAGGAGTTCATTGGCGGCCCCGAGCCACGGGGACCATCAAACACCCCATCGAGGAAGTCACCGTCGCGGACTCGAGTACTTGCGCGAACCGCAGGCAACTGCCTGCGGCCGGCGATCCGCGACCCCGCCGGGCACGTCCGCCAAGCTCGCCGCCGGCGGGCCCAAGGGGCGCTGTGCCCTGTGGTTCCTGCCTGTGTGTCAGGGCGGCGTGTCACAACTGATCACGGACTCGACCGGCTCGCCGAGGCTGCCGTCAGCATTTTGTGGGTAGTAGCTTATCTTGACCTCACCCGCTCGCACGACCAAGGTTTCGGTCAGCGGCTCAGTTCCGCCAGAAACACCCGTATCCACCGAGGCGATACGTGCCCTGCTTAGCGCAAGCTTGAGAAATACCTGCCGGTTTTCGCTTCCTTGCTCGCTTTCCAACTCGATGGTCTTGAAGCGCTGAGCCAGCACCGCCGCAGCTGACAGCGCCGGACTTGCGATGTCCAGTTCCTTGCGGATCGTCAGGCCGCTGCAGTAGTTTCGTGTCAACTTCAAAGAAAATGCGGATGCCTCGATCCACCCCGCATGATCCTTGTCCAGAGACGCCCCCGCTACGCCGGGCACCAGCATGTAGGTCCGGGTGTCCGCCTCTGCCACCGTAAACGGCGCCACCGCCGCCATGAAGCACACGACCGCAAATGCATGCCGGATCGCCGGGTGTCTCTCGTAAACCTTCATTATTCTTCTCGACATGACACGACTCCTGTTAATTAGGCGGCGCGACTCCGCCGACAACCGCTTGATTGCAGCCCGTCAACAAAGGCTGGAAAAACCCTCGCTACATTAGTCCATCCGGCCGATTTCCGCTCGTGGATGTCCGTGGGAGGTCTACAACTCCAGCCATCCGCGTGCCACCAGGAAGTACGCCTGACGCACAGTGGATTCGCAAGACCGGCCACTTCCTTGTTTCAGGCGACGGTTATGGCCGGTCCGCGTCCCCAACATCAATGCGACGCGGACCGGCAGCGAATAAGCGACAGCCTACCCTCGATCCGGCTCAGCGCGGTGCTTCGGCTCCGGAGGTCCATGCGTAGAGCTTGTTCGCGGCGCGCTCCGTCCACAGCGTGATGGCGTTCTCGGCATCGCCGAGCGTCCACTGGGCGGCCGCCTTGATGTGTCCACTGCCGATTTGCCGATCGGCAACGGCGGCCAGCAGGTCGCCGCTCACGGAATCGACCACCTTCGCCGCTCCCTTGGCCGACCCCACGAAGGGATAACTGCCGGTTGCGAGATAGGCGACGGTGCTCAGTGTTCGCGCCTGTGGCACTGCCATGGTGATGGTTCGCAGCACCGGCGTCGCTCCCTGGGCGTCGGTCAGCGCCACCTGCAAGCGCATGGCGCCGGGTCCCGGCTGATCGACGAGTTGGAACTTGGCTCCAAGATTCTCTTTCAACTTCGCGTAAAAGTAATCCGCAAGATGCTGCTGATCGGCAGCGGAAATCTGCGACTCAGTACTCGACACGATGATGACCGGATCGACCAAGACCTTGGTGTATTGGGTCCAGCGCGCTTTCGAGTTCACGTAGCGCAAGTCCATCTGCCCTTCCCCACCCGGTTGGAGCTTATTGCAGTAGCTCCCCAGGAAATTGCAGATCGCGGTCTTGTCCTCGATGGGGGCTCGCTGGGTCGTCGCGCAGGCTGTCAGAAACAGCAAACTGCCGGAAAGCAGAGCAATACGCCCATGTTCGAAAGGCTTGTACTTCATTCGTCACTCCCAGTTTGGAGAATCGGGACTATCCCTTCCGGGCAACAACCAGCGCCGGGATACGCCATTTTCCTGATGTCAGCGCGCCGCGCAAGTAAAACGGCACCCTGCGAATCCAGCTTCGTAGGCGGGATTCGAGTGCCGCGAGTCGGGCCTGCCGACGGGAAAGTCCGCCTGCGGGAGGACACGTCCCAAGAACTCAATTGGCGTCGGTACGCTGCCAGATCAGCGTGTGATGGTCGCAATAAGCCGGCAGGACTGTGGGCGCGCCGAAACCGGCATCCGCGGCCATGCGGGTCAGCGCCGAGGGCGCTTCCGGAAAGTCCCGGTCATCGATATGGCAGCACACCGCATCGATGGCGTTCTCGGTCAGATTCGTCCACTGAGCCCGGGCCCGGCCGATATAGCGCTGCAGGTAGGCAATGCGATCCTCTCCTTCCGCGCGCATGACGTCGATCATCACCAGCAGTCCACCGGGTGCGACGCGCCGCGCGGCCTGTCGAAAGAACTCCACCTTCTCGCGCGTTTGCAGATGGTGAACGGCGAAGCTGGTGAACACCACGTCGAACCGTTCGTCGCCGGACCGTAGCGCATCCATCAGATCGATTTCCTGCAGTTCCACTGTGCAGGGGACATGGCTAAGCTGGCGGCCAGCCTCGGCGAGGGCCGTGTCAGCGATGTCGTAGCCGACATAGCGATTGACGGCCGTCCCCCGCAGTGCCTTTGCGATGAAGCGGGCATCGCCGCAACCGAGGTCGATCAGCGAGAATGGCCGGCCGCGATAATGGGACTCCAGGTAGTTCCCGAGCGCATCGAAAATCTCCCGATGACACATGTAGTTGTTGTCGAGGATCGCCGCGTAGGCCGCCCAGGTCGATTCGAAAAACTCTTCGACGGTAGGATGAGCGATCGCTGGGGATACAGAGGGCGACGAGGCGGACATGATTTGCTCCGAAGTTATTCAACTACGGAAGCGATTCTAGTGCAGACGCACCGGCTCTGCTGCTGTCTTCAGGAGGCCAAACGGCCTGCCAGGCGCTTGGATGAAGGTATTCTCAGACTACAGCAACGCGTCCCATGACCCCGCCCGCCCACTCCGTATCGATGTTCCGCTCGATTGGCCGGTATTTCCGCCGGTAATCGTGATCGATGGCATCCACGAAGCGGATTACGCAGTCGGCGCCGGGGCCCAGCTGCTCATGCAGGCGCCGCTGCAGCGCATCACGGATCGCCTCCTCCGCGCCCGGATTACGAAGGATCAGCTGAATCTCCAGGCTCTGCGCACCCCGTTCGTAGACCTTGATTTCGGCGATCGCGTCCCCGACCCCGGCGTTGACTGCGTTGACCAAGCGGTTGAAGAAGGAGGCATGGATGCGCCGACCTCCGGCAAACTCCAGAAACGTGGTGTTCTTGCCCTCGATCCAGGCGATCTGCGACAAGCCAAGGTGTGCCTCGGGGCGCGGCCCGGCCCTGAACAGATCCTTCATCGCATAGCGGATGAAGGGAAACGCGCTTAGCCCCAGGCGGGTGATGACTGCCTCACCGATGTCGGCGCTCTGCCCAACCGTCTCCACATAGGCGAGGTGCCCGAACACCTTAAGGGCATTCCCCGCCTGGTGAGCGATTTCGCCCAACTCCACCGAGCCGTACGAATCCTCTATCCGGCTGCGCGGGAACACGCTTTGAATATTGCTGCGCTGGCAGTCGAAAAAGGTTTCACCGCTGACGTTGATCAGGCGCGGCTGATGTCCGAGCCGCAATCCCCGGCGGCGGATCGTCTGGGCGATCACGTTCATCGGCGATGGGAAGATCAGCAACAGTTCCGGCCGGAACGCATCCATTTCCGACAGCAAATGTTCGATCGTGGGCTCGTCCAGATGGCTGAACAGTATGATCCGGAATCCGGTCATCGCGCCGAGCCGGTTGAACGACGCGAGTTCGTCGATGTTGTAGGTGCCCGCCGGGTAGAACACCAGCACGCGTTGCCCCAGTTCCCAGCCCATGCGCCGCCAACACGCGAAAAAACTGAACAGTAGCGCGAACGTGTGCTCCTTGTTCATCCGCACCACCAGGGGTTCGGCGGTTGTGCCGCCGGTGCACATGGGCAACACGAAATCCGTCGACCGAAGCTGCCGGAACAGTCCCCAGGCGGTTGTTCCGAAACGCAGTGTCAGCTCTTCGAGACGGTGCTGATAGGCGGCATCCATGACGGCGACCCCGGCATCCAGGTAATCGTCCTTCGTGAATACCGGCAACTGGGCGTAACGCTGGAAGAAGTCGGCATCCGTCGCCTTTTCGGTCTGGCCCAGGAAGGACCTGAAGCGCCCCCTGAAAAATGGGTTTGACCGATCGACCCGTTCCAGCAGCTTCTGCAGTTCCGCCCGCAGCAAAGCGCCCGATGCGGGGCCTTCGGGCACTATCGCGGTACGGCGATAGATCTCTTCAGCTCCGATGGCTCGCAGGAAGCCGCCGAGGAAGAGTTGGCGGAGGCGGACCTGAGTGAATGGCATTGTTTATCGCGGCAGCGTGGGGATACGAAGGCCGCACCGTACACTCGGGTCAGCGCAGTGACCACGAAAGACGATGGCGCGGTGCGTGATGGGCCGACACTGCGCGGCGACGCAGCCCGGGCTCTATTGTCTATCGGGGGTTATGCGGCGAACCCGGCGCGACCAATGAACAGGTAGTACGGCACCCGGAGGCCCGGCAGATACGGAATCGGCGCTCGACGCTCTTCGACCGCGTGGTCACGGCATAGCCCGCGGAGAGCGCTCACATGCTCCGCGTTCAGTCGCACGCCATCGTGGCCGAACCACGCGCGCCAGAACAGGCTGGCCAGCCGGCCCTGCTGTGGAGAAACGGTGAAATCAACAACGGCCAGCAAGCCGCCCGGCTTGAGCATCGCCATGGCGTTGCCCAGCGCGGCGTTCCAGTCCGGGATCATCGTCAGGCTATACGAAAAGATCACGCAGTCGACGGAGTGCGCGGGACGATAGCTCGTCGCGTCTCCCTCGACCACCCGCACGTTCGGAAACGGCGCCGCGCGCCGCCGGGCCTCAGCCAGCAGCGCCGGACACAGGTCAACCAGGTCCACCGATTCGAACGCGTTGAGCCGCTGGCCGAAGTGATCCAGATTGCGGCCCGTGCCGGCCCCGAGTTCCACGATGCGGGCGCACCGCGGCAGTTCGAGTTGCTCGATCAACTCGCGGCGCCCTTGCAGCAGGCGCTCGCGGAAGTCGTCATACGCTGCTGCCTGCGGCGCGTAAAAGGCTTGCAGCCGCGATGCCGCATCGCCACTGCGCGGCATGCCCCGGAGCATGTGCAGCACGACGCGCAGATCGGACGCGGCGCTCATGTCGGCACGTCGGCAATGTGGAAGCCGGCGTAGGTATGCACCCGGTCCTCGGTCTGCAGGCGCGCCGCCAGCGCATCGTCGAACTGCAGCCGGTCCTTCAGACGCTGTCCGCCGAGTTCGAGCTGTTCCAGGTAGGCCGGCCGCGCGTGCGCACTGCGGAAGATGATGCGGGCATTCGGCGTCGCGCGATCCAGGATGGCCTCCCATTCCTCGCGCAGCGCGGCAGGGTTCACACTGGACATCCAGTCCATATGGTCCAGCAACACGAAGCGCGAGAGCGTCTCGGGCGTAGCGTGCAGGAAGCTCGTCACGGTGCAGGTGTGCGCACTGATGCGGTCCACCAGCCCCCCCTTCAGGGCCAGGAAATTGTCGCGTTTCAGATACTCCGGACAGCACGCCTCGCCGTAGCGGCCACGCACGTAGACGCTCCAGAAATAGTTATTCCAGACCGGCAGTTGACGGAACACATACTCGATCGAGTCGCGCACGAACCCGGCGACGCCTCCGGCATGCTGTGCCTGAACCTCACGGCGCTGCGCGGTCGGCACCCCGAGCAGGCTCATCGTCAGTTGCCGGGACAAAGCCCAGTTCAGGCCGCGGTGCCAGAGCTGCGGCTGGATGTGCTCGTCGTAGAGGCGGCGTTGCTCCTCGAGGTTCTGTGTCTCGAACAGCGCCAGCACCGGCTCGGCCAGTCGCGGCCGCATCGCCAGATAAGTCCGGAACAGACGAGCCACCAGCCCCGACAGGCCATGGTAGTAGAAACTGCCCTGGCGGCTGACGAACCAGCCGGCGTTACGGTCCCAGAACGCGCGCCCAAACTCGGAAAGCTCGGCGCGCAGCAGATCACGGTAGAGTTCCGGGAAGTGAGCGTGGTACCCCTGGCCAAACGTCGCAAAGAAATCGCTGAAATCGAGCCGGCGGATACCCGCCAGCTTGAGTTCCAGCAAGGCGGTCTGCCGCGGGTTCGCATCAACGGCATAGATATGGCGGGGACTTGTCAGCGCGTAGTCGAGGACATTGCAACCGGCGCTGGTGATGACCAGCATCCTATCGTCCGGTCCGAGTTGCAGGGCCCGGCGGTCCACGGCCGGATCTTCCCAGCACGTGTTGTAGACAAGGGAACGGGAGTAGATCGCGTCGAATATACGTTGATCGACGCGTTCGGTCAGAGTCGGTTCGTGTTTCAGGGCCGGAATCCTCTGGATTTGG
Source organism: Methylotetracoccus oryzae (assembly GCF_006175985.1). Taxonomy (GTDB): domain Bacteria; phylum Pseudomonadota; class Gammaproteobacteria; order Methylococcales; family Methylococcaceae; genus Methylotetracoccus; species Methylotetracoccus oryzae. The sequence continues at coordinate 121,045 of NZ_SRSH01000015.1, read as the reverse complement.
GTTTTCGGCACGATACACGTCGGATGTGACAATACGATTGCCTGAAGATCTCCGGCAAGGCGCACCACCCACGCGACTTGCGGCCGCGGCACAGATGGCGCCGCGTGCTAACATGCGCCCGCGCAGTGGGTATCGCCAGAACAACGGTGAATTGCAGATGGCAGAGAACGATGGCCGGAGCGGATTCGAGGGACCGGGCGGCACGCCCGGCGGCCTGGGCGAGTTCGTCGTCGGCGTCCTGATGGCCACCGCGGCACTGTACCTGCTAACCAGTCAGGTGACGGTGAGCAGCGGGTACTGGCAACTTTGGGGATACAACGCCATGGGACTGTCGCTGGTTCCGCTGATCCTGGGCGTGGGCGTGCTGTTCTTCAATGGCAAGTCGCCCGCCGGCTGGTTACTGTTGGCCGCGGGGCTGGTCATCGTCGTGACGGGTATCGTCATGAACCTGCATTTCTACTTCCAACCCACGAGTCTCTTCAACACGCTGATCATGCTGAGTCTGCTGGCCGGCGGGATCGGCTTTCTGGCCCGTGGATTGCGAGGACATTGACCAACCGACCCGCGCGGATTGCGTTTCGGCCGGGGCACCATTACGCTGGTCCGGCGGCAGCACCCCATCCCGAGCGAGCCCAGTAATGTCCGACAGCAAGGCCGTGGTTCTCAGCGCCACCCGAGACGGGTCGGCCTACTTCGATTTTTATCAACGGTTGCGCGCGCGGATCCGCCATTCGCTGGCGCGCCGAAAAGCGCCCGGACCACCGGCGTCGTCGGCTTTCGGGGGCCTGGTCGAATACCTGTCGACCCTGCCGGATCTCTTCCACCTGGGCGTCAGCCTGTTGCTCGACAAGAGCGTCCCCTCAGAGAACAAGGGTGCGCTCATTGCCGCTCTGGTCTATGTGATGAGCCCGATCGATCTGATCCCGGACGCGCTGCCTATTGCCGGCTGGGTCGACGACCTGATCGTGATCATCGTCGCGCTGAACAAGTTTCTGGAAACCGAGAAGCCCGAGGTCGCGGCCGCCGTGCGGCGGCACTGGGCCGGCGATCAGGACGTGTTCGAACTCCTGAAACATCTGCTGGCAGTCGGCGATGGCGCCATCGAATTCTTTCCGAAACGGCTGACACGCATGATGCGCGACATGTTCCGTTGACCGAACGCCCTCCCCATCGCCGGCCAGCAGAAAGGCTCTGGCCGGGATGGGGATGATCAGGTCCAGTGGGTCAGATCGAGCAGGTAGGGCGCATCCGGCCGCAGGTGCTCCACCGGAACCGGCGGCACCTCGGTGGCGCTGCCGAACGGCAGGAACTTGCCACCGGCACTCCAGGGCGGCACGTTCGTCAACGGCTGCCGCCGCTGCTGGCGCCGCGGGGTCGCATCGACAGCCGGACTGGTCCATGACGTACCGGCCGAACCCCACACGCCGGGACGGGGCGGATAGTAGGTGAAACCGCCCGCGATGCGACGCGTCCAGTTATCGATCAGGTCGACGACGAGTGAGCTGACCGGGTAAACGGTCGGATGCAGCGTCGAAGGGGGATTCCAGACCTTGTACCGCACGCCGGCAACGTACTCGCCCTGGATCCCGGTCTCGTGCAACGGGACGATGAAGCCGTTGCAGAAGACACTGTAGCGGCCGGGCGTAAGACCGAGGCAACGCACCTGCACCCGTTCGTTCGCGGCATCGACGAAGCGGGTGACGCCGCCGGCGCAAGTCTCCTCCGCGAGCAGCGCCCAGGGTTCGTGGGCGGTCCGCAACTCCAGCGTGACGTCACCGATCTGGGTCGTGCCGAGAACCGGGAAGCGCAACTCGACGATGGGCAGAAACCACTCCTCCTGCAAGGGATAACCCGCGTCGGAGAGCACCGCCAGCACACTGCGGAAATCCTCCCACAGCAGGCGCGGCAGCATGAAGCGATCGTGCAGCGCCTCACCCCAGCGAATGAATCGCCCCGCCTCGGGCTTCTTCGCCAGCGCGGCGATCAATGCCGACACCAGCAGGGACTGCAGCGCGGCCAGCTTCGGGTCCGGCACCGACTCAAAGGAACGCAGCACCAGTTTGCCGAAGCGCAGGCTCGGCCGGTCCGGCGCGTACAGCAGATCCATCCGGATCTCGGCGCGCTTCATGTTGCCGGCAGGATCGGCCAACAGGTGGCGCAGCAGCCGGTCCGGCACCCAGGGCATCAGGTTCTCGCCGCTCGGGACGCGCTCCAGCGCCAGCCCGAGTTCGTACAGGGCATCGTCGCGACCTTCGTCGGGGCGCGGCGCCGGTCCGTCCGGACCGACCAGGCGACCGGCGAACAGATAGGACAGGGACGGGTGGCGTTGCCAGAAAACGATCAGGTCGCGGAGAAGTTCCGGCCGATGCAGGAACGGGCTGTTGCCGGGATTTTCTCCTCCCAGGGTCAGCTCGGCACCGCCGCCCGGCGGCACGCGCCGACCTTCACCGATGATACGCTCGGCGCGCAACCCCAGTCGCTCCGCCTCATCGTAAGCCGCGACGACCAGTTGCATCTGTGCGGTCCAGCCCGGCATCTCCGGTAGCCAAGCCTTCAGGACACCGGGTTCCGGCTCGATGACCAGCCGCCGCAAACGATGATCCTCGGGCGGTTCATAGCCTTCGAACATCACCGGAATGCCCGTCTCGCGCGCGGTGGCCTCGACCGCGCCGATCAGGTCCAGGTAATGCTCGAGATGCGTCAGCGGCGGAATGAAGACGAATAGCTGACCATCGCGCAACTCGAGCGCAAGCGCGGTGCGCGGGGGGCGGCCAGCCTCGGACAAGGGGCCGTCGGCCTCTTCCATCGCATCACTGGGCGGACCCACGGTCGAATAACGGACGCTGAGCTCGCCGCAATCCTGGGGCAGCAGCGAACGCTCTTCGGTCTGACAGCGTTCGTGTTCGGTATCGAGCGGACCGGCATCACCGGCCGGCAGGCTTTCGATGGGAAGCCGGAAACCCAGCGGCGATTTGCCGGGAATGAGGAACAAGCCTTCGCGCCGAAAGGACCAGCGGCCGCTGGACCAACGCTGCAGTACACGATCCCAGCGCAAGGGCAGCACATAGCCCGCGGGCTCGCCCTGACGCCTCGACAGGCAGGCGGCCACGGCGCGACGACGTTCCGGATCCCGCAGATCGGCCGGCGACGGGATGTACCCGGTGCCGAGTCGGCCGGCCCACAACTGATGGAGGCTGTCTTCGTGAGCGGCCATCACGTGATCCGCCGGCACGCGCAGCACTTGCGCCAGCGACTCCGCGAAGAACCGGACATCCTCCGACTGGATGTTCATCGGCCGGCGGCGGCGCCACGCCAACAGATCGGGGTTCTTCCATATCGGCTGGCCGTCGGCCCGCTGATAACAGCCGAGGCGCCAGCGTGGCAGCTCCTCGCCGCTGAACCACTCACCCTGCCCGATGTGCATGACACCCCCGGCGCCGCAATGGCTGGCGAGTGCCGGCAGCAGCATCTCGGCAACCTGCCGCTTGTGCGGCCCGAGGGCTCCGGTCGTCCATTCCGCTGCCGTTGGATACTCCATGGAAACGAAGGACAAGCCGGTCCCAACGGTCAGATTCAGGCGGGCCGACGCGAGATCGGCTTCGACGCGCCGGCCGACGGCCCGAATATCGCGCCAGGCACCCTCATCCACCGGTTGCTCGGGCGGCGCGGGGACCAGACGCCGTACGCTGACCGTGGTGCTGATCTCGCTAGGGCAAGCCTCGTGGTAACCCGATATGGGCACGGTACGCAGCGGATCGGGTGCGGAGGCCAGCGGAATGTAGCCCTCCGAGGTATACAGGCCGCTGGCCGGATCCAGGCCGATCCAGCCGGCACCCGGCAGGAATACATCGCTCCAGGCATGGGGACTGACCACGTCCGGGAGTTCATCCGTTGCGGACAGCCAGACCCGATAGCCCGAGGTGAACCGGGCCGCGAGACCGAGACCGCGCAGGGTCAGCGTCATCAGCCAGGCGGTTTCCCAGGGGGAACCGGAGCCGCGGGCCAACAGCCCTTCAATGTCGACCCAGCCCGGACGGCTCTCCCCAACCGAAGCGATGCGCTGGTGGACGCCGGCCAGTATCCCGTTGAGCTTTTCGACGATGTATTGCGGCGAACGGTCGAGACTGCCCAGCCAATCCGTCAGCCACGGCCCCGGCTGGTCGATCCGCAGATAGGGCACCAGTTCCTTCCTGAGCTGGTCCGGGTACTGGAACGGATAGTTGGCGGCATAGGGATCGGTCAGGAAATCGAACGGATTCGACGGCTCCAGTGCCGCGATGATCTCGAGATCGAACCCCAGGGATGACACCGGTTCCGGCAGGTCGAGTCGCGCCAGATGATTCTCGTAGGGGTCGCGGAGCCAGTTCAGGAAATGCGGCTCAGCGTCGACCCGCAGCGAATAGGCCTCGATGCCGCCCGCCTGCGGAGCGGGCCGCAGTCGCAGCCAATGCGTGGACAGCTGTACCCGGCGCTCGAAGCGTTCGGCGATCCGGGCGGTCAGGGCGATGCGTTGCGTCATGAGGCCCCCAGGCGGCGCAGATCGAGAGTGCACGGGTAGTCCGGATTGGATGGTTCCGGCGGCGGCTCGTAACCGGCGGCGGCCAGTTCGCCTTCGTGAAACCCGGAAAGACCCTGGACCCAGGGTGGCGGTGCGGCATCGCCGGCGGTATGCCCGCAATCCCAGAAACGGGACACGCGGCGCGACTCGGCTTCGTAGGCGTTTACCGGGAAGGTGTCATAGGCTCGACCTCCCGGATGGGCGACGTGATAGACGCAACCGCCGACCGAACGGCCCAACTGCCGGTCGAAGATGTCGAACACCAGCGGCGCATGCACTTCCACCGTTGGATGGAGGCCGAAGGCCGCCTTCCACGCCTTGAACCGCACCCCTGCGACGTAGTCTCCAGTGTTGGCCGTCGCTTGCAACGGCAGACGGCGCCGATTGCAGGTGACCAGGAAACGCTCCGGATCGAGATTGCGGCAACGCACCTGCAGCCGTTCGACCGCCGAGTCGACCACCCGAGCCTGACGGTGCGCCGTAGCGTCCTCACCCAACACCAGCCAGGGTTCGAGCGCCGTACGGAGTTCGAGTTCGACACCGGCGTAGTGGACACGGCCGCAGACCGGAAAGCGAAACTCGAGAAAGGCCTCGAACCAGGCCAGGTCGAAGGGATAGCCGGCCCGCTTGAGCTGCTCGATGACCGTTCCGAAGTCACTCCAGACGTAGTGTGGCAGCAGAAAACGATCATGCAGCGAGGTGCCCCAGGGCACCGGCGAGTGCCGATAGGGCTCGCGCCAGAAATACGCGACCATGGCCCGCAGGAGCAGCATCTGGGCCAGACTCATCCGCGCGTGCGGCGGCATTTCGAAAGCGCGGAATTCCAGCAACCCCTGCCGACCCGAAGCGGAATCGGGCGAGTACAGCTTGTCGATGGAGAACTCGGCACGATGCGTGTTGCCGGTGCCGTCGACCAGAAAATTGCGCAGGGCACGGTCGAGCAGCCAGGGCGCGGCGATGTGCTCGATTTCGCGCAGGCTCACATCCAGTTCGGCGAGCAAACGGCTGCCGCGCTCGTCCGGCCGCGGGGCCTGGGAGGTCGGGCCGATGAAGGTGCCGGAGAACAGATACGACAGCGAGGGATGATGCTGCCAGTAGGTCACCAGCGACCGGAGCAGATCCGGACGCCTCAGAAAAGGGCTGTCCTGCGGTGTGGGACCACCCAGCGTCACGTGGTTGCCGCCTCCGGTCCCGGTATGGCGCCCGTCCAGCATGAACTTCTCGGTCGCCAGGCGCGACAGGCGCGCCTCCTCGTACAGGGTGACGGTGTTGTGCTCCAGGTCCTCCCAGCTCGATGCCGGATGGATGTTGACCTCGATAACGCCCGGGTCGGGGGTGACCTTCAGTACCTTCAGTTCCGGTGATCCCGGTGGTTCGTAGCCCTCGATCAGCACCGGCAGGCCGAGTTCGGCAGCGGTCGCTTCGATCGCTTCGAGCAGGTTCGCGTAATGCCACAGCGTGTTCAGCGGCGGCATGAAGAGGTGCAGGCAGCCGCCGCGGGGTTCGATGCACAGCGCGGTATGCGGGATCCCCTCCCAGGTCCGGTAGCGCTGCCGGATGACCTCCGGCCGTTCGTCGGCCGCGAGCGGCGCGCGGACGTCCGGCGCGGGCGAGGCTGGGGCGGGTCGCGCGCTGGGCAGGGCTCCGACGTTCGGCGAGCGCTGCGGCGAGGGCGCGCTGATCAGGACCTCCTGCTCGACCTCGACGGCCCAGGGCAGTTCGTGCGTGGGCAGGCGCAGGCCCATCGGCGAACCGCCAGGGGTCAGGTACATCTGCTCCCGCGCGAACCGCCACAGGCCGGAGCGCCAGCCGGCAGCGGCGTAGTCCCACAGCAAGGGCAGCGCGAGTCCGACCGGCTGGTCCAGTCCGCGCGCCAGCACCAGGCTCAGGTCGTCGCGGAACTGCGGTGCCCAGGGAATCGCGATCGGGTCGAGATTGACCGGTTGGTTGGCCTCCCGCCACAAATAGTAGACCCAGTCCTCATAGCCGTTGACCAGGTATCTCGGATCGATGCCGAGTCGCTCGGTCAACCGTTCCGCGAACGTTCTGGCCTGTTCCGGCCCCACACCATAATCGCGCTCGGCATCGGCGATCAGCTTTTCGTCCTTCCACAAGGCTTGTCCGTCGGTGCGCCAGAAACAGCCCAGGGCCCAACGCGGCAATGGCTCGCCCGGGTACCATTTACCCTGGCCGAAATGCAACAGGGCGCCGGGGCCGAAGGCCGCGCGCAAGCGTTTCAGCAGCACGCCGGCGCGCCGCCGCTTGTCGGCACCAAGCGCCTCGGTGTTCCACTCGGGACCTTCCATGTCGTCGACCGAAACGAAGGTCGGCTCGCCGCCCATCGTCAGGCGCGTGTCGAGCGCCCGCAGTTCCGCGTCGACCTGATGGCCCAGATGCTGGATATCGGCCCATTGCGCTTCGGTGTAGGGCTTGGTTACACGCGGGTCTTCCAGCACGCGCTTGACGACATTGGCGTAGCCGAACTCGACCTCGCATTTGTCGCTGGCGCCGGTCAGCGGCGCGGCGCTCACCGGATCGGGCGTGCAGGCCAGCGGGATATGCCCTTCCCCGGCAAACAGTCCCGATGTCGGATCGAGCCCGATCCAGCCCGCACCCGGAATGAAAACCTCCGCCCAGGCATGCAGGTCGGTGAAATCCTCCTCGGGCCCCGAGGGGCCGTCCAGGGACTTCTGATCGGCCGTCAGCTGGATCAGGTAGCCGGACACGAAACGCGCGGCCAGCCCCATATGGCGGAGGATCTGCACCAGCAGCCAGCCGGTATCGCGGCACGAGCCGAGTGCCTTGGTCAGCGTCTCTTCGCCGGTCTGAACACCGGGATCGAAGCGGATCGTGTAGTCGATGTCGTCCTTCAGGCGCTGGTTGATCGCGACCAGAAAGTCGACGATGCGCATCTTGCGCCGGTCGACCTTCTCCAGCCAGGCCATCAGCTTCGGACCGCTCTCGGTCAGTTCGAAGTACGGTTCGAGTTCCCGCTTCAACAGCGGCTCGTACTGAAACGGAAAGTGCTCGGCGTATTTCTCGACGTAGAAGTCGAACGGGTTGATCACCGTCATCTCGGCGACCAGACGCACGTCGATCTTCAGTTCATCGACCTTGCCCGGAAAAACCACCCGGGCGATGGTGTTCCCGAAGGGATCCTGCTGCCAGTACAGGCGGTGATCGGCCGGTGTGATGTCGAGGCGATAATCGTGTATCGGCGTCCGCGCATGCGGCGCGGGACGCAGGCGGATCACATGCGGGGAAAGCGAGACCGTACGGTCGTATCGATAAGAGGTGCTGTGCTCGATGGCGACATGTATTGCCACGTACGATTCTTCTCCGAAAGGCTGCGCAGGTCGGCCGCGGCGCGGGGGGCGAGAGACCGACGGTTTTCCTGGGGCGAAGCCGTACTGTAACGGATTTTCATGGGTCCGGGCGAACGCGTTCGAACAATGCAGTGGTTCCTTGCGTTCACTCCCTGGCGACCGTCACTGAACGATCACCGGCCACCGGAGTGAATAGCGTATGCATCCTAACGCAGGAAACGGAGCCGTCCAGCCACTGCGCCAAGGCAGCCTGCCCGGGCCTTGCGGCGAGCGCCGCAGGGCAGGCTGTCGGCGAACGTATCAGTCTTCCTGCCGCTTGTGCTTGCCGGCCAGTTCCTTCTGCACGGCGGGCGGAGCCGGTTCGTAATGGCTGAACTGGATGCCCCAGTTCCCCTCGCCACCGGTCAGCGATTTGACCCGCGAACCGTATTCCTGCAGTTCGGCCAGCGGCGCCAGGGCCCGGATGATGACCTCGCCATTCGGGCCGGCGTCGGTCCCGCTGATGCGCGCCCGGCGCGAAGAGAGGTCGCCGGAGATCCCGCCGGCGGAGTTGCCCGGCCCGCTGACTTCCAGATCGACCATCGGCTCCAGTACGACCGCCCCGGCCTTGTCGACCGCATCGAGAAAGGCCTTGCGACCGGCCGTCACGAAGGCGATTTCCTTGGAATCGACCGCGTGATACTTGCCGTCGACGACCGTGACGCGAACATCCTGTAACGGAAAGCCAGCCAGCGCGCCGGTGGCCATGACCTGACGCACGCCCTTTTCGATCGCAGGAATGAACGTTCCGGGAATGGCTCCACCGACGATGCGATTGACGAACTCGAAGCCTTCGCCACGCGGCAGCGGCTCGATCTGCAGCGCGACTTCCGCGAACTGCCCGGCGCCGCCGGTCTGCTTCTTGTGGCGGCAGAAACCATCGGCCGGCTTGGTGATCGTCTCCCGGTACGGGATGGTCGGAGCATGCGTTTCGACCTCCACGTGGAAGCGCTCGTCGAGCTTTTCCAGTGCGACGCGCAGGTGGAAATCGCCGAGACCGCGCAGCACGGTCTCGTTGGCGGTCATGTCGTATTCGATCCGCAAACCGGGATCCTCGGCCACGAGTTTGTGCAGCACTTCGGTGATCTTCTGCTCATCGCCGCGGCGCTTGGCCTTCAACGCCAAACCGACCAGCGGCGTGGGATACGACAACTGCGGCGCGGCAACTGCATCCTGCTCGTGCTTCTCGTGCAGCACGACGTCCTGCTCGACCTCCTCGATCTTCGCGACGGCGCAGATGTCGCCGGCTTCCGCTTCGTCGATCTCCTGGTGCTCCTTGCCGCTGATGCGAAGCAGATGAGCCAGCTTCACCTGTTTGCCATCGCGCCCCACCAGTATCTGCGAACCCTTGCGGAGACGGCCCTGATGAATGCGCACCAGCCCGATCTTGCCGATGAACGGATCGAATTCGAGCTTGAACAAATGGGCCAGCAGCGGCGCGTCCGCGTTCGGTTCGGCCCAGAGCTGCTCACCCTTGCCATCGGCTTCGGCGATGAACGGATAGGGATTGGCCTCCAGCGGGCTCGGCGCCAGGTCGGCCAGCGCTTGCAGCAGTTCCGGCACACCGGCGCCGCTCCGCGCGGACACGAAGCACACCGGAATCAGGTGCCCTTCGCGCAACGCCTTCTCGAACGGGGCATGCAGTTCGTCGGGGTTCATATCGCCCTGCGACAGGTATTGCTCGGTTGCCGCCTCGTCGACCTCGACCGCCTGTTCCAGCAACGCCGCGTGCGCCTCGGACACGGACGAAAAATCCGCGGACCCGTCGTTGTGGGCCACGACGTCGACGACGCGCTCGGCATGATCCGTCGGCAGATCCAGCGGCAGGCATTCCTTCCCGAATGCCTCCGTAATCTCTTCCAGCAGCGTGGCGAGCCGATCAGGCTCGGCATCGATCTTGTTGATCAGGATCATGCACGGCACATGCTGATGGGCCACCCAGTCCATCATGCGCCGGGTCATGGGCTCGATGCCGGTCTGGGCATTGACCACGACCGCGACGGTCTCGACCGCCGACAGGGCGCTGAGGGTCTGGCCGAGAAAGTCCGGATAGCCCGGCGTGTCGATCAGGTTGATCCGCCGCCCCGCGAAGTCGAAACCGACGACCGAGACCTGGAGTGAATGCTGGTGGCGCTGTTCCAGTGCGTCGAAATCACTGACGGTATCGCCCTTTTCGACGCTACCCTTGACCGGTTTGGCGCCGGCATGGAACAGCAAGGCCTCGACCAGACTGGTCTTGCCTGCACTGGCCTGTCCAACCAGCGCAATATTGCGTATGTTTTCTGCAGTGTATGCAGCCACGGTTCATCCCTCGAAAATCACCAGAATTTAATCGGCGCAGTATAAAGGCTGGGGCGAAGTCGCGGCTATGGCCTCAAGGTCGTACCCCGCGTTGCCGGCGAACTTACGCCCCGAGGACCACTCCAAAATTGTGCTGGGTTACCAATGACAGGAGCGGCTTCAATGCAGCGTGCATGCTCGATCGCAACAGCCTTTTTCATGGCCTTGTCGTGTTCCGACGGCATGGCCGAGGTGGATCATCGCTTGTCCTTGAGCGTCGTGCAGATCCACGCCTACCCGGAGGGCGGACCAATGTTCTTCGGATCGGGCGTCGCAATCGGCGGCGACCAAGTGGCGACGAACTGTCACGTGACCCGACTGGCCCACACCATCGTCGTTGCGAAAGGGCCTGTCCGTTACCGCGTCACCGCACAACAGGCGGACCCGCGCCACGATCTCTGCCTGTTGACGGTCCCGGGGCTGCCCGTGCCACAGGCGCAACTCGGCAGTGCCGCTGACCTGTCGGTGGGCGAGGAAGTGTACTTCTACGGATTTCCGCGCGCGCTCGGGATGTCCTTTTCGGTGGGGCGGGTCGAGGGCTTGCATCCATTCGATGGTGCGCCGGTCATCGAGACGTCGACCGACTTCGTGCAGGGCGGGAGCGGGGGCGGCCTGTTCAGTGAGCGCGGTCGGCTGATCGGTCTCGCAACCTTCCTGACCGCCGGCAAGGCAGGGCGGAATTATGCAATACCGGCCGACTGGATTCCGGCCCTGTCGCGAACCGCGGCGAACGCGGTCGTGCCACTCAGCGGCGCGTCATTCTGGGAAGACGTGAATCATCTGCCGGGCTTCCTGAAGCGGCCCGAACCGCTGGCGACGGTCCACGCGCGGCCCTGAAGACCGCATTCAGTGATTTCGTGCGCATGGCGCACGAAACACCCTGCCCCCGAGATGCGCTTCAGCCGCGAACGCCACCCGGGTTTGCCAGAGAAGAGGGTGTCTTGTCGCGGGCTGCGCAGCCACGCAAGTACCGCGCCGCGAATCACGCGGGGTGATTTTTCGCTCGGCCTGCGCTCACAGGTAGGCCGGAACCATGCCGCGCCAGGCGGAACCCTGGTGGGCGCGACCGTGCCAGGTGCGCAGTGAATGCCCGATACCTTTATCCCAAAGGGTTTGACTCAGGTTCAGGTTATTGCCGAGAAACGGGTCTTCGTCGCCGATGACCAACACGATGTCCATGGCGCGCAATTGATCCAGCCGCCCGTGGTCACCGAGGTTCGGCAGGAAGTGACTGGGGGTATGGTAGTAGACGTTCTCGTCGTAGTAGCCATCGAACAGGTTGCGGAAGTGCTCGATGCCCAGCGTCAGGTCATAACGGCCTGACAGCGCGCAGACCTTGCGAAACAGGTGCGGATGGCGAAATGCGATATTCACGGCGTGGTACGCACCGAGGCTGCAGCCGTGGGCAATGGTGCACGGATGGCCGTTCTTGGCGGCCATCAGCGGCAGCACCTCGTTCAGCACGTAATCCTCGAACTGCATGTGGCGCCGGATGCGGTCGGCCGGGTGGCGCCAGAAGCAGTAGAAGCTCTCGTGGTCCAGGCTGTCCAGACAGTACAGCTGCAACTGCCCCGCCTCCAGCTTGTGCCGGACGCTGTCCACCAGCCGGAGATTCTCGTATTCGTAGAAACGCCCGTCGCGGGTCGGAAACACCAACACTTTCGCGCCGGCGTGACCGAAGATCAGCAACTCCATGTCGCGACCGAGCCGGTGGCTATACCAACGGTGATATTCGCGATTCATCGCACCCAAAAAATTGCTCGAGTTCCGCCAGCAGCATCCGTTGCTGCTCCACGCGGCGGGGGTAATCGAAATGACCGGCGTCCAGCACGAACAGTCGCTTTTCATCCGGCAGCGCGTTGTAGACGGCGAACTGACCGGGTGGCGCGACGACCGGGTCGAACAACGCCGCCGCCACATGGACCGGCACCGTCGTGAAACGGGCTGCCACGGCGGCATCGTAGTAACGCAAGGTTTCCGGAATGTGACCGCATTGTTGCCGGTACCGCTGCACGGCTTCGCCGCTACCGATCGTGGGCAAGCTCAGGCGCAAGGCCTGGTGTCCGAAGCTCGGAACGTTGTAATGCGCACTGGCGATCCGCTCGTCCCAGGGCACGGCCATCGCTCCGATGCCGCCGCCAAAGCTGATGCCCAGGTAGCCCACGCGTCCGCGGGCGCCGGGAAACAATTCCTCAAGTGCGGTCACGGCGACCCAGACATCGTCCACGCAACCGCCCAGCACGTAGCGTTCGCGATCGTCTATGCCCCACAGCACGTGTTCGTTGGGCGCCTCCGGCAGGCCCGCGCAGCGGCTGCGCGAAATTCCGCGGGCGCAGGGAAAGAACAGCACGGCATCGTCGAAGGGCAGGTCCAGATCCGGACCCTCCCGCCCGCCGTAACCGTGACCGATCACGAAACCGCGCCGGACCGGCAGCCTGCGCGGCGCCAGTACCCAGCCGCCGATGCGCATGCCCCCGGTCGATTCGTAACTCAGGTCATGGACCTCGAAACGCTCATCCGCCCAACCCGCCGGGCGGAGTTCAGCCGCGGGGCGCTGCTCCCTCGCTCTCGCGTAGCGGGCTGACCAGAAGGCGGCGAAATCCGCGGGAGGCTCGGGCGGGATCACCGCCAGCAAGGCGTCCAGGTCGTAGCCGTAGGTGGGATCGAATGGAAAACCGTGGTCGAGGGACATGATCGGCGACGTGTTCAGTGAATCCATACTTCGACAATACAACGTCCTTTTGTCAATCAGCCGGAGGAAGATCACCGCAGCAGCCGCCCCCGGAGTTCCCCCGAACGGCCAGCCCCTCGCATCCCACGGTTTCGCCGCAACGGGGCCGAAGACGCTTGTACCGTCCTGTCATCGTTAAGGAGTCCTTGAATCGATGCGCCCGGACCAATCCGGCCAATACGCGCCCGCGCAATGTGTCTGGCCGGTTGGCGGCCGCACTATCCCGGTCGCCAGCCAAATCCCTCGGTGTCAACTTCAGTGCGGATCAAAAAAGGGCGTAAAGGCAACGGAACCGGGAGGCCTCAATCCGTTCCCGATCTTGGGTCCGGCGCCGTCACGACTGGCACTGCGGGTTGCGTCCAGCGCAGCAGCGTGGTGACGAACGTCTCCAGGTCCACCGGTTTGAGCAGGAAGTCGTTAGCGCCCGCGTTTTCTGCCGCCTGGCGCTGCTTCCGTCCCGCCGCAGCCGAAACGGCGATCAAAGGCAGCCCGCTCAGACCGAGTTCACCGCGTATCGCGCCGATCAACTCGAGTCCATCCATCACCGGCATCTGGAGATCGATCAGGACGGCATCGACGGGCTGACTTCGCGTACGCAGGTACTCCAGCGCCTCACGACCATCGGCGGCGACGTCAACATGAGCCCCCTCCCGCTGCAGCAGGTATTGCAGAAGGTCGCGGTTCATCGCGCTATCGTCGACCACGAGGCACTGCAGTCCCTTCAGCCTGGGACCGGTCACGGTCAAAGGCGCAGACGCCACCGCCGTTTCCAGCAGGGCGTCCGCGGGGGCCAGCGGGAAACCCGCTTCGAACCAGAAGGTGCTGCCGACGCCCAGGGTACTGTCGACGCCAAGCGTTCCGCCCATTGCTTCGATGAGATGCTTGCAGATGGAAAGTCCGAGGCCCGTCCCGCCGTAGCGGCGGGTGACGCTGCCGTCGGCTTGCGTGAAGCGCGTGAACAGGGCGTCCTGTTGTTCCGGCGCGATGCCGATGCCGGTATCGTGCACCTCGAAGCGCAGGTGCGCCTGGGTCCCGGTCAACGCCGTCGCGATCACTCGCACCTCGACACTGCCCTGGTCGGTGAACTTGATCGCATTGCTGGTCAGATTGACAAGCACCTGTTCCAGTCGGCCCGCGTCCCCGAGGAGTGTGATATCGCAGTCGGCCGGCATGTCGAGCCGCAGTTCCAGGCCCTTGCCGACGGCCATCGAGCACAGCAGTCCGACGACATTGGACAACACCCCGTCGAGCGAGAAGGGCTGCCGCTCCAGGGCGAAACGGCCTGACTCGATCTTGGAAAAGTCGAGGATGTCATTGAGCAGGCCCATCAACGATTCGCTGGCGGTGCGTATCCGCCGCACCATCCCGCGCTGCTCGGGAGTGAGCGCATCCTTCTCCAACAATTGCGCGAAACCCAGGATCGCGTTCATGGGCGTCCGGACCTCGTGACTCACATCGGCCAGGAAAATACCCTTGGCCTCGTTCGCCCCGTCGGCGGCGGCCTTCGCCTCGCGCAGGCTCTCCTCGAGCGCACGCTCCGCCGTTACATCGCGGTTGATACCGACCATCCTCTCGGGCGCGCCATCCGGTTGATGCTCGAACAGCGCGGCCGATTCGATGTAGCGGACCCGCCCCCCCGGCAACAGGATGCGAAATTCGCCCGACCAGGCGGATTGCGCAAGCCTGGCAGCCAAAAAACCGGCTTCTATACGCTCGATATCGTCGGGATGAACCCGTGATCGCCAGAATGCGTAGTCAAGCCCGGTTTCGCGCATGCCGTCCGGCACCTCGTACCAGGCCAAAAGCCGGTCGTCCCATTTCAGACGGTCATCGGCGAAATTCCAGGTCCAAACGCCGACATCCGCCGCTTCGGTGGCCAACTTCAGGCGTTGCGCAGCTCGTCGCACCTCGAGTTCCGCCCGCTTGAGCGGTGTGATGTCCTGCACCGTGCCCACGCCGCTCAACAGCGTGCCGCTTTCGTCGAACTCCAGTTCCGCGAGGGCCCTGATCCAGACGATCTCGCCCCGAACGACGATGCGGTAGACCCTCTCGTATGGCGCACCACGCAAGGCATCCCGCCAGGCCGCCGCAACGCCCGCCTGATCGTCGGGATGAATACGAGCGAACCATTCGGTGAACGTGAGGGGCCGGTCACCCGGGAGATCGAACAGCTTCGCTGTCTCCTCGGAAATTTCGAAAACCTCGGAGTCGCGAAACAGATGCCAACTGCCGATCTGCCCAACGGACTGGGCGCGCCGCAAGCCCGCCTGGCTTGCCTCAAGCGCCTGTTCCGCTTGAAGGCGGACCGTGATGTCGCGAGCGGCGGCGAAAACACCCTGGATACGACCGTCTTCGTCGCGGACAACGGAGGCGTTGTACAGCACATCCGTCAGTTGCCCGGACGTATGCCGGAGGGTCAGCGGATGGTCCCGCACATGACCTTCCGAAAAGGCTTGCCGGTAAACGGTGCGGGCTTGGGCAGGATCGGTGAAGTAGTTCGCGAAGTCGCTGCCAATCAGCTGCGCGCGGGGCCATCCGGTAGCGTCTTCGGTCGCTCGATTGACATCGGTGATGACGCCGTCGGCGCTGATGGTTACCAGCGGGTCCAGGCTGGTCTCGATCAGGGAGCGGGTGTAGCGGGAAGCCAGGCGCCATGCCTCCGCCTCACGCTGCGCCGTCTGGGTCGCCTTGCGGTCGGAGATATCCATCCCGGCACCCCGCATCCGCAGCGGCGTACCGTCACTGGCGTACTCGAATTCGCCCAGAGAGCTCACCCAATGCGTGCTGCCGTCCGGCCACAGCACACGATACTCGACCGAAAAGCGCGCCCGCGAGGACTGGCAACGGGCCAATTCGATTTCGACCGCAGGCAGGTCGTTAGGGTCGACCCGTTGCGTGACCCCCGCATACGTTCCGTCGAACTCGCCGGGCGCATAGCCCCAGAGCGCTTCGTGCCGGTGTGACCAAGTGATACGCCCGGTCACGAGGTCCCAATCGAACGTTCCCATCTGCGCGGCATCCAGCGCAAGGCGCAAACCCTCCTCGCTGATCCTCAGTGCCTGCTCCGCCGTTTTGCGCCCGGTGATGTCGATATGTGTCCCGATCGCCCGCTGGGGATTCCCTTCCGCATCCCTCGCGATAACCCTCCCGCGGCTGATGACCCAGATATAGGAACCCGCCCGCGTACGCATTCGAAATTCCAGCTGGTACTCGCCGGCGGTCGCCAGCAGGTGTAGAGCCTCGGCTGTAACGGATTCCCGCTCGTCGGGGTGCAACAAGTCGGTCCAGGTCTCAAAGGATTCGGGGAAATCACCGGGCGCGTAGCCGAGCATCCCGAAATAGGCCGGACTGTAGTAGGTATTCCCAGTCGTGATATCCCAGTCCCAGATTCCATCCTGGGTGACCTCCATCGCCAGGCGGAAGCGCTGCTCGGCAGCAGACAGCGCCTGCTGTACACGCTTGAGCTCGGAGACATCCGTGGCCACGCCACCCATGCCGACAATCACGCCCGCCGCATCGCGCAACGGGAACTTGGTCGTGATGACGTCGATACGGGTACCATCGGCAAGGACCAGTTCCTCCTCGAGTTGCAACGCTTGCCCCGTACGCATGACTTGTTCGTTGTCGGCCCAAAGCCGCTCGGCCGTCGCGGCGGGGAAAACGTCGCGTCCGGTGCGCTCCATCACACCATCCGGCTGCAGCCGACAGGTAGACAAGTGGGCCGGGTTGGTCAGCGTGAAACGATGCTCGCGATCGATCGCAAAGACCGCCGACGGCGCGCTCTCGATGATCCTTGCCAACAGTTCCTGGCTCGCGTGCAGGGCGGCATCGGCCTGCTTGCGCTGCGTCACCTCGACGACGGTGCCGCGCATGCGCAGCACCCTGCCATCCTCCCGGTAGACAAACTCGCCCCGACCGCCCATCCAGTGCGTACTGCCATCGGGCCAGACGACCCGGAACTCGCAGCAGTAAGGGACCCGGTCATCCCGGCTTCGGGCCAGAGCGGCCTCGACTTCAGGCAGGTCGTCCGGGTGGACGCGTCGCGCGAAATCCGCGTAGGCACCGGTCATTTCCCCCGGCTGGAACCCCCACAGCGCTTCGTGCTGCCGGTTCCAGGTCACGGATCCGGTCTCCAGGTCCCAGTCGAAGCAGCCCATGCCGGAGGCCTCCAACGCGAGCCGTAGCCACGACTCGCTCTCCGTCAAGGCCTGTCTCGTCTCATCAATCTCGCCGACATCAGTCAGCGTGATCACCACGCCCGTGTCTGAATTGCTCTGGGCGAGGATCGGGGCCAGTTTGAAGGCGATCGAACGTCGGCTCCCATTCCGTGCGATCAACTGGCCCGAAAAGCGGGGCGTTGCAACCTGCTGCTCACCGCCCAGGATTTGTTGGAGTGTCTGCTGCCAATCATGTGCCGACGCGTCCTGAGTGAGCGCCAGGACCTCATTGATTGGCTGCCCCATGGCTTCGGCCAGTGACCATCCGCTCAGTTCGGCGAAGGTCTGGTTGCACAGCGTCACCCGGGCCGCTGCATCCACCACCACCACGCCGTCGGCAACACCGGCGAAGGTCGCATCGAGCCACTCGCGGTGACGGTTCAGATCACGGCTCAGCTGCACGTTGCTGATGGCCCTGGCCACAGCCTGTTTGATCGATACCGCGGTGATGTGATCCTTCTCGATGAAGTCGGTGGCTCCCGCTTGCAAGGCAGCAACCGCCAATCTCACATCAGCATGGCCGGTCAGCACCACCACCGCGGGCTGTTCGCATGACGGCTCCTGGTGCAGCGCCTCGAGAAACTCGAGACCATTGAGATCGGGAAGCCGATAGTCGAGCAGGATGCAGTCCGGCTTCAGGCGCCCGATCAGTTCAAGACCCGCCTGGCCCGTGTCGGCATCCGACACCCGATACCCGGTATCCAGGAAAGTGCGACAGGTGTGTCGATCCTCGGGCGAATCGTCGACGATCAGGACCATCGGTTGGTGAAGAACTTCCGTATCCTTCATTGGCTTCCAATACCTCGTGAAACAATTCCGGATGGGCGACTCAGGGCGGTCCGTGGTGGTTGACAGCCCAGCAGCATGGGAACATCGCGCCCCAACGGGGGTCAGCGCCGCCCGTATCCGCAGGTGATCGGATAGCGGCGGTCGCGTCCAAAGGCGCGCCGGGAAATCTTGACGCCGGGCGGGGCCTGGCGGCGTTTGTACTCGTTGCTGTCGACCAGCCAGGCCACCCGCCGGACCGCGTCATCGGGATAACCCGCGGCAATGATGTCCTCGACCGAGCGGTCTTCCTCGACGTACAAGGCCAGGATGGGATCGAGCAGATCGTAGGGCGGCAACGAGTCCTCGTCCTTCTGGTCCGGCCGTAACTCGGCCGAAGGCGGCCGGTCGATGACCCGCTGCGGGATGACGCGCGAGATCCCGTTCCGATAATCCGCCAGGCGGTAGACCAGCAGCTTGGGCACGTCCTTCAGCGGCGCAAAGCCGCCGGCCATGTCGCCGTACAGGGTCGCGTAGCCGACGCTCATCTCGCTCTTGTTGCCGGTGGTCAGCAGGATCTTGCGCTTCTTGTTCGAGATGGCCATCAGGATCACGCCGCGGCAGCGGGCCTGGATGTTCTCCTCGGTGGTGTCGGCGGGCAGACCCTCGAACGTGTCGGCCAGGGTCTCCGTGAAAGTGCGGAAAGCCGGCTCGATCGGGATCACATGGTGGGCAACACCCATCAGTTCGGCCTGCGCCTCGGCATCGGTCACGCTGATGTCGGCCGTGTAGCGCGACGGCATCAGCACCGCCTCGACGTTCCCGGCTCCCAGTGCATCCGCCGCCAGCGCGAGCGTCAGGGCCGAATCGATGCCGCCGGACAAACCCAACACCGCGCCGGCAAAACGGTTCTTGGTGACATAGTCGCGAATACCGGTCACCAGCGCCTGGTATACGGCGGCGGTCTCTTCCAGCGGCGGCGTCACCGTCGCCCCAATTGGCTCCAGCGAGGCGCTGCCGGCGAAATCGACCGCGAACAGCGCTTCCTCGAAGGCAGGTGCTCGGGCGACGACCGACCCGGCGGCGTTCATGACGAAGGACGAGCCGTCGAAGACGAGTTCGTCCTGGCCACCGACCAGGTTCGCGTAAACGACCGGCACGCCCGCCACCGTGACGCGATCACGGACCACCCGCTCGCGGTCATCGCCCTTGCCGACCTGAAACGGCGAGGCGTTGAGGTTCAGCACCAGCCGTGCGCCGCCCGCGGCCGCGCCTTCGACGGCCCCCGGCAGCCAGATGTCCTCGCAGATCGTCAGCCCCACCGGTACGCCATGCAGTTCGAACACGCAGGCATCGGCGCCGGGCAGGAAATAGCGCTTCTCGTCGAACACGCCGTAGTTTGGCAAGGCCTGCTTGCGGTAGATGCAGTGCACCCTGCCCTCCCGCAGCACCGCGGCGCTGTTGTAGGGCATGCCGACCTGACGCTCCGGAAAGCCGACGATGACGTCGATGCCCCGCACCTGGGCCGCGAGCCCCTGCAGCGCGTCGTCGACACAGCGCAGGAAATCGGGCCGGAGGATCAGGTCCTCGGGCGGGTAGCCCGACAAGGTGAGTTCGGGGAAGACGACGGCGTGCGCCCCGAGGCGGTCGCGCGCCTCGCTGGCTGCCTGGAGGACGCGGCGGCTGTTGCCGGCCACGTCACCGACGAGGAAGTCGAGCTGTGCGATCGCAATGCGGAGGTTCATCGCCCGGCACCCCACGCCTGCCATCGCATTCGGACAGCGGGAGGCTTCAGGCCAGCAGCTCCGACATCCGGCGCCCCATCGCGGACGGCGAATCGACCACCGCGATGCCGGCCGCCTGCAGCGCGGCGACCTTGCCCTGACCGGTCCCCTTGCCGCCGGTGATGATGGCACCGGCATGGCCCATGCGCTTGCCCGGCGGAGCGGTCAGGCCGGCGATATAGCCGACGACCGGCTTGGTGACGTGGGCGCGGATGTACTCGGCCGCTTCTTCCTCGGCACTGCCCCCGATCTCACCGACCAGGATGATGCCGCGGGTTTGCTCATCGGCCTGGAACAAGGCCAGCACGTCGATGAAATCCAGCCCCTTGATCGGATCGCCGCCGATGCCCACGCAGGTGCTCTGCCCGAGACCGGCGCGTGTCGTCTGGAACACCGCCTCGTAGGTCAGCGTACCGGAGCGCGACACGATGCCGACCGAGCCCGGCATGTGAATGAAACCGGGCATGATGCCGATCTTGCATTTGCCCGGCGTGATCACCCCCGGGCAGTTCGGGCCGATCAGCCGCACATCAGGATAACCGCGCAGGGCATTTTTCACTTTCATCATCTGCAGCACCGGGATGCCTTCGGTGATGCAGATGATCAAGGTGATGCCGGCATCGGCCGCCTCGAGAATCGCATCGGCGGCGAACGGCGGCGGGACGTAGATCATCGAGGCCGTGGCCCCGGTGCCGGACACCGCCTGCCGCACCGTGTCGTACACCGGCAGGCCGAGGTGGGTCGTGCCGCCTTTGCCGGGCGTGACACCGCCGACCAGTTGCGTGCCATAGGCGAGACACTGCTCGGAGTGGAACGTCGCCTGTTTGCCGGTAAAGCCCTGGCAGATCAGCCGCGTCGAACGATCGATCAGAATGCTCATGCGCGTGCTGCCTCCACTGCCTTGCTGGCCGCATCGTCCAGGTCGGATGCGGCGATGATCGCGAGTCCCGATTCGGCCAACATGGTCCGGCCGGCCTCGGCATTGGTGCCCTCGAGCCGGACGATCACCGGCACTGCGACATGGACCTCCTTCACGGCCGTGATGACGCCCTCGGCGATCAGGTCGCAGCGGACGATACCGCCGAAGATGTTGACCAGCACGGCCTTGACCTTGTCGTCGGCCAGGATCAGTTTGAACGCCTCGGCGACCTTGGCCGCAGTCGTGCCGCCACCGACGTCGAGGAAATTCGCCGGCATGCCGCCGTGCAGCCGCACCATGTCCATGGTCGCCATCGCGAGACCGGCGCCGTTGACCATGCAGCCGATCTCGCCGTCGAGGGTGACATAGCTGAGCCCGTGCTCGCGCGCGGCGGCTTCGGTGGCATCTTCCTGCGACAGATCCCGCAGTTCGACGAGGTCCGGATGCGCGTACAGGGCGTTGTCGTCGATGTTGATCTTTGCATCCAGCGCCAGCAACTGCCCCGCCTCGTTGACGATCAGCGGATTGACCTCGACCTGGCTCAGATCCTTGTCGAGCAACAACCGGTAGAGTCCTTGCATGATGCGCCCCAGCGCGGCCACCTGCGCGCCCTGCAGATTCATTGCGAAGGCCAGATCGCGGGTCTGGTAGGCCTGCAGGCCGACCACCGGGTCGACACTGCAGGTCAGAATCGCCTCGGGCTGCTCCGCCGCCACGGCCTCGATGTCCATGCCGCCCTGTTCGGATGCGATGAACAGAATCCGGGCGCTGGCGCGGTCGACCAGCGCGCTCAAGTAGAGCTCGCGCGCGATCGGCCGGACCTCCTCGACCAGTACCCCGCTGACCGGAAGCCCCGCAGGGCCGGTCTGGTGCGTCACCAGGCGCATCCCCAAGAGCTCCGACGCGACGGCGGCCACCGAGTCCAGGCCTTCGACGACGCGGACTCCGCCGGCCTTACCTCGACCACCGGTATGCGACTGCGCCTTGAGTACCCAGCGGTCGCCGCCGAGCGCCGTCGCTGCCGCGCAGGCCTGTTCCGCCGAGAAGGCGACCTGCCCCCGAGGGACGTCGATGCCATAGTCGGCGAACAGGGCTTTGGATTGGTATTCGTGTAGGTTCATCAGTGTGGAACCGAAGAGCGTTATCCGGCGTGGGTTGTGCTGCCGGAACAGGCCGTTTACGGGCCGCGAGTGCTAAAATCTTTGCGAAACGGCATTTTAGCCAAGTCCTGCGAAAACTGCACCGCGATGGCAACGGGTTCGCTCGAAGGAACGAAGACATCAACCGTCAACGGCGCCGAAGACGGCGTTGCGACTCCCGATGCAGCCGACCCGGGCGCTTATCTGACGCCCTGCCCCTTTTCCCCGAATTACCGGGTGCAGGTCGATCCGGCCTGGCGGTCGCTGGCCTTGTACGTCGGCTACCGCGGCGTACTGGGGTTCGCGTTCGTCGTGCCCCTGTGGCTCGGCCGATTGACCTCGCTCGTGGACGTGCAGGATCCCCAACGCTTCGCCACGGTTTCCGGCCTGTGTCTGATCACCGCACTGCTCAGTGCACCCCTGGTCGCGCTGCGCCGTCCTCAGTACACGACCCAGGTCAACCTACAGGTGCTGACGGACATCGCGCTGATCGCGATGCTGATGAGCGCCTCGGGCGGCGTGTCGGGAGGACTCGGGATCCTAATGGCCTGCACCGTCGCTGCCGGCGGCATCCTTACCGGGGGACGCTGCGCCCTGGGCTTTGCGGCGGTCGCGAGCATTGCGGTATTGTCGCAGGAGTTGTCCATCGGGCTGGGCGTGCTGCCGTCGGCGATGTCCCTGACCTCGGCGGGACTGCTGGGCGCGGCGTTCTTCGCCGTCGCACTGCTGGCCACGGCACTGTCGGCACGTGCGGAACAGAGCCAGTTGCTGGCCGCCCAGCGCAGCCACGACCTGGCAACGCTGCGTCAGCTAAACGCCTTCATCATCGACCATCTGCAGTCCGGCATCCTCGTGCTGGACGACCAGCAACGCATCCGGACCGCCAACCCGGCGGCGCGACGCCTGCTCGGGGCGGGTCCTTCGGTCGCCTCCGTCAAGGATCTCAACCCGGTATTCCAGCAGGCTTATGTGGAATGGTCCCACCAGGATTCGGAGGCCTCCGGCACGCTGCGTTCGCCTAACGGCCAGCCGGTCCATGCCCGGTTCGCACGCCTGCTGCAGTCGGACCCAGCGCTGAACATGGTCATGCTCGAAGACGAAGCCGTCCATAAACAGCGCGTGCAACATAGCAAGCTCACGTCGCTCGGCCGCCTGACCGGCAGCATCGCGCACGAAGTGCGCAACCCACTCAGCGCCATCAACCATGCCGCTCAGCTCCTGACGGAGTCGGATGCCCTGAGCGGGGAAGACCAGCGCCTCCTCGAGATCATTCTGCGCCACTCGAAACGCGTCAACGAAATCGTCGAGAACATACTGCAACTGTCGCGCGGCCGCAGCACCCAGCGCGAACGCGTGGAACTGGGCCCCTGGGTCAGCCGGTTTCTGGATGACTTCACCGAGGAGCGCGATCTGTCCGCCCCACCCTTCGCGCTGCGCGGCGCCGAACGCTCTCTGTGCGCGCTGATCGATCCGAGCCATCTCCGGCAAATATTGGACAATCTGTGCACCAACGCGATGAAATACGGGCGACCGGACAAAACCATGCTGGAGATACGCCTTGAAGCGGACGCACGAGACGGTCGCCCCTGCCTGGCCGTGGTGGACCACGGCGGGGGCATCGATGGACAGACCGCCGATCAGATTTTCGAACCCTTCTTCACGACCTCACGCAGCGGCGTGGGCCTGGGGCTTTACGTGGCACGCGAACTGGCCGAACTCAACCAGGCCCGGATCGACTATCGGCCGCTCAGCGATGGCAGCGAGTTCCGCCTTTGCCTGGCTGACGGCCAGAACCCGGCGATCTGAACATGACTGAGCCAGTCGTACTGATCATCGACGACGAGCCCGACATTCGGGAACTGCTCGGCATCACGCTCCGCCGCATGGGAGTCTCCGTCAAGTCCGCCGAGGATCTGGCCACGGGGCGCGCGCTGATCGACAGCGGCACCGTGCATCTGGTCCTGACCGACATGAAGCTGCCCGACGGCAATGGACTGGACCTCGTCGAGATGATCCAGCAGCGGTACCCGAACCTGCCGGTGGCTGTCATCACCGCGTACGGCAACATGGACGTCGCGATCCGGGCACTCAAGAGCGGCGCCTTTGACTTCGTCCCGAAGCCGATCGACCTCGAGGTATTGCGCCGTCTGGTCGAGGTCGGACTGAAGCTCAGTCTGCACAGCGACCACATCGACCGGCGGTCGCGCGACACACTGATCGGTGACTCGCCGGCGATGCGGCAGATCCGCGCCACCATCGTCAAGCTCGCCCGCAGCCAGGCACCCATCCTGATCACCGGTGAATCAGGCACCGGCAAGGATCTGGTCGCCCGCCTGATCCACAGCAAGAGCCCGCGGGCCGACCAGCCGTTCATTGCGGTGAACTGCGGCGCGATTCCGGGGGAACTGATGGAAAGCGAGTTCTTCGGCCACCGCAAGGGCAGCTTTACCGGCGCAGCAAGCGACAAGGAAGGCCTGTTCCAGGCCGCGGATGGCGGGACCCTGTTTCTGGACGAAGTCGGGGACCTGCCACTGTCGCTGCAAGTCAAGCTGCTGCGCGCGATCCAGGAAAAGTCCGTGCGGCGAATCGGCGATCCCAAGGAGATTCGCGTCGACGTGCGGATTCTCAGTGCGACGCACACGAATCTGACCGAAGCGGTGCGCGACGGCGCGTTTCGTCAGGACCTCTTCTATCGGATCAATGTCATCGAACTGCACGTGCCGCCATTGCGTGACCGGGGCGGCGATATCGCGCAATTGGCCGAACGCATTCTGGCGCGGATCGCGGCCGAAAACGGTCTGCCCGGCCTACGGCTCAGTCAAGCCGCCCTCGATCGACTCGCCGCCTATGCGTTCCCGGGCAACGTCCGCGAACTGGAGAACATTCTTGAACGCGCCGTCGCGATGTGCGACGAGACCGAGATCAAGCCGGGCGACCTGCTGCTCGAAGCGGGAACCGACGCGGGTCGGTCGACGGAAGCCGCGCCCTACGACCGTTCGATGCCGCTGGACCGTTATATCGACGACGTGGAGAAGCGCGCGATTCTGGAGGCGCTGGAGAAAACGCACTGGAACAGGACGGCGGCGGCACGCGTGCTGGGGCTGACCTTCCGGTCGCTGCGCTACCGCCTCAAGCGACTGGGCCTGGAATGACGACGGCCGAAAGCGGCCGCCCGAGACCCTGCTGTGATACCCGGTCTGCAATAGTCCTTCGCCGCCGGAGCGGCGGGACTCAAACGGGTTGTTTCAACCCTGATATTTCTCGATGCTCTTCAGCCGTCCGATCGCTTCCTTGACCTGCTGCGAACCCACGTCATCGAGATCCGCTGCCTTGTAGACCCGGTCGAGCAAGCCTTCGGCAACCAGCGCATCCTTGACCCACTTCTTGGCAAAGCGGTAATTCGTCGGCACGGGGCAGGTCTCGCCGGTGGCGGGGTTGCGCAACGTCGAGATCACCTTGTCGGTGGGCGGAGCCGAGATCGGCGCCGATGCGGGCTCCGCGGCGGCTTCGGCGGCCGGCGGCGGCGCGGTGGCTTCAGCAGCCGGTTCGGGCACCGGCTCGGCAGCAGGCTTCGGAGCCTCGACCGGCTTGGCCGCAGCAGCCTTGGCCTCGGGCGGGAGCTTGGCCTTCTCCTGAGCCGGACCGGCTACGGGGGGCCGGCGGTTGGTTTCCGAAACCGTCTTGAAGACCTCGTATAAAACATAACCGGCGAATACCACCGTCAAGCCCGCTACCAACTCGAACATGTTCTCTCTCCTCTCCAGGATTGTTTGTCGTTTTAGATTGCTTGCGCGTTTTTCGTGGCCGAGGCGCCCCCTGGTTCGGCGCTTCGGCCGCTACACCTTATGGCGAAACCCGCGAAACCGCAATATCCCGGATTTAGCTGACATTTGAGTGCCTCGAAGCGGTGGCACCTCAAACGGCGGGATTCGGCGACGCCTGGACCGCGGCGGGCGCGCTGCGCCGGAGGCTGCCGCCGGTGGCATGACCGAACTGCAACGCATGGAGATCGGCATACGCGCCGTGAGCCGCGAGCAACTCGGCATGAGTTCCCTGCTCGACGACCCGCCCGTCACGCAGCACACAAATCTCGTCGGCGTTCTGGATGGTCGACAGCCGGTGCGCGATGACGAGCGTGGTCCGGTTGGCCATCAGAATGTCCAGGGCGGCCTGCACATGGCGCTCCGACTCGGCATCGAGCGCCGAGGTTGCCTCATCCAGAATCAGGATCGGCGCATTCTTCAGCAGCGCGCGGGCAATCGCGATGCGCTGCCGCTGGCCACCCGACAGGATCAGTCCCTGCTGCCCGACCATCGTCTCGAAACCCTGCGGTAAGGCCTCGATGAACTCCATGGCATGCGCGGCGCGCGCCGCCTCGCGGATCTCCTCGGGCGAAACTGCACCGCGCCGCCCATAGGCGATGTTGTTCGCCACCGTGTCGTTGAACAGTGTGACTTCCTGGCCGACGTAGGCAATGTGGCCGCGCAGGTTGGCAAGCGTCAGATCCCGAATCGCATGACCGTCGATCCGGATTTCCCCCGCTGTCGGCTCGTACAGGCGCGGCAGCAGTCGGGCCAGCGAGGTCTTGCCGCTGCCCGATTGCCCGACCAGAGCGACCGTCTTGCCGGCTTCAATGGTCAGGTTCACGTCGCTGAGCGCCGGTTGCTGGTCCTCGTTGTAGCTCAGGCTGATAGCCCGGTATTCGATGTGTCCCTCGATTCTGTCCAGTTCCAGCGTGCCGGTATCGTGTTCGCGCTCGGTGTCGAGCATCTCGAAGATGCTGTCGCCGGCCGCGATCCCTTTCTGGATCGTGCTCATGATGCTGATCAGCCGCTTGATCGGGCTCAGCATCATCGCCATCGCGGCCACGAACGCGATCAGGCTGCCCGGGGTGATGGTCTGCCGCACCGACTCCAACGAGACGACATACAGGATCGCCGCGAAGCCGCTGATATAGATGAACTGGATCACGGCACTGCTGAGCGAGTCGGTCGAGATCAACCGCAGGTAGCGCCGCGCGTTGCTCTCGTTCTCACGGGCGAATTTCTCGGTCTCGTAGTCGCTGCCGTTGAAGACCTTGACGATGCGGTGCGCGTCGATGACCTCCTGAGCCACATGGCTGACATTCCCCATGGACTCCTGGATGCGCGCGCTGATGTTCCGGAAACGTTTGCTGACGAAGCGGATGCTGAACACCAGCAGCGGCCCGACCAGCATGAACACGGTCGACAGGATCAGGTTCTCGTAGATCATCAACGCGGTCAGGCCGATGATCGTCAGTGCATCCTTGAAAGCCGAGACGAGGCCGGTGGTCAACGCATTCGAAACCTGCTCGGTGTTGTAGAGCAGACGGGACAACAACTGGCCCGAGGACGAACGGTCGTAGTATTTGCAGGGCAGATACAGCAGTTGGTCGAACAGGTCGCGGCGCAGATTGGCGATGATGCGGCGACTGACGTAGCCCGAGCAGTAATCCCCGGCGAAACCCGTGACACCCCGCACCAGCGACAGACCGAGCAGAATCCACGGCGCGTTGCGCATGACGGCCGGGTCCTTGTCGATGAAGGTGCCGTCGATCAGCGGCTGGATCAGCTTCGCGAACGCCGGCCCCAGCATCGCGTACAGGATCATCGCGACGACCGAGATTGCGAACATCTTCCAGTACGGCATCCCGTAGGCGAGGAGGCGGCGGTAGATGGCGAGACCGGTTTGGGTCTGCTGGGAGTCGGACTGGCCGGTCATGGTCGATTGGGCACGCGCAAAAAGACGCAATGATACGCGAAAGCCGCCAAATGCCGTGGCAGCGCATGGCCCGGCCGGAAGCCCGAGCGCGGTGCCGGAGGCTGGGTGGACTGCGAGCGAAATGGCTGGGGGCGCGCTTGGGCCGGGAGCGGCAGGCTAATCGGAATTCGGTACCGGTAGCGCAGACTCGACGTCCTCGAACAGCGCGGCCAGCGGTGCCTTGAAACCGACGCTTGCCAATTCGAGCGTGTCGCTGCCGGCGAACGGATACAACACCCAGTGATCGGACGGATCGCGCCGGAAACAGTCGACCGTGAACCGGAGCGGGTCAATCAGCACGTACTCCTGCAGGCTATCGACCTGGCGGTAAAGTGCGAACTTCTCGCCGCGGTCGTAAGCCGCGGTGCTATCCGACAGGACTTCGACGATCAGGCTGGGGTGACGCTTTGCCAGCGGATCGGAGCGGTCGCGCGCATCGCAGGTCACGAACACGTCGGGATAAAAATACACGTTCGCGGCGTCGACGCGCAGCTTCATGTCGCTGATGTACACCCGGCACGGACCGCCGCGCAAATGGGCGAGGAGCTCGGCAAATACATTGCCCGCCACGGTCACATGCGCATCGCGCGCACCCACCATCGCGTAGACCGGATACACGAAGCCGTCGACATACTCGTGCTTCTCGGACTGGGTCTGTTCCCATTCGAGGAATTCGTCAGCGGTCATCGACAGGACGGTTTGCGGCGTACTCATGAGCGCTTCCGGAAAACGGAGATCGGTCAGGCAAAGCTTACCACCCCGTGCAGGATCCGGGGCGGCAGGCGTCAGACCTCACCCGTGCGCACGGCGCACGCTACCGGTCGCCCGTTGGATGCCGCTGGGAATGACCTTGATCTTGTCGACCCGCCCCCCGGCCCACCGTGACGAACCGGCACGGTCGCGGGCGCCGCGCGCGGAAGGAAGGCGGCGTGCGCGTGCCGATCGCTTTAGCCCATCCAGCGTCGGGTGTGCGATCGGTCAGGCCAGCGAGAGCAGTACATCAGTCTTGCTGATTTCCCCCAGCAGGACGCCGTTCGCTCCCACCACTGGCAGGCGCTCGACGCCGGTTCGCGAGAAAGCGGCGAGTGCATCGGTCAACGGCGCGCCGCTGCGCATCGCCGGCACATCGTCTTCCATGAAAACCGCTGCAGCCCTGATGTGTCGAAGATCGTCGTGACCGAGAAAGCGCTTCATCGTGTGCAGCGCTATCGCTCCCCGGTAGCGCCCGGATGCGTCGACGACCCAGACATGCTGGACGGCGGACCGGCAGAAGATCTCTCTGACCTGTTCCGCCGAAACGTCGTCGCGGACTGTGGCAACCGGCCGCGTCTGCAGGTCCTCGACATGCAGCAGATACGGGAGCCGCGCCTGTCCCGTGCCCAGGGAATGCGCATAAACGGACGACGGCCGGATCGCCGCGGCCACATAGCGCGCGGTCATCGCCGCCAATATCAGTGGGAACAGGAGATTGGCATCCAGCGTCATCTCGAAGACCAGCACGATCGCCATCAGCGGCGCGTGCGTCGTGCCCGACAACAAGGCTCCCATGCCGAGCGCGGCAAAGGTCACCGCATGGGTTGCCAACCCGGGTAATGCCAGATGCAGAGCCTCACCGTACAACCAGCCGGCCGCGGCGCCCATTAGCAACGTCGGCGTGAAGACCCCGCCCACGGCACCCGAACCGACGGCGATAGCGGTCGCCAGGACCTTGAGCATCAGCAGATGGAGGACGAAATCCGCCTCGAGCTGTCCGCCGAGCAGCGCGGTCGTGGCCGCATGACCGTTGCCCCAGATCTCGGGCGTGTTCACCGACATCAGACCGACCAGGAACCCACCCAGACCGAGACGGATCGGCAGCGGCAGCCGCGACCACTGAAAGGCGCGGGTGGCTGCCCCCAGCAAACCCAGCAGCGCCGGTGCGAGCAGACCGGCGAGGAGACCGACTCCGAGCACCGGCAGCACGTCGACGTCGGCGGGCGCGGCAAGCTCGGGGGAGGTGAAGATGGGCCGTAGTCCGATCCAGTGCCGGATGGTCAGCGTGGCCGCTACCGATGCGACGACCAGGGGTCCGAGCGCTTGGATCGCGAGCGACTGGAGCACGACTTCGGCGATGAACAGCGCTCCCCCAAGCGGCGCGTTATAGGCGGAGGCGATGCCCGCGGCTCCGCCACAGGCAACCAGCAGGCGAAGTTGCGGCTTGGAGACCCGGAACAGGCGGCCCACGGTCGATGCCATCAGGGCGGACAACTGGACCATCCCACCCTCCCGGCCGATCGACGTGCCGGAACTGATCGACAACAGCGAAGAGACGAGCCGCGCGAGCGTCGGCCGCAACAGGATGACCCCGTCGCCGAGCCGGATCACTTCCAGATATTCTTGCGCTCGCATGCCGCGAAACAGCCGTGCCCCCACCGCCAGCGCGATGCCGGCGCCGATCCCGCCCACGGTCGGAATCAACAGTCGCATCCCCGGCGACAGGCTTTCCGCAATCGCGACGATATCGCCGGACTGCCCCGTCAACAGCCACTTCAACCCGATATTGGCCTCGCGGAAAAGGGCTGACGTCAGACCGCCGCCCATGCCGATCAGCGCGGCCCAGACCAACATCCCATGCGCAGGCATGCGACCGAACCGCGCCCCGAGCCGGATTCGCGCAAGCAGCAACAGTCGATCGAAACTGCCCATCATCGCGACCTCGGGGGGAAATGAGCCCAGCATTGGCCATGGCCGCGCACAACGCCGGTCCCTGTTCGCCGCCGAAGGGGAGGCGATGGATCGAGGAAAACACGGTCAAGCGCCATGGACAGCTTGCGGCCGGCAGCCCTTAGTGCCGGTCAGGCAATCCAGTCCAGCGGATCCTCGTCGACACCCGGCTGGCTTCCGGGCTGCTCGATGAACAGCCGATGCCAGATCGCAAACTGCATCAGACAGAAGAGTTCGCGGCCGGCGTTCCCCTTGCGACGCTGCGCGGCGAACAATGCCGGCAGGCGGCTGGGCTCGAACCATTCACGGACGGCAGCGTTGCGCATCAGCTTGTGCTCGAGTCCATCCAGAAAAGGGCCGCTGAGCCATTCGCGGACCGGCACCGTGAAGCCGCGTTTCTTGGTGTACAGATGGTCTCTGGGCAGGTACTTTTCGGCCCAGCGGCGCAGGAAGATCTTCGGTTCGCGGCCGTCGCTCTTCAGCGCGTCGGGCAGCGACAGACCGAACTCGACGACGCGATGGTCCAGAAACGGCACGCGCCCTTCGAGTCCGAACCCCATCATCATTCGGTCGACCTTGACCAGCAGGCTGTCGGCCAGATCGGTCGCGATATCGGTGTACTGGCAATGCGTCAAATGGCTCCAGTCGGCCGGTGCGCTCTGCCAGGCCCTGATGTAGGGGTCGCGAAAGCGCGGGCGCAGCGCAGCCAGTTGCGGCCCGAGCAGATGCTGCGAGCGCCGCCGCCACCAGTCGCTGCGGGTCCGGAAGCCGCCGGAGCCCGGCGCGAGCAGGTTTCGAAACCACCAGGCCAACGCCGGCTGGCGGTAGCGGCGGTATCCGGCGAAGACCTCGTCGCCGCCCTCGCCGCTGAACACGACCTTCAGTTCCTGCGCGGCCGCCTCCGACAGAGCCGAAGTCGGCAGACTGGCATAGTCGCGCATCAAGTCGTCGGCGGCCCAGATGGTATGCGGGATGCGTCGGAACAGTGCGGAACGGTCGACCCGCAGGGACGAATGCTGACTGCCGAATACGGCGGCGATCCGCTCGGCGTCATCCAGTTCGTCCTTCATCGCGGCGTCGCGGTAGCCGATCGAAAAGGTCCGTACCGGCTGGCTCTGGAAGCGGCTCAACATGGCCAGCAGGATCGCCGAGTCGTTGCCGCCGGAAAGGAACAGGCCATACGGCACGTCGGAGCGAACATGCTCGCGCATCACCTGCTCGAACAGCGCCTCGAACTCCGCATCGGCTTCGGTGAAATCGATCGCGCGTGGCCTGACGCTCAGCGCCGACCAGTAGGTCCGGCGACGGATTCGCAAGTCGGCATCGATCTCGATGATTTCACCCGGCGCGACGCGCCGAATTCCCTGAAAGATCGTCTGCTCGCCGATCGCACAGTGGTCGTGCAGGAATTCCGACAGCGCCTCGGGAGCGATCGCCGGGGCAGCCGGCAGTAAAGGCAGGATGGCCTTCAGTTCGGAACCGAACAGCACGCGGTCGGGAAGGACCGCGTAGAACAGCGGCTTGATGCCGAGGCGGTCACGACCCAGGAC
The DNA here is from genome assembly GCF_006175985.1 of Methylotetracoccus oryzae. Lineage (GTDB taxonomy): Bacteria > Pseudomonadota > Gammaproteobacteria > Methylococcales > Methylococcaceae > Methylotetracoccus > Methylotetracoccus oryzae. The sequence continues at coordinate 89,193 of NZ_SRSH01000015.1, read as the reverse complement.
CAGTTTCCGCCGCTGAACGTCGACCAGTGCGAACGCAAACATGCCGTGCAGGCGTGCGACGAAGTCGACCGGGTCCTCCGCGTAGGCATGCAGAATGGTCTCGCTGTCGGAATGTGTGGCGAAGCGCCGACCGGACTGTTCCAGCTCGTCGCGCAGTTCGATGTAGTTGTAGATCTCGCCGTTCGCAACGACGGCGAGCCGGCCATCGTCGCCGAGAATCGGTTGACGTCCGCCGCTCAGGTCGATGATCGACAGGCGCGTGTGCACCAGACCGAAACCCTCGTGCGTGAAAAAGCCGAAGCCGTCGGGCCCGCGATGGCGCATCTGCTGCGCCATCGGCTCGAGCATGTTCTCGGTTACCCCCGCACCTCGCAGCACGATTCCCGCTATTCCGCACACTTAGCTCCTGCCCTCCTGACGATCGGTTGGAACGGCCCCGGCCCCTGCCAGCAGCGTTTGCAACGTGTCAAACACGCCTTCGACGGTATGCATCCGCATACAGGTGAATTCACCCCCGCAGGTCGGCCGGCGGTAGCAGGGATAACAGGGCAGCCGGTGATAGAGCACCCGACCATGGGCGGTGCCGGTCTCGAAATAGGGGTCGGTCGAACCGAGCAGCGTCACGCTCGGCCGGCCCATCGCGATGCCCATATGCGTCATTCCGGTGTCGACGCCGACCACCAGCGCAGCCCTCCGGATCACCGCGGCGCATTCGTCCAGCCGGGTCCGGCCGCACAGGTTGACTGCAGCGCCGGCGCTGGACTGCACGATGGCTGCGGCGCGCTCCCGGTCGCCTGGTCCCCCAACGAGCACGGGCACCAGACCCGCCTCCCGGCGTGTTCGCACCGCCAGTTCCACCCAGCGCTCGTCGAACCAGTGTTTCTGCGGCCGCGTCGTGAACGGGCAGAACACCGCGAACGGTCCCACGACACCGGACCCGTGCAACAACGTGGAGGCGTGGCGATCGGCCTCGGCCGAGACGGCCATGTCCATCGTGAATCGTTCCGGCGCGGCGGCCAGGACGTTCATCAGATGACGGTATTCCTTGCCGATCAGCGGGCTCTCGGTCGGCCGGTCGACGACCTCGGTCATCAGCCACTGCGACCCCTCCTTCGAACCGAGCCCGATGCGGCGGCGGCCGCCAGCCAGCCGCGCCCACAGCGCACTCTTCAGCAAGCCCTGCAAGTCGAGGATCCAGTCGAAGCGCTGACCCCTCAACTCCTGTCGGAGCTGATGGAATTCCCGCCAGACGGCCCGGCGGCGGCCCGCCTTCCAGTCTTCACGCCAGCGTCGGCGCGGCCAGACGAAGACACGGTCGAGGCGCGGATTGGCCTGCAGCAGTTCCTCGTTGCCGGCCTCGGTCAGCCAGGCAATGCGCGCCGCGGGAAAAGCGGCACGCAGGCACGGCAAGACACCCGAGGCCATGATGATGTCGCCGATCGCACTGAGCCGGATGATCAGGATGCTATCGGGCACAGCCGGCGACGGGCGCCGCTTGCTCATGACCACCGCATGGGCTGCGGCACACCAGCCGAAAGGGTCACGCTATTCCCCCGTCAGCAGGCAGACCGAAGGATCATCGAAGCGGTAGCCGAAGCGCTCGCAATCGGCCTGGTAATGTTCGGCGATCAGGGCTGCCGAGGCGTCGTCAAAGTAGGCGCGGTAGTCCCGCCTCCGGTCCGTCGCGCGGCGGCTGTGACGGAGTTTTGGCGCGCGTATGCCGATCTTGCGGCAGGCGGTTTCGAAATCCTCGACCAGATGCTCGTAGCGCCCCACGTAATCCACGATCAGGGAGCCATGCAGGTCGATCAGGTAGTCGCTCTGGACCACGGTCGACATGTCGGCATGATACTGCGGGGGGCGCTGCGGATCGAACTTCCAGCGCAGGAAAGCCGCGAAGTCGGGAATGCCCGTCATCAGGTCGGGCCTCTCACGGCGGATGTGATGGTAGGAGCTGACCTGGAGATCCCATGGATTCCGCACGAAGGCGAACTTGAACAACTGCTCGTAGACCTCGCGGGGCAGCATCTCCTGCGCGGCGATGGCCTTCGCATGGCGCGGGAACTTGGCGCCGATCCGATGCCCGGTCAGCCCGCTGAGCTTGCTGCACAGGAATTGCGGGAACCGGTAGGGATCGGTCCACTTATACCAGCCGAGCGAATCGCGCACGCTGGTGCCGCCGGTCTTGGCGATATGCACGAACAGGAATCGGTAGCGAAGAGATAGCAGCATGGCACCGTGGGTCCGGACGCTAGATCAGATGTAAGGCTTCGAGATAGCGTCGGGCGCTGACGTGACAGGAGTATTCGGCAACCGCCTGGCGCAGCACCGGGCCCGGCAAGGGCCGGTCCAGCGTCGCGAGGATGGCATCCGCCAGCGCCGCCGCATCGCCGACCGGCACCAGGCGTCCGAACTCTCCTCCGCGCAGAATCTCCCGCGGACCGCTGGGGCAGTCGGTCGCCACCGAGGGCGTGCCCACGGCCAGCGCCTCAGTCAGGACGTTGGGGCTGCCTTCCCAGGCGGAGGACAACGCAAACACCGCGGCCTTGGCCATGAAGGCGTAGGGATTCGTCACATGCCCGGGCATCCACACGTCATCGCCGACACCCAGCGATTGAACCAGCGCCTCCAGCTCCGACCGCAGCCCTCCCTGCCCCAGGATCACCAGACGACAAGGGCGCCGCACCCGAACCCGGGCGAATGCGCGGATCAGCGTCGGAAAATCCTTCTGCACGGTGAGCCGGCCTGCGCCCAGAATCACCGGTGGGGCCCCGGTGTGAAACCACGGATGCATGACCGGCTCCTGCGCCAGTACGTCCAGCGCCGGAGTCACGACGGGATTGCGGATCACGATCACGCGCTCATCGGGCAACTGCGTCAGTCGGCGCGTGTCCTCGGCCACACCCTCCGAGTTCGCCACGACACAGTCCACGCCCTGGTAAATGAGCCGCATCGGCCCGGTGCGGAACCAGCGCAACGGCGCCGGCTTGCGTTCCAGGGCTGCGGAAAGATGCGTGCCGAGGCGCCCGACCAATCGCACACGCTCGCGTTCACCGCTGAGCTTGCGGGCCACCACGGCGGCACGGATCGCGCGATCCTTCGCCGCCAGCAGAGCAGCCGGCCGGCTGGTCCGCAGGTAGCGCATCAAGGCCGGCACCGCCAGCGAGGAGTGGCGCACGTTCAGATCGATACGACGCACACCGTAGTCGCCCAGCTTCTTGAGTTCGGGCGTCGGATACCGCTCGATGGCCAGCAGATCGACCTTGACACCGGCGTTCACGATATCGGGCAACAGATTCAGGACCATCCGCTCGACACCGCCGGTCCCGGAAAACGAAATGAACACGGCCAGCTTCCGCGGCTCCGGCGCGCTCATCGGACCGCTCCGCCGGCATTGGCAACCCAGTTTGGCCGCGCCGTGTCGGCGGCGGGAACTGCCGGATTGGACAGTGGCATGAGGCCGAATGCCTGCAGATAACTGCGGGTGCTTTGCTCGACCGAGTAACGTTCGGCCGCCCGTTTCAACGCCGCACCCGGCAGCGGGTCGCGCAGGGCGGCGTCGATCGCTTCGGCCAGCGCCGGCGCATCGCCCACCGGGACCAGTGCTCCCCAGCGCCCGCTTTCCAGGATCTCGCGCGGGCCGTAGGGGCAGTCGGTTGCGACCACCGGAGTGCCGCAGGCCAGGGCTTCGATCAGAACGTTCGGCCCGCCTTCCCTCAACGACGACACGACGAACACCGACGCCCGGGCCAGATAGGCATAGGGATTATCCACGAAACCAGTGAACTCGACGTCTGAGGCCACGCCCAGCGTCCGCGCGAGTCGCTCCAGCTTCCGCCGCTGTCGCCCCTGCCCCAGGATCATCAAACGACACCGGCGCATGGCACGCAGCCGCGCAAAAGCCTCCAGCAGGGTCGGAAAGTCCTTGACCCGGCTCAGGCGCCCGGCGGCCATGACCACCGGTATCGCCGTATCGGATAGCCAGGGATGGTCGACCGGCGCCGCCGCCCGCGTGAGAATATCCGGCGGCACGGCGGGGTTCGGGGCGACGGCGATGCGGGACGGCGCAACGCCGAGAAATGTTGTCAGATCCCGTGCGACGCCCTGCGCGTTGGCGATCAGACCGTCACAGCGGGAAAAAAGGGCTCGCAAACGACGGCGATACCACCAGCGCTTGGGCCAGAACGGATGGCTTTCCCGCGCCTGTTGCGACAAGGGCGTGCCGACGCTGATGAAAAAACGGTGGCCGCCTCGATCGAGTTGGCGTTTGGCGGTCATCGCGATGCAGTCGTCGCGATGCTGGCCCGTCATCACGACCGCGGGCGGTTGACCGGCCAGAAAGGCCAGCAGCTCGGCTGCCAGCTCTCTTTCGCTCGCGCCCGCGAGGCGGCACAGGTCAACCCTGGGGTGTAACTGTTCCAGGAACACGCAGCGGTCGGCGCTGGTCATCAGTGTGACGGGATAACCGGCATGCGCGAGGCCATTGGCCAGATACACGAAGTTGCGTTCGACACCGCCATCGCCGTAGCTGGGAATGAACAGCACCACCGGTGTCGGGGCTGTGTGGGGTTCGTCCTGAATCAATGCGTGCAACAGACGTGGGGATGGAGGGGGCGCCGCATGGCTTAAGAACGATGCGCCCGACCGGTAAAGTTGTCAAGAATGGCCCGGCGGCGCGATAACGGTTCACGCCGCCCCCGCGCGGGAGCGGGCGGGGAAGCCGAGACACGCCGTGAATCCGTCCCTGGAGGCTCGCCTGCGGGTTCCCTCTCGCAGACGGTCTCGCCCTCCCGGCCCGCTCCCACTACCCAGCACAGGGGGGGTGAATGGCTGCGGCGGCGCATCAACCGGCAAAAAATTCATGCAGCACGCGGAGCAGGTAGGCATGGTCCAGAACGCCCGCGCTCTCCCGAATGCTGTGCATCGCCCACATCGGGTTGCCGACGTCGATCACATCCAGCCCCAGGCGCGCCGCTGTCATGGGTCCGATCGTGCTCCCGCAGGCGAGGTCGCTGCGATGGCAGTACATCTGATAGGGCACCCCCGCGCGCTCGCACAGATGCGCGAACCGCGCTGCGCCGACGCCATCGGTGGCATAGCGCTGATTGACGTTGCTCTTGATGACGGGCCCGGCATTGACGGCAACCAGGTGCCCCGGTTCGTAGGCGCCGGGGAAATTCGGCTGGAATGCATGCGCCATGTCCGCGCTGATCATCAGGCTCCGCGCCAGGCCACGCCGCAAGCCCTCGCGGCTGCCGCCGCCAGCCTGGACGATGCGCTCCAGCACGTCGGACAACAGGCTGCCGGCAGCGCCCTTCGCGCTTTCGCTGCCGATCTCCTCGTGATCGAAGAAAGCCCCGACACAGGTCACGGGCGACGGTGCGGCGCCCATCAACGCGACGAAGCCGGCATGGCACGAGGCGAGGTTGTCGAGCTGGCTGTTCGCGATGAATTCCTCATTCGCTCCCCAGAACGCACCGCGCTGGGTGTCGAACGCATTCAGCTCAACACCGAGGATGTCGCCCGCGCTACAGCCAGCGGCAGCGCCGAGCAGACGCAGAAAGACATCGTCTGCCGGCGCATCGCCGACACTCGTCAGCAGCAGCGGCAGTTCGGTCTGCCGGTTGAACTTCAGGCCGTCCTCGTTGACCTTGCGGTTCATGTGTATCGCCAGATTCGGCAGGCGCAGCAGAGGTCGGTCCAGCAGCACCAGTCGCGTCTCCACGCCCTGGGCGCTCCTCAGGCTCACGCGCCCCGCCAAGCCCAGATCCCGATCGGCGAAGGTCGCGAGGATGGGGCCGCCGTACACTTCGACACCGACCCGGATCAAGCGGCCGGCGGTATCGGCCGGTCGCGGTTTGACGCGCAGGCCCGGAGAATCCGTATGCGCACCGACGATCCGGAAACCGGCTTCCTCGACCGGCTGCAGACCGGCGATGAAAGCCACCAGCGAAGAACCGCCGCGGATCACATAGTGCCGCGCCCCCGGCGCAAGGCTCCAGGTCTGTGCTTCGTCCAGTTCACGAAAGCCTGCGGCCTCCAGCGCGCGCGCCATGACGGCCACGGCATGCCAGGGGCTGGGCGACGCATCGATGAAATCGAGCAGCGCCTGAGCATGGGCGCGAACGTCGGGCGTAATGATCATGTCCAGTCCAGATCAGTTATAACGGAAACCATGCAAGCGCTCCTGGCCCTTCGGAGTCTCTTCGGATCGTCCACGATCGGGCCGGCTCGTCACGATGGCGGATGGTAAGCAGCACCGGCTGAACCGCCAAACGGGACCGCAGCTTGCGCGGTCCGTGGTAACGCCGAACGCCCTGGGCGCCCTGCCTCGGCGGCTATTGTAGCCCGCCTTCCCTGCCCCGGCCGCATCCAGCGGGTCGCGGCCATGCGGGCCGCAGGCCGCGGACCGATACCCCGAGCGCCGACTGCCGAGGACCGGCTACTGTTCGCGCCGGGCCTGTCGCTGCGACGGGACAGACAGCGGTCCGGATGATTATCCGGATAACCCGAAGGGCCTAGCGGGGTCGCAGCGGAGCGCCGCAGCGACACGCCCGGGGCCCGGTCCACGTAGTGCACCGCGCTTTGACCCGCTGCCTGCAACCGCTATCATGCGCGCTGGCCGCGCAAGCGCGGCACGCGATGGGGAACGGTGAGGCGTTTCCCAACCGATTTCCCACCGTATTTTCCCAACACGACCCGATGGGTAAGCCGTCACCCGATGCCGCGGAGCTGCAAGCGCATGGCCTGGAATGCATTCGAGGCGACCGTCTGCTGTTCTGCGACTTGTCCTTCGATCTGGCTGCCGGCGAGTTGCTCGCCGTCGAGGGTGCCAACGGAGCCGGCAAGACCAGCCTGCTACGGATTCTCGCCGGCCTCAGCCTGCCAAGCGAAGGCAGCGTCGTCTGGCGCGGGCACGCCATCGCCCGCCGCCGCGCCGAGTATTGTGCCGAAATGATCTACCTGGGACATCAGGGCGGCCTGAAGATGGACTTGTCTCCCCTGGAAAACCTGCGTCTGTGGCTTACGCTGGCGGGGCTGGAAGCCAATGACGACGCGATCACGCACGCGCTGGCGACCGTGGGGCTGGACGGGTATCAGGATGCGCCGACGCGCATACTTTCGGCCGGACAGCGGCAACGCACGGCGCTGAGCCGTCTGCTGCTCAGCGCCGCTCCCTTGTGGATCCTGGATGAGCCGTTCACGGCGCTCGATACCCGAGGCTTGACCCTCGTCCGGCAATTGCTCGATCGGCATGCCGACCGGGGCGGACTGGCCGTGCTGACCTCGCACCAGCCGATCGAGGTATCCGGCCCGCTCCGCAGCCTGGTGCTGGCATAGCATGGACAGTCTCGTCGCCGCCTTCCTGGCGTTGCTCCGGCGCGACCTGATGCTGGCCTTTCGCCATCGCGGAGAACTCGCCAATCCCCTCATCTTCTTCCTGATGATCGTGACGCTATACCCTCTCGGCGTCAGCCCGGACGTGAACCTGCTGCGGCAGATCGCACCCGGCGTGATCTGGATCGCCGCCTTGCTCGCGGCCCTGTTTTCGCTGGAAAACCTGTTCCGCACCGATTTCGACGACGGCTCTTTGGAACAACTGTTGTTGAGCCCGCAGCCACTGCCGGTGCTCGTGATCGCCAAAGTCCTGGCACACTGGCTCGTCAGTGGCCTGCCGATGGTGCTGCTGGCACCCCTGCTGGGCCTGCTGCTCTCGATGCCGGCGGCGGCGGTCAAGGTGTTGGTCGCGAGTCTCGCGATCGGGACTCCGCTGTTGAGCCTGATCGGAGCGGTCGGCGTGGCGTTGACGGTGGGCCTGCGGCGGGGCGGCCTCCTGCTGACGCTGCTGATCCTCCCGCTCTACATCCCGGTGCTGATCTTTGCGACCAGCGCCGTTTCCGCTGCCGCCGCCGGACTTCCGGTCGCCGGTCAGCTGTACCTGCTGGCCGCGCTGCTGGCGCTCGGTGTCACGCTGGCACCGTTCGCCGTAGCCGCGGCCTTGCGCATCAGTTTGAGCTAACGCCATGTGGACTTTCCTGCATAAATTCGCCTCGCCCAAGCACTTCTACCGCATTGCCGGGAAAATGATTCCGTGGCTCGCGGCGCTCACCGTGCTGTTCATGGTTGCCGGGCTTTATTTCGGCCTTTTCGTCGCGCCGCCCGACTATCAGCAAGGCGAGAGCTACCGGATCATGTTCATCCATGTGCCCAGCGCCTGGATGTCGCTGTTCGTCTACGTGTTCATGGCGGTCGCGGCCGCGATACACCTGATCTGGAACATCAAGCTCGCCGATGTCATGGCCAGCAGTTCCGCCGTGCTGGGCGCTTCGTTCACGTTCCTGGCACTGGCGACTGGCTCGCTCTGGGGCAAACCGATGTGGGGCGCCTGGTGGGTCTGGGACGCACGCCTGACCTCGGAGCTGATCCTGCTGTTCCTGTACCTTGGGTATATCGCGCTGGTCTCCGCGATAGACGACAAGCGCGCGGCGGGAAGGGCCGGCGGCGTGCTGATTCTGGTCGGGGTGGTGAACATCCCGATCATTCACTACTCGGTCGAATGGTGGAACACGCTGCATCAGGGGCCGACCGTGACCAAGTTCGACAAGCCGTCCATCCACTTGTCGATGCTGCTGCCGCTGCTGCTCATGGCGGCCGCATTTCAGTTTTACTTTTTCACGCTGGTGTTGATGCGCGCGCGCACCGAGGTATTGGAGCGGGAACGCCGCAGCGCATGGGTGGAGGAGTTGCTGGGGTAGCTGCGTTCGGCGACGCTCCCCAGGCCGACGCACGCACAGGGCAGCATTAGACGCCGCATTTATCGAGCAGGCTGGCGCCGGGAATCGGCGTCGCGTTGCAGATCGAGCAACAGGCGCCTCGCCCACTCGCCATTGCGCTCATCGCTGACCTTGCGGAAGACGGTCGGCTCGGCCGGAAGCGACACGTTGTCCGGTTTGACACCGACAAAGGTGGCGATACGCTTCACCGCCCCCGGCAGGTCGTATTCGACGTCCTCGTAACTGAGGCAGAGCGGGAAGATGCGTCTCCGGAAGAAGTAGGCCTGCCAGCCACGCTCCTGTTCCACGATGTGCCGGTACCACTCGGCGATGGCCTCGTAGCGGTACTCCAGCGCTTCCAGCTTTCTTAGCGCCGCGTCGGCGTGGCTGACGTTCGTATGCCAGACGGAGGTCTCGACCGCCTTGTAGAGCGATACCGCCTGCGCCGCCAGGTCACGACGCGTGAGATAGATCCAGCGGAATCCGGCAAGGTAGGAGCGATCCTGCATGGCCGCCTCGAAGTCCCTGAACTGGAACCAGCTGACCTTCAGGCCCGACACCCGATTGCGGCTGCTCCAGGCACGGGTGACATTGCGGAGATAGGCCTCGGGTGTAGCGCCCGGAACCCACTTCAGGACGTTGGGAATGTCCGCTGCGTTGAGCGCTTCGTCCGGCCGGCCGAACCGACGCGTCGCCTTCAGGGCGGCGCAAAGCCAGCTGCTTCCGGAACGCGGCGTCATCGCGATGAGGTAACGACTGCGCGGCTCGGGCAGTGATTCCGCCGCTGCGAGCCGATCGGGATCGACGGCGGCAGCCGCGAAAATGCTCGCAATCGTCGGATTCGTGCTCATCCGCGCGGCTCCGCGCGGGCGACGTCGTCCTGCTCAGACCCGCCGCAACGCGTCGGAGCAAGGGGATGGGGCAGAGGGCTTGCCGCTTCGTCGGCTCCGTGCACCGACTTTTCACGCTGCCGTGTGACGGGTCAGGGCCTTCCACGAGACCGGGAACAGGCCGCCGACGATCTCGCTGACGGCCTCGGCATAAAGCCTCAGTTCGCGCTGGGCCATCGGCCCCGTGTGCAAGCCGCAGGCACGAACGAAATAATGCAGGCTGCCGGTCTCGATCCAGCGCGTGTAGGTGGCCTGAGGCAAAACGGCCTGCGCCAGTTCGGGCGCGACGCCTTCCTGAATCATCTGACCGTACAGCGTCCTGATGTCCCGATACAGGCGTTCGACCTCGACCGACAGGGCGGCCTGCCGCTCCGCACCAAGTTCTCCGGTGCCGCTGCCCGCCTTGGGTTGCTGCGCGCGCAGACGCCAGTGCGGAGGCTGGTAGCATTGCGGTTCCGCGACGACGTAGCGCCGGTAGACTTCCGAGCGGGACACGCCAACGGTCGAACGCCACCATTGATGCGCCAGGAAGGAAGGCATCGTGATGCGCAGGCAAATCTGCGGATGAAAGAACGGACTCACGTGCTCGTTCTCGGCCAGGAAACCGATCAGCTTCTCATCCTGATCCTGCAGCCACTGGCCGGTGTCATCGCATTCGAGGTGGCTCTCTCGATCGAAGCTGATCCGCGCCGCGTTGACCACGCGCAGATCGTCGCCCATGTGGTCGAGATGCTCCACACGGGAAATGCCATCGCCTAAGGGATCGAATGTCATCATGTCGGTCTCGCGTCGCAGCGCGGTACAGGGGTGCGCCGCGCCTTTATAGCAGAACGCACGGCCGACTGCCTACGCGCCACGCCGGATGCCTCACAGCCTGCCGCGCTCGGCCAGCAGTTCGCGATAGACCGCGAGATTTCCCTCGACCATCCGATCGACCGAAAACTCCCGCTGGACCAGGGAACGGCCCGCGCGCCCCATCGCGCTCGCCCGGGCCGGATCCCCCAGGATGGCCTCGATCGCCTGCACGAGGCCATCGACGTCCCCCGGCTCGACCAGCAGGCCGTTCACGCCGTCGTGCACGACTTCGGGCACCCCGCCGGCGCGAAACGCCACGATAGGAACGCCGGCGCTGGCGCCCTGCAGCAACGAGACACCCAGACCCTCCGCGAGCGCCGGGTGAACCAGCAGGTCCAGGCAGGGCAGAATGCGCGGCAGATCGCTACGGAAACCGGCAAAGTGCACCCGTTCGGCAACACCGGCCCGCGCCGCAAGCTGCCGCAATTCCTGCTCCAGTGCACCCTTGCCGAAGAACAGCGCGGAGAGCTGCGGGAAGCGCGCAACCAGGGGCGGCAGCGCCTGCAACAGGTAGCGGTGCCCCTTCCGCCCGATCAGCTGCGCAACGACCGCGAGGATCGGCCCTTCCAGAGGCAGGCCGAACTCCGAACACAGCCAGTCCCGCTCCGGTCGCGCGAGATAGGGCGTGGGATCAACTGCACTGTGCACGCACCGCAGCTTCGCCGCAGGTAACCCCTCGGCTCGCTTCACCCGGCCGATCTCTTCCGAAATCGCGATGACGCGGTCGAACAGCCGGTATTTCAGCGCGACGACGAGCGGGTGCTCCGGATTGTCGACACGACGGGAGTGGACCACCGGCACCCCGGCCAGCCGGGCAGCGAGTCCGCCCATGACGTCGGCCCCGATGCGGCTGTGCAGGTGGACCAGATCGGGTCCGACCGAACGTATGACCCGGCCGAGGCGCGCAATCAGGCGCACATCCAGGTCGCCTCCCATCGGCAGCTCATGTACCGCGGCGAACGGCGCCGCCCGGAGCCCCAACTCGCAACCGAGCGGGCAGACCAGCGCGTTCTCTAGGCCCCGCGCCGACAAGCCTTTCAACAGGTAGAGCAGCTGCTGCGCTCCGCCATAGAAGTTGCGGCCTCCTTCGACATGTAAAATCTTCATCGATTACGGCGGGGAATGCTGAACTTGCGGCCGCCGGATCGGCAGCGTAAACATGAAGAGGCGCGGTGGGGCCAGCCCGACCTGCGGCTTTCGGAATCGCCGTCTGCCGCAGACGGCTGCCGGCCGGGATTCTACACCAAGCGCAGCCCCGCTCGGGACCGGACCCGGTGATAGTATGTCGCGATAGGGCCGCGACCGGGGCCGGAGGACACACCGTCGGGAGGCCGACGCCGCTGCTTACCCACCGCGGCCGCCGGAAGCCTTGTTCGGCCCCGGCCCAGGTCCAGCCAGCCGCCTCGCCTAAAAGCCGCGCGCGTCACCTGACGTCCGGCCGCTGCGTCGACCCGGCCGAACCGCCCTGACGGCCCGTGCCGGGGATCTCGAGGTGCGATCGACCCTTTCTGTTATGAACCCGTCATGGAGCCAAAAGTGAAAAAACAGGAGACCATCGAAAGCCAGTCTGCCCGCGATATCGCCCACGTTCTGACCGAGGCCTTGCCCTACATCCGCCGTTTCCGCGGCAAGACCATCGTCGTCAAATACGGCGGCAACGCGATGGTGGACGAACAGCTCAAGAGCAGCTTCGCGCGCGACATCGTGCTGCTGAAGCTGGTCGGTGTGAATCCGGTCATCGTGCACGGTGGCGGCCCGCAGATCGGCGATCTGCTGAAGCGCCTCGGCAAGACCAGCGAGTTCGTCCAAGGCATGCGGGTCACGGATGCCGAGACCATGGACGTCGTCGAGATGGTGCTCGGTGGGCTGGTCAACAAGGAAATCGTGAATCTGCTGAACCGTCACGGCGGCTCGGCAGTCGGTTTGTCGGGCAAGGACGGCGATCTGATTCACGCCCGCAAGATTGTCATGAAGCAGCGCACTCCGGAGAGCGAAGAACAGGAAATCATCGATCTAGGACACGTCGGCGAAGTCGCCAGCATCAACGCCGCCGTGGTCGACATGCTGATCAAGGGCGACTTCATTCCCGTCATCGCACCGATCGGCGTCGGTCAGGACGGCTTTTCCTACAACATCAATGCGGATCTCGTCGCCGGAAAAATGGCTGAGGTCATGAAGGCGGAGAAGCTGATCCTATTGACCAATACCACCGGGATCCTGGACGCGCAGGGAGAATTGCTGACGGGGCTGTCGCTCGCCGAGGTCGACGCGCTGATCGAGGACGGCACGATCAGCGGCGGCATGATTCCGAAAGTCGACTGCGCCATGGACGCGCTGAAAGCCGGCGTCAACAGCGCACACATCATCGACGGCCGCATCGACCATGCGGTCCTGCTCGAACTCTTTACCGACCGGGGTATCGGCACGCTGCTGATGCGACGGTAACGGCAGCGACGCGGGCAGGCTCGATCCGCCCGCTTACGCGTCAGCCCGCAGCGTGCTGCGAACGGTATGCCAGAATTCGGGTCAGTTCGGCTTGACGGCCGGCTTGTTCGAGATACGCGACGATGTGTTCCAGCGTGATGATCGGATAGACGCGCAAACCGAACGTCTTCTCGACTTCCTGCACCGCGGTCAGGTCGCCCTGTCCTTTTTCCTGACGGTCCAGCGCGATCAGCACGCCGGTGGCCTCGGCCCCGGCGCCGCGGATGATGTCCACCGATTCGCGGACGGAGGTGCCCGCCGTGATCACGTCGTCGATGATCAACACGCGGCCTGCCAGCGGCGCGCCGACCAGTACCCCGCCTTCGCCATGATCTTTCGCCTCCTTGCGATTGAAGGCAAACGGAATCTCGCGCCCGGTCTCGTCCGCCAGCGCGATCGCCGTTGCGCAGGCCAGCGGTATGCCTTTGTAGGCCGGCCCGTAGATCACGTCGGCGGACAGTCCGTGGTGCTGGACTGTCTGCGCGTAGAACCGGCCCAGACGACCGAGGCGTGCCCCGCTGTCGAACAGTCCGGTATTGAAGAAGTACGGGCTCCGGCGACCGGACTTCAGCGTGAAATCGCCGAAGCGCAGGACCTGGCAACCCAGGGCGTATTCAATGAATTCATGCTGAAAGGCTTGCACGTCGGTCCTCTTCTGTCGTGACACGGGCGATGGCCGGCCCCGTGATGCGGTGCCTGCTTCAGGGCACCGCGACCAGCCGCAGCAACTCTTCGATCACCTTGTCGGTCGTGATGCCCTCGGCTTCGGCCTCGTAGCTGAGGATCAGCCGGTGCCGCAGGATATCCGGCGCCAGGGCCTGGATATCGTCGGGAATCACATAGTTCCGGCCGCGCAACCAGGCCCGAGCGCGCGCGCAGCGGTCGAGCGCGATGGTCGCGCGCGGACTCGCTCCGTATTGCAGCCAGCGCGGGATATCGCTGCTGTAGGCGGCCGCATTCCGGGTCGCCAACACTAGCTGCAGCAGGTATTCGCCCAGGGGCTCCGCCATGTACAGATCGAGTACCTCGCGTCGGGCATCGAACAGCACATTCTGCGTCAGCGTCTGGAATGGGGCGCTCCCGGCGGACACGCCGGCCGGTGAACGCGCCTCACGCCGCACCAGATCGAGGATCTTCCGCTCGTGCTGGGCCTCCGGGTAGCCGATCCGGACGTACAGCAGGAAGCGGTCGAGCTGGGCCTCAGGCAGCGGGTAGGTACCTTCCTGCTCGATCGGATTCTGTGTGGCCATCACCATGAACAGCTCGGGCAGCGGGTAAGTCTTGCGGCCCACCGTGACCTGACGTTCGGCCATCGCCTCGAGCAGCGCCGACTGCACCTTGGCCGGCGAGCGGTTGATCTCGTCGGCCAGTACCAGGTTGTGGAACAACGGCCCGGGCTCGAAGCGGAACGAACCGTCCTGCGGACGGTAGACCTCGGTACCGGTCAGGTCGGCCGGGAGCAGATCGGGCGTGAACTGCACGCGATGAAAATCCGCCTGGATGCCGGCGCCCAGCACGTTGATCGCGCGCGTCTTCGCGAGACCGGGCGCCCCCTCGACCAGGATATGGCCGTCGGCCAGCAGGGCGATCAGCATGCTCTCGACGAGATGCTCCTGCCCAATCACGCGGGTGCCGATGAAGTCCCGGAGCCGCGCCAGCTCGCGTTGGGCCGCGGTGAGCGGCGGCGTATCGTTCGTAGCGATCTCGGTCATGCAGTGTATGGACTGGTTGGCGTAGCCGCCTATTATGCCGGGCCCGGCGGTTCAGCGCATCGTGAGCGTCCGCCCGACCGGCTCACGCCGGTCCCGGGGGCGCGAGCCGTTGAATCAGCCAGGCGCCGATGTCGGCGATTTCGCGCGCACACACCGAGTGCGGCATCGGGTAGCTATGCCAGGCGACGGAGTAGCCCCGGCTTTCGAGCGTGGCCCGGCTGTTTTGCCCGAGCGCGAAGGGAACGATGGGATCCTCGGTGCCGTGTCCCATGAAAACCGGCAGCGCCGCGTTCGCCAGCGGCAGCTGGTCCGGCTGGGCCAGATAGGTCGACAGCGCGATGACGCCCGCCAACCGGGCCGGATAGCGAGCCGCTGTCTCGAGGGCGATGACGCCGCCCTGCGAGAAGCCGGCAAGAATGATGCGTTCCGGGGCGACGCCCGCCGCCACTTCACGTTCGACGAGCCGCGCGACCTCGCGGCACGAGGCCTCGACTCCCGCAACATCGACGCTGCGGCCAAGATCGGCACCGGCGATGTCGTACCAGGCTCGCATCACGTAGCCACCGTTGATCGTCACCGGACGATGCGGCGCGTTCGGAAACACGAAGCGGGTCGGACCCAGTCGGGACAACGGCAGCTCCTGGACGATGGGTTCGAAGTCGTGCGCATCGGCGCCGAGGCCGTGCAGCCAGATCACGCTGGCGGCCGGCGGCGCACCGGACTCGACGGTCAGGCAATCGAGAAGTTCAGCAGTCATTGGCAGGTTAGTATCGTCGGGTTGAACGGCGCGGGGCACTCACTCGGGGCCGGGACCTAAGGTGGTGATCGATGTGGCTGGAGCAGCCTGGCCGCAATACCGCGGCCAGGCATGGCCAAGGCAGCCAGCATAGCGGCAATCGTACGCCGCGGTAAACCGAACGAAATACGCCGACCGGCTGGCGCGAGAGACGAAACCCGGCGGATTGCCACTGCCGCCTTGGCGGCGGACCCTGTCGATGTCACCATGCCACAGTGGCCTGGCCGGCCATCGTGGCACCTTAACTCCCGCGTCCGACCTTATGCCCACCCGCCAAGAAACCTCTGCGCCTGTCGCTCCGCGCCGGCCACGCGACTGCCGGTCGCACGGACTGCGGTCGATGGCCTGGGTTGCGGCCATCCTGCTGGCGGTTTCCGGCGCCAGAGCCGGCTCCGCGGCGTTGCCGACGCCAGCCGAGGTCCATGCCGCCTGGCGGTCATCGGAAGCGTGGCTGCTGGATCGCCATGGCGAGGTGCTGCACGAACGGCGCATGGACCGGAATGTCCGGCGCCTCGCCTGGACCACGCTGGACAATATGTCACCGGCCCTGATCCGCGCGGTCATCCAGGCGGAGGACAGGCGTTTCTACCGTCACTCGGGCGTGGACTGGCGCGCGGTGGCCGCGGCAACCTGGGATCGGCTCGTCACCGGCCGGCGACGCGGCGCCAGCACGCTGTCGATGCAACTCGCCGCGCTGCTGGAACGCGATGGCATCGCCAAACCAGGACACCGCGGCATTCCGGAGAAGCTGGCCCAGATGCGCGCCGCGCTGCGCCTCGAGGAAACCTGGCGCAAGGACGAGATCCTCGAGGCATATCTGAATCTGGCCGTGTTTCGCGGGGAACTCCAGGGCATCGGAACGGCGGCGCGGGGCTGGTTCGGCAAGGAGCCCGCCGGCCTGAACGACCACGAAGCTCTGCTGTTGGCCGCACTGCTGCCGGCGCCGAATGCGGAACCCGGCGATGTCAGCGGACGCGCCTGTGCGCTGGCGGCAGCCGGAAACTCCTCGGCCGACTGCCACGAGCTTCAGGCCTTGGCGGCACGCCTGGCCCGGCCGCCGGCCGTCGCGACCGCCGCGAACCTCGCCCCGCAACTGGCGCAGCAACTGCTCCGCGCGCCGGGCGAAACCGTGACGACGTCGCTGGACGCAGGGTTGCAGCGTCTGGCCATCGACGCGCTCACGGAACAATTGCGCGCCCTGATCGACCGGAACGTGCGCGACGGTGCGGTCGTCGTGGCCGACAATGCCAGCGGCGACGTGCTGGCCTACGTGGCCTCCGGCGGTCCCTATTCCCGTTCCCCGGCGGTCGACGGCGCGCGCGCGCCGCGACAGGCGGGCTCGACCCTGAAACCGTTCCTCTATGCTCTGGCCCTGGAACGGCGCCATCTGACGGCCGCCTCGCTGCTGAACGACTCCCCGGTCAACCTGGAAACGCCGAGCGGGCTGTACATCCCGCAGAACTATGACCGCGACTTCAAGGGTATGGTCAGCGTGCGCACCGCGCTGGCCGGATCGCTGAATGTTCCGGCGGTGCGCGCGCTGGCCCTGGTCGGCGTCACGCCGTTTCGTGACTATCTCCAGGCGCTGGGGTACGCGGGCATCGACCGGGACGGTGAGTACTACGGCTACTCGCTTGCGCTCGGATCGGCGGAGGTCAGCCTGCTGGAGCAGGTTGCGGCGTATCGTGCGCTGGCCAACGGCGGCCGCAGCGGCGCGCTTCGCCTGCGGCTCGACACGCCATTCCCAACGGTTCGGCCCGCGGTCGACGCCGCGGCGGCCTGGGTGGTCGCCGATGTCCTCGCCGACCGCGCCAGCCGCGCGATCACCTTCGGGCTCGACAGTCCCCTGTCGACCCGCTATTGGTCCGCCGTCAAGACCGGCACCAGCAAGGACATGCGCGACAACTGGTGCATCGGCTTCAGCCGCCGCTACACGGTCGGGGTCTGGGTCGGCAACTTCGAGGGCGACGCGATGCACGACGTGTCCGGCATCACCGGCGCGGCGCCGGTCTGGCGGACGATCATGGACAGCCTGCATGCGCAGGCGCCCGGCGCGGCGCGCCCGGAAGCCCCGCCCTCGAGCGTCGTGAGCCGCGAGATCGTCTTTCTCCCGCCGCTGGAATCACCGCGGCGGGAGTGGTTCCTGACCGGGACCGAAGTCGGCGAGGTCGTGCTGAATGACCCCGCGACGCGTGGCCCACGCATCCTTTCGCCACCGCAGGGCATCGTGATCGCGCTCGACCCCGACATCCCGGAGGCTCATCAGGCCGTGATCATGACGGCAGCGGCACCGCCACCCGGGTCGGAACTGCAACTCGACGGAACCGCGCTCGGGTCGGCAACGATTCACCATCCCTGGCGACCGGTGCCCGGACGACACCGTCTGACGCTGGTCGACGCGCACGGCACGGTCATCGATGCGGTCGAGTTCTCCGTCCGGCCGCTCGCCAACGCGGCCAGGGTCAACGGCAACCCCGACCCGGACGAACAACCGGATCAGGGCGCTGCCGGGGACACGGGAAGCCGGCACTGACGGGTGGCAAAACGGCGAGCCTGCCGTATGATCACGGGTAGGCGCGGCCGCGATGAGCTCAGCAGAACTTCACCCCAGCGCACAGCATGGTTACCTACGATCCCAAGTCCTGGTGGGGACTCATTTTCCAGTTTCACAAGAGCGACACCTTTCGCCGGCTGCTACCGGCGATGCTCTCCGTGGCGCTGTTCAATGCCTTGATCGCCTACCTCGAGCATCGCTTCTTCGGAAACACGCTGCAGGGCACGAGCCTGGTGCATTCACTGCTCGGCTTCATCATCTCGCTGTTGCTCGTGTTTCGGACCAACACCGCTTACGAGCGCTGGTGGGAGGGCCGCAGGCTATGGGGCCAACTCGTCAACACCTCCCGCGACCTCGCGCTGAAGCTGCACGCATACCTGCCGGAGACACACCCGAGCCGTCCGAGCTTTGCGGCCCTGATTGGGCAATTCGCCGGGACGCTGCGGGAACACCTGCTCTATGGCCCGACACCCGGCATTTGCGCCGGGATCGCTCATGGTCCGAACCGCGTTTCGGCCGAGTTGTTCGCCGAACTGGACCGTCTGTACCGCGCCGGTGACCTGACCGACACTCACTACCGCAATCTCAACCCGGGCCTCTCGAATCTGGCCGACATCTGCGGTGCCTGCGAACGGATCAAGAAGACACCCATCCCCTATTCCTACAGCCTTTTCATCAAAAAGTTCGTCTTTGTCTATACCATCACGATGCCGTTCTGTTTCGCACCCGTATTCGGCTACTGGTCGATCCTGCTCAGCACGTTCATGCTGTATGTGCTCGGCAGCCTGGAACTGATCGCCGAGGAAATCGAGAACCCCTTTGGCGACGATGCCAACGACCTGCCGACGGACGACATTTCGCGCATGATCGGTGATAACGTGCGGGAGATCCTGATCATCGATCCCGGCACCCGACCACTGCACCGGATATTCCGACCCCGTGCACCGTGACGCAATCCAGGCGAGCGCAGCGCACCTACCCATTCGACAAGCCAGTACAACGACCATGGGCAACGCATTACAGGACCAGCTGCTGAAGGCAGGCCTGGTCAACGAAAGGCAGCTGAAAAAGGCCAAGAAGGACAAGGTCAAGGACGAACGCCGCGCGCAAGGCCAGCAGCCCGATGGCACTCCGCCGGCTCCCGCAGCGCCCGACCACCGGCGCCTGCAGCAGGAAAAGGCGGAGCGCGACCGTGAGCTGAACCGGCAACGACAGGAAGCGGCCGAGCAGAAAGCTGCCCTGGCCCAGGTGCGGCAACTGATCGAGGCCCATCGGGAACGGGTGGAGCCCGGTGAACGCCCCTACAACTTCGTCGTCGACGGCAAGGTGAAACGGCTCTATCTGACCGATGACACCAGCCGCAAGATCGCGTCGGGACGGCTGGCCATCGTTGCGCTCGACGGCAAGTACGAGCTGGTCGGGGCCGAGATCGCCGAAAAGATTCGCGCCCGTCATGCCGCCAGCATCGCACTGTGGAACGTCGCCGAGGCATCCGAGACCAGCGATGCGGTCAGCGACGAGTATGCGGGTTACGACATTCCCGACGACCTGGTCTGGTAGCGGCCGGCGCGGCCTCAGCCCGACCGGGGCTGTTCGATCGGCAGCGGTTCCCGTGTGCGGCCGTCCAGCACGCAGGCCACGCTCATGTCGCCCATCACGTTGACCGCGGTGCGGCATCGGTCGAGAAACCAGTCGATCGGCAACAACAGCGCGACATACTCGGTCGGCAGACCGACCGCCTGGAAGACTAGCACCATGGTCACCAGTCCGGCCTCCGGGATGCCGGGCGCCCCCACCGACGCGATCACCGCCATGAAGGCCACGAGCGGCTGCCGCAGCAGCGGCACCGGCTGGCCGAGCATCTGCGAGATGTACAGCGGCCCCATGGCCTCGTACAGCGCCGTGCCGTCGTTGTTGAAATTGCTGCCAACCAGCGCCCCCATCGTTGCCGACTCTTCGCGCAGTCCGATCCGGTAGCGGAGGCAGTGATAGTTGATCGGCGCGGAGGCGGTCGAACTGGCCGTCGAGAAGGCCGTCAACAGCGCCTCGCTGCCGCCGCGCAGGAACTCCAGCGGCCGTACCCAGGATTGCAGCCGCACCCGCAGCAGGTAATACGCGGCCTGCAGCAGCAGCGCAACCAATACGGCGCCGACGAAGCGGAGCAGCGATGCGAACGGCGCCAGTCCCTGCGTCGCGACGACGTGCATGACGATCGCCAGCACCGCGACCGGCACCAGGTCGACGATCCAGTGCAATGCCGTCAGGAAAACCCGATAGAAGGTTTCGAACAGTTCGGCGACGACCTCGACCCCGCGGCGAGCTTCGCCGTGCTCCCGCTCGCGTACGCGCCGTATCGCGACACCAAGTCCCACCGCGATCACGATGGCGGGAATGATGTCCTGTCGACCGGTGGCCCAGTTCGGCACCAGGGCCCCGAAGAAACTCTCGGGCAGCTTGGTCTTCAATTCGTCCCAGAGATTCAACGGCGGGAAGGTCACCTGGGGCGCGACCGCGGGCATCGCGCCCGCACCGGGCTCCAGCAGGTTCGCGACGAGGAGGCCGATCACGATCGCGACCAGCGTGTTCGTGATCAGCAACACGGCCAGCCGCCGCGCCGTGCGCGCGCCGATATCGGCCACGAGCAAGGCATGCACGATCGCGACGAAGATCAAGGGCAGCGCAATCATCGACAGCAGACGCAGAATCAGCTTGCCGACATCCAGCACATAATGGCTCAGCTGCGCGGCCAGATCCGCTTCCAGCCACTGGCGGGCCGCGAATCCCAGCGCGACACCGAGCGCCATCGCAACCAGGATGCGCTGGTACAGCGGGCGACCCCGCCAGGACCACAGCGGACGGCCGGGACGCGCGGGCACGGGATTCGCGAACGACGGATCAGCTGGCATGGTCAGGCCCAAAAGCCTGAGGTTAACACGCTGCACCCGAGGCCGCCGGCCACGCGGAGACTCCGAACCCGCCCCGCGCGGCTCAGTTGTCCGGCCAGCGCCAGGCGGGGCCGTCCAGTTCCCCCTGCCCGGCAAGGCGGGTCTGACCCAGCGTCTTTTCCAGTTCGAGCGCCCGACACGCCGGCGCCTGCTTCAGGGCGGCGATCAGGCGCGGGGCGTGCGTCACGACCCAGACCTGGGTCCGCTCCGCGGCGCGCACGATCAGCCGCGCCAGCGCCGGCAAGAGGTCGGGATGCAGGCTGGTCTCGGGCTCGTTCAACACCATCAGCGGCGGCGGTCGCGGGGTCAGCAGCGCTGCGATCCACAACAGGTAACGCAAGGTGCCATCGGACAGCTCGGCGGCCGACAGCTCTCGTAACAGGCCGTATTGCCGCAAGGCCAATGTGAAGCGGCCATCCGGTTGCGTGCCGATGATCAGCGACGCGCCGGGGAAGGCGTCCGCCACGGCGGCGTCGAGCGCCTCGGCATCGCCGATTTCCCGGATGGTCTGCATCGCCGCCGCGGCATCACGACCGTCATGGTGCAGCACTGGTGTCCGCGTTCCCAGCTGTGGCTGGCGCGCCGGGGCGTCGGCATCGGTCCGAAAATGATCGTAGAAACGCCAGCCCCGAATGCGCTCCCGCAGTTCCCAGACCTCCGGGGCAGCCTTGGGATCCGCGATCTGGCTCAGCAGGCTGTCAAACGTCCCGCTGTGCGCGGATACAACCGTCCAGCCGCGGCCGGACCGGACCTTGGTCACCGGACCAGAACGGTCCACAAGAACGCCGGCAGGGCGGTGCACCGGGCCGGCCCAGATCGACTCGCGCTTGATCTCCGGGTCCAGCGCGAACGCGGACCGGCTCGGCGTCGGCGACCCGAGCGCAATGGCATAACCGAAATCCTCGCTGGCGAAGCCGAGGCGCAACCGCACCGTATGCTGGCGCGGGCCGCCCTGCACCGGCACCTCGCCGCTGCGCATCCGACGCGAGACCGTCTCGGGTCCGGCCCAGAGTGTCGAGCTCAAGCCGCCCTCGCGGGCCAGGGCGTTGACGACGCCGCCTCGGGCGGTTTCGGCCAGCAGGCGCAGCGCGCGGTAAAGGTTGGACTTGCCGCTACCGTTGGGGCCGGTGATCACATTCAAGCGGCCAAGCGGAATCACCAGTTGCAGCAGCGAGCGATAGTTCCCGACGGCAAGCGTCGTCAGCATCGCTAACCGGCCGCCGCGTCGCGCTGCATAAGCTCAAATCCGCTCAATGCCACCAGGCGGCCTGACGCCCCAGCCCGGAGGTGATGACCTCGCGCCCCTCCATCACGACGAAACCCGAGGCACGGGAATAGCCGTCCTCGCAATAATCGAAGGTGTAGGTCCGACGCAGCGTCAGGCTGCCGCCGGCCCCGCGGACCAGCCTCCGAGAGGCCAGCGCCACCGTTTCGTCGAGCAGGCTGATGGCCCGGCGGGTACAGAGTTCGCGCGCCGCGTCGTTGGCCCGTTCCCTGGCGGCCAGGCTGTCGGCCCAGAAGGCCGCCAGTGCGACCAGCAGAATGGCGATGATCAGTTCGGCAAACACCGGGTGTCAGTGCCCTGACGACAACGGCGTCGGGACTCCATCCAGCCCGGCGAATGCGATGATCGGCTCGATGAATTCGCCAAAACGGGTGAAGCTGTGGTCACCCCCCTCGAGAACCGTCTGGGCAGCACCGGCGTAACGGGCTACGGCCTGCCGGTAATCCAGCAGTTCATCCCCGGTTTCGACCAGCAGCCAGAACCGCTCGGGCTTGGTGAGAGCCGGCACGTCGAGTTCGGTCAATTCCGCGATATGTTCCTGCGTGAAGACGAAGGTTTCGCCGGTGTAGAGGTTATCCTGCGGCCCCAGGTATCTGGCCAGCGCGATGTGGGCGACGACGGCCGGATTCACGAGCACGGCTTGCAGATCGTATTTTTCGGCCAGATAGGTCGCGTAATACCCGCCGAGCGAACTGCCGACCAGCGTGGCGTCCTGCGGGCAGTCATCGAGCACGGCTTCGACCTGCGCGATCGCCTCGCGCGGGCTGAACGCGAGTTGCTCGCACCAGAAACGGTGTTCGAGTCCGCGCTCGGCCATCCGCTGCGCCAGCAGCCGCGCCTTGGCCGATGCCGGAGCGGAACGGAAGCCATGAAGATAGATAATCATCGCCGATGCCGATAGAGTTGCGATCGAGGTCCAGGGACACAGCTTACCGTGTCGTCATGGCCCGCGTGAATCCACCCGGAGCGAAGACCCATGCGCTGCCGTCTCTCCGCCCAAGACTTGCCGTCCGCAGGGCCGGCACCCGCCGATGATTGAACCCGCGCCGCTGGCCGGCCTGTGGTGTGCGACGCTGACGCCGCTCGCAGCGTCCGGTGCCATCGATCACGACCGGCTTGCCGTGCATGTTCAAGACCTCATCGGACGCGGTGTCGACGGTATCGTGCTGTTCGGCACGACCGGAGAAGGCCCCTCCTTCTCGGTCTCCGAACGCACCGCCGCGCTGGACGCATTGCTGGCTACCGGTGTCCCGGCTGCCCGGCTGGCAGTGGGCGCGGGCTGTCCGGCCCTCCCCGATACGGCCGCCCTGGTCCGTCATGCGCTCGCCTCGGGTTGTCCGCGCTGTCTGGTGCTACCGCCATATTTCTGGAAGGGCGTTACAGACGACGGGCTTTTCGCCTGGTACTCGACCTTGATCGAGGCTGTTTGCAATCCGGCCCTGCGGCTCTACCTGTATCACATCCCGCAGTTGTCCGCAGTCGCGGTCAGCCCGGCACTGCTGGCGCGCCTGGATACCGCCTATCCCGGCGTCGTGGCCGGAGTCAAGGACAGCGGCGGCGACTTCACACACACACTCGCGCTGATCGAAGCCGCGCCCGATCTGCAGATCCTGACGGGTGATGAGCAGCAGCTTCCGGACCTGATGCGCGTCGGTGGCGCCGGCGCGATCTGTGGCGCGGCCAATCTGTTCCCGGAATTGATGGCTGCCTTGCTGACCTCCGGTGCGGACGTCGCGGCACGGACTCGGATACGCGCCTTCTGCCGGATCATCGCCACCTATCCATTTGTTCCCGCGTTGAAATCGGTCGTGGAATCGCTATGCGGAGACCGCGTGTGGCGTTCCGTGCGCCCGCCGCTATCGCCGCTACCCGAACCCGACGCAACCGCCTTGCTTGCCGAACTGCGCTCCGCCGGTCTGCTGGGCGAACGCTGAGCGTTCTCGCTGCAACGCATCCACCCGCCGGAAGGCTGACCGGGCGGGGCCGCGAAACGCCACTGCCGCGAGTCGCCCGCGCTGAATCCCGTCCGCAGCAGCGGCCGGCCGCCGAACGGCCGCTGAACGCTTCGAGCAACACGCGCTTGCGCCGCGCCAATCGGAGGAAATAACCAAATTCACCGCAACAGCGAACTGAGCGATCGCATCTCCACTCAGAGTGGGTCTTGGCGGGATTGTCGTTTCTCAACGGATCCGCTCAGACCTGGGTAAAGTTGCCCATATGGGAACAATAAGGAAGTCTGACTTGTTATTGTAAACATGGGACACTATATTGAACCTCGAAATCCCATAGAAAAAGGCTGCCGCGGGTGCTCCCGCCGCTGAAGAGGTGATAGCGAATGTTTACCAAGTTCACGCCACTACTCCATCAAATCGAGTCGCGCGTCCAGGCCTTCGAGTGGCCGGACCTGACTTCCGGCGAGGCCCGCGCGCTGATCGTGCTGGCGGCCTTCTGGCTGCTGTTCGCGCTCGAAGCGCGCTGCGCGTACCGGCCGGTAGAACCACGGACGAGTCGCCAATCCTACTTCGCGAACATCGGCTCGTTCATATTGAACGACACCTTGATGTCGCTGCTTTCCGTATCGACGCTCTGGCTGATCGCCGAGCGGTACGCCGACCATGGGCTGCTCAGCGGCATCGCGAACCCGACGCTCAAGGGCGTCGTATCGTTCGTGCTGCTCGATCTGGTGCTGTATCTGTGGCATCGGGCCAACCACAGCTTCGACGCCTTGTGGACGTTCCACAAGATCCATCACAGCGATCGCACCATGAACGTGTCGACCGCGTTCCGACTGCATGGCATCGAGGTCTTCCTGACGGCGGCCATCAAGGCCTTGTTCATTGCCGTCATGGGCATCGACGCCGCGGTGTTGCTGGCGAACGAAGCCATCGTGACGGTTTTCGTGATGTTCCACCACGCGAACATCACCTTTCCGGGCGAGGGTTTGCTGGGGCGGCTCTTCGTCGTGCCGCGGATTCATCGGGCCCATCACTCCACCCGGCGCGCGGAGCACGACAACAACTACGGCGCCGTGTTTTCGCTCTGGGACCGGTTCTTCCGGACATTCACGGACGTGGAACCGAAATCCATCGGGCTGGCGCAGGTGCCGGGTTTCGGTTTATGGGATCTGATCCGCTATGGCTTGCCGCAACTGCCCCAGCGACCGGCGGTGAAACCCGAAACCGTGCAGGCCATGATTGCCGAGGCCGCTTACTTTCGCGCCGAGAAGCGCGGGTTTGCGCCCGGTTACGACTTCATCGACTGGGTCGAAGCCGAGCGGGAGATTCTGCAGAAGACCCGTACCGCGAGGCGGCAGCCGGTAGGAGCGGCCGAACGGCACTGGCCGAACCCGTTGGCACTGTTCCGCGGACACGACACGCTGTCGTCCTGTTGAGCTTCGGCGAGAGGGTCTCACACCCGGGCGAGCGATGACCGTGCGTCTGCTGGCCCGGCGGATTGCCGTCGCTCCCGGGATCGAGGTTGCTTCGGAGTGGGCGGTTCCCGGGCCGTGGACGAACGGGACCGGCGTGGTCCTGGCCCATGGCGCCGGAAATGACATGACGCATCCCTTCATCGGCTTCATCCAGCAGGGGCTGGCCGACGCAGGGCTGCTGTCCGTCAGATTCAACTTCCCTTACAAGGAATCGGGTAGCAAGGCACCCGACCGCCCGGCGGTGCTGCAACAGACCTGGCAGGCCGTTATCGATGCCGTGCGCAACGATGAGGCGCTGGCGCCACAACGTCTGTTCATCGGCGGCAAGAGCATGGGCGGGCGGATCGCATCGCTCATGGCAGTTCAGGACGGCGTCTGCGACGGGCTGGTGTTCCTCGGCTATCCGCTACACCCCGCCGGACGGCCCCAGCGCTTGCGCACCGGGCACTGGCCCGAGATCCGCTGCCCGGCCCTGTTCGTCGCCGGAACCCGAGATCCGTTGTGCGACCTGGATCTGTTGCGGGCCGAACTCGGAAAACTGGGATCGTCCGCAACAGTCCGCGTGATTCACCAGGGGGATCATTCGTTCAAGGTACCCACTGCCCTCAACCGCAGCCAGACAGCGGTCTGGAGCGAAATCCTCGGCATGATCCTGGAGTGGACCCGACGACAGCCGGAGGTCGGCGGAGTCACGACACGTGGCGCATCGCCAACAGTGCCAGATAGGGCACCAGATTCAGCACGATGATCGCGATCTTGTAAGCCGCCATGGCGGCGTAGTGAATCGCATCGAAGGCTTCGGGGGCTAGCCGGAACCACCGGCCATGCAGCCGATAGAGCGGCTCGTGGGCGGAGGCGAATATGACGAACCACACCAGCAGCACGGTGTAGTTGAGGCCCAGACTCCACAGTAGCCAGCGTTCCAGTTCGCTCCCGGTCATCGGTCTTTGCTCCCCGCTCGATCTAGATCGGCCACGCAAGTTCTGCCAGCCGCAGGCTTTCGTCCCACAACATTCGGGCCCCCTGACTGTCCTTGGCTGCGGAAGCCATGGACGCCGGACGCTCGCGAATGAAGTACTCGCCATGACGCTGGCTCAACTCCGGCGCGCAGGCAACATGGATGGACGTGCGGGCGCCTCGTTCCGGCGAAAGGGCGAACCGGGTGGCGACTCGCCACAGGAACGGAGGCAGGAGCCGGTGCCGAATCCCGATATCGGTCGCCACGAAACCGGGATGTACAGCATTCACCGTGACCGCCGCAGGGTCCAGCCGCCGCGCCAGTTCCTGGGTGAACAGCAGATTGGCCAGCTTGCTCGCGCAGTACGCACGCCAGCCGCTATAGCGCCGCACCGACTGCAGATCCTCGAAGTCGAGCCGCCCGGCCTTGTGCGCCTCCGACGCGACGTTCACGATACGCGACCCCGCCGGCGCCGATCGTAGCATCGGCAGCAACAACAGACTCAGCGTGAAATAGCTCAGATGATTCAACGCGAAGGTCATCTCCAGACCCTGCTCGGTCTGCTGCCGCGTTCCGAACATCGCGCCGGCGTTGTTCACCAGCACATCGACGCACGGCCAGCGCGCGGCGATAGCCCGCGAGACCGCCCTGACCTGCCTCAGGTCCGATAGATCGCCGGGCTCGAAAGTCGCCCGCGGCTCACCGCAGTGTTCGTTGATTGCAGCGCAGGCGGCTTGTCCGCGCTCGACGTCGCGGCCGATCAGCAACACGGAGGCACCGCGGCTCGCGAGCCCTCTCGCCGTCATCAGCCCGATCCCCGCAGTTCCTCCCGTTACGACACAGCGCAATGTCCGGTCTTGATTCGTCATGACTCTCCACGCAACAGCATCATCGCCCTTGTCCTGGCATGGTAGAGAGGCCCAGATGCGTCGTCCAGCTGGAGCCTGACGCGTCCATCGAAATCGGCGTGCGATACGGCCGCTACTGCGCCGTCGCTCTCCGGCCTCCGGGGGCTGTCAAATTTTTTGCCAAGGCCCGCCGCCGTCGGCGCGACTTAATTCCATCTCCATGAATTTCACAGGTTTTCTTATGTGGTCCAGCGCTTGCTTATGTCTTTTTGGCTATTCCAGACCACCCCCTTTCTTTCTTCTTGACCAACATGCGTGACCAAAGTATCGCTTCCCGCCACGAGCCTTCTGTCGACTCCCTCGGCGCGCGAACCCGTACCGCCACAGGATCGACGAGCGAAGGCCATTCATCCGTCCACTGGCTGCGCGCTGGTGCCGGCTCGGCGTTCACCCGCACCGCGCCCTTGCTGCAGTTCCCCGACCTGATCGGCGACTCTGCGCCGATGCAAGCGCTTTACTCCAAAGCGCTTTCACTCGCAGAGGCCGGTCATCCGATCCTGATCACCGGCAAGGTCGGCAGC
This sequence comes from Methylotetracoccus oryzae, assembly GCF_006175985.1. Taxonomy (GTDB): domain Bacteria; phylum Pseudomonadota; class Gammaproteobacteria; order Methylococcales; family Methylococcaceae; genus Methylotetracoccus; species Methylotetracoccus oryzae. The sequence goes on along the minus strand of NZ_SRSH01000015.1, from coordinate 61,081 downwards.
GGCAAGAGCGCGCTCGCAAGAGCGCTCCACCAGATTTCTTCGCGGAGTACCGGAAGCCTCTGCGTGATGCGATCCGTCGCGTTTCCGGATTGCCTGGCTACCGGGACGGAAGCCGATCTCCCGAATCGGGCCGCGGACCCGGCGATCGCGGCGCGTTTCGGGCACCTCGTCACTGCCGGGACACTAATCCTCGATGAGGTGGGTGACCTGCCGTTCGCAGCACAGACGACGCTCGCCCGGTTGCTGATGAGTCAGTCGGGGCCGGTCAACGTGATCGCCCTGTCTCACATGGATCTGCGGCGCGCGGTCGTCGAAGGTCGCTTCCGCTCCGATCTTCTCTGCGGCCTGAGCCGCGGGCAACTCGAGATGCCCAGCCTGCGCGAGCGGCCGGATGACCTGAAGCCGCTTGCGGCGCTCTTCAAAGACCGGCTGGCTCCCTTGCATGGCCAGATCGCGGAGTTCTCGGACGCCGCTTTCCGGGCCATGCTCCGACATACCTGGCCTGGCAACGTCAGGGAACTGCGGAACCGAATCGAGCGGGCGATGCTGGTCACACGCACACCCTGGATACAGGCCGCCGACCTCGGCCTTGCCGCATGACCGGGCTGACAACACAGACTCCGCCCCAAGCCCCAACAAACGGACTAAACCAAGCCATCTACAACCCATGAAAACCAAGAATCCATCAGGCGTTCTGGTTATTTCCGAAGCCCCGGAACGCAACACTCGTCCAAGCCTTCCGGACCTCGGCCACTGGCAGTGGCAGCACGCGCACACTCCCCAGGAGACGCAACGACTCATCGGCCTGGGTTCGTTCAGGGTCGGCGTTTTCGACTTCCGTTCCGCGGGGAGCTCCGGGACCATCGCCGGATGGCACGAAGAAATTCTGCGGACCAACAACACCATTCAATGGCTGGCCGTGATCCCGAAGCACCAGCTGCGCGACCCAAGGCTTGCCGATTTGGTATCCAACCGGTTCTTCGCCTATCAGGCCGCCCCCCTGGAGCCAGCCCAATTCGCGACGCTACTCGAAGCCGCCAGCGACATGGCGGAGTTGAGGCTGGGAAACAAATGTCCAGCGAACGCGGGGTGGATTTCAGGCGAGAGTCCGGCAATGCGACAGCTGGACGCACAGTTGACTCAGAGTGCGAATGCCGGTCTGCCGATCCTGATTTCCGGCGAGGTCGGCGCGGGCAAAAGTCTGGCCGCTTCCGTCATCCATCAGCGCTCACGGCGCTGCCATGAAGCGTTGCGGGTGATCAATTGCGTGACGCTGCCCGGATGCCTGCTCCCCTGCGACCCCGACCTGCCGGAAGAACGTCGGGAAGATCTCGAATTCCGGACTGAAGCCGCTTTTCGGCTGACAACGCCCGCCGGCGGCACGCTCGTGCTGGACGAAATCGGCGATCTGTCCAAGTCCGCTCAACGCGTCCTGCTGCGCTGGTTGGATACTCACCAGGATCACACTCAGCTGATCGCAATCACGCACATGGACCTTCAGCGCGCCGCTGAGGAGGGCCGATTCCGGGCCGACCTGTTGCACCGGCTGAGCGAACTGCACCTCCAGATACCGCCGCTGCGCCAGCGCGGTGATGACCTGATGTTGCTCGCGGAACACTTCATCAAGGCCAACTGGGCGCTAAACCGGCACGTGACCCGGCTTTCCCGGCCCGCGATCGAGGCGATGCTGAGCTACCACTGGCCGGGCAACGTGCGTGAACTGCAAGCGCGCATCCGGCGGGCAATGTTGATGAGTGACGACTATCTGCTGCATACCGAGGATCTCGGTCTGGCTCGCCCGGCCAGCCCCTTGCGTAGCGTCCCCCGGGGAGCGCAACCGCCCTGGTCCCCGCTTCGCGGACCATCGTCGGACGGGGTTCAGCTGCCACAGGGGCAATAGCCTTGGCTCTCGATCGCTGGCACGAGGCAGAATCCGCTGCCGGTGCGCCGCGACTCCACAACGACATACGAAAAGCCTACCGAAGGGAAAAAGCCGTATGTGCGCTGATGCTGATCTCGCTGGTCTGGGGCACCTTATCGCTACTGCCGATGCCGAGCGACGAGGGCCAGCCCTCGGCGATCAGTACCGGACGGCGCTGAGGGGCACCGGATCGCATCGCGCAGGACGCAGGACGCGGGCCTCCCGGCGAGGCCCGCAACGAGACACGACGATAGAAGCATGCGACGATACGCGCGCAAAGACCGGACGACTCACTCGTATCGATGAAACGTAGCGATGTCTTGATCGTCAATCCGAATCCCTTGTTGAATCTGGTCCATGCCGGAGCGTTCACTCCGGGTGCCATCAACCGGGTGCCGGCCCTGGCGATGCTGGCCGAGGGCAAGGGCGTCAACGTCGCACGCTTCCTCGCGCGACACGGGTATTCCGTGGTCCTGACCGGGTTCGCCGGCGGTCACAGCGGCGCCTGGCTCCGCGAACTGGTCAAGGCCGAGGGCATACGCGACGCCTGTCTCGAGACCAAGGCCCCGCTGAGGGTCGGCTTCATGGCCTCCAGCCGCGCCGACGAGCATCCGACCACCGTGCTGCCGACCGGATTTCCCGTCACGCAGGACGAATGTCAAGCGCTGTGGGCACGAGTCGCCGACTTGGCCTCATCGGTTCGGCTGGTCATCATGAGCGGTTCGGTACCCCATCCGTTAGCGGACGATCTTTACGCGGACCTCTTGCGACAGTGCCGGCCCTGCTCGGTGCCCTGCTGGCTCGACGCTCACGGTCCCGCGGTGGACCGCGCACTGAAGGGAGAGAGCCCACCCACGCTCGCCAAGCCGAATCGCGACGAACTGGACCACAGCGACAGTTGGCACCGGGTCCGGGAACTGCACATCACCGATGGCGCCGCCCCCGTCGAGGTCACGATAAGCGGCGAAGGACGCTGGCAGGTGCATCCCCCGGCCATTCGCCAGGTCAATCCCATCGGCTCGGGGGACTGTTATCTGGGCGGTTTGGCACATGGGTGGCTCAGCGGGCTTTCCGTCGCCGAGCGGCTGCGCTATGCATCGGCGGCGGGCGCCGCCAATGCCCTGCAGCACGACGTTGCGATGATCGGTCCGGAACAGGTCGCACCGCTGCTGAGCGCGGTGGACGTCAGATGCTTGTAATCGTGGGAATCAATGCTTGCGGATCGAGCCCATGACGCGGCCCTCGTCGGCGAACAGACTTCCGATATCCACGGCATCGAACTGATAAAGCCGGTTGCAAAAATCGCAATGGACGGCGATGGAAGGCTCTACCCGCAAGGTTTCCTCGATCTCCGCCCGGCCGAGGGCGACCAGCACCCGTTCGATCCGGTCGCGCGAGCAGTTGCAGCTGAAGGTCACGACCTCCGGCTCGAACAGTCGGACCCGTTCTTCGTTGAACAGACGATAGAGCAGGTTCTCGCTGGGCAGCGTCAGGAGTTCGTTGCCGGTGACGGTATCGGCCAACAGGCAGACCCGAGACCAGTCCTCGGAATCCTGATGGCTTCCGGGAACCTCCTGCAGGAACAGGCCGGCCGCACGCTGCGGATCGGCAGCCAGCCACAGGCGCGTGGCCAGCTGCTCGGAGCGTTGGAAATAGTGTTCGATCGCTGCCGCCAGCGTATCGCCGACCAGTTCGGTAACGCCCTGATAAGGTTCCGTGCCCTCACACTGTACGGTCAGGACGATCCGGCCGGATCCGAAGACAGCGTCGAGAGGTCCTTCCGGAACGTCGCCCCGCCAATGCGCAATGCCGCGCACCGTGCGCTGGTCCGTGGCCTGCACGACCAGCGTGTGCAGCGGGCCGTCGCCCTGAACCTGCAGGATCAACGCGCCCTTGAACTTGATGGTGGCCGACAGCAGTACCACCGCCGCCAGGGCCTGTCCCAGTTGACGACTCACTGTCTCGGGATAGGGATGGCGTTCGAGCACGGATTTCCAGCTGTTCCCGAGGCGGACGAACTCCCCGCGCACCCCGAGATCCTCGAACAAAAACCGGCGAAAACTGTCTTCCTGTAACATCGTGACCAACACAGGTGAGGGGGTCCGGACCGATTATACGGCCTTCGGTCCAAGCCACGGCGGATCATTTCCGGCGCCCGACCTGTCGACGTCGGATCAACTGACTGCGGAGGCATCATGTGGAGTTTCCTGAATGGTAAGCAGACGCTGCCGGACGCCGAATCGGCACTGCCGGGTCGGGCCACACTCGTCGCGGTTCCGGAGCACCATTTCGTCAACGGCCACCGGCTGCAGCCCCCATACCCGGATGGGCTGGAGATCGCCACGTTCGGCCTGGGTTGCTTCTGGGGTGCGGAACGCAAGTTCTGGTCGATACCCGGGGTTTATTCAACCGCCGTCGGTTATGCCGGTGGCTACACCCCCAATCCGACCTATGAAGAAGTCTGCACGGGAGGCACGGGCCACGCGGAAGTCGTGCGCGTCGTGTTCGATCCGGCAAAAGTAGCCTACGAGACGCTGCTGGCAACCTTCTGGGAGTCGCATGACCCGACACAGGGGATGCGCCAAGGCAACGACCGCGGCACCCAATATCGCTCTGCGGTCTATACCCACTCCGAACGGCAGCAGGCTGTCGCGGCGGCATCCTGCGCCCGTTTTCAGGAGGCGCTGACCCGCGCCGGCTTCGGCAAGATCACCACCGAGATAGCCCCGGCGGGACCCTTCTTCTTCGCCGAGGCTTACCATCAGCAGTACCTGGCGAAGAACCCTGCAGGTTATTGCGGGCTCGGGGGTACCGGCGTTACCTGCGCCCCACTCCGCGCAACTTAGCGGAACGAGTTCCCTGACCGGTTCCGTGCCCTCTTTGGACCCGGTCGGCAATATCTCGTATCATCACCCGCTTCGTTCACCGGACCCACGGCCTAATGCTTGTCACCCGACTATTCCGCGCTCTGATCATCCTGGGCTCAGCGAGCCTGCTGGCCGCCGGCTGCAGTTCCAAGGCGCCTCGCCAGACTGCACCGCAGCATGCGCTGCCCGCCACCGTGAACGTCACCAAACTGGCCGCCAAGGCCTTCGAACAGATCAAGGCCGCAACGCCTCTGGACGAAGACGCGCACACCAATGCCCACATCATTTGCGTAGCCGGTGCGGTCGTGCGGTCGCGGGGCGGCGACTGGGAAATCGCCGTTTTCCGCAAAGACCCGCCTTCGACCTTCGTCCTGCCGGGTGGCAAGATCGGCGTGAACAGCAGCCTGCTCAAGGTGCTGCGCAACCAGCACCAACTGGCGGCGGTGATCGCTCACAATGTTGGGCACATGCTGGCGCGGCATCCGGAGAGACGCGTTGGTGCCGCGCTGCATAACCGCCCGGAGCTCGATTTGAACGGAGCCTTCAACTCTTCGCGCAACCCGGATTCGGCTCTGGCGTATGGCTTGCTCGGCGTGCCCGCCGAGGGCGGAGTATCAGTGCCCTACGACGCGGCGCAAGAGGCTGAGGCCGATCGGCTCGGGCTCGAACTGATGGGGCGCGCCGGCTTCAATCCCAAGGAAGCGGCGATGGCGTGGCGGAACCTCGAAGCGAACGCGCGATCGGGAGCGTTCATGGCCTTGCACGCGGCTCACGGCAGCGAGCGCAGCGCCAGCCTCGACGCCGGCATCGCGACGGCCGTCGCACTGGAGGCGCAATATCTGGGCTCGCACAAAAAACCCGACTGCGACCGTATCCGCTGATGGCGGTGAGCGCCTGGGCGAAAAGCCGCTGTACGCGAGTCGAGACGGGTTTAGCCGCATAAAAAACAGGGCCTCAAGAGGCCCTGTAATGCACTATAGAAGGAGGAATTCAAGCACCGGTTGTGCTTCGGTAACAAACAAGGGAGCGATACCCAAGTAGTTAGGTTGAAGCATACTGATCAAAACCCGACTGAAAAATGTGACAAATTGTCGCGGCCAAAGGGCGGGTCACGGTTAGCCGTATTCTCCGCGGTCACGACAGGCTCGGTCATCTCCATCGGCGCCGGGCGCAGTGGGAGGAACACCGGCCCCGCATTCCACCTTACCGGGCTCCAGGCTTACACGATCCCGGGAAAACGATAGAATTCCGCGATGAATACGCCCGCCAAGATGTCGATTCCGGTCCCCGCGGATTCCGACCAAACCGCCCGGAAGAATCTTCACTGGCTCTTCGTCCTGAGGAACCTGTTGCTGGGCGTGGAAGCCATGCTGATCCTGATCAGCGTGTATGGTCTCGACATCCCTATCCGGCAGATTCCCCTGTGGGGAATACTGACCGTGCTGGGCACCTTTAACTGGATCACGTGGATTCGCCTGACCTCCGCTCCGGCAGTCAGCGAATTCGAACTGTTCACGCAGATTGCCGTGGATGTGCTGGCCATCACGGCGATCCTTTACTTCACCGGCGGCGCCACGAATCCCATGGCGTGGTTCTTCCTGCTCCCGCTGATCATCGCCGCGACGGTTCTGCCGCATTCGTACACGTGGTATCTGGTCATCTTTGCCTCGTCCTGCTACACGGTGCTGATCGGCTATTACCAGCCGCTGCCCGAGATTCAGGCGGTAACGCTCCCTTCCGACGTGTCGCTGATGACCCACAGCTACATGGAGCACCACGACATCCAGTTGCATGTCTTCGGGATGTGGTTCGGCTTCGTCTTCAGCGCCGTGCTGGTGGCCTATTTCGTCGTCGAGATGGCGAACACCTTGCGCGAGCGGGAACGCCGTCTGGCCGAAGCACGGGAACAAGCGCTGCGCAACGAACGGGTCGTCGCGCTCGGAACGCTCGCGGCAGGCGCTGCGCACGAGATGGGCACACCGCTAGGGACGATGGCGATCGTCATCCATGAACTGGAGCAGGAATTCGAAGCCGAGGAATTCGCGGCCCTGCGCGAAAAGATGCAGATCCTTCGCGGCCAGATCACCCGCTGCAAGAATGCGTTGGCCGTCATGTCGGCCTCGGCGGGCGAAGCCCGCGCCGAAGGCGGGCACCCGATGCCGATCACGCGGTATCTGAACGAAGTCACCGAAACCTGGCGCCGGGAGAAGCCGGGGGTGGCACTCGACTATCGACTCCGGACGCCCGGCCCCTCGCCGCTGATCATCGCCGAAGTGACACTGACCCAAGCCCTGATCAACATCCTGAACAACGCCGCCGAGGTTTCGCCGAAAGGTGTCATGCTCGAATCGGGATGGAATCAGGACCGGGCGTTCATCGACGTCACCGACCGAGGGCCCGGCATCGCGCCTGACCTGTCCGCGCATCTGGGCAAAGCCCCGATCACCACCAAGGAGCACGGCCTCGGCGTGGGTCTGTTTCTCGCCTTCAGCACGATCGAACGCCTCGGCGGCTCGATCGAATTGCTGCCACGCGCGGGCGGCGGTACCCGCACGGCCATCACACTTCCGTTGTTGCCCTACGCATGACACCCGAACTCGAAACCGATCAACTCGAACATCCCAGATTGCTGCTGGTCGACGACGACCCGACCTTCTGCGCGGTGCTGGCGCAGGCGCTGGAGAAGCGCGGCTTCGAAGTGCATGTCGCGAATGACGTTGAGGCCGGGTTGGCGTTGGCGGAACGCATCACGCCGGAATACGCGGTGATCGACCTGCGCATAGGCCATGAATCGGGGCTGCTGCTCGTCAAACGGCTTTCCGAACTCGACGTCAACACGCGCATCGTCATGTTGACCGGATTCGCGAGCATCATCACGGCGGTCGAGGCCATCAAGCTCGGTGCCGTACACTACCTGACCAAGCCGGCCGACACGGACGAAATCGTCAATGCCCTGCATAAGGACGAGGGCGACACCAATGTCGAAATCAAGGAAAAGCCGCTTTCGGTCAAACGGTTGGAATGGGAGCATCTGCAAAAGGTGCTCGTCGCGCACGACGGCAACATCTCCGCCGCCGCGCGCGCGCTCGGCATGCATCGCCGCACGCTGCAGCGCAAGCTCGAGAAGCGGCCGGTCAAGGAATAGCCGGAGAACTACGCCCTAGCCCAGCAGCGAGGCGAGCAACTCCGCCAGACGATGGGATTGCTGTGAGGTTCTGAGCCGCTGCGTCAGCACGATGTCCTTCAGGGCACCGAGCGCCTCCTCGAAGATGTCGTTGACGATGAGGAAGTCATATTCCGAATAGTGCGACATCTCCGAGATCGCATCGCGCATGCGCCGCGCGATGACCTCGTCGGGATCCTGGCCGCGGTCGCGCAAGCGCGATTCCAGTGCTTCGCGCGATGGCGGCAACACGAATACCGAAAGGCAGTCCGGCATCAGCGACTTCACGACACGCGCGCCCTGCCAGTCGATCTCCAGCAACACGTCCTGACCGGACGCCAGCGTGTCTTCCACGGTCTGCCGCGCCGTGCCGTAGTAGTTGTCGAAAACCCGGGCATATTCGAGGAACCCCTCGGCCGCGATCATCCGCTCGAACTCGGCGTGATCGACGAAGAAATAGGCCTCCCCGTGACGCTCGCCCGGTCGCTGAGCGCGCGTCGTATGCGACACCGACACCGCGAGCCCGGTGACCTCTGCGCGCAGCGCGCGCACGAGACTGGTCTTGCCGGCGCCCGAGGGCGCGGATAATACGATCAGGTTACCGCGACTCACGGCCCGCGCTCCGCCACGTGCGACAAGCCGCCACCGCCCCGCACCCTTCCCGCGACCTCACTCGACATTCTGCACCTGCTCGCGAATCTGCTCGATCAGCACCTTGATCTCCATCGCGGCGCGCGTCGTTTCGATGTCCGACGACTTGGAGCCGAGGGTGTTGGCCTCGCGGTTCATTTCCTGGGACAGGAAATCGAGACGGCGCCCCACCGACTCCGCCGTGTCCAGCGACCGCAGGAACTCCTCGACGTGGGCCGACAGCCGGTCCATCTCCTCCGCGACATCGAGCTTCTGGGCCCAGTACACCAGTTCCTGCTCCATGCGGTCCGCGTCGGGACGCGCGCTCACCTCGGCAATCTTGGCCTGAAGCTTTTCGCGCTGCATCCGCAACACCTCCGGCATCCGCACCCGCACGCGAGCGACACACTCGCCGATCTGCAGCAGTCGCTCGCGCAGCAATGCGGCGAGACTTTCGCCTTCCCGTTCACGCGCCGTGACGGCCTGCACCAGAACCTCGTCCAGCGAGGCCATGGCCAGAGCGCCCAGGCGCTCCCGATCGGCTGCCCGGTCTTCCAGAACGCCCGGCCAGCCCAGGACATCCAGCGCGCTGAACGGAGCCAGCGACCGCCCGGCCTGTTCCTCTACTGCCTTGGCCGAATCCAGCACGGCACGGAGCCGCGCCGCGTTCAGGCTGATGACGCCCGCCGTGCCCTCGGCCTTCTTCCAGATCAGCGTGCATTCGACGCGCCCGCGCCGCAGGCTGGCCCCGATCCGCGCCCGCACATCCGACTCGAGGAAGCGGAATGCATCCGGCAGGCGCAGCGAGACATCCAGGAACCGGTGATTCACTGACCGCAGTTCCCAGGTCAGAGACCAGTCTTCCAGCACACTGTCGTGGCTGGCGTAGGCCGTCATGCTTCTCAACATACTCCGCGGGTATTCCTGTTGGCTGGACAATCCGCCATGTTAAGGGCTACCGGGCTGCCGAGGAAACCCCATCGATACCACCCCGAGTCAGTCGGCGCCGGCGGGCACGAGCGTCAGCCCATGTTCGGCAACACCCGCCTCGAACGGCAGGGGCGCGCCGTCGACCCAGGCCTGGTGCTGATCCCGGTAGTGGGCGGACAGGGGATGGCCGGATTGACCTCCGGGCATGTGGAACAGTCCGTCCGCGGCATGGTTCGGCGAGATGACGAAGCGTTCGCTGGCCCCGTGCTCGCCGCTCAGGATGCGCACGCAATAGCCGGAGCAGCCGGCACTGCCGAACACCGGCATATCGACGAACGGCGACAGCAGTGCAATGAGCCGGCCGAACGGATGGCGGACGTGGATCTCGTTGACCCGGCCCCACGTCAGTTTGTCCACCCTGTCGATCGCGTAGTCGGCCCGCAACTGCCGGACGATGGACTCGAGTTCGGCGGACAGAAACCCGCGCCAACTGGCGTGGCGCCGGTCCGGCAGAGCAGCCTCCGGGCGTCGCCGGAGCAACGCCCGGAGCGGCGTTTCCATTTCGCGCCAGGCATAGGCGAAACCCGGCTCTGCCTGCACGCAGCGGCGCAGAAAAGGCTCAAAGACCGTCGCCGCCAGCCGCTGCCGAAAGCGCACCAATAGCGCGATGCCGCGACTGTCGGCCTCCATGCGCCCATCCCAGGCTTCGGCACTGCGGCGCGCGTCGGCCAGTTCACTGCCACCTCCAGGCGAGGGCGTCGCGGTCAGCTCAAGGACTAGCCGGCGGTAGAACTCGAAAAACTCACTGCCGGTGTCCAACTGCAGTTGCAACAGATCGGCTTCCTCTATCCCATCCATCGCGGCAAGCCGCTGCGCGATACGGAACGCCCGGAAGCCATGGGAAAAATTGTGACCGATCAGATGCGGATACTCGCGCCCCAGCGTCCGGTTGTTGGCCGTCGCGATGTAGCCGTCAACCGGGTCGATCAGCCGCGGCAGGGCTTCGGGCGGAAGAAACCCTTCCCATCCGACAGTCCCGTCCGCCCAGCTTCGCGCTACCAGTCCGTCGAAGCCCCGGCGCTTCGGAAACACGCCGGCATAAGTCCACGCGATACGCCCTCCACTGTCGGCCAAAACGACGTTCTGGGGCGGGATACCGCAGCGATTCATGACGGCCATCGCTCGCTCCAGCGTCATCGCCCCGTCCATTTCAAGGAGACCGAGGTTCATCGCCTGGGGCTGCAGCGCGGTCCAGCGCAAGGCCACGGGCGAGCCGAGCAGAGGGTCGGGCAATACCGGTCCCCAGATGGTCCGACGCAGATCGACCGTCAGCGACTCCGCGCCCCGCACCGGGATGGTCTCGGTGTGCGTGTCGAATCGAACCGGACCCGCGGGCGTTCGGTACGCGTCCGGATCGGCCGGGTCCGTCTCGATCCGCACCAGATCCATGACATCGGCATCGACGTTCGTGAAACCCCAGGCGACCGCACCGTTGCTGCCGGCGATGAGCAGCGGCAAACCCGGCAGCGTCACGCCTGCCATGCGGGCGGCGCCGTAGCGCAGTTCGGCCCGATACCAGGTATTCGGCAAGCCCAGCGCCAGGTGCATGTCATTGGCGACCATGGCGCGCCCGTCGCGGGTCTTGCGCCCGCCGACGGCCCACTGGTTGGAACCGGCGACAAGGCCATCGGCATCCACGGCGACACGCAACGGCTGTGCGGATCGCTCGCCGCTCAGTGTCGCCAGGGCTGCCAGCGGAATGGGCTGCGCCGGCCGGCGCGGCTCGCTGCCCCCGACCAGGGGCCGGCCGTACTCATCGGCATCCGGTGTCAGGAAGGCAAACACCTCGGGTGGCAGTTCCCGCTGCATCACCGTCAGCATGCGCTCGTCCTGTTCCTGCGTGGTCAGGGTCTGGAACATCCCGAAGGCGACGAGCAGGCTGTCCTCCGCACGCCACGGCCCCGGCCGGTAACCGAGCAGTTCGATCTCGGGCGGCCAGGCCCGGAGCGATGCCATCAGCGCGTTGACGCCTTCGGCGTAGGCTTCCAGCACGGTGCGCTGCTCAGGCGGCAGCGCCGCTGCCGCCGCGCGGGCGGCCTGCCGCGCCTGATAGACCCGCTGCCGGCGGTCGGTCGCCAGTAGCTTGTCCCCGAGGATCTCCGCCAGTTCACCGGCGCTCTTGCGGCGGGCCAGATCCATCTGGAACAGCCGGTCGCGCGCGTGCAGGTAGCCGAGCGCGCGGTAGGCATCGACCCGGCTGCCGGCACGAATCACCGGCACCGCCAATCCGTCCTGCGTGACCGCAACCTCTCGCTCCAGACCCGCCAGTACGACACGGCCGTCGGTTCCGGGCAGCGAGCGGTACAGCCACACGAGCGCGAGCGTGGCGCCCAGAAGCAGCAGCACCGCTGGCGTCCACAGCAGCCATCGCATCACTCGACGCATCGAACGACTCATCCGCGGCACCGCTCGCCGGAAAATGAGAACCCCGCGGGTTTGGGACGGACGCATCGATTAGGGTAGACTGGAGCGCTTTGCTTGAGAGGGCACTTCATGCGACCCAGTGGACGAGAACCGGGCCAGCTCCGGGCCATCCGGATCACTCCCCATTTCACGAAGCACGCCGAAGGCTCGGTGCTGGTCGAATTCGGGGACACCCGCGTCATCTGCACCGCGAGTATCGAAGAGCGCGTCCCGTCCTTCATGAAGGGTAAAGGCAGCGGCTGGATCACGGCCGAGTACGGCATGTTGCCGCGCGCCACCCACGAGCGCTCGGGCCGCGAGGCCTCACGCGGCAAACAGGGTGGCCGGACCATGGAGATCCAGCGCCTGATCGGACGTTCGCTGCGGGCCGCGATGAATCTCGAAGCGCTGGGGGAACGCACCGTGACCATCGACTGCGACGTGATCCAGGCGGACGGCGGCACCCGGACGGCTTCGATTACCGGCGGCTATGTCGCGCTGGTGGTCGCGGTTCAGCGCCTGATGGAAGTACGCAAGCTGCGGATCAATCCGGTGCATGGGCAGATCGCCTCGGTGTCGGTCGGTATCCATCGGGGCATCCCGGTTCTCGATCTCGATTATGCCGAAGACTGCGATGCCGAAACGGACATGAACGTCGTCATGAACGATGCCGGCGCCTTCGTCGAGGTGCAGGGCACGGCCGAAGGCCACGCCTTCCGCCGTGACGAACTCGACGCGATGCTCGATCTTGCGAACAGCGGCATTCGGGAACTGATGCAACACCAGTTGGAAGCGATAGCCGCCAGCAAAGTATCGCCGACAAAGAGCTGATGCCGGCCTCCCCTCCGTCAACAGGCCGTCAGCGTGCGGCAATCCGGGTGCTGGGCACGGTTGCCGGCGACGCGCCGGGAGGCCGGTCATGAGCGTCAGCGGGTCGCGCCTGGTGCTCGCCAGCAACAATGCCGGCAAGATCCGCGAACTGTGCGCACTGCTGTCCGGCACGGGCTACGAAATCGTTCCCCAGTCCGAATTCCGCGTCGCCGAGGCGGAGGAAACCGGCCTGACGTTCATTGAAAACGCGATTCTAAAGGCCCGCCACGCCGCTGAACAGAGCGGCCTGCCCGCCATCGCCGACGATTCCGGCCTGGCCGTCGATGCCCTGGGCGGCGCTCCGGGCGTGGACTCCGCCTACTATGCCGGGCGGCAAGCGTCCGATCGCGACAACGTCGACAAATTGCTGGCGGCGATGGCCTCGGTACCCGAAGACCAGCGCTCCGCCCGCTTCCACTGCGTGATCGTACTGCTGCGGCATGCCCGCGATCCCAGCCCGCTGATCGCCCACGGTCGCTGGGAAGGGCGCATCGCGACCGCGGCACGCGGCGCCTCGGGCTTCGGCTATGATCCGGTGTTCCTCGTCGACGCATCCGGACGGACCGCGGCGGAACTGGATGCGACCGAAAAGAACCGTCTGAGCCATCGCGGACAGGCGTTGCGCGCGCTGGTCGCGCAACTCAAGCCAGGAGGCTAGCTCGGAAGCAGCCGGCCACTGCAGGCCGGATGCATGGCGCAAAGCCCCAGACCCGACAACCGGCGTAGGTGGACGCCCCCGGAGGCCTCATGCCAGATCACCGAGAACTCCTCATCGCGCACTTTCCGGCCCTGTTCGAACGGCCGGATCCACCGCTCGAAAAGGCATTACAGCGAACCACGCTCATGCAACTTAGGGCGGGCCAGCAGGTCTTCTATCCCGGTTCGCCATGCCGCGGCTACGCCTTCGTGACCGAAGGCGTGATTCGCTGCCAAGTGCTGTCGGAACTCGGCCGTCAGATCGTGCTGTATCACGTCGGATCGGGCGGCTCCTGCGTCCTGACGACTTCCTGTCTGCTCAGCGACACGTTGTATCCGGCCGAAGGCGTCGCGCAGGCCGCGACCACCGCACTCCTGATGCCGCGCGACACGTTCCGCGAGGCCATCGACCAGTCGCCCGCACTGCGCTGCCATATTTTCCGCAGTTTCGCCGCCAGCCTCGCAGCAGTCATGGGCCGCCTATCGGACGTCGTTTTTGGCGACATCGGCGAGCGGCTGGTACAGACCCTGTTGGCCGACGGACAGATGCGCGTGACACGAACCCATCAGGAACTCGCCGACGAGTTGGGTACCGCCCGCGAAGTGGTATCCCGCCACCTCAAGCGTCTCGAGCACCAAGGCTGGATCCGACTGGGCCGCGGCTCTATCGAAGTACGCGATCCCACGGCTCTCCGCGCGTCCGTCCAGCTGCCCTGACGACCCCATTGTGACTCGATCACTGAAAGCCTGAGTGGACAGGTGCACTATCCCGCTCAACACGGCCCGAAAGCCGTGTCGACGGCTCCGCGCGGAACACCCGCGCGGCAGCCACCCGGTGCACTTTTCATCTCGGAGACATGACGATGGGCTTGATCCTGGACTGGTTGTCGACATTGATCGGCTTCAAGCTGAACGACCCGCATGAGATTCCGTTCGCCGGCCCGTTGATGTTCGGCGCCCTCCTCGCCTTCACGCTGGGCTTCATCATCAATTGGTCCCTCGACCGCAGCCTGGCCGACAAGAGTCGGGCCGCCGACCGGAAACCCGCGGACTGATCCCGCAGCGGACGCCTTCCGGGGGTTCCCGAATACGCGGCGCGGAACCTCCCCCCGAATCGATGGCGATGGCCCCGGGGGATAGCGGAGCCTGGGTCCTTCGTCCATAATGAGACCCGCATGTAGCCTTCGGGCCGCGTGCACGACAACCTCACAATGGCACGGATGTGTCGCCCTCGGAGCGACGGTCGGAAGCGCAGCCCATCGGGCTGGGGCTCAAGTACCTTCGCCATCCCGATTCTCGCGGGAGAGATCGCATGCCGAATACCGACTGCTACGCCTTCCTGAAGGCGATCCTGGCGAAGGAATACGAAGCCAATCACTATCGCGGCGATGCCGCGCACCCGCACCACGCACAAGTCGTCATCACGATCTCGCGCGACTTCGGAGCTGGCGGCGAACTCATCGGCAACGCCTTGTCGGAATGCCTCGGCATCCCGCTCTACGACCGTGAAATACTCCGTTTGATCGCGGAGCGGTCGAAAACCTCCGAGTTTCATGTTGAACTGCATGACGAGCAGGTGACGTCCGGTATCACGGCCGCGATCTCCAGCATGCTGACCGGCGCCGCGAACCATATCGCACACTACCGAAAGTACCTCTACGACGTCGTGAAGGATCTGGCCAAAAAGGACGCGATTCTGATCGGACGCGGGGCCCATCTGATTCTGAACGGCGAAAAGGCGTTCCGCATTCGCGTGATTGCGCCGCTCGAAACCTGTGTCCAGCGCGTGATGGCCGAAACCGGAGCCAGCCGCCGCGCGGCCGAAAAGCAGGTACTCGAAGTTAACTCGCAGCGGCACCAGTCGATCAAGAAGCTGTTCGGGGACCACGACCGCCAGGTGTCGCTCAACAATGCCGAAAACTTCGATCTGGTCTTGAACACCGACCAGATTCCGCCGGAACAGGCCGCCCCGGTCATCCTGATGGCGTTGCGCGCCGCCGGCTACCACCTGTTCGAGGCAGCGCCCACGAAATGAGCCAGTCGCCCGGCCGTTGTGTCGACGTCGAAATCGCCGATGTAGCCCGCCTGATCTATTCCGGCCCCTGTACCAAGCTCGTGGCGCCTGCTGCCCTGGGCGAGGTATGCATTCTGTATGGGCATGCGCCGCTGCTGACCCGATTGAAACCGGGGGCAGTCCGGCTGCAAACGGAACAAGGCCACGAAGAGGTCTACTTCGTGTCGGGCGGATTCATGGAAGTGCAGCGCACGGCCGTGACCGTGCTGGCGGATCAGATGCTGCGCTCGGAGGAGATAGACGAAACCGCTGCGTTGGCGGCGAAGCGGCGTGCGGAATCGATCCTGAAGCGCAATCCGCTGTTCAAGGATCGCGACGAAGCCCAGTTGCAACTGGTCAAGGCGCTCGCGCAGTTGCGGGTGCTGGAGTACGCGGAGCGCCTCCACCTGCACGACCCGCGACGGTCACGCTGAGGGGAGTGGTCCCGCCGCGCCGCGCCGCGGGTGCGGCACGACCGGTGAGGACGACTCCGCAGAGGCAGGGTCAGCCGATGACTTTGACTCCGCTCGGCGTGCCGAGCAGCGCCATGTGGGCGGGCTGCAGCGCAAAGATGCCGACGCAGACCACGCCGGGGATGTCGTTGATCGCCTTCTCCATCGACAGCGGATCGACGAGGTTGAGGCCGTGCACGTCGATGATCTGGTTGCCGTTGTCGGTCACGCAGTTCTCGCGCCAGACCGGACGGCCGCCCATCGCAACCATCTGCCGCGCGACGTAGCTGCGCGCCATCGGGATGACTTCGATCGGCAGCGGGAACTTGCCGAGCACGTCCACCTGCTTGCTCTCGTCGGCGATGCAGATGAATTTCTTGCTGGCTGCCGCGACGATCTTCTCGCGCGTCAGCGCGGCACCGCCGCCCTTGATCATCTGCATCGCCGGATTGATTTCGTCCGCGCCGTCGATGTAGATCTCCAGCGTGCCGACGTCGTTCAGGTCGAGCACCGGAATGCCGGCCTGCTTGAGCCGCGCGCTGGTCCCCTCGGAGCTGGACACGGCGCCGTCGATCTTGCCTTTGAAGCCGGCCATCAGTTCAATAAAATGGTTGACCGTGGAACCGGTGCCGACGCCAATGACGGGAATGTCCTTGACGTAATCGACTACGGCTTCAGCGACCTTTCTCTTGAGTTCATCGGGCGTCATGTGTGCATCCTTTGGTTGGACTGGTATGAATCGCGCAAGATCATACTTGGTAGAGCCCCTAACTGTCATGTGGCGACCCGAACGCCACACTTCATGATCGACGGCGGCCGCCGGCCGCAATGAATCTGCAACCCTACATCGAGCGCATCCTGCGCGCGCGCGTCTACGAGGTCGCCGTCGAGTCGCCGCTGGATCCCGCGCCGGCGCTGTCCGAACGCTACGCCAACCGGGTGCTGATCAAACGCGAGGACCTACAGGCGGTCTTCTCGTTCAAGCTGCGCGGCGCCTACAACAAGATGGCGCAGCTCGATCCGGACGCACGGGCAGCCGGCGTGATCGCCGCCTCGGCCGGCAACCACGCGCAGGGTGTTGCACTGGCCGCGCGCAAGCTCGGCATTCGCGCGCGGATCGTGATGCCCTGCACCACGCCGGGGATCAAGATTGCCGCGGTCCGGAGCCATGGCGCCGAGACCGTCCTGTTCGGGGATGCCTACGACGAAGCCTGCGAACACGCCCTGCAACTCGCCGAGCGCGACCGTCTGACCTTCGTCCACCCCTACGACGATCCCGATGTGATCGCGGGGCAAGGCACGGTCGGCATGGAGATCCTGCGCCAGCATCCCGGCGACATCCACGCGATCTTCGTACCGGTCGGCGGCGGGGGCCTGATCGCCGGCATCGCGGCTTACGTGAAATTCGTCCGGCCCGACACGCGCATCATCGGCGTCGAACCCGAGGATGCCGACTGCCTGCACCGCGCGATGAAGGCGCGCCGTCGCGTCATGCTGAAGCAGGTCGGTCTGTTCGCCGACGGCGTCGCCGTGCGGCAGATCGGCAAGGAAACCTTCCACGTCGCCCAGCACTGCGTCGATGACGTCATCACGGTCACCACCGACGAGATCTGCGCCGCGATCAAGGACATCTTCGACGATACGCGCTCGATCGCCGAACCGGCCGGCGCGCTGGGCATCGCCGGGCTGAAGAAGTACGCGGAACAGACGGGATTCCGCGATCAGACGCTGATCGCGATCGAGAGCGGCGCCAACATCAATTTCGACCGGCTGCGCCACGTGGCCGAACGCGCCCAGGTCGGCGAGCGCCGCGAGATGCTGCTCGCCGTCACGATCCCCGAGCGCCCGGGCAGCTTCCTCGATTTCTGTAGCACCCTGGGCCGCCGCAGCGTCACCGAATTCAACTACCGCTATTTCGACGAGCACGAGGCCCACGTCTTCGCCGGCATCGCGATCGCGCCCAGCGGCGGCGACCGCGAACGGCTCATCGACGAACTGCGCGCCCGGGGCTTCGCGGTGACCGACATGACCGACAACGAACTCGCCGTCGAGCATATCCGCTATATGGTCGGCGGACACGCACCGCGCCTGCTGAATGAAGTGATCTACCGCTTCGAATTCCCAGAGCGGCCCGGCGCGCTGTTGAACTTCCTGTCATTGCTGAGCGGGCGCTGGAACATCAGCCTGTTCCATTACCGCAACCACGGCGCGGCATACGGCCGCGTGCTGATGGGCCTGCAAGTTCCCAAGGCGGAACACCGGGCATTCCGCGAGTTCCTCGACGCGACCGGCTACGCCTATGCGGACGAGACGGTCAATCCCGCCTACCGCCTCTTTGCGGGCGGCAACGCGCGCCGCTGAATTCGCGACCCGGGACACCGTCGGACCGCCCCGGCGGCGATTCCGGCGATCGCACGCCTTCCCGCACCTCGGTGTGGCGCGGCCGCCGCTCCCTGTCGTCGATACCGAACTGCGAAGGCGCGGATCTCATCAGCCGGTAACGCAGGCTCGGTCCCAACTGCCTCCACAATTGCCGTCGATCATCAGGGCAACCAGCCGCTGACATATGGCGACGGGACGATGGAGTCGGCTTGGACCCTCCAGTAGCATGACCCGTATGGGCACCCGACTCACCGACAATCGTTTTCAACCTTCCCAAAATATTCCTGGAGCACTGACATGAGTGATAGCTATCAATCCAAGCCGTCACCGCTGCTCGCCGTGACCCTTTTCAGCGCGTTCTTGCTGGCCGGGGAAGCGCCCGCAGCAGGCGGCGAAACCACCGCGGACTTTTCCCTGCAGGAATTGGCCGGCCGGATCGTTGACCAGGGTAGTCCGACTCGCGTCTACGTGGCGCGCGAGTTCATCACCATGAACCCGAACCAGCCCAGGGTCCAGGCGATTGCCGTCAAGGACGGGCGCTTCACGGCGGTCGGTAGCCGCGATCAGGTCGTGGCGGCGGCGGGTCCGAGCGCGAAGATCGACACTACCTTCAGCGACAGGGTGGTGACCGCGGGTTTCGTCGAGCAGCACGTCCACCCGGTGCTGGCAGCGCTGACGATGAACACCAAGGTGATCTCCATCGAGGACTGGGACGCGATCGACGGCTTCTCCCCGGCCACCCGGGATGAGCAGACGTACATGGCCCGTCTGAAGAAGGCGTTGGCGGCGCACCCGGACAAACGGAAGCCGTTCATCACCTGGGGCTTCCACCAGTACTTTCACGGCAACGGCATGTCGCGGGCGCTACTCGACCAATTGGCGCCCAAGCTCCCGGTGATCGTGTGGCACCGTTCCTGCCACGAGTTCTACCTGAACAGCGCCGCACTCAAGCTGGTCGGTATCGACCAGGCGTTCATCGACGGCATGCCGGCGAGTGCGCAACAACAGGCGAGCCTGGCCAAGGGCCATTTCTTCGAACAGGGCGCCATCGCGATCCTCGGTAAACTGGCGCCGGTGCTGGCCTCGCCCGAGCAGTTTCGCAAGGGTCTGGAATTCACCGAGGTCTATTACCATCGCAACGGCATTACCCTGGCCTGCGAGCCGGGCGGCTTCTTCTCGAAGCCCCTGCAGGAGGCCATCAACGCGGTCTACAGCGACGATGCCACCCCGTTCAACCATTGCTTCATCGCCGACGGCAAGACCTTCGCCGCGCGTAACCCCGCCGATGGCGCCGCCCTGGTCGCGGACACGGAGCAGGTGATGAATTGGGGCAGGGGCCGCACCTTCTTTCTACCGAAGCAGACCAAGCTGCTCTCCGACGGTGCCATCTACAGCCAGCTCATGCAGATGAAGGACGGGTATACCGACGGACACCACGGCGCCTGGATCATGGACCCGCCCCTGTTCACCCACGCCTTCCAGAATTACTGGGATGCCGGCTACCAGATCCACATCCACAACAACGGCGATGCCGGTATGGATGTGCTGCTGGACAACCTCGAAAAAGCCATGGCGCGCAAGCCGCGGCAGGATCACCGAACCGTGCTGGTGCACTTCGGTTTCGCCACCCCCGATCAGGTCGCACGCTGGGGCAAGCTGGGCGGCATCATCAGCGCCAATCCCTACTATGTCACGGCACTTGCGGGTCGCTATGCGAAGCTCGGCATCGGCCCGGAGCGTTCCGAGAACATGGTGCCGCTCGGCGATGCCGTCAAGGACGGGATTTCCGTGTCCTTTCATTCCGATATGCCCATGGCCCCCGCCAAGCCACTGCAGCTGGTATGGGCGGGAGTCAATCGGACCACGTTCGAAGGGCCGGTGGCCGGCCCGCGGCACCGCGTCTCGGTCGACCTCGCGTTGAAGGCCATCACCCTCGACGCCGCTTACTCGATCCGGATGGAGAACAAGGTCGGGTCCATTGAAGTCGGCAAGGATGCCAACCTGACGGTGCTGGACCAGAGCCCGTACGACGTGCCGCTGGACAAGTTAAAGGAAATACGGGTCTGGGGCACGATGCTGGAGGGACGGGTGCAGCCGGTGCCGGGAGGCCTGAAGCCAAGCGGAACGAAACCGGCCAAGGTTGCGGCGAGCGCACAAGCCAAGCAGGACGCCGCGGTCACGCAGGCCGCCATGGTGCACGTGGCGAACCTGATGAACCATACGCACGATCACTGACGGCCTCTGGACGACCACCCGCCAAAAACCAGCGCGGACCCGAACCACTCACGATCCCTTAAACCACCAGGAGCAGCACGCATGACCGATGCGATAGACCGCCGCCGGTTCATCAAGACCGGAGTCACCACTGCGCTGGGCGCGGCCGTCACAAGCCAACTGCCGGCCTGCTCTGGAACGGTCACGCTGCCCTCGGGAACCGGCGCGGAGCGCGTCTATCACGGTGGCAACATCGTGACGATGGACGATGGGCATCGCCACGTCGAGGCCGTGGCCATCGCCGGCGGGAAGATCCTGGCGGCCGGTAGCCTGGACGAGGTCATGCAAACCCGCACCGGTGCAACCGAGGTCATCGATCTGCGTGGCAAGACGCTGATGCCCTCGTTCATCGACTCCCACGGTCACTTCATGAACGCGCCGCAGATCGTCCGGTGGGCCAACGTGTCCGGACCGCCGGTCGGGCCCGTGACACGGATCGCCGATTTCGTGCCGATCTTGCAGGCGCACGTCAAACAGCAGGGCCTCAAGCGCGGCGACTGGATCATCGGTTACGGCTACGACCGCTCCAATCTTGCCGAAGGGCGCGAGCTGTTGGCCAGCGAGCTGGATCCCGCGTTCCCCGACAACCCGGTCATGCTGATCCACAGTTCCAACCATGGCGCCGTGCTGAACAGCGCCGCGTTCGCGAAGGTGGGCTACAGCGAGCAGACCAAGACCCCACCCGGCGGCGTCATCAACCGGGTGCCGGGCACCCAGAAGCCCGCGGGCTTCATCATGGAGACGGCCTTCCTGCCGATCTTCGCCAACATGCCGCAGCCCAGCGAAACGGAACTGCTCGACACGCTGGACGCGGCCCAGCAGATCTATGCGCGGGCCGGCGTGACCACGTGCTCGGAAGGCGCGACGCATGCCAAGGACCTCAAGTTCCTGCGCAAGGGCGCCGACGAGGGCCGGCTTTACCTCGACATCGTGTCCTTGCCGCTGATCCTGGAGGTGCCCGCGCTGATCCGCGAGTACGCGCCGGACTTCAAGGGCGGTCCGATGGATCTCCCCGACGAAGCCCCGAAGGCTTTCGGCAGCTACCGCAACCGGCTGAAGCTGCAGGGCGTCAAGGCGCCCACGGACGGTTCGCCGCAGGGGAAAACCGCCTTCTGGACGCAACCCCTGCTGACGCCGGGTCCCGGCGGCGAGACGAATTGGCGCGGCCAGCCCCTGTTCCCGCCCGAGGTCGTCAACAAGGCCTTGAAGGCCGTCTTCGACAAGGGCATCCAGGTGTTTACGCACGCCAACGGCGATGCCGCGATCGACATGATCATCGACGCCGCCCGCCTCGCCGGCGTTCGCGCGGACCAGGACCGGCGCACGGTCATCATCCACTCCCAGTGCATGCGTCCGGACCAGTTGCCCAAGTACGCGGAACTCGGCTTCTCCCCCAGCTTCTTCACGATGCATACCTTCTTCTGGGGCGAAGAGCATACTGCCAACCTGGGGCCGGAGCGCGCGGCCTTCATCAGCCCGATGAAATCGGCCATCGCTCAAGGGCTCGTGTGCTCGAATCACACCGACTTCTCCGTCTGCCCGATGGACCCGATGCGCGTGATGTGGTCCGCGGTCACTCGGCGCTCGCGGGCCGGCACCGTGATCGGTCCCGATGAGCGAATCGACCGCTGGGAATCGCTGAAGGCGCTGACGATCAACGCCGCCTGGCAGATTCGGGAGGAAGATCGCAAAGGCACACTAACCCCCGGCAAGCTCGCCGATCTGGTCATCCTCGACAGCGATCCGCTGACGGTGGAGACCGACAAGATCCTTGACATCCAGGTGGTCGAGACGCTGAAGGAAGGCAAGTCCGTATACCGGCGAACCGCGGCGTGACGGGCCATCTCCCTTTCACGGTCATCGGCGGCTACCTGGGCGCCGGCAAGACCACGCTGTTGAATCAGATTCTGACCCAGGCGGCCGGGCGGCGGATGGCCGTACTGGTCAATGATTTCGGCAGCGTCAACATCGACGCGTCCTTGATCCGCGACCACGACGGCGACACCATTGCGTTGACCGACGGCTGTCTGTGCTGCAGCCTCGTCAACGGTTTCGCGGCCGCCATCGCGTCGATTCTGGCGCGGGCCGGTGACTTCGACCACGTGATCATCGAGGCCAGCGGCGTGGCCGATCCCGCGAAGATCGCCCAGTACGGGCAGATGTACGAGTTGCCGCTGGACGGCATCCTGGTGCTGGTGGATGCCGAGCAGATCCGCACACAGGCCACCGATGGGTATGTCGGCGATACCGTGTTGCGGCAACTGGCGCAAGCCGATTTGCTCATCGTCAACAAGACCGATCTGGTGACGACCAGCGATCTGTCGGAACTCCGCGGCTGGGTATCCGGGCAGGCGCCGGGAACGCCAGTGATCGAAGCCCGGCACTCGGATGTGCCACTGGAGGTCCTGTTCGGCTATGCGCACGAACGCGTTGCGTTTAGGCCGGCCGCCGCCTTCCCGCCTCATCCCGAGGCGTTTCGCACCTGGACCCTCGAATGGGAGCGCCCTCTTTCGCTCGAGGAAGTCGAGCGCCTGGCGTCAGGCTTCGGTGAGGGCGTCTACCGGGTCAAGGGGTTCGTTGCGCTGGAAAGCGATCCCGATCGCCGCCAGGTGTACCAGCAGGTGGGCGCGCGCTGGACGCTGGAGCCGGGCGAGAGTTGGGGAACGTCCGATCGGCGCACGAAACTGATCGTGATCGGGCGCGCCGAGGCGGGTCCAGACCCGGTCGACGCCGCGGCTGCGATGACCGGCGGCCAACACGATTTGGCCTGAGCGCGCGCGGCCGCCGGCATAAAGCCAAGCCTATAGCGACCGATGCTTTCTGCACCGGGCTAGGTCAGCATCCAGCGGTCGGTTTATTCCAGCGACAGGATGAATGCCCACTGTGCCTCGGTCACCGGCATCACCGACAGCCGGTTGGCACGTCGGATCAACGGCAGTCCCTCCAGCCCCGGTTGATCGCGAAGCTCGGCCAGGCTGATCGTGCGCTGCAGCTTTCGTACGAAACGCACGTCGACCATCAACCAGACCGGCTTCTCGGGCGTGCTCTTGGCATCGTAATGGACATGCTCCGGATCGAACGCGGTGGCATCCGGATAGGCCTCGCGCGCGATTTCAGCGATCCCGACCACACCGGGGACGGTGCAGTTGGAGTGGTAGAACAGCACCCCGTCGCCCGCTTTCATGTCGTCCCGCATCATGTTGCGGGCCTGGTAGTTCCTGACCCCATCCCAGGGCTCGGTCTGGTTCGGCCGCTGCTCCAGATCGTCGATACTGAATTCGGTCGGCTCGGACTTCATCAGCCAGTAGCGCATGCTCTCTTCCCATCTGCCTTGAAATGGGCTCGATCATATAGCCATTCGCGACTTCGGTGCAGATCGCGGACGCGTTGACGCGAGCAGCGGGGCGGGCTGGCGGGCTGCGCATTCGATGACCAACTGAGCCAGCCGAGTCATGCTTCGCCCCCGTCGACAGGTCCAATGATCGAAACGGCGCCCCTCTGGTCAGTAGGAGGCGAGCTTTCGACCCAAAGCAGGCGGTCGACAGGACTGACATTGGATGGCTCGTTTCAGACTGAAGCGGACATCCGGAATCACACATTGGCCGGCAGGTCTTCGAACAAAGCGGATGCTGGGGTCCAAGTTCCGATTTCGCCCGTGGTCGGCTTTCGGCAATGTGCTTGAACTGGGGCCGCGCGCCGAAAACGGTCGTCGGTCATCGATTCGGCAACTGTACTGAAGGGCAATCTCGGCGCTTCGAGCCGCAGAAGGAGTAATGAAGCCGAAACGCCAAAGGCGCGGCGCTTCGGCCTGCACATTCAAGTCGGCAACGCCAGGATCGCTTCGACCAATGGCCGCAATTCCTTTTCCAGGTCTTCGACCAGTTTCAGCAGAGCGGGCACACCGCGCCCATTCTTGATCTCTAACTCGAGCATTGCCGCTGCCGCTTGCACACTGCTCGCGCCCAAGGTCGCGGAAGCACCCTTGAGGGAATGGGCGAGCCGCCGAGCCACGATGAAATCGTCGGCAGCCAACCGCTCGCGCAGGCGGGCGGGTTCTTCCGAATGCGTTTCGGCGAAGCGCCGTAACATGCGGTGATAAAAGTGGAGCTTCCCTTGAACCGAGGTGAGTCCGCACTCGATATCCAGGCCAGGGATCGTGCTTAACCCTGCGAGCAAGGTGGCTTCGTCGGTTGCCCGGTCACCTTGCGGGGGTGTGTATGGCGCAACTTCCTCCTGCGGCGGAAGCCACCGCTCCAAGCTAGACTGGAGCACCTTTGGCTCCACCGGCTTGGCGATATGGTCGTTCATGCCGGCTTCCAGACACGCTTGGCGATCCTCGCCGAAGGCATTGGCGGTCATGGCGAGGATCGGCGTAGCGCGGTGCTCCGGCAGGCGGCGTATTGCCCGGGTGGCTTCCAGGCCGTCCATTTCCGGCATTTGCATGTCCATGAGGATCAGCGCATAGGGAACCCGTGCCGCCATCTCCACGGCCTGCCGGCCATTCTCCGCCAGATCGACCTCCAGCCCTGTATTCCGCAGTTGCTCCAGGGCGACTTCCTGATTGACTGGATTGTCTTCGGCCAGCAGGATCCTGACAGCCTGAAACTTGCCGGGCCAGACCGAGCCGGCGGCAGGTTTCTCGCCCGACGCGGCGGGCAGGGTCAGGCCGGGGCGCTTGGCGAGGCGCGCGGTGAACCAGAAAGTGCTGCCCCGGCCTGGTTCACTGTCTGCTCCGGCTTTGCCGCCCATGAGTTGGGCCAATTGGCGGGTGATGACCAGCCCCAAGCCGGTGCCACCAAATTTGCGCGTGGTGCTGTTGTCGGCCTGCTCAAACGCACTGAACAACCGGTGGATTTGCGCAGCCTCGAGGCCGATGCCGGTGTCCTTTACCTCAAAGCGGACCAAAAGGTCGTTTTCCCTGTCCTCGACGATGCATGTCTCAACGCGGATGCTGCCTTGCTCGGTGAACTTGATGGCGTTTCCCAGGTAATTGAGCAGCGCCTGGCGCAGACGGGTGGGGTCGCCGCTCAATACAGGCGGTAAATCATCGGTGACGAAGTGCAGGCTCAAGCCTTTGTCTCGGGCTTTCTCCACGATCAGGGAACGGATTTGGTCGAACAGGGCGGCGGGGGAAAAATCCACTGTCTCCAGGGTCAGTTTGCCGGCCTCGATCTTGGAGAGGTCGAGGATGTCGTTGATGATGGCCAGCAAATGGTGATTCGCTTCCTGGATCTTGACGAGCCGTTCCCGCTGGCCCGGTTCCGAGAGGTCCTTGCCAAGCAATTGGGTCAGGCCCACGATGGCGTTCATCGGGGTGCGGATTTCGTGGCTCATATTGGCCAGAAAGGCACTCTTGGCGCGGTTGGCGGCTTCGGCTTCCTCGACGCGGCGCGCCAACTCGGCGTTGAGGTGCGCGATGTGCCGATCCTTCGCCTTGCGTTCGCTGTTGTCGAACAGCGTCGTCCGGCTAAGAAGATAATGGCCGTCTTTGTCGCGCACCGCCGTGGCGCTCAACGAGACTGGCAGCACGGAGCCGTCCTTACGGACCAATTCGAGTTCCAGGTTGTTGACCTGACCGGTTTCCTTGAATTGCGGGAAGTTCTGCTCGAAGACCCGCACGCTTTCGGGGGTAAGGATCTGGACCATGTTCAGGCGCGACACGACTTCCTCGCGCCGGTAGCCAAGCCAGGCCAGTTCGGTATCGTTGATGGCAACGATCATGCCGTCGGCGTCAAGGGAGTGGTAGCCACACGGCGCATGGTTGTAGAGGTCGGTGATCTCCGCCGCGCGTTCCTCCAGGGCACGGTTGGCGTCCTGCAGTTGCCGGGTGCGTTGATCGACCCGGTGTTCGAGATCGTGGCGATACCGCTCCAGTTCTTCCTCGGTTCGTTTGCGTTCGGTGATGACGTCGAATACGGCGACAAAACACCCGCTGCCGACCCCATAGGCGGAGACGTAAAACCACATTTCCAGAGCGGATAGGTATATCTCGAGCCTTTCCGGCTTGCCGCCCGCCGCGACCCGGCCGTAGACGGCGAAAAGCTCCGGGTCCTTTTCACGCACGCCTGGGATGACTTCGGTGACGTTTTTCCCGATCACGTCGTGCAGTCCCGTCAGGCGCTCGAAAGCGGGGTTGACATCGAGATAGGTGAAGTCGCTTGGCTGGCCGTTCTCGTAAATCATGCGGCAATAGGCGAATCCCTCCAGCATGTTTTCGAACAGCGAGCGATAGCGGGATTCACTGGCCCGAACCGCCTCCTCGGCGCGCAAGCGCTCGGTGATATCGATGACGATGCCGATGTAGCGTTCGGGTTTGCCGTCCACCCCCATGATGGGACGGCCCCGTGCCATCAGCCAGCGTGTCGGCTGTCCTGCCGGGCGATTGACCCGCCATTGCGATTCGAATTCACGGCCTTGGCTGGCCGCGTCGTTGACCTGACTGGCGACCCGGCCGCGGTCGTCCGGGTGGATAGTAGCCAACCATGCCGCGTAGCTGGGCTCGCATTGGCCGAGCGTCAGGCCATAAAGTTCCCACAGAGTGTCGGACCAGTAATTGCGACTGCCGTCCAGAATCCATTCCCAGGTGCCGGCGTGGGACGCATCTTGGGCCAACCGCATGCGCGCTTCGCTATCGCGCAAGGCCTCTGCCGCAGTCCGTAGCGCCGTGACATCGGCGTGGGTACCGATCGCCCGCCGCGGTTTGCCCTCAGCGTCCCGTTCCACCACTTGCCCACGGTCCAGAATCCAGCGCCAGGAGCCGTCCTTGTGCCGAAGACGGTGTTCGCATTCGTAGAGCTCGGTGCGGCCCTCCAGATGGTCGGTTAGCGCCGCCATGACGAACTCGCGATCGTCGGGGTGAACCAGTCGTTCCCAAGAGCGGACATGAGGCTCGATGTCTGAGGGGGCGTAGCCGAGCATGGTGGCCCAGCAGCCTCCGAATTGCACCGCACCGCTAGGCACATCCCAGTCCCAGAAGCCCAGTTGTCCTGCCTCCAGGGCCAGCGCAAGCTGCTGCCGACTTTCCTCCAACCGCTTCTGCGCCTGCTGGCGCTCGGTGATATCGAGGTTGACGCCTGTGAGGCGCAAAGGCTTCCCCTCGGTGTCCTTGAACCCCTGAAACCGCCCGGCAATCCAACGCACGCTGCCGTCGGGCCGGACAATGCGAAATTCGGTTTGCACCGGCTTGCCCGTGGCGAGTGTTTCCTCGACTTTGGCGACCGCACCGGCGCGGTCATCGGGGTGGACCAATTCCTCCCAAGCGGGTTGCGTCCGCCCAAATTCACCCGGTGCGAGTCCGTACATCGCCTCCAATTCCGACGTCCAGATGTTCACGCCGGTTCGGACATTCAAGTCAAACGCGCCGATCCTGGCAGCCTCGGTCGCCAGCCGCAGTCGCGCCTCGCTCTCGCGTAGTGCGTCCTCGGCCCGCCTCCGCTCGGTGATGTCGCTGCCGACGGCCAGTATCCCGGTCACCCGGCCTTGCTCGTCGTAGATCGCGCGGTTGGTCCAGGCCATCCAGACGCGGCGGCCATCCCGGCAAACATTTTCATTGATGTGGTTGAGATAGCGATCCGGGTGGCTGACGATATCCTTGACCAGGCCCGAGTAGTCGATGCCGGTTGATCCCTGCGCCGGCAACAGGATGCCGACCTCCTTCCCAACGATTTCCTCGGTCCGCCAACCGAAGAACGACTGGGCGTATTCGTTCAGGAAGGTGACGCGACCGTCGCGGGACCAGCGGAGGATGGCGCTGTTGGCGTCTTGCACCAACTCACGGTAGCGGCGCTCGCTTTCTTGCAGGGCCGCTTCGGCCTTCTTGCGGTCGGTGATGTCCTGCTTGATGGACACATAACGGCACACACGGCCGTCTTCTCCTCTAACCGGAGTGATGGTCTGGTATTCATGAAAAAGGCTGCCGTCCTTGCGCCGGTTGACCAACTCCCCTTGCCAGACCTGGCCGGACCGGATGGTTTGCCACAGTTGCTCGAAGAATTCGCGGCTCTGTTGGCCGGAATGCACCAGTTCGTGCAGGGTACGGCCCAATACTTCCGCCCGGCTATAGCCACTCAAGGCAAGAAATGCCTGGTTGGCCCATTCGATGTGTCCGTCGGATTCGGTGATCACGATGGCGTTGGCGGCCGCATCGAGGGCCAGTCCACGCAGGGCCAGGGTTTCCTCGAGTTGCCGGCGTTCCGTGACATCCGTGCCGATACCCCCCACGTAGCGCATTCCGGCGCTATCCTCGAAAGAAAACTTGCAATTGCGCCATATGCGGCGCTTGCCGTCTTCGTCCAGGGTTTCCTCGTCGACCTCCATTGGGCGCCCAGCCGCCAGCACCGCCCGGTCATTGGCCATGAAGGAACTGGCGATTTCCGGCGGCCACAGGTCTTGGTCGGTCTTGCCGCGCCAGTCCTCCAGCCGCACATTGAAGAAGTCCTCGTAGGTCTTGTTAAGGTAGACGTGGCGCCCTGCTTCATCCTTGATCCAGGCGATGGCCGGGTTGTTGTCCATGAATAAGCGGAAGCGCTCCTCCGCTTCTTCCTGCCGGACTTCCGCCCGGTGCATCTCCGAGATATCGGTGAAGGTCAATACGGCGCCGACGCGCCCGCCTGATTCGTTGATATAGGGCGCGATTTGCATCAGGTAGTGGAAATCGCCCTGGTGGACGCGTTGCACCACCGTGTCCCCACCCGTGATCACTCCGTTGATTTGATCACGCAACTCGGGGAGGTCGAGATGGCAGGGTACGCCGTAGAGCATCTGGCCAATGTCTTTCGCCACCAATCCGAACACCCGTACCGCGAGGGCGTTGAAGCGGGTTATCTTGCCTTCACGATCCGTCACCACCAGGCCGGTGCAGATCGAGTTCTGGATATTGTTCAGCGTGGTGTTGATCTGGTCCGATTCCTCGGACTTGAGCCGTAAGGCTTCGTTGAGTGTTTTCAGTTCTTCGTTGGAGGCCTGCAACTCTTCATTGGAAGCCTGCAATTCCTCGCTGGAAGACTGGAGTTCCTCGTTCAGGGACTGCGATTCCTCGTGGGAAGCCTCCACCGCCTCGATCATCGCCTCCAGGTGTGCCCGCGTATCCGTCAATTCCTCCCTCAGGCGCGCGGTCTCATCGGCCTGGTCGGATTCGGTCGGAACGCCCCCCGCAGCGCTGGCGGGGCTTTCCTCGAAGTGAATCAGAAAGGCCGATTCGGTGCTGTCCGGCACCAACTTGACCCGGCGCAAGACCGGCCAGGCCCAGACGACCCGATCATCCAACACCAGCGCCGCGCCAGTCCCCCGTAGGCTTTCCAGGTCTTCCCACGCCATCCGGTAGGCGAGGGTCTTGAGTTCGCCCCGCAATTCACGGGGACACAGTGAAAACAGCGAGAAATCGGAGTCGTTCCCAGGCAGGCTGAAATACCGTTCCGACCGGCCGAAAAAATACAAGGGTTCGAACTTGGCGTTGACCAATACGCCGGGCGGGCCGTGGCGCACCAGGGCCGAGCGTGCGGCCTCTTCCAGGGATTGCGCAGGAAGACCGGGTTTAGCCCTCGCATGCGAGCGAGGCTGCGGCCACGCGGGTGGGGCGAACCACGCGCGGGGCTGGGCGAAGATAGCCGAG
Source organism: Methylotetracoccus oryzae (assembly GCF_006175985.1). Taxonomy (GTDB): domain Bacteria; phylum Pseudomonadota; class Gammaproteobacteria; order Methylococcales; family Methylococcaceae; genus Methylotetracoccus; species Methylotetracoccus oryzae. The sequence goes on along the minus strand of NZ_SRSH01000015.1, from coordinate 30,770 downwards.
GCCGGACGGCGCCGGTAGAGCCTCTGGTTGGTGTCGATGGCCTCGAACAGTTGCGAGTTGAATCCGGTGGACTCCGATCTTCCCAGCAGCAGCAGGCCGCCGGGTTTCAATGCGTAGTGAAAGGCCTTGAGCAGTGTCTCTTGCTGTTCCTGTTTCAGATAGATCAGCAGGTTACGGCAGGTTAGCAGGTCCATGTTGATGAAGGGCGGGTGGCTGAGCAGATCATGGACCGAGAAGACACACAGTTCGCGCAGCTTTTTCGCGATGCGCCAACCCCCCGCTTGTTTCCTGAACCAGCGTTCGCGGTCCAGATCGGCCAACTCCTCGAATGAATACACCCCGGCGCGGGCGAATTCCAGGGCCTCCTGGTCGACATCGGTGGCGAACACCCGAGCATCGAAACGGCCCAGTCGATTGCCCAGAATCTCGCCGAGCAGGATCGCCACGGAATAAGCCTCCTCGCCGGTCGCGCAGCCTGCGACCCAGACCCGGATCGAGTCGCCCTCCCTTTTGCCGAGGATCAATTCGCGGAGAGCCTTTTCCAAGGCGAGGAAAGCAGGCCGGTCGCGAAAGAAGCACGAGACGGAAATCAGGAAGGAAGCTTGCAACCGAGAGAGTTCCTCGGGATTACCTTTGGCGTGGGCCAAATACTCCTCAAGAGAAGCGAAGCCCAGAGTCTGATAGCGCCGGGTGGTTTGACGGCGCAGCGTCGCTTCCTTGTATTGGCTGAGATCGAGGTGTGTGGCCTCGGTGACCAGCCAGAGCAATTCGTCGAAGGGCGAGGCGGTGGCTTCCGTCCGCCCTTCGCCCAGACGTTCGCGCAGGGTTTCGACGCTGTTCAGCCAGCGGCCGATATCCTCTGTGTTTCCGCAGAAGCAGCGGCCTGGTTGCTCCAGCGCGGAACTTGGCATCGCGGCCTGATCCGCATCCACGGGAGCCTGGATGATTACGATACCGCCCGCTTTCCGGATGGCGTCCACGCCGACCGTGCCGTCGTGCCCGGAACCGGACAGGATCACCCCAACCGCTTGGTCCCGGAAGCTTTCGGCTGCCGAGATGAACAACTTGTCGATGGAAGGCGAGATGAACGCGGAGGGTTCTGGCGGGAGCAGTTCCAGATGTCCATCGCGCACCAGGACATCGTGTCCCGGCGGAGCAACATAGAGATGATCCGGCCGGAGGGGGGCGCCTTGATCGGCGCCGAGAATGGTGAGCGCGCTATGGAAGCCCAGGATCTCGGCCAAATTGCTGACATGGGCGGGAGACAGATGCTGAGCCAGGACATAGGCCGTCCGGCCATGGCGCTCGAGCGAAGCGACCAGCGGGCGTAGCGCCCGCAAACCACCGGCCGAGGCACCGATGACGACCAGAAAGGAGGGGGATTCGTTGGTCATGGCGACCGCGCCTTCTTCAGATGTGTGTGAGTTTATTTTCGGCCGGTACTAGATCGCTCAATGAGGAATTCCGCCCGTGGCACGCTGACGAGGGGCGCTCGGCTCACATTCCGACGGAGAATCCCAGTTTATCCCGATCGCGGGACGTCCAGCCTAGGGCAATCGGCCAGCAAGCGCCGCAAAGCTTCGAGCCTGACCGGTTTGACCAGATGTTCGTCCAACCCGGCGGCGCGTGACTTCTCACGGTCCTCTCGCCGCCCGTAACCTGTCAGGGCGATAAGCCGCACCCTCCCTATTTTCTCGGACCGCCGCAGCGACCGGGCGACCGCCCAACCGTCCATTCCCGGTAGCCCGATATCCAGAAGCACGACATCCGGCCGTTCGGCCTGCGCCATTTCCAGCGCACTCGGGCCATCGTAGGCGATCCAGACCTCATGCCCGTCATTCCGCAACAACAAGGCGAGGCTTTCGGCGACATCGTGGTTGTCTTCCGCCACCAGGATGCGGAGTCCGCCTGTGGGCGAAAAATCCGCGGTCGCGGTTTGGGCTCCGGCGGACGGCGGGTCCAAAAGGCGCGGCAGCCGGATCGTGAACTCGCTGCCATGGCCCCGCCCCGCGCTGAAAGCCGCTACGCTGCCGCCATGCAGGTCCACCAGCTTTTTGACTAATGAGAGCCCGATTCCCAAGCCGCCCTCGGAACGGTCTAGGGTCCGACTCACCTGGTAGAACGGAATGAACAGATGAGGCAATGCAGCGGCATCGACGCCTTGTCCAGTGTCGCGAACCCGGATGACAGCCTCGTTGCCGCCAGACTCGACGGTCAATTCAATCCGTCCGCCCTGGTTGGTGTATTTGGCGGCATTGTTGAGCAGATTTGACACCGCCTGGGCCAGCCGGACCATATCGCCCTCGACCCAGACCGGTTCGGGCGGCAGGTTGACAGCGAGTTCATGACGTCGTTCGTTGATCAAAGGGAGGACGGTCTCGATGGCCCGTTGCACGATATCTGCCACGGCGAGCGGCGCTTTCAGGAGTTCGATCTTGCCCCGGGTGATGCGGAAAATATCCAGGAGCTCATCGACCAGCCGGGTCATTTGCGCGGTTTGGCGGTCGATGATGTCCCGGCACCAGGCCATCTGGGCTGCGTCGAGGTTGGGCCGCCGGAGGATATCGACGGCGTTGCCGATGGGGGCCAGGGGGTTGCGGAGTTCGTGGGCCAGCATCGCAAGGAATTCGTCTTTTCGCTGGTCGGCTTCGATGAGGGCGGCCTCAGCCTGTTTCAGGCGGCCAATATCGAGGTTGATGCCTGCCCAGCAGAGCACCTGGCCCCGCTCGTCCCTAACCGGTACGCCACGCGCCAGAACCGGGTGGTAGTTGCCGTCCACGCCCAGGAAACGATGTTCCATGTCCCAAACGCCCCCGGTGCGCACGCACTCCTTCCAGGCGGCCACGGTGCGTTCGACATCGTCGGGATGCAGCACTTCGCTCCAGCCGAAATCCGAGCATTGTGCCTGCGTAAGCCCCACCAGCTTGAGGAATGATTCGCTGGCGTAGGTGTTGCCGCCATCGGGTGCGCAAATCCAGACGCCATAGTCGATGGATTCGCCGATGGCCCGGTAGATGTGTTCACTCTCGCGCAGCGCTTCCTGGGCGAGCCTATGGTCGGTTATGTCCTCGGCGGACATGATGATGCCGCCGATCTCTCCCTCGCTATCGATCCAGGGCACCACCGCCCAGCGCAGCCAGCGGCAACTGCCATCGCTCTGAACCCATGGATCCTCGTCGCTCTTCAGAGTGGCGCCGTCCAAACACCGCCGATGGATACTCTTCCAACGGCCGGGTAAGTCTGGGTACAACTCGTAATGGTTGCACCCGGTCAGGTCGGCTTGTCCCTTACCGTAGTCCACCAGCCAGCGGCCGCTAGCGGCCAGATAATTCATTCCCCGGTCGAACATTGCGACGCTGATGGGCGCGTGTTGGATAAAGGTCAGCAGTTGAGCCTGGTTTTTCTTGAGTTTCTCCTCGGCCAGTTCCCGCTCCCTTTCGGCGCGCCGCATTTCCGAAATATCCGTGAAGGTCAGCACGGCACCCTCGCACTGATCGTGCTCGCCGATGTAGGGCACGATTTGCATGAGGAAATGCCGCTCGCCGATACCGACGCGCTGGGCCAGTGTCTTTCCGCCATCGCCGATGACCTCTTCGATTCGGTCTCGCAGGTGGGGCAGATCGAGATGGCAAGGCACGCCACAAATGTGCTGACCGATATCGCCTTCCACCATGCCGAAGATTCGCACCGCCATCGCGTTGAAGCGGGTGATCCTGCCTTCCCGGTCCACCACCACCAGGCCGGCATTGATCGAGTTCTGGATGTTGCCCAGCGTGGTGTTGGTCTGGCTCAATTCGAGCGACTTGTGGCGCAGTTCCTCGTTCAGCGTGGTCAACTCCTCGTTCGACGCTTGGAGTTCCTCGTTGGACGACTGAATTTCCTCGCTGCACGCCTGCGCCTCCTGGTTCAGGGACTCTAATTCCTCGTTGGAGGCTTCCAACGCCCTGATCAAGGCCTCCATTTGCTCCCGCGTACCAGTGAGCTCATCTCTGAGACGCCTGACTTCATCAGCTTGGGCGGATTCGGTATCGGCGACCGGCACGCACTCGGCAGGGCTTTCCTCAAAACTGATCAGAATGGCCGGTTCGGACCCATCTGAGGTCGACTCGATCCGGCGCAGTATCGGCCTGACCCGCAAGGCCCCGCCCTCCAATGGAAGTACCGTGCCGATCCCCGTCAGGGACTCCACGCGTTCTTCCGTCATGCGGTAGGCAAGGATCTTGACTTCGTTGCGCAATTCCTCGCGGCACAACGCCAATACAGAGAAGTTCGCGACACCGGCGGGCAACGCAAAATAGCGCTCTGACTCACCGAAAAATCGCAGTAGCTCGAATCGGGCGTTTACCAGTACACCCGGCGGCCCATATGCCCGCCCCATCGCCGCGAGCGCGGCGTCAATTTGCGTTTGGGGATCGCGTTGGGGCTTGTCTCGGGTGAGCAAGGGTCTGTGCGGCATCATGGAAATGACCGTGCTGCAAGATCTAGGGTATGGAAGCGGCGCGCGGGCGCCGCGCCGCTAGCGCGCTTCGTCGGTGTCGATGGCTCTGGACAGGCGCGAGCCGTCACCGGCAGATTCGGATTTTACGGGAGCAATGGGCCGCCGTCCCCAGGCTGTGATGGAAGGCGCTGAACAGAACAGCGTCGTGAGACAGCGTAAAGGCACGCAGCAACTTACGGCAACCGATCAGGCCGAGGCGTTGGCATCGACATCGCCAAACAGACCTTCGAAGCCGCCATTGGCATTGGCGGCAGCATCGAGGCCTTCGCCAATGACGAGGATGGCCACGACGCCTTCGTCGCCAGGCGGCTGGCGGGCGTAGCGGTCGATCTGATCGTCATGGAGGCTACGGGGGGACTGGAGCGTGATCTGGCCCGCCTGCTGCAAGCGGCCGGTTTCGCGGTAGCCGTCGTCAATCCGCGGCAGGCGCGGGATTTCGGCAAGGCCATGTAACTCGCTAGGACCGACCGGATCGACGCCACGGCGCTCGCCGGACTGGCCCATGTGCTGGCCCGCCACCCGGAGCGGAATCGATTCATCAGCGCCCTGCGCACGCCCGAACAGCAGGCGTTGCAGGCTCTGGTGGCCCACCGGCGCCAGCTTGTCGTTTTGCACGTTGCCGAACATCAGCGGCTCTCGGTCAGCCATGCCGCCGCCCGCAAGAGCATCGAGGCGTTGATCAAGGCGATTCGCGCGCAGCGCGCAGCTCAACGAGGTCGAGATTGAACTCGCCAAGCACATCGAAACGCATCACGCCGATCTCGCCCAGCGGCTTGCCGCCGTGCGCGGCATCGGTCCGGCCACGGTCGCCACGCTGATCGCCGATGTTCCGGAACTGGGGCGTCTGTTCCGCCGCGAAGTCAGCGCCTTGATCGGTGTTGCGCCGTTCAATCGGTACTCCGGACAGCTGCGCGGCAAGCGCGCCATCTTCGGCGTCCGCGGGCAGACGCGGTGCGGCGTCTATATTTGCCATACGGCTTCCCGCGCTTCCCGAGGGCGAAAAATAGCCATCATGAATGGCCTGGACAGCGCCAAGTGCCGCGCCATCGCCACCTGCAACGCCGCCGCCGATCGGTTCGACCATCCCGCGAAAACCTTCCGGGACCGGTTCAGGCGGGCCACCATTGATCGGCTGCATCTGCGATCGGGGCAGTGCGTGCTCGATGTTTGCTGCAGGAGCGGCGCCTCGGCACCCCCGGCGGCGGAAGCTGTCGATGCGGAGAGACGGGTGATCGGGGTCGATCTGGCTGAAAGCCTGCTCGAACTGCCCCCCGGCCAGGGTCCTGCGTTGCAGTCTGGCGCAGAGGCCCAATTCCGGACGGGGACATGATGTCGCAGGGATTTCCGGAGGCGACGTTCGACGCGGTCGTGTGCGTATTCGGGATCTTCTTCGTCCCGGACAGGCCGGGTGCGGTCAAGGAATTGTGGCGTACGGTGACGCTGGGCGGCAAGCTCGCCCTGAAGACCTGGGGGCCGAACTTATTCGAACCCGCCAATCTGGTGTTCTGGGAGTCCATCCGCCGGGAGGCTCCCAAGTTCGTCAAGCCCTTCAATCCGCGAGATTGGATCAGTCAGCCAGCCTCATTGGCGACGCTGCTGCGGGAGGCTGGCAGCGAAGACAGCCGCATCGAGGAAGAAGCCGAAATGAGGGGCACATCCGGGCCACCGGGCATCTTGTCCAGCATTAGCGCGCATTTGACCGCTAACGGAGTGCTGCTGTCGTCGGAAAGACCGGCTCTATCCGGTCCAATGGCCGGATCTGGCCGACAGCACCCATTCGACGACAGCGCGCAGCACCGGACAGACGGTTCACATGCCGGAACGACGCTCGGACTCCTCGTTGGCCATTGCTTTCTTTATGATCTCCGCGTGGATCTGGGCCGCCTGAGCGTATATCGCTTGGTACTCCGGATGCTGATCCACCAGCGGTTGAATCCGTTCCGCGGTTGTGAGGACTTCCTTCATGAACGCGATGTCGAGATCCTCAAGCTTTTCTCCGCGTTCCACCTTGTCCCGCAAAGCCAACGCCCTGGGCAGACGATGTTCCGTGAATTCGGTCAGCAAGGCCGTCGCAACTCCGACGTCTTTGGTGATATCAGTCATGGCGCCCTCATTTGAGTGGCCGAAGCGCCGTCCGTCAGCCAAGCGCTAAGGCATCGCGATGGCCAGACAAGCAGGCTTCGTCGTTGATCATGTGCGAATGGGAAACCCCGGAGAACGGGTGGGCTCCCAAACACGGCGGAGATAGTCTAGGTCAGCCCCAGGCAGCATGCCAACGACGGACGGCACCCCCGGGATGGGGGCGATGATCAGCAACGACCGCCGATGACCAGTGATCGCGCGAACCAGCGCTGCCGTGCTGAACCTGGACTTACGACTGCGGCCAGCGCGACGCCCCGCTTGCCCCGGTGGGGGCGACCGGAGTTCCGCAGTCTCTCCGTCGATCGCTCCGGCGCGTTGACAGGATCACACTACCAACGCATCCTCGCGTGCAATGGGTAAGAGCGCCCATTCAACGTGCCGCCCGAGAATCTTGACCTAACACGAAGTACCGGCGATGGATCAGGCAATCATCAGTGCGCTGGCGGCCGTCATGGGGTCGGTCGTCGGAGGGGCTTCCAGCATCGCTACTGCATGGTTTACTCAAAAGGCCCAGAGCCGGCGGGAATCGGCGAATGCCGAGATTCGCAGACGCGAGTTGGTCTACACGGAATTTATCAATGAGTGCTCCAGATTGGCGATCGACGCGTTTAGCAACACGCTCAACGACCCCGGAACACTGATGAATGCCTATGCGCTTCTTAACCGCATCAGGCTGACTTCATCGGATGCGGTGCTAGATGCCGCGGACCGGACCGTAAAGGACATCGTGGAGCAGTATTTTCGCCCGAATCTTTCCGCCGAGGACCTGCACCGTATGGCGGCTTCGGGTCGTGCTGATCCGTTGAAGGAGTTCGGCACCTGTGCCCGGCGCGAACTGAGCGCATTGAATCTTAAGGGCTGAGTCGCCCGGATGAAACGGAGCCTCGAACCCAGGCGGTAGACTCAACCCGCAAGCTTCGGGTTCGGGTGCGATCGCCTCGGATCGGCGTGATGGCTTCCCCGCGCCTCATCATTTGAGACGGCAGGTCTGTAGTCTGGAATCCTCCACCTTGAGGAGAGTTCCCATGGCGATGAATCGAGTGCAATCTCAAGCGGGCTTACCAGTGACCAAGTTCAAGGCGAAGTACAATGCGGAGACCCCGTGCGTGTAGGACGGGTCTATCATGCGGCCAATTTCGCCTACTGGAACTCGGCCAACGTCCAGTACCGCTTCGACCTGTGCCCTATTCCAAGCCGCCTCGTGCACGCCCGGTCGCCAGCGTTCCCTGGTCAGAGCGGAACATCCGGCTGGCTTAGGTTCATCGCTCATCAGGTCCGCATAAGCATAAGGCGACAAAACAATGTCCGACATGATCCTTCTCGGTACTCGCAAGGGCACAGTGATATTTGAACGTTCAAATTCCACGTGGCGTCCTCGGCCCATCGTGCATGCAGGCATCCCCGTTTGCTACGCAGCGCGTGACCCACGTGACGGTACGCTATGGGCTTCCCTGGATCATGGTCACTGGGGTCCTAAGCTGTCCCGTTCCCGTGACGGTGGTACGACATGGGAGGATTTAACGTCCTTGAAGTACCCGCTGGGCGCACGCTACATCGTCAAATATCTGCCCACAGCAGATTTCGATCCGGAGGCCCCGGTGGGACAGCCTGAGTATAAGGACGCAACCGTTTTCAAGATTTGGCATCTTGCGTTCGGCAATGCTGATCAACCTGGCAGGCTGTACGCGGGTACCATCCCCGGTGGTTTGTTCATCAGCGATGATGGCGGCGACAGTTGGGCACTCAACCGTCCGTTGTGGAATCACGAAAGCCGCGGTGGCGATTTGTTCACCGGTGAGGCGAGCAGCGAAAACCGGTGGGGTGGTACACCGGCAAGTATCGATTATGGCGTGTTCGAACCTGGCATCCATTCCATCGTTCTCGACCCGCGCGATTCGAATCATATCCACATTGCGGTGTCCTCAGCCGGTGTCCTGGAGTCTACCGATGGCGGACTAACCTGGACTGGTCGCAATCGCGGTTTGTTGATGGACTACCTGCCGAATCCGGAAGCGGAGTGGGGTCACGATCCCCATTTCATGACCAGTTGCCCCGGACAGCCGAATCACTGCTGGCAACAGAACCACTGCGGTGTGTTTTATAGCGACGATGGTGCGCAAACCTGGCAGAAGGTCAGCATGCCTGACGCCGGTGTGCATTTTGGTTTCCCTGTGGCCGTTGACGCCCATGATGGCCGTACCGCATGGGTTGTGCCCGCACGCGCGGACTCGGAGCGTATGGCTATTGGAGGCCGTCTGTCCGTTGCTCGAACGACGGATGGCGGGCAATCCTGGCAATCCTTCCACAGCGGCCTGCCTCAGCAGCATGCTTACGACATCGTACTGCGACACGCTCTCGATCTCGCGGGAGATTGTCTCTGTTTTGGGAGCAGTACCGGGAACGTCTACCTGTCGGAAGACCGGGGTGAAAACTGGCAATGCCTGGGAAACCACTTCCCACCCGTTTATTCGGTGCGATTCGGCTAAACGCCATGCCTACGGTAAAAATGACGGGACACCTTTACCGGTTCTTCCCAGCGCTCGAGAACCGGCCAATTACGGTGCCGGCCGGCTCGGTCGCCGAAATCTTGCGCGCGGTGAACGAAATGGCCCCGGGGTTCACCGATTACGTACTGGATGAACGGGGCGCTCTGCGCCGGCACGTCAATCTTTGCATCAATGAAACGATCGTGATCGATAGAACGACACTCGCAGATCGAGTTTCGGACGAGGGGACTGTTTTTATTTTTCAGGCACTCAGTGGGGGTTAGCGGCTCGTGGAGCAAGGGAGCCATCAACCGACTCAAGCGGTCAACGACTGATTTATGTGGTCAACAACTTTGCTTGGTCGCCTCTTCGTTCAGTCGACAGTGTGGTTAGGCGCGATGGGTTTGCTACTCTTCCTGCCCGCGGGCACATGGCGATGGCCTCAGGCCTGGGCTTTGCTCGCGATCTTCGCGATCGGCTCTGGCACTTTTGGGGCCTGGCTGTTGCGGCGCGATCCCGCTCTACTCGCAGCGCGACTCGGGCCATTGATGCAGCGCGGGCAGCCGCTGTGGGACAAAGTTTTTTTATTGGCGTTCGCCTTTGTTTGGTGCGGCTGGCTCGTGCTGATGGCGCTTGACGCGCAAGTCTGGCACACGTCCGCTATGCCGCCACTGTTCAATGTCATAGGGTGCCTACTGGTGATTGCCGGCTACGCGGCCACAGGGATTGTGTTCCGCGTAAACAGTTTCGCGGCACCCGTTGTGCGCATTCAGAGCGAACGCGAACAGCGCGTGATCGACACGGGTCCTTATGCGCTAGTGCGCCATCCCATGTACGCAGCGGGGCTAATTTACATCGTCGGAATGCCGCTTCTGCTGGGATCATGGTATGGGTTATTGATCGTGCCCGTCATGATCGTCGGCATAGCATCGCGTGCCGTGTTCGAGGAGCGCCTGCTCCAGCGCGATCTGCCCGGCTATGCCGATTACATGAGCCGCGTGCGCTACCGGCTTATTCCGGGCATGTGGTGAATCGGGCCGCCCAAACCACATCTGATCCAATACTCCCGCATTGTCGGAGCGAGTCCCGGACTGGGTGCCGCATGGAGGGCGGTCAGATAATTTCTTCCAATGACGTCAGGGCGAGGCGGATGCACCTTCGTAAACATCAAAGGAGTTCACCATGGCTGTTCAGCTGAATCACACAATCGTCTGGGTACGTGACAAAAAAACGTCCGCTAGTTTTCTTACCGAGATTCTCGGATTACCGGGGCCCACTCCCTTCGGGCCATTTCTTGTGGTGAGCGTCGCCAATGGCGTGAGTCTCGACTTCCATGACAAGGACGGCGAGATCGCACGACAGCACTATGCCTTTCTCATCAGCGAGGCCGAATTCGACAAGATCTTCGCCCGAATTCAGGAACGCGGCATCACGTATTGGGCTGATCCTGGTCAACATCACAAGGGTGAAATCAACCACCATGACGGCGGCCGTGGCCTGTACTTCGAAGACCCTGATGGGCATCTGCTAGAGATCATCACCCAGCCCTACGGCAGTGGCGCCTGACCGAATTCCGGCACTTGGCAAAAAGAGCAATCATCCTTGAATGACCGCTCCTGACCATGCCCAATGGCCACTGTGGCCGAGAAGTGTTCGTCCACCACCTGAGCGTATGTGACGGCTGACGGAGTGCTGCGGCGGTTCGGAGGACCTGTCTGATCCGGCTGCGAGTGTCCGGACCTGGCCGAGCGATGACATAGCAGGGACGCACCACCGGGCCTTGTGCGTGCCACTCTCAGCTGAACGACAGGTGGAACTGCTGTGGCTGGAACTTTAAGATCCGTCGGCGATAGACTTCGATTTCGCACTCACGGCGGCCAACAAGAACGACATCGAGCGGTAGCTGCCGACAGAGGATCTCTCTGGTTTACAATCACTGCCCCGCAGGCGCAGCCTTCCCGGGGATGGGCACAACCCCAACTGACATTCTGCTTCGTCTGGATGGGCGGTAGCGCCCATCGAAACTTTCATACGCAAAGCTTGGTGACGTATGTCTAGACCGTTCGTGGCCTTTCTGACTTTGGCGTTCGCACTTGTTGCTGCTGGAGGATGCACTACCTACAGCGTCAACCCCGGCTGGCATGGCGGCGGGGGGTGGGGGTACGGCGGCGGGGGTTGGGGGCACACCAACGTCTTTGTCGCCAACAATCATTACACCTACTACCACCCGGGGAGATGGTAACGATGGCACGATGGCTCGCCATTTCTCTGGCCGCAGTTATGAATGTCTCGGTTGGGGCGACCGACCCGTCAGTCGCCAAATTGGACCCAGCCTGGGCTGAGTTGGAAAAGAAGACGACGCAACTCCTTGGCCAAGAAGGACAGCGACAGGTGGTCGACATGGCATATGCGGAGATTGCGACCGACGCCTGTGGCGGCTTGACGTTGAACCAGAAGGCAATGACGGAAGGTTTTGACCAACTGGCTGAAGCCGGTAATAAGGCAACTGCCGGTCGTCAGTCCTACGAGCGGGGCATGATGGCCTATTTCGGTGTCTACACCGGGCTCATTCTGGCCGAGAGTTTCTTGGACAAGCGTTCGTTCTGCGATGGCGTTGAACGAGCAAAGGCGCGAAAAGGCGGCCCCAGCAGATTCTGGACTTCGCAATAGCGGTTCCAAGGCACAAGATGGATGGCCGGCCTCAGCAAACGCGAGTGTCGCCTGTGGCCGAGATGATCGCGTCCGGCACGAGAGCATCTGTGACCGCTGACGGAGTGCCGCGGTCAATAGCATGACCGGCCTCATCCGAACAGCCGGACCTGCCCGTCCGCCATCGTCGCACCTCCTCTGATCGATATCGCTGTACCGCCAGCCAGACGGCGCGCCGTGACGAAAACGCTCGAATCATCACAAGTCCGGCAGCAGGGCCATCGAATGAAGGCCAAAAGCGCTCGCTGAGGGGCGTTTCGTGCGCGCGACATCAAAATTAGCGGCTGCATGCGATTGCCCTGGGTCCAACAGGATTGCCTGATTGACAGGAGACCTCGCGACGATCCCGAAACCACTCGGCAATCGATAAAGCTGATCGTAACTTTGATGGCACATGGCGCGTCGATTCGAGCCCGTGCGAGACGGAATGGCACACGCTCTTTGCAACGTGCCGCACCGTCGAGATGGAAGAAGAACCGGGTCACGGCTTCTAGCTTGCGCTGCGCACGGGAAATGGGAGCACCAAGCCCCGCCCCATCCTGATGCGGCTTGAGGGCAACCGCTTTCTCGGGTTCGGAAGCGTCCATCCCCACGCCGGATGACGACCGGACACGGTGCCGGGCCAGTTCCATGGATGGAGACGGGAATGTGCTGACCTGCGGCAAGCTCGGCGCACAATTCGACCGGGAATCAAGAAAATGCCTCGCGGATTGGCTTCAGGCCACTCGCTTCAGCGCGCCGGATCCGGCAGTCGATAGCCTTCCTCCAGCAACACCCGCCGCACCACGGGTCGGCTCAACATGCGCTGATAATGCAGCCGGCACCGGGGAGGCAGTTCCATATTGAGCTTGTCGGCCCAAAACTCGATGTAAAACAGGGCTGCGTCGGCGATGGAGAACTCACCCACCGCGTATGCCCCGTCAGTCAGGGCATCGTTGATGATCAGAAATCCCTGGCTGACGATCTCTTCTCCTTTGGCCCGGACCGCATCATGTTCAGCGGGATTGTTGGTGAAGTTCGAAGTCGCGAAGATACGGGCAAAGCCCTGCATGTGCACCGTCCCGACGATGTAGCTGAGCAGTTCGAGCACCCTCGCCTCGGCTTCCACGGATTCGGGCAGGAGCCGGGCCCTCGGATAGTGTCTGGCCAGCCACCAGGCGATCGCTGGAAATTCGGTGAGTGCTGAACCGTCGCCCCGCACCAGCGTCGGGATGGTGGACTTGGGGTTGATGGCCAGATAGTCCCTGCCCTTATGTTCATTCGCCGGCAAATTGACGATATGGACTTCAAAAACGAGGTCCAGCTCTTCCAACAGAATGTGGATTCCGGTCGAGCACGACCCGGGTGCCATGTAGAACTTCATCGTGGGAATTTCTCCGAGCCAGAGGAGCCGTCGGCATGGTGACCCTACGGATTGTGCCATACCGACGCGACTGACCTTCGAAAGCAGCGGGCGCGTCAATTGGTAATGCGGCTTCGCTGCCCTCCTTGCCGTGGCGGGACCCGCGCCAGAACGCGATTGCCAACAATGGGAACTGCCGCAGCGCCGACGTCAGCAACCGCCGGCAAGTGAGCAAGGGGGACGGCTACTCGGCGAGCGTCCCCCACAGCTCGGAGCGGCTGAACGTCCCGCCATCCCGGCACTTCCGCGTCAGGGCTGTTCTCGATTCTGGACCGATTGCCGACCCGCATGCCGCAGGGTGAATACCCGTTCGATCAGTGCCATTTCCACGCCGGCCCTGGCATGACCTTGCACCGCTTGCCGCCCCAGGTAGTACCAGGGGTTGTTCCGGTGTATCAGACCGGCCGTCAACAGAAACAGCAGAAAGGCCGCGCCGGCTAGGACATACAAGCCTTTCCAGGCACACAGGCCGGCGAAGACCAGGCCGGCTACCCGCAAGAAATTGAGCCACCCAGAATAGACATGACCCGCGACCGGAAAGTCGATGGCCACGTGGTAACGACGGTAAGTCCTTTGTTCCTCCTGTTCCAGCGACCGGCAGAAGGGCAGATCGGTTTTGGGGCGGGTGGCCAGGTCAATGCCGAGGAAAATCAGCCACAGGCTGTAGGTAATCCCCAGAAAAACCTGCGTCGCTATCACCAGTGACGGGTAGCCGACCCCGACCGCGATCAGCACGGTGATCAGACCCAGGAAATTGCCCACAAAGACGCCCATGCATGACTCCGTTGTTTCAGTGCCGGGCAAGTATACGGTTTGATCGGACGACACGAGCCGATTCCACATCATCGGCGTCTGGCTACCGTGCCGCTGGTGGGTGGTGGTACGGATAGCGTTGCGCTCCTACTCCGCCTTACAGTGTGGCGCAAAGGTAAACCTAGGATAGGTGGGGAGCATACCGGAAGGCGAGCCACTGCGCGCGCGAAGCGACGTTGGATTTCAATGGAGTGCCCTGGAACGCGGGCTCGTTCAACAGAGCGAGGCGTAGGTGATCCCAGGTGGAGGGACAAGAATGTTCGCGAGCCCTGGCCATGTTGGGCGCGAATTTGAGTGGTCGGTGCCCCATCCGGTCAAGTCGGTACCTATGCGCGCGCCCGCGCTGGCGCTGGCCTTCGCGCTGGTGCTGTTGGTCGGCTGCGCCGGCATGCCGAAGGAGTACCCCCGGACGCCTTCTAAGGCCTTCCCGAGTTATGCCAGCACTGCGATTGGGGCCTATTTCGAAAAGGCAGCCGGCAGTCACCCGGGCCAGTCGGGGTTCGCGATCTTCCCCGATGGGCGCCGGGCCTTTACCACGCGGATTGCGATGACCGAACTGGCGGAGAAGACCCTGGATTTGCAGTACTTCATCTGGGATGCGGACACCACCGGCCGGATCCTGGCCGAACGAGTTGTTCGGGCCGCCGACCGCAGTGTTCGCGTCCGCATCCTGGTCGATGATCTGAACCTCAAGGGGCGCGATGTGGTCGTCGCGGCCCTGGATGCCCATCCAAACATCGAAATTCGTCTTTTTAATCCCTTCGCCCAGCGTTCCGCGCAGTGGCTGGACTTCATCGCCGACTTCGATCGCGTCAACCACCGCATGCACAACAAGCTCTTCGTCATGGACAACGTGGTCGCGGTCGTCGGCGGTCGCAACATCGGCAACCACTATTTCGAAGTCCATCAGCAGGTCAATTTCCGCGATCTGGACGTCGTCACGGGCGGACCGGTGGTCCGGGAAGCCTCCGGCGCGTTCGATCACTTCTGGAATAGTGATTGGGCGGTGCCGATCCGGGCGATGGTGGATCGGCCCGCGACCGAGGCCGACCTGCGGCGGGTGGTGCAAATGGGGCACGAGCGGATCGCCAAAGATCCCTACCCGTACCCGCTGGCTCAGGACGTGGCAAACCTCAGGTCGGAGCTAACGGCGATTTTCGACACCTTGATCTGGGCGCCGGGCCACATGATTTTCGACGACCCGAATGAGATCAAGAAATACGGGCGCACGACGACGATGACGGAACGCTTCTTCCGGCGCATCGAACGCCTGCGCAACGAGTTGCTGATAGAAGTGCCTTACTTCGTGGTCCGTGATCGGGGACTTGCGGCCGCGAAGCGTTTGCACGAGCGGGGTGTCCTGATCCGGGTGCTGACCAACTCCCTGGCCTCCAACGACGTTCTGGCCGCCCACGCCGGTCATGCAGAGCACCGCGACGAACTGGTCGCGGCCGGGGTGGAACTCTATGAGCTGCGTGCCGACCCGGCAATCAAAAAACGGACCTTTTACCTGTCGGGCTCAGCCCAGTCGACATTGCATAACAAAGTCATGGTATTCGACCGCAAGGACGTATTTATCGGCAGCCTTAATCTCGATCCTCGTTCCGGCGATATCAATACCGAGGCGGGACTTTACATCGAAAGCCCCGAGCTGGCCGCCAAGCTTGTAGCTTACATGGATGAAGGAGTGCGGCCTCAATACAGTTATCGGGTCCGCTTGGACGCCGACGGAGATTTGTACTGGACTACCGAGACCAATGGGAAGACAGAGCGATACGACCATGACCCGAACAGCACGGCCTGGCAGCGAGCCAAGGTGCGTTTCATCCGGATGCTGCCCGTCATGAACCAACTTTGATTCGCGATTCGCGAGTTTTTACGACGTGTTCCAACATGCGCAGTCCGCTTTCAGGATTTGTGCAACGCATCGAGCGACCTTGCGGTGGGGCGCATCGGTGTTTTTCCCACCACCGTGACTATGTAGAAGGAAAAACCAATGCCAAAAAAAAGCTTTATCGAGGATTGCTTGGCGTAGCGTTGATGCTGGGTCTGAGTCTGTCGAACCCGGCCATGGCCGGCAAGGACCTGAACGAAGCGGAAGTGCCCCCGGCGGCTCTGAAGTGGTTCAAAGCGACTTATCCGAACGCCGCGAAGGTCGAATGGGAACAGAAGAAAGTGCATATCGGCAAGCGGAGAGGCGAAACCATTTACGAGGTCGAGTTCACGGATGAATACGACATCGATCACGAAGTGAACGTATCTGCCGACGGTAAGCTCATCAAAGGCAAGCTGGACTAGAAACGCAATCATTCATTGCGAGTAGCGGCCAACTAACGAGGATCTGAACAAACGCGATACTGGCTTGCTCCGGAGTCGTGGCGGCCCGATCTGACCCGGCCGCCACTTTCGCCATCAATCGCGCCCAAATAGTGGTGGAGTCGCAGCATCCCTGCGTTGACGGAGCCTCCGAACCGCCCTGAGCCCCCTAGCTAGTCGCAATTCGGCTTCGAATTGCCGCAAGGCACCCATTCCGATTACTCGATCCCTCCTACTTCATTACGTTTAGTTCCACGCGGCGATTCAGCGACATTCCCTCGACCGACTCATTGTCGGCAACGGGTTTGCTCTCGCCGAAGCCTTTTGCTGTTAGCCTGTCCGCTGCCACCCCGTGGTGGACGAGATACTCGCGAACCGCCTCGGCGCGGCGTTGCGACAGGTCCAGATTGTGTGCATCCGAGCCTCGGCTGTCGGTATGACCATCGACTTCCACGCGTAGCCCCGGGTTCTCGTCGAAGACTTGGACCACTTCGTCAAGCTCGGAATGACTGGAAGGCTTGATGGTGGCCTTGTCCGTGTCGAACAGGACATTGGTGAGGACCCAGCAGCCTGCCCGATTGACCTTTGCGCCCTTGGGGCTGTCCCGGCACTGATCGTCGCAGTCGTTGACGCCGTCGGCGTCAGAGTCGCGGGTCGAGCAGTCTTCGACTGCGCCAGGCTTCAGGAACACCTTGGTGACGAAATCGCCCGCGCCTGCGCTGGAGACCACGTCACCGACCGCCGAACTGGTCCCGCAACCAGCGATGACCGGCAAAATTCCCATCAATGCCTGCCCCGGTCCGTGCGGGTTGTCCACCCAGACCGTATGGAGACAGAGCCGATCACCCAGCTGTTGCTTCAACCGCTTAACGGCCTCTCGAGGTTCGCCCCCGGCTTGCTTGCCGTCGCTCACCAATATGACTGCGACATTGCCTTGGCTGGCCTGCAAGTCGCTACTGGCCTCCTGCAGTGCCTTCCCCATCGGCGAGCCTCCACTCGAGCATTCCACGCTGTCCAGATTGCTTTGGAAAGAGGCTGCAGAATAGGGCGCCAGGGGCGCGTTCAATTTCGTGAAACTCCACGACAGACATGGGCCGAAGCCGAAGGTTCGAAGCCCGGCATTCAGTTTCAGGTCGGGGATGGTCTGGTTCATCCGCCTCAAAAACTCCTTCGCGACGCTGAACTTGTCCACCGAAGAGGCCTCGGGAAACCCTGTCCCAAGGTAGGTAGAGTCCATCGAATCAGACGCGTCCACAATAACGAGAAAGTCGTCGACTTTCTGTGTGTAGCCGGATTGGAGCTTGGCATTGAGATCCTCGGGCGTGAAGGGCTCGAAGGTGGTCGTCGGTTGGCCGGCGCAGCCGGAAAGCATGGCTAGAATCGGAGAGATCACTGTTCCGATTAGCTTGAGCCTGCGTCTCATGGTATTACTGCTCATGGCTTTCTCCTTGACCTCATGGTTTAGCGAGTAGCGAAATTGCCCGGCGAAGCTGGGGAATTTCGATTGCTGATCCCCCCAGAAAAGGCTTCCAAACTCCATCACCAAAATCGAACGGCACTGACCTCCATCAGTGACTCCCTTCACCCTTCCCACGTCAAGTCCTGGATCCAGCTAGGCCAGGATGCCCAGCAATTGCTTCAGGACGTCCTTGATGGGCACTTCGATGGACAACAAGCCCAGGACGGGCAGCAGAGCGGGAACCACGATGGCGAGGATGGCCGATTTCCCGATCGGTGCGGCGCGCATGTTGGCCACTGCCTGGTATAGAGTCTGGGTGTCGGCCACGGGGCCCAATTCCGGCGCATTAAGGACCTTGTCGTCCTCCAACGCTTTGGCTTCGATCCAGCGCCGCCGCACCAGCCGGCCGTGATCCCCCACCAAGGTGCCGTAGTCCAGCAAGGCCTGACGCTTGGCAGCGAACAAGGGGCCCGCGAATACAAACAGGGGAGAGAGACACAGGCCGGTCAGGAACACGACCAAAGCCACCAGTACGCCCTTCAGGTCCACCACGTGGGCGGCGTGATAAACGACTTCATGAGCGAGACGGGAAGCCACTACGGCGGAGACGGAAAAAGCGAAGAGACTGAACGCG
Source organism: Methylotetracoccus oryzae (assembly GCF_006175985.1). Taxonomy (GTDB): domain Bacteria; phylum Pseudomonadota; class Gammaproteobacteria; order Methylococcales; family Methylococcaceae; genus Methylotetracoccus; species Methylotetracoccus oryzae. The sequence goes on along the minus strand of NZ_SRSH01000015.1, from coordinate 12,311 downwards.
ATGGGCAGTTTCTCCAGGAAGCCGAGCCCACCGGCTTTGTCCGGGTGGGTCGGCACCAATGCCAGGTCGAGGCCCGCTACCCGCTTCAAGAGGATGATCAGCAGCACGAGTCGCCACAGCCATCCCGCCAGGAGCACGGAAAACAGGGGGCGGCTGATAAAGTGAAACCACCAGCCGGCGAAACCGGGATCGAAGGCACCGGTCGCGGCAGCATCCGCCCACACGAGTTCATGGGTAATCATGGATGGCTGCTCGAACAGCGCTTGGGCGGCGACGATCACGGCAATGATGAGCCAGGGCGTGCTCTTGTCGCGTAGCCGAATCATGCCACGGATGATTTCCCGCAACTGATCGAGTTGTTGGGGCCGGACCAGCCCCGACGTGGCGAAATAGGGTATGAGCCGGACCATCTGCTTGTGCAGGGTAGCCTCCCCCAGGATGAACAGCGGCACCGCCACCAGAAACCGGATATGGATCCCGAAATGCTGCAGCAGGGGTTCGGCTATATCGCCCGGCAGAGCCCGTCCCTGGAGGACGGCCCAGAGCGCCAGCGGCAGCCAACTGACCAGAGCAAAGAAGATTGCGCGCCGGATGAGGCCAAGGCCGGCTTCCGGGATCAACCCCATCCGGCGCTGGATTCGAAACGGAAGGTCGCCCCTTACCAGGGAGAGATCCAGTCCGAGTGGAGCGTCTGCATCCATGGGATATCCTCAGTTCGGCACCGATGAGCCTGGCGGTAACGCCCCCGAGGAGTCCCAGCCTTCGGCATCCCGCGAACAGCGGACCGGGATGGTCGCAATCGAGGGATACGGTCCGCCATTGGTGGAACACGCTCCGGGCGCGTCGTCCTTCAGTTTCGCTTGATGTCCTTGGCCGTTCCCCGTGCGTCCTGCTTGGTGTCCCGCTTGTCCTGTCGGCATTCCGAGCGGCTCTTCTCGTCTCCCGCCTTGCAGTCTTGCTTACCTTGCCGCGCCTGCTGGCGGCCGATCTGTCGGGTGTCTCTTGAGTCCTGCCGTTCCAGACTCCGCTCGGCAGGGTTTTCCGAGTAGCCCGGAGTCGACGCAACAAGCAGTCCCGCCGCAAGGGCGAGGGCAGGACGGAGTCCTTTGGTAGCTGTCGTTCCAGTCATGACGATTGCCCTCCTCGAAAAGGGTTGGTGGGTCGGCATCTGACCGGGTGGTTGACGCATGCCCACCCGGCAAGATCAGGCGATCATGTGTCCTGTCAGTCGGACACGCCGCCAACGCGGAACCCTGACAGATGCAGTGGGTATGCGGCCGCGTTGGATTCCGGTAGTGCCAGTCAATCGGTCACAGCGACCTTTACCCACTCCGCTGTGATCGACTCGGCCGGCAGCGCCTCGCGTGACTTGACCTCGACCGACAGGCCGGGCTTGAGGTCGAGGGGCGAGCCCGCCCGGTTCGGCCCCTTCCCGCGACTGCGGTCCAGCCAGACGGGCGCGGTCTCCGGAATCGTCACCATGACCGCGGCGTCCCCGACCTTGACGCTGAACCGCCGACCCTCGGTTTCTACTGTGGCGATCGTACCGACCACGGAGGCCTTCCCGGAAACCCCGGGGGAGGCGCCGATCGGGATGTACATCTCGGTGGCCTGCTGGGCTTGCGCCAGGCCACCCAGGGCGCTCAGCGCAACGAACAGAAGCAGATTTCTTGCGATCATGACAGACTCCTCGGTAACAGGGCGTGGAGCTTTCCGAAAGCGTCGGGCCCACACGGCAGGCGTGTACCCTCAGCCGCTCAGATGGCCTCGGGCGCGATTGACGGCCTTGAGCGCGCGACGTGCCAGATCCATGCGCTGTGCGGGATGCTGATCGGCCTCGATGGTCAGTTCGCGCGCTTCCCTGAGATCGACCACGGCATCCGGGTGCAGCCCGGCCTCGTTCAATACGCGAATCGCATCGTCGATATCGTTCACTGCCCGGTGCACGATATCCTGGGGATGCTCGCCGTCGGTTCGCTCATTGCGCTCGACCGCCCCCAACATGCCCTGCAGTTCATCGATATTGCTCAGGGCGTTGATGACGCGCAGGAACGCGGCGATGGCCGAGACCTCGGTCGCATCCAGACGGATCGGGCCGCCGGTCGCGCGGGCGAGGCCCTGGCCGGCCGGCGAATTATTGAAGGTGTCGCCATCGTAGAAGTCGACGGCCGCCTCGATCGTCGCAACCGCGTTGTTATGGAAGAACGGACCGGTGTCGGCCGCCTCGACCAGCGAGGGCGTGTTGAAGGTGCCGTTGCCCGGATTGCCCAGCCCATCATCCGGGGGCGTCGGTGTGCCGGCCAGCGCGGCAGGGTGGTCCGGAAGCTTCTCGACCCCGGTGTCGAAGTTGAGATTGCCCTCGCCCAGCGGCCCGCCAGGGGCCGCGTTGGCGCCGGCGTTGAAGTGGCAGAAGAAGCACTTGCCCTTGGTCGGGGAGTCGAAAAGCGCCTGGCCCCGCAGTGCGACGGCGCTCTTCAGCGGCAGCGGGAGTTGCAGTTCGACCTGCCGGCCTTCGCTCAGCTGGTAAGCTTCGAGCGCGTCCAGCTCGGCCTCGGTCGGCAATCGGAAATCGACGCCGGCGCGGCGGTTCAGGCTCTTCGTGAAGTGCTGGGTCACGGCGCCGACCGCGAACGCACGCAGGTCGCGTGTGCCGGGTGCACCGTCGCCGGACCATCCGGTGTGGGGACACCGCGTTGCGCTGAAGCATTCGAAACGGTCCCGCGGATTGCTGTCGATCGACACCCGCTGCGCAAACACATGCGGGACGCCGCGCAGCGTGAACTTGCGGTCGAGGTCGGAGAACCCGTCGAGATTCTCGAGGATCAGCCCCAACTCCCGCATCAACTTCGGGTTCTCGAAGTTCCTCGCGAGTTCCGGCACGAACTCGGCGACGAACAGTGGGTCGTCCTTCGGCAAGGTGGCAATGAACGCGGGGTCTATCGTCAGATTGTGCTCTGCGCGATGACAGGTACCGCAGGTGCGACCGTTGCCCCCAAAGGTTTCCTTGAAGAACAGTTCGCGTCCTTTCGCAACCAGCGGGTCGCCGACATCGCGAGCCGGGGGCAGCTTGGCTCCAGCGGGAGGAGGAGTCGACGGGCAACCCGCCAGCACCGCCAGACCAACGGCCAGCAGCGCTGGCATCCACATATCGAATTTTTGCATCGGATTACCCCCCTTGGGCATCACGTGAGCGGTGCCGGAGCCGCGACGCAGGCCGCAGCTCGGCCTCCGGCGGCGCCCTGGAGTGCCGACACGGCTCGGCGCGCGCAGCGCTATAACAGCGGGTTTGCCGCCTGAGAACAATCCGTATGCCCACGGATGGTCATCGGTTGCGTGAGATCGAGGAAACCGCGGCTGGACAATCAACGGGATCCCCGCGAAGGCCGGAATGCTGAGGGAGCTGGAACCGGTGTAGCCTCGCCGGCTTGAACGGGAACCCTGAGTGTTGGCGCCTTGGGATAAAATCCCGCTGGCCCACGGTCGAAAGGCTTGTAATGAAAACCCTACTCCGGCTTATCTACACCAGTCGCTCGAATGTGCACCTCGACGAGGCGGGCTTGGCTAGCCTTTTGGAGCAATCCCGCGGCAACAATTACGACTCCGGCATCACGGGTGTGCTGAGCTTCGGCCACGGTTTTTTTCTGCAGGTCCTGGAGGGTCCCGAGCGGGAGTTGATCTCCCTGTACTCGAGGATCATCGCTGATTCCCGCCATCGGGATTGCGAAATCCTCGATGTCAGTCTGACGCACGATCGCCTGTTTCCGAACTGGACGATGGGTTTCGTCGGCGCGTTCAAACGCGGCTCGGCGCCTTACAACGAACTGCTGGATTACCGGATCGTCCGTGACGACGCCGCGAAGACCCGCGCCCTGCTCGACGACCTGTTAGAAATCGTCACGGAGTGACTTTTGCCCCCGGGCAAATGCCCAGGCTGCAGGCTAGCCTGAACCGTCTGCCCGGCTCTCCGCCGGTTGAATCGCGTTTGACCAGGGCCGTTGCGGCCTCAGATAGGTGCCGCTGCGCACGGTCTTACCGAGACTCCGGGCGAGTCCCCGATAACCACCCGTCTGGAATACATCCGGTAGGCCGTAGCGCAAGAGATCGACGAAGTGCTGTTCGTCCACGCCCGCCAGCCCGATAGCCGTCGGCTCTTTATCCTGTAAGGTCCCGAACAGCCGGTCCCACAGCGAAAACACCGCCCCGTAGTTGCTGTCGTGCTCCGACCGCAGCACCGAATGATGCAGCCGATGTAACCGGGGGACGATGAACAGCCGGGACAGCAGATCCTCACCCCGGAAGCGGATGTTCGTGTGATGGAACAACACGAAAATGGAAATGACGGTCTGGCTGACCAGCACGACCGGGGCACTGACGCCGATCAAGCCGATGAAGGCGACGCGGACCAGCACCTCCAGGAACAACTCCCCGAAATGGAAACGCAAACCCGTGGTGACATTGAACACCCTGTCACTGTGGTGCACGCGATGGAACACCCATAAGGCATCGACGTGGTGGGTCAGGTAGTGCCACCCATACAGCGCCAAATCCAGCAGGACAAAGGTCAGGCCGTACTTCAACGGTCCGTCTGGCATCTGACTGAGCAGACCGTACCCGGATAGCTGCTGGGCAACGAACATCAAGGTAGGAATTGATAGCACCGACAAGGTGATATCGTTGAACAGGAACGTTTCAAGATTGGTCAGGTAGGAGTTTTTCAAGGCCCGGAGCCCCGGCCTCAGGAAGGGGCGCCGCATCTCCACCCACCACAGCAGGGCCAGGGTCAACACCAACAACAGCGCGAGCACGTCGTCATTGAAGAATCCGGCCTCGGTCGTCACCGCAATCGGTTGCGCGGCATCACTCATGGTCCGTGTCCCTGATACGTTTGGCAACTATCCGACAGACACTGCATCGCGGGTACAGTTTCCTCCCCGGGGCAATGCGTTGTTCGCTGCGCGTCAAGAATCAACGATGGCTGATGTACTCCCCCGTGGATCTGCTGCTTGAATGCCTTGCGGGGTACGAACTTCGGCGTACATGAGGCCGCGATCCGGCGCGTGTCACCCGTCGCCGGGTTGCGCCCTTCTTGGGCTTCTGTTTCAGCCGCTTTGAAGATGGGCAACGCAATGAAGGTTCCGGTCTCGCCTTCGCCAACGGCCCGTGTGATCTCGAAATACCATGATCGCCCTAACGAGGTGCGCGACTGCCGAGCCACTGCAGGAGTTTCTGATAAAGGCGGCCGGGCTCCACGGGCTTGGACAGAAAGTCGTTCATGCCCGCATCAAGGCAGGCCTGCCGGTCCTCGGCAAACGCGTTGGCGGTAATGGCTACGATAGGGACTTCCCGATATGCTGACAGCTGGCGCAGCCGGCGCGAGGTTTCCAGTCCATCCATACCAGGCATTTGCATATCCATGAGTATCACTGCGTAACGGTTGCCCATGGCGAACGCCAACGCCTCGTTGCCGTCGGCTGCGACAGTCGGGCACAGGCCGCCCTTCTCCAGCAGCGCGCTCATGACTTCCTGGTTGATGAAGTCGTCTTCCACCACCAGGACCCGGGCGCCGACAAAGCCCTTCAGGAGGGCTGGCCCGACGACCTCTTCATGCCTGCGGTCGACTGAGGGATCACAGCTCTTGCCCAGCCGAGCCGTGAGCCAAAAGGTACTCCCTTTTCCGGGCCGGCTGTCCACGCCGACTGCCCCGCCCATCAGTTGGGCCAACTGCCGAGTGATGGCGAGTCCGAGTCCCGAGCCGCCATGGCGGCGGCTTCGCGAGCCATCAGCCTGCTCGAAGGCTTCGAACAACCGCGCCTGTTGCCGCAGAGGGATGCCCGGTCCGGTATCGGTGACCTCGAACCGGATCAGGTAGTCTTCGGCAGTCGCATCCAGCACCCTTCCGCGGAGCGCTATCCCACCCTTGTCGGCGAACTTCACCGCGTTGCCGAGATAGTTCAGCAAGGCTTGGTTGAGGCGGGTGACATCCCCCTTCAGGCTGGAAGGCACCCCATCCACGTCCACCGTGAGACTCAGACCCTTGGCGAGAGCCAGTGGCTCGACGCCGGCGAGCAAAGTGCGCAGCAGGTCGTCGAGGCGAAAATCCGCCGGGTCGAGTTCCATCTTGCCGGCCTCGATCTTGGAAAGATCGAGAATGTCCTCGATGACACGAAGCAAATGTTTACCGGCAGCTTCAATCTTGCCCAGCTGGCGGGTTTGGGCCGGTGTCAGGAGGGGGTCCGTCAGGAGGATGTGCGCCAGCCCCAGAATGCCGTTGAGCGGCGTACGGATTTCATGGCTCATGTTGGCGAGAAAGACGCTCTTCGCCACGGTGGCGACCTCAGCTGCCTCCTTGGCCTGTTTCAGTGCCTGTTCGGCGTGTCTGCGCTGGCTGATGTCGACACCAAATGCGATATGTTGGGCCGGCTGCCCATCCCTGGGCTCCCTGTAGTGGACCGTTACCTCGATCGGGAAGCGGCATTCGTTCTTCGCCTTCACATCGGTCTCGAAGTGAAGAAAACCCCGCTCCCTGATCGCCTCGGCGACTTGCGGAAAGGTTTCCGGCGCGGCACCGGCGTCTACGTCCCAGACATGGAGTTGACGCAACTCCTCCTCGGTGTAGCCAAGGAGCTTCTGGGCATGGGAGTTGGCCGAGAGCAGACGGCCACTGCCGGCATCGACCCAGATGATGCTGGTACCGACGCTCTCCAATGCGAGCCCCAGGTCAGCCAGGCGATCGTTGGTGGTGCGCAATTCCGCAGTGCGCTCCTCCACCATCGTCTCCAACTGGTCACGGTAAGCCTTGAGTTCCGCATCCAGGCGCTTACGCTCGCCGATGTCTTCGATCAGGCCGAGCAAATACTTGACCGCACCATTCTCGCTGCGGACGCAGCCCACGCTCAGGTTCGCAAACAAAACTTCGCCGTTGCCACGCAGGAAGCGCTTCTCGAGCGTATACCCGTCAGTCTCACCGCCCATGATCCGTTCGAACTGGACAAGGTCGGCGGCCAGATCCTCCGGATGCGTGAGTTCGGCCCACGTCCTCTCCATCAATTCAGTGCGGGAGTAACCCAACATCCGGCATAGACGGTCGTTCACTTCGAGCCAGCCTTTATCCGGAGAAGTGATCGTGATGCCGACCAGGGGGGTTTCGAAATAACTGCGGAAACGCTGCTCGCTCTCACGAAGGGCCTGCTGGGCGAGCTTGGACTCGGTGATATCCACCACCACCCCGTCCCATAGGCTCTGCCCACCTTCCAAGGGCGTGGGCTCCGACTGTATGCGCGCCCAACGCACTTCGCCGGCAACCATGAACCGGCCTTCCCAGCAGAAGGGCTCCAGACTCGCAAAAGCCTGCATGTTGGCGGCGAGTAGCTCCTCCCGATCAGCCGGATGCACCGTTGCGAAGCCGGCGGCCAGGTCGGCGTAAGCGTCCCTGATGTCGAACCCCAGAAGTTCACCTACGCGGGGACTGAGGTATTCAAACGCCACGAAACCTTCCCGTGCCGCGCGCAAGCGGTAGATACCCACGGGCACTCGTTCCACCACCTGCTCGTAGCGATTCCGACTCTCGCGCAATTCGCGGACAAGCTGCTGATCTTCCGAGGGCTGGGCATCCCAACGGGTTACCGCCATCCCCAAAGCCTCGTCCGGATTGTGGCACGGCCTGCCGCAAACTGAATCGCTGGCATCGACCACGCGCTCGTGACCGTCCAGACTATGAACGGCCTCGCTGGTATTGCGAAGAATCGCCCGAGCAAGGTCCGCCTCACCGTGCGATCGCGCTTCTGTGAGAACGCGCTCACCGATCTCCTCGGCCATCAACAGCCGCTCGGACGCTGGACTACCGTCCGCGCCGAGCACCACCTCGCTGACTCTAAGCCAGATCGTCGTGCCATCGGGCCGGCGATAGCGCTCCACCCGACCGCTCGGGGTGTTGTCCGAAGCCGGCATCGCCATCTCGGGAGCGGACGCGGCCAGCGTCTCCGCCAGCGGCCAGGGCGAGTCGATCAACGCGGCTGGCGCCACGCCGAGCAATCCGGCCATCCGGGCGTTCATATCCCGAATATTGCCGCTGGCTGTTTCGATGAGGGCAATACCAATAGGGGCGTTGGCAAACAAAGCCGTGTAGCGAGCCGTGGCCAACCGACTTTGCTGCGGGTCTGGCAGTTCCTCATCGGGCTCTCCGCGCCCCGCTGCCGACCCTATCGTGTCGCCAAGTTCGGTCATGCTATCGGATGTTGACTGCGGATGGAGTGGAAGTACCGGGGGTTTCTACAGGACTGCAAAACGGGGGTAAGTATATGCCCTGTGGGCTTACTCATTGGAGTATCTCCCACGGGCAAGTTTCAGGGTGCGGAATCGGCGGATGAGGTCGAGGGAATCCGTGTTACTGAAAACCGGCATTCGAAACCACCACGGGTAGAGTACGAGTCGCCGGAACGGCCGAGGACGTAGGCTTCGCCGTGTACGAATCAACGCCCACTCCGTACTGAATGGAGCCATACGGTGCCTCGGGCGCCATTCCAGACCAGGGAACCACGCAGTGCGCTCCACTTTTCTGGCGTTCACGAGCGCCACGCCCCTCAGTCGAGAGGCGTCCGCATCGTCACAAACTCCTCGGCGGCCGTCGGGTGAATACCCAGGGTGGAATCGAACACGGCCTTCGTGGCACCGGCCCGCAGCGCCACGGCCATGCCCTGGATGATTTCTCCGGCGTCGGGCCCCACCATATGCAGGCCCAGCACCTTGCCATCCTGTCGGTTCACGACCATCTTCATCATCGTCTTTTCCCCCAGACCCGACAGCGTGTGCTTCATCGGCGTGAAGATTGATCGATACACATCGATCTCGCCATGCACCGCCCTCGCCTGTGCTTCGGTCAGACCGACCGTCGCGACGTTGGGCTGACTGAAGACCGCGGTCGGAATCGTGTCGTAGTCGACCGGGGTGCTTCGATTGGCAAAAAGCCGGTTCACCAGCGCCATGGCTTCGGCAGTCGCGACCGGGGTCAGGTTGACTCGGTCCGTGACGTCGCCGATCGCATGAATGGAAGGGATGTTGGTCCGATAGTCCCCGTCTACGATGACGGCACCTCGCTCGTTCAGCGCAACGCCGACGGCTTCCAGCCCCAGGTCGGCCGTATTCGGCGTTCGGCCCGTGGCATAGAGCACCAGATCCGCGGCCAGCGTCTCACCCCCGGTGGTGTAAGCAAGATAACCGTCCTTGGCCTTCTCAATGCGCTCGATCAAGGTATCAAGGCGCAGACTCAAACCTTTACGGAGCATCTCCTGCGGCAGGAAATCCCGAATGGCTTCGTCGAAACCGCGGAGCAGCTTGGGGCCGCGATGAACGAGCGTGGTCTGAACCCCGAAGCCATGCATGATGCCCGCGAATTCCACGGCGATATAACCGCCGCCGACGATCAGCAAGCGCCGCGGCAGGTGCTCCAGAAAGAACATCGCGTCGGACGTAACGGCGTGCTCCTTGCCGGGGAACTCCGGTACCGAAGGCCGGCTTCCGGTCGCCACCAGGATTCGCTCCGCCGTGATGCGCCGTTCGCCCACAGCGACCGTGTGAGGGCCCAGCACCGTCGCCCGGCCGGGCAGGATCTCGACACCGGAGCCTTCCAGCAAGCTGGAATAAACGCCCTGCAGCCTTTCGATCTCGCGGTTCTTCTGCGCCAGCAAACGCGACCAGTCGAAACGCGCCTCGCCAACCGACCAGCCGAAGCCACGGGCGGCATCGAAATCTTCACGAAAGTGGGAGGCGTAAACGAACAACTTCTTCGGCACGCAGCCGACGTTCACGCAGGTCCCGCCCATGTGACGGTACTCGGCGATGGCAACCTTCGCGCCCAGACCCGCCGCCATGCGGGCAGCGCGCACACCGCCGGAACCGGCACCGATCACGAACAAATCAACCGCATCAACCGTCATGGACCCTCGCTCCGTTGAAAAGACCCCGGGTCGGGCATCCGGGCGGTGTCGGTCCCGCCCATCCCGGGTATCCTCGAAGGGCACCGGAGACGGACAGAAGCCGCGCGACACTCAGCTCCGGGACTGTTTCAGGTACGCCAGCATCGTATCGACGTCGCTGACCTCGAAGGGATCCTCCGGGTGGTTGTCGGCGATGCCCGGCTCGGCGAACAGTTGCACGATCGTGCCATCCTCGACCAGCATCGAATAGCGCCAGGACCGGTATCCGAAACCGAGGTTCTCCTTCTTGACCAGCATGCCCATCAGGCGCGTGAAATCGCCGTTGCCGTCGGGCAGCATCTTCACGCGTTCGATCCCGAGGTGCTTGCCCCACTGGAACATCGTGAACGCATCGTTGACGCTGAGGCAGTACACCTCCTCCACACCCTGCTCGATGAGCTCGGCGTATTTGGCCTCATAACCGGGCAGATGCGCACTGGAGCAGGTCGGCGTGAACGCACCGGGCAAAGCGAACACGACCACCCGGCGGCCTTTGAACACATCCTCGGCGCTGACATCCTGCCAACGGAATGGATTCGGACCGCCGACGCTCTCGTCGCGGACACGGGTCTTGAAAACGGCAGGGGGGACAGTGTGAGTCATTGTAAATCTCCGCTTTAGGGGTGGTCCGGTCATGGGCCGGGATTTCGACGGGCCGGCGTTGCTCCCCTTCCCGTCCAGTGCGGAGACAGATTATGTCAGCCATTTTCCGCAGTAAAATCGATTGTTATAATTTCGACGATCGATGTCATCAATTGAACTCCGATGAACTTGCGAGACCTCCAATACGTGACCGCCGTGGCGGAGCTGCGCAGCTTCGTGCAGGCAGCGGAGCGCTGCTGCGTCAGCCAGCCGACGCTGAGCATGCAGATCAAGAAGCTCGAGGATGAGTTGGGCGTGCAGCTTTTCGAACGCACGAACAAATCCGTGCTGCCGACGGCCGTGGGCGAGCGCGTCATCGAGTCAGCCCGGCGCATCGCGAAGGAAGTCGATGGCATCAAGGACATCGCCGACGCGGCGAAGGATCCGCTCGCCGGGCCCCTGCGCCTCGGCGCATTTCCGACCCTGTCGACCTATCTGTTTCCGGCCCTCGTCCCGTTCATCCGGCAAGCCTTGCCCCGGGTGAAGCTGACCTTGGTCGAGGAAAAAACCGAAGGGCTGATCCAGCAGTTGAAGACCGGCCAACTCGACGCGGCCTTGCTGGCGTTGCCGGTACCCGAGGAGGGTCTGGAAGCTGAGTGCCTGTTCGAGGACGCGTTTCTGCTGGCGATCCCGGCAGACCACCCGCTGGCGCCGCGGAAAACGATCGATCAGGCCGAATTGGCGGGACAGTCGCTGCTGTTGCTGGATGAAGGCCATTGCCTGCGCGGTCAGGCACTGCAGGTATGTCAGCTCAACGGCGCGAACGAGGGGCAGGATGTCCGCGCCACCGGGCTGGAGACGCTTCGGCAGATGGTCCGGGCGGGCTTGGGCATCACGTTGATGCCAAGGATAGCCTTGAGACCGAACGACGAGCAGGTCCGCTACATCCCGTTCTCGCCGCCGACGCCCAGCCGCACGATCGGCCTGGTCTGGCGCAAGACGAGCGCCCGCACGGCGCTGTTCGCCGAACTCGGGCGCGTGGCCCGACAGGCTGCGGGCTGAATACCGAAAGGCGAAGGCAGGCATCATCCGAAGGGCGTGACGCGACCTCCGTCGGGCTCGGTTCCACAATCCGGTCCGGAGTCACCTGGAACCGGCACGCGTCGAGCGAACTCCTCCTCGTACGGTGATCGACCCCTACCCGATGCGCCCCAACTTGGACCAGCGCCGTCAGCCAGCGGACCGTGGCGGCGCTTTCGGACGAGTTGAAGGAGAAGGTTGTTACAACGAAGATCGATAAGCCGGGCCTCGGGCAGGCGATCGAGGCGGTACGGGGCGCCGCGCTTTCACGCTGGACGTACTTGGTGGTGAGTTAGCGAGGAGCCTGTTGCCTAGAGTTTGCGCTTCGCAAAAGAAAACCCCGGCGGGGAAGAACGATCCCCGCCCGGGGTTCACCGGCGTTTTCATCCGGGCTTCCCGTCTCCTCTGGAGAGCATGGAGCAACTGCAAGTGTAGAAGACGCTTCGGCTCTGGTCGCTGCTGCGGTGAGCCGCTAGCCCGGAATCAGGCCACCTCGGAGACGAGCGAGGTAGGACACCAAACTGCAGCCCCGTAGCCGGCCACCGCTCCGCCCTTGGTAGAGTCCAGCGACGTGGTGTAAATCGAGGGTCAGAGATGGGAGGCCATCGCGAACTCCGGTAAGGTTGAAAGTGCGAAAGACAACCTGAACGTGGAGACGACGATGGCCGACGACAGCAT
>NZ_SRSH01000014.1:0-145000 GCF_006175985.1 Methylotetracoccus oryzae | reverse complement strand
GGCTCTGGAAAGGGCCACCATAGAGGGTGATAGTCCCGTATACGAAAGGCGCACTGAAGTGAAATCGAGTAGGACGAGGCACGTGAAACCTTGTCTGAACATGGGGGGACCATCCTCCAAGGCTAAATACTACTTACCGACCGATAGTGAACTAGTACCGTGAGGGAAAGGCGAAAAGAACCCCGGTTAGGGGAGTGAAATAGATCCTGAAACCGTATGCGTACAAGCAGTGGGAGCCCCTTCGGGGGTGACTGCGTACCTTTTGTATAATGGGTCAGCGAGTTACTTTCAGTGGCGAGCTTAACCGACTAGGGGAGGCGTAGCGAAAGCGAGTCTGAATAGGGCGTTAAGTCGCTGGGAGTAGACCCGAAACCGAGCGAGCTATCCATGACCAGGGTGAAGGTGAGGTAACACTGACTGGAGGCCCGAACCGGGATCTGTTGAAAAAGATTCGGATGAGTTGTGGATTGGAGTGAAAGGCTAAACAAGCTCGGAGATAGCTGGTTCTCCTCGAAAGCTATTTAGGTAGTGCCTCGGACGAATACTGCTGGGGGTAGAGCACTGTTTCGGCTAGGGGGTCGTCTAGACTTACCAAACCGATGCAAACTCCGAATACCAGCAAGTACTATCCGGGAGACACACGGCGGGTGATAACGTTCGTCGTGAAGAGGGAAACAACCCAGACCGCCAGCTAAGGTCCCCAAATTATCGCTCAGTGGGAAACGATGTGGGAAGGCACAGACAGCCAGGAGGTTGGCTTAGAAGCAGCCATCCTTTAAAGAAAGCGTAATAGCTCACTGGTCGAGTCGGCCTGCGCGGAAGATTCAACGGGGCTAAGCGATATACCGAAGCTGCGGACTTGACTTCGGTCAAGTGGTAGAGGAGCGTTCCGTACGCCTGTGAAGGTGGATCGAGAGGTCTGCTGGAGGTATCGGAAGTGCGAATGCTGACATAAGTAACGACAAAATAGGTGAAAAACCTATTCGCCGGAAGCCCAAGGTTTCCTGCGCAACGGTAATCGGCGCAGGGTTAGTCGGCACCTAAGGCGAGGCCGAAAGGCGTAGTCGATGGAAAACCGGTTAATATTCCGGTACCAGTAGCAACTGCGATGGGGTGACGGAGAAGGCTAGGTCAGCCGGTGATTGGTAGTACCGGTTTAAGCGTGTAGGCAGGGGTCTTAGGTAAATCCGGGATCCTAATGCGGAGGCGTGATGACGGAGTTCTGGTTCGCCAGGACTGAAGTGATTGATGCCAAGCTTCCAAGAAAAACCTCTAAGCTTCAGGTTGTTAGTGGCCGTACCAAAACCGACACAGGTGGGCAGGGTGAGAATCCCCAGGCGCTTGAGAGAACTCGGGTGAAGGAACTAGGCAAAATGATACCGTAACTTCGGGAGAAGGTATGCCTCTGGTAGGTGAAGTCCCTTGCGGATGGAGCTGACGGAGGTTGCAGTGAAACGGTGGCTGCGACTGTTTAATAAAAACACAGCACTCTGCAAACACGAAAGTGGACGTATAGGGTGTGACGCCTGCCCGGTGCCGGAAGGTTAATTGATGGGGTCAGCGCAAGCGAAGCTCTTGATCGAAGCCCCGGTAAACGGCGGCCGTAACTATAACGGTCCTAAGGTAGCGAAATTCCTTGTCGGGTAAGTTCCGACCTGCACGAATGGCGTAACGATGGCCACACTGTCTCCACCCGAGACTCAGTGAAATTGAACTTGCTGTGAAGATGCAGTGTACCCGCGGCTAGACGGAAAGACCCCGTGAACCTTTACTACAGCTTTACACTGGACTTTGAATTGACTTGTGTAGGATAGGTGGGAGGCTGTGAAGCCGGGACGCCAGTCTCGGTGGAGTCGACCTTGAAATACCACCCTGGTGAATTTGGAGTTCTAACTTAGGTCCGTAATCCGGATCGAGGACCGTGTATGGTGGGTAGTTTGACTGGGGCGGTCTCCTCCCAAAGTGTAACGGAGGAGCACGAAGGTGCGCTCAGCGTGGTCGGAAATCACGCACAGAGTGTAAAGGCATAAGCGCGCTTGACTGCGAGACAAACACGTCGAGCAGGTACGAAAGTAGGTCTTAGTGATCCGGTGGTTCTGTATGGAAGGGCCATCGCTCAACGGATAAAAGGTACTCCGGGGATAACAGGCTGATACCGCCCAAGAGTTCATATCGACGGCGGTGTTTGGCACCTCGATGTCGGCTCATCACATCCTGGGGCTGTAGCCGGTCCCAAGGGTATGGCTGTTCGCCATTTAAAGTGGTACGCGAGCTGGGTTTAGAACGTCGTGAGACAGTTCGGTCCCTATCTGCCGTGGGCGTTGGAGATTTGAGGGAAGTTGCTCCTAGTACGAGAGGACCGGAGTGAACGCACCCCTGGTGTTCCGGTTGTCATGCCAATGGCATTGCCGGGTAGCTATGTGCGGACAGGATAACCGCTGAAAGCATCTAAGCGGGAAGCCCCTCCCAAGATGAGATCTCCCTGGAGCCACGAGCTCCCTAAAGGGTCCTGGAAGACCACCAGGTTGATAGGCAGGGTGTGGAAGCGCAGTAATGTGTGAAGCTAACCTGTACTAATTGCCCGTGAGGCTTGACCATATAACACCCAAACCGTTGGTTCTCAGAACCAGCCGCAGTGTACGATTCCAAACTCCGGAGTGACGGCCACAAGACCGTCCCCAACCGCTTTGCCTGGTGGCCACAGCCGACGGGAACCACCCGATCCCATCCCGACCTCGGAAGTGAAACCGTCGCACGCCGATGATAGTGCAGTTACCTGTGCGAAAGTAGGTCACCGCCAGGCACCTACCTCAAGCCCCTCCCGCTCCATAGCGGCAGGGGCTTCTTATTGCGCTCAATACAGCCTCGCCGTAACGTGGCGATGTGCCGCCCGCCCTCCGCCCGGGAACCCCGGCGGACCAGGCATGCGCACAGCGCGCTTCTGGCAGCAGCGCTGCTATTCGATGTCGTCGCTCCAAGTCCGAGTCTCTCTTCCAAAGGCTTTGCCGGTGGCGCGAGCAGGACGCCGAACTATGGTGTCTGGGAGACCATGTCACCGGCGTGTCTGATTCAGCATTTTCGTGGCGATCATGTCGGTGCTACGGTCGAGAGGCTTCGTCGTACAGGGGCTCGTTAGTAGCTACTCCTTTATGGGCGGAGGGGGTTGCTTCCTCAGGCTGGCGTATCGGCCGAAGAGAATCAGGAGGCGCTTGGGCAGCAGGGTCTCCCGAAGTTTCGGTTCGACATGTCGCTAGTTTTAACGGCAACACGGATCTGGACGATGTCGATCGCCTAAGTTGAAAAGGCGCACCGGGTGTCAGGGAAGCGGCTGGGAACGCTTTGACGCGGCTCCGTCGTGCTCGGGTGTATTGCTGCTTGCGGTTTCCCGGACTGTTTCGGCAATCTCGACTTCCGCTTGCAGCCAGTCGATCAGTTCGGGACCTGCTACGCAGCCGCGCGACTGGGCCTTGAAGTAAGCCAGGCGGGTGATGCGAAGACGAAAGAGCTCAGCATCGGGATCGCCGCGGGCACGGAGTTGCTCTGCGAGTCCACTCAGCGCGCCGGTGTCGTGCGTCAGGGTATGTGCGTCAGTCATGGCGGGCGGCCTCGTGAGGCAAGGGAAATGAATGCGGTCGTTGCAGCATGCCGGCCTCGTTCCGCACGGGGCATCGGTCTCGCACTAACTTCGCTATCATGCACACGTTGGCGGAGTCCTGATATCCGTATGACTACTTGGGTAAGCCCAAGGTTGGGATTCTCCCGCCGCGAAGAGCGGTGTTACCATGCCAAGGACCGGCACCCAACAATAAGGGTAACGGTCCTTGGCTGCCTCGAGCGGTCTTTACCTCAGGCCTGCGGCGCACGGGTGGCAAGTGGATTTTCAGTGCGGCAGCGGTCAACTGTTACCGAGGCTGCTATGGGCGGAATAGCCGAGAATGATATGCGGCATGCGCGGCAATGCGCCGATTCAACCGTCTATATCGTGGACGATGACGCTGGGGTTTGCGAGGCGCTGAGTACCGTGTTGGAGGCGGAAGGCTTCAAGACCCGTTGCTTTCAAACCGGTTCGGCCTTTCTCGCGTCTGCTCACCCCGAAATGCGGGGTTGTCTGTTGCTTGATCTGTGTATGCCCGACTGTACGGGGTTGGAGATACAGAAGGCGCT
Organism: Methylotetracoccus oryzae; assembly: GCF_006175985.1. GTDB lineage: Bacteria > Pseudomonadota > Gammaproteobacteria > Methylococcales > Methylococcaceae > Methylotetracoccus > Methylotetracoccus oryzae. The sequence goes on along the minus strand of NZ_SRSH01000014.1, from coordinate 140,836 downwards.
TGCCCAACATGAGGTGCAAATCCCCGTTGTCTTTCTGACGGGCTACGGTACCCTCCCGACCTCCTCCGAGGCCTTCCGCGCGGGCGCCCTCGACTTTCTCCAGAAGCCCGTCGAGCACGATCTCCTCGTGACCCGGGTGGCGGAAGCGATCAGCATGGATGCGAAGCACAGTGCTCATGGTTTGCAGGCCCTATCGGTGAGGCAACGCTATGCCCATCTGAGTGGGCGGGAGCGGGAAGTCCTTCGATTCGTCGTGAACGGCCTATCTACCAAGGAAATGGCCCGGGAAATGGGCCTCAGCCACCGTACCGTGGACACGCACCGAGCTCACCTGATGCGTAAGATGGGCTGTTCAAACCTGTTACAGCTGATGAAGGAGATCGGGCCCCTGCTCGAGGAAGAGGGGTTTCTGGAGTGAGCCCCGGCTCACTCGCGGCCAAGTAGCATTGTGGAATGATGACGCTTCAAGGCGCTGCAGGTGGCTCGGGTGCCTTCAACCAGGCATGCAGCCGTCAGCTACTGGAAGGCTTTCTCGGTACAGTGCCTTTCTGTCTGGCCCTGCTCGACCTGCAGTTTCGTTTTGTCTGGGTGGGGCCTGGACTGGGTTGCGCGCTTGGATTCGAAGCGGAGGACTGCCTCGGGCGTTCCATGCGGGAAGTCGCGCCGGTTCTCGCAAATTCGCTGGAACCGCTGATAGGGGAACTCCTGGCGACCGGACCGTCTGGTGGTGCTCGGGACTTCGCGGTAGGCAATTACCCTGACGGGGGACCTGACTGTGCAGGTCGAGGCGAGCTGCGAATTGTGACTGCTGCGGGGGGAGAAGTCATCGGGTTCGCCATCGTTGCTTCGCCCGTGGCCGGTGCATTACGGGAAGCAACCCCGCATCTCGCAGACCGCGAGGCTGCCTGGTGTATGTTCGTCGAGAGCTTCGCTCATGATCTCCGGAACCCACTGACCCCGATTCTGGCGGCGGCACAGCTGCTGCGTCGGTGTGGCGGAGAAAAGCCCGGGATCGTCGAATGGGCGGCGGTTGCCATTGAGCGGCAGGTCCGGCAGCTGAACACCCGCCTTGACGATGTACTGTCCTTGGCGCGGGGCAAGCGGGGAGCGCTCGTGATTGCGGCGGACGATTTGGATTTGGCAGGCATGCTGGAACAGGTCATCGCCGAGTTTCAGTCTCTGGCGCAAGAGGGTGGGCTGGTGATCGAAGCCCAGGTTCCCGCTTGTGGTCTCCCGGTCCGGGGAGAGAAGGCCAGGCTTGAGCGGATCCTTAGGATTTTGTTGACGCGTGCCATTGAGACCACACCGAGCGGCGGAAGCGTCGAAATCCAGGCGGTGAGGGCAACTGACCACATCCAGGTGCGGTTCCACGATAGCGGTGCCGGTTTTGAAACCGCAATGTCAGAGTCGGTGTTCGATCCCTTCGACCGCCAAGATCCATCTTCCCAACTGAAGCGGAGCCACAATGACCGCGTAGGACTGGCGCTGGCCCGAGCACTGGTCATGCAAATGAGAGGCAGCCTGACGGCCTCCAGTGCTGGCATCGGCCGCGGTGCCGAGTTCGTGCTGCGGCTACCGATCACCGATAAATCGCTATCGCCGCACGCTCCGCAAGATCCACTTCGGGGCGACGGGTCCTGATCGTCTGGTTTGAAGTCTGAGCGCTGCCAAGCTCGTTCCTCCGAGTCCGGCGGGACATACACACCCATCTGATTGATATAGGTAATCCTGCCCATAGACGCTATGTGGCGCCACTGGCAACCTGCCACTGCGGCCGAACGCGAATGCATTCATGGTGGCCGGATTCGTGAGGTGACAGGCGAGGGCAGACGATCACATGACGACTAATCAGGGTTTGCAAGATTGGCAGCTTGGCTTCAGGTCTGCGGTGTCCGGATGGGCGGATATCCCCCCGGCGGGTGTCGACCGCATGCAATGGTTGTCCGGTTGGCGAGAAGGACGCCGAATGCGTCTGGAGAATGAGCAGCAGCGGCCTGGCGTACAGCCGGAATGTAGCCTGCGCCAGCAGGCGCCAGTCAACTGAAGCGCGTCGCGTAGGGTCGACCGGGATCCCTCAGGGCGGAATCTTGAGTCTCGAAAAGGCCTACTGCGGGCTGGAGAGATTCGGTACGACCTGCAGCCTGACCGTTCCATATGCCAACCTCGTCAGCCGGGGCTGAGTGACTCGCCAAAACTGCCCGATTCAGGGCGCAATCCCCCGCACAGACGGGGATCGATAGTTCCTCTTCCCGCGGTGTTTCTCCACCCGCTCCCTTCGGCACGCACTCCTTCGCCGACAGACATCCTTGGCCTTCCCGAAATCCAGCGCATGATTTCGTTGTAGCGTTCGGTGTGCTGGCTCTGGATCGAATCTGTGACGCGTCTCTCAGAATCATGCCTATGGAAATCTCGGGGCGAGCCGATGCCTAGCGCGAACCGGACGAAAAACTGTGACCGCCTCGGGAGAAATCTCAATGGACGCCGACCTTCGCTTCAGCACAACCGGCCCGGATGATCCCGACGGCGACCCGATGGGCTTGGAGGCGGAACCCGAGGAGTCAATCTTGGCGGTCGAGCGGGATGCTCGGGTGATCGGCGCCTTCTCCCCGGAGGGCGGTGAGTGGGATCTGACGCAGACCTACTTCCATGAACTGGCGCACGCGCGGCGGTTGACCGCGGACGAGGAGAAGCATTATGGCGCGTTGGCGCGGGCGGGCGATGCCACGGCGTTCCGGGTCATGGTGGAGTCCAATCTGCGCCTGGTAGTGAAGTTGGCGCGGCGCTATCGCCACCGCAGTCTGCCGTTGCTGGACCTGATCGAGGAAGGCAATCTGGGGCTGATGCATGCGGTGGAGAAGTTCGAGCCGGAGCGGGGGTTTCGTTTTTCGACCTATGCGGGGTGGTGGATACGGCAGGAGATCGAGAAGGCGATCATGAACCAGTCGCGGACGATCCGGTTGCCGATTCACGTGGTGAAGGAGCTGAACAGCTATTTGCGGGTCTATCGGCAGTTGGCGACGCGTCTGCCGCGCGAGCCGGCGGCGCGGGATGTGGCGGCGCAGGTTGGGGCGCCGGTGGCGGTAGTGGAGCAGGTGCTGCATTTGAACGAGCAGCTGGCCTCGCTGGACACGCCGGTGAGTTTGGGTTCGGAGCAGCGGCTCGTGGAGACGCTGGCGGACGAGGCGCAGGTGGATGTGACCGACCAGTTGCAGGCGGCGGCGGTCGCGCGCCAGCTACCGGTTTGGCTGGGGCAATTGACGCCGGTGCAGCAGGCGATTTTGCGGAGGCGCTTTGGGCTGGACGGTGGCGACGGCGCGGCGCTGGAGCGGATAGGTGCCGAGCTGGGCCTGCCACGCGAGCGCGTCCGGCAGTTGCAGAACGCCGCCCTGAAAGCGTTGAAGCAACGGGCCGAAGAACAAGGCTACAACGCTGACCTGCTGTTCCACTGAACGGAGATGTGAGATCGGAGCGAAGGCAGACACTCAGTTTGCGGCATCCCGGAATGACAACAATCGAGGTGAGCACGAATGAACGCCAAGCCGCTTTTGTGCGCCGCGCTGTCGCTGATGGAATCGGTTGCGATGGCTGGCAGCTTCATTTCCGCTGGAGGCCCCCCGGTTCAGGGCCAATACATCATCAAGCTCAGAGACGACATGCCCAGCTTCCAGGCACGTGAGGCGCTACTACAGAACTTGGTGGAGACGAGGGGAGGCAGAATGCGGCGTGTCTTCGCCGCGGTCCTGAACGGCGGTGTCGTGACGCTGACCGAACCACAGGCCCGCGCGCTGGCGAGGCTGCCGATGGTCGACTATGTCGAGGAAGATGCCCTAATCTGGGCGAGTGAGATCCAGAGCCCAGCGACGTGGGGTATCGACCGCATTGATCAGCAGGAACTTCCGCTGAGCAATAGTTATGTATACACGGCCACTGGACGCGGTGTTACCGCATTCGTTATCGACACGGGCATTCAAGTCGATCACTTGGAATTCGGCGGGCGTGCGCGCACCGGCACGGATGTCATCGGCGGGGACGGCGGTGACTGCAATGGTCATGGCACCCATGTCGCCGGCAGCATCGGCGGGGCTGTCTACGGGATTGCAAAGGATGTTGCGATAGTGGCGGTGCGCGTGCTGGACTGCAACGGCGTGGGAACCATCAGTGGGGTCATCGCCGGGGTCGATTGGGTGACGCGGAATGCTGTGAAGCCCTCCGTCGCCAACATGAGCCTCAGCAGTGGGGCAAGCGCTGCTCTCGATACAGCGGTACGCAATTCACTCGCGAGTGGAATCAGCTACATCGTCGCCGCGGGTAATGCCGGTGCCAACGCCTGTTACTATTCGCCGGCGCGAGTTCCGGGCGCGATCACCGTGGGGGCGACGACTGCTAACGATGCACGGGCCTCGTACTCGAACTTCGGCAAATGTCTGGATCTGTTTGCGCCCGGTTCGTCCATCAAGTCCGCCTGGGTTGGTGGTGAGTCGTCGACCAACACGATCAGTGGCACATCGATGGCCGCGCCGCACGCGGCCGGGGTCGCGGCGCAGTATCTGCAAACACATCCGGCCGCAGGCCCGACGGCCGTACGCAACGCCCTTGTCGGGGCGGCAGCGCTCAACAAGCTGACAAGAATTGGCACGGGCTCTCCAAACGCGTTGATACAATCCATCGCGCCTTGAGCTCGTTTGCCGGAAGGTCGGCCGGCAGATGCAGGCCGACCTTCAAGCGCGCGTGTCAGGGTTACCAGGCCCAGACCGATGAAGCCGGTAGCTGATCGAACACCTTTTCGGGTACCTCGCTCGCAAACCAGTCTACTGCATTCTGTCCCCGGGACTCGACGAACTTGGCGAATGCAGGATACGCCGTAGTGATCTTCTCCTGTTCCAACGGCCAATGCCACTTTTCGCTGGGCATGAGCATGCCGAACGGGTTGCCATTCGCATCCTTGAAGGCCGGATTGACTTCGAGTAACTGAATGGTTTTGCCGGTGTTGCGAACGTACAAGAAAGGATCGAATGGAGCTGGTCCGAGTGTCGATGGATCGGCCGGCTCAGCCAGAACGATCAGGAAAACGCTGCGCGGTCCAGTGATCGGGGGACGGCCCGAGTGGGTGTTCAGCATGGACGAAGCGCCGTTCGGATCCGAGAAGATTTTCACGGTATCACCGAACATCGTGACGTCGATCGTGCCGCTGAATTCGGCCGGATTACGGGGGCTGCACGGGCCCTCGTACTTCGGATACTGTAGCGTCACGGTGCACTCCAGTTTGCCCTTGATCGCGTCCGGGAGGGGTAGTCGCAGGTGCCAGTCGTGGCTGTACATGGCTCCGCGCGCCAGGATATACGCCGTCCCGCCGATGGCAACGACTTTGTTGTCGGCATTCAGTCCGTGCTTCACCTGGTACGCCACAACCAAGTCGTTGAAGTCGTAGTCACCCACGTTGGGGTAGAGGTCTTCGTAGGCCGCTACATAAAACGTATCGGCTGACGGGAAGTAGTTCCAGCTTTGAACAGCCGGGGCATCCAGCGGGGGGGGCGGGTCGCTCGGTACGCTGGGGCCGGCTACCGGCTGCGTTAACTCGACGATGGGGGCGTCCAGGCGTCCAGGTGCGACTTTGTCCAGATAGGCGGCGTCCTCGGGTACCAGGATGGCCAAGTCTTCAAAGCCGCCATTGAAGTCGTAGAAGGCTTCGGGATCGCCCTGGGCGCTGTCCGTGGTCAACAGTGTGACCGATAGTATCGCCGAGGTAACCGCCCTTAGGTCGTCGGGTACCTTGATTCTGATCGTGCTATCGAAGGTCGCTTGAATCCGATTGGCTGCGGTGATCCGGCTCGATCCGCCCTCACCGAGCAGCGTGTAATAGGGGCGTCGCACGGGATCGCCTTTCTCCATGACCCAGGACTGCGTCTCGGTGGAGAAGTGGCCGTCGGCGAGCGTGTAGACCTTGCTGCTTCCGTCCTTGTAACCCAGCATCAGCGCGATGTCCTTGATGGCAACGCCCTGACTGGTCGATTTTTCCAATCCCTTGCTGTTCTCGTTGATGTCGGCCGCCAGAACGAGTTGGTTGTCGAAGCGGTAGGTCTCGAGCTGCTCGGGCGTAACATCCCGCAACAGATCGATTTTCCCGATGCCTTGCTTGATGGTGTCGGTAAGCCGCAAGGATTCGATCGCGTCGGCGTTTACGCTGAAGAGGCTTGAGGCGCCTAGCAACAGTCCTGAGATCCTGGATAGGGTGTTCATGTCAAAAGTTCCGTGTTCCAGTGGGAGCGGGGCTCCGCAAGTGAATTGGGGGTTTCGTTGCTGAGGTGGCGCTCGTTTCAGAGGACGACAGGGATCGTGCCCGATGCATTCAAATCTTGTCCGAACACTTCATATTGAATCGTCTGTGCCGTCGAAGGCAGGCTGAGCTTGATGGCCAGTTGTGCCACGTCGGTAACGCGTCCCAGAAACAACAGTTTCTGGCCGGAAGTCGCAGCGGTATCGGCCACATAGAGCTTGACGAACGTGGCCATGGAGCCCAAGTCCCGTGCGAACAGTTCCGGAAGGTGGTCGGCAGTGATGGTCATCTGGTTGTGGAAATTGCCAAAGCGGAATTGCCGCGTGAAATTCAGGCCATGCACATCCTGGTCACGTCTTTCAATGACGGCATGGGTTGCAACGGTATTCCAGACATATGCTTCGAAGCGTTCATCGCGAATCTCAACAGCGTAAGCTCCGGGTTTATTCATTCGGAAACGGTAGCGCCCTTGTGCGTTACTCACGTTTTGTCGCAGGCAGGCTCGATCAGAGCCGGGTACTGCTCCGGCTGGCAGCAGACAGACATTGACGCCCGATATCGCGCGGCCCGACTCATCGGAGACTTTGCCCGCGATGACTCCCGCTTGCACGGCCGGTGCGGTGGAGAACAGAACGAAGATTGTTGTAGCGAGCAGGGTCAGAGCTTTCATGTGCTGTTTCCGTTGGGAAGGTGGCCCGAAGGCCGGTCAAAATGGCAGATCACGACTTGTGTATCGCACGGGCCGTGCCATTAAAAATAACCTTTAAAAACCAGTGGTATGAAAATATGTGGTGTCGTGAAGGACACTCATGAGACACTTTGGGACTGTCTCATGAGTGTCTCGTGGATGTCTCGCGAGACAGGTGTGTCGAGGCTGGTCCGGCCCCGAGAGACTTTGCTGGGTTAGTCGTCGACGTTGAGTTCGAGGTCTCGCAGCCGACGATAAAACGTCGCACGGCTGATTCCCAGACGTTTGGCCGCTTGACTGCGGTTGCCCCGTGTGGCGTTCAATGCTGCGAGAATGCGAGATCGTTCGTCGGCTTCATCGCCGGGGTAAGCAGGGAAGGGTTCCGCCGGGGCGCTGAGGCACGCCTGCCGCAACTCGGGTGGAAGTTCGTCGGGATGGACCCGGGGACCGGCGGCGCAGATGACGGCGTAATCGACGCAGGACTTGAGCTCGCGGACATTACCGGGCCACTCGTAGCTGAGCAGAGATTGCAGGGTCTCGGGAGCAAGGCCTGAGAGGGACTTGCCAGCCTGACTGCACGCATCGCGGAGGAAGTGTTCAACCAGCAACGGAATGTCGGTCCTCCGGTTCCGTAGCGGTGGGACAGTGATCCGGGCGACGCGGAGCCGAAACAGGAGGTCCTCGCGAAAACGCCCGGCCCTGACCTCGGCCGCCAAGTCCTTGTGGGACGCGGCGATGACTCGCACGTCCACGGGGCGGGGGCGGGTTTCGCCGAGTCGAGTGACCTCGCGCTCCTGCAGCACCCGCAGCAGGCTAGCCTGCATGGAAAGCGGCAGGTCGCCGATTTCGTCCAGGAACAATGTGCCGCCGGAGGCGGCTTCGAAGTAGCCCTGCTGGTCGCAGGTGGCGCCGGTGAACGCACCCTTTCGGTGTCCGAAAAGCTGGCTGGCCAACAGCGATTCGCTCAAGCCGGCGGAGTTAACGGCGACGAATGGGCCTTGCTTGCGAGGCCCGCCGTCATGAACGGCGCGCGCGACCAACTCTTTGCCAGAGCCGGTTTCGCCTTCGATCAACACGGTCCAAGTGCCGCGTGCGATGTCGGCGATCAGGCGATGCAGTCGCTGCATGGGTTCGCTGTCTCCGATCAGCGCGCCCCGGGTCCGCGCTTCGAGCCGCTGACGCAATCGATACAATTCCGTTACGTCATAGACCACCGCGATCCGACGGGAGGGATCCCGGGGATCATCCTTGATGCTGCATTCCGTCCAATGCTCGGCGCCAGCCTCATCGGACCAGCCCAACTGGACGGATTTCCGGCCTGCGGGAGGAGCATTGAGGTTCTGCCACAGTTCGGCGACAGTCGATGCCGGCAGTGGCAGGAGATTGGGCCAGATCTGGCCGGTGACCTGTGAAGGAGACAAGGCCAATACGGCTTCGCAAGAAGCGCTCGCGAACGTGACCATGCCATTGCCGTCGACGATCAGCGTCGCACAGGCGAACTGATTCAGGATTGACGTCAAATCGTCCCTGTTTCGGCGTAGTTCTAGACTCAACTGTTCCAGGCGCGAGACCGCTTCCTTGCGCTCGGAGATATCGGCCTGGATAGCCAGATAGTGGGTTGGCTGGCCGTCGTCGTCGAATACGGGCGACAAGGAGAGTTCAACCCAGAAGTGGCTGCCGTCCTTACGAAATTGGAGCGCTTCCATCCGTGTTTCTTTCCGCTCGGCGATCGCCGCTTCGATCGCTGCTGCCGTTACAGCATCATGATTCGCGGCGTGCAGGAAACCCCAGCTCTGGCCTAGGACTTCCTCTGCGGTGTATCCGGTGAGGCGTTCGAATGCCGCGTTGACATATACCAGAGGCATGTTCGAACGCCGAGCGTCGATAATGGCGATGCCGTTCAGCACCGAATCCAGCGCAAGTATGCCAAGAGGCGCTGTTTCCAGGTGCTCGAGAAGACGATCGCGCTGGACTGCCAGTGCCCGGAGTTCTTCTTCCCGTCGCGATACGTCACGCTGAAGAGCCACCACATACATCGTCTCGCCGTCCGGGAGAGGCAAGCGTGCGAGGGAAAGCTCGCTGTCGAAACGGGTTCCGTCGCGGCGCAGGCCGATAGCGGCCAGATGCTGCGGTCGCCCGTTGCGTAATGCGTCGCCGACTGAGCCCAGAACCCGCGGGGCGTCAGATTCGTCAAAGAACCGGAGGATGCTGTTGCCGTCGACTTCGGCACCGCTGAAACCGGTGAGTTCCTCGAAAGCATGGTTCACGAAAGCCACCGGGTAGGCCGGGTCGCTTGTGTCGAAAATGGTGATCGCCTCGGGTAGCACGTGGCAGATCCCACAGAGATCTAGCGGATCGGATCGACTCATTGGCATCCACCGCTCGTCAGCGCCGATCCTTGGCCATCTGGGCACCCCCGGCATGATGGTCTTAGTCCACCGAGATGATGCCTCCGGCTCGCAACGTCCGCTTCCTGGCGGAGCATGCAGGCACGCGAAACCGGGCGCGGCGTGGGTTGTTCACTTGGCAGGTGGCGCTGGTTGCGCGTACTCCACCGGACGACAACCTGGGCGGCACACCGGTAGGTGCGCTGCATCGTGGCAATCGGATCCGACTTCAGTCTCGTCAGTTGGGTTAAGCTTGCAACGGCGGATCGCTCGCCGCGCAGAGACGGAGATCCGTGAAGGAACGGTGTCCGCGGCCGAGGATGCACCCAGAGCACGGCTTCCTCGTCGTGTGTCCGCTTTCCCGATGGCGCGCGATCCAACAGCGCCGCTGGAACGCCGCACGATGGCGCTAGATCTGTTGGCCTGCAGCACCGATGGTGGATTATCCTTGATCTGAAAGTAATCACGGAGTATCCTTACTGGCTAAGTCTTTGAGTGTGCGAGTCGGGGAGTTGCCTCACCACACGGGTCGCGCGGCTTGCGTTGCGGCGGTCAAAAGGCGATAATAATCACATGGCTACGTAGCTCAGTTGGTTAGAGCACGCGATTCATAATCGCGATGTCGGTGGTTCAAGTCCACCCGTAGCCACCACAGTCCAATCTCCCTGCCCGTCTCTACCTGGTCTTCGGCCTGCCGACATTCACGAAAATGCCGGATTCAAGATCCGCCGGAAGCGATCTGAGTCTTCCGTATCACGCGCAAGGCTTCCTCCACGGTCTCGACCGGGTGCAGGAAATCCACGTCCTCAGCCGCTATTGTCCCTTCGCCGAACATCGTGTCCCGCATGAACACGCTTAAGTGATCCCAGAATTCCTGGCCCATCGCCACGACCGGGAACCGCTCAAGTTTGCCGGTTTGCACTAGGGTGATCACCTCGAAGGCTTCATCCAGTGTGCCAAAGCCTCCGGGCATCACCACGAAGGCACAAGAGTACTTGACGAGCATGACCTTGCGCACGAAGAAGTGCTCGAATTCTATGAAGCGGTCCAGATAAGCATTCGGTTTCTGCTCGCGAGGGAGTTGGATGTTGCAGCCCAGGCTCAGCCCACCGCCCTCGCGGGCGCCGCGATTCGCAGCTTCCATGATCCCTGGACCTCCGCCGGTCATAACCGCGTAGCCGGCGCCTGCCAGCCCTTTTCCCAAGGCGCGCGCCAACTCGTAATAGCGGTGCCCCTCGGCAAACCGGGCTGAGCCGAATACAGTGACACAGGGCCCCTCAAACTCGAAGCTTTCGAAGCCTTTCAAGAATTCCAGAAAGAATTTGACGGCACTTTCCAGATCTTCCCCACGCTTCTGCCGCCCGCGCAGAAAGAGCTTTTCCGCGCCTTGGATCTTCCCCAGCAAGGAGTAAGGATCATTGTCGAAGGGCTGCACGCGATTCTCCCTCTTCCCCGAGTTAGGGCGGACATCGGACCCTCGCAGCAGGCCGCGCCCAGCCCTTTCCAATCCGCAATCGAAAGGTCTTATTAAAAGGACTTTTCCGCCGCCTTCAGATGCGTCACCGCGCCAAACGCTGCTTCTTCGGCGGAGCTGGCGTTGCCCTTCCTGCCCTCCGCAATTGCGGCGTCCAGATTCTTGATCGCTGCATCCAGGTGCGGGTTCGGGCGCTCTTGCTGTGCCGCTTCTGCATGGATCTTGGCAGCTGCCGCGTGCTCAGCGACGGCGGCAGCATTTCCCTGTTTGCCGCTATCCAGCGCAGCCTGTGCCTGCTTCATGGCTTCCGCTTTGTGGTCCTCGGCCCCTGACGTAACTGCGAAACCGAGTGTGAACACGAAAATAACTTTCGGGATTAACCGTTTGAATCGGGTTTGCATGGAGACCTCCAAGTTTGTTTTTTTGCGTCAGCAGATTGCCACTCAAGCCACCGGAAGCAGCGAAGAGGCTTCGGAGAGCCAAGCCAGCCGCTATGTATCCGACACGGGATGGCGCGCCGTGTTCGTCCTCTCGCCCGTCTTGATCCGGCGGCAGCGACGGACTGAGCAACTACACTTCAAGTCGGTTCAAAACACAATCCCTCACCGAATGGGACCTCGCAGAGTGCATCCGCTCCGCGTGGCGACTCAGGAAACGACGATGGACGGCTTGCTGATCGTGTCATTTGGGCTCCTTCAGATCGCGGATGGAGCAATCACCTATATCGGGCTCCACTGCTCCGAGATCGACGAAGCGAATCCGCTGGCGAGCTTTTGCTTCGAAACCTTCGGTCTCGGCACGTCGATCGCGACGATGAAACTCCTTGGGCTGGCCTTTCTCGCCTTCGTCTTCATTCGACGCCACCGGATCCGCAGTGCCTGGGTCACCGGAACACTCAGCGGTGTGGTCGCTGCCTATTGCTGGGTCGTCGCTCAGAATCTTTCTCTGGTCCTCGCGACCTGAACCTGCGCCGGGCCAGCCCTGGTCATGCGGTTCCGGCGTCTAGCGGTGCGACCGCGGTGCCTAGCTCACAATACCCGGGTCACGCTCAGCCAGTCTCCGCCGAGTGCGGCGTTGGCCTGCTCGATCGCCTGCAGCGACCCAACGGCCACGACGTGTCCGTGGCTGGCCACGTCGTCGAGCACCCTCGCAAAATCGTGAAAGTGCCGTAGCTCCGTGGCCAGAACCTCATCCCTTATTTGCTGCCTCAGCGGATCGTTCAATGCGGCCAGATGATGTCGCAGCGCCGTATAACCCTTCGCATCGGGGAGCATGTAGCGGTCCAGACTGCCAATGACACCGATGATCGCCCGTTCGACTTCCGCGCGGTCAGGTGGGTGGGCGCGCAGGAATTCTGCCGTGTGATCGTAGATCTCCACGGTTTCGGCGAGATTGGGATCGCGGTAGGAGGAGTACATGAAGATCCCGCTGAGGGGGTCGAAGCGACAGGTACCGCCATAGGCCCCGCCGCGGACACGAACACGCTCCCAGAGATAGGTCGTCGACAACCAGTTCTGTACGACCAGCCAGGATCCATGCAAGCTGTAGCCGAGCGCGTAAACATCCGCCCCCTTGGCCACGAAGTTGACTTGCGTCGGAACGGTCAGGCCTTCGTTGCAAGGAGACTCGGGAGTTCGCGAAATGCCTGCCATTATGGCGGCACCGCGTGGCAGGAGATCAATGAACGCTTCGAGTCGCGGCTGTATGGCCAGTCGTGTAGCCGTATCGGCAGTGACATTCATTGTCAGGCCGGCGGCAGTGATCAGGGTGGACCGAACGCGCTCCAGGTCCCGTAGCACACCCTGCCAGTCCCCTTCCACCCGCGCGGAGAGCTCTCGCAAAAAAAACAGATAGCTGACGCCGTCGGTCTGTTCGGCGACCCAGTCTGCGGCATTCAATCGGGCCCGCAGGCGCTGTTCGGCGAAGGCGTTGCCGTGCGGAACCAACTCGCTTTCGATACCGGCCTTTTCCTCAAGGACAATCTGCCGGAACCGTTCCCGATCGTCGAATCGCGCGGTCAGCAGGATCTCGCCCAGGAGGTCCAGCAGGTCGTCGACATGGGTCGCGGTGCACTTGCTGCGAAGGACAAACAGCGACAGTCCGAGGCGGGTATCGACTCGCAGCGTATTGATCGCCGTCGTGCCGATCCCCCCGGTTTTTCGCCCGATGCTTTGGGTCAGGGTGACGAAGTCCTTTTTTTCGGTTCCCATCTCGAGCAGCGCGGAGCCGAACAGACCCAGGTAAGGTGCGAGGTTTGTCGGGACGCCGCGGGTATCAAACGCGAGATCCAGGTAAACGATTCCATGGGTTGGAAGCTCGTGATACAGAATGCTGGCGTAAGGGTGGACGTCGATCTCGGTCGGGATCGTCTTGATCAGCGGCTCAAGGTCACTCGGCCTCAGCGTCGGTACCGTGGCCAGCGCTTCCGGGCTGTCAGGCGTGGTCTGCAGGGCCTTCAGCGTTGCGGTGTCCGCGGCGAGCCGCTGCAACTCCTCGGCGCTGAGATTGGCTGCAACTTGATCCAGTCGACGTTGTTCCGCCTGTTCTCGCTGGGCCAGCCAAGTATCGTCGGGTAGCATGACGACGGTGGTGCGGTGCGTGTTCTCGACGAACATCTCACGCAGCATCTGCCGAAACGGGTCCTCGCTGCTCGCCAGCTTTTCCTTCAGTGCCCGCAGCGGTGCCTCGAAGGCGAGTGGTGCCAGTGGATCACCGCCATATAGCCAGTATTGCAAGGACTGAATCAGGTAAGCGATGCCGCGCGGGAAGCCGCCGAAATTCGCCTCCCGCAGGTTGAACTCGACTGTGTTAAGCGACGCTTCTATAAGGCCCGCTTCGAAGCCAGACTCTGCCAAGTCCCTCAGGGTGTTAAGAATCAGCTTCTCGGCCGCCTCGATGTCAGCGGGGTCTACGCCCTTCAGCCCGATCGGAAAATAGGCTTCGCGGCAGTCGCTGTCGACATAGCCGCCGGTGACATCCTCGCCCAGGCCGCTATCGGTGAGGCACTTGCGCAGCGGCGAAGCCGGCGTGCCGGCCAGCATGTGAGACAGGATATCCAACGTCAATGCGGTCTCCGGGTCACGCAATTCGCCTAGCAGCCAATTGACAGAGACATAGGCCAGCGGCGCCTCCGCATCCTCACCGGGATCGTAGGCCTCAACCTGTCGCCGCGGTGCCGGCCAGCGGGGCTGCAGGCGCAGTTCTGGAGCCAGCTCGATAGCCTCGAACCCGCTCAGCCACGAGTCCAGATAGCGCAGTCGCTCCTCGGGATCGTCGTCACCGTAGAAGAAAACACGGGCATTGGATGGATGGTAGAACGTGGTATGAAAGGCTTTGAAGCGGTCGTAGGTGAGCTCAGGGATCACGGCCGGATCGCCTCCGGAGTCGTGACCATAAATGGTGTCCGGGAACAGTGAACGGCGCACATACTCGCCGAGCATCGAGTCAGCCGATGAATAGTTCCCCTTCATCTCGTTGAAGACGACCCCCTTGAAGCGGAGCGCGTCCGAAGGGTCTTCGAGTTCGTAATGCCAACCCTCTTGCATGAGGGTCCACCGCGTCAGATTCGGGTAGAAGACCGCATCGAGGTACACGTCGATCAGGTTGTAAAGATCCTTGGCATGTTGCGAGGCGACTGGATAAACCGTGTGGTCGGGCCAGGTCATCGCATTGACGAAGGTATTGAGCGAGGCCTTGATCAGCTCCACGAACGGTTCTTTCAACGGATAGCGACGGGAGCCGCAAAGCACGCTGTGTTCCATGACATGCGCGATGCCCGTGCTGTCGTTCGATGGGGTCGCGAATGCAATACCAAACACCTTGTTTTCGTCGTCATTGATGAGGCTGACGAACTCGGTGCCGGTAACCGTATGCCGGTAGACACGGGCCAAGGAGCCGATCTCCGGGATCATTCTTTCTTCGCACAGCGCGAAGCGGTGATGGGTTGTTTTCATGGCCGGTAGCATACCATCGACCGTGCCCGGCGGCCCTGGATCGACGCTCTTGCGAGGGCCAGTACGTCAGCCATGAGGCGTCAAGATTCTTTACAGTCCCCGATTCGGTGCAGTGGCAGCGTCGCCTTGTTTCGGGGCAGCTCTTGCGAAGCTTCTTGTGATCAATGACCTAGCGCGGGGAGAAAAGATATGGCGCGTATCGTGCTAAAGTATTTTTGACAGACGCGTTACAGTACCGGTTGGGGGGTAATTGTGAATGCTGAACATCGGCGTCAAGGCCGTGCGACGGAATGGCTGTCGTTTTCCGGGGGAATAATTAGAAATAGAAACCTCGAATGAAAGCCCTCTCATCATGGCTCGAATCCGGTATCCGTTTGCTTCAGTCGTTAGGCGGTTTAGGCGGCGCCTGCGTCACTCCACCAGTCGCCGCTCGGCCTCGACTCCGCGGTTCGGCCTGGGGACTGCGGCATGAGGCGCTTCGGCCAGATGCCTCTCAAATCGTGAGCGAGACGGGCAGTGAACAGGTTGGCACCGATCCTGAACTGGACGGTGTCCTTTCCCCTCCTCGGGGGGATGGGCTCCATCGACTCGCCTGCTGGCTGTTACTGTTCGGGCTCGCCTGGTTCGGTTACTCGGTGAGCTTGCCCGCGCGGTCCGACGAACTTGCTCGCATCGAGGCGGCCTTCGGCATACGCGTTGAACGCCTTAAGCTGGCGGCAGGCGGGCACATTCTCGATTTCCGCTATCGGGTGCTGGACTCCAGCAAGTCAGCGGGTCTGCTGCAACCCGGTGCCAGCACCTATTTGATGCCGGACAAGGCACCGGTTCGCCTGGACCCAATACCCCTGGAGCCAGCCGCAGCCCCGCAGGCGCTCGATCGCAGCGGCGGCGAGAATGCGGCCCTCTTCGGGAATCCCGGGCGTTTGCTGCGGCGGGGCGACCGGGTGACACTCGTGCTCGGGGGATTCAGGGCTAGCGGATTGACCATTCAGTAGTGGTTGCGAGGGTACCTGGATCGCGCCGTGGTCAAGGGCCGCCAGCCGCAACAGGGCGCTCCGACTACATCGGGCGAGCAGCGCGTTATCATGACGGACATGGGCGCAGTTCAACAGGTTGACATCGACCATCTCATCGAGCGATATGCCGTCATCCTCCTGGATGCTTATGGCGTATTGGTCAATGCCGAGGGGGCTTTGGCAGGTGCTGCCGGGTTGCTACGTCGGCTCAACGAACTTGGCAAAGACTATTTCGTTTTGACAAACGACGCCACGAAACCACCCGAAATCGCGGCGCGGCGCTACCAGGGGTTTGGTTTGCCGATCGAGGCGGAACAGATCATCTCGTCGGGTAGTCTGCTGACGCCGTATTTCGAAGAGCACGGCCTTGCTGGCAAGACGGTGAGGGTGCTCGGGCCCTCCGGGAGCCTTGCATACGTGCGTGCTGCCGGGGGTGTCGTTGCCGACGCGGCCGACCCCTTCGAGGTGCTGGTGGTCGCCGATCAAGAGGGCTTTCCGTTTCTGGAAACGGTGGATGCCACACTGACGGCATTGTTCGCGCAGATCGATGCGGGTATGCCGGTCGAGTTGATTTTGCCCAATCCCGATCTCATCTTCCCCAGCGCCACCGGTTTCGGGATCACGTCAGGCGCCATTGCGCTGTTGCTGGAGTCTGCGCTGCGCTTGCGCTATCCGGATCGAGATGACCTGAAATTTACCGTGCTCGGCAAGCCACAGCCCGGCCTCTTCCTGGCCGCGCAGCGACGGTGTCCCGGGAAGCGTATGGTGATGATCGGGGACCAACTGGCGACTGACATCGCTGGAGCGAACGCCGCGGCCATTCCGTCGGCGTTGCTGTTGGGTGGTGTGTCAGCGATGTTATCCGAATTCCCGGCCGTCGGACCGCGCCCCGATTATGTCCTTGCCTCCCTCGATCCCGCCGGTTGAAGCTCCGCAGCGGCCGGCTAGCGCCATTGTTGACGCCGCTTTCCGGCGCTACATCGCGGAGTGCCGGGTTCGACTTCCTCCGTTTTGCGCTCGTCATTTCTCGTTCCGTGGCGCATGGCAAATCCACCGCGCGGCCTGGGGACATGATCTATGGAAAGTGCCGGCCAATGCGCTGTGGGCCGGACCTTATCTTCTGTCCCGCGGCGCGGCCGCGCTGTTCGTCCGTTTTGGATGGCCGGACGCGGCCAGGCGTCTTGCTCAGCTTCCGCCCGGTTTCAGAACAGCGGTCTCTCGTGAACTGGAATGGCTGGTGTATACCGAACTGCTTCAACTCCCAATCATCCAGGGGGAGAGACGGTCGGAGCACGACGCCTTGTTGGAGACCGTCGCTTCGGACGCCGTCATTGCACAGCTGGCCGGACCGGAGCTATCGGAGCTGGAACGTCTTGCTGCGAGACCCGGGGCGCGTCGGAAGCTCGAGGACTTTCTGGCGGTATATGCTCACAGCCGCACGGCGGCAGCCGAGCTGTCGGGTTCCTTGCTCAGTCTCGCGGCCGGAGCGGGCAGTCTGCGGCAATTCACTCCGGGCTCCGCGGCGCTGGGACAAGCAGCGGCTGCAGCAGTGGCTCATCAGGTCGCAGTCGCCAATTTCGCGCTCGGCCCTACGCTGGGACAGCTCTACTACACCCTGTTTCCCGCTGCCGCATCAGCCCCTTTGGTTATCGCGACCGTGGGTGGCTTGATGCTGGCTCTGGGCACCATTACTGCGCTGACCGGCATCGTGACGGACCCGGTGCAGCAGGCGTTGGGGCTCCATGAACGGCGGCTGCATCGCTTGCTTGATGCTCTGGAAAAGGAGTTGCTCGGCGAACACGGAACGCTGCGGTTGCGCGCTGCGTATGTGTCCCGATTGATCGATGTGATCGATCTGGTACGAGCCGGGGTCAGAGCGATGCATGCATGAGCGGCCGTCGGAGCTAGAGTGCGCCGTCGTATGAGCCTGTCGACGGATGGCGGTCCTGCCCGGAACGAAACCCGCTGATGGCTTGCCAAACCCCTGTAGCGTCAGGAAAATACGGCAGTATTAAAGGGCTGCCGAGCCTTTAACTATCGACCGAGGTGTTTATCGATGGCGGCACGTAGATCGCTGATCCGGTGGGTTGCCGTGCTCGCGGCTGTGGTAGGTCTTGGCGTGACCGCCGTCCTGCTTGCGCAGCAGCGGCTTGCGGCCTTCGGCGTGGCGATGAATCCCCCGGACCAGAGTCATGAGGTCGATCCGAGGGAAGCGCTGAACTTCGAGCCCATTGGTATGGGATCCACCATCAGCGCTCTGACAATCGTCGATACCGATGGCAGGGCAGTCGCAACCCGAGGTGATGGGAGCCACCGCGAATCGACCGATCCTCTGGCTTTCGGCATGCGCTATGACATCAGCGTCACGGTTGAAAGGCCATGGCTGCGGCAACGCGCGGAACACCATTTCGTCATTCACACGGTGGCCCAACCCCGGCTCGAAGGTCGTGCCGAGCGGATGCTGGAGGCGGATGGAAGCGTGACGGTGAAGTTCGACCACCCGGTCGGCAGTTTGGAGATCAAGGGGGACGTGCCATTTCGCGCGCAGTCGGACGGTGAGCGCCGGAGCTTCAAACTGTCAGCGGAAAGCTATCCGGCTGGGCAGACTTTTCCGCTCGAACTCAGTCTGACGACCGTCACGGGTGTTCCGATCCCGCCCATAAGGCTCGCGATCACTACGGCCCCGCCATTGACGGCGAAGATTACACCCCACGACATGACGGATCTCGGTGTAGGGCTTCCGATCGAGGTAACTTTCAGTGAGCCTGTCGCCGACCGCGCCAGCATCGGGCAGCATTTCGTCGTCCAGACCGCGGACGGCAGGCCGGTTGCAGGTCGCTGGTTCTGGTATAACAGCACCCGGCTCAGATTCGCCCCCAGCCCGACGTGGCCGGCGCACGCCGCTATCGAAGTGAAGTTTGATCCGGAGGGGGTTAAGTCGCAGCAAGGCGGCATGATAGCCGCCCCGTTGTCGGCCCGTTTCAGCACTGGCGCCGACAAGCGCATCTTCGTCTATCTCGATAAGCAGCAAGTGGCTGCAGTCGAGAATGGCGAGGTCGTGCGAACGTTCAGGGTGAGTACGGGTAAGGCGAAAACGCCGACAGTCACAGGTTCGTTCTACATTTATGCGCGCTTTCCGCTGAAGACCATGCGCAGCCGCGCAAAGCCGGGCCAGCCAGGGCATTATGTCGTCGAGAACGTGCCTTTCGCGCAGTACTTCTATTCGGACTATGCCTTTCACGGCGCGTGGTGGCATAACGGCTTCGGACATCCCGCGAGCCACGGTTGCGTGAATATGTCCACCCGCAACCACAACCGCCGTTGGCCCAGCGCGCCAGAGGACGCGGGATGGCTTTACCGTTGGGCCGCGCTTGGCGTTCCAGTCACGGTGTTCCGCACATCGCCGACGCAAACGCAGGTGGCATTGAACAAGTGACGCCGCCGGAGTGGCTCAGGTTGTTCCCCTCGGCGCCGCGTCCGCTCTGATCGACGCCGTGAGCCCGCGCTCCAACTCGCCATACCGGAGTTGTATACCGAGTTCGACGAGCATCTTGCGGTTGTCGAGTCGCCGCGACTCCTCCAGGAAGGACAGCATCGCCGGAGAGAATCGTTCCCGGGCCTCGGCCATCGAAATCTCCGGCGGGTGCGGCAAATCCAGCGCATCGGCCGCTTTCAGGAAATAATCGGTCATCGTGGTCGGCTGACCGTCACTGACGTTGTAGACGTCGCAGGCGGATGGAACATGGCCTGCGGCGACACAGATCGCTGCCAGGTCGTCGACGTGGATCCGATTGCTAAACGGCGACTGCTCGCGGCGCACGACCGGTAAGCCTTGGCGCAGGCGATCCACCGGCAGACGGCCCGGTCCATAGATTCCCGGGACGCGCAGGATTACGGCACGCACCCCCCGTTCTGCGCACCAAGCCTGCACGTTCTGTTCGGCGGACCAGCGACGCACCGCGCGATCCGACTGCGGGTTCGCGGGGTGACTTTCGTCCACCCAGTTTCCGTCACAGTTCCCATAGACGCCGCTCGTGCTGATGTAGACGAGCCGTTCCGGTGCTCGCTGCGATGCAATTCGTTCCAGAAAAGCGCCCAGCCGGGGGTCGGTAGTCCCGGAATTCGGCGGCGGTGCAAAGTAATAGAGAATGTCCGGACTGGATCCCTGTATGTCAATCGACGCTGGCACATCCAGATCGGCCGCCACCACGCGATAGCCCAGGTTTCGCAAACCATTGCAGGTATGCTCCGTGCGGCTCAGACAGATGACCGTGTTGCCCTGGGCGTGCTCGAGCGCAGCGACTCGCCGCCCAACATAGCCACAGCCGACAATCATCGTTTCGTTATTCGCCATTGGGTATTGAACTCATCTCTCGCAAGGCACGACCTGTTGAGTCACGCGGGCCCGGCCTGCGAAGGTCCCGAAGACGTCATGTCGTGGTCGATGGAAATCGAATGGCCTAAAGCGGCCCCTCCGGCGCTGTCCTGTTGACCGGAACCCAACACGTAGCCATTGTCTCGTGCCGATCTCGCGAATTTAGACCGCCATCTATTGCGGGAAGGGTGCGCCGAGTTCGACAGCGTCCCTGTTGAAAGCGCGGCCCCGACGAATGGCGAGTATTCCATCATGCACGAACGGATGGGATGCCTTAATCCATCCATTGCCCGACGAAGGGCTAGCGAGGGCTTTGGTGGACGATCCGCCGCTGACTTCGACTGGGGTTTTTCGCGTGTGTTGGCACGACGTCCTTCTTTAGCTGGCGGCCAACGGCGAGTAACGTACCCAGGGTCAGACTCATCAGGTACTGATCCTGGCCGGCATTGATCAAGTGAGAGTTATGCAGGGAAAAGGGGATCAGAACGAGGGAGATGGCCGTTGCTGCGCGCAGCAACTGTCGATCTTCCTCGTCCCCTTGCCAGCGGTAGCGACGAATCCCGAATACCACGGCACCAAACAATATGCTGAGATAGCTCAGGCAACCGAACAGGCCCTGATCCCAGAGCAGCTGGGCGATGGCTGTTGAGTTGATGGTCCAGGGGATGTAACGCTTCGCAACGTTGCCGATGGCAACCGTACTTTCGGCCCTACTGGCGCCTGGGCCATAGCCGAACAGTCGCTGCAATGGCGTGTAAAGACGGTCGCCCCACCAGATACTCAGCGAGGCGCCGCGGCCGACCTCGCCGCCGGGCTTGACATTGTTCGGATCAAAGAAGTATTCCAGCCTCTCAGTACCTTCCCGACTGCCGATCTTTTCCGCATCGTAATAGAGCGCATTGTAGGCTTTGTACATGGTGCCGAGCGCGACGGCCATCACCAGGGCGACAAGTACGAATCGCACCGGATTGCGCAGATGGGTGTCGAGGTCGAACAGGAGGAAGGCTGCAGGTAACAACACGAATGCGGACTTGTTCTCGGACAGAACGATGGCAAGAAAGGCCGCCACGATCACCGCCACCTGATACAGCGACGAAATCTTGTTGCTGCGACGCAGAGCGACAGCGGTCAACATTGCGCCAACCATGTAGAGCATCAAGGTGGAACTGTGTCCGCCGCCTTCCGGGTTGCCTCCAAAGGTACCGACCACGGCATCGAACCGGGTCACCGCGTCAATACGTCGTGCGGCAACGATGAAATGCTGGTACATCACAACCGGGAAGCAGATGATCGGAATCGCGATCAGCCACATCCAAAGTCGCTTGACGAAACTCCAAGGCACGAACCCGAAGCCGATTGCGATGAACACCGCCCATGACGGAAGCAGGTTCTTCAAGCCGACGATGCCCTGGAGTAGCGGTACCCGGTTCACAAAAACCGCGATCGCCATCCCGCCCAAATAGGCTATCAGTGCGATCACAAAAAATGGCATACCGCTGGAGGCCGACGGTTGCCGCCGTGAAGTAAGGTAGGTCAGAAGGACCTTCGCGCCGACCAGCAGCGCGGAGCCAAATGGCAGCCAATGGCCTTGCTGGATGCGGAGAAAATAAACGACGCACCCGGCAATGATCGTCGCCGTGACGAAATGGGCCGACATCAGGAGTTCCAGGGGCAGCAACAGCAGCACGAAGCCGATGATGGCAGCGAATGCCAGCGCATCCAGCGCATAGTTGCCCAGTCCGATTGCCATGCCGGCAACCAGCGCGACGAGCAGCGCGATGACGAGCATCAAGGCGTTGATGAGTGCAGGGCTCATGCGGGCCTCGGTCACGCTTCCGAGGCCGAATGGGCGTGTACTGGTGATTCGCTCGTTCATATCGCAGGGAGGCCGTTGTGGCGGTTGAGCTAAGGTACGAGGACAGCGGGAAGGTCCGATGTAGCCTTGACGAGAACAACACTGGATGGCCGGCAGCGCCGGCGCGGCCAGGGGTCATCGCGCGGCAACTGCGAGCGGCCATCGAAAGCGCATCACGTTCCAAGGGTGCCCTCGGCCATTTAAGCGGTGGCTTCGGCATACCCACGGCTGGACTGCCTATATATAACATACGCGGACGCAGGACACCCACGCTCCGAGCGAACGCACACCCGCTGCGGTGCACGAGGGGAGTTGCTGCCGGCCAGCGACCGGAGGCCAATGGCATGACGGGCTGCATCGCAGGCGTTAAGGGTTGCTTTGGTGTAAGGTTGCCGTCCGCCGTCGTGGAGTTGCGCTTGGCACCGGGAGCGTTAGTGTTAAGGCAGCGGGACGGGGGGGAAGGACATGCAACCGAAAGGGCGACCAAATGAACGGAGCGACGAGCTTTACCACTAGTACACTGATCTGGGCACGCCTCTGGCAAAGCGTCAAGAATCTGGCGGCCTCCGAAGTAGGCGGTAAGGCCAAGATGATGGCCACGGCGCTGGTCCTCATGTCGCTGTCGATCAATGGCCTCAACGTGCTCGCGAGCTATGTGGGCCGCGATTTCATGACAGCGATCGCGGGGCGCCAGACGACCGAGTTCGTTTGGCTGGCACTGGGCTATGTGGGCGTCTTCACTATCCTGACAATTGTTGCGGTGGTTTTCCGCTTTGCCGAGGAACGGCTCGGGCTGTTGTGGCGGGAATGGCTGACCCGCCGAATCGTGACCTTTTACCTAGATCACCGCGTCTACTATCGCCTGGACGAAGCGGGCGCATTGAGCAATCCCGACCAGCGCATTGCCGACGACATTCGGACCTTCACCGTCACGACATTGTCGTTCACCTTGATGGTGCTGAACGGAACCTTCACGGTGATTGCGTTTTCGGGTGTGTTGTGGAGCATCAGTCCGCTACTGTTTCTGGCTTCCGTTGCCTACGCCGCTGGCGGAACCTGGTTCGCCATTAAACTGGGTCGCCCTCTTGTGACATTGAATTATCGACAATTGGACAGGGAGGCCAATTTCCGGTCGGATCTGATTCACATAAGGGAAAACGCCGAATCCGTGGCGATGCTGCACCGCGAGGCGAGTTTGCAGTCACGGCTGCAAGGACAGATTGACGCGCTGGTGTCGAACTTCAAGAGCATTATCGCCGTCAACCGTAACCTTGGCTTTTTCACAACCGGATACAACTATCTCATTCAGGTCATTCCAATCCTGTTCGTGGCGCCGATGTTCATGGCCGGCGAGGTCGAATTCGGCGTTGTGACACAAGCGGCGGTGGCGTTCACCGCGTTGCTTGGTGCGTTTTCGCTCATCGTCAATCAGTTCCAGTCCATCTCATCCTATGCCGCTGTCGCATCGCGGCTCAGCGACCTTGCCGAGGCCATCGAGCAGGCCGCACCGGAAGCAGTCCGCGGGAACATCGCTGCGGTATGCGCGATTTGCGCGCACCCCAGCGCCGCACCTTCCGATCTGAATCCGGCGGACAACATCAAGGTCATCGAAGATCCGCAGCGGGTGGCGTTCGAGGCACTGACGCTGCGCTCGCCGCGCGACGGGAGAGTGCTGGTCGATAAGTTCACCGGAGAAATGGGTGCAGGCCGTTCAGTGCTGATCAAGGGCCCGGATCGCGCCAAGCTGGCGTTGTTTCGCGCTACGGCGGGTATCTGGGACACTGGCGAGGGCCGGATCTTCAGGCCGGCCCTAGAGGATATTCTCTTCCTGCCCGAGCGTCCCTACCTACCTCCGGGAAATCTGCGGGAGATCCTTTTGACGCAGGCAGCGGAAGGTACTACGAGGGATGAGGAGATCCTGAGGGTACTGGATTCGGTCCAGGCTGCAGCGGTACTGACGAGAGCAGGGGGGCTGGATCGGGAACAGGACTGGGATGATCTCCTGTCGCTCGGCGAGCAGCAGTCGCTGGCCTTCGCCCGCCTGTTGCTGGCACAACCGCGGTTTGCCCTGCTGGACCGTCCTGGTACGGCGCTCAGTGTGATGCAGGTGCGCCATATGTTGCGCCTGTTGGCGCACCAGGATATCAGCTGGATCACCCTCGGTGACGGTGATGACCAACTGGCCGACTACGCGTTGCTGTTGGAGTTTGATGACTCGGGACAGGGGCGTTGGCAGGTGCTGGCGGAACCCGATCGCGACTCAGTCTGACCGGAGGGCTCGCGGTGTAGTGATCACCCGGCTCACGGTGCGGGAGCGGGGGAGGCTTCCGGGCTGGCTTTCGCTCGCGTGTGCAGCGTTTCAAACAGCGCCTCAACCGCATGCGTCGCCTCCTCGCACTGTGGTACCGCCTCGGGCAGGCCGCTCTCCGTCCAAAAGTCGGCATGCTGCGATACGGCTTCGAGGGAAGCGACCTCGTTCAGGCTGTCACAGGCTTCGTTCATGCGTTCCTCGGCATCCGAAAGATTGTCGGTGTCTTCTTCCGATAGGGACAGGCTGGGAAGTTCCATGATCAGTTCGTTCGTGATCCGGTTGTGGTAGCGGAACACGCGTTCGAATTGGGCCGCGAACTGTGCCTGCGACATATTGACCTCGCCTTCTTCCAGGGTTCGCGTCCGGACCGAGTCGCAGGCCGCAACCGTCAGAACGAGCAGGGCGATAGCCACTCCGCGGAACGGTACGCAAGGGCCGGCAGGAGCCGACGGACTTTGGGTCGATAACGGCTGATCTCCGCGAAAGGCAGGGGGCTCCTCGGGGCAAGCCAGCGCAAGTTTCCTCCCTGGCGCTTGGTGATGCCTGCTCATGTCGTTCTCTTCGTTGTCTCCGGGTAGGTTCGGAAGATCGCACTGGTTAGCATATGAGCCCCGCTGTGAGTCCGGGAGGCGTAGCGGCGGCGCGGTAAGGCCGATATCGCTTGCCGTGCCAACGCCGGGAGCCCAGTACCCATCGAATGAAAGGCGGGGGTCGCGATGGCAAGCCGGAGCGCGTAGCGGCGGCAACACCTTTTTCCCGCGAACGGGAGACGGCAGCAACCCATGGGGTCTTGCGGTCAGGTTGGCTATGGCGTTCGGCTGGGCCGGTCCAAGGTCGCTGCTTCCTCCGGCTTCGGCATATCTACCCCGAGGCTGATGACAAAACTCGAGGCTTCTTCGATCGTCATCGACGATGGTATCACGCGCGATTCGTGCAGGATCACGGTGAAGCCGGACGTCGGGTTGGGGGAGGTTGGAACGTAGACGACGTACCTGTCGCCGGTACGATTGGTCACAAAAGCCGGAACCCAGATGCCCTCGCGAGGGTATTCGACGTAGACGACATCTCGCAGCCGGGTGTCCTCGTCGCCGCGGAACAGGCTGAGGATCTTTTTCGTGACGCGGTACAGTGTGCCGAGCACGGGGATACGATCCAGCAGTTTTTCGAGGTAGTAAAGCAGGTGGGCCTTGTCCTGCTTGAGCAAATAGCCGAAGTACACCAGGAACGCTACCGAACCGGCGAACAACAGCACCGGCAGCAACGGCTTGTCTTCGTAACGGCCGTAAATGTTGACTACGAAGTCGCGCAAGAAACGCTCGACGTACAACACGACCTGTACCACGATAAGGACGGGTAGCAGACCCAATACGCCGATCAGAAAATAGTCAAAGCTCCTTTGAAGCGAAAATTTCATTTTTTTGTTCTCTCCGAGCCATAGGTTGCATTCACGGGCCCTGGTCTTGCCGATGCCCTGGATCAGGCGGGCCTCGTAAACGAGCGCCTGACCTGACACTGCGGTTGGCCCGAGTGCCCCACGGGGGGCAGATGGTCAGCGAGTTCCCGCTCCGTTGCCGGCAGTTCCCATCAGGGCGGCGGGTTCCAGGCGCACGATCCGCCCGGCGTCGCCGCCGGCCAACAGGTAGGGCAACCCGTCGGGGCCAATACGCACATCGCGGATTCGCGCGAAGCGTCCATCCAATAACCGCTCTTCATGCACGACGCGTCCGTCGACAATCTCGAGCCGCACCAGTTGATCGAAGGCCAGGGAGCCGATCAGGGCATTCCCCTGCCATCGTGCGAACGGTTCTCCGGCGTAGAACGCGAAGCCGGAAGGCGCGATGGATGGTACCCAATAATGCACGGGCTGCGCCATGCCGGGTTTTTCAGTGCCTTCGCCAATCTGTGTGCCCGTCACATAGTTCCTTCCGTAGGTGATCACCGGCCAGCCGTAATTGCTTCCGGCCTGTAGCAGATTGAGTTCATCACCGCCCTGCGGGCCGTGCTCGTGCGCCCAGACCTTCCCGGTGCCCGGTTGTTGCGCGATGCCCTGCACATTGCGGTGCCCGTATGAGTAGATCTCAGGACGGGCGCCACTGTGGCCAATGAAGGGATTGTCAGCAGGAATGCTGCCGTCATCCTTGAGACGAATGATCTTGCCCAGATGGTTGGCCAGGTTCTGTGCCTGCTCGCGCTCGGTATAGCGTTCGCCGAGAGTGATCAAGAGATTTCCATCGGGGGCAAACAGCAGGCGAGAGCCGAAATGAGCGTTTCCGGGCAACTTGGGCGTGGCGCGAAAAATGACCTGCAAACCGGTGAGCGTGTTGCCGTCGAGACGGCCGCGCGCAACCTCCGTACCGACGCCTTCGGCCGCCCGAGCGACGTAGGACAGGTACACCAGGCGATTGGCGGCAAAATCGGGATGCAGTGCCACGTCGAGCAAGCCGCCCTGGCCGCTGGCGATGATGTCAGGCAGTCCGGCGACGGGTTCCGGCTGCAACGCGCCTCCGACCACGCGGCGTAAACGCCCGGGTCGCTCGGTCACCAAGAGTTCACCATCCGGCAGGAAGGCCAGTGACCACGGCTCAACCAGACCTTGTACGAGCGTGACGGCACGCAGCGCGTAATGCTCGCTGGCAATCAGCGTGCTGGTTGCGGCCGGGGGTGGCGTGCCGCACCCGGTCAGCAGTCTGCAAAGGATCAGCCAGCATAAGGATGACCGGCTTGGGAAACGGCTGAAGCCGTTCGGTGGGTGATACTTTCTCTTGGCAACGATCACGGCTTGAGGGCTTCCGGCAGGAATGATTTTTCCGGGGTCATGCGCGGCCTGTCCGCATGTCCTCTGCTTGTCCCGTCGCGACGAGCGGTTCTTCCGATCGCACTCAGGGCGCTGAGCCGTTGCTGTCGCGACAGTGGGCGCGGACGCGCTGCACCGCGATCAGTGGCAGTATCAGTCCGATGACGGAGACAGTGATGAACAGCGCGCCGAGCTCACTGTAGTCGGCCGGCACCGTCACGGCACCCGAGGCATCCTTGACCTCGCGGTGCACCGTAAAGACCTGGTTCAGATACTTCGTCAGCAACTGCGACAGGGACAGGGCCAGATTTGTAAAAGCGGCCATCACGGCGAAAAACGTCGCCTTCAGTCGCGGTGGGGCGGAGTTTGCGATCCAGGCCAGCATGGGGATCATCGCGATCTGTCCCAAGGGCGACTCCAGCGCGGTATCGATCAATGCGATGAAGCGTTGGTCGACCAGTCCGCCGGTCAGCTTCGCCGTCCATTCGTGCAGCCCATAGAACATCGCCACGTTGGGCAACGACAGCACAGCACCGGCGATGGTCAACATTACGATCACGTCGGTTATGGGGCGTTCGGCCATGTAGCGCCGGAACAGGAACATGCCCAGCAGGGCCAGCGTGCTGGCCAACAGCGACAGGCGGGAGAGGAAACTCTGGTCGAAGCCGAGGACGTCGATCATCCACCAGCTCGATCCGGCGCCTGGCCCGGGCATTGCCCGAAACACGAAGATCACGAGCGCCGTCGCCAGCAGATCGCGGCGCGCGGTCGGGCTCAGTTCACGGGTAAGCCGCAACATCAGAAAGAGCACGATGCCGATCGACCCGGCAAAGACGATTTCTTCGTTGAAGGGAATCGCAGCCAGCCCCATGACTACCGAAAACAGCAGGAAGGCGAGCCCACCGCCCAAAATCCACCAATTGACCGGGGGAGGCTCCTCAGCCCGAACGTCGATGAGTCGAGCGGCCTCGGCAGACGTGTAGCCCTGTGCCAGGAGCTGCTGCATGTGGCGTCGCCGCAAAAAGCCGGCCAGCAAGGATCCCCCGGCCGAAATGGCGGGGATGATCAGAGCGAGCTGATAGATGTCGAGATACACGGCTACTTTGCCGGCGGTATCGAGGGATTCTGCATCGGCGAACATCAGCACGTTCACCGCGGCGACCAGAATCGTTCCACCGATGATGGCGACCCGTCCGAGGGTCTGCATGGTCGTGTGCCCGAGGCGAATCGCCTCATCGGAGAGTGGCAGACCCTGCTCGTCCACCCGCGGTACGGCTTCCACCGTCATCGCGTCGGCGACGGTGTCCTGCAGGACATAGCCGAGTGGGGCGAGTAGCGACGACAGCACGTACCATTTTTCCGCCGTCATGACATCGCCCATCATCCGGGGTTCGGCGAGGAGGCCGACCATGATCAACAAGCTCACGGCAACCAGGGTGGCCCCCAGGTAGATCAAACCTGCCTTGTGCTTCCAGACCAGATCCACGAGATGTCCCATGGGCATCTTCAGTGCCCAGGGCAGCATGGTCCAGAACCCGAGCGCCGCCAGAAATTCCGCCGACAGGCCGAGATATTCCTTGACGAAAAAGGTACCAACGATGGCGGTGAGCCCCGAGATGCCCGCGGCCAGATACACCATCAACGGAGGGAGATAGGACAGGCGCAACTCACGACCGAGTTCGAGGACGTTCCGGTCGAACCAGCGATGTAGCTGCAACAGAATATGAGGCGTGGTGCCGGAGGCGAAAGGGTCTTCGGCGTGTTTCATGGGTGATTCGAATCCGGCAGCTGAGGGTACAGTTTCCGCGCCCACCCCCCAGGCCAGTCCCGGGGCCAGACGCATCCAGACGCGTAGCATACAGCCAAATTCCATCCCGCTGCCCCCGCGGTGTTGCCAGGCGCTGGGCTGCGCGCTGTCTGCGGAGTAAGGAACATTGGCCGGGAAGCCTGCGATCGCGGGCTCAAACGACGTGGCCGCTTGCGGCCGGGATCCGGCCAGCCTTCCCGCTCGGAAGGCGGCCACGAAAACGCATTGCACCGGGAGAGGATCTGCTACAGGCCCGCGTTGTCGCTTTGGCAGACTTTCGGTCTTCTGACCAGGAGCGAGTTCCCGGCGAGGTCGCCGGTGCGGGATGACCGGTCCCGGTCGCATGCCCGAAGCGCGAGGTTCCGAAGCCCCGCGCACTGCGGCGGCGACGCCTGGATCCTGCCGCCCCGGGGACGTTCCCGCAAAGAAACAGTCTGGTCCAGTGCGAGGGCTAGCCGTGCGACTTCATATGTCAGCAACATCCGCACGTTAGAATGTAGCTGGCCCAGCCGAAACTTGTGGCGCTGCGAAAAGCTGCCTTAGTGTCGTAACCTCAGCCTCCAGCCGATAGCAGGACCCACATGAGCGACCTGACCCTTGCCTCGACCAAGCCGCTGACCGCCGATCACCTGCAGCAACTCCATGCCTTTTGGCGCGCCTGCAATTATCTGGCGGTGGGCATGATTTACCTGCGAGACAATCCGCTGCTGAGAGAGCCGCTGCAGGAAGCGCACCTCAAGAGCCGCCTGTTGGGGCACTGGGGTGCCAGTCCCGGCCTGTCCTTCATGTACACGCATACCAACCGGATCATCCTCGAGCATGCGCAGGAGGCGATCTTTTTGGCGGGGCCGGGGCACGGTGCCCCGGGTGTCTTGGCACCGGTGTACCTGGAAGGCACGTACTCGGAGATCTATCCGAACACCAGCGAGGACGCCGAGGGCCTAAAGGCATTTTTCAAGCAATTTTCCTTTCCCGGCGGGATCGGCTCGCACTGCACCCCCGAGACCCCGGGCTCGATCCACGAGGGCGGCGAACTCGGCTACAGCCTGTCGCATGCGTTCGGCGCAGCCTTCGACAATCCCGAGCTGCTGGTCGTGGTGGCGGTGGGCGACGGTGAGTCCGAGACCGGCCCGCTGGCGACCTCGTGGCATTCGAGCAAGTTCCTGAATGCCGCCCGGGATGGCGCGGTGCTGCCGATCCTGCATTTGAACGGCTACAAGATCAACAACCCGACGCTGCTGTCGCGCATTCCGAACGAGGAACTGGCGATGCTGCTGCAGGGCTATGGGTGGACCCCGCATTTTGTCGAAGGGAGCGACCCGCTGGAGATGCACCAGGCGATGGCGGCGACCATGGACGCGTGCTACGCACAGATCCGTGCGTTCCAGAGCGAGGCACGGGCCAAGGGTGCCGCCCATGTGACCCGATATCGCTGGCCGATGATCGTGCTGCGGACGCCGAAGGGCTGGACCGGGCCGAAGGCAGTCGACGGCAAGAAGGTCGAAGGTTTCTGGCGCGCCCATCAGGTGCCGCTGTCCGGGCTGCACAATAACCCGGCGCATCTGCAGCAGCTCGAAGACTGGATGAAGAGCTACCAGCCCGAGGAGTTGTTTGACGAGACGGGCAAATTGAAACCTGAAATCCGGGCCATGGCACCGCAGGGGCGCCTGCGCATGAGTGCCAACCCGCATGCCAACGGCGGTTTGATCCGCCGCGCGCTGCGCCTTCCGGATTTTCGGGAGTATGCCTGCGCGGTCGAAAAGCCCGGCTTGATTCGCGCGATGAACACCAAGCCGCTGGGTGCCTTGTTGCGCGACGTGATGCGCGACAACCTGACCAACTTTCGCGTGTTCGGCCCGGACGAAAACACCTCCAACAAACTCGACGACGTTTACCAGGTCAGCAAGAAGCTCTGGCTGGCGGATTACTTGCCGGAAGACGCCGATGGCGGCGAGCTGAGCCCCGATGGCCGGGTGCTGGAGATGCTCTCCGAGCACACCCTCGAGGGCTGGTATGAAGGTTACGTGCTGACCGGACGGCATGGCTTCTTCGCCACCTACGAAGCCTTTGTGCACGTCATCGACTCGATGTACAACCAGCATGCCAAGTGGCTTTCCATCTGCAACGAGATTCCGTGGCGCGCGCCGATCTCCTCGATCAACCTGCTGATCACCTCGACCGTCTGGCGCCAGGACCATAACGGCTTCACCCATCAGGACCCGGGCTTTCTCGATGTCGTGGTGAACAAGAACCCGGAAGTCGCCCGGATTTACCTGCCGCCGGACGTCAACTGCCTGCTCTCGGTCACCAATCACTGCCTCAGGAGCATCAACTACATCAACGTCATCGTCGCGGACAAGCAAAACCATCTGCAGTACCTCAGCATGGACGAGGCGATCAAACACTGCACCAAGGGCGTCGGCATCTGGGACTGGGCCAGCAATGACGACGGGTGTGAACCGGATGTCGTGATGGTCGGCTGCGGCGACATTCCGACCAAGGAGGCGCTGGCGGCAACGGCGCTGCTGCGGACGGAATTTCCCGACATCAAGATCCGCTTCGTCAATGTCGTCGACCTGATGACCTTGCACCACGAAGGTCCGCACGCCCTCAGCGACCGTGACTTCGACAGCCTTTTCACCACCAACAAGCCGGTGATCTTCAACTTCCACGGCTATCCCTGGCTGATCCACCGGCTGACCTACCGCCACGCCAACCACAGCCAGTTCCACGTCCGTGGCTACAAGGAGAAGGGCAACATCAACACGCCGCTGGAACTGGCGATCCAGAACGAGATCGACCGCTTCAGTCTGGCGATCGATGTGATCGACCGCGTCCCGCGGCTAACGGCGATTGGGGCGCATGCCAAGCAGCGGTTCCGCGACCTGCAAATCGAGGCGCAGAATTACGCCTACGAGCACGGCATCGACATGCCGGAACATGACGACTGGACCTGGCCGCTCTAGGCAATACCGGTTTTTTTTACGTGCTGCATGAGGGGATGATATGAGTCTGAACCTGTATCTGCTGAGACATGGCGAAACCGAAGCCAGCTTCAACGGGGGTTACTGCGGCCGCATGGACCCTGATCTGACGCCGATCGGCCATGAGATGGCCAAGGATTTCGCTCAGGCGTATCGCGATCATCCCTTCGAGGCGATCTATGTGAGTCCGATGCTGCGGACGCGCATGACGGCTCGCCCGCTGTGCGAGCTCGCCGGCGTTGACATGCAATTGCGCGACGGTTTGCGAGAACTGGATTTCGGCGACTGGGAAGGCAAGTCGCCGGATCAGGTCAACCGCGAGCATCCGCTGGATTACGTTCGGTGGCTGGCCGATGCGGGCTGGAATGCGCCAACCGGCGGTGAGCGCGGCATCGACGTCGCGCGGCGTGCACTTGCCGTTCTCGATGAAATCCAGCAAGAGCACACGAGTGGGGATGTTTTGGTGGTGTCCCACAAGGCGACGATCCGCATCCTGACCTGTGCGTTGCTGGGGATCGATATCGGCGGCTATCGGGACCGAATCGGCATTTCCGTCGCCTCGCTGGCGGTCATGGAGTTTCATGACAACGGCCCACGCCTCGCGCGGCTGGGGGACCGCTCGCATCTGCGTGAGGAGCTGCGGCATCGCCCCGGCTCCTGACGTGGCCTCGGTGGTCGAGGGCCGATTGGTTTGACCGGACATGCTGGGCGAGGCGGACGACGTCCTGGTGCAAGGCGCACGGAGTACAGTAATGGCGGATGAATGGGATTCTCCGGGCGTGGAACACATCCGCACCGGACTGAGTGCGGAACGCCTCAGCGCGGCGTTTCAGGACAATCTTCACTACGTTCTGGGGCGTCCGCTGGAACTGTCCTCGGCCGAGCAGCGCTACCAGGCCTTGGCACTATCGGTCCGCGACCGGCTGATGCAACGCTGGGTCAAGCAAGTCGAATTGCAAAACCGTACCGGGATTCGGGACGTCGCCTATCTGTCGGCCGAGTTCCTGGTCGGGCCCCATCTGGGTAACACCCTGCTCAATCTTGGTATCACTGAAGACGCCCGCGCCGCCATGGCGGGTCTCGGCATCGAACTGGATGGGTTGATCGGGTTGGAGGAAGAACCCGGTCTCGGGAATGGTGGCCTGGGCCGACTGGCCGCCTGCTATCTGGATTCGCTCGCGACGCTAGGCTATCCGGCAACGGGTTACGGCATTCGCTATGAATTCGGCATTTTCGATCAGGTCATTCGGGACGGATGGCAATGTGAGACCACCGATAAGTGGCTGCGCCACGGCAATGTCTGGGAGATCGCACGGCCGGAGTTTGCCCAAGTCGTCAAACTCGGCGGGCACACCGAATCCTATACCGGTGACAAGGGTGCGTATCGGGTGCGTTGGGTGCCGGGGCGGGTCGTCGTCGGAATCCCCTACGACACGCCGATACTCGGCTACCGTGTCGGCACCTGCGCCTTGCTACGTCTGTGGAGTGCCGAAGCCGCTCAGTCGTTCGATTTCTCGGACTTCAATCGCGGCGATTATTACGGTGCGGTTGAAGACAAGATCGCGTCGGAGACCATCTCGAAAGTACTTTACCCGAACGATGAGTTGTTCGAGGGCAAGCGGCTGCGACTGGAACAGCAGTATTTCTTCGTCTGCTGCTCCATCAAGGACATGATCCGTCTATGTCAGCGGCGGGGGCTGCCGCTGGAACGCTTCCACGAGATGCACCGGATCCAGTTGAACGACACTCACCCATCCGTCGCCGTCGCCGAGCTGATGCGGCAGTTGGTCGATAAGCACGAGTTCGAATGGGATGACGCCTGGAGCATCACCCGGCAGGCAATCTCTTATACCAATCACACGCTGCTGCCGGAGGCACTCGAAAAATGGCCTTTAGCGTTGTTTTCCTCGGTGCTGCCCCGTCATGCCGAGATCATCCTTGAGGTCAACCGGCGGTTCCTGGACGAGGTCCGGCAGCGCTATCCCGGCGATGAGGGCAAGGTCGCGCGCCTGTCGATCATCGACGAATCCGGCGAGAGATACATCCGCATGGCCAATCTGGCGGTCGTTGGCAGCCACGCCGTAAACGGTGTCGCCGAGTTGCACTCGGCACTGGTCAAGTCACAACTGTTCAGCGATTTCCATCAGATGGACCCCGGCCGGTTCACGAACGTGACGAATGGCGTGACACCGCGGCGCTTCGTCGCGCTCAGCAATCCCGGTCTGGCGCGCCTGATCGATGACACCATCGGCACCGGCTGGCTGACCGACATGAGCCGGCTGCGTGAGCTCGAAGGCCACGCCGGCGACGCGGCATTGCAAGAGGCGTGGCGGAGCGTCAAGCAGGACAACAAGAAGCGCCTGGCCCGGATCATCCAGGCGCGCACCGGCGTGACGGTCGACCCCGCCTCGCTGTTCGACATCCAGGTCAAGCGCCTCCACGAATACAAGCGTCAACACCTGAATGTCCTGAACATCATCACGCTGTATCAGCGGCTCAAGCATGACGGTCAGGTGTCGATGATGCCCCGCACCTTCCTGTTCGGCGGCAAGGCCGCGCCCGGCTATTACATGGCCAAACTGATTATCAAGCTGATCAATTCGGTCGCCGAGGTCGTCAATACCGATCCGGAGGTCCAGGGCCGGATCAAGGTCGTGTTCCTGCCCGATTACAACGTCAAGCACGCCCAGAACATCTACCCGGCGGCCGATCTGTCGGAACAGATTTCCACCGCCGGCAAGGAGGCTTCCGGGACCGGCAACATGAAGTTCTCGATGAACGGTGCGCTGACCATCGGCACGCTGGATGGCGCCAATGTCGAGATCCGGGAGGAAGTCGGTGCCGAAAACTTCTTCCTGTTCGGTCTGACCGCCGAGCAAGTGCAGCAGCTCAAGGCCTCCGGCTACAACCCGATGGACTACTACCACGGTGACCCCGAACTCAAGGGCGTAATCGACCTGATCAACAGCGGCCACTTTTCGCACGGCGACACCCAGTTGTTCCGGCCGCTGACGGACCATCTGCTGCAGCATGACGACTATCTGCTGCTGGCCGACTACCGCGCTTATGTCGACTGCCAGCAGCAGGTCGACCACGCCTTCCGCGACCCGGCCCACTGGACGCGCATGTCGATCCTGAACGTTGCCCGCATGGGCAAGTTCTCCTCGGACCGGGCGATTCGGGAATACGCCGACCGGATCTGGCAGATCCAGCCGCTGGGGCGGCAGATCGGGGTACAATCGTAGCCGTGGTGTGCTTCGACGGTAAGCAGTTTTACCCCGGGCCAGAGCAGATTTTCGGTCCGGTTACGATGGAAGGGGGATGACGGGTGGTGGCCAAGCGGTCAGTCTCGAGCGGGGGTCACTACCGCATTGCCAAGGGGAGTCCGGAGTCTATTGGCACCCTGTGCAAAGAGCAGGGTGTCAATTTCTGTCTGTTCAGTCGCTATGCAAGCGCGGTCGAGCTGCTCTTGTATCGGGCCGCGGGTGATCTGGAGCCGTTTCAGATCGTCCCGTTGAATCCAGGCGAGCACCGGACCTTTTTTTTGTGGCATGTGTTCGTCGAGGCACTGCCAGTTGGTACGTTTTACACGTGGCGTGTGCATGGTCCCAACGACACCGCCGCGACCGGGCGGCGCTTCAACCCCAGAAAGGAACTCCTGAGCCCAGCTGCCGAGGCCGTGACCGATGTGCTCTGGGACCGCCTCCGAGCCCAGGATCCGGAGGACGAGAGCCGCACCTCCATGCGGGCCGTCGTCGCGGACCGCTCGTTCGACTGGCAAGGGGATCAACGTCGCGGTGGTACCCTCGAAGGCGCGGTCATCTACGAAGTCCACGTCGGCGCGCTGACGCGGCACCCGTCTTCGGGAGTGCAACATCCCGGAACCTTTGCCGGACTCATCGAAAAAATTCCCTATCTGCAGGAGCTTGGCATCACCCACGTCGAACTGCTGCCCGTCATGGCGTTCGACGAACAGGATGCGCCGCCGAATGTGCTCGCGCGCGGCCTGCGCAATTTTTGGGGCTACAGTACCCACAGCTTCTATAGCCCGCATCCGCGCTATTGCGTAACCCCGGAACTCGGTACTCACCCGTCCGAGTTCAAGCTCCTCGTCCGCGAGCTGCACAAGGCCGGGATCGGCGTGATCCTTGACGTCGTGTTCAATCACACGGCGGAGGGTGGAGCCGACGGTCCGACCATCAACTTCAAAGGACTGGCCAACGAACTGTTCTATCACCTCGATGCTGAAGAC
Source organism: Methylotetracoccus oryzae (assembly GCF_006175985.1). GTDB lineage: Bacteria > Pseudomonadota > Gammaproteobacteria > Methylococcales > Methylococcaceae > Methylotetracoccus > Methylotetracoccus oryzae. The sequence continues at coordinate 104,666 of NZ_SRSH01000014.1, read as the reverse complement.
CGGAGCCGTTACCGCGACTACACGGGGTGTGGTAACACGGTCAACTGCAACCACCCGCTGGTCACCTGGTACATCGTCCGCTGCCTGGAGTACTGGGTCGAGGAAATGCACGTCGATGGATTCCGTTTCGACCTTGCCAGCGTGTTCACGCGCGGCGAGGACGGAGTGCCGATGGCGAATCCGCCATTGCCATGGAGCATCGCCTTCTCGCGGCTACTGGCCGATGTGCCGCTGATCGCCGAGGCCTGGGATGCCTCCGGTCTCTATCATGTCGGTTCGTTTCCTGGGATGCGCTGGGCGGAATGGAACGGTCGTTATCGGGACGTGATTCGCCGCTTCGTGCGGGGTGATCCGGGTTTGATCGGCGATGTGGCGAGCTGCGTCAGCGGCAGCAGCGACTTGTATGCCGATGACTTGAGACCGCCGGTCAGCGGTATCAACTTCGTGACCTGCCACGATGGCTTCACCCTGTACGATCTGGTTAGCTACAACGGCAAACACAACCTCGCCAACGGTGAAGACAATCGGGATGGCTGTGAGCATAACCTCAGCTGGAACTGCGGTATTGAGGGCGATACGGAAGATCCGGAAATCGTGTCGCTACGTCACCGGCAAGCGAGGAATTTCATTGGCATCCTGATGCTGAGCCTCGGCGTGCCGATGTTGCTGTCGGGTGATGAGGTGCTGCGCAGCCAGAAAGGCAACAATAACGGCTGGTGTCAGGATAATGAGTTGTCCTGGTTCGACTGGCAGCGCGTCACGAGGGAGCCGGGTATGCTGCGCTTCGTGAAGCAGATCATACGGCTGCGGCGGCGTCATCGCAGTTTGACGCGAAACAGCTTTCTGACCGGTAAGCCGGTGGCCGGTCGTGATGTCCCTGACGTAGCCTGGCACGGCACGCGTCTCCAGGAGCCGGCCTGGGCCGATCCCACGGCCCGGCTGCTGGCCTATACCCTGGCGGGAATTGGGGAGCAGGAAGAAGATCTGCACATCATCTTCAACATGTGTGAGGCTCAGCGCGACGTCGAGTTGCCGGTCATCCTCGGGCGAGTTTGGCATCTTGCCGTCGACACGGCGCGGGATTCTCCGGACGACATCTTGGAACCTTCCGTCCAAAAGCCTTACCGCAGGGCAGTATATCCGGCCGGGCCCCGCAGTGTGGTCGTGCTGGAGGCCCGTTGAACGAGTCCGGAACGATGCGAACCGCGGACGGTGATCATGGCTTGGTGCTTGTCATCAACTGCGGTAGTTCGTCGATCAAGTACCAGTTGCTGCGGATGCCGCAAGGCGAATTTGTTGCCGGGGGAGTGGTCGAGCGGATCGGCGAGACGGCGCCGGTGATCAAACATCGGGACCTCTCTTCGGCCGGCGCTTCCGAAGCGCCGCACATAGCCGAGATCGATGCCGCAGATCATCGTGAGGCGTTCCATCACATTGATATGGCGTTGCGTGCGTCGCCGGGCTTCGAGGGCGTCGAGGGACTCGTCGCCATTGGTCATCGCGTCGTGCATGGCGGTGAGTCGTTCTCCGCGCCGACGCTGATCACGCCGACGGTAATTGGGTCGATCCGCGCTCTCAGTTCGCTCGCGCCGCTCCATAATCCACCGAATCTGGTTGGGATCCGGGTCTGTCGGGAGCGGTTTCCCACGCTTCCCCAGGTGGCCGTCTTCGATACGGCATTTCATCAGACGATGCCCCCGCATGCCTACCGCTACGCCATTCCGGAGGATTGGTACGAACGCGATGGCATCCGGCGGTATGGTTTCCATGGCAGCTCACACCAGTATGTTGCCGAACAGGCGGCCGTTTACCTCGGAAGGCCGATCGAAGATCTGCACCTGATCACGCTACACCTGGGGAACGGTGCCAGTGCAGCGGCCATCGCTGGTGGCCGCTGCATCGATACCTCCATGGGTTTCACGCCGTTGGAAGGGCTGGTCATGGGGACGCGTAGCGGTGATCTGGATCCCGCGATCGCACTCTATATGCAGAAAGTCCGGGAGCTACGGCCGGAGGACATTGATCGCCTGCTGAATCGCGAATCCGGACTCCGCGGCTTATGCGGGTCGAATGACATGCGCGACCTGCTGGCGCGCAGCGAAGCCGGGGATGAAGACGCTCGGCTGGCGATCGACCTGTATTGTTACCGCGTGAAGAAGTATATCGGTGCCTATGCCGCAGCGCTCGGATCGCTCGATGCAGTGGTGTTCACTGGAGGAGTCGGCGAGAACGCGCCGGCAATTCGTCTTCAGATCTGCGAGGGACTGGACATTCTGGGTCTCGGGCTCGACGTGCAACGGAACGATGCCGTGTCTGGCAGCGCCTTCGAAATCGGCCGTAGCGAACTGACGGTTAAGGTCCTGGTCGTCCGGACCAACGAGGAGTTGCAAATCGCGCGGGAAGCGATGCGGGTGGTCGCGCCGAGCGCGTCATGACACGCGGACAAACGAGCGACATCTGACGTCGCTGTTTCCGCCTGCCGCTGAGCGGCGGCTCCCATCCCGGCTACGCCTGGCGCTCGGCGGGTACATCGGTTCTGGCTGCGGCATGCGCTGGTTCGGCGCCGCAGCGAGTGGGCGGTACTGAGCCGGTGGAGCCGGTGCTCCCCCAATTTTGCGTTGACACACGCTACTGATGATCCGTCTTCGCTTGCCTTCCAATGCCGATTGAAACCTCAGTCCCACCTGCAGGTGTCATGAGCGCTCTTTGCGATGCGCCACTCCCGGCCTTTGAGCCATCTTCAGATAAACTGCGCCAGAGGGACGCTCGAATGCCGGCGCCTCTTTTCGAAGTTCCCGGTAGCGTCAGGCGGGCCGAAGGCCGCCTGACGGGTCCTGTGACTCAGCGCTTGGCGCCTCGGGCTCTGGAGCCGAATCTCCTTGGACCTTGCGGGCTGGCGGGCGACAATCTGATCGACGGGCGGCGTACCACCTTCATATCAACGAGCGCAAGCCGCCGAGAGGGGGCTCAAACGATCATTCCACTCGGCTTGTATGGCTTCTGTTAGAATCCTGAAGAAGACGCCGAGCCGGGAGTGCACGCTAAGGGGCGTCTTGTGGGATGGCGGCACCGGCGGTTCAGTGTCGGGTGGCCCAGGTCGCCGACGAACGTGGAGGATTCCTTGGGCACAGATCCGCTTTTCCGGCCGAGAGGACACTACGAGCAGGTACCGACGCGAACGGTACTCATCCTGGAATATGGTAGTAATCCGAGCACGGATTACTACATCAAGCCGCGAGTCGCTTCACTAGATGCGGCGGTAGTCAAGACCGTGGATATGCAGGCCACGCGTCCCGAATCAGTCACGATACCCGATCAGACATTCGTTGTGATTGTGCGCTATTTGACTTCGAGTTGGGGCCGGCATTTGGTGCGAGCAAAACCCAGATTGACCGGTGTAGCCTATTTCTTGGATGACGATCTGGCATCGGTACAGCAGGTTCCGGGCTTACCCCTGAGGTATCGGTACAAGATTCTGCGGTTATTCCAGGCGCAACGCGGCCTGCTTTCATCGCTTTGCAGTCGGATCTGGGTGTCTACGATATACCTTGCCGAGAGGTATGGATTACCTGCATCTGCGGTGCTTGATCCGCGACCTATCGTCAACGAGAGAGAATGTATGAAGCCGATTACCTATTTCTATGCAGGTACGGCTTCGCATTGGAGGGAGTTCGTCTGGCTGAGAGAGCTTGTCAAGTCCTTGCAGGAGAGTTCGGCTGAGTTGACTTTTGTAACTTTTGGTGGTGGGAAGATCCGCAAGCTATTTCAGGAATTCCCAAGAGTTCTTTGCCTCCATCCAGTGCCATGGCGAACGTTTGTTGAGTCGCTTTCGGTAATGCAATTGGATATCGGACTGGCTCCATTAGTCGATGGCAAGTTCAATAGTGGGCGCTCGCACACGAAGTTCTATGACATTACCCGATTGGGTGCGGTTGGCATATACGCCAACACAGATCCCTACGCTAATTTTGTTCGCGAGGGAACGGATGGGGTCCTGGTAGATAACGAGATCGATTCTTGGCGTCTTGCTATCCTCGATTTGGCCTCTTCCGCGGAACGGCGCAGGTTAATGCGACAGAATGCGCGCGCCAGGGTCTCGGCGCTTGCCTCTGATGTTCAGAACCTGCTTATCTGACCTTAGGCAAGCTCTCCTCGCCGAGGATCATTGGTGAAAAACTTGGAGTTGAAGCAGCGCGGCGGCTCGCGGTGCGCTTCGTCGCTTGGGGCTGACAAGCGTCGCCCGGTGGTGATAGATTAGTGCCGCGCTGAAGCTGAAATGGTCGACGCCAATCATTTGTTTTAGGTACGAGGTGCCCGCTTGCAACACAGAACCTCCTGGCAGATTCAGAAGGCCGTGTTGTCCGCGCTGTTGCTCCGCGAGCTAAAGTCCAGGTTTGGCCGCCATCGGGTAGGGGTTTTACGTGTTCTCGTTGAGCCTCTATTGCATTTAACTGGCATAATGCTTATTTTCTGGTTTATTAGGGATCGTGGCCAGATAATCATTGACGTGCCGGTGTTTTTGTTGGTCGGGTTGGTTCCGTTTCTTCTTTTCAAGAATACAGCCCTGCGTACCATGGATGGATTTAGGACTGAGAAGGGGGTTCTGGTCTATCGCCAAGTGAAGCCTCTCGACATTTTTTTGTCTCGTATCATCATCGAATTTACAATTGCAGTATGGTCATACGTGACGATTTTGGTTGTTCTTGGGTGGTGGGGCTACGATATTGTCCCGGCCAACCCGCTGGCCTTAATGGCCCTTTTGGTAGGTGTGATTCCGCTGGGCTTCGGTTTAGGGCTCCTGCTTCATGTGATGTGCCGAATAGCCCCGGAGATGCGGATTTTCGTCCGTCTGGCCTTTATGCCACTTTATTTTCTTTCTGGAATAATACATCCTCTCTACATTGTGCCAAAAACCGTTGCGGACTTTCTTTTATGGAACCCGGTGCTTCGTATAGTAGAGTTGTCGAGGCAGAGTTTCTTTGAAAACTATCCCATGCCGTATACGGTAGGCAGTTTCTACGTGGTGATGGTAACCATTGGAATTTTTTTTGTGGGGCTAAGAGCCTTTCGAGTGCGCACGCAGTCGCTTGAAGCATGATCGAGATCAGAAATGTCACCAAGTCCTATTTGACCAACGCTGGCCGTCATTTCGTTTTCCGCAATCTCAGCTTCACATTTAATGGTGACAAGAATATTGCCCTGCTGGGCGCTAATGGTGCTGGAAAGTCGACGTTAATACGAATGTTGGGTGGGGTCGAGGCCCCGGATACCGGTTCGATCTTTACGGGCGGCAAACGTTTGTCCTGGCCGGTGAATTTTGCCAGCACGGCGCAGGCGACGCTATCGGGGCGAGACACCGTTAAATTCGTCTGTCGTATCCTGGGTGTTGAAGGCGGGCTTAGAGACCAGAAGTTAACCTTCGTCAATGAGTTTGCGGCACTCGGAAAGGCTTTCGACAAAGCGGTGAAGACCTATTCGAGTGGGATGCGGTCTCGCTTGGTATTCGCGATGACCATGGCCTTCGACTTTGATTACTATCTGATAGACGAGGTGACTGCAGTTGGGGATACGGCGTTCAAAGAAAAAAGCCGCGCGATCCTCCGGGAGAAAATGAAGTCCGCGAATATCCTGCTCGTTTCGCACAACATGAAAATGGTGAGGGAGTTTTGCGACGAGGTGGTGCTTCTGCGGGAGGGTGTTCTGGCTGCATATGTGAACCTGGAAGAGGGCATTCGGGCCTATCAAGGGCCGGCCTATCGTGCACCGCAAAATCGCAGTGCATCTGGTGCTCTCCGTGTGCGAAAGGTTCTCGCGGGCGCTTCGATATACCCTGGCGAGGCGGGTTCGGGGAGGGCAGTTCAGCCGAGATGGGAGGTCGCGGTTACCCGGGAGGGTAGTGCTGCCAACGAGCCGGAGCCGGGTGCGAACGACGTTCGGCGGCAAGGGATGGACGGGGAGTCGGCCAGCCGGACGCGCGGGAGGGAGAGGCGCCGTGCGAAGAACTCTGCGCGGTTGGAGTCAGCGTCGATCGGGCGCTCCCAACCGGGCTTGGCGGCAGATCGGGTCGTCAGGCCGGCTTCAGCGGCCCTTGTGGTGTCCCCGGGCCCACCGAATGGGCCGGCCGAACTCGCTGGCGTTGCCAAGGGTGACCTGGCCGGGCGGTCGGCCGTAGCGCGAGGAGGCCTCACCGGCACCATCCCGCGGAAAGGCCGAAAGGACCGTCGGCGTGGGCAAGGTCAAGTCGGTGTCCCCGTCGCCAAGCCGGCGGGCACGATGAGCGCCGGGAACGCTCCCGCCTCTGGGGTGAGGAAAGGTCTAGGTCGTGGCGCTGGCGATGCGCGTGGGACGACGGCCGCGGAGGGGCGCCGCCGGCCGCAGTCGCACGTTGCCATTGACGAACACCGCCGACAAGAAGTTGCGCACGATGCCGGCGTCAGGCGCGGCAGGAAGTTGCCCGCGACTGAGGGGCCAACTCGGGGTGACGCTCGTGGTCAGGGGGCGGACAGGGAGCCGCAGACCGTGGCTACGGCTTCCGCGACAGCAGGCTCGGGGACCGCGCAGGGGAATGGAACCTCCGGGACCGCACAAGAAGCAGTCGCGCGGACTCGGAACGCCCGAGGCCGCCTCGGAGCCTCCGAGTCCAAGGCGAGATCACCCGCCGCGAGTCGGGAGGCTGGTTCTTCGCCGGACGGGACACGCCGAAGCAGGCCCGGGAGAACGCGAGGGACGGGTGCCAACCATGCCGCGAACCTTGCTGCGAGGCAACTAGCTCGAGATGGGGAAGGTCTTGTTCAGGCAGTGGAGGGGCTGGCGGATAAGCCGAGGCGGCGCCGAAATGCGTTCAGTGGAAATGCCCGACGGCCGAGGGAAGCGAACGGGGAAGGCAGTGTTCTCGTAGTCGGCGAACCGGAAGCGAGGCCGGGCGATATTCGGCCTAGCGAGCGCGCGGAAACGCCTGGGCAGCTCTCGAAGAGCGGGAATACCGCCGCGCTGTCACGAGAAGATGCGGGTGCGAGGAAGCGACTGCGGGAGAAGCGGGCAGGGGATGAAGCTGAACGCCGGCGGGTTGCAGTGGTAAGCGAGGCGTTCCGGCTTCCAGAGGGGCGTGATCTGCAGCCGAAATCGGCTACCAATGGCTCGCGGTCCGCGCGCATCCGAAAGAACCCGAAGGTCAAGGGATTGCCAACGGGTGACGGACGGCAACCCTAAAGGCAGACACAGAAGAACCGAGATTCCGATCGCACGTTATGCAACTGAAGTACCCCAGTCGCCTGTCCGTCCTACTTATTTGGCTGCCAATGTCCGCTGCTGCGATCTACTACGCGTTCATTGCCGCAGACCGTTATGTCAGCGAATCCATCATCACGGTGCGCGAAGCCAAGGATAGCGCACCTTTACCTCAGTCATTAGGGGTTTCCCTGGCTGGTGTTTCGGCATCCTCTGCAAACGCCGAGGTTTTGTATCTGACGGAATACATCCTCTCCCTCGATATGTTGAACCATTTGGACGAGAAGCTGGGGTTACGTCATCTGTATGAGCGCGATACATGGGACCTCCCATACAAGCTGTTCCCCGGAACGAGTCAGGAGTGGTTCCTATGGTATTACCGTAACCGGGTGTCGGTGACGCTCGACAGTGTGACGTCGCTGCTCAATATTTCGGTTGAGGGCTTTACTGCACAGGATGCTCAAAGAATAAACCAAGAGCTTCTCGCGGAGAGCGAGCGGTTCGTCAACGAGATTTCACACCAGATGGCGCGTGAGGAAATGGAGTTTACCGAGACCCAGGTGGAGCGCGTGAGGGAGCGTTACTTCGCTGCGAAGCAGAAGCTGATCGAGTTCCAGAACCGCAATCGCCTGTTTGATCCGGTAGCGCAGGCGCAAGCAAAGGCGGGTCTGACGAACGAACTGGAGTCGATGCTGGCGAGGGATGAGGCCGAGTTGAAGAACGAGTTGACCTACCTGAACGACAAGTCGTTTCAGGTCATCGCAAGAAAGAATCGGATCAAGGCCACCTCGGCGCAGTTGGATGAGGAGCGGCGGCGCCTTGCGTCGACTGAAGGCGAACGTTTGGCCGGGCTGGCCGCGGACTTTCAGAATTTGACCCTGGATGCTGGATTCGCCGAGGAGGCTTATCGGGCCAGTCTTCAGACCCTGGAGAAGGTCCGAATGGACACAAGCCAGGAGCTTAAGCATTTGATTGTTATAGCATCACCCACTCTGCCGCAGATAGCACAGTACCCTCGACGGGTGTATGATCTGGCGACTTTATGCGTGGTCTGCTTTGTCGTTTATGGGATTGCACGACTGGTTGTTGCCTCCGTAGAGGACCATCATGATTGAACCGGGTTCGCTGATAATGCCGAAACATTTCCGATGCCCCCGCTTTCCATTCGGCATACCCGGCGCTGTCGGTGAATGGAGTATGGCCGTGCTCGGGCTGACGATGGCGCTTTGGGTTCCTGGCGTTTGGGCACAGGGCTCTCCAGTGCAGGCGTCCCAGGCGATACAGAATCTCAGCTCGCAGGGTGGCGGTTCATCGTCCGGCGGTGGTGCCGGGGCGTTTCTGTCTCCGGAGGTTTCCACCGCTCCGTCGGCGACTCCATCGACATCGACCGCGCCGTCCGCTTTGTTCAGCCGGTTTCTGGGGCCGCTCGCGCCAATCAATTCCCCCGAACCCTCGGGCGGATTGCCGCCAGCGGCGGCCGTCCAGATGACTGCCCCGCTTGCGCGCCCGCAGGTTTTCGGTAGCAATATGTTCAACGGCCGCTTCAAGGCCGAGCAGTTCACCGGTTTCAATCCCGAGTACCAGATGCACGTGGGGGATCAGATCGCGCTCCGCATGTGGGGGGCTTTTACGTTCGAATCAACCGTCACCGTAGATCCCCAGGGAAATATCTTCATCCCGAATGTCGGGCCAGTGCATGTGCTCGGTGTGCGGAACGGGGAGTTGAATCGCCATGTGGAGGCCAATGTACGCCGGGTTTATCGCGCCAATGTGGGCGTCTACGCGTCAACGACCGCCGCGCAGCAGGTGAAGGTGTATGTGACGGGCTTCGTGACTCAACCGGGTTTGTACGCAGGGCTGTCATCCGATTCAGTACTGTATTTTTTGGATGCCGCTGGCGGGATCGATCTCGCACGCGGTAGCTTCCACGACGTGAGGGTACTCCGCGGCGGACGGGTGCGTGCGGCCTTTGATCTCTATGATTTCTTGCTCGATGGCAGGATAGATCCGTTGCAGTTGGTTGACGGCGACACCATCGTCGTTGGACAACGGAAATACAGTATCAGTGTGGCGGGCGAAGTTATGAATCCATTCCAGTTCGAACTGGTCCGTCCCGAGATCAACGCATCCTCCCTATTGACGGTTGCCCGACCAAAACCGAGCGCGACCCATCTGAGTATCGTACGCAAGGAGGGGCCCAAACTGCGCAGTGAATACCACGCGCTCGCAGATCTAGGAAATGTCGTGATACAGGATGGGGATGAGGTCAACTTCACGTCGGATAAATACCCAGGAACTATCCTCGTCAGAATCGAAGGGGCTAACCTCGGCCAACATGCGCTGGTTCTGCCTTATGGCGCTCGTCTGAGAGACGCCTTTGCGAAAACTAAACCCGCCGCTCAGGCGAATGCGGCAGCTGTGCAGTTGTTTCGTCGATCGGTTGCTGTACGACAGAAAGAAATGCTGGACAAGTCACTACAAACGCTTCAGGCGATGGTGCTGACTCCCCGTTCCTCAACGCAGGAAGAGTCCGTCCTGCGCGAGAAGGACGCGCAGTTAGCGCTGCAGTACATCGCGCGGGCGAAAGATATCCAGCCTATCGGCCAGATCGTTCTCGGTCCCAAGCAGGACGTGCCAAACGTTCTCCTTGAGGATGGTGATATCATCCGGATCCCCGAGGCCACGAATCTCGTAATGGTGCATGGCGAGGTCGTTTTCCCCACGGCATTGGTATTTGCCGCGAATACCTCAGTCGATGATTATGTCGAACAGGCAGGGGGGTACACGCAGAATGCCGATAATTCCCGCATTGTCGTCGTGCATCAGGATGGTACATTTTCGGAGGGAGACGGTAGCGATATTCGGGCAGGAGATGAAATCATGGTGCTGCCCAAAGTGGACACGAAGAACTGGGAGTTCGCACGTACCATCGCCCAGATCCTGTTCTATCTAGGCGTTGCAGCGCGTGTGGTGCTCTAGCCTAATGGCGCAGGTCACCGCGCTGGCTGCAATGGCATTTTCGCCATGGCGACTGGCTTTTATAGGCCTGGGGTCCTTGGATTTCGGAGCGTCGATGAACAACTATGCCTCGACAAGTGAGCCTGTAGCGAGGTTTCAGGGCAGTCAATTAGGGCGCAGGTGATGTCGCCATTGCGTCGCAAACTTCACTCGGTAACGGGCCTGCTGGTTTATCTGATCGTCGCCGGCTTGCGACGCCCATTAGGCATGATTGGGCTGCGGCGGATCCACCTTTCCCTTGTCATTTCGGTCCTTAAACGCCACGACCTGTTCGATCGAACGTATTACCTTGAGCAGAACGAGGATGTCGCTGTCGCCGGCGTGCCGCCATTGCGTCACTATGCGCAATATGGCGATTTCGAGGGGCGCTGGCCGATGCCGCTCTTTGATCCAATTTACTACGCGGAACATGCAGGTATCAAACAGTCGAGACGGACAAATCGTCTCCTGCATTACCTTTACGTAGGACGCTATCGTGGGATTTCTCCTAGTCCCTGGTTTGATCTTGGGTACTACTTGTCCAGAAACAAGGACGTCCTGCGAGCAGGGGTTGATCCCCTTGTTCACTTCGTTCGCTGGGGAGGGGGCGAGGGAAGATCTCCGTCCCCGAGGTTCGATGCGGCATTTTATCTCGATAGTAACCCGGAGCTTCGGGAATGGGCTATTAACCCACTGATTCATTACCTTCGTCAGGGACAGTACGAGGGACGTCTTCCATTGCCCATAGTGGGTTCTACGCTCTTTGAATTGGATCAGCCGACACCGACTATGCCGTGGCTGAACGATTGGGATGTACTGCCTAACGCGGTGGATCGTGCCGCTGCTGTCGACGTTGTTGTGCCGGTTTATGCCGGCGCGGCAGTAACGTTGCGGTGCTTGCACAGTGTGCTAAGGGCCCGGCAACAGACAAGGTTTGAATTGACGGTGATCAACGATGCCAGTCCTGACCGGGACTTGGTCGAAACTTTGACTACGCTTGCTAGCCGGGGTCTATTTCGCCTCCTCCATAATGACAAGAACCTTGGTTTCGTGCAGACCGCCAACCGCGGAATGCAGCTCAATAAGGAAAGAGACGTCGTCCTGCTTAATTCGGATACCGAGGTCTACGGTGACTGGCTCGACCGCCTGCGTGCCGCCGCCCGTAGGAATGCCAATGTTGGTACGGTCACGCCACTGTCGAATAACGCGACAATCTGCAGTTATCCGGTCTTCCTGCAGGATAATCCTTATCCGATTGAGATCGAATACGAGGAACTGGATCGTCTCGCGAGTGAGGTCAATCGAGGCCGCGTGGTGGTCGCCCCAACAGGCGTGGGTTTTTGCATGTACGTAGCGCGTGCCTGTCTTGATGACGTGGGTCTATTCGATCCCGAGGCTTTCGGACGGGGCTATGGCGAGGAAAACGATTTCTGTCAGCGCGCCATCCATCATGGCTGGACGAATCTGGTGGCCTGTGACGTGTTCGTCCGCCATTGGGGAAGTGCTTCCTTCCAAGGCGAGCGTGCCAATCGCATCAAGGGAGCGATGGCCACGATGCGAAGGCGGCATCCCAACTATCACTCCGACGTCAAGCGTTTTATCAGTGTCGATCCGTTAGCCGGTGCCCGTTCCCGGCTTGATTTAGCGCGCTTGGGTCGCCTGAGAGCTGCGACCAACGTCCTTTTGGTAAACCACGCCAGAGGTGGAGGCACAGAACGTCATTTACTTGAGGATGCAGCGCGGCTAAAGGCCGAGAAAAAGGGTATTTATCTTCTGCGTCCGTTGCCGGACGGCCAGCATGTCAGTGTAGTGCATCCTGACGTCCCTTCCTTGCCGAATCTGAAGCACCTTGCGTTGCGGGATCGGTCGGGGCTGTCAGAATTATTGACCGCTCTCGGTATAACGGAAATCCACATCCATCATTTGATCGATTTTGATCCCGAGGCAGGCAGAGTGCTCCTGGAGGTGGCCACGGAAATCAACGCTCGCCTGAGAGTTATGGTTCACGACTATACCAGTGTGTGTCCGCGTGTGAATCTCGTGGATGCAACAGGCGTTTATTGTGGTGAGCCAGAGGAAAAGGTTTGTGATCGATGCATTGTGATGAATGGTTCCGACTTTGGCAGAACGAAGATAAGGGAATGGCGGGCACTCTATAGGGAGCTTTATGCGGGTGCGTACTCGGTCGTGGTCCCAGACGAGGACGTGGCTAAACGCCTGACACGGCACTTTCGTGGATTGCGGGTGGATGTGCAACCGCATGAGCCGCGAGAGACCTTTCCAGTCCACGTCACGCAACCGACCTTGGCTGAAGGGGCGTCGTTACGCATTGTCGTGATCGGTGCCATCAGTAAGGTCAAGGGGTATGATGTCCTCTTGGGATGTGCGAGGGACATCAAGAAGAGAGGCTTGCCGCTGGAAATCGTCGTTTATGGCTATACGCTCAACGATCTGGCGCTTCGGCGCGAGGGAGTCACAATCACGGGGCGCTATCTCGATCAGTTTGCTGACATTGGTTTGGCTGAGTTGGCTCCGCACTGCGTCTGGTTGCCCTACGTATGGCCTGAGACGTATAGCTATACCCTTTCTATCGCACTGCGTTATGCGCACCCGGTATTTGCGTTCGACATTGGAGCAATCGCTTCACGAATGCACGCGCTCAAAGTCGATGACTACCTGATGCCACTTGCTCTTGCATGGAATCCGACAGAGATCAATCAGCGGTTTCTGTCCTTTCGGGAGAGTCTTCTGCAGGGTGAGCGGGTTAGACATCTTAGTGAAATGATTGGCAAGGATACGCTTGATGTCCGCGGCGGGAGTCAACTGTCTCACCCGGTTCCTGAAATCGGCGCACCAGCCAGCGGTAATCTAACGTGAAGTTGAGCGCCGCGCGGTCTCTGGTTTCTGGGGACGAAATTGAGAGATGTCTCAGCAAGCGGGGATGAATTTCATCGTCGCTGTCTAGGCCAAACGCCCCGCTTTACAGCTTTACCGACGGGGTGGCTAGGCTTGTTGATCTCCTGCGGCCGGGGGTTCGTATGGTCCTGTCAAGTAATTAGGCAAGATGGCCGATCATAGCGCCACACCGAGTGGCAGCCGAGGCTTATCGCAAGTGGAACAGCGCACGGAGCGGCGCGGTACCGCGTTGCTTCGGGTTGCCGGCAGCGGCTCTCCGCCTGGCTTTCGGAGGCAGTGGGGGCGCAAAAGAGTCGGGGGCGCCGCTCTCTCCTCCTCGCTAAACGCTAGGCGCCAGGTTTGATCCGGTTGTCTCCTAACCCGGCGACTTGCTGATTCCTTCTGTCGTTTGGCAAGCGAACGCAAGGCGGGATTTTGATCGGCTTTGTCCGTCTCACCGAATATTTGGCCGTATAGGACGCGGCAGTGGCAGGGAAACAGCTCTTTTTTCAGACACTCGCGGTATGCATGAAGGGCAGTTGCGATTTTGTTGTCTTCCACGAGAACACTCCGGTTTTGGTACTCCCAGGGGCGGTATATCTTGACGCAATGAGTCGGCGCAATGTTGGCGAGAAGCAGTAATGGGCTGTCCAAAAAAAACTCAACTCGGTCGAGACGCGCAGTTCCGGAGGGCAACCCCGCGCAGGGTTCTTGATAGAGGTTGAGAACAGGCACGATGCCACAGCATCGTGAAGTCCAACGACAGTCTTTGTCGCCCTCTTTTTGACCAGGCTTCGTGCAGACAGCCATGCAACCGGCAACATCGCCTCAACGCGGATCAGCGTTAAGGTAGGGATATTGGTTTCTTTGTAAATTATTGGGTGCACGCTTGCGTGCACTTTTTCAGCCTGTGATTCCAATCAAGTCCGAGAAGATAAACAGTCATGCTAGATCACATCAGGCGTATCACGGAATTAGGGTGGCGGAAGAAGGACACAAGAGACGAAGCCGATCCCATTCCAGATAGCCTCCGAAGGAATGTCCGCGGGACCTTCGTCGGCGCACTCGAGCGTATGACTGGTGACTTAGCTCTGGAAGGTTGGGTTGTTAATCTGAGCGATCCCCCTAGGCCGGTGGATCTATGGGTCGTAATCAATGGCCGCAAGTCGCGGAAGGCGCGTACAGAACTTGCACGTATCGATGTACAAAACGTCATCGACGGCGCCGGGGCATGCGGTTTTCGAGTATCGGTGTCCCACCATTTCGATTTGTCGAAGCCGAATGAGCCAGTTACGCTTGCTGTCTTTTTGGATGAGTCGTTGGAGCTTGAAATGCCGGGCTCCCCTCTCAAGGTCGATCTATCTTCGGCGCAGACACCGGAGGGCTTGCTCGACAAACTCGGCGACCTGGCTCGTGAAGGATTTCATCGCTTCTCACCGAGTAATCCGTTCGTGGGCTTCTTCCTCGCTTGCCTAGGTTCCCCTGATTCCGAGCAGCGTCGGGCGCTACTGAAGGAATGTGCTCTGAGCGGCAACTTGATGGAACTCATGTTGTTACATATCGTACAGCGTGGGTGGTATGACATTGCTCGCCGGATGCTCGAGGATTGTCGTGACCTCGATGGGGTTGAGGATGAAGGTCAACTCAACCTCTTGACGCAGGTGATTGTTTACAAGCAAGCCGTACACGCAGCCGAGCTTGCGCATCTAATCCGGCCAGATCTAAACGAGCTGACACTTCAGATCGGCCTGCTTGTTACAGCGCCTCTTTCAGAGCATACGAAGGATACTCTATGCGCTGACTATCTCCGGCTCGTCGAAGCAGCGCACGGACGAGGTTTTCTTGGTCGCCAACAATGCCAATTCCTTGGTGCGCAGTTGGACAATTTGGCTAGCAAGCACCGGCAGCTTGAGAAGAATGTTCAATATCTTTGTGTGAAGGCGAATCTGGCGCGCGATGCCGGTCAAAACAACCGAGCTTACACGCTGTTTTCAGAGGCTTATAGGATTGATGAAGGGGCGGCATTATGGTTTGGGCCAAAATTTTCCGTCCTACTGAATGAAGTAGGTGAATACGGCTATGCCGCTAGCCTATTCAAGAAGCTCTGGGAGCGTCGCATTGCTTCTCCGGAATTGGTGTCCGAGGCCTTCAGTGGCGCAGTGACACTAGAGGATTACGAGGCCGTCCTGGGTGTAATCAGGAGATACTCGCGCCTCTTATTTAGTAGCCGCTCTGCGGAAAATATCCTGATGGCGATCGAGGCCTTGTGTCGCAATGCGAGATTCCGTGGAGCATTCTTTTCAGTCTACGGGGAAAGGGTCTTCGCGCTACTTGATCGTCAGAGATTGCTCGAAGAACTTGAGGTCTGCTTCGAGCGATCGGGAACTGTGTTCGGCAAGGGTGGAGCGATTTGGCCGGGGTTTGATAGGGAAAAAAATAAGCGTCGCTTCACTGGCGCTCCAATTCCTTCAGAGTTAATTAGTAGCCTTTTGTTGCTGGATGATCTCGACCTCCACCGACTGATTGGGGCTGTCGACGATGCGGACTGTGTACCCGGCCAGTTTCCACGGTTTGGTGCCACGTCGTGTCGTGAGATGAGTTGGCAAAGCGAAGCTGCCATCGCGACTATTTACTGGCCCGGAGCAGAAAAAAACGAGTTTTCACGAGCGCAAGTGCGGGGAGGTCAGGTCACCGAATCGTACAGCATGGTTTTGATTGATCCGTGTGGGATTGAACGGGAGCCAGAGCTCAGGCGGTTTAGGTCTGGGGAAATGGGGCAGATGCCTCCTGCGCGCTGTGTCCTCGTTTCCGACTACGGTGTAATCGAAGCGACGGATGGGCGTGAGCTTTTTCGATGGCCCGAACGCATCGACGGGGATGCGTTAGTTCGGATTATGGAGGTCATAGAGGATCTTGGAACGAAAAGGTTTCTATTCGTCGATAAAGACCGCTACATCCTGAATCACGATGCCATAACCGGGCTGATAGCCCAATTGGAAGAATTCCCCATCGAGTTGGAAGGAAGTACCACAGATGGTCCGACCCCCGATAGTTCCTTGTTGTTGCCCGTTGAGACGCTGCGAGAGATTCGTGCCCACTTCGCTTCACGAATGTTTCGCGATGAGCGCGAGGGGTCGATGCAACATCAGTGGCACGGCAACGCAGAGGAGTTCCTATCGTCGCTAGTCTGCTTTGCGAGGCGGTTAGGTTCAAGGCGTATATCGCGAAACGTCACTACCACCTATATACGAGACTGCGACGCACCAGCTGAGATGACACGTGAGATGGACAAGCTGCGCTGCGACATGACGTTGCACAATGTCCAACTCGCTTTTGCTGACATTCCGAGAAACGCGGAACATTCCTTGGTTTCATTCAGTCAGGGCAGATTCTCGAGGGCGGAGGTACTTAATGTGCGCGGGGTAGGCCTGCTTCGACTAAAGGGCGCGAAGATCGAGATCGCGCGGGGCGAGCCTGTATGCTTTATTGTGGAGAGAAATGAGTTATTACGCCTTCCATATCTTTTGACCTTTTACCGGGGCTGTGGGATTCGGCGATTCGTCGTGATCGACAACTATTCCGCACCCGAAACTTTAGACTTCCTAGCTTCGCATGACGATGTTGAATTGTGGGTGACTCAGCATCCGTATGGACTAAGCCGATGGGGCGTTGACTGGGTTGAGGCGGTGATCGAGACCTTTTACTCCGGGCATTGGTGTTTGGTCATTGACGCCGACGAACTGCTCTACACAGCAGGCGATAGTGACTCGATCCCGGCGCTTTGTGATGCCTTGGAACGTGAGGGTGCGTCCGGTTTATACTGCTTGTTCCTTGACACATACTCGGATCGTTCTATCGCAGACACAGTATATCAGTCGGGTACCAGTTTTCTGGATTGTTGTAATTATATCGATCGAAAATTCTACACTTACTATGAGCCCAATGGGGGGCCGGAAAAGAATTCTCCCACCTATTCTGGCGGAGTGAGGGAGCGTGTCTTCGGGATCTCTACAGTCATCCTGAACAAGGTCCCACTCTTCAAGTACAGTCGCCACCTAAGGCTTTACGAGGGCCTGCATTGGATCGGGGGGGTAAAACTCAGTAGCCAGCGGGGTGCTCTTCTGCATTTCAAGTATTTTAGTACCTTTCATGAATATGTAGCGCAAGAGTCGCTGCGCGGGGAACATTGGAACGAGGGGTCCGAGTATAAGATTTATCAGCAGGTGATCGCGCGCAACCGGGGCCTCACCCTACATGATCCCCGAATCTCGGCCAAGGTGACCGGCGTTTCGGATTTGCGGGCGCTTCATCTGATAAAATGACGGCTCATCGCGTGACGTGCGAGGCGACTTATACATTGAGCGCGAACATGCAGTGGGGCGGCCTGGCCTCCGGATTCGAGTGCATGTTCAAACGTTGCCGTGCGGAAGCGGGGTGCTCGGTGAATGGATTTAGCGCGGAATTTGCGAGAGCGTCCATTCTCCACGACCTGCGTGGGTTGTGATGCGATTGGGCTCTCACCGCGCCACTTGTCGCAACAGAGTGTCGCCTCTGAAGGCCTTTAGTGGTTCGCACGCAAGGCAGGTGTCGAATCAATATTGGTTACACGATGTCTTTTTGGGTGAAGTTGCGTCGGGGCTGCCGCCTTGGGTCATCGGAAATTCCCGCCGAAAAGGTGCTTGGGTGCTTTGAAGCGGAAGCTCTTAGGTTTTTGCTATGGGTGAGTATGAGTCGAATCTCCAGTCGGCTGTCGAATGCGCGAACGTCGGCGACCATGAAAGCGCGATAACTTATTATCTCAAAGCCATTGAGAGACGGTGGTGGTGTCACCATGCTTTAATGGGCTTGGCCGGTTCATACACTTGGCTTGGGCGATTTCGTGAGGCCATCCAGGTTTTTATTCGTTCAGCCGCCTGCTTTCCTCAGGAGTTGCCTGACTACTTCGTTCTAAAGAATCGTGTTCGGACGCATATTCTTGGCAGCAAGGATATGGCTCTGCTCAACTATATGATTCATGCACTATGGGTGATTAATCGTACCTTGAAGTACAATTTCTACGCCAGTGACTTTCTCTCCGATATGTTGATGCTCAAGGGGGATGTCGGGAATGCCCTGGAAAAGAAATATTACGCCTCCATTTGTCATGCCGCCTTTACAAAAGCTGAGGATCTATCGCGCTTCCACAGGTCGACTGGCAAGCTCCCGGATTTTTTCGTAATTGGACCCCAGAAAACCGCGACGACCGCGCTATACGCGTTTCTTACGCGAAGTCCTAGCATCTATCCCGCGATCAATAAGGAGCTATTCTTTTTCAATGGTCCGATGTTCAAGTACGGTGAGGAGTGGTATCGCTGCAATTTCCCCGCGCCAGTCGATGGATCTTCCTTTTTGACAGGGGAGGCTACTGCTACCTATTTTCACTCGCCGGTTGCGCCGGCGCGCATACGCGCGATGGTCCCGGATGCAAAGCTCATCGTAACCCTGCGCGACCCTGCAGAAAGGGCAATTTCCAGCTTTTATATGGAAAAGCGGCAGGGACGCGAGCCAAGAGGGCTGTTTGAGGCGATGAGCGCGGAGATTGAATTTATTGAGTCTAATGAACTTCCCCCAGGCGGGCATCCGAAAGGGATGTTCGCTCGCGATAGAGTGGGGCAGGGTGGATACGTACTTTTCAGCTTTTACGAACATTTTCTTCGCTCCTACCGTAAGATGTTCCCCGAAGACCGCCTCTTGGTGGTCAACGCGGAGGAACTGCGGGATTCTGCCGCCTGCGGGGATCGGATACTTCGCTTTCTGGGCGCCGAGCCGCCCGAAGGCGGAGATAGGGATGCCGTCAGCACTCGTAATGTCGGCGAGTACGAACGCGGCGATGAGTACATGAAGACCCTTGCGCTGCTTCGGGAGTACTTCGAGGCGAAGCGGGCCTATGTCTCCGGTTGAGGTGCTGAGTCGGTGAACGGCTGTCGCTGCAGCTCTCTCGCCATGGTGTCTCTCAGCGTTTCGCAAGATGGTGGTACGTATTGGTCGCACGCTGCTCGTAGCTGGGCCCTATCGCTTTCGTTGAGCCGATCAGACGAGACGGTCTCCCGAGTTGATCCGTTGAGTGTACGTGTTTTTTTGAAAAACAGGCGATGTGATACGCTGTTAGCCGTAGGGCAGAGTGCCGGCTAACTGGTGGGTGCCCAGGCGAGGCGAACGGTTGGGCGAAGGTTCGTCGAGGAATTCTCCGCCCAAAGGCGTTCTTATACATAGGGAATTAGGATTTTCACTCAGCGCTAGGTGGCGGGTTTCGTATCGGATAAGTGCGCTGCGTGCTAGCTCTTTAGCTTTGGCAAGAGCTTTCCGTCGAGGGTGAGCTGCGCTCGGAGAATCCGGGAGAAACACTTGCTGCGCAATGCAGATATTCAGTTCTAGTTCACGGTTAGCGAATTCCTCGCAATGGAACGAATCAGATTTTCCGAATTTTTGGATGCCCACCCTGGCGAGCCGGCGGGGGGGCTGTTACAGGCCTTTCTCGACTCCATCGCGTCTTGTCCGCGTTCCCGTACACGGCTCAGTGCCGGGGCAAAGTTCTATACGCAGGCATTTGCGACGGTCGATTTAGGTGGTTACGTTTTCGTGATCGATATGCCTATCCGACTGCATGGGCTGCACGGCATGGTGCTGACCAGCGGCCTGATAGAGCCCTCTCCACGCTTCCCGGAGGGAGAATACCTACTCGATGTTAGGGACGTAAATACACTCAAAATAGAAAATATTGGGCTGGAATGCCGAAAGCGTGCGAGCGGGATTTTCGCACATCGCTTTTTAAGGCTTAGGATTGAGGACTGCACGATCGTTCACCAGCGCGACTTTGGGATCTACGCCAATGAAAAGGGGTATAACCATGAATTGGAGGTTGTAAAGTGCAATATCGTGGAATACCTTTGGGGCGACGGAACCGGCGCAGATCATCCAGGCGAGATCCCTAACTTTCGGAAGGCCGCGAACCGGACGTCGACTGGTATCTTCCTGGGTCAGGCCGACAACGTCGTCTCTGACTGCAACATAAACCTGTGTCGCGTTGGGATCGAGGTCGGAATGCGGGCGAATCGAATCCAGGGAAACCACATTACAGCGGGCGGTACCGTCGAGAACGCGCTGTTTGATGGCATCTTGCTGAACGCCCATATTAAGTCCTCATGTCTAATCGTTAACAACTATATAGACAATTGTCGCTTAGTCATTCGTGTGGATGACAAGGCGGTCAACCGACGGAATTATGTAACAATCACGGATAATTTATTTTACCGAGGATTTAATCACCCTAAAGAGGGGCCTGCGTTCAGTCACATTCAGATTCAAGCGCTAAAACCCAAATCGATTTTGCAGAACATCATTATTTCGGATAATCAGTTTTACACCCAGGACGAGAACTTGGGGGATGCAGTCGAGAGGGTTATCCGGCCTGTGGCTATTGAGGCATGTTGGGAATCCGCGAGCGAGTCCGCGATTCCCTTGGATCCTGTGAAGATCCGGGGGGCGATCATGAAGAACAATTCGTTCACCAATGCCCCGCCCTATTTCGAAGTACCTATGGGGACTAATGCGACGATGACCTTGTTGCCTTCGGGAATGGCCGCCGACCGTTATGAGGCTGATTTCTCAGGTCATCTAGCGTGGGGAGATATCCAAACGGTATCAGTTACAATGATATCGAGTGATCCGGAATTTGTCGGCGTGCCGTTTGTGGCCACATTCAGCGGAAAGACGGTAATGATTCGGACGGCGACACCTGTTATTGCGGGCTTTCACGTTACTGTCGATGTCAATAATAGTTACGCGGCGAGATGGCGTGGTATTAAGGTTAACTGATTGTGGGAACAGTCTCCCGCCCGAATTCAGGAAAGGGGGAGTGACCTAGTAGGGCCTGAGAGGCTTGTGTGCCGCTGGGTGTCGCTGGGTATCGCTGGGTCGATGTTTGTGCGGTTTACCTGGCTACGATACTTGGAGTTGCAATGTTAATTAGTACCCAATATAAGTTTGCTTTTTTGTGCATGCCAAAGGCAGCATCTACATCAGTCGACAGCGCGCTTCGGCCGTATTCCGAAATTATTACGCGCGGACGTTATAAGCATATGAACTACAGGCAATTCGAACGATTTTTCTTGCCTCTTCTGCGTGCCAGGGGGAAGGCGAGGGCGATCGAGACCCTGTGCATCGTCAGAGAGCCGATTGGCCGCTTGGAGAGCTGGTACCGATACCGTTCACGACTCGACCCGAATGGCTCCGGTCCCTTGGTCAAACACAGCACCCGAGATATCACGTTTGACCAATTCGTCGAGGCTTATCTCTCGTCTGCCCCTCCTGAATTCGCGCGGATCGGCAGGCAGTGCGACTTTGTCTTTAATAAGAGAGGGAAGGTGGGGGTGAAACGCCTCTTCGCCTTGGAGCAAATGGAAAAGCTCGCCGCCTTTTTGGAAACACTGCTGGGTCAGTCGGTCAACATTCCGGTACTGAACAAGAGTCCGGCCCTGCCGATCAGCCTGTCGCCTGACCTCACTCAGCGCCTTAGGAAGGCACTCGCGGAAGATTACGCGCTTTACTCTCGCGCGCTGGAGGCGTAGTCGGCTTGGGTGTCAGGTAAACCTGTTGAGCGTGGTTCGGGTGGCCGTTCCTTCGGAGCGACCGGAGCCACTTGATCGACGAGAGTGGAGGGTGTGTGGCGGCTCCGCGGGCCGGGGAACGAAACAAGGGCGACGTCTGTTATGGGAAGGTCGCCTGTCGGTCGCTTGGACGCCGCGTGGCGCGGCAGGCATGGTCGACACCGCGTCACCTTTCATCGCGGTTTTGGAATTCCTCGGAGAGCGGGTCCACGGGGTCTGCTGATTCATCCCAAGGCATGAGTGACGCGGCGCCGAGTGCGTGTAGGGTAAGGTGGGGAGATGGCAGGCCTATCGCCGGCAACCGTTAGCGGAAAGGCCTGGGAAACAGAAGTAAAGTGGAGCTTCACAGGATGAGAATTCGGTTCGGAAAAAATGAAGTGCCGGTCGAGGTCTTCAAACAGTTTGTGGTCGACGAGCTCAACGTTCGTCTTCCGGGTCTGGACAGGACTGTGCGCCTCAGGATGCATGAAACGGACCCGGAGGTCTTTAACCAGATCTGGATCCGGGAGGAATATGACAAGGATCTGCCGAGTGAGTGCAAGGTAATAATTGATGCCGGTGCGAATGTTGGATATTCCGTATTATGGTTTAAAGCCCGCTATCCGGATGCCCGTGTCATCGCAATAGAGCCTGACCCAACAAACTTTTCCTGTTTGTTGGAAAATACTTCTGGCTTGTCAGACGTCACTTGCCTCCATGGAGCGATCTGGTCGCATGAAACTGAGTTGAACCTAACGTATCGGGGCGCCACCGGCCACGCCTTGAAGTCCTGGGGCGTCAGAACGCTGGCAGGCGAAGGGCCAGGTTCCACGAGAGCGTTCTCGATAAGTAGTCTTTTCACGCGCTACGGACTTGGACAGGTTGATATTCTGAAGATGGATATCGAAGGTGCGGAGAAAGAAGCCTTTCAAGACTCCGACATGTCGTGGGTCCCTCGGGTTAGGTGCTTCGCCGTTGAAACGCACGAGCGCATCAAGCCTGGTTCCAGGGCGGCCGTGTTCGATGTCTTGACGGAGGAACAGTTTAGCCGCGGACGGAAGGGAGAGAACTTCTTCTTTTACGCGAAGCATTCGGCTGTATAGCGCGTATGAGTGCGCAACCGGTGAATACTGGGCTCCCGCATTTTCTCTGTATTGGCGCACAAAAGGCGGGAACTTCCTGGCTGTGGTCGATGCTGCGACAGAATCCGGCGATTTGGATGCCGCCAATCAAGGAGCTTCATTTTTTCGATCATGTATTCCTTCCTGAGAACAGGGGATGGATCGAAAAGGGTTTGGCCCAACAAGTGAAAAAACTTCTGGCGGCTGAGTGTAGGGAGGCAGAAGGCATCGATCTGGAATGTGTGCGGTATCTCGTGACTGTCGGCACTGAGGCGCCTTTCACAGAGCATTGGTACCGTGGTGTCTTTTCCCATCCAGACGCGAATGAGAAAATCCTGGGTGAGGTAACTCCAGCCTATTGTGCGATAGGAGCGGCAGGTGTCGCGTATCTAAAACAACTTTTGGGGAGGGTGAAGGCAATTTATCTCATTCGAGATCCGGTGGATCGTGCGCTTTCTCAAATTCGAATGACTATTCAGAGGTCCAAGACGTTTGATGCTGCTGAACCGAAGGCGTGGGAGAGAGTTGCAAATTCTACTGCGGTTCATAATAGGGGGAATTATGCCGAGTATATACCGCTATGGGTAGATGGGCTGGGTAAGGAAAATGTGTTATTTCTTCCGTTTGGCGATATCGTCAGGCGTCCGCTTGCATTGCTCCGAGATGTCGAGAAATTCCTCGGATGTGAGGAGATGCGGCATTATTCCGGTGTGAATAGCAAGGTTCATAAAACCGGAAATATTGAGATTCCATCGTCGGTGGTCGAACGGATTGAGGACACAATGAAAGTGCAGCGTCAGTTCCTCGAGTCATATTTTGGCCGGGATTTTGTCGCCTCGACGAAATGATGAGCGACCAGACGACAGCGGGATGGGGTGCCGAATGAAGACAGGGGTTAGACGTTTTTCGTCCCGATCTCTCGCTGCTAAATCAGGAGTGTATCGAGGAGTCGTCGCTCCGTCGGATACGGAGCTTACGTCAACCAACGTGTGGGCATACGGTTGAAGAGGCATAAATGTGTTTTGTGAATTCAAAATAAGGTACATCGATGAGACGAGAAGCTAACAGGTTCCGGGTATTGTGGGTCGTGTTGGCGGCCTTGTTTTTCTCTTTACAGGCCATGTCCGTCTTTGCCACAAACGGAGATGTCTCGATAGCCGGACGGAATATTCTCCGCGACGGCAAACCCTGGGTTCCGAAGGGATTCGTCCTGGTGGCTTTTGTGGCCTCGAAAGAACACGCAAAGGACTCATTCGCTAAGGCTCGGGCGCGCTATGGCACTCAACTGCTCGATAAGGTGAAGGGATTTGGCGCAGATGTCGTCCGCATTCATGCCAGCCAGGCTGCACTGGACCCCAAGTCACCGATCTATTCGCCAGGCTATCTGGAGGAGTACAAGAAGGGGGTTGCCTTGGCACGGGCGAAGGGATTGACGGTGATCGTGTCTATGCAGTGGGAGGAGACCACTGGGCTGAAAGGGCAATCCAATATGCCATCGGACATGACGCGGCGTGCCTGGGAGCGGCTGGCACCGGTGTTCGCCAATGACCTTGGAGTCATGTACGAGTTGTTCAATGAGCCTGGCCTAAAGGAACAAACGGCTCGGAATTGGCAGATCTGGAAGGATGGGCATCAGTCGCTCATCGATCTGGTTCGTCGGGTTGGCGCGAAGAATGTTCTTATTGTCGAGGGTTTACGGATTGGACATTATCTGAGCAACGCGCCGAGCCTTAAGGATCCGATGAATAAACTGGTCTACGGGGTGCATCCCTTCATCAACAAGGAGACCCGTACTCGTGCTGACTGGGATAGGGATTGGGGGCGGTTCGCGGATAGCCACCCGGTGATTGTGACGGCCTTCAACGCGCATTCGAGCCGCGGAAACTGCAAACCGGACACACCTAAAATCGTTTCGAACCTGCTCGACTACCTCAGCGAGAAGAGGATTGGGGTGATTTTCTGGGCGTTTGATCTTCCGGGCCCGATTTTTGAGGACGGCGGGTTGGATCGCTTGACGAATTTTGAGAACTTCAGCTGCGCAGCGCCAAACAAGGGGGTCGGAGCGGCCGCACAGCGCCACTTCCGCGGAGCGCATTGAACTCTTTGAGTGCGATGTCCGCCACAGACCGTATCGGGACCGAACCGTGTCGGGCGAGACCCGTCACAGGCACTGCTTTTCCAAGGGCTTGTGAGTGCGCAATCGGTACAGCGAGGATGATTGTGCATCTTACGCGGCGTGAGCTGCCACGAGCGTTATGCTTGGCGTTTCGGTGACTTGCCGGCCGCCCGGCTTGTTGCCACGGGCCAATGGGGTGGATACCGGGAGTGGCCGGGCCGCCATTGACGCGAGAAGATCGGGCGTCGCAAATTCCGTTTATGGGAGTAAATAGTTGCAAATTCAATTGGGAGGCGCTGGTGGAATTCACTTTGCGGGGAAATAGGGTTGAAGTTCTTCGTTCGGTAACGGATGCGGAAACGGGTGAGGCAAAACTTGAGCGCGCTG
This sequence comes from Methylotetracoccus oryzae, assembly GCF_006175985.1. Taxonomy (GTDB): domain Bacteria; phylum Pseudomonadota; class Gammaproteobacteria; order Methylococcales; family Methylococcaceae; genus Methylotetracoccus; species Methylotetracoccus oryzae. The sequence continues at coordinate 79,299 of NZ_SRSH01000014.1, read as the reverse complement.
GCGTGTTAAGGGCCGATACGCTGCGCTTGAACGAGGCGCTGCGGGCCAAGTGTACGGCGGACGAACTCGCAGAAATTCAAGGCTGGATCAAACGGAATAAAGCCAAGGCAGCGCTCAGAGGAGAGTACGCCGCTGTGACGCTGGCGGAGCAGATGGCTCTGGCGGGTCGTTGGCTGGCAGAGGCCGAACCTGCAGCCGTTTCGCTGTTGAGGGAGGAAGTCAAGGCCGCTTGGCGAGTTTTGAGAAAATCCCTGGATGCAGCGGAAAAGCGTGCGACCCGCAGGAACAGGAAAAAGAAGGGGCAGGGGCTCGGTGGGTGATCCCGTCCGCTCCGCCTTCGGACTCTGACGTGATGGACGGCGAAGGAGCCGACCGCCAGCCGGTGGACTTCCGGTTGACCTCGCGATCAGAAAGCGCAACAGGTGACGCAGGTCAGACGCCAGACCTCTGAGTTGTGTCAATCGCGCTGCCGGAACTGATATAACCAGGTTTCGGTGAGAGCCGCGCCGTTCCCCTGGATGAAGAGGCGTAGCTCGGTTACGTCAGGCGTGGCCGGTGTCAGGTCAAAGATGGCCCGCCAGCGCTTTGTGCCGGGTATGGGTTCGATGAACGCGTTGGTAATGGTTCCCTGTGAGGTGTTGATGACGGGTGAAGCCTTCACGCTGTCGCCCCACAAGGGGTCCAGTGCCGCGCCGGCGAATTCCACGGCGAATTTGTATACACCTTTCGGCCTGGGTTTTCCGGGTTGGCCTCCTCGCCCGACCCGGGTCGCGACGCAGCGAGCAACAGCGGCGGGGTAAGGCTCGTCAGCCAGCCAGTGAAGGCGGTAGCGGAGCCGGTAGGCATTGCCGGCCGTTATGGGCGCGGCGGGCCGCCAGTATGCAGTGATGTTATCGTGAATCTCGTCGTCGGTTGGCAATTCCACGAGTTGGACTGAACCGGGTCCCCAGTCCTCCAGCGGCTCGACCCAAACGCTGGGACGGCGCTCATAGTTGACGCCGTCCAGGTAATTCTCGAAGTTTCGGTCGCGCTGCAACAAGCCAAAGCCTTTAGGATTCTCATCGGAGAAGCTGGACGTCACGGGTGTCGGAGGGTTTATCAAAGGGCGCCAGATGCGTTCTCCGCGGCCGGTCCAGATGGCGAGACCATCCGAGTCGTGTACCTCGGGGCGCCAGTCTTCGAGGCGATTCTTTTGCGACTCGCTGAACCAGTACATCGATGTGAGCGGTGCAAGGCCCAGGCGCTTGATGTCCTTGCGGACAAATAGCGAGGCATCGACCTCAATCACCACTCCCTGTCTGCGCGATAGCGCGAAGCGGTAGGCGCCCGTCAGGCTGGGTCCGTCAAGCAGTGCGTAAACGAAGACCGGGCCAGACTCGTTGGCGGTGTTTTCGATATAGAAGTCCGTGAAGTCGGGAAATTCTTCGGGTGTCGGCTCGGCACTGTCGACAGCTACGCCACGAGCAGAGAGACCATACTGATTCAGGGCGCCGATGGCCCGGAAATAGGAGGCACCGAGGAAGGCGATCCAATCCTGGGTTCGCCAGTCAGGACGGCTGCGCGATTCCTGCAATCGGAAGCCCGCGAACCCGGAATTGTCGGCGAGTTTGCGCGCGGGACTGTCTTTGGGCATCGAAAAGTAGCGGCTCGTGTACTGTACCCGGCGCGCTTTGCCGTCGCCGACCAGATGCATTTGCACGGCCTTTTGAAAGAACATACCCAAGTGGAAAAAGGTCAAGGGATAGATGCCCGGATCCTTTTTACCGAGCGCATAGTCGGTATCAAAACGAATCTTGCCCCACTCCTCGTAGTCAATCCGCTCGACGATCTCGGGCGACGGCCGCATCGGACTTTGATAGGGCTTGGCTGCCAGTTGGTTGGCGTGGTCAACGAGTCCCTGGTAGCTGAAAGGCTCGGCCGGGCCTAACTGAAGCTCCGCTGCGATGGCGGTGGACAGTGTGGCGAAAACCAGGAGCGGCGCGATCATGAAGCGGTGGTAAAGGAAGGCTATTAGCCAATGGGTGCTTGTGTACATGGTCCTTTATCGGTCCGGTGCGACGGTGCTGTGGCAGAGAAAGCGCGCATCACACAATGCGTTGACGACGAACAGCGTGGGCCCGTCAGTTTTTCCGCGCCATCTTTCCATGATTCCCCTTAAACTGGAAGTCCGACGGCGACAACGACCGTCCTTCAGGGCGGCGCGCTTCGGCGCCTGAGAGAGCGGAGCGATGGGTCGATAATCCGGACTATGGACTTGGACTAGGAGCGGTCCACTCCCGTGGTCGGCGTCGCGGTATCTGGCAGTGCGACGGCCGCTCGTAGTCGTTCGAACTCAGGCTTCAGGCGCTCCGTCAGCCGCAGTAATTCATCAGAGCCTGTGTCTGCGGCCTGCTCGATCCTGAGCGCAAGAGCGCTGAGTGCATCCGCTGCGACATTGGCTGCGGTGCCCTTGATCGTGTGTGCGTGGCGCCGCACTGCGGGCAGGTCGCCGGCGTCCAGCGCGGTCCACAGTTGCTGGATACGCGTGGGAAGGTCTTCGCAAAAACTATGGATTACCTCCCGATACAGATCCTCGTCATGCAACACCCTGCGATGGAGGGCCGCGGCATCGAACACCCGGATGTCAGCAATGTTGCGCGCCGGCTCATCGTCCCCGGTCACCGGTGTGGGTCGTGACTGGTGCTCGGGGAGCCAGCGGTTAAGTGCGCTCCTCAAGGCTTCCACGTCGAGCGGCTTGGTGAGATAGTCGTCCATGCCCGCGGCGATGCAGCGCTCGCGGTCGCCGCGCATCGCGTGAGCCGTCAGCGCGATGATCGGGATATCGTGATTCCTGATTCCGGACCCTGGGTCACGAATCCGTCGGGTGGCGGAATAGCCATCGACCTCGGGCATCTGACAGTCCATCAGCACCAGGTCGTAATCCTGCTGTGCGAGCCGGTCGAGACATTCCCGTCCGTTTTCCACCGCATCAGCGGCGTAGCCGAGCTTGGTCAGTATGGCGAGGGTTACGCGGCGGTTAATGGCGTTGTCCTCCGCGAGGAGTACCCTCCGTGACGTCGTGAGCTGGGCGTGCCTGGTTGTGCCAAGGTGTCGGGGCGCCGCGTCCTGATGCTGCGGCGAGCCGGACAGAAAGGCCGCGAGGCAGTCGAACAGGCGCGACGGCGTGATCGGCTTGGTCAAACAGGCTTCGATGCCGGCGCTGCGCAGGGCCGTCAGTTGCGCCTTGCCGCCGTAACTCGTCAGCGCAATCCACTTGGTGCTTTCCAGGAGCGGGAGCCGTTCGCCCGCATCGACATAGCGCACCAGCTCGTCGAGATCCGCCGCACCGAGGTCCACGATTGCGAACCGGTAGGACTGCTGCGCTCGTCGGGCCTCCTCGAGCCTGAGCAAGGCGCCGTGGCGACTGCTCGCGGTGTGGCAAGCACAACCCCATGAGGTCAGCCATTCAGCCAGGATGGCGATCTGGCTGTTGTTGCTGCCGACGAGGAGCACGCTTGGGGCAGCTGGCAACTGGGTCGGACCGCAGGGCTGCGTGGCTCCCGCATCCTGCTTCTCGAAGACTGCCGTAAACCAGAATCGCGAGCCGGCGCCCAGCGCGCTCGCGCTGCCGATCTCCCCTTGCATCAGGTTTACGAGTGTTCTGGCGATCGCGAGGCCAAGGCCGGTGCCCCCGTACTTTCGGGTGATCGCGCCGTCGACTTGCATGAAGGGCTTGAAGAGTCCGGCCTGCCGGTCCGGAGCAATGCCGATACCGGTGTCGCTGACGGAAAAAAAGAGCGTCGTAAACTGTTCGTCTTCGCTGTCGACCCGAACACGCAGTGTGATCTCGCCTTTTTCCGTGAACTTGATGGCATTGGACAGCAGGTTCATCAAAATCTGGCGCAAGCGGAGCGGGTCACCCCGGAGCCGTGTGGGCAGGTCTGCTGCAAAATCACAGATCAGCTCCAGGCTTTTCTCCTGTGCCTTCAGGCCCGCGAGCCGAATGAGTGCATCGAGGCTGTCGTGCAGATCGAAGTCGATACGTTCGAGTTCGAGTTTGCCGGCTTCGATTTTCGAGAAGTCCAGGATGTCGTTCAGGATCGTGAGCAAACTCTCGCCGCTATGATGAATGATCTCTGCATATTCGCGGTGTTCTGCGGACAGTCCTCCGGACAGCAACAATTCGGCGGCGGCCAGCACGCCGTTCAGTGGCGTCCGGATTTCGTGGCTCATGTTCGCGAGGAACTCGCTCTTCGCACGGTTCGCGCTTTCCGCGCGTTCCTTGGCTACCTGGAGCGCCAGTTCGGTCTGTTTGCGCTCGGTGATGTCGCGCAGGAAGCCGACGAAGATTTTTCCGGCTTCACTCGTGGCGACATCGATCGACAACTCGGCCGGGAATGCCGAGCCATCCGCACGCATGCCGGTCACCTCATTCCGTTGGCGGAGCAGGTTGGCGATCCCGGTGCTCAGGTAGTGTCCCAGACCCTGGCCATCCGCTGCGCGATAGCCCGGCGGGATGATCAGATCGGTCACTGGTTCACCGATGACGTCGTCGCGGCGATGACCGAAGCAGGTTTCGGCGGCGGGGTTGAATTCCAGGATACGCCCTTCATGGTCCACCACGATGATGCAGTCCATGGCGGCGTCGACCGTGGCCTTTAGCCGATCCGACAGGCTGCGTAATCGGGCCTCGTACTCCTTGCGGGCGGTGATGTCGTGCTGAATGCTGAAAAACCGCTCCAGGCCACCCGGACCGTACGAACCGATGACTTCCAGTTCCACCCAGTACTCCCGGCCCTCCCGGTTGCAGATCAGGATTTCCACCTTGATCGGATCGCTGATGTGGCTCTTACGACGGCGAGCGACTTCCCGCAAAAGGAACCGGACCGTCCGGGGTGATGTTGCGGTACCCCGCAGCAACAAACCCGGCTTCCTGCCGACGACCTCGGCTGCGGTGTACTGGGTGAGTCGCGTGAAAGCGGGATTGACCCACTCGATGACCCCATCGCGATCGGTGATCAAGACTGCGCTGCGTGTCTCCCGGGCGACGAAGGCGAGGCGTGTCAATTCCAGTTCACTGCGTTTTTGTGTCGTGATGTCCATCAGGGTGCCGCTCGCGGAGCCGGGCCGCCCATCCCCGGCGCGCGTTCGCTCGCCACGCTCATGGAGGTGACGGATCTGCCCGTCCGGACGCAATACCCTATATTGGATGTCGATGCGCCCACCTGGCTCGGTCAAGGCGACCCGAGCGGCGCGCAGCACATTGCGGTCGTCGGGGTGGACCCGAGCAAAGAAGTCGACGTAACGGGGGTCGGCTACAAGCGGAAAACCCAGGATTCTCTTGGTTTCATCCGACCAGTACCAGGTGTCTTCACCATGTGCCCATTCCCAGCTGCCGACGTGTGCAATGGCTTGCGCGCGTGCCAGGTGAGCTTCCTTCCGGGCTAGCTGGTCAGTGCGCTCCGACACCTTCTGCTCGAGCAATGCGGCATTTCGCTGGAGTTCCGCCAGCAGTCTTCGCCCGGCGCGATTTTGGGACATCACCACAAAAGCGGTGATCAGAAAGACCGCAGAAAAAAGCTGCGTCACGATCATCGACACGGCGGGTGAAGCCACCGCGAACTGGCCCTTTCCGTGAGTGGTTTCCCACATGGCAATGGCGACGACCAGGGTGCCGAAAAACGTGGTCCCTGCTGCGCCATATTGCAGTGCCGACCACAACAGGAAGGGTAGCAGCACGAAGATGGCCGGCAGACGCTGCTCGAAGATCATGACCTCCAACAGGGCGGTCGCAAAGAGCAGAATCGCATAGCCGGACAGATGGGCCAGACTGCGATCGGTGAAGTCCGGATTACGCCAGGCATAGATCAGCGGAATCACCAACATTGCACCGCTGAGGTTCCCCATCCACCAGGTCAGCAGCGGTACCAACAAGGGTGGCTCCGTCGCGTTCTGCAGCACGAGCGCCCCGACCCCGAAAAATACGCTGAGACTGTTGCCGAACAGGATGCTGAAAACGAGGACGGCGAAGTTCTCGGCCGACTCGAAAATATCCTCGGAACTGGCGTAGCGCCGGAACAGGTGTCCTGCCGCCACGGCTTCCAGGGTGTTGCCGAACGCAAACGGTAGTGCGAGCGCGGACGGCCCGTCCATGACGGGCCCGTTGAGGATCCAGGCGCCGAGGAAAACGCCTGGCCAGACCCACCGACCGAGCAGCAGGATGGCAGCAACGCTGAGGCCGCAGGGCAGCCACAACGCCGCTGCGCCGACGCCCGCCAGGGCGCTCAGCGCGTAGCTCAACCGCCCGAACGTAACATAGGCCAGCGCGAGCCCCAGGCACCACAGCACGCGGCGGCGTCGGGACGGCGTCCCGCCAAGATCGCTCATGCGTGTTTCAGTGCCAGCATCAGGCCATCGGCAATCGGGACCAGACTGCAGGAAACGCGTTGATCGTCGCGGATCTTGGCGTTCAGAGCGCGAATCGCGATGGTGTCCGGGTCGCTGTGCGTGGCGTCAGCCACGCGTCCGCCCCAGAGGACGTTGTCAATCAGGATCAGTCCTCCCGGGCGTAGCAATTCCAGGCAGTGTTCGTAGTACCCATCGTAGGCGGTCTTGTCGGCGTCGATGAAGGCGAGGTCGAAGTGTCCGGCCTCTCCGCTCGCCAACAGGGCGTCCAGGGTCTGAAGCGCGGGGCCGAGCCGCAGCTCGATGCGGTTCGCGACGCCGGCCCGAGTCCAATAACGCTGTGCGATGGCAGTCCAGTCCGGGTCGATGTCACAGGCGACAAGCTGCCCGTCTTCAGGCAGGGCCAGCGCCATTGCCAGGGCGCTGTATCCCGTGAATACGCCGATTTCGACGATGCGGCGCGCGCCGGTCAGCCTGACGAGGAGGGCCATGAACTGCCCCTGTTCCGGGGTGATCTGCATCCCGGCGCCGGGGAGAGCGGATGTCTCTTCACGCAGTTCGGCCAGCAGGGGCGATTCGCGGACCGAGTTTGTCAGCAAGTATTGGTAGAGGGGATCGGACAGACCGACGCTCTTGTTGGCCATTGCTGTCTCCTTGCCGGGCAGAACCCCGCCGAGTGACGTTCATCGGACGATCCGTATTGTACACAGCGCACTGCTGCGGTCGGGACTTCCGGTACGCCCCTGTGCCAAACCGTCATTGCGGCTCCCTGGCCCCTCCGTCCGGTGGCGCGCTTTCTTCTTCAGTCTCCAGCGCGGCCATGATGGCATCGGCCAGACCGTCGTCCGCAACCGGCGAGGATGCCAGACTGATGCGGCGGCGGGCGCCGCGCACGTCAAGGTCGAATCCCCAGCGGTCGACGCCGAGCAACTTCGGCCCCGGCCTGACGCGAGCCGACAACTCGGCCAGTAGCGCCCCCTCAGCGGTTAGCGAGACCGGTTCCAGCAACTCGAGCGCATCGCCGTCCAGCCAGCCCATGTGGCCGAAGCCGCCGATGAACCGAAGCCGTTGCAGGTGCATCCGGAAAAAATGGAAGTCGCCCAGGCACAGCAGGCGTTCTGCCTTGGGCTGGTAACGCAGGTAGCGTTCGATTAATGCGGGTCCGGCGGCAAAGGGTCGGATTTCGCCTATCAGTGTCAGTCGGGCACCGGCCTGAAGGTCATTGGTGCCCGGGTCGAATAATAGCAGCGATGCCCGTGCGTCTGACCGCAAATTCCGCGTGTGTTCGGCGAGATCGCTGATCAGCAAGATGGGACAGTGTCGCTCGTCGAGTACGACTGGCAATACGCTGAGAAATGGATAGCCCGACAGATCACGGGCATTCGTCGCCAGGGAGGCGTAAGCACAGCGATGTAGCAGGTCGACGATCGATCCAATATCAGGCTTCATCGTTCGGTCCGTTGGTGGGGGTATGCCGCGGCGGAAGTCCTGCGACGATGGGATCGCGCTGCGCCAGAGGAAGTGCGTTACCCAAGCCAGTCCAGCGGATCCTCATCCGCTGTGGGGCGCAAGCCCGGCTGCTCGACGAACAGGTAGTGCCAGATCGCGAACTGCAGCAGGGAAAAAATCTCGCGGCTCGCGCCGCGGCGGGTACGCTGCCGGTGGAAAAGCTCCGGCAGCCGGGCGCTGTTGAACCACTCCGCCACTGCCATGTTGCCCGTCAGCTTCTGTTCCATGCGATCGAGGAAGCTGCCGCTCAGCCATTCGTCCACCGGCACGTGAAAGCCACGCTTGCGCTGGTAGAGATGATCGGCCGGAATGTGACGTGCTGCCCAGCGCCGCAACAGGATCTTGGTCTGCCGCCCGTCCGCCTTGAGTGCATCGGGCAAGGAGAGGCCAAATTCAACCAGACGGTGATCCAGAAAAGGCACGCGGCCTTCCAGCGCGAAGCCCATCATCATTCGGTCGGCCTTTACGAGAAGATTGTCGGGCAGTGCCGTGACCAGGTCGGTGTACTGACAGCGCTGCAGATGCGTCCAGGCCGGCGGCGTCGCCCTCCAGGCGGCGACAAAGGGGCCACGGGCGGCGCGGCGCTGTTGTCGCAGAGCGGGTCCCAGCAGGCGCCGCGACCAGCGACCCTTCCAATGACTGCGGGTGCGGAAGCCACCCGACCCGGGAGCCATGAGATTCTTGAGCATGAACACGAGAGGATGCTGCCGGTAGCGGCCGTAGCCACCGAACGCCTCGTCCCCACCCTCACCGGAAAAGACCACCTTCAGCTCATGTCCAGCCGCTTCCGACAGTGCTGACGTGGGCAGGCAGGCGTAGTCTCGCATCAACTCATCCGCTGCCCACACTGTGTGCGGAATCCGGCGGAACACAGCCGAGCGGTCGAGCCGAAATGACGTGTGACGGCTGCCGAACAGGGCTGCCATCCGTTCGGCGGCGTCCAGTTCATCGCCCATCGCGGCGTCCGTATAGCCGATCGAGAAGGTTCGGACCGGCTGTGATTGGAGCTGGGTCAGCGCGGCCAAGAGGATCGCGGAGTCATTGCCCCCGGAGAGGAACAGTCCGAAGGGTACATCGGACCGGATGTGCTCGCGCATGACCTGTCCGAACAGCGCATCGAATTCGCCTTCCGCGGTCTCTGGGTCCACATCGCGGGGCACGATGTCGAGTGGGGTCCAGTAGCGGCGGGTATGGAGCTGAAGGTCACCGTCGATCTCGATGATCTCGCCAGGCCCGACGCGATGGATGCCCGACAGGATGGTCTCGCGACCGGTGTTGAACTGGTTGTGCAGGAATTGCGACAGCGCGGGAGCATGGATACCGGGCACCCAGGGCAGCAGGGGCAGGAGTGCCTTCAGCTCGGAGGCGAAGACGAAACGATCCGGCAGGCAGGCGTAGAAAAGTGGCTTGATGCCGAGGCGATCTCGAGCCAGCACGAGTCGCTGGCGTGCATCGTCGTAAAGCGCGAAGGCGAACATGCCGTTCAGCCGCTCGACGAAGCTGAAGTGGTCCCGGGCGTAAGCGTGAAGAATGGCTTCGCAGTCGGAATGGGTCGCAAAGACGCGGCCTTGGGTCTCCAATTCCCTGCGTAGTTCCAGGTGGTTGTAGATTTCGCCGTTCGCCACGACGGCCAGTCGACCGTCGTCGGAGAGCAAGGGTTGGGCGCCGCCAGCGAGATCGATGATCGACAGTCGCGTGTGGACCATAGCGAAGGGTCCGCGCGTGAAATAGCCCTCACCATCCGGACCACGGTGGCGCAGCAGTGCCGCCGACCGATTAAGGTCAGTTGGCTCGGCCGCGCGACCGCGCCAAACGATACCCGCGATGCCGCACATGGCTACTCGGTTCCTCGTTGACCGAATTCGCGGGCGGCGCCTTGAGCCCCGCTCCGGCAGAATCGCTCAGGCGAGGGCTTCACGTGCGCGGCCCAAGCCGAAGAGGGTCGGCGGGAAGCGAGAGAGCGCCGAGGGTCTGCTGTATCACTATTGCCAAAAGGAATACGGGGATATCTCGGTAGGCAGGAACTCATTCTGCCGGTACCTCCGAAAATGTACAATCCGCAGCGTTCGTGTCGTCGTGCGTGCCGAGCGCTGATGCGCGAGTGGACTGCGCGAAGCGATAGCGGCACAGGGTCGTGGAAGTGGCAATGAGCGACGATAACGGTAACTCGAAAGCATGCTCCTCGTTAGATGAATCTTCGATCAGGGGCAGCGACCTGGTCCGGCGGATTGCGTTGCACCTCCTGAGTCGCCTGCCGTCCTCCGTCCAGTTGGATGACTTGATGCAGGCGGGGATGGTCGGCCTGCTGGAAGCGCGGCAGAGCTACCAGGCAGGCCACGGCGCAAGCTTCGAGACTTACGCGGGGATCCGCATCCGGGGCGCGATGCTGGACGAGCTGCGCCGGTATGACTGGACACCGAGGTCGGTACATCGCAAGGCGCGATCGGTTGCCGAAGCGATTCACGCAGTGGAGGCGCGAACCGGTCGCGATGCGCGTGACTGTGAGGTGGCAGCCGAACTCGGCTTGCCGCTCGCCGAATATCATGCCGTTCTCCAGGATGCTTTGGCCTGCCGGGTCCTCAGTATCGAGCAACTCGTGGACGCAGTCGGCGACAACGTGATCGAGGCTTGGGCCGATGAAGGCGCCCAGCCCATCGACAGTCTGGCCCGAACGGGCTTTGCTGCGGCCCTTGAGGCGGCAATCGCGGGGCTTCCCGATCGGGAGCGCCTGATCATCGTTCTGTATTACGAAGAGGAGCGGACCCTGCGGGAGATCGGGATCGCGCTGGGCGTTTCCGAGTCGCGTGTCTCGCAGTTGCAGGGGCAGGCGCTGCTGCGCTTGCGCGCGAGACTGGCTGGGTGGCGGGATGAGTCGCCGACGTCGGATACCGACAGCGTGGTACGACAGGGCCTCGTCCGATGAATGCTTCGCGCGGGCGCGGGAGACGGAACCGGCATGGCGCCCATAGCGCAGGTATGAGTGTGGTATATTTGGCACAATTTTCGCGAAAAATGAGAAACCCTATGTACCTGCGCATCGTGTTCGCCCTGCTGCTCGCGGCCTACTGCCAGCTGGTCTCGGCTGACAGCCCAGGAGTGACAGCGGCGCGCCAAACGGTCGACAAGCTGAATACAGCCCTCCTGGACGTGATGAAAAACGCCGACCGCTTGGGCTATCAAGGGCGGCTGAAGCGGCTCGATCCGGTCGTGCGGGACGTCTTCCAGTTCGAGGCGGTTGCGCAGATCGCGCTGGGTAGCCACTGGAAGAAGCTTGATCAGTCGCAAAAGCTGGCGTTCATGGCCAAGCTGACCGACCTTAGCGTGGCGACCTACGCGGCGCAGTTCAATGCCTATGCGGGCGAGAAATTTCAGTATGAGTCTTCGGACGAAATCAAAGCGGACCGGATCACGGTGCGCTATGTGATGGTTGTGCCGAACGACAAGCCGATCAAGTTCGAGTACATCGTCAATCACTTCAACGGTCGATGGGTCATCATCAATATCATCGTTGACGGGATCAGCGATTTGGCTCTGAAGAAGGCACAGTACACGAGCGTTATCGACCGCGAGGGTTTCGAAAAACTGCTGGAAAAACTGCAGCAGAAAATCACCGACTACGCGAAGAACAACAAGTGAGCGGGCAGCCCTGGCGCGGCCGCCCCCCGGCTTGATTCCTGATCAGTAGAGTGGTTCGCGGTAGAACAGCAGGAAGTTTCCGATAACGAACATCGCCAGGATCGCCACGAATCCCGCCACACGGCTCTCGGTGTAACCCTCGGGTGTGGCGAGCCGCAATTCCAGCCAGCGTCCGCTGGCCATGATCACCGCCAGCAGACCCATCGCTGTATGGGTCGACTGAATCAGATATTCGCTCCTGAGTTCGAATTCGGCATGGGCATGCGTCAACAGCAACACGCCGCCGAAAGCGCACAGGACCGGAAACATGAACGTGAGCTTGCGGGCGTCCGGCTTCGTGCGGGCGCGCAGTTCCATGACCCCGAGACAGAACGCCAGCAGGGTTGCGATGCGGTGTTGGAACACCTCGCCATTCCCGAAGGTACTTTCCCAGAAGCCAATGGGTCCGAGCGGCCAGGTTTCGGCATCGCTGCGGAAGAACAGGAAGACGCTGAGGCCGATGAAACCCAGCGGCCAATAGCGCGCCCAACCGAAGCCGAACAGGTAATAGAGCATCGCCACCAGACCCATCCCGGTCAGGAAGATGCCGGAGATATTGTGGTTGTAATCCGACCAGAGGGTGGCCGCGGGGGAGGGTACCTTGCCGACGACCGCGACGCGGCCGGCTTCCCCAGCCAACAACTCTTCGTGGCTCGGCGACGTCAGACGCGGCTCATGAGGCGTGAACATCTCGATCACGTCCGCCACGGGAACCGCCAGATCCGGAATGTCTACGGAGGGCGGTTGGGAGGACAGCGTGGCAGCGATGAACAGTATGCCGACGAGGATGAAGGTTTCAGCTTCGATGTAGTAGGGAACCTTCGATACGATCGCGCCGCCGGTCGCTCCCTGACGCCAGGAGCGTCCGGCGCTGTGATTGCGGTAAGCAAAGTACAACGCGATGACCAGCAGCAGTGATTTCGTCACGACCAGACTGCCGTAGCCGGTGCCGAACAGGCCATCCCACGAACCGATGTAAGTCCAGGCCAGCGGCAGGCCAGTGACCAGCAACAGAAGGACCGACAGACCGCCCAGCCAGCCAAACCGGGAGATTGCCGTAGGCCATAGCATTCGGGCCTCGCGGTCGACAGCGCCCAGGCGCCACAAGGACAGCAATTGGGCGATGCCGCCGACCCAGACGGCCCCCGCCAGCTGGTGAACCACCGTCATGGCCATCAGGGGGCTGCGGAGTTCGAAACGCCCGACGGCGTGGACCAGCCAGGCGCCACTGATCACCAGCGGGATGGCCAGGGCCAGCAGCGTATTCCAGTAGGGCCGATGAACGGGTGCAGCGCGCATGCGTCCGGTGAGCCAGACGATACCCAGGGCCAGCACGAGCCGCACCAGACCAGCCTGGAACTGAACCGTACCGGCGTAGGCAGACACTGGCAGTTCGCCGAGCGTCGCGGCCAGCACGAGGGCCTTGATGACGAGCTTGGTGCCCTGGGTGGCAGCCAGCGCAATGGCTCCGAAGCGCAGCAGTGCGATCCCGCGTTCAATGATTGCGGTCGAGGCGCGCTCCGACGGTGACCAGATGCGGAGGATCCAGATGCTCCACAGGAGGCTGCCGATGACCAGCGCATAGCTGATCAGCATCAGTCCTCCGAGGAAGTCATCCAGAAAGTTGGCGAGGCCTTGCATGTACATGATGACTTACCGTTGGTTGTTCTCGTCCTTGACGAAAAAGCGAATCACACTTTCGGTCAAATGCCCGTCGGCCGCGAAGATCTTGTACTTGATGGCATATTCCCCTTCGCTCAAGGCGGGCAGCGGGACCAGGATCTGCCCCGGCTTCTTGCCGGTTCGCGCCGTGATCGGTTGATACGCGTCGCCCTTGCTGACCAGGAAGATGCGCGACAGCGACAATTCGACGCCGGCGTTGAACTGAAGCTGCACCGTAGTCGCGTGTCCCGGCTTGACCGGTTGGGTTTGCAGCGAGGACTCGGTCACCACCGCATGGGCCTGGGCCTGTCCGGGGGCGACGAGTGCAAGTGCGCTGCTCAGCAGCAGCGGCGCGATCGCGCGCAGTCTTGGCGTCATGAGATCGTCCTTCGAAGTTGAGAGTCGGAGCGTTCAGCCTGCCTTGGCTTTCAATGCATGGCCGGTGAGGGTTTTGCCGAGGTCCCAGATGGCGCCTGGCACCTTGTGGCAGTCGGCGATCACTTGGTCCAAGGCGCCGAGGATCCAGTCCTTGTCCCGGTCGTTGATGACCAATGGAGGCAAAAACTTGACCGTATTCATGCCATGGCCGGCAACTTGGCTGAGGATGCGATGATTCTTGAACAGAGGGATCGTGATCATCTGGCTGAACAGCCCCTTGTTGGCGGTCTCAAGGAGATTCCAGGCGGCTTTCAGCGAGAAACTCTTGGGTGAGCCGAACTCGAGCGCGACCATCAGCCCCTTGCCGCGGACGGTCCGCAGCAGTTCGTAACGTTCTTGCAGCAGCACCATGCCGCTCAGCAACTCCTGTCCGATCCTCGCGGCGTTCTCGACGAGGCGCTCGTCTTCGATGACCTGCAGGGTGGCGAGACCGGCGGCCATCGCCATATTGTTCTTCGAAAAGGTCGAGCCATGAACCACGGCTCGGTCCATACGGTTGAACACCGCATCCATGATCGGCGCTGTCATCGCGACACCACCGACGGGGATGAAGCCGCCGGACAAGGCCTTGGCCATCAGGATCATGTCAGGCTCGACGCCCCAGTGTTCAATCGCCCAGAACTTCCCGGTCCGGGCGATGCCGGTCTGTATCTCGTCTGCAACGAAGAGGGCGCCGTAGCGGCGGCACAGACGCGCGGCTTCGGGCAGATAGTCGTCGGAAGGAATGTTGACGCCCTTGCCCTGAATGGGCTCCACGATGAAAGCAGCGACATCCTTCCGGCTGAGGGCCGCTTCCAGGGCCGGCAGATCATTGAAGGGCACGGCATCGCACTGCGGCAGCAGTGGGCCGAAGCCCTCACGGAACACGGCCTCGCCGTTCAGCGACAGTGCGCCCAGCGTCAAGCCGTGGAAACCATGTTCGCAATAGAGAATCTTCTCGCGCCGGGTGGTGTAACGGGCGAACTTGATGGCCGCTTCGGTTGCTTCAGCCCCGGAGTTGCAAAAGAACATCTTTTCCAACTTCGGCGGGCATAGCGCCAGAATTCGCTCGGCCAATAGTCCGCTCAGCAGTGACACGTCCATCTGCACCATGTCGGGCAACTGGCTTTGCAGCACCTCGGTCAGCGCGGCGACGACCGTGGGATGGTTGCGGCCGAGCGCGAACACGCCGAAGCCGCTGAGCAGGTCCAGATACTCCGTGCCCTCGGCATCGTACAGATAAGGGCCGCTGGCCCGGGTATAGACCCGGTCGTAACCGATGGTGCGCAGCACGCGCACCATCTGAGTGTTCAGGAATTTCTCGTGCAGTTGAAAGTTGTCGCCGTGGCGCTGTGCCAGACAGTCGGCAATTAGCGAAGACATCGAAACCTCGTCAGGGCAGGGTTGATGGGCGGGTTCAGGCTCTTCGCCGCGCCGGTTTGAGCGTCCAAGTGCTGAAGGCCGGAAGTACGATCAGGGAACAGACCAGCGACAGCAACAAGCCGATCGCCAGTAGCATGCCGATGCTGGCAGTGCCCCGGTGATGGGTGAAAGCCAGACTCACAAAACTGAATACGGTGGTCAGCGCGCCAAAGAACACCCCTTTGGCTTCACTGGTACTCAATAGGTTCCGTTCGCCTTGGCGCAAATAGTGCAGCCGATGCGCCATGTGAATGCCGTTGTCGACGCCCAGACCGAAGAGCAGGGGCAGCACGATGATGTTGGCGAAATTGAAAGGGATGCCAAGGACCACGGTCATGGCCGCCGTGAACAGCGATGCGAGCAGCAGCGGGAGCAGGACCAGCACCGTATCGCGCAGGCTGCGCAACATGATCAGGAGCAACAGGGTGATCGCGCCGAAGGCGGCCGTGAATGCTTCAGTGAACGCCTGCAGCACGGCCTCCATGGACTCCAGGTAGGTTACCGGCAGGTCGGTGACGTCCGGGTCCAGGGCCTGCGCCTCACGGATGAATGTGCGCAGGTTTTCCAGATCGGACAGGTCCTGCCGCGGATAGATCTGCAGCCGATAGAGTCCATCCTTGCTGACCCAGCGCTCCCGCAGGTCGGCCGGTAGTGTCGCCTGCTTGATCGGCTCCGCGAGCAGGCTGGTTTGCAGATTGTGTAGGGTCAAAGGGAGGTCGCCGAGCACGGCCGTCTGCAGCCGCTGCAGCAAGGCCTCGCGCGCCGGTGCGTCGAGTGGCTGCAGTGCCGTCAGGAAAGCGGCCAACGCAGTATCCAGGGCGCCGAGCGATGGGGTTGCGAGCGCAGCGTGCTGACGTTGGATCAAGGCGCGAAAGGTTTCCAGCGAGTCAAGTCGGGCAGGCGCGCTGCGTGGCGTGTCGGGGAAGTGCTGCAACTGTGGACCGAGCAGCAGCGACAATTCCTCGATGATGGCAAGCTTCTCGTCCTGTGAGTCGGGTATCAGGCTGAGGACGGAAAACACATGGTCGACGCTCGGAAGCGCCTCGAAACGCGCGGTCTTGTCGCGGACCTCGGCTTCGCTCGTGGCGAAGGCTGCCAGGGTCATCGGCGAGGTGTCCTTTGACTTCAATAGGTACTGGAAAGTCTGGACCGATTCCGAGTTCGGATCCCTGAGGTTGATCGGGTTGAAGTCGACCCGGACCCGCGTCAGCAACACCAGCGCGATCACGGTCAGGACGATCGTGATCCAGCGTATCGACGCCGCGTTCTGGATCGGCCAGTCGGCCAGCATGAAACCGGCTCGTTCCGTGTGCCCTGCAGCGCGGATACCGGGCTTTGGCGGCATCAGCTTGATCAGCGCCGGGAGGACGGTGAACGTTGTCCCGAGCGCGATGAACATGCTGGTGCCCGAGATCATGCCGAGTTCCGCAACGCCCACATAGCTGGTCGGTATGAAGGCGTAGAGACCGATTGCGGCCGTCATCGTGCAGAGCACCAGGGAGCCTCCGGTCGACAGAAAAGTGTTCCGCAGGGCTGCCGAGACCGGCAGGCCACGCAACATCAGCTCGCGGTAGCGCAGGCAGAAGTGAGAGGAATAGGCATCGCCCATGCCGATGAACAGGACGGCGAAAGCGATGGAGATCATGTTCAGCTGACCGATGGCGGCGGCCGCGAAACCCAGCGACAGGATCAGGCCCATGGTCAGCGAAATCATCGTCGCCAGCATCAGCTTGAAGGAGCGAAAGGCAATCCAAAGCGTCAGACAGACCAGCAGCAGCGACCCGGCGCCGGCAGCGATCATGTCCATGCCGATGGTCGCCATTTCCTCGTATTCGAGCATTACCTCACCGGTCAGACGCACCCGGATGTCAGTCGCTAGAGTCTGTTTGGCCTCCCCGATCGCCGCTGTGATCGCCTGATACGACTGCTCGGCCGGCATCATGCGGTTGTAGTCCAGTACCGGCGTGACGAAGACGAGTCGCTTCGTCAAACCCAGGCCTTCCTGATCCTTCATCATCAGTTGCTGCCAGGACAACCGGTAGGGGCGGTTCTGTTCAGTGGCCCGCAAGGCGTCCGTGAGGCGGCCGACGATGGGATCGAGATCGAGGTCGAGGTCCTGGTCCTTATGCGTCAGGGCATCGCCGATGATCGAGAACAAACCGTCCAGACTGAAGTCCTCGGACAGTCGCCCGATGAAGGGTTGCGCGGTCGCCAGTTCGTTGGAGAGCGCCTCAAGTTTGGGCAGGTCCAGATAAAGCAACCCGTTGCGGGCGAAGAACTCGCCTTCGTCGGGGATGTAAACGGACTTGATGAAGTCGCGCCGGGTGCGCAATGTGGTCGCGAGTTCTTTCACGGCCGACGCGGTCTGCTCTGGTGTGGCCGCTTCCACGACCATCAGAAAGGTGCTGATGTCTTGCGGAAATTCCCGCTCCAGGCGCAAGCGATTCTTCTGAAACGGCAGGTCGGCCGAAAGCATTTCCGCCGTGTTCGCATTGACGCTCAGGTTCTCCATCGCATAGCGCAGCGTCCACGCAGTGCCGACGACAAACGCGAGCACGACGAGCAGCGGATAACGGAGAACATGCCCTTCCCACCAGTTGATCAGGCGTACGGCAGGACGGTGGGCGTTGGTACTCATCTCAGGAAACAAAAAAAAAGTAATGCGGCCGGCGCGAAGTCAGGGCTGGCCGAGTCCCAGGCCTGCCTGCGTCCTGACTACAGAGAGCGTCTGCATAGCGCGACGAAAGGCGCGTCCGAGTCTCAGCAGCGGGGCGATCTCAGTGGGGGTCCAGAGCAGTTGCAGCAATAGACGGTTGACGATCAACTCGCCGTCGCTATCGAGCGCCGCCTGTGCGGCGCGGGGAAGGGTCACCGCTGCCGCGTCGACGATCGACCGTATGGCTAGACAGGGCAAGCCATATTTTTCGGCCGTCCGCGTTACGGCACCCGACTCCATGTCCGTTGCGATGGCACCGGATGTCGCGTGCAGACTGCGTTTCGCTGCGGAAGAAACCACGATACCGACGCTTTCCGTCATCGACTCCGTGCGGATCGGGGTTGTCGGCTGCAGTCGTGTCAACAGCCGCTCATGCCACGGACCGGCCAGATGAGCTGTAGTACCGTCGGCAAAAATCAGTTCCCGCGGGATGACCAGGTCTCCGGGTAACAGCTCATCGCTCAGGGCCCCTGCGCAGCCCCAGGAGACGAGGCGGCGGGCGCCTTGAGCGACCAGCGTTTCAGCGGCGGCGGTGGCATTGGCTGCGCCGGCGCCGGCCACCGCAACGCGGTGCCTCCTGTCCAGTGACAGGATGTCACCGCGACGGGCAGGCTCGGACGTCAGCGTGCGACACTCGGGCGGCAGCGCGACGACGTAACCTATGGCCTCCGCATCATCCACGAGTCTCGTTCCGATACCGGGCCAGGGCCCAAAGCGGGAAGAACTTGTCGTATCCGTGATACTTCAGGTAGAAAACTTTCGGGAATCCCGGCGCCGTGAAGCAGCCATCGGCCCAGAATCCGTCCGCTTGCTGCTGGCGCAGCAGGAAATCCACGCCGGCGCGAACTTCGTCCGAATCTGCCTCGCCGGCCGCCATCAGGGCGATCAGCGCGAGACCGGTCTGGAACGCCGTGCTGGTATGGAAGCGCCCACTGAGGCGGGTGTCGTGGTAGCTGTAGTTGTCTTCGCCCCAGCCGCCGTCCTCGCGCTGCACGCTTTTTAGCCAGGCGACGGCCTTACGGACGCTGGGGTCGTCCTTCGGAATACCGGCCTTTTCGTAGCCGAGCAGGACCGACCAGGTGCCGTAAATGTAGTTCGTACCCCAACGCCCGAACCAGGACCCATCGGGTTCCTGCTCCCGGCGCAGGTATTCGATACAGGCGTCGACGACAGGGCGGACTTCCGGCCGCTGTTCGAGCGTATTCGCCAGAAACATCGCACACCGGCCGCTGACATCCGCGGTTGGCGGATCGAGCAGGGCCCCGTGATCGGCGAAGGGTATGTGGTTCAGGTAATAGTGGGTATTGTCGGCGTCGAAGGCGCCGAATCCGCCGTTCTTCGACTGCATGCCGGCGATCCAGGTCGTGGCCAGTTCGAGCGTGCGGTCGAACTGCGGATCCTCGGCCTGCAACATGGCCTGGGCCACCACGGCGCTGTCATCGACGTCCGGATAGTATGGGTTTTCGTACTGGAAGGCCCAGCCGCCGCCCTCAAGTCCCGGCCGGTTCACGCGCCAGTCACCCGGTGCGTCCGTGACCTGCTTGCTGGCCAGCCATTGCAGGCCGCGGGTCAATGCCGCCGATGTTTCGGCGTCGGGATCCAGCCGATTGGCTTCCTGCAGGGCTAGCGAGGTGAGCGCGGTATCCCAGACCGGCGATACGCAGGGTTGACAATAGGCCCTGTCCCCATCGATGACCAACAGGCGCTCCAGGGCCTCCTTCGCGAGACGGCGACGCTCGTCCTCGGGAGGGACGCCGAGGTAGTCCAGGGCCTCGTAGGCGTTGACCATCGCCGGGAAAATCGCACCGAGGCCATCGACACCGTTCAGGCGTTCCGAAAACCAGTCCAGCGCCTTCTGCGTTGCGCGCTGACGCATGGAGCGGGGAATGAGCGGTTCCAGGCTTCGTCCGAAACGTTCCAGTGCGAGGATGGCTTTCCCCAGCGGCGTTTTCACATGGGAGAAATAGTTGCGCTCCTCGTTGGGATCGACGGTGAAGAGTTCACGCACATGGACGCCATTTGGATTGCGCGCCTTGACCTTGTAGCTGCAGAGAATGAACAGCGGCACCATGACGGTTCGCGACCAGTAGGACACTTTGTCCAGATGGAAGGGAAACCATTTTGGCAGCAACATGATTTCGACCGGGATGAACGGGACGCCGCGCCAGGGAATCTGCTCGAACATGGCGAGCATGATGCGAGTGAACACGTTCGCCCGGGCCGCGCCGCCCTGTTCCAGAATCCAGCCCCGGGCCTTGACCATGTGCGGCGCATCGATCGAGTCCCCGGCGCATTTCAGCGCGTAGTAGACTTTTACGGTGCAACTGATGTCGCCGGGCCCGCCGGTGAACAGCGGGTAACTCCCGTCCTCCTGTTGCCGGCCGCGCAGGAAATTGGCGATCTTTGCCTGCAACCCGACATCGATCTCATCCATGTAATGCATCATCAGGATGTATTCGGACGGGATCGTGCAATCCGCTTCAAGTTCGAAGACCCAGAAACCGTCTTTGTGCTGCATCTGTAACAGCGCATCGCGGGCCTCGCGGACCGAACGGTCGAGAGGGGATTCCGAGGATGCGGCCGTTGCGGCGAAGTCGCTGTCGAAGGTGTCTATGGCGTCTTTGAACATAGGTCGTCCTGCCCCCGTGACGGGTTAAATGCGTGAAGTATCGGTGGTGTCCGGGGTGGGGGAGTGCACCTTGCCGGCGCGCGGCAACCCCAATCCGGCCAAATAGAAAACGCCCCGCAACAGGCTGTCGTGGCTGCGAGTCAGGCGGGAAGTCGCAATCGTGGTCTTCACCGCGCGTCGGGTAATCTTGACCTCGGAAGAGCGGGAAAAACGAAGGTTCCGGTGGATCTTGCGCAGGGTCAACACGGCCATGCCGAGGGCCCACAGGCAAAATTCGCGTATTCCGGTTTCGTGGGCCGGGATCAGCAGGGTGTACTGCAGCGCATTCTTGAGGTGTCCGTGCGCGACCCCGATCAATTGGCTGAATCCCGCGCGGAACGCATCGCTATCGTGGGATGACGCCAGTTCGCACAAGTCGAAACCGCTTTGTTCGAACACGTCTCGCGGCAGCCAGCAGACACCACGCGACTGATCATCCCACAGGTCCTTCAGAATGTTCGTCATTTGCAGACCCTGGCCGAAGGACACCGCGAGCCCTAGCATGTCATCCCGGTGGCGCGCGATTTCGGGCGAATACAGGCAGAACAGTTTCGTCAGCATTTCGCCAACCACGCCCGCCACGTAGTAGCAGTAGAGCCCCATTTCTTCGAGCGTTGCCAAGCCGCAGCTCAGGTCGCGATCCTGGAAGGCAGCCATGCCGCCCGCCATGGTGGCCACGCAGGTGGCCAAGGCAGCCCGCTGCTCCGGCTCGAAGGAATGCGTGATGGCAATGACGCGGGGCATGACGGCAATCAGCGCATGCTCGGCGGGCAAGGTGTTCTCTGACAGACGGGGTGAGAGTGCGGTTGTAAGACCTTGCGCATCCTCGGACCCATCGACGACGCGGGCGAACCGCTCACAGAAAACCCGCTTTTCGGCGCCATCGAGCGCGACCTCGTCTTCAATCGTGTCAACGATCCGGCAGAGGAGGTACGCGTTGGAAACTGGACGTGCGAGTTCGGGCGGCAGTTGCGGGATCGTGAGAGCGAAGGTGCGGGAAACGCCCTCGAGCAATCGGGCTTGCAATGCATCGTCATCGAGCGTGGCGAGCGCCAGGTGAGCGTCGCCGGTCCAGCTTTCGCACCTTTTCGCGACAGGTCCGCCGTTAGACTGGACTGCGGTGCCGTGGGCCTTCAGGGTCATAAACTCCGGAAAATTGTGATATTTTTACCAAATTGCTACAGCGCGTCAACGCTGTTGCATAATGACAAAATATTTGCCTAAAACGCAACTGTCGACTATGATGGCCTAGAGTTAGAGTGTAATCAAGTAAATATCGGACGCGGAGCTAATCCGGAGCGCACTCGTCAGGAATTGACCGATCAGGTATAGTGCGCAGTCAAGTCCGGACCGTCCTTGATTAGCTTGGATGTCGTAAGAAAACCACAGGAGAGGCGACCATGAGCGTACCTTTGCGGCAACAGTTTACGGTAGCGAAATATCTGCTGAAGCAGAAACTGCAGGGCGTGAAACGCTACCCGTTGGTCCTGATGCTTGAGCCTCTGTTTCGCTGCAACCTGGCCTGCGCCGGCTGCGGGAAAATCGATTACCCGGATGAGATCCTGAATCGCCGGCTGAGCATTGACGAGTGTTTGCAGGCAGTGGACGAATGCGGGGCGCCAATCGTCTCCATCGCCGGCGGAGAGCCGTTGCTGCACAAGGAGTTGCCCGAGATCGTCGAGGGCATCATCGCGCGCGGTAAATATGTTTATCTGTGCACCAACGCGCTGCTGCTCAAGAAGCGGATCAACGATTATAAACCATCTCCGTTCCTCACGTTCTCCATACACCTGGACGGAAACAAGGAGCGGCATGATGCGTCCGTCTGCCAGCAAGGCGTGTTCGACCGCGCGGTCGAGGCGATCGAAATGGCGATGGCGAAAGGCTTTCGTGTGACCGTGAATTGCACGCTGTTTCAGGGTGAAGGCGCGGAAGAGGTCGCCGAGTTTCTGGATCACACGAAACGCCTGGGTGTCGAGGGCGTGACGATTGCTCCGGGATTCAGCTACGAGCACGCGCCGCAGCAGGACATCTTCATCAAGATGCAGGAGAGCAAGAATCTGTTCCGCAACCTTTTCAAGATCGGGCGCGGACGCAAAT
Organism: Methylotetracoccus oryzae; assembly: GCF_006175985.1. Classification (GTDB taxonomy): domain Bacteria; phylum Pseudomonadota; class Gammaproteobacteria; order Methylococcales; family Methylococcaceae; genus Methylotetracoccus; species Methylotetracoccus oryzae. Next base: position 56,746 of record NZ_SRSH01000014.1, on the reverse strand, counting down.
GGAAGCTGAATCACTCCAGCCTCTATCTCGACTTCCTCGCCGGCAACCAGTCGTACAACTGCACACCATGGGGTAACCCGACGCGGAATGTGTTCGGCTGGCAGAAGCCCTGTTACCTGCTGGTCGATGAGGGGTACGCGCCGAGCTACAAAGCGTTGATCGAAGACACGCCGTGGCACAAGTACGGGAACTCGAAGAACCCGAAGTGCGCGAACTGCATGGCGCACTGTGGCTATGAGGCCACAGCCGTAGAGGATGCGATGCGCAAGCCCTGGAAGGCAGCCTGGGTGTCCTTGATGGGGCCGCGGACCTCCGGACCACTGGCGCCTGAAGCGGTTCCGGAATATGAGTCCGATGTCCAACCCGTGACGGCTTCAGCAAGGCCGTCAATCCGCATTCAAGCGGTCGACTGAGGCCCGAAGAAAAAACCCTTCAGGGGCTGCTGATCGGGATCAAGGGCGGGGCAGGCCATCACGACCGGTCTGCCCCGCCTTTTGTTGTTCCGACGCCTATTTTCCAAAGCGCGGAGACTCGGCGGCTGCGGCCGCGCGGCTATGGCCGAGATACCGGACCCAGAAAAATGGCGGCGTCAGTAAGCCAGCAGTGAATGAACCGGGTAATCGTCGAGCACTTGCCGGCCGCCCAGGCCTTCGAGTTCGATCACGAACGCGCAGCCGACGACCTCGGCATTGAGTTGCCGGATCAGGTCACAGCTCGCTCTGGCGGTCCCGCCTGTTGCGAGCAGGTCATCCACCAGCAACACGCGGTCACGATCCCCCACGGCGTCGGTATGCACTTCCAGCGATGCCGACCCATATTCCAGATCATAAGAGACTGACTCGACGTCATAGGGCAGTTTTCCCGGTTTGCGCAGCGGCACGAAGCCGACACCCAGTTCCCACGCTGCCAGGGATCCGAAGATAAACCCCCGCGCTTCCATGCCGCCGACGGCAGTGATGTCCTGATCGCGAAAGGGCTGAACCAAATGATGAACCGCTAGCCGCAATGCGGCGGGATCCCTGACCAGTGGCGTGATGTCGCGGAAAACGATCCCCGGCTTCGGGAAGTCGGGAATCGCGCGGATTCTTTCGCGCAGGCGGTGCACGCCTACTTGCTCTTCGATCGGGCCAAGACGGGAGGCTTGAGTTTGGCCGTTGCCTCGAGATAGCGGCGGACCGATTGTTCGATGCCGGCCGCATCGAGGCCGCTTTCGGACAGCAATTCCTCGCGGCTCGCGTGTTCAAGGAAGACATCGCTGAGGCCGAGGTGGACCACCGGAATCAGACAATGATGTCGACTCAGGGCTTCGCTGACGGCAGCACCCGCACCGCCGGCGATTGCATTTTCTTCGACCGTAACCAGTACGTCATGGGTGCGGGCCATCTCGAGGATCAGCGCCTCGTCGAGCGGCTTCACGAAGCGCATATTCACGACCGTCGCATCCAGGGCCTCCCCGGCTTGCAAAGCCGGCTCGACCATCGTTCCGAAGGCCAGCAGCGCCAGGGTCGATCCGTGGCGCTTGATTTCGGCCTTGCCAATCGGCAGGGCTGCCATTTCGGCGACGGGCGCGACGCCCGGTCCCTTGCCACGCGGATACCGGACGGCGGCAGGGCCATCATGCCGGAATCCCGTGTAGAGCATCTGCCGGCATTCATTCTCGTCGGCCGGTGCCATGATGAGCATGTTCGGGATGCAGCGCAGATAGCTCAGGTCAAAGCTGCCGGCGTGGGTCGGACCGTCCGGTCCGACCAAACCGGCGCGATCGATGGCGAACAACACCGGCAGATTCTGTAGCGCGACGTCGTGAATCAACTGGTCGTAGGCGCGTTGCAGGAACGTTGAGTAGATTGCCACAACGGGCTTGTAGCCCTCGCAGGCCTGCCCACCGGCGAGTGTAACGGCATGCTGCTCGGCGATACCGACGTCGAAGTACCGGTCAGGGAAGCGCTTGGAGAATTCCACGAGGCCGGAACCTTCGCGCATTGCGGGCGTGATGCCGAGCAGTCGAGGATCCTGTTCGGCCATGTCGCAAAGCCACTGTCCGAAGATCTCGGTGTAGGTGGGCGATCCGGGTTTGGACTTGGGCAGATGGTCCTGCGTCGGATCGAATTTTCCGACGGCGTGATAGGCTACGGGGTCGGCTTCGGCGGGCGCATAGCCCTTGCCTTTTTGCGTCACGACGTGCAGGAAACGGGGCCCTGGCAGTTCACGAAGATTGCGCAGGGTCGTGACGAGCGTGTCGATATCGTGGCCGTCGATAGGGCCGATGTAGTTGAACCCGAGTTCCTCGAACAGCGTCCCGGGGATTACCATGCCCTTCATGTGCTCCTCGGCCCGCCGGGCCAGTTCCCACACGCTCGGCATGTGCCGTCGCAGCAACTGGCGGCTGCCTTCGCGGACCGTCGTGTATAACTTGCCCGACAACAGTTTCGCGAGATAGTTGTTCAGCGCGCCGACATTCGGCGAGATCGACATCTCGTTGTCGTTGAGTATCACCAACAGGTTCGCGTCCAGCACGCCCGCATGGTTCAGGGCCTCGAATGCCATGCCGCCGGTCAGCCCCCCATCGCCGATGATCGCCACCGCATGGTTGTTGCGGTGGTCCAGGCCGGCAGCAATCGCCATGCCGAGCGCAGCGCTGATCGAGGTGCTGGAGTGACCGACCCCGAAACAGTCGAACTCGCATTCATCGCGATTGGGGAAGGCAGACAACCCATCCTTGCGGCGGATCGTCGAAATGCGGTCGCGACGACCGGTCAGAATCTTGTGCGGATAGGCCTGATGTCCGACATCCCAGACGACCTTGTCCTGCGGGGTGTCGAAGACGTAATGCAAGGCGACGGTCAGTTCGATCGTGCCCAGTCCCGCCGCGAAATGTCCGCCTGACTGACTCACCGTCTCGAGCAGAAACGCGCGCAACTCCTCGGTCAGTTGGGGAAGCTGATCTTCACTCAGGCGGCGCAGATCCAGAGGGCTGTCGATGCTCTGCAGCAGTGGATAGGCGTGAGAGTCGGTCATGGGTGCTGTGTTCCAGTGTTGACTGAGGTGCGCCGTTCGGATGGATCCGGCAGGCACTCAGGGCGGGCGTCTCTGGCCCGCATTATGTTACGACGGATGGTCCCTTTCAAGGCGCGGAGCCCCGCCCTGTCCGGGTGATACCCGCCGGCATTGGCATCAGTTTCGGCGTTCGATAACGAACTGCGCCAGGGCTCGCAACACGCTTCCGCGCTCACCCAGAGGTGACAGGCTGTCCACCGCTTCCTCGTAGAGCTCGCGAGCCTTCTGCCGCGCGCCCGAAAGGCCCAGCAGCGCCGGATAGTTCGGCTTGTTGTGGTCGCGGTCCTTGCCCTGCGTCTTGCCCAGCGTCTGGGTGTCACTCTCCTCGTCCAGGATATCGTCCTGTATCTGAAAGGCGAGGCCGATCGACTTGGCATAGTGGTCCAGCCGGTCGCTGGTTTCGTCCGGCAGATCCGGGTGAGCGAGGCACGCCAGTTTGACGCTGGCCCGGATCAGCGCTCCGGTCTTCCGGATGTGCATGTTCTCGAGTTCAACGATGTCCAGCGTCTTGCCGACGGCATCGAGATCGATGGCCTGTCCCCCGACCATGCCGAAGGAGCCGCTGGCCAGTGCCAGTGCCTCGATCATGGAAAGGCGCGCGGCCGCCGGAACCTTCAGTGTCGGATCGTCGGCGAGAACCTGAAACGCCAGCGTCTGCAGGCCGTCGCCGGCCAGGATCGCGGTCGCCTCGTCGTAGGCTTTGTGGCAAGTGGGTTTCCCGCGCCGCAGATCGTCATCGTCCATCGCGGGCAGATCGTCGTGGATCAGCGAATAGACATGGATGAGTTCGACCGCGCAGGCCGGCGCATCCAGCACCTCGAAAGGAAGTTCCAGGGCTCGGCCGGTGGCATAGGTCAGCAGGGGGCGCAGCCGCTTGCCGCCCCCGAGGACGGAGTAGCGCATGGCCTGATGCAGGCGCTCCGGGGGCTTCGAGACCGGCGGCAGGCGTGCGTCCAGAGCGGCTTCCGCCCGTTCCTGGCATAGGAGCATGAACGCGTTGAGGTTCGATTCGGCAGTCATCGGATAGGGCGATAAGAGGGAGTTACAAGAGATCGGGTGCTAACCAGCCGGCCGGTGCCATCAGTCGTCGCGCAAGCCGAACGGGTGCTCGCGCCGTCCGGCCGGGGCGCGTTGACGCTGGTGGCCATTCGGTTCGTCTTTTTTCCAACAGATTATCGCAGAGTTTGCAACTTGATTAAAATGACGGATTGAAATCCTCTTCCCTTCCCCGAGCCCATAGCCCCATAGCCCCGGAGTCCCCTTAGCCGCGATGAGCCAGGCCTACGATGCATCAGCGATAGAAGTCCTTAGCGGTCTCGACCCGGTGCGGCGACGACCGGGCATGTACACCGACACGACGCGCCCGAACCATCTCGTGCAGGAGGTCGTCGACAACAGCGTCGACGAGGCGCTGGCCGGGTTCGCGACGCGTATCGAGGTTCGTCTGTTCGACGACGGGGGCATCGAGGTACGCGACGACGGCCGCGGCATGCCGGTGGATACACACCCGGAACTGGGCGTCTCGGGGGTCGAAGTCATCCTGACGCGCCTGCATGCCGGGGGGAAATTCTCACACAAGACCTACCGCTTCTCCGGCGGCCTCCACGGCGTGGGCGTTTCGGTCGTCAACGCCTTATCGCGGCAACTCGAGGTGGAGATCCGCCGCGGCGGCAAGGTTTACGGTATGCGCTACGCGAGTGGCGACAAGCTCAGCGAACTGCAGGAAATCGGCACGGCCGGAAAAAGGGAAAGTGGCACGATCATCCGCTTCTGGCCGGACCCCAGCTATTTCGACTCCGCCCGGGTGTCCAGGGCGCGGCTCATCCATCTGCTGCGGGCCAAGGCGGTCCTCTGTCCCGGCCTGGCGATCCGCCTGATCGATGACGAAAAGGCGACCGATGAAACCTGGTGTTACGAGAATGGCTTGACGCAATACCTGCACGATCAGATCGACGCGGCCGAGTGCGTACCCGAGGAGGCCTTTCGCGGCTCGATGGAAGGGCGTCGGGAGGCCGCCGACTGGGCCTTGCTGTGGTCGCGTGATGCGGCCGTGCAGGTGGCCGAGAGTTACGTGAACCTGGTGCCGACGCCGCAAGGGGGGACCCATGTCAATGGTCTCAGGACGGGGCTCACCGAAGCGCTGCGCGAGTTTTGCGAATACCGCAACCTGCTGCCGCGAGGGCTTCGGCTCGCACCGGAGGACGTCTGGGAGTGCGTGCACTACGTCCTGTCGGTCAAGCTCGAAGAGCCGCAGTTCTCCGGACAGACGAAGGAACGGCTCAGTTCACGCGAATGCGCGGCTTTCGTATCGGGGGTCGTCAAGGATTCCTTCACTCTCTGGCTGAACGAACATCCGGCGGTCGGCGAGCAGATTGCCACGCTGGCCGTGGAAAGCGCGCAGCGGCGGCTGCGCGCGAGCCGGCAGGTGACGCGCAAGAAGATCAGCAGCGGTCCGGCTCTGCCCGGCAAGTTGGCCGATTGCGCGGCCCAGGACGGCGCGCGGACCGAACTGTTTCTGGTGGAGGGCGACTCCGCAGGCGGCTCCGCGAAGCAGGCGCGCGACAAGGATTTCCAAGCGATCATGCCACTGCGCGGCAAAATCCTGAACACTTGGGAAGTGGGATCGGAAGAGATCCTGGCCTCGCAGGAGGTGCATGACATCAGCGTCGCGCTGGGCGTCGACCCGAATTCCAGCGAACTCGCCGGCTTGCGCTACGGGAAGGTCTGCATCCTGGCCGATGCGGATTCCGACGGCAACCATATCGCCACCTTGCTCTGTGCATTGTTCGTGCGGCATTTCCGCGCCCTCGTCGAGGCGGGGCACGTCTTTGTTGCGATGCCCCCCTTGTACCGCATCGATATCGGCAAGCAGGTCTACTATGCGCTGGACGAGGGTGAGAAGCAGGGGGTCCTCGATCGCATCGAGGCCGAAAAGATCAAGGGCAAGGTCAACGTGCAGCGGTTCAAGGGGCTAGGTGAGATGAATCCCTCCCAGCTGCGCGAGACGACGCTGAATCCCGATACGCGGCGTCTGGTGCAGATGACGCTCGAGGACCGCCAGGCCACCGATCAGCGGCTGGATCTGCTGCTGGCCAAGAAGCGTTCCGCCGACCGGCGGGTTTGGCTGGAGGAAAAGGGTAACCTGGCCGAGGTCTGAGCGCGCCGTTCTTCCTCGTCAGCGGTTCTCGAAACGGTTGTAGTCGAACAGACCCGCTTCGATCGGTGTTTGCGTACGGGAGATCTGGTGCAGCGCGTCGCTGTGCGCCCAGAAGTCGGGATGAGTGCGTCTGACGCCGAACTCGGTCAGCAGCCGCCCGAAATCGGCTTCGCTCCCCAGCCGTGTAATCGCATCGACGAAACGCGGCAAATCGCCGACGTCGACCTTGAAAAACGCATTCGGGTAGGCGCCGATGAAGCCCGGCGCGACCGTCATCCGGTCTTCGGCCGGAAGTCTCCGTTCCTTGAACAGATGCGAGATGTTCGCCCGCGCCGCATCTTCGAGCAGCGTGTAGACTCCGACGGTGCGTGTGCTGCCGGAACTGCGTTCCACGATCTCCACGAAGGAGGTCTCGGGCATCAGCGACAGGGCGGGGCCCCGTGCCTGGGTCAGACGTCGCAGCGGTTCCCGGACCCGCGGATCCTCGACGCGATCCAGATCGTGGCTGCGATCGAGCACGGGTGCCAGTCGTGCGCGCAGCATTCCGAAGAGTTCGGTCTTCGGATCCCGCGTCGCGTAGGGGATGCCGGTCTGTTGCCGAAAATCGATCCGCTGGCCCAACAGGTAGTCCTTGACCTCCTGGCTCGCATCCCGATACCAGAAGTCGCGAATCTGTGTCCGGATTTCTTTGGGGAGCAGGATCAGGAAGTTGAACTCACCTTCCATGCGCAGGAAGTCCATGTAGAGGCGCGAGAATAACTGGTGACCGACGTTGCCGTACACATCGAAGCCGGCAACCAGCAGATAGTGGATGCGCTCCAGCAGCGAGTAGGTCACGACCCAGGCGGTCTTCGGTGGCTCCCCGACCAGACCCTGCACCACCGACGCGCTGTCGAAGTGCCGGAAGATCGTCAGCGCGGCGTTGGGGTTGGTACCGTCGCCGTTCCAGATCTTCTTCAGTGTGATGCTCTCGCGTCGGGGCAGGGATTCTTCCAGCTTGCGCTGCTTGGCCTGCAGTTGACGGTTCTGTGCTGACGAATACCGCAGCCAGGTCGTCAATAGCAACGGGTTGCTTTCCTCCTCGGCCGGCAGCCTGAGATTGCCGCTTTGCTGGGCGAGGAAGTCGCCGCTGCGCGCCATCACTTCAGAGTCCGGATCAAGAAACACAGCCCAGAAACGGTCGTCGATCACGTTCAGTGCGACCTGCCCGCGACACACCGGCCCCTTGATGAAGCCCATGACGATGAACTGGGCTTCGTCCAGCATGAAGCGGTAACGGCTGCGGACCGGAATCGCCTGGTATGCGACGAAGGGGTTCGATGCGACCTCTGGACGATAGGACGGCAACGCGACGACAGAGTAGGGCGCCTCCAGGAAAAGCGCACGCCACAGCGCCATGCGGGCCGCGTTCAAGGCATAGGGCATGTGCGTCTTGGCGAGCATCGTGCCGGGTGCAGGCTCGATGCGATAGTAGACGCGCGGGACTCCCGGGTCGTCGTAAGGGCGGCGCGTGAAGATCGGATCTGCTTTCTGTCCCGGTGGTGTCCGCGAGCGAACGATACGGAAGAAGGGTCCACCCGGGTGCTCGGAAAAATGCAAGTGCCCGAGGAACAGATGTTCGTAGACGTAACGGCTCATCAACTGTTCCTTCAGCGAAGAACCGTTCAGAAACTGCTCCCATTCGGCGATAGCATCGCGATACACCGTCGGGATCGCATCCGGCGCCGAATCCGGTGCGCCGAGTTCCAGCCAGCGCAGCACGGTTCGGTGTTCCCGCGCATTGAGCCCGGGCAGGCCGTAAGGCATGCCCCAATCGGGATAGGACTCGGCAAACGAATCGAACTCTTCGATACGGGGGCATTGCTGCTTCCGGTCGAGCGAGAAATCGAAGTTGTCTGGCAGTCGGTCGACCCGTGGCAGGGGGCGGTCGTGCTTGAGCTGAAGTATCCGGGCCATCACGCCGCCGGCAAGGTTCGCCTGGGGGGTCTGCTCGCGCTCGTTCAACACTGGATAGAACGAGCGCTCGCGCCATTCCGGCGTGGTTCGCGCATCCTCGAACAGACGCGTCAAGCGCGCGGCGATCAGCCGCGAGCCGTCGTAGACCTTGGCCTTGTTGGCACCCCGATCGATGCCCTCGTAGGCCGTCAGATTGAGCTGGCAAGGTGCGTCGTAACAGCCGTGGCAGACCGCGCAGCGACTGTCGAGGATGGGCTTGACGTCGCGCCGGAAGTCGATGGCACTGCCAGCGGCAGCGACCGGGTGCATACGGGGTCGCTCGACACCGAAGGCGCGGTCCAGCGCCAGCCGGTTCTGCCAGGCGCAGCCGGCGATGCCCAGCAGCAGGAGTAGCATCAGCGCACGCCGAAACCCTGGCATGATTGGCTTGCGCATCGCGTTACGCGATCCGTTCAACGGTGTATGCCACGCTCAATGTATGCGTGTCGCCGGGAAGGAGCCGCACCGCATCGCGATCCGCGTTGCCGCTCTCGACGCAGACCATCTGGCGATAGCCGTCCGCGGGCATGTCGCTCAGCGAAGCCGTCTTGTCCTTGCCCGGGTTCCAGACGATCGTCGACCCGCTGCCGCTCTTCTCGATACGGATCCGGCGTCCGTATCCAGGATCATCGATACGGCATTCCCCGTTCACTCCGGTGTAGATGCGATCAGTCTCAGCTTCAAAGACGATCGCACCGGCTTGTCGCTTGGAGCGCTCCTGATCGGTCTTGTCGACGTAGACGGCACCCTCAAGTCCCTGCACGCGCGCCGTGGCGATGTCCGTAACCCGGAAATAGGCATGCAGCGCCTCACTGATAGTGATGGCCTCGGCACCCATATTGCGGGTCGACAGGGCGAGCTCAAGGCGGCTACCGATCCGGAGGCTGAGTGTCAGCGAGCAGGCGTGGGGCCAGAGTGCTTCGGTGGTTTCGTCGTGCAGCAGACGCAGTCGGACCGACACACCGCAGTTATCCGTGTCGGTGTGCTCGACGATCCAGAGGTGAGTTCGGGCGAACCCGTGAGCCGGAAAGGTCGGCTCCTCGGGATGGGCCCCGAACCAGGGCCAGCAGATAGGAATCCCGCCGCGAATGGCTTTTCCTGACGCATACTGCGCGCACGGCGACAACCACAACACCGGTTCTTCGCCTTGCGGAACCCATTCGAGGATCTGGGCACCCCGCAAGGCCACCCGCCCCGTGGCGTGTGGGTGCCGGATCTCGATGATAGCGGTCTCATTCGGTCCCGAGGTGAAGTGGATGGCATCGGGAATGCCGAAATGGGCGTTCAAGGCGGCGATATCGGGCATGGGGCGCACTCGTCAAAATCCGGGGCCATCTGTGCTCAGCGCGCACCGACGTCCTTGAGAATGGATACTAGGGTACTGTCTGGACGCTGCGGCGGGAAGCACGGCGCCAATTATGGACGCTGGCGCGCGGTGCGGGTGACAGTCCCTTGGCGGCACGCTAAGCTTCGCACCTCTTCCGTCGAAGGGGATGTTCATGCCATCGATCTACGAACTCAAACCCCGCTTCCAGACCTTGTTGCGCCCCGCAGTGGCCCTTCTGGCGCGCAGTGGCGGCAACGCGAATCAGATCACGAGTCTCGCGATGGCACTCTCGTTCCTGATGGGAGGATTGGTGCTCCGGCATGGGGCGGTGAGGTGGGTCATGCTGCTCGTGCCGTTGGCGCTGTTCGTCCGGATGGCCTTGAACGCGATTGACGGCATGCTGGCGCGGGAACACGGTCAGCAATCCCGCCTCGGTGCGTTGCTGAACGAGCTTGGGGACGTGCTTTCGGATGTCGCGCTGTATCTGCCCTTTGCGACACTGCCGGGAGTCAATGGGGCGGCCGTCGTGCTGTTCGTCGTCTTTGCGCTGCTTGCCGAATTTTCGGGTGTGATCGCGCTCGCGATCGGGAGTGCCCGTCGCTACGAGGGCCCGATGGGCAAGAGCGACCGGGCGTTCGCGGTAGGTCTGGCGGCCTTGGTCATGGCGTTGGGCGTCTCGCCCGGTGCCTGGCTGAGCGCCGGGTTCGTGCTTTTGGCCGTGCTGTCCGCCCTTACGGTCATCAACCGCGCGCGGGGTGCGCTGCAGGACGGCGGTGCGTGATGGACGCTCTGGCCGTCAGCCCGAACGTGTTGTGGGTGTTTGCGGCGATCTGTGCCGCCCTGTTGTGTGCCTCGGCGATTTCCGCGCTGTTGGCTCGCGGCGCTGGCCGCGATGGCCATCGCGAACTGCGGCTCCGCGTTCGCTCCTGGTGGCTCATGGTGGCCGTGTTTGCTGCCGCGCTGACACTGCATCGCAACCTGACGCTTATCTTCTTTGCATTCGTCAGCTTTCTTGCGCTGAAGGAATATCTCAGCCTGATTCCGACCCGTCGCAGTGACCGCCGCGTGTTGTTCTGGGCCTATCTGACGATCCCCGCGCAATATGTCTGGGTCGGCATGGAGTGGTATGGCATGTTCATCATCTTCCTGCCGGTTTATGTCTTTCTGTTTCTTCCGTTGCGCATGGTCCTGGTCGGGGAGACGACCGAGTTTCTGCGGGCGGCGGGTACGCTGCACTGGGGCCTGATGACCACGGTATTCAGTATCAGCCATGTGGCCTTCCTGCTGGTGTTGCCCGAGGCGCGCAACCCGGTGGCTGGCGGTGCCGGTCTGGTGCTGTACCTCGTACTGCTGACGGAATCCAACGATATCGCACAGTATCTGTGGGGCAAAAGCCTGGGACGGCGCAAGATCCTGCCGAAGGTCAGTCCGAACAAGACCTGGGCCGGTTTCCTTGGCGGCGTGGTGACGGTTACGGTCCTGGCGGTCATGCTGGCGCCCTATTTGACGCCTCTGGATCCGCTGCACGCCGGTGTCGCGGGAGCACTGGTCGGGACTGGTGGCTTCGTCGGCGATGTGGTGATCTCGGCGGTCAAGCGCGACATCGGTGTCAAGGACAGCGGCGCATTGATCCCGGGGCATGGCGGCATTCTCGACCGCATCGATTCCCTGACCTACACCGCGCCGCTGCTCTTCCATTACCTCCGCTACCTGAGTTTCTGATTGCGTTGCGTACCGTGATTCGAGCGCTCCGGTGGTTGTTCTTCGCCGTTGTTGCCCGCCTGATCGTGTTGGTGGTGCTCGGACTCAATGTCCGGCATCGCGAGCGCTTGCCGACCAGCGGTCCCGCCATCATCGTCGGCAACCACAACAGCCACCTCGACACGCTGGTCCTGATGACACTGTTGCCCTTGGGATTGCTGCCGCGAGTTCGGCCGGTCGCCGCGGCCGATTACTTTCTGGGCAAGGGTCTGCTGAGCTGGTTCGCCATCAATATCGTCGGCATCCTCCCCTTGGAACGCCGGCCCGTCCGCGGAATGGATCCTCTTGCGGCATGCAGTTCCGCCCTGACCCAGGGGGACATCCTGATCCTGTATCCCGAAGGGACTCGCGGCGAGCCCGAGGAACTCGGCGCTTTCAAGAGCGGTATCGCCCACCTGGCGGCGCGGTGTCCCGAGGCACAGACGATCCCCGTTTACATGAAGGGACTGGGGAAGGCGCTGCCCAAAGGTGAGGGGCTGCTGGTGCCCTTTTTCTGCGACGTCTTCGTGGGCGAAGCCCTGCGCTGCGACGGGAATCGCCGGACCTACATGGCCTCATTGCAAGCCGCTTATGAGGCGTTGGCGCAGGAGGCAGGAGACCGGCGGCCTCTCAGGGTGACAGCCATGCCGCCGACGTGAACCCGTCGTATCCCCACGGGCGTGTGCCTAGCGACGAAACTTAGGCGCGAGGAACGGTCAAACAAATGGGAACTTTGAATCGGCCACCCGGATCGGTGCAGCAGACAGCAGGTGAGCCTCTGGGCTCATTCCACGACACGCAAACAATATGGACCGCACATGAATCAGTATTGGCACTTACTCCACGGATCTTTCGGCCTACCGCAATTGCACGGCGCCGGCGGAGATGAAGGTGGCGGGTTGGTGGGTTTGGTCGAAACCTTCCTGGCCGCGATTACCGAGCTGCTCGATTCGAGCAGCGAGTGGGTGCTGTTACCGGGAATCCAGGGCCTTGGCAGCAATCTGCATCCGCTGATCGTGCACTTCCCTATCGCACTGCTGGCGACTTTTTTTCTCCTCGAGCTTGCGGGCCTGGGCCTGCGTCGCCCTGTCTTGCGTCAAGTCGCTGCGTGGATGTTGTATCTCGGGGCGGCCGGCGCAGTGGTTGCCGCGACCGCCGGCTTTCTGGCCGCCGCCGAGGTTCCCCATGGCGGGCAGGTACATGAAATCATGGAATGGCACCAGCGTCTGATGGTGACCGTGTCGGTGCTGGCGGTCGTGCTCGCGTTGTGGCGCAGCCTGGGCGGCATGGCTGTGTCGACCATGGCGGTGGGCCTCAATCTATTCCTTGCAACCGCCATGATGGGATTGATGGTTTTCGGTACGGATCTCGGTGGGTTGATGGTTTACCGCTACGGCGTGGGTGTCGCCAGCCTGCAGAGTCAGGAGGAGTCCGATCAGCACCTGCACTCCGCGGTTGAGGAACCCGTGACCCGGCGCTAACGAACCGTCCCGGTGCGGGTCGCCTGGTGTGACCGCGCGCTGCCGGATATGCCGGGCTCCCTGACTTCGATTCCGGATGCGATCCTTACATCGACAAGCGCACGCCGACCCAGCCGCCGAACGGTGCTCCGGCCCCGACGAAGCGTGGATCCCCAAACTGCGGCCCCAGCACTTCCGATGCATTCCCGTAGGTCCCGAAACTGTTGTAATGACGGTCGAACAGGTTCTCGAGCCGGGCATAGACCGAGAAATGTTCGTTGTACCGGTATTCACCACGCAGGTTGAAGACCGCGTACGGTGAGGTCTTGGAGTTCAGGTTGCCCTCGTCGCCCCGGTAATTTTGGCCGCTGTTGAAGAACATATCGAGACCGACGGTCAAGCTCGGAATGATGGCCCAGTCGACCGAGCCCTTCAGGATGTCGCGCGGTAGCCCCGGGATGTAGTCGCCCGCCTGCACCGGCACAAAACCGTCGATGGCTTTGGGGTTGTTCGGGCTGGCCGACAGGAAGCCGTTCTGGAAAGTCGCGTCGAGCAGGGTGTAGTTCAGCATGAAGCGGACCTGTTCATAATCGCCGGTGAGGCCGAGTTCCATGCCTTGGCGGAGCGTTTGCCCGACATTGTCGAAGTAGCCCTCGCCGCGCAGGTTGCCGCTCGTGATGAACAGGATGTCGTTCGAGTTCTGGGTGTGGAAGAAGCCGGCATTCCAGTTCACGCGTCCCCCCCACAACTCGCGGAACTCACCGCGAAAGCCGGTCTCCCACGTCTTGGCGACAACTTGCTTCAGCGGAGGATCGGACACGAAGGCGTTCGGGAGACGGCAGGGTTCGTCGGGGTTGGCGCAGCTCAGCTCGACCGCGGTCGGGGCCCGATTCGACTCCGCGTAATTCCCGAACCAGGTAACTTCCGGCAGGAAGGCGTAGGTGAGGCCCGCCGACGGGTTGAAGCGGTCAAAACTGTGCCGACCATCCAGATCGGTACCGAGCTGGTCGTGGAGCTGGATACGGGTCAGGTTGTAACCGCCGGCAATCGTGAGAGCCAGCTGTTCGGTGACCGATAGGGTGTCGGTGAAGTACCAGTTGTAGAGCTGGTTATTGGTATTGAGCCAGACGCGGGCTTCCTCGACGAAGAGCCCGCTCCCGAGCGTGCCGCGATTCGGTAACATCCGCGCCAGCTCGGAATTGAAGTTGAAACTGACGGTACCTTCGTTGGCGCTCCCGCCGGTCACGAAGCGGTTTGGCAGGCCGAACAGATCGTAATCCAGCGCGGCCTGGGCACTGCCGCCGTAGCTGCGCTGATTGGTCTGGGCGATGTTGTTGACCGCGCCCTCGACGGCTTCGCTTTCCTCGACAAAGCGACCGTTCTGGTCTACGACCGGGGCACCGTCCCCGCCGTCTTCGCAGACAAGGCCCGCGAACGTCGCGTCCGCGCAGGCCTCGTAGTCAGAATCGTCACCGTTGAAGTTGCGCGTCAAGGTCTGCCGGAAGTACACGTTACCAGTCAGCTTCACATGTTCTGCGACCTGATAGGAGCCGTCCAGTTCGGACATGAAGAAGTTGTTATTCGTCAGGTCCGGGTGCGTGAAGACGGCTTCATAGTTGATGCGTGACAGCTGCACGGGCACGGCGCCATTGCCGGTGAGTGAGTTGCCGTTGCCGACCACGGTCAAATTGACTTCACCGCGATCGAAATGGAAGTTGAAGCTGCCGAAGGCCTGTTGGACTTGCGTCGGAGAGTATTGGCGCCAGCCGTTTTCCTGGAAGTTCCGCAGATCGACGAAGTAACCGAAGGAGCCATCGTTCCAACCGCTGGTGATTTCTTCGCTGTGCCGGCCCCAGGAGCCCCCGAAGACATCCACATGATGCCCGGGAGCGCTGAAGCCCGTTTTGGTCTTGATCGCCAGGGCGCCGCCGAGTGCATTCAGGCCATAGACCGGATTGGAGCCGGAATGCACCGTCATCTGGTCGACCGCACCCTGAGGGATCAGGTCCCAGTTCATGGTGTCACCAAAGGGCTCGTTGAAGCGGATGCCGTTGAAGAATACCGCCAAACCCTGCGGTGTACCGAGCAGAGGGGAGGAACTGAAGCCGCGGAAGTTCACGTCCGGCTGGAACGGATTGTTCTGGACGTCATTGACGTTGACGCTTGGCGTCAGACGACGCAGATAGTCCGGCAGGTTGATCGCCTGCGCTTCCCGCATCTGCTCGGCGGTGGCCTCCTGGACCGGCGTTGGCAGCTTGTAGCGTTCCACACCTCCGGTATCGATCGGCGTGGTTGCGACGACTTCCACCGCTTCGAGTTCCGCGACCTGGCCCGGCTGGCTCGGCGTCGTCGTTGCCGATGGGGTCTTCGCCCTGCTTTTTGCGGCTGGGGCCGCGGGGGTTGCCGCGGTGGTGTCGGTCGTCTCATCGGCGGCTTCCGCCGCGCTCATGCACGACAGAAAAACACCGGGTATCAGAGGCAGGTAGCGTTTCATTGTTATTGCCGTCGATGCGCAAAAGACACATTGCGTATCGTAAAGGAGACAAGGATGGCAACCTATGGGAAAAATTCCCGAGTCTGTTCCCAGGCACGCTGCATGCGAGCAGGGGAACGCAAGCGCTCATGGCCCGTGGGTGGCCGCTCGGTGCGGCTCGGCCTATCCCAAGGGATCGGCAAGGGCAGGGTCTGAACAATGCGTGAACTGCAAGGGCGCTGGGGTGCGTCGCACACCGGCGGGGAGAGCGCCGGTCGCAGGGGGAGGAAAGTGAATGTCGCGGTGGGTCAGGACACCGTTAGCATGTTGTTCAGCGCGAGTTTGGCATAGCGTGCGTCGGCCTCGTTGACACGGATCCGGTTCACGACCGTGCCCTGAACCAGATTTTCAAGCACCCACAACAGGTGCTGGGGATCGGTGCGGAACATGGTCGAACACATGCAGATGGTCGGGGACATGAAGTGCACCTGCTTGCCCTGGTCGCGCACCTCGTTCGCCAGGCGATTCACGAGATTCAGTTCGGTGCCGACCAGCCAGCGCGTATTCGGCTCGGCTTCCCGGACGGTTTTCAGAATGTACTCGGTGGAACCGACATGATGTGACTTCTCGCAGACCTCGAAGCAGGCCTCGGGATGCGAAATGACGCGGGTGTCGGGGTACGTCTCCAGGAAACGGTCGATGTGCTCCGGCTTGAACATCTGGTGCACGGAGCAGAAGCCTTTCCACAAAATGATGCGGGCGCGTTCGATTTCCTCGACCGTCAGGCCGCCCATGGGTTTGCCGAAATCCCAGGTGACCATCTCCTCCAACGGGATCCCCATGCGATAGCCCGTATTCCGGCCCAGGTGTTGGTCGGGGAAGAACAGCACCTTGGGTCGCTGGGTGAAACTCCAGTCGAGGATCGTCCGCGCGTTGCTGGAGGTGCAGACGATACCGCCGTGACGGCCACAAAAGGCTTTAAGGTCCGCCGCGGAGTTGATGTAGGTGACCGGCGTGATGTCGCGATCGGGGTCGAGCACGGTGGCCAACTCGGTCCAGCATCGCTCGACATTTACGCGGTTGGCCATGTCGGCCATCGAACAACCGGCTGCGAGATCGGGCAGGATGGCGATTTGCTCGGGCCGCGACAGGATGTCGGCGACCTCGGCCATGAAGTGTACCCCGCAGAAGACGATGTACTGGGCGTCCGAACGCGCCGCCCAGTGCGAGAGCTTCAGTGAGTCGCCGCTGGTGTCCGCATGCCGGAACACTTCGTCGCGCTGGTAATGATGCCCGAGGATGACGCAGCGGCTGCCAAGCGCTTTTTTGGCTGCGGTGATCCGTTCATGACATTCTTCGTCGTCGAGCAGCGCAAAGTCTTGGATCGCGAGGGCTGGAGCGGACATCGTGCGGGGTCTGGGGAAAATAAACGACTCTTCGATAATACCACAGTGAAATGCTGCGGTAATGGATGTCGGCAGCGCCGTTTGGCCGTGCTCAGAGGGCGTGGATCTCGTCGTGCAAGGCTCGGAATTCGGCGGAGAGCTTGTGATCCGGCGCGTAATGAATCAATGGCTTGGACTCGCTGTGGGACTCCCGCACCTTGACCGACGGCGAGATCTTGGTGGACAGCACCGGATGCCCTTCGGACACGAGTTCGCTGACGAGTTGCTGGGGCAAGCTGGCGCGGCTCTGGTACTGGTTGACGACGATGCCCTCGAGTTGGAGCGCCGGGTTGTGATCGGCCTTGATCTCGGAGATCACGGCCAGCAGGTTGTAAAGCGATTCACGCGTGAAAGCGTCGCAATCGAAGGGAATCAGGCAATTGGTGGCGGCAATTAGAGCCGAGCGGCTGTAGAAGTTCAACACCGGCGGCGTATCGATGTAGATCCGCTCGTACTGGGTCAGGGACTCGAGGGCTTCGCGGAGCTTGTAGATCTTCATGCGCTGATCGAGCCGTGTCTGCAGGGGCTCGAACTCGGGGTGCGAGGCCATGACATCGAGGTTCTCGAATGGCGTGGCGTGGATCGCCGCGTTGATTCCGCTGTCGGAATTGCCGCCGAACAGGTTGATGCTCAATGTCTGCTTGAAGAAGCCGGCCAGGGTGGCGTCGGGTTCGGTGATCTTGTGCCCCAGCAGGTAGTGGGTCGAGTTCCCCTGGATGTCGAGATCGACGACCAGCGTGCGCCTGCCTTGCGCCGCGCTGACGGCCGCCAGATTGCAGGTGATAGTCGATTTCCCTACGCCGCCCTTCTGATTGAAAACTACTCTGCGCATTGTCGCCTCGGATGGGTGATTCATGACTGCCCTGGATACCTCAGTCCGCCAGCCCCGCTGTTTCGCCGAGGATTCCGCTCAAGCTTCAGCTTTGCCGCACCGTCCGGTATTCTAACGGGTTTCAGCGATGTTTGAATCGGCGGCGATGGACGATCTTTACAACCCGCAGACGATTGAGTCCGCGGTGCAGAAAATGTGGCAGGAAACCGGTGTTTTCCGGGCGTCGGAGGATACGTCCCGGCAAAAATTCTACTGCCTGTCGATGTTTCCCTATCCCAGCGGTCGCCTGCACATGGGGCACGTGCGGAATTACACCATCGGCGACGTCATCAGCCGCTACCAGCGCATGCTCGGCAAGAATGTCCTGCAGCCGATGGGATGGGATGCGTTCGGGCTGCCGGCCGAAAATGCGGCCATGCAGAACGGGGTTCATCCGGCCGACTGGACCTACGACAACATCGCCTACATGCGAGACCAGTTGAAGCGGCTCGGCTTCGGCTACGACTGGCAACGCGAAGTGGCGACCTGCGCCCCCGACTACTACCGCTGGGAGCAGTGGTTCTTCCTCCGTCTGCTCGAAAAGGGCCTCGTCTACAAGAAGACCTCCCCGGTTAACTGGTGTCCGAACGACCAGACCGTGCTGGCGAACGAACAGGTGATCGACGGCTGCTGCTGGCGCTGCGACACGCCGGTCATCCGGCGCGAGATCCCGCAGTGGTTCATGAAGATCACTGCATACGCCGATGAACTGCTGCGTGATCTCGACACGCTGGATGGCTGGCCCGAGCAGGTCAAGCTGATGCAGCAAAACTGGATCGGACGTTCGCTCGGTGTGGAACTCGAATTCGCGGTCCAGGAGACCGGCGAGCCGCTGAAGGTCTATACCACGCGGCCCGATACGCTGCTGGGCGTGACCTATGTCGCCGTAGCGGCCGAGCATCCCGTGGCCAAACTGGCCGTGGAGCGCAATCCCGATCTCCAGTCTTTCGTCGACCTGTGCCTGCAGACGCAGGCCTCGGAAGCCGCGCTCGAAACCATGGAGAAGCGGGGCGTGGATTCGGGCTTCCGGGCCGTGCATCCGCTGACCGGCGAGGTCGTGCCGATCTGGATCGCGAATTTCGTGCTGATGGGTTACGGCACCGGGGCGGTGATGTCGGTCCCTGCCCACGACCAGCGTGACTACGAATTCGCCAAACAGTTCGGCTTGCCGATCAAGCCCGTGATCTTTCCGCTCGATGGCGGCGGTATCGACCTCGAAACGGCAGCGTTCGTCGAGAAAGGGCGGCTCGCGAACTCCGGCGCGTTCGACGGGCTCACGTCGGAAGACGCCTTCGAGGCGATCGCCGACCGGCTCGAGCAACTGGGTAAGGGCCATCGTCAGGTGCATTACCGGTTGCGGGACTGGGGGGTGTCCCGGCAACGTTATTGGGGTGCTCCGATCCCGGTGATTTACTGCGAATGCTGTGGAACGGTGCCGGTGCCCGACGACCAATTGCCGGTGCTGTTGCCCAAGGACGTCGATTTCGAGTCTCAGGGCTCGCCGTTGGCGCGGTTGGACAGTTTCGTGAATGTTGCCTGTCCGACCTGCGGCGCGGGCGCGCGCCGCGAGACGGACACCTTCGATACCTTCATGGAATCGTCATGGTATTTCGCGCGCTACGCCAGCGCGGACAGCAGTACCGCGATGCTGGATGCGCGTGCAGGTTACTGGTTGCCGGTCGATCAGTACATCGGCGGCATCGAGCATGCGATCCTGCACTTGCTGTACGCCCGGTTCTATAACAAGTTGCTCCGCGACGCGGGCCTCGTGCCGGCAGCGGAGCCGTTCACGCGACTGCTGACCCAGGGCATGGTGCTGAAAGACGGCAGCAAGATGTCCAAATCCAAGGGCAACACTGTCGATCCGCAGGAATTGATCAACCGCTATGGCGCCGACACGGTACGGCTGTTCATCATGTTCGCGGCGCCGCCCGAGCAATCGCTCGAATGGTCGGACAGCGCCGTCGAGGGTGCCTTTCGGTTCCTGAAGCGGCTATGGAAGCAGGTTGCCGGGCACGTCAATGCGGGTCCGGCCAGCGCGCTGAACGTCGGCGACCTGGATCCCGCTCAGCGCGATATCCGGCGCCAGGTGCATGAGACGCTCCGGAAGGTTACCGATGACATGGGGCGGCGCCAGACCTTCAACACGGCGATCGCGGCCAACATGGAGCTATTGAACGCGCTCGCGAAGTTTGACGACGTGTCGGAGCAGGGCAGGGCAGTTCGCCAGGAAGCGCTGGAATTGGTCGTGCTGATGCTGGCGCCCATGGTTCCGCATATCTGTCAAGAACTCTGGTCAGCCCTGGGGCATGCCGAGGCCGTGGTCGGAGCGGGTTGGCCTGCCGTGGACGAATCCGCTCTGGTGAAAGAGTCGATTGAGCTGGTGGTCCAGGTCAACGGCAAACTCCGGAGCCGCATTACGGTGCCGGTCACGGCCGACAAGGCGGCAGTCGAGTCGGCCGCGCTCGCCGACCCGGCGGTGCAGCGCTATCTCGAGGGGCAACCGCTCAGGAAAGTCATCGTCGTCCCCGGGAAACTGGTCAATCTGGTCGTCTGAAAACAGAGCCTTATGTTCGCCAATCTGACGATGCGGGTGCTGCTGATCTTGTCGATCGGTGCACTGGGTGGATGCGGCTACCACCTGCGTGGCAAAGTCGATCTGCCCGAGCGGGCGAAGGTGGTGAAGCTGACCGGCATTGCTCCCGGGCAACCATTCAGCCAGGAATTCATCGAGATCCTGAGTTTCGCCGGCGGCCGGTTGGCCGTGAATCAGGCCGAAGCCGGCAGCGTGTTCCATGTTATCAGCGGCATTCACCAGCGGCGCCAGATCTCGCTCAGCAAGGCCGGCAAGGCAAACGGCTACAATCTGAGCTATCGACTCGAGTTCGAAGTGACGACGCCGAAGGGC
The DNA here is from genome assembly GCF_006175985.1 of Methylotetracoccus oryzae. Classification (GTDB taxonomy): domain Bacteria; phylum Pseudomonadota; class Gammaproteobacteria; order Methylococcales; family Methylococcaceae; genus Methylotetracoccus; species Methylotetracoccus oryzae. Next base: position 36,313 of record NZ_SRSH01000014.1, on the reverse strand, counting down.
GAAGTCTTGCTGCCCCGCGAGGAACTCGAGATCACCCGACAGTACTTCGTCGATATCCGCTTCCCGCTCGGGCAGGGTGAACAGGAGACCCTGATGCGCTCGGAAATGGAACGGGAGGCGGCCCAGATCGTCATGCGGCGGCTGCGCTCGGCGGTCAAGGTCAGGGATAACGCGTGAGGCTGGTGCCGGCCGAACTCGGCGGCGCGCTGCGCCGCCGTATCGCGCCGTTCTATCTGGTTTTTGGTGACGAGCCGCTGCAGGTCACGGAAGCCGTGGCGGCGATCCGCTCGGCCGCACAAGCCAATGGTTTCCCCGACTGGGAACTGTTTTTCGTACAGCCCGGCTTCGAGTGGGGCGCGCTAAGGGATGCCGCAGCGACCCTGCCGCTGTTCGGGGGCGCTCGGGTGCTGGACGTCAGGGTCCCGGAGAAGCCTGATCAGGGCGGCGGGGAGTTTCTGGCGGAGTACGTGGCGGCGCCGAGCCCGGATTGCGTGTTGGTGCTCAGCGCCGGCAAGCTGAGCGCGGACGACCAGAAAAAGGCCTGGTTCCAGGGCTTCGAACGCGCTGGTGTCGTCGTCCAGGCCAAGCCGCTAACGGGGCGTTCTCTGTTGCAGTGGCTGGACCATCGCCTGAGCGCTAAGGGTTTGCTGGTGGATCAGTCCGGACTGGCTGCCTTGGCGGCGCGTATCGAAGGGAATCTGCTGGCCGCCGTCCAGGAGATCGAAAAGCTACACATCCTCTACGGCTCGGGGATGATTGACGAGCGGCAGATCGCGGCTGCGGTCGCCGATGCCGCCCGCTTCGACGTCTACGATCTGGTCGACGCCGCGCTGGACGCCAACACGGTTCGGGTCAAGCGGATCCTCGACGGCCTGCGTGCCGAAGGCACGGCTCCGGCGGTCGTGCTCTGGGCTTTGGCGGGGCACGCTCGGGCGCTGGCCAGCATCATCAATCTGGTCGGGCGCGGTAAGTCCTTTGACGAAGCCTGTGCCTTACAGGTGATGAAGTTATTCGGTGCCAGGAAGTCCCGAATGAGCCAATCTGCGGCCCGCATCGATCTGCAACGGGCGCAATCCATTGTGCTCCTGTGTGTCGCTGCGGATCGACGGATCAAGGGAGATTGCATCGGAGATCCCTGGGAGGCGCTGTTGGCGATCAGCCTGGCCTTTTGCGGCTTCCCCGAGGCCGATCTGCCGACTGTTTGACGGTGCCTGTCGGCTCAGTCCGTCGCCAGTAGCCTTGAGTTACGGGTGTTCCGGAAGGTCAAGGGCTGGCCGGCGGGCGCCTGCTCCCCGGACTCCGTCGCCCGGATCACGCGATCGACCAAGGCGCGGTGGGGCGACAGCCCGCAAACCGGGTCGGTCGCATTCATGTCTCCGGTGAACTGGAAGGCCTGGCAGCGACAGCCCCCGAAGTCCTTCGTCCGCTCGGGGCAGGTCCGGCATGGCTCGCGCATCCAGTCCTCGCCGCGAAAGTGGTTGAAGGCCTCCGAATGCAGCCAGATGTCCTCGATGCTCATGTCTCTGACGTTCGGGCAGTTCAGCCCCGGCAGGTCACGTGCGGCGTGACAGGGCAGGGCCAGACCATCCGGAGCGATCGTCAGAAAGGTCGTGCCCCATCCGTTCATGCAGGCCTTGGGCCGGTCCTCGTAATAGTCCGGCACGACGTAGTAGATTTTCATCCGGCCCTGCAAGCGCGCCTTGTAATCCTGCGCGATCGCTTCGGCTTCCTCGAATTGCGCGCGTGTCGGCAGCAGTTGGGCCCGGTTCAACAGCGCCCAGCCGTAGTATTGGGTATTCGCGAGTTCCAGATAATCGGCCTGGAGTTCGATCGCCATCTCCAGAATTTCGCGCATTTGATGGATGTTCTGGCGATGGATGACCACGCACAGCACCATCGGATAGCCATGCTTCTTGACGAGTCGTGCGACGGCCTTCTTGTTTTCGAAGGACTCGGTGCCGGCCAGTTGATCGTTCAGCGTCTTTTCTGGGGACTGAATGCTGATCTGAATATGGTCCAGCCCGGCTTCCCGGAGTTCGACGATGCGTTCCTCGGTGAGACCCTGGCCGGACGTGATCAGATTGCTGTAGTAACCCAGTTGCCGGGCATGGCGGACCAGAATGGCCAGGTCGGGGCGGGTTAGCGGTTCCCCACCGGACAGGCCCAGCTGCACGGCGCCCATGGCCCGCGCTTCCGACAGCACCCGCAACCAATCTTCGGTGCCCAGTTCATCAAGATGTTGCGCGAAGTCGACCGGGTTCGAGCAGTAGGGACACTGCAAGGGGCAGCGGTAGGTCAGCTCGGCGAGCAGCCAGCGCGGATTAGTGATGCGAGCGTTCCCGGATCCAGCCATTGTGCAGTGCCGCCTCGAGAAATTCGGCTACGTCGTCCATTAGATCGGTGGTTTCGAACTTGTTCTCCAGCGCGGTCACCATTTCGGAAAGGTCGCGCGTTCCATCGCACAGCTTAAGAATTTCGGCTGCCGAGTCACTGAGTTCGACCAAACCCTCCGGGTACAGGATCACGTGCTTCTGTTGCGTCTCTTCCCACTGCAAGCGATGGGTGGGCGAGAACTGGAAGACGCTGTTCGGGTCCAGGGCCATGCGACTACACCGGGATATTGAAGTAGGGCGGTCGCTGCTCGATGTACGCAAGGTGCATCGCATCCAGCATCGTCCACAGGATGTCGAGCTTGAACTGCAGAATGTCCAACGCACGTTCCTGCTCTGCCCGGGTCTGGAAATGGTCCAGGGTAATCGCCAAACCGTGTTCGACATCGCGGCTCGCTTGCGTGACTCGCTTGCGGAAGTAAGCAAGTCCGGTCTGGTCGATCCACGGATAGAGATCCGGCCAGCCGGCGAGGCGCTGTTTGTGTATGCGCGGCGCGAAGAGTTCGGTCAGCGACGAGCAGGCCGCTTCCTGCCAGGTCGCCGTGCGGGCAAAGTTCACATAGGCGTCGACCGCGAATCGCACACCGGGGAGCACGTGTTTCAGCGACGTAAGCTCGTCCCGCTCCATACCGCAGGCCATGCCCAGGCGGATCCAGGCCTCGATTCCGCCTTCGTCCTCACCGTAGCCGTCGTGATCAAGGATCCGCTGCAGCCATTTGCGGCGCACCTCGCGGTCGGGGATGTTGGCGAGGATGGCCGCATCCTTGCGCGGGATGCTGACCTGATAGTAGAACCGGTTGGCGACCCACCCCTGGATCTGCTCCCGGTTGAGCTTACCTTCCGCCATCAACACCTGATAAGGGTGATTGATGTGGTAGCAGCGTTCCTTGTCCCGCAGCCGCCGTTCGAATTCCTCGCGACTCCAGGGGCGTGTGTCCTCAGTCATTCGGTCTCCTCAGGCTAAACCGTGATTGCCATACCGTCGTAGGCCACCTCGACGCCATGCGTCTCGAGTTCGCGGCGCTCGGGTGACTCCTCGTCCAGAATAGGGTTGGTGTTGTTGATATGGATCAGTATCTTACGCGCATGCTCGTGTGCGCGGAGCGTTTCGATCATGCCGCCGGAACCGGACTGCGGCAGGTGGCCCATCTCACGCGCCAGCTTGTGGACGATACCGGCGTGGGCCATTTCGTCTTCGCGCCAGAAGGTGCCGTCCACCAGCAGGCAATCCGCTTCCGCCATCGCCCGTTCGACGTGCGGTTCGATTTCGCCCAGTCCGGGCGCATAGTACACGCGCCGGCCCGTCGAAGCCTGTTCGATCACGACACCGATGTTGTCGCCTTCGTGCGGGTCGTGTCGATGGGGCGAATACGGCGGCGCCTTGCTTTTCAGCGCGTGCGTGCAGAAGCGGAGATCGTCGATCCCGGGGATCTCGAACGCGCCGCCGTCCAGCGGCACCGCATGATGCTCGACCCGGCAGTAGTGTCCGAGCATCGTGAAGACTGGAAAGCCGGAGGTCAGATCCGCCCGGACCATCTCGCTGCAATAAATCTGTAATGGGACTGTGGACTCCCGCAGCATCAGCAGGCCGGTCGTATGGTCGATCTGGCTGTCGATCAGGATCACCGCCCGGATGCCGCTATCCCGGATGCCGCTTCGGGGGTGCACGTCGGAAAACGCTTCGAGCTGGCTGCGAATGTCCGGAGACGCGTTGAACAGAACCCAATCCACGCCATTGGAACTGACGGCAATCGATGACTGCGTGCGAGGCGAGGAACGCATGGTGCCGCGCCGGATGCGGCTGCAGTTATGGCAGTTGCAGTTCCATTGCGGGAAGCCGCCGCCGGCTCCCGAGCCCAACACACGTATCTTCACGTTGATTCAGCAGAAAAACAGGGGGCCTTAAACGCAAAACGGGGCGGCACATTGCTGTGCGCCCCGTCCGATCCAGCAATCGCGATTAGCGATTGTAGATGTACATCGTGACTTCGAAGCCAAAACGCAGGTCTTTGTAAGTCGGTTTTTCCCAACGCATGCTCAACTCCTCACAGTCGTTCAGTGGTTAATCCGATCCCGTCGGTCGAATTCCGCGTGAGTATACGTGCACCCTATTGACAGCGCAACACGCGCAAGGCCGCTCGGGAGGATGTCCCGGACAGATCTGCCGCGCCAGTACGCCGGGCCTGCAGTGCGCGGTACGTCGCGCGATCGACGCACCGTCCGGTCGCTTGCCTTGGCTTGTTGGGTCGATTGTTGGTAAGGTCTGCCCGCGCGGCCGTCGAGGTCCGCACGATGATGTTCACGTAAGAAACGAAGCATGGATCCGGGAGATTGACGCCATGAGAAAAGAATTGAATCGTTCCGAGTGGATTGCCGCCCTGTGCCTGGTGTTGGCCTCGACCGCGCCATTCGCCGAGGAAAAGAGCGGCTGGCCGGTTGAAGGCGGTGCCGCCAAGACCCAGACCACGGCGCCCGAGGCCACCCCGGCACAAAAACCCGCCGAGGGGATGGGTGGCATGCAGCACGGCGGGATGATGGGCGGAGCCTCCCAGGGAGGCGGCATGGGCGGGATGCAGCATGGTCAGATGGGTGGCATGAACGGCGGGCAGACGCCACAAGGCGGTGGCGGGATGATGGGGGGTATGTCTCAGGGCGGTGGGATGGCCGGTATGCAGCACGGCGGTGCGGGTGGTGGCATGATGGGCGGGGGCATGATGGGGTCCATGCCGGCCATGAGCGAACAAGAGAAGGAGGAGCTGCTCAAGAAGACGCTCGAACTCGACCTCAAGCTGGGGCAACTGCGCATCCGCATCACGCAGGCGGCGGACGAGGCCGAGCGGGAGCGGTTGAAGGGTGAACACCGCGCCGTGTTCAAGGAATATCTGCCCAAACTGCACCAGTTGATGATGCAGGCTCACATGGAGATGAAGATGCAGGGCGGAACGGCCGGTCAGCCGATGAAGCACTGAGGCGGGTGTAAAGGAACGCCGCAGCGTATCCCTTCGTCGCGGCGTTTCTTCGGGGAAACCCGTCGACGACCGCCTCGCCCGATGGTGCGAGCGGGTTCAGCGGGCGTCGACCGGGATGAAACCGTCCCGGTTGGGCATGCGGATACGTGCCAGCGATACGGCATCGAGCGTATCGCCCCCGTGAATGATTCCGTTGAGAGACAACAGATAAGCCGTGAGCGCATACACCTCGTCGTCGCTGAGGCTGCGGGGGGCGGTGGGCGGCATGCTGCGGCGGATATAGTCGAACAAGGTCGTCGCATACGGCCAGTAGGTGCCGATCGTTTTGTCTGGAGGATTGCCGCGCAGTCCGTGCGCGCCGCCAGCCAATTCGTCGGCGCTCCCACCGGAACCCCGAATGCCATGGCAGGCTTCGCAGCGAGCCGCGTACAGCGCCTGTCCGTCCGCGACAGTGCCGCGCCCCGGCGGCAGTCCGGCACCATTCGGGAAGACATTGATGTTGATGGCCGCGACCTCGGCCGCGGAGAGGGCTTGCCCCAAGCCGGGGCCCGCGACCGGGAAAGCGGGTGCCGTAAGCAAGCCCAGCAACAGCGCAGAGGCGAACTGCGGCCCGCGACGTGCGGTGCGTTCCTCGAGGCGCGCAGCGGATGGGGCTGAGGACTCAGGCATAGACATGGCTCAGGCTCCCGTCCTCCGACACTTCCCAACTAACGATCGCATTGTAATGAAAGTAGCCGTGGCGTCCGCGCTCGGCGATTAGCGCTGGCCGCGTCGGCTGGACGTAGCCGGTTTCGTCGGTGGCGCGACTCTGCAGAATGCAGGATTCGCCATTCCATCGCCATGGCAGCCGGAATCGCGTGAAGCAGCGGGGTAACACCGGCGTCTGCAGGTTGGCGTCAATCCAGCTCTTGCCACCATCGGTCGAGACCTCGACGCGTTTGATGACGCCGCGACCGCTCCAGGCCAGGCCGCTGATCGGGTACCAGCCGGGAGCGGCCAGATGCTGGCCGGGGGAGGGCCGGGTGATCACCGATTTGGCCTCGATGACAAAGGTGAATTGCCGCGCCTTGCCCGATGGGAGCAGTTCGGTGTACCTCGCGGTCTCGTTGCGAGCCATGACGGGTTCCGTCGCGGCCTGCAGGCGGCGCAACCACTTGACGCTGAGCACGCCCTCCCATCCCGGCAGCACCAGACGGAGCGGGTAGCCATTCTCCGGTCGGAGCCGCTCGCCATTCTGATACAGGGCCAGCAACGCGTCGCCGCGCGCCTTTCCGATCGGAATGCTGACGTTCATGGCGGCCGCGTCGGCGCCCTCGGCGATCAGCCACTGCGCGTCGGGATGCAGGCCGCATTCCTCGAGAATCACGCTCAGAGGCACCCCCGTCCATTCGCTGCAGGAGGCCAGGCCGTGCAGGCTGCCGGCCGGTGCCTGGAGCGGCTCCTCGTTCCAGCCGCTGTTGCTGTTGCCGCCGCATTCGATGAAGCATTGCTGAGAGACCATCGGGTAGCGGAGCAGATCGTCGACCCCGAAGGACAGAGAACGCTCGAACAGTCCGTGCAGGTAAAGGCGATGTCCGGCCGGGTCGATCTGTGGAACCCCATTGTGGTGCCGCTCGAAATGCAGCCCGTTCGGAGTAAGGGTCCCTTCCAGGTCATGCAACGGTGTCCATGACAGGCCGTTCCCGGATACCGCGCTGTTGGCGGCGATCAAGCGGATGACGGCCTTTTCATGAGGTGAGGGCAGACCATAGTTCGAGAACGGCTGACCGGGGCGGGTCATCCATTGCGGGGTCGCGGCTGCTGCGCGTGACTCCGGAGCCAGTCCGGCGAGTACCGCGGCACCTCCGGCAGTGATGCCGCGGCGAAGGAATTCACGCCGCGCCGGGGTTTCCTGATCGGTTGATCGGGAGGCATCGGACTCGGTTTGGGCTTCTTCGGAAGCGTGCATTGGCGATCCGGTGGGTGATTCGGGTTTACGCAGCTGCAAGTTCGGCGATTATGCCGGAGGATCGCAACGGCGCCCAGACTGAGTGCCTTCGGGGGAAACCCGGCTGCGTCCGTGGACGGGCTCGGCCGTCCCTGGCTCTGACGCCAACCAGGAATGGGGCTCACGGACTTTGCCGAGCAGCGTTCCGCCACGCGCACCGCAGGGTTTTTCTTGAGCCCGGTCTGCGTTAACGTACCCGAGGCACGCGGGATTCGGATGTACCGGACCGACGGCGCTGCGTCTTCAACGGTCGACTGGAACGCGAGTCCTCATGATCCCCTATCGGGATACGATCCCTTGCCGGTATACGCCCTGGATAACCTGGACCCTGATTGCGGTCAACGGCGTCATTTTCCTGTACACCTCGTTGCTGTCGGAACGCGTCCGCGGCGAACTGTTCTATCGCTACGGCCTGGTGCCGGCCCGTTACACCTGGTCGGGCTGGGAGCAATGGGCCCATCTGACGGCACCCGACTATGCGTCATTCGTCACCAGCATGTTCCTGCACGGCAGCTGGATGCATCTGATCATGAACATGTGGTTGTTGTGGATTTTCGGCGATAACGTCGAGGACCGCATGGGTGGGGTGCGCTTCATCAGCTTTTATCTGTTCTGCGGTTTGTTCGCCGGCATCCTGCAAATCTATTTCAGTCCGTCATCGCTGGTGCCGACCGTCGGTGCCTCAGGCGCGATCGCCGGAGTGATGGGCGCATTTTTTTTTCTGTATCCATATGCCCGTATCGTCATCTGGGTCTTCTTTCTGCCACTGTTTGTGCCGGTGCCCGCGATCGGTTTCGTTGGGGTCTGGGTGATTCTGCAACTCTATAAGGCAACCAGCGGCTTTGTGAATGCCGCCGGGTACGCAGATGTCGCCTGGTGGGGACATGTCGGTGGTTTCATCGCAGGCACCCTGAGCTACCGCCTGTTCCTGTTGTGGGAGCGTCGGCCGGGTAACGCCCGCTGAAGGGGTACCCTTGACTCATCGGTCGCATCCTTCGGAACAGCTCGCACACCACGTCGACAAGGACGCGTTCGTCCGCGCGTTGCGCCGAAAACTCGGCCCGGAAGCAGTGCTGGCGGATCCGGAGGACCTCCGTCCGTACGAGTGCGATGCCCTGTCCGCTTACCGCACACTGCCGTGGATCGTGGTGTTGCCGCAAAGCACGGCAGAGGTGCAGGCGGTCATGCAGTTGTGCCACGCGGCGGGCGTGCCGGTGGTCGCGCGGGGTGCCGGAACCGGCTTGTCGGGGGGCGCGCTGCCGGTCGAGAATGGCGTCTTGCTCAGCCTGACGCGGCTGAACCGGATCCTGGCGATCGATGCCCCGAACCGCTTGGCAAGGGTCCAGCCTGGGGTCCGGAATGCTGCCGTGACCGAGGCCGTCGCGCCGCTCGGCTTGCTGTACGCCCCGGATCCGTCATCGCAGATTGCCTGCACGATTGGCGGCAACGTTGCCGAGAATTCCGGCGGTGTGCATTGCCTGAAGTACGGGCTGACGGTGCACAACCTTACCGAGATCAAACTCGTTACGGTCGAAGGCGAGTTACTGACCGTCGGCGGGATGTCGCTCGATGCTCCGGGTTACGACCTCCTGGCCTTGCTGACGGGTTCGGAAGGGCTGCTGGGCATCATCGTCGAGGTGGTCGTCAAGCTGATCCTGCGGCCGGCGTCTGCGCGGGCATTGCTGGCGGCCTTCGACGACATCGGCGCAGCCGGGGCTGCGGTTGCGAACATCATCGGCGCCGGGCTGCTGCCGGCGGGTTTGGAGTTCATGGACGCGGTGACCATTCGCGCGACCGAGGCGTTCGTGCATGCGGGCTATCCGGTGGGGGCTGCAGCGATTCTGCTGTGTGAGTTTGATGGCTTGCCGGAGCAGGTCGACGCCGACGTCGCCGCGGCCGAAGCGATCCTGGTTGCGGCTCGCGCGACCGAAGTCCGCCGCGCTGCAGATGACGCGGAGCGCTTGCGCTTCTGGATGGGGCGCAAGGCCGCCTTTCCCGCGGTGGGACGGATCGCCGCGGATTACTACTGCATGGACGGAACCATTCCACGCCGCTGTCTCGCGGATGTGCTGCGTGGAATCTCGACGCTTGCGGAGGAATTCGGGCTCGGTGTGGCGAATGTCTTCCATGCCGGGGACGGCAACCTGCATCCACTAATCCTTTACGACGCCAACCGCCCGGGGGAGTTGGAGCAGGCCGAGCGGCTCGGGGCGAGAATCCTGCAACTGTGCCTCGACGTTGGAGGTACGGTCACCGGCGAGCATGGCGTCGGGGTCGAGAAAATCGACCTGCTCTGCCGCCAGTTCCCTGCGGCAGAACTGGCCCAGTTTCACGCCGTTAAGCGGGCTTTCGACCCGCACGGTTTGCTGAACCCGGGGAAAGCCGTGCCCAGCCTGCGCCGCTGCGCGGAACTCGGTGCCATGCACGTGCATGGCGGGCAGCTCCCGTTCCCGGAGCTCGAACGCTTTTGAACGGGACAGCAGGCGGCATCGGGGCACTGCCGGATGCAGATTGCGAAAGCGCGCTGCAGGACGATGTCCGGGACGCTCTGGCGCGGCGACAGCCACTGCGCATCGTCGGCGGGGGTAGCAAAGGCTTTCTCGCCCGTTCGGCCGAGGGCGAAGCGCTGGGCGTGGCGGACCACCGCGGGATCCTCGCCTATGAACCGACGGAACTCGTCGTGACGGCGCGGGGCGGAACGCCGCTGGCGGAACTGGAGGAGGTACTGGCGGAGGGAGGACAGATGCTCGCCTTCGAGCCACCGCATTTTGGGGCGAGCGCGACGATCGGGGGCGCTATTGCCTGCGGCCTATCAGGGCCGCGTCGCCCCTTCGCCGGTTCCGCCCGGGATTTCGTGCTCGGGGTGAAGCTCCTGAATGGGCGGGCCGAGACGCTCCGGTTTGGCGGTACGGTCATGAAGAACGTGGCCGGCTTTGATGTATCGCGCCTGATGGCTGGGGCCTGTGGCACCCTGGGCGTGTTGCTGGAAGTCTCGCTCAAGGTCTTGCCGCGACCCCGCTGCGAGTTGAGTCTGAGCTTCGAGATGAACCCTTTGTCCGCACTGCAAGCAATGCAGGACTGGGCCTCGGGGTCCTGGCCGCTCTCCGGACTGGCCTATGACGATCGGCTGCGGGTTCGTCTGTCGGGCAATGAGTCCGCGGTGCAGGCGGCACGGCGCCGTCTCGGCGGCGAGCCTGCCGAGTGCGGGGCCGATTATTGGCGCGCGCTACGGGAACAAGACCTGCCATTTTTCGCGGGCGCGGCCGATCTTTGGCGACTGTCGGTGCCGCCCGCTGTTCGACTGGCCCCGCTGCCGGGGGAATGGCTTTACGACTGGGGTGGTGCCCAGCGCTGGCTGCGCACGAGCGCTCCGGCCGCCGAGGTCTTCGCCGCGGCGGCGTCGTGCGGGGGCCATGCGATGCTTTTCCGGACACCAATGGCTTCGGCGGCCCGTTTTCAGCCCCTGGAGCCCCGCCTGATGGGCCTGCACCGATCTCTGAAAGCGGCTTTCGATCCCGATGGCTTGTTCAATCCCGGGCGGATGTACGAGGGTCTTTAGAGCGTGCAGACTCGGCTGACCGATGGGTTCCGGAACACGCGGGACGGCGCCGCAGCCGACGCGGTGCTCCGCGCCTGTGTGCATTGCGGGTTCTGCAACGCCGCCTGTCCGACTTACCGCCTGCTTGGTGATGAGCGTGACGGACCGCGTGGCCGGATCTATCTGATCAAGCAGGTTCTGGAGGGCGCCGCCGCAACACAGCGAACCCAGACGCATCTGGACCGCTGCCTCAGTTGCCGGGCATGCGAGACCGCCTGCCCCTCGGGAGTCGAATACGGCAAGCTGCTCGAGATCGGGCGAGAAGTCGTCGAACGCGATGCCGGCCGCCCGTGGATTGAGCGAGTCCAGCGCGCTGCGCTGCGCGCGATTCTGCCGTATCCGCGCCGCTTCGCGCCGCTCCTCGCACTGGCGCGCGCGGCTCAGCCGCTGCTGCCGGTCGAATGGCAGCGCAAACTGCCGGCGCCGCGTCGCGCGCTGACTTGGCCAGCGCGGCGGCATGCCCGTCACATGGTGGTGCTGAACGGCTGCGTCCAGTCGGTCACTGCCCCGGGTATCGATGCGGCCGCGGCCCGCGTGCTCGATGTGTTGGGAATTTCGCTGGTCCACGCGGCGGCGAGCGGTTGCTGCGGCGCACTGAGCCAGCATTTGGCTGGCCGCGACAAGGGCTTTGGTTTCGCGCGGCGGAATATCGATGCCTGGTGGCCGGAGATCGAGCGAGGCGCCGAGGCCATCGTGGTCACCGCCAGCGGCTGCGCCGTAACGGTCAAGGACTATGGCCGCCTGCTCCACGACGATCCGGTCTATGCGGCCAAGGCAGCGCGCGTGGCCGGCATGGCGAAAAGCCTGGGAGAGGTGCTGGCCAGCGAGCCGATCGGGGGTCTCGCCGGCAAACTCTCGGGCCGGGTCGCATTTCATGCGCCTTGCACCTTGCAGCATGGCCAGCGACTGGCCGGCCGTGTCGAAGGGCTGCTGACGCAAGCTGGACTCGATCTGGTGCCCGTGGCCGATGCCCAACTTTGTTGCGGCTCGGCCGGCAGCTACTCGTTATTGCAGCCGACCGTCGCGGCACGGCTGTTGGCAGACAAGATCGCCGCGCTGGAACGCAGTCAACCGGAACTGATCCTGACCGACAACATCGGTTGTCTCCTGCATCTTCAATCCGGGACGAAGACGCCAGTGAAGCACTGGATCGAACTCCTGGCCGAATCGATTGCAGCGAACGGCGACTCCGACGCCTGCCCCGGGTGACTATTGACAGCCGCGGGTATTGGGCATACACAGCGTTTTCGGGTGTCGCGCGTCCAAGGGTGGCTATCCGGAATTCAGACCAAGACAAGCGCCGCCAACGCAGTGGCGTCATCAGTGGAGGAGACTTTCCATGCAGAGACTCTATTACCTCACGGGCAACCTCGACAGCACCGAGCAGATCTCCATCGATCTGCATGCCGCAGGCATTTCGGACTGGAACTTCCATGTCTGGAGCAAAGACGAGGCCGGGCTCTACAAGCGCCATATCCACTCGGCGAACTTCATACAGAAGCTGGACGTGGTGCGCTTCGCGGAGCGCGGTGCGCTGATCGGTTTCCTGTGTGCCCTCGCGGCGACTGGTTATGTCATCGTCAGCGACCCCTTCGGCCCGCAGGTGGGCGGGCTCGTCTATGTTGCGATCTTCGGCTTCATCACCCTGTTCGGCGCCTGGGTCGGGGGGTTGATGGGCTTGGCGAAGGAGAACCAGAAGCTGGCCGCCTACCATGACGAGATCGATGCCGGGAAGTATCTGATCATGATCGATGCCCGACGCTCGGAAGAAGACAGGGTACGCGGGTTGATGGCCGCGAAGCACCCTGAGGCCGTCTATCTCCGCACGGGTTCGACGTTGGTGAATCCATTCAAACCCGCACCCAAGCTGGCCTAGCCCGGCTACGCTGCTCGGCGGGGGGCGCCGCCCCCGCCGAGTCGCCGGCAGGGTCCCGAAATTCTGATAGAATACCGGCGCTCTCAGATCAGGCCCAGGCCGAAAGCCGTCACTGCGAGCGCCCACTGAATGACACTCAAGCTTTATATCGAAACCTTCGGTTGCCAGATGAACGAGTACGATGCCGCCAAGATGCGGGACGTGCTCGCCAAGTCGCACGGCTTCACCGAAACGCGAATACCCGAAGAGGCGGACCTGCTGCTTCTGAACACCTGTTCGATTCGCGAAAAGGCCCAGGAGAAGGTCTTCTCCCAACTCGGTCGCTGGAGGCCTCTCAAGCAGAAGCGTCCGGACGTGCTCATCGGCGTGGGCGGGTGTGTGGCCAGCCAGGAAGGCGCGGCGCTGCAGGAGCGTGCCGATTACGTCGATCTGGTATTCGGACCGCAGACGCTGCATCGCCTGCCGCAAATGCTCGATCAGGTGCGTCATTCGGGACGGGGTGTGGTCGACGTGTCCTTCCCGGAAATCGAAAAGTTCGACGCGTTGCCGGAACCGCGGGCCGAGGGCCCCAAGGCCTTCGTGTCGATCATGGAAGGGTGCAGCAAATACTGCACGTTCTGTGTCGTGCCCTACACCCGTGGCGCCGAGTTGAGCCGGCCGGTCGATGACGTGGTCGGCGAGATTGCCGCCCTGGCGGTGCAAGGGGTGCGCGAGGTGAATCTGCTGGGGCAGAACGTGAACGCATACCGCGGCGTCACGGCCGATGGCGACATCGCCGATTTCGCCTTGCTGCTGTTCTATGTCGCCGCGATCGACGGGATCGAGCGCATCCGCTTCACGACCTCGCATCCGGTCGAGTTCAGCGACAACCTGATCGATGCCTTTGGTGCAATACCGGAACTCGTCGATCATCTGCACCTTCCGGTGCAGAGCGGCAGTGACCGTATCCTGGCATTGATGAAAAGGGGCTATACGCGGAGCGACTACATCCGCAAGATCGAACGGCTTCGCGCGGTGCGCCCGAATATCAGCCTGTCCTCGGATTTCATCGTCGGCTTTCCCGGCGAAGACGATCCCGACTTTGAGCAGACGATGGATCTGATCGAGACGATCGGCTTCGATCAGTCTTTCAGTTTCGTCTACAGTGCGCGGCCAGGAACCCCTGCTGCCGAAATGGACGACGACGTACCGCTGGAGGTCAAGCGAGCCCGGTTGGCCCGGCTTCAGTCCCGAATCAACGACATGGCCGCCGACATTTCACGACGCATGGTGGGTAGCCGCCAGCGGGTGCTGGTCGAGGGCCACTCGAAGAAAAGCTATGCGGAACTTTGCGGGCGCACCGAAAACAACCGGGTCGTCAATTTTCCCGGTAATCCCCAATGGATCGGCCATTTCGTCGACGTGATGATTGCCGAGGCCCTGCCGAACTCCCTGCGTGGGCGTGTCTGGGACGATGGCGTCGCTCCCGCTCCGTCGGTGCACGCCGGGACTCATGACCAGGTCGCTGCTGTCCTTGCTTAGTCGTCATCCCCACGCACTGCATCTGACCCTGGAGCCGGCCGATAACGCGCGGCTGGCCAGTGTCTGCGGTCAGTTCGACGAACATTTGCGACAGATCGAACGACGTCTCGGCGTCGAGATCGCCAGTCGCGGGAATCAGTTCGAGATCATCGGTTCAATGGAGCCGGCGCGCGCCGCGGTAGGCTTGTTGCAGAGCCTGTTCGAAGAGAGTCTCAACGAGCCGATTACACCCGAGCGCGTGCACATGTCGCTGCAGCAGGCGAATGTCGAGGCCCTCGCCGGTGGCGAGGCGCCGCTGGATGACACGGCCGCAATACGGACAAAGCGCGGCGCCATCATCGCGCGCGGGCCGAATCAGCAGGCCTACCTCGCGAACATCCGGCGTTTCGATATCAACTTCGGCATCGGGCCCGCCGGCACCGGCAAGACTTATCTCGCCGTTGCCTGCGCGGTCGCCGCACTCGAGAGGGACGAAGTCAGGCGACTGGTGCTCGCGCGCCCGGCAGTGGAAGCCGGGGAAAAACTCGGATTTCTGCCGGGCGACATGGCGCAGAAGGTGGACCCCTATCTTCGGCCGCTCTATGACGCGCTGTACGAGATGATGGGTTTCGAGCGGGTCGCCAAACTGCAGGAACGGAACATCATCGAGGTCGCGCCGCTCGCCTTCATGCGGGGACGGACTTTGAACGACGCGTTCGTGATTCTCGACGAGGCGCAGAACACCACGACCGAGCAGATCAAAATGTTCCTGACCCGCGTCGGTTTCGGCTCGAAGGTCGTCGTTACCGGTGACATTACCCAGATCGACCTCCCGCGCCACCGGGAGTCGGGCCTGCGGCATGTCATCGAGGTGTTACGTGAGGTCGAGGGCATCAGCTTTACCTTCTTCAATACGCGTGACGTCGTGCGGCACCCGCTGGTGCAACGCATCGTTGCGGCCTACGAGGCCTATGCGCAAGATTCCAACAGTTCGGATGCTTGAACTCGAACTGCAACTCGCGACGGACTGTGAGTCGGTACCATCGCGTGAGGACTTCCAACGGTGGTCCGAGCAGGCTGTCGCGCAAGCGGACGCAGAGCTGGTGATCCGTGTCGTCGATCGGGACGAAAGCGCCGACTTGAACTCGCGTTACCGGGGCAAGGCAGGCGCCACCAATGTGCTGAGCTTTCCCTTCACTGTGCCGGCAGGCGTCGTCACCGAACTCCTCGGGGACCTCGTTCTGTGCGCGCCCTTGGTCGAAGAGGAGGCCGCAGCGCAGGGCAAGACCATGGAAGCGCACTGGGCCCATCTGACCATCCATGGTGTTCTGCATCTCCAGGGCTATGATCACCAGTCCCCAGACGAGGCGGAGATCATGGAGGCGAAGGAGGTGGCGATCCTGGCTCAACTCGGCTACCCGAACCCGTATGAGGAACTCGCCGGCGCATGAGTGAAGGGCCGAACGTCGAGCATCGGAGCTGGCTGGACCGGCTCAGTCATTTTCTGGCCGGCGAGCCCGAGGATCGGGATGATCTGCTCGAGTTGCTGCGCGACGCCGAGAAGCGGGGGCTGATCGAAACCGAGGCGCTCGCGATGATCGAGGGCGTGATGCAGGTTTCGGAACTCCGCGTACGCGATATCATGATCCCGCGGGCGCAGATGGTCGTCGTCCCGCAGGACGCACAACTCGAGACCATCCTGAGCCTGGTGGCCGAGTCGGCCCATTCGCGCTATCCGGTCATTGCCGAAGACCGCACCGAAGTCGTTGGCGTGTTGTTGGTCAAGGATTTGCTCGTCCACAGTCTTAGGGATCGGCAAAGGCCGGTCCGCGATATCATGCGGCCGGCCCAGTTCGTACCCGAGAACAAGCGGCTGAACGTCCTGTTGCGCGAATGCCGGACCAATCGCAGCCACATGGCGATCGTCGTCGACGAATACGGCGCGGCGGCCGGGCTCGTGACCATCGAGGACGTACTCGAACAGATCGTCGGTGAGATCGAGGACGAGCACGATTTCGGCGACGAGGAATACATCTTTCGTAAAAGCGACCACGAATTCACGTTGAAGGCGCTGACACCGATCGAAGAGTTCAACGAGTATTTCGGCACGGATTGGAGCGACGACGCCCATGACACGATCGGCGGGCTGATCGTCCATCGTCTCGGGCATGTGGCACGGCGCGGCGAGAAAGTCGATATCGGACCGTTTTCGTTCACGGTACTGCGCGCCGACAGTCGCCGTGTTTACATGCTGAAGCTGGTCCGACTGGCCGCGGGCGAAGGCGTCTCCGACGCCGGCCGTGGCGACTGATAAGGGCCGACAGCACGCGTCGCCGCATCGCGCTGATTCCCATGTCAGC
The DNA here is from genome assembly GCF_006175985.1 of Methylotetracoccus oryzae. GTDB lineage: Bacteria > Pseudomonadota > Gammaproteobacteria > Methylococcales > Methylococcaceae > Methylotetracoccus > Methylotetracoccus oryzae. Next base: position 19,633 of record NZ_SRSH01000014.1, on the reverse strand, counting down.
GGTTCCGGTATTGGGATATCGGTGTCGCTGAAGCGAGCGGGGCGGGAGTGAATCTGCCCCCAGACAACCCCGTTTTCAGGAGGAGCAACCGATGAAATTCCCCGAAGTCACTTCCCGCATGCCCGTCAAGGGTGGTCGGTTCCGGTCCTCCGGCCGTGTTCTGCTTGCGGTGTTGGTCATCAGTGGTGCGGTGGAGCCATGCCGCGCCGAGGCGCCGCCGCCGGCATCGGCCTGCGCGCCGGATGCCGAAACCACGGCCGAAGGCATCGGGCTTCAGGCCGCAAGTGTCGTGTCCAGTGTGTTCTACTTGCCCGCCAAGTCCGTGATGGCTCTGGCCGGGGGGCTGGCTGGAGGGATTGCCTATGCGTTTTCCCTGGGTAATCTGGAAATCGCCGAGGGTGTGTGGGGCCCCAGTGTCTATGGCACCTACCTGCTGACCCCGGAACATCTGAGCGGCTGTAAGCCGATCGAATTTTTCGGCACCGTGCCGACGGCAGCACGCTGACGTTCTGGGGAGTGGCCGCCGCGTCTTCGAGTCCTGACGAACCCCGGGGTCCGCTGATGGTCCAACGCAGCGAGGCAGGGGTTATCGTGCCGCTGCGCACGCTGGAGACGAAGATTATGGTTTTTGACGAAGCGGGTCACGAACACGCGCGCGGCGACGAATTGACCCGTTATTTCATTCGCCGTCTCGATGAACTCGATGTGCGTGTCGAAGACGATGAGCTGAGTTACGACTGCAATACGCCGTACGACTATATGTACTTCCGGTTGCTATCGGATGCTCAGGTTCATTGGCAAAAGCATTTCGGATTTGTGCCGACGCCAGGGGAACTGACGAAGGCCTTTTTCGGCGCGGAGTATGAGCGGTCGAAGCGAGACCGGCTGGCCAAGCTTAGCTGGGTCGCGAAACTCAGCGATTACTGGCACCAGCGCCGGCGACGAAGAACGCTGACGGCATAGGTATCAGCAACCCGCGGCGCGCGAGCGCGAACCCGGCGTGGCCACAAAGCCTGCCAGTTGGCCTGCTTGGCTGATGCCGCCGGCGCGGGAGTGAGGTCAAATGCCGGCTCGGGCTCCGGGCGGCAGGTGTCTTTGTAGTGCATCGTCGGTAGGGCGATTGGCATGGCATCTGCGCGTTTCGCCACGCGTCGTCTGAGCCTTGCGGAACTCTGTATCGGCATCCCCGCACGTCGCGAGGCCCGGCGTCCGGCCCGAATTTCCCCCGGTCACCCGTCAGGCCCGAGCGTTCAAGTGTGATACCGTGCTGGCAGGCGACGACGGCTGGGCGCTGCGCTGTCATCGCTGGGCTTCGCGGCCCGCGCCGGGCGTCAGTCACTCCATGCCGCCGCACTTGGTAACATGCCGTGGAGGGGCGGGGCGCCGCAGTCGCTCGCGTCAGGACAATTATTTGCTGGAGGATTTCCGATGACCGCCACAGCCGCTGACGACAGAACGCCCATCCGACTCTCGGTGCTCGGCATGCGCTGCGCCGGCTGTGTGCAGTCCGTTGAGGATGCGCTGAAAGCGGTCGCTGGCGTTGAGACTGCCGAAGTCAATTTCGGCGACCACACCGCGGTTGTCCGCGGCGCAGTCGATCCTGCAGTCCTGAAAGCTGCGCTATTGGACGCCGGTTACGACGGCGCGGTGATGGAAGGTATCGAAGACGCGGGTGCGCAAGAGGAACTCGAGGAGCAGCGCTACCATGACCTGATGAAGAAGGCCCTTGTCGCCGGTGCGCTGGGGATCCCGCTGATGCTCGGCGCCCATTTGAACTGGCTGCCCGAGTTGGGCACCCCCGCCGGAACCCGCTTCTGGACGCTCGTGTCGCTGATGACACTGGGCATCCTGTATTACGCTGGCGGCCATTTCTTCCGCGGTGCGCTGAAGTCCTTTCAACATCGGCAGGCGAACATGGATACGTTGATCGCGCTCGGGACCGGCGCGGCGTGGTTCTATTCGACGATCGCGATCGACTACGCGGCCCTCCTCCCGGCCGCAGCCAAGCACGCGTATTTCGAAGCGGCCGTGATTATCCTCGCCTTCATCAATTTCGGCCAGGCGTTGGAGACGCGCGCCCGCGGCAAGACTTCGTCGGCTATTCGCGAACTGGTCGGTTTGCAGCCGAGGACCGCACGCGTCGTGCGTGAAGGCCGGGAATTGGATATTCCGATCGCCGATGTCGGTCTGGAGGAAACGGTACGGGTTCGTTCCGGCGAAAAGATTCCGGTGGACGGGGTGGTTCTCGAAGGTCACTCTTCGGTCGACGAATCGATGTTGACCGGGGAACCGATGCCGGTCGAGAAGGCACCGGGCGAGGAAGTCGTTGCCGGGACCCTGAATCAAAGCGGTACCTTTCTGCTCAAGACGACCCGCATCGGTCGGGATACCGTGCTGGCGCAGATCATCGCCAGTGTCCGGCAGGCTCAGGCCAGCAAGCCCGAGATCGCAAGGCTGGCCGACCGCATCGCAGCGGTTTTCGTGCCGGCGGTGGTGGCGATTGCGGTGGTCGCGTTCCTGATCTGGTGGATGGTCGGGCCCGACCCCTCCTTCGGTTACGCCTTCGTTGCCGCGATGACGGTGCTCGTGATCGCCTGCCCCTGCGCGCTTGGTTTGGCGACGCCGATCTCCGTCATGGTGGGCGTGGGCAAGGCGGCTCAGAAGGGCATCCTGATTCGCAATGGCGATGCCCTGCAGACGGCCGGCAAGCTCGACTGCATCGTTCTGGACAAGACTGGCACGGTAACCGCCGGCAAGCCGACCGTGGCGGTGGTCGAGGGTATCGACGAATGGAGCGAGCAGCGCGTACTGGGTTGGGCGGCGGGTCTGGAAAAGGGTTCGGAGCATCCACTGGCCGCGGCCGTGTTGGCCGCGGCGGTCGCCAAAGGGGTCGAGCCCGCCAGCGTGGACGGGTTTGCGGCCATTCCGGGCTATGGCGTCGAAGGGCGGATCGACGGGCAAGCGGTGCTGCTCGGCAATCCCGCACTGATGCGCGAAAGGGCGGTCGATGGCGGGCGCTTCGAACAGCGTCTCGCTGAGCTCACAGCACTCGGACAGACACCGATGCTGCTCGCTGTCAACGGATTACTGGTCGGTCTGGTGACAGTGGCCGATCCGATCAAGCCCGATTCGAAACAGGCGATAGCGCGGCTGAAATCGGCGGGTGTGCGGGTGCTGATGGTGACTGGCGACAATGAGGTCACAGCGCGCGCAATCGCCGAAGCGGCCGGTATCGACGAGATCCGTGCGCAGGTCCTGCCGGCCGACAAGGCCGCCGTCGTCAGGGTGTTGCAGGATCAGGGCGCGACGGTAGGTATGGTCGGGGACGGGATCAACGACGCGCCAGCCTTGGCGCAGGCCAACGTCGGCTTTGCGATCGGGACCGGGACGGATATCGCCATCGAGAGTGCGGACGTGGTGATCATGGCCGGCTCGCTTTCGAAGGTGCCCGAAGCGATGCATTTGTCGCAAGCCACGCTGAAGAACATCAAGCAGAACTTCTTCGGCGCGTTCCTGTACAACGCTCTGGCGATACCAGTGGCCGCAGGCCTGCTTTACCCGATGTTCGGACTGCTGTTGAACCCGATGATTGCCGGTGCCGCGATGGCCATGTCATCCGTGACCGTCGTGACGAACGCCAACCGTCTACGTTGGTTGTAGCCGCGAACGACCGGATGGCCGAAGTGCCTCCAGATCGCCGCTACGAAAATTTCAGAAGGAGCGCCGTTCAGCGCGGTGTCGCAGCGGCGGATGACTCTTCGGTCATCAGGAAGGTCGAACTCATGCGCTCCTTCAGATCCTTGCCGTCCTGGTAGATCAGCAGGGCCTTGAGCTTTTCCGCCTCGGCGATGCGGGCCGCTTCTGCTTCGCCCACGCACAGCAGCGCCGTGTCCCACGCGTCCGCCCAGGTCGGGTCCTCGTGCAGCACACTGACCGATAGCAGGTGATGCGTCACGGGCCTCCCGGTCCGCGGATCGAGGATGTGCGAATACACCGTGCCCCGGTCTTCGAAAAAGTTGCGGTAGGTGCCGGCGGTCATGACAGCCGTGCCTCGTTCTTGATGGAATTCCAGGACCCGCTGCACTTCCCGTGTGAACGGTGTCGGCTTTTCGATTGCAATGCGCCAGGGCGAACCGTCTGCCTTGCGACCGCGCACCTTCAGTTCCCCGCCGATTTCGACCATGTAGGCATTCAGGCCCTGTCGTTCCAGCAGGCCGGCAACCACGGCCACGCTGTAGCCCTGGGCGATGGACGATAGATCGATCCGTATTTCCGGGTCGGATTTGCGCAGCCGGTGGTTCTGCCGATCCACCTCGATGCGCGACATGCCCACGTGCGCAAGCGCCTGCCTGATTTCTTCGTCGCTGGGCACGCGGTTCTCGTGCCGGGAAAAGCCCCACAGGTCGAACAGCGGCTTCACGGTGAGATCGTAGCAGCCGTTCGAACGGTGGTAGACCTGCCGCGCAATGTCGACGACTTCGGCAATCTCCGGAGACACCTCCACCCAGTCGGTCGTGCGCCTTGCATTGAGTTGCGAGATCTCGGAGTCGTCCCGGTAGTTCGAAAGCTTTCGGTCGATGTCCGCGAAGGCGGCCTTGATCTGCGCGTGAAGGGCCTCGCGCGACACGGGGGTGCCGTTCGAAATGACCTTGACGTGGTAGGTCGTGCCTTGAATCTCGCCTTCCAGAGCGAGCTCCGGTTCGGCTGGCTGGCAACTGATCAGGGTCAGCGCGAGCGATAAGGTGACGGTCGCACTCGCGGGGCGCCGGGCGGCTGATGCCATTTCATACCTCGATGACGCTACCCAGCTCGATGACGCGTCGGGGCGGTAGCCGAAAAAATTGTAAGGGGCTCGCCGCATTGCGGTACAGCGAAATGAAGAGCTTTTCCTGATAACGGTTCAGTTCCCGGTCTCGGGTCGGGATGACGGTTTCGCGACCGAGAAAGAACGTTGCCTCGTCCAGGTTGATCGCGAGTCCCGCCAGCGGACACAGGGCCAGCGCCCGTGGTACGTGCGGTACCTGCATGAAACCGAATTTCGCCGTGACGCGGAAGAAATTCTGTTCGAGGTTCTCGACCATCAGTCGATCCTTCTCCGAAACGAACGGGATGTCTTCGAAGATCACCGTCAGCAGAATAATCCGCTCGTGCAGGATGTGATTGTGCTCGAAATTCTGTAGTAGTGCGAAGGGAAGGCTAAGGTGGCGTGAGTTCAAAAAGATTGCCGTGCCCGGAACCCGGATGGGTGGGTAGGTCGCAATCTGTTCGAGAAAGGCGCCCAAGGACACGGACTCGCGCTGCAGGCGATGCTGCAGGACCTCCCGTCCCCGCTTCCAGGTCGTCATGGTCAGGAAGGACGCGCCGCCTAACAACAACGGAAACCAGCCGCCTTCCGGAATTTTCGGGATATTTGCTGCAAAGAATGACAGATCGATGAAGAGAAATGTGCCCATCACGGCGGTGGCCCAGCGGATGGGCCATTTCCAGCTATCGATCGCCACGATGAACGCAAGCATCGTGTCGATCGCCATCGCCCCGGTGACGGCGATCCCGTAGGCTGCTGCCAGTTCGGCAGAGGAACCAAAGAACAGCACGAGTCCAATGACGCCGAACATCAGAACACGATTGACGGCCGGCACGAAAATTTGACCGATCTCGGATTCCGAGGTGTGAATCATCCGTTGCCGCGGCAGGTAGTCCAATTGGATCGCTTGCCGTGTGATGGAAAAGGCCCCGGAAATCACCGCCTGGGATGCGATGATCGTTGCCAGGGTCGCGAGTGCGACCATCGGGTACAAAGCCCCCTCGGGTACCAGTAGGTAAAAGGGGTTCTGCATCGCCTCCGGATTGCGGAGCAGCAATGCGCCTTGGCCCAGGTAGTTGATCAACAGGGCCGGCAGCACGAACAGGTACCAGGACCAGCGAATTGACGCCAGACCGAAATGGCCCATGTCGGCATACAGGGCTTCGCCGCCGGTCAATGCCAGGACGACCGCGCCCAGGATGAAAAAGCCCTGCCAACCCTGGTTCTGAAAGAATTGCACGGCGTACAGCGGATTCAGCGCCTCAAGCACCTCCGGGTTCTGGATCAGGCTGCGAAATCCCAGGTAACCCACGGCCAGAAACCACAGGACCATGATCGGGCCGAACAGGATGCCGACGCGGCTTGTGCCGTATCGCTGGATCGAGAACAAGGCCAGCAGCACACCCACGGCGATGGGCTGGATGAAGGGATGCAGTCGCGGTGTGCCGATCTCCAGGCCTTCCACTGCACTGAGCACGGAGATAGCCGGCGTGATCAGGCCGTCGCCGTAGAACAGGGCTGTGCCGAAAAGGCCGATGCCCATGATCCAGGCTCGGTGACTCCGCCGATGCCGCCGGTGCAGAGCCAGGGCCATCAACGCCATGATGCCGCCCTCGCCGCGATTATCGGCGCGCATGATGAACAGCACGTACTTGATGGAGATCACCATGGTCAGCGCCCAGAAGATCAGGGACAGCGCACCCATGATATTGCTGGGGCTGGGGTCGGTAGCGAGCGGACCGCTGAACATCAGCTTCATCGTGTACAGCGGGCTGGTTCCGATGTCGCCATAAACCACGCCGATGGCGCCCACGATGGTGGTAATCAGCCGCTGAGGTTTGTCCTTGTCGCTTTTCATCGGGGAGCGGGGGTCATGTCGGAGGCAGTGATCCGGCGCGGGCTGCCGCTTCGTCATTGTTGCAAGGGGGCAGCGAAGCTACGCGATTTCCCGGGGTACGGGCGACGCGGCGTCGGGTGGCGCTGTTGGCCGGGCGATAGTGTACGCTGGGAACGGCATCGATGGGCAGTCGAAGTGCCTAATCCCCGCCACGCGGCATTGCATCGACGCAGCGCGGCGCTTGTTCGGCGAACTGAGGAAGCCCCATGTCGGCGTTACGATCTCTATCTGCCGCAAGATGCTGCCCGGTCAGGAACGACTGCAACGGATCCGACCCAGTCCAGGGGGGGCTGAGCCGACGACCCAGGCAATGCCCTGCCCGGTGGTGGTAGAATCGGAGGCCTTGTGGCGCTCCGAGCGGGCGCATGCGCTTCAGACCAACGTCATGACCCCAGCCCCCGAAGATGATTCTGCGGACCTCGGCAAGATCGCCGCAGCGCTCGCGATCGGCCAGACCCAACGACACCTTTTCCTCTGTTCCGATCAGACCAAGCCTAAGTGCTGCGACAAGGCTTCCGGGCTGGAATCCTGGGAGTACCTCAAGCGGCGGCTCGACGAGTTGAAACTCAGCGGTCGCGGTGGGATTCAGCGCACCAAGGCCAACTGCTTACGGATCTGCCTGAAAGGCCCAATCGCCGTGGTCTATCCGGAGGGTGTCTGGTATCACTCGTGTACGCCGACAGTGCTGGAGCGAATCATTCAGGAACACCTCGTGGGCGGGCAACCGGTTGTCGATTACATGATTCCGATCGGCGAGCGACCGGCCCGCTGAGTCTGCCGGGGCCCCATGCGATGCAGCACCACGGAGATGAAGCCTCCCGCCGGTTCAGCGTACGGGGCTCGCGCTGGTTTTCGCCGACGCCATCCGCCGTCGGACCGCTTCGCCGGTGGTGTGTTGGGGCGCGGTCGCGGTCCGCTGCGATTCCGGGTCACGGCAAGCGCAGCGTCGGTCTCGGCCAGGACGGAGCCAGAGGTCTTTGCCCATTTCCCCAACTCGAAGGGTCCCATTTATGAGTAGCCCCAAAGCTCGCGACATGACCCGCCCGGCTGATTTGCTGCAGCATGGGCGCGGCACCGGTCCGCTGCGTTCGCAACGTCCGGTTTATCTCGATCTGTTGCCGCCATGCAATCACGCCTGCCCGGCGGGCGAGAACATCCAGCTGTGGCTGTCGCATGTTCAGGCGGGGCGCTACGAGCGGGCATGGCAGGCGCTGATGCGCGACAACCCGATGCCGGCCATCCACGGCCGCGTCTGCTATCACCCTTGCGAGACGAGTTGCAACCGCGGTGTCATCGACGATTCGGTCAGCATCCATGCGGTCGAGCGGTTTCTCGGCGATCTCGCGCTGCGCGAGGGCTGGACCATAACGCCTGACCAGCCGCCCAGTGGCAAGCGCGTTCTGATCGTCGGCGCCGGCCCCAGCGGACTTTCGGCCGCCTACCATCTGGCACGGATGGGGCACAGCGTGGAGATCCGCGAGGCCGGGCCGGTGGCCGGGGGCATGATGCATTTTGGTATCCCGGCGTATCGCTTGCCGCGTAGCGAACTGATGGGTGAAATCCGGCGCATCGAGCAGATGGGGGTCCGGATCACCTTGAACCACAAGGTGGAAAATCTGCTGCAGGAGCAAGAGCAGGGCGGGTTCGATGCCGCGTTCGTTGCGGTCGGCGCCCACCTCAGCAAGCGCGTCGACATTCCCGCTCGAGATGCCGGGAAGATCCTCGATGCCGTGAGCTTCCTGCGGCAGGCGGCGACCGGTGAGGCGCCCTTGCTCGGACGCCGCGTGGCCATCTATGGCGGCGGCAACACCGCGATGGACGCAGCGCGGACCGCGAAACGCCTGGGTGCCGAGGAAGCACTAATCATCTACCGTCGCGACCGCGACCATATGCCGGCGCATCCCTTCGAGGCCGACGAGGCCATCGAAGAAGGTGTCAAGATCAACTGGCTGCGGACCATCAAGGAGATCGAGGAAACGCGGATCACGGTCGAAATCATGGCGATCAATGCGGAGGGCTATCCGGAACCCACCGGCCGTTTCGAAACACTGGAAGCGGATGCGCTGATCCTGGCGCTCGGTCAGGACACGGATAGCGGGTTTCTGCGTCAGGTCCCGGATATCGAGTTCAAGAAGGACGGCACCGTGATCGTGGATGCGACGATGATGACTGGCCATGCCGGGATTTTTGCCGGCGGGGATATGGTGCCGAGCGAGCGGACCGTGACGGTTGCCGTGGGGCATGGCAAGAAGGCCGCCCGGCATATCGATGCCTATCTCCGCGGTAGTGCGTATGCCAAGCCGCCGTCCCAGGAACTGGCGACCTTCGAAAAGCTGCATCTTTGGTATTTCACGGAAGCCGATCAGCGGCAACAGGCGGAACTTGATCCGAGCGTCCGAGCCTACGGTTTTTCGGAAGTGTTGTCGGGCCTCAGCGAAAACGAGGCCGTGTTCGAAGCCCGGCGGTGCTTCTCCTGCGGCAACTGCTTCGAGTGCGACGGCTGCTATGGGGCCTGTCCCGAGCAGGCCATCGTCAAGCTCGGACCCGGTAAGCGCTACCGTTACGACTACGACCGTTGTACCGGATGCGCGGTGTGTTTCGAACAATGCCCGTGTCATGCGATCGAGATGGTCGCTGAGGGGGAGTGAGGCAATGAGCGACCGTAAAGTGATGACGCTGGAGGGCAACGAGGCCGTGGCCTATGTGGCGTACCGCGTCAACGAGGTGTGCGCGATCTATCCCATCACGCCATCCTCGACCATGGCCGAACTGGCGGATCAGTGGTCGGCCGAAGGCAAGCGCAACATCTGGGGCGAAATACCGCTCGTGGCCGAGATGCAGAGCGAAGGCGGTGCGGCCGGGGCAGTCCATGGAGCGCTGCAGACTGGTGCCTTGACGACGACCTTCACGGCCTCTCAGGGCCTGCTGCTGATGATCCCGAACATGTACAAGATTGCCGGCGAATTGACGCCGACGGTCTTTCATGTCGCGGCGCGGTCGCTGGCGGCCCAGGGCCTGTCGATATTCGGGGATCACTCCGACGTGGCCGCCGTGCGGCACACCGGCTTCGCGCAACTGTCGTCCGCATCGGTACAGGAGGCCCATGATTTCGCCTTGATCGCGCAGGCGGCGAGCCTGGCGTCCCGTGTACCGTTCGTGCACTTTTTCGACGGCTTCCGGACCTCGCACGAGGTCAGCAAGATCGATCTGATCCCGGATGCCCAGTTGAGGGCAATGATCGACGAGCGGCTGGTGCGTGCTCACCGTGCCCGTGCGCTGAATCCGGACGCCCCGTTTATCCGTGGTACGGCGCAGAATCCGGATGTCTATTTCCAGGGGCGCGAGAGTGCAAACCCGTTCTATGCCGAGCTGCCCGCCATCGTCCAGCAGACCATGGATCGTTTCGCCGCGTGCGTCGGCCGGCAATATCGTCTTTTCGAATACTACGGTCACCCGGAAGCCGAGCGCGTGGTCGTCGTCATGGGCAGCGGTGCCTACACGGTTCGTGAGACGGTGGCCTATCTGAGTGCGCGCAGCGAGAGGGTGGGCGTGATCCATGTCCATTTATGCCTGCCATTCGCGGCCGAGCACTTCCTTGCTGCCTTGCCGCCCACGACTCGCGCGGTTGCGGTCCTCGACCGGCTCAAGGCGCCGGGTAGCACCGGCGAGCCGCTGTATGCGGACGTCGTTGCGGTGCTCAGCGAGGCCTACACGAGGGGCGCGCTGGCGCTGCCGGGGCTCCCACGCACGATCGGTGGCCGCTATGGTCTGTCCTCGAAGGAATTCAATCCGGCCATGGTGAAGGCGGTGTTCGACGAGCTGGCTAAAGCGCAGCCGAAGAACCGCTTCACGGTCGGCATCAACGACGATGTCTCCCATACCAGCCTCGTTTACGACTCGGCGTTCGACATCGAGTCGGACAGCGCGGTCCGTGCCCTCTTTTTCGGGTTGGGCGCGGATGGCACGGTCGGTGCCAACAAGAACAGCATCAAGATTATCGGCGAGTCCACCGATTTGTATGCTCAAGGGTATTTCGTCTACGACTCGAAGAAGTCCGGCTCGCAGACTGTCTCGCACGTGCGCTTCGGACCCGAGCCCATCCAGGCTCCGTACCTGATCGAGTCAGCCAATTTTATCGGTTGCCACCAGTTCAACTTCATCGAGAAAGTCGACGTGCTGGCGAAGGCCAAGCCCGGCGGAACCTTCCTGCTGAACAGCCCGTTCGGTCCGAGCGAGGTCTGGGACCATTTGCCGTGCGACGTCCAGCGTCAGTTGATCGCCAAGAAGCTGAGGTTCTACGTGATCGATGCTTCGGCCGTCGCGCAGGCGACGGGCATGGGTACGCGGACCAACACGATCATGCAGACCTGTTTTTTCGCGCTGTCGGGCGTGCTACCTCGCGAAGAGGCCATCGGGAAGATCAAGGACGCGATCAAGAAGAGCTACGGCAAGAAGGGCGACGAGGTCGTGCAGAAGAACTTCCGCGCTGTCGACCAGACGCTGGAGAATCTGTTCGAGGTGACCGTCCCGGTCGCGGTGACCAACAGCCAGGGACGCCCGCCGACGGTACCGCCAGGTGCCCCCGAGTTCGTGCAGCGCGTGACGGCGATGATGATGGCCGGTCTCGGCGACGAGTTGCCCGTGAGCGCGATGCCGGTGGATGGCACCTATCCGTCGGGTACCACCCAGTGGGAGAAGCGGAACATCGCGCTGTCGGTGCCGCACTGGGAGCCCGATCTTTGTATCCAGTGCGGTAATTGCAGCTTCGTCTGCCCGCATAGTGTGATCCGCGCCAAGTTCTACCACGAGTCGCGTCTGAAGGCCGCGCCCGAGGGTTTCCAGTCGGCGCCGATCAGTGCGAGGGGCTTTCCGGGCACGCGCTACACGCTGCAGATTTATGCCGAGGATTGCACCGGCTGCAGCCTGTGCGTCGAGGTCTGTCCTGCTCAGAGCTTCAAGGAGAGCGGCGTCAAGGCCATCAATATGGCGGAGAAGCCGGATCTCGACGAGGCGCGGAGTCACATTGCATTTTTCGAGAAGCTCCCGGTAAACGACAGGGCCCGAGTCGATTTCTCGTCGGTGCGCGGCGCGCAGTTTCTGGAGCCCTTGTTCGAGTTCTCCGGCGCCTGCGCGGGTTGCGGCGAAACGCCCTACGTGAAGCTGCTGTCGCAATTGTTCGGAGATCGGTTGATCGTCGCGAATGCGACCGGCTGTTCTTCGATTTACGGTGGGAACCTGCCCACAACCCCGTGGTCGGTCAACGGCGAGGGCAGGGGACCGGCCTGGTCCAATTCCTTGTTCGAGGACAATGCCGAGTTTGGCTTCGGCTTCCGGCTGACGGCGGACCAGCACCTGAGCCTCGCGCGTCAGCTCGCGAACGGGCTCAAGGGCAAGGTGGATGCGCTACTGGTCGATGAGATCGTCAATGCGCCGCAGTTGACCGAGTCGCAGATCCGAGCACAGCGCGAGCGGGTCGCAAAGCTGAAAGCGCAGTTGCTGGTCCTCGATGATGAGATGGCGCGGGATCTCTTGTCGGTGGTCAATCATTTCGTCCGTCGCAGCATCTGGATGGTGGGCGGCGACGGCTGGGCTTACGACATTGGCTCGGGAGGCCTGGACCACGTGCTGGCGAGTGGCCGCGACATCAATGTGCTGGTGCTGGACACGGAGGTCTATTCGAATACCGGCGGACAAATGTCGAAGGCGACGCCGTTGGGGGCAGTCGCGAAATTTGCCGCGGCAGGGAAGCCGGTCGCCAAGAAGGACCTGGCGCTACAGGCGATCGCTTACGGCAGCGTCTATGTCGCGCGGGTCGCGATGGGCGGCAATCCCCAACAGACCTTGCTCGCTTTGCGCGAAGCGGAAGCCTATCCCGGCCCCTCGCTGATCCTGGCCTACAGCCACTGTATCGCCCACGGCATCAACATGCAGCACGGGATGCGGCAGCAGGACCTGGCCGTTGCGAGCGGGTACTGGCCGCTGATCCGTTACAACCCGGCGCTGCGCGACTCCGATCGCAATCCGTTCGTGCTGGACTCTCCGCGGCCGCGGGTCAAGTTCAAGCACTACGCGCTCAATGAGCTGCGTTACAAGATGCTGAGTCGGACTAACCCGCTGGAGTCCGACCGACTGATGGCGATGGCGCAGACCGCCGTCGACCAGAAATGGCAAATCTACGAGGAGATGGCGAGCCGCGATAGCAGGCAGTTCTCTCCCGACGCCAGTGTGAAGAGCCGCTGAGGACGACGCGCATGAACCTGAAGACACGCTACATGGGGCTCGAGCTGCAACATCCGGTCATTGCCTCGGCTTCGCCCTTGTCCGAATCGCTCGATGGCATTCGGCAACTCGAGGATGCGGGCGCCGCGGCGGTCGTGATGTTCTCGCTGTTCGAGGAGCAGATCCGTAATGAAAGCGCGGCCTTCGAGCATTTCATGGAGCACGGCACCCTAAGCTTCGCGGAGTCGCTGAGCTATTTTCCGGAGATCGACGACCAGCCGGCCGGGCCCGATGCCTACCTGGACCTGATTCGGCGCGCGACGCAGGCCGTCGACATCCCGGTGATCGCCAGCCTCAACTGTGTCACCGCAGAGGGCTGGACGGATTACGCCCGGCAAATCGAGCAGGCCGGTGCCCAGGGACTGGAGTTGAACATCTACGGCATCGAAGCCAACCTCACGATTTCGGGCCAGGAGGTCGAGCAACGTTATCTGGACATTTTGCAGACGGTGAAGGCGGCGGTGAAGATTCCGGTCGCGCTGAAACTGAGTCCGTTCTTCAGCGCGATCGGCCACATGACCAATCGGCTGGATGAAGCCGGGGCGGACGCGCTGGTGTTATTCAATCGCTTTTACCAGCCCGACCTCGACATCGACCGGCTCGAAGTGTCCCCAACGCTGAAACTGAGCCAGGCGGGCGAGATTCGCCTGCCGCTGCTGTGGATCGCGCTGTTGCACGGTCACGTCAAGGCCTCGTTGGCCGCGACGCGCGGCGTCGAAACCTCGGCCGAGGTCATCAAGTATCTCCTGGCCGGAGCGGATGCGGTCATGACGGCCTCCGCGCTCCTCCGGAATGGTCCCGGTTACGTCAGCACACTCGTTTCTGGCCTGAGCGAGTGGCTGCATGACCGGGAATTCGACTCCGTGGATCAGATCCGTGGCATCATGAGCCATCGGAAGGTCAAGAATCCCGCCGCTTTCGAACGCGCCAACTACATCAAAGTATTGGAAAGCTACAAGTGAACAAGCGTGCCGCACACATCTCAGGGTGCGCGGCAAGGCTTGCATCGGACGCCGCATCTTCTAAGCTATCCGGATCAGGCATGACGCCCAGACGGCGTGCTTGCGTGTCGTGGCCAGGAACACAACGCTCGGTGAGGCTTGCCTTAACCCTCTTTAAGATATGCAAACAGAACAAATACTCGCAATCGCCATCAAGGCCCTCGATGAGGGCAAAGCCATTGATGTGCGCGTCATCGACGTGCGGGGCAAGACCAGCATCGCCGACTACATGGTCATCGCCAGCGGAACCTCGGACCGCCACGTGAAGTCACTCGCCTCGCGCGTCGTTGAAGATGCCAGACACGCCGGCGTGCCTCCGCTCGGCGTCGAAGGTGAAATCACCGGGGAATGGGTTCTCGTCGACCTGGTGGATGTCATCGTGCACGTCATGCAACCGCGAGTACGCGAGTTCTATCAGCTCGAGAAATTCTGGCAGGCTGATTACGCAGAGCCGAAGGCGGCGTCGGCGTGATCCGTCGCGTCCTGCCCGGCATGCCCCCAAAAGTGAAGTGGGCCATAGGCTTGCCTCGAGCCGCTCAAGACGTTATTATGGCCGACTTTTAATCCGGCCTTCAGACTGGAACACAAGAAATGAAGACCTTTAGCGCCAAGCCAGCCGAAGTCAAGCGGGACTGGTTCGTCATCGATGCCGACGGCAAGACTCTCGGCCGGTTGAGCACAGAGATCGCCCGCCGACTGCGCGGCAAGCACAAACCTGTTTATACCCCGCACGTCGATACCGGCGACTACATCATCGTGGTCAACGCCGAAAAAGTGCGTGTCACGGGCACCAAGGAACAGGACAAGGTGTATTACAAACACACCGGATACATCGGGAACATGAAGTCGATAACCCTGGGCAAACTGCGTCAGCGCAAGCCGGAGCGCATCATCGAGACTGCCGTTCAGGGTATGTTGCCAAAGAACCCACTGGGCCGCGCGATGTTCCGCAAGCTCAAGGTTTATGCGGGCCCCACCCATAATCACCAGGCGCAGCAACCGCTCGCGCTGGAAATCTAGTCGTCGAGTTCACAGCACACATGGCACAGATCAGCTACTACGGTACCGGGCGCCGCAAGAGCGCCGTTGCGCGCGTTTACGCGAAGCCGGGCAAGGGACAAATCACGATCAACAACAAGGTTCTCGCCGACTATTTCGGTCGGAAGACTGACCAGATGGTCGTGTTGCAGCCGCTCGAACTGGTCGATCTGGCTGACAAGGTCGACGTGAACGTGAAGGTTTGCGGTGGCGGTCCATCCGGGCAGGCAGGCGCGATTCGTCATGGCCTTACCCGTGCGCTGATCGAATACGACGAAGCCCTGCGGTCCGACCTGCGCCGCGCGGGTTACGTCACGCGCGATGCCCGTGAGGTCGAGCGTAAGAAGGTCGGCCTGCACAAGGCCCGCCGGCGTCCTCAGTACTCGAAGCGATAAGCTTCAACGGTCGCTTCGCAGCGCTTTACCCGTAGTGAGTGCGTTGCGTCCGGCCCGCTTCACCCGATACTTGGGGGATCGTCTAGTGGTAGGACAACGGACTCTGACTCCGTTAACCTAGGTTCGAATCCTAGTCCCCCAGCCAATCAAAACAGCAACTTACTTGTTGCTGGCAATCGCGGGCAGTTGTGGATAACTGCCCTTTTTTGTGTCCGGTGGCATGAACTTGCTACGCTGGACCGGCAGACCCAGACACCTGACGCGCCCACGCTTGTTTGGGTAACGCGTTTCACCGACAGACTAGCTGCCCGCCCGCCAGCTCGACACGCACGATGGGGAAAAGAAATCGGGCTGAGCGCCGGGAGTCTTGTGGCGGTCCGCGGGCTCGCGCCATTAATCTATCAGTGCCAATCGCCAATCGCCCTTCGGGGGCAGCCCCGACTCGGGGCTCTCTATCAGCGAAGATCCCAGCGCGGCTGGCCAACCAGCCGGCAAACCGCCTGCACCAAGCATTCGGCTAACGCCGCGATCAAAATGAGGCCCGGGAAGACCTTTTCTCCTGTCTTGATATACTCCAGCTCTTTGCTCTTATAGAGTTCGTTTAGGCAGCGCAGGGCCTCTCTCTGATCGCCGGACAGCTCCAGGTGCGACGAGAGGCCCCGAGCCGTCGCTTCTCCGAGAGCTTTCTCCAGGTCGTGGCCGATTAGCGGTAGATCCTCCAGTGCAAGGCCACGGTGCAGCAGGAAAGCCTTTAGCGACAGCTCTATGGAGTGTCCCAGAAGATACAGAGCAGGAATGACCACCCTCTCGGAAACAGGACCCATCGGTCCCCAATCCTCATCAGGGCCTCGGCACATTGAGGCCGCCTCCAAAAAGCTTTGGGCATAAAAGGTCAACCCCTGGGGGGTGGTTTTTGCCCGCTCGGCAGGCCCACAGCGCTGGGTGTTTTTTTTCCTGGGCATCGCATGAGGGTAAGCCATGGGCAGTGACAGAGCAAACTCGGGAACAACTGAGGCGCTGCCTCGGCAATAAAGCGCGGGTCAAATAGGCGCTTGAAACCTGCAAGTAGTGATGACCGACAGTGCAGCCGCGATGGCGGGCCATTTCAGGTTGTGCCAATGACCGGCTTTATGGTACGCGAGGTCCGCAGTACCAGAAAGCCAGCCAAGGCCGTATCGCAGTCGGCTAGATTAGAGGCTGGCAGGACGACCGGCCTGAGGCAAGCATCATGCTGCGCTTGTAGGCCAGTTGGCGCCGCTTCGTCGGCGCCACGTCGGTATGGGTCCATGTCAGGCAGCCGCTCTAAGCCTCCAGTGCTTAACGCGCCGTTATTCATCGACCGACATGCGCGCGTTCGCTAGTCCATTGGAGGCAGTCTGTCCGACGTGCCGCTCCCTGGATGCCCATCGTATATGTACTACCGCCAAACCGGTCTTCGCATCTGTCGGGGTCGCCGGAACCCGGCCTCCCAATATGGTAATGCCTTCACGGGTCGGCTTCTCCACAGTGACCGCCGCTACGTTTCAGTGGCCCGCAGGAAAGGCGGTTGGCTCACGCTCCATCTAGAACGTTTGGTCCAATGCGGTCTGCTGCGACGCCCTGCGTCTGATTTGCTGTGAGAGTGTTGCAGAGTTACTGACGAAAACGCGATTCCCCAGGAACCAAATGCGACCACCCCTGCGTGCTGCGGATTCGATCACTGTTGAAGGGATATTGTTGGAGCAGACGCCGGACTTGGTTCCGGCAAGGCGTAGGAACACGAGCAGATCGCTTTGGTGACGAGTCATGGAAGTCGTGCAATCAATCAAAAAGAACCAAGCGTAGACGCCTTTTTCGCTTTACGCAGCGAACTCGTTCACACTTTCGCTCGCACGCAAAAAAGTGCGGCCGGGGTTGGGAAGGGAACGGATCGAAACTTCAGAAGGCCTCGCGCGATCCGATGCCTCATTCAGATGGCAGCGAGGGGCGATCTTCGGGTGATGCCGCTCGGTAACGGAGACCGGGCAGACCCCAGCGGACAGTTTCTTCTGCCCTGAAGGCAGGCCGGGCGGGGCAGCGAGGGACTCAAAGGCGTGGGGCCCCTCGCATGACTAACCCACTGGTTCGGCTCCTTCACACCACCACAGCGTCACGCCGATAACAAGTGCTGGTGAACAGGTTGATCAAGCCGCGCTGCCTCCACGCCCTCTCTTGGCTTCCATGGCAGGTTACGCAGGGCTTCATTGAACGCGATGGCGAACAGCTCGTGGCTCGGCTCGCGCTTGTCGGCGATCTCCGGGTTGCTGATGTAAGGCACAACGACCGGGTTCGTATTGATCTCCCATACGGCGATTCGATTCATGCTGTCGACGCTGTAGTCAATTCGACCATATTGTATGTTTGCTAACTCACATACCCTTTGCAACTGTTTGGCATGCGGATTTTCTCGGATATAGTCCAACTCACGTTGACAGTATTCCGGTTCCTGATGCGACGAGCCAAACTTGACCACCCAGTTCTCCGAAAACCACAAATGCGCGGGCACGATGCGACCATTGACGACGAATGCACCGTATTTGTGATACAGCCCGTTGGCGTTTGACGTATCGATGAACTCGCACACGACGATGTCTTTCGGACGCTGCAGGCGGCGTCTAATCCGACACAAACGGCCCATTAGGGAGTTGTCTTTCGGCAGTGAAATGTCGATCCGAGAGGATGACCTTTTCTCCGTAGCGTCCACAGAAGCCCTGTCAGATTTTTTCTTCCGAGAGAATAGCCCATCCCATCTAAAGCCCGTCAAGGCACGAATTTCAGATTCAACATCGGCCGCGTTATAAAGCAATTTGGTGCGCGGCGCACCATGGTCATCGGCAATCCGGACGAATACCGGAAAGCGAGCGCCACTCCAGTCCTGATCGGCGCGATAGACCTTGAACCCATTTATGTCGGCTTTTTTCAGTACGGACAGAAGGTCATATCGCAGAAGCGAACTCTGAGGGGAGTTAAGTAGCGTGATATCAGGCCTATGGCGTGAGATCTCCCGATGAACCTTGATCGCTGCCTGTTTGTGACCTAGCACCAGGCGCTCGAGGTCGGTGAAAATTACCGTGCCAGCCGGGATGGATCTTACGTCGACCTTTTCGCCATAGGGTATAAATTTGACTCGGGACGCGATGGAATCACCATGTGTTGCGAGATAGGTGCCCCACGTGTAGGTGTGTTCCGACGAGATGAAGATCGTGATCATATTGGCGCGGACCTTTGTGTAGCGATATTGGATGTAAAATTACATTCGATTACGAACGTGCCCCTTCCCTCGGCACGTCCTGGTGTATTGGGGTCGTGCCTTAGTGTCCCGTCTTCACTCCACGGGGCACTCTCAATGAATTCCCGGGTCGATGTGGCATTTCCGTCTGCCAGACCCGCTTTTGGCCCCCCGTGACCGAATGCGAAACCTGGCCTCGATTCGAAAACGGGACGGTCCAAGAGCACAGCGAGAGAAAAGTTTTTTCCCGTTAAGCAGGTACCGTAATTCCTTTGCGCTACCCTTTAACGCTTTGGTTTACAGCCGTGCCGGTTTCACTTCAGCAAAAGGAGTGCCAATATCGTATTATTCTGTTCTGTAAGACGAAAAGCGCTAAGCGCAGGTTCCGGGAGGGGGGAATGTAAAATTTCCGGACTGACGAGCTTCTGGAATGGAGCGGCGTTGCGACGTGTTTGGACCCCGCCCGGTCGGCGTGCGGGTCTCGACAATCATGTTTCCCGGCAGAGCCGATAAATGTTCTGACATCGGCGAACGGGCGGAGATGCAGATGGAATGGGTCTCTCGGCGATCGGAACGGCAAAACTGCCTGTTTCATCACCCTCCCCCGTTGTAGGCAAAGAGTCGCGACGACTCGACGCCCAGCGCCTTTCCCAATTCGAAATGACGGCTTGCTTCCCGGTGTTGCGAGACGGTTGCTGTTGTGCAGCTGAAGTTCGGTTCGGTGTCTGGGGCAACGCACCGATGATCAAACGGTAACGAGGCCCGAGAAGTCGACCCCTGAAGCGCAGCAACCCGCCCTGTCAGGTAATTCCTTCCGCTTACCCATCACGGCGGAGCAAGGAGCGGGACGCTAAGGAGCCTCTGAACAAATGCGGCTGGTAAGCTATCGCCAACAGAGCACGTGAACGCGGTGACCGGATGAAACAGACGACCTTCGCCTCGCTGGCCTATGACCAGAAGAAGAAGCAGACC
>NZ_SRSH01000039.1 GCF_006175985.1 Methylotetracoccus oryzae | reverse complement strand
ACTGGAACTGGCCGGAAATACCCTGGAGTTACGACGACCGGGCCGAACAGCACCAAGACCCCTCCATCGCCTCAACCCACGACCTCGCCGACAGTACAAGTAGCCTTAACTTAACGGCATTGCAGACAGGGCTACCACCCATCACGTCGGACCCCGACCTATCCGGAAACGGGAACCGCGACGCAGATTTCACCGGATGAGACAGTTGAACGTGGTCCCGTTCACCATGCTAGACTAGTCACCACACTAGTCAGCGAGGGTGATGGTCAGATGCAAACATGGCCCGTACAAGATGCGAAAGCCAGGTTCAGCGAGTTTCTTGAAAAGTGCTTGACTGAAGGACCGCAGATGGTGACCCGACGCGGGGTCGAAGCCGCGGTGCTGGTACCAGCCGAAGAGTGGCGAAGACTCCAGACTGCCGCGAGGCCCACGCTCAAGGACTTGCTGCTTTCCAGCGAAGCGCGTGCCGAATTACCTATTCCCGCACGCGGTAACGCTCGTCGGCGCCCCCCTGTTGCCTTTCGGTGAGCGCGGTGTACTTGCTGGACACGAACGTCGTATCGGAACTTCGCAAACCCAAGCCTCATGGGGGCGTCGTGCAATGGATCGAAGGTATCGCCGACTCCGACCTGCATGTCTCGGCTGTGACGATTGGCGAGATTCAAGCCGGGATCGAGATCACGAGAGAACAGGATGAGCCTAAGGCCTCAGAGCTTGAACTGTGGCTTGGAGCGGTTTCCGCGACATTTAACGTGGTACCGATGGATGCGACGACGTTCCGCGAATGGGCACGCCTGATGCACCGTACCTCCGATACACTGTATGAGGACGCCATGATTGCGGCGACTGCGCGAGTGCACAAATTCACCGTGGTGACACGCAATGTCGCGGATTTCAGATGCTTTGGCGTAGACGTGTTCAACCCCTTCCTCGCCGCGCAAAGTTAGCGGCTAGCGCGTCGCCCAAGGCATGCCGATCGGAAGCATTGGATGAGTTGGGCCTGAATAGTCCGCGAGGAGAACGGGCAAAATGATAGCGGATCCCCTATTCGCACCCGATGTTCGGGGTCCGCGGCGAACGCCAGAGCGGCGCGGATATCATCGACTTCCAGTTCCGGAAAATCCTCGATGATTTGTTCCGGTGACAGGCCGGCTGCCAACTGTTCCAGCACGTCGTACACCGAGATACGCAGACCGCGAATACAGGGCTGGCCTCCACGCTTGACGGGCTCGATGGTGATTCTCTCGCGACAACTCATCGTGGGTCCCCTCGGTTCGCTGATAGCGCCCTCGTCGCCAAAAAAGCAGGTTTCCCGATTGTGGCCCCGCTGCGCCAGATGCAGCGGCAGGCCTGCGAGGTGAATGCGCGTCCGGCGTGGCATGCGTGGAACATGGCATACGCCACGCGAAATGTGAGCTTGGCCCCTTTTTACGCCACTAAAGGTACGCGGCATTGCCAAGCCACAACTGACCCCGTATTTTTAAGGGCACGTTTTCCGTGCACGGTCGTGCTGCCCCAGGGAGTTCTCATGTCCACTGTGCTCGATCGCCTCCGCGCCCAACGCGAAGCCATCCACGACTTGGCTCGGGAGTTTGGGGCGCGCCGCATTCGCGTGTTCGGCTCGGTTGCTCGCGGCGAGGAGCGTCCCGACAGTGATGTCGACTTCCTGGTCGACTTTTCTCCTGGATATGATTTTTTCGGCCAGCGCCTACCGTTGACCGAACGGCTGGCGGACCTGACCGGTCGTCGCGTCGAGTTGATCCCGGAACATGAATTGAACCGCCACCTACGACCCCAGGTGCTGGCGGAGGCAGTCGATCTGTGACCAAACGCTGGCAGGCTTACGCCGAGCACATCGTTGACACGATCGCCAGGATCCGGCGCATCGAATCCCGCGGCGATCTCTCGCAGGACGAAGTGCTCTACGATGCCGCCCTGCGCAACCTACAAACCCTCTCCGAAGCGACCCAGCAACTGCCGGAGGCCTTGAAGCAGCGCTCCCGGCAATCCCCTGGAAGCAAATCAGCGGTTTTCGAAACATCCTCGTGCACGACTACTTGGGTCACATTGACCCGGCTACCGTGGACCGCGTGATCAAGCAGCAGCTCGAGCCATTGGAAGCGGCTGTGAGCGCCATGCTCCGCGAATCGGAAACGTAATCGCCGAACAATGAGCCTGGTCCCTTGTACCTCCATTTTAGAGATACAGAAGAAATCGCGGCAGGGAATGCGAAAGCCCAGCAAGACGTGTTCTATGTGCAAAGTCACGAACTGACCCCCGCCTTTCCCTAATCGCTGAATCTGCGCCGCCCCTCCCTTTTCCGCAGTCCTACCCACAAGAAAACCGTGGTCTGTCGCCTATTTTCGCCTATTTTCGCCTATTTTCGCCTATTTTCGCTCAATAGGGTCGTTCACTATTTTCCCCTAATTTTTCGCCTGACCCGCTTTCTCCGCTAACGCAACAACGCATGCCGCAGGACAGAAACATGGAAACTTCATGTCTCCAATTGATATTTCTCTGATGTACTGTACCTACGGTTAGATTTTTCTGAGATCGGTGGGATTCCTGTTCGTTACGCTTATGAGGCGCTTCGTGAGCTTTTCTTTCAGATCTCGCAGGTTGTCGTATTCAGGGCAGTTATAAGCCGCCAAGTCAAAGTGGATTTCTGTTCCAGCCCTGCGGAAGAGAATCACGCGCTTGTCAAGTGCATGGGCGAAACCAACCTCATAGTAGACGTTCGGCCGGGTTCCAGTCAGATCTGCGAAGAGGAACTCAGAGGTGCGGATTTCGTTGAGTACGCGCTCGCTTATGACACCTTCATGTTCAATGTCGTCAGCGCGTAACGCCCGGATTCCGAATTCTCGGAAGACTGCCCTGACGGTATCAGCCACGTCGGTGAGCTCGGGACGTTCGGGATCCATCCACATCATGATGAACGCGGTCCCTGCTGTATATCGTGCCGCTTCGGTAGCCGAGCCAGAGCGAGTGCTCTTAGGTGGCGCCGCTTCGACGAGCCGGAGAACTGCATTCAAGTCCGCCACTGAGTTTCTGAGGTCCTCGAGAGCACGGGAAGGCGAGACACTGGACGACTCTGACTGCTGTGCGGGCTGAAAACCTAGTACGGTGCCCTCGTCATGCACTACGTCAGCGCGCTGATACTGAAATTTTCGCAGTCTAAGCGATGCCCTAAGTGCCTTGGCGGCGACCTTGACATCATGAATATCCTCTGTTCCTGTAAGCGCCGAAGAACGAGCAGCATCGGCAAGCGCTGCGCAAAGCGGCAGGGCCTTGTCGATGAGGGATAGCGCTTGTTTCTGCAGGCCTTCCGAAAGCTGCTTCCAGAAGTAGTCTGGGTCCCAGAAGTCAGGCCCTCCGAAAATGTCGGCGGTGAAGTCGTCCTTAACCTCCATCCCGGCATGCGTCAGCACCTTTGCAAAGTGAATCTCGGCCGCTTCCGAGAAAGAGCGCAGAGACTCGCGGAGGGATTCAGACATCGACAGTTCTCAATGGCCGGTGGTTGTGGAATCCGACGCAAAAGCAAGGGGCGCACCGCTTGCACGACCTCAAAGGTTAATCAAAGGTGCCAGGCTCCATTAAGGAGCCTCTGAACAAATGCGGCTGGTAAGCTATCGCCAACAGAGCACGTGAACGCGGTGACCGGATGAAACAGACGACCTTCGCCTCGCTGGCCTATGACCAGAAGAAGAAGCAGACCC
>NZ_SRSH01000013.1 GCF_006175985.1 Methylotetracoccus oryzae | reverse complement strand
TGAAACCGTCGCACGCCGATGATAGTGCAGTTACCTGTGCGAAAGTAGGTCACCGCCAGGCACCTACCTCAAGCCCCTCCCGCTCCATAGCGGCAGGGGCTTCTTATTGCGCTCAATACAGCCGCCTCAATCGCGACGAAGCCACCGGAAGTTGGGTGCCCCCATGCGCCGGGTTTTGTCGGCGCAGCCGAACGACAATAACAGACTGGACAGCGTATTGCTGGGGGCATTTCGCGGCGATCAAGGGGCAAGCGATCAGGAAGCGCGCCTACGCCGCCCGCGAAGGGTATCGGTCGGTGCCCAGAGTGCAACCGCCAACAAGTGTGCGCGCGTCTACGATATTCGCACATCCGGTGGCTGTAGCCAGCCTGACGCCACTCGCGGGGGCAACGCAGTCACAAGGGGGCAGTGAAATGGGATGCTGCACAACTCCGATGAGGGCCTTCGGGTTTTTTGCTTCGGCATTTTTGAGATGACCAGCGCTCGGTTCCGGCGAGGTGCGACGGGCTACGCTTTCGCAACGCGACCATCAGCGGCTGCCGAACGTCCCCGAAGGGAAATTTGCAGGGGGATGGAGACGATTTCCGGCGCAGCGGCCCCGAGATCAGTGCATGGCTCAGGCGTCTGTCGAGTGCTCACGGACACAACCCCTGAGCGTTGGGGCCATTGATTGAACGCCCTAACGAACAGAGACCCGTCAAACCCCCGCGGCCGGAAGGTTCCCTGTCAATGGCCGGTTCAGCTTTCTCCCATCAGATGCACCAGAGCGTCCATAATCGCGTTTGCCACCGCGTGTGGCGGTTCGAGGTAAAAGGCTTCCCAGGCCTGAGACACGACCTCGTGATAGCCGTCCCGGTTTTCCGGGTGCTGTTCCAGCCACGAAAGGCGGACCGCGTGACCGATCAGGATGTCGGTCACCACCGTGTCATCGATCCGCAAGTCCGGATTGTCGCGCAACATTGACGCAAGCGCGCGCAGGGCTTCCACGGTCAATTGACGGTAGACGGGTGCCTGGATTTTGTTTAGCAGATGCTGAACTAACCGCTTGAAGGTCTGTTCGCCGGAAGTCATTTGAGAGCGGATGGCGTCGCTGTCCAAGCGGCGCTCGCTGTTCATCTTGTCCCCGATCATGAGGCCGTGGGAGCGCTCGAGAATCAGCCACACGCCTGCGAAGAACGCTTCGCTTTCTCTGCCCACGCTACCACGGTGTTCACGCCATTCCTGCCAATCTCGCGCTGAACCGAGGTCTGCGGGATCTAGGGACCTCCGGAATCGCCCCGTTCCCAGTTCCCGCTGGGGCCCCTCGAAATGTAACGTCTCGGCGTGTCCGAGTTCATTGGCGCTGGTGTCGTAGTCTGCCAGGGTCTCTCGCAGCAAACCCAGCAGCGCGTGTGGCGGCAGGTTGCAGAGTTCAGAGTAGATCTGGTCGAGTGAGAGGCTGCATTCGCGCTTACGCCGGGCGATCATCAACTGGAGAATATGACCAACGCGCAGGGTATGCATGTCCTCGAACCATTCTGGATGGGTCTTTATCAGCATGCCGAGGTAGATGATCAGTTCCTGGACGATGACTTGCTGACTGACATCGTCCGGGTTGAACGTGCGAATGGCTTCGAGGATTTCGGACGAATCTGCCGGCCGGACCAGCGTTGCCTTGTCGCTGTAAGACCGCCCTACCGTCAGGGCGTGCTGGCGTACCAGGATTTCGGTGGTGGACTGTTCCAGATCGATGTCGTACTTGCCGAGGAGGCCGGCGCAGCGCCGAACGATGGACCATGCGTGCTGGTTTCCCGCTCGCTCGTAGACCTCCTCGAGCAACTCGCCGACACAACAGGTACCCCCATGATTCGCTCTGAGGTTTGTTTGGAAACCGGGCCCATGCCGTTTGTGCAGGATCTGCAGTATGGTCGTTTGGCCCGCCAGGCCCCTCTCTTGCCTCAAGCAGTCCATGAGTCGACCGTCGTCGGCGTTCTCCCATTCCATCGACTGACCTGGGTCGAGAGAGTTGAGTGTAGCGGGCTCATCGGACAGCAACGCTGCCGAGCAACGCCGCTCGACCGGGCTCCACAGAGAATCGCTAAACCGGAAATCGTGAAGATAGTCGATCGTCTCGCGACTCGCGATATTGACGAAGTCCGCAAGGATTCCCACCTCCACTGCCGCACCGCTTGAGCCGCCGGCCCGCAACTCGCCGATGAACTCCAGCAGGGCTTGGGCATCGACCTCAAGCATGTTGGAGCGGATCCGTATGGCCAGCAATGGCGGGCGCTCGTTATCCCAATGACGCGCGATATAGCTGAGTTCAGCCCGGAGCCGCTGGATCAGCAGCCGATTGTCCAGGGCCAGGTAAAAGCCGCGTTGATTCATGAACTGCGGCAAGAACACCAGGAGTTCGCCCGCCAGTTGGTAAAAGCGCGACGTTGAGAGCGACCGAAGCTGGCGCAGTGGGCGACCGGTCAGGCCGAGACGGTCGTTGCGGCCCACTTGCGTGTACGCGACCGCTAGTTCACCGGCATCTCGTACCTGGATCGGGGCGACCTGAGTCAGAGTCTGCGCGAGAACGTCGTGTTCACGGAGCCGTTCCCGCACACGCTCATCGTCAGCGAGCAGCGCGACGCGCACCCGGCGATCCACGAAGCCTTGGCGTGCGCGATGTCGGCCAATCGGGTCGATATCGCTCGCCTGGAGTAATCCGTCCTGTAGCAGGCAACCGAGAATGTAGAGGCTCTGTGCCCAGACCAACGGGACATTCTGATTGGGCTCACGTTCCTGGCTGCCCGGGGTCCGCTGCTCTGCGGCGATCAGGGAAGCGGGCACGACATATAACTCCGGCAACAGGCGCGCTCCGTCCCGGTCTACCAGCAGCGTCTCCAGACGTTTGCGATACTCGCTGGCCTCTTCAGTGCGTCCCGCGAACAGATGGTTCAGCAGCAGATAGGTGAAGAACAACGGCCACTCGCACTCGATGTGCTGGAATTGTTTCAGCTCATGTGGTTCGTAATGCAGCCGATGCGGGTCCTCGTTGGCCGCTTGATGACCGTCGAGCAGGAACCGCTTACACCCAAATCGGCCCTGAAGCTTTTCGACGATGCGCGCCTCGGTCTTGGTCCGTACTCCGTTGTCATCGACGGCGAATGCCGGGAATCCGGTGATGCTCAGCAACGCAGCGTCCACCTCCTTGGAAAAGGATTCGCGTGGCAGCAGCGACTCTAATGCTATCCGTGTGCGCGCGATATCGTCGGGCACGACGTGCACGACCGAGGCCTGACCGCCGGATTCGCCAAAAAGCCTGCAGCCAGCCATGGCTTCCAGAGCCGCTTTGGCCATACCGACGGAGCTGGCATTCAGCTCCGCCAGGCCGTGATTCATCTTGTTCCCGCGTTCCCAGATGCCGTAGTCGGGTGTACGGTAGGCTCGACTGATGTAGTGCACCAGATTCTGCACGAAATTCACTTCGTCCAGCGTGAAGATGATGCGGAGACCTGACGCTGTCATCTGGGCAAGCATCAGTAGGAATAGAGACGTCGCGTCGAGCTGTAGATGACCCCATTCCTGATCGCCGACCACGACCTCACCGGTCCCCGTCTTGTACTTGGCATGCAACGCATCGAGCGGGTGTTGGGTATGCTTGAAGCGTTCTACCTTGGCCGACTGGCGTAGCATCGCGGTCAGCAGCCCGCGCATCAGTTTTACGACGCTCTGCTCGAGTAGATACACACGCTCTTTGCTGCCATCGACGCGCCGGTAGGCGAGCGCGAGGCCCCACACCGAGAGGATGCTATAAACATTGTCCCGGACCCAGGCATCGGTGTAGTTTCCGTGCCCGTTCACGGCGGTGCTCGCCGGCAACAGTCCGGTGATGCAGTCCTGCCGACTGAGGATAATGCTGCAAACGTTGCGGAAGTGGGCTTCCAGGGGGGCGTCTGAACTGGGTTGGATTGGCATCTGTTTGTCCTTTCAATCACGGCGCCAACGACTCGGCATGCTCCAGCCTCGGGCAGAGCTGCTCCGATTTGGGCCGCCCAAGCGATATGGCGGGCTCTGACTTGGATCTTGCCTTGGCTACCGATGCATGCAGCAAGTCCCACGCCATTGGCTATTAGCCGGCCTCGCCTCTCCTCCAGCGCATCTCAGCGAGAAAGCACTCTCGATTCCGCTGGGGTAACTCGGATCGCCACGCCACCCTCTGTGCTGAGTTGGAGTCGCACCTACCCCACGGTTCCGCGTGGAATGCATCGCCCCAAGCAATGAGGACGCTGCGCCGACAGCTTCACCGCAGTTTGCGAAGACCAAAGCGGCCGTACTTGCGCCCCAATAGGGATGATGAGATGCCCTTGTCCCACTGCTGAAAGGGCTTCCGGTGCGCA
Organism: Methylotetracoccus oryzae; assembly: GCF_006175985.1. Classification (GTDB taxonomy): domain Bacteria; phylum Pseudomonadota; class Gammaproteobacteria; order Methylococcales; family Methylococcaceae; genus Methylotetracoccus; species Methylotetracoccus oryzae. The sequence continues at coordinate 145,254 of NZ_SRSH01000013.1, read as the reverse complement.
GAAAGACGCCACGCGCGCGAACCGGCCGGTTCCCTTGCCGTCTGGCTGCCCTGTTACGAGCACACATGGTCAGCTTTGACGCCGCGGACTCGCCAACATCTGTCCGCGATTCGCGCTTAAACAGAAGGGTTTTCGTTGATGGGGCCAGTTCTGCTAAACTTTTCGCCTTAATCGAGCAGCTCTGTTTCGTTTTCCCTTGAATCCTTTGGCGGACTTGGTTTTTCTTCTCGCTGGCTAACGGAAGTGCACGAGCGGGTTTCTGGGGTCGAGAAGTCTCCCAAATAAGGGGGTCACCAAGGTCTGATTGCGCTGATTTCCGATAGTGCCTTATTCTTGGCGTCGACAGGGATTTATCGGCGCTTTCGTGTGAATAATTACAGTTAATAACATGCGATATGCGATCTGTATTCTTGCTCACGACAATCCCGACCTCTTGTCGAGGATCGTAAGCAAAGTCAGTCAGCCAAATACCGATGTTTTGGTTCACATCGATAAAAAGAGCGATCTGACAAGGTTCTCTGGGATTCCTGGTGCCGTGTTCATACCGGCGCGTGAGAAGATCTACTGGGGAGGGCGCTCAATCGTCTTGGCGATGCGCAACATGATTCAGTTTGCCATGGAAAAGACCAGCTGTGATTATATCTTATTTGTCAGCGGCCAGGATTACCCTTTGGTTTCGCCCGCTGTTTATGGTTCCTTAATCGACCCGAAAAAAAATTATATAGAGTATGAGGCGCTCCCAAAGCCAGAGTGGCCAGAAGGTGGTTTCGACAGGCTAAAACATTACTACCTATTTGACAACAAGGATCATCTGCTCAGCAAGATTGTCCTCAAGATTCAGCGGACCTTGCCGTTCGAGCGACGGAATAAGCTGGAGGAACCTATTTTTGCTGGCAGTCAGTGGATCAATGTCAACCGAGCCACAGCTCAGTATATTCTGGACAATTGGGATAGATATTTCGCCTATTTCAGGTTCGCGCGGGTTCCGGATGAAATGATTTTTCAGACTATCGTATTAAACTCCGAGTTTTCGAGAGTCACTGAAAATAACAATCTTCGCTATATTGATTTCCCGCCGCGGACGCCGCATCCCCGTTACTTGACGCCAGGTGATCTCGATTCGGCACGTGCCAAGAATGCCCTTTTCTGTCGCAAGATTGCAAATCTGGATGTATTCGAGCAGTTCGAGGCGGCATTCCATGTTTCATGACATCAGTATACGTATCCGGATTAAAATAACAGGCTTCGGCGCCCACCACGGGGTTTGGCCCGCCTGACGCGTGGCAAATAATCCCGATGCGAGCCTACATTTTCGGAAGGAGAAGGTGATGCCAACCTACGATTATTTTTGCGAGGCTAACGGCGTGACCGTTGAAGTCAGTCACCCGATACGTGATCGCTTGACGACTTGGGGCGCAGTTTGCGGCGCTGCCGGGATACCGGTCGGCGACACCTTGCCCAATGCGCCGGTCACCCGGTTGATATCGCGCGCCGGCGTGATTCAGTCCGGCGCTCTGCGTAACCCCGAACTACCCCCTTGCCAGACAGGTGCCCCGTGTTGCGGCGCTGAGCGGTGTGGATTCGAATAACGGCGGGATGCGGGCCGTGATGTTTCATCGGTCTCCGCCTGCGACCTGCACCTGGGTCAATCCGCAATGACCGGGTCGCTGAGATTGGTCTGCCCGCATTGTTCGAGCGTGAATCGGCTTCCCGCCGACCGGCTGAATGACGGTGGGCGCTGTGGCCGGTGCAAGCGACCGCTGTTCGTCGGTGAGCCCGTGGAACTCAACACAGCGAATTTTCACACGCATCTGACTGGCGGCGATCTCCCGCTCGTGATCGACTTTTGGGCTCCGTGGTGTGCGCCGTGTCGGGTGATGGCTCCCGCCTTTGCCCAGGCGGCCAGATCGCTGGAACCGCACTATCGTCTGGCGCGGCTCGATACGGAAGCGTATCCGAGGCTGGCCGAGCCGTTCCATATCCGCAGCATACCGACCCTGCTGTTGTTGCAGGGAGGCCGGGAAGTCAGGCGACAGTCGGGTGTCGTGGACGTTGGGTCGATCATCCGATGGGTCACGGGTTAGCGGTGCAGAGTAGTGGCTTCGGGAATTCGGACAGCAGCTTAGGTGGGTTTCTGCTCTAATCACGGCCCCCGCGAGGGGGTGAAGCAGGAGAGCAGAGATGAAACGAACGCGCCGCAATCATTCAGCGGCCTACAAGGCTAAGGTGGCGCTGGCCGCGCTGAGGGGGGACAAGACGCTGGTCGAGTTGAGCCAGCAGTTCGATGTCCACGTGAACCAGATTACCCAGTGGAAAAGCCAGCTGCTGGAACGGGCCAGCGATGTCTTCGCGACCGCCGCGGAGCGGAGCGAGACGGCCGGGCCGAACGTCAAGGAGCTCCACGCCAAGATTGGCCAACTGGCGATGGAGAATGATTTTTTGGCCTCCGCGCTCGGTCGCATCGGCGAGGTGAGCGCAAAGCGATGATCGAGCCCGCTCACGCGCTGCCGGTGGTGCGTCAGTGCACGCTGCTGGACCTATCCCGGTCTTCGGTCTACTACGCGCCGCAGCCGGTCACTGCGAGCGCGCTGGCGCTGATGCGGCGGATCGACGAACTGCACCTCAACCACCCCTTCGCCGGCGCCCGAATGCTGCGGGATTTCCTAATTCAGGAGGGGATTACAGTCGGGCGTCGGCACGTCGGCACGCTGATGAAGCGGATGGGCATCGAAGCGCTGTACCGGCGCCCGAACACCAGCCGCAAACACCCCAAGCACCCCGTTTTCCCGTACCGCCTGCGCGGTCTGGAGATCACCCGGCCGAACCACGTGTGGGCCATGGACATTACGTATTTGCCGATGCGGAAGGGCTTCGTCTACCTGGCTGCGGTGCTCGATTGGGCCACCCGGCGCGTGCTGAGCTGGCGCCTGTCCAACACCCTGACCACGGACTTCTGTCTGGACGCAGTCGAGGCCGCCTGCCAGCGCTTTGGCTCCCCGGAGATCTTCAACACCGACCAAGGCTGCCAATTCACCAGCAGCGACTTTGTCGAGTTGCTCAAGACTCATGGCATCCAGCAGAGCATGGATGGGAAAGGTCGCTGGGTCGACAACGTGTTCGTCGAACGGCTCTGGAAAAGTGTCAAGTACGAGGAGGTCTACCTGCATGCCTACGACTCGGTCACCCAGGCACGACACGGATTGGAATGCTATTTCCGCTTCTACAACGAACGCCGTCCGCATTCCTCGCTTGACGGGAAAACACCGGATCAGGTGTACTTCGAAGCGCTGCCATCCCAAGCGGCAGCTTAACCCGCAGGAACCCACTTAGGTCCGATAAATTCCTGTCCAAACTTCCGGAGCCACCGCTCAGGCGCTAGTCACGCGGTCGCAGCAAAGTCGTCCGGACAATCCTTGGCAGCGGCACTAACGGGTCGTCCGCGATGACGGCCTAAGCAGTTGCTCGAAGCGCTTCGGGCGTGAAAAAAAGAAGCCCTGGCCCATCTGAATACCACCCTGTTTGAGTGCCTCGGCTTGCGCGCTGTTTTCGATGCCTTCGGCAATGAGTTGCAGGGGGGCAGAGCGTTGCAGATCCGAGAGATGGCTAAGCCACGGAGGGGCTGGGTTGCTGCGATCAATCTGCCGCACCAGGTCAGGGTGGATCTTGACGAAATCGAAGGTCAGGCGTGAAAGGACGGCAATGTTGGCGCCGTTCAGCATCACATCATCAAGCGCAATGCGGGCCGACGAATACTGCGGGATCAACTCCAGCGCTTCGGCGCCCATCTGATCCGGGATTCCTCGTTCGGTGATTTCGAGGACCACCTGGTGTGACAATTCCCGCAAGCCCGATTTCTGGCTGGCGTATTCGAGGCCCCCGCGGCCGAGGATCTCGGGCGGGACATTGATGCTGACGAACAGGTCATCATTGACCTTGAGCCAGGCCCCGAGTTCGTCGGCTACGCGTTCGATCACCCAATAGGTGATCAGTCCGGACAGGGGCGTATTTTCGGCCAGGGGGATGAAGTCGGAGGGCATCACGAGGCCCGTCGGTCTCTGCCACCGGATCAGCGCCTCAACGCCGTTCCAGCGGCCATCTTCGAGCGCCACGATGGGTTGGTACTCCAGAAAGAATTCGGTGCCGGTAAGCGCGTCATAGATTTCACGCAGATCGATCATTCGCAGCCAACTCCTGAATGCCCTTAAAGGCTGTTTGCGATTTGCGGGTCGGTCATCAGGATCCGGTCCTGCAGTGCCTTGACACGCCATCACGCGACTTTGCCACTTCGGTTATCGAAAGCATTACGCAGCAAGGCAGATCACGCAACACCCTGCCAGGCGGCGCCGACAATCTTCTTTCTTGACCGTTCGTGTCAGTCCGCTAACCTAGCGTCTGTCATGACCACGCAAGCGCCGTAAGACAGACGCCTCGTGTGGCCGCTTTAAGCTGAGCATGCAAACAGGAATCGGGAGTACGCATGACGAAGAAGACGATGGCAGACTGGTGGGAAGAGATGCATGCGTCGGACGGCGCTGCCCCGGATGGGGACGGTTTTCGGGAAGGTGTCGAGGGCTTGTACGCGAAGCTTGGCAGAGAGCCCGCAGTCGAGTCATCGATCGAGGTGCTTCGCAAGGAGATGGCTGCCGTGTACCGGGACATGCGGAGCGGTCGGATCGACTGCCAGATCGGCACGCGGCTCGCTTATGTGTTGGACCTGCTCAGGAAGACGCATGAGACTACGGTCATGCGCGACCAGCTTGGTGCACTCGAAAAGGCGGTGGAGAAGCGCTCGGAAAGTGAGGCGGGCTGGCTGGGATTGCCGTTTCGGGATCCTGGGCCGCGTTAGCTGCGTGCTCCGCCGGGTGTATCCCCCCCCGGGGAGCCTGCTCCGAGGCCGCGTCTGCCAAGCCCTTGCTCGCAGCCCGGGCCGGCACGGGGCTGGCGGCCTCCGCTGCTGAAGGGGCTGTTCGGACGCGTCCCCGCAGCACAGGGCGGGGGGTCATCGCCGCTCGCGCGCCCCGCGATCGATGGTCTCGTCGTCCGCACCGCAGTGATCCATGTCACATTCGGCTTCCAGCCACATGGCATTGATGATGCCGAAGGCGCAGGCGAGGCCCACGCCGAGTACCCAAGCGAAATACCACATGTCCGTTCCTCAATAGAGCGTGTGCTGATCGTTCAGAACTTTCTCGGGCGTCACGCTGCCCCAGAGCACCTTGTAGACCCATCGGGTGTAGGTCAGCACGATCGGCAGGAATACCACGGTGATCCAGAACGCCAGGGCCAGCGTAAACTGGCTGGAACTCGCATCCCATATCGTCAGGCTGTGCCCCGGGTGGCTCGACGAGATCAGCAGGTAGGGGAAGAGGCCGAAACCCAGCGACAACAGCATGCCGCTGATCCCGAGTGAGCTGAACACGAATGCGAGGCCCGTGTTGCGTGTGATCGCCGTCCTCCAGGCCAGCAACAGTCCGCCGAAACCGACGGCCGGAGCGGCAAACATCCACGGGTGCGCCGCGAATTGATCCAGCCAGCTGTGGGCATTCGTGACCGTCTTCGCGAGCGGATTCGAGGCGGCGTCCGTGCCCGGCATCGTCGCGATCTCCGGGAGAGACGTTCCGTACGCCACCCACAGCGTGGCCAGCGCCAGCGTGGCCAGCAGCGCCGGCCCTAGGACCCGCATGAGGTTCAGGGCACGCTCGTGCAATGCGCCCTCGGTGCGGAGTTTCAGATAGATCGCGCCGTGGAACAGACACAACAGCAACCCGACGACGCCGCACAGCAGAGCGAACGGATTCAGCAACCCGAAAAAGCTCCCGCTATAGTAAGGGCGCAAGTCACTATCGAAGTGGAAGGGCAGCCCCTGAACGAGATTGCCCACCAGCACGCCCAGCAGGATGGGGGGCACCGCGCCGCCGATGAACAACCCCCAATCCCAGGCATTGCGCCAGCGCGGATCCTCCAGCTTGCTGCGGTAATCGAAGCCGGCGGGACGAAAAAACAGCGCGAACAGCACCAGGAGCATCGCGATGTAGAGGCCCGAAAACAGGGTCGCATAGACCAACGGCCACACCGCGAACAGCGCGCCGCCGAGCAGAACCAGCCAGACCTGATTACCTTCCCAGGTGCCGCCGATGGTGTTGATGACCGCGCGGCGCTCGAGATCGTTGCGGCCGACGAAGGGCAACAACGCTCCGATACCGAAATCGAAGCCTGACGTCAGCGTGAAGGCGATGATCACGACGCCGGTGAAAATCCACCAGATCACGCGCAGGGTTTCATAGTCGAACATGGTCGTCTCCAGATGGGCGGGATCGGCTCACAGCGCCGGCGCGGCGGCCTTGGTTTCGAAGTGGTAGCGGCCGGTGTGGAGGCTGCTAGGCCCGAGCCGGATGTACTTGATCATCAGGTACATCTCGATCACCAACAGCGCCGTATAGAAGAACAGGAACCCGCCGATACTGAACCAGAGCTGCTCCGTGCTGATACTGGACACTGACATTGATGTTGGCAGTACGCCGGAAATGGTCCATGGCTGGCGCCCGTATTCGGCGACGAACCAGCCGGCCTCGGACGCTATCCACGGCAGCGGGATGCACCAGACTGCCAGTCGCAGCAGCCAACGCTTCTGGTCGGCAACCCGGGTCGCGCAGAAATAGAACGACATGGCGAACACGAACAGCATCGTAAAGCCGGCGGCGACCATCAATCGGAAGACCCAGAACATGGGTGCGACCCGGGGAATCGTATCGGCGGCTGCCTTGCGGATCATCTCTTCTGAGGCATTGGCCGGCTCTTCGGTGTACTTTTTCAGCAGCAGTCCATAGCCCAGGTCGACCTTGTGCTGGTCGAAACGCGCCCGGGTTGCTTCGCTCTTGTCGCCCGCGCGCAGCTTGGCGAGTTCGCCATAGGCGATCATGCCATTCCGGATGCGGCGCGTACTGTCCTCGCGCAGATCCTTGATCCCGAGGACTGGTTCGTCGATCGAACGGGTGGCGATCAGGCCGAGTGCATAGGGGATCTTGAGGGCGAGGTGCGTCTTCTCCGCGTCCTGGTCGGGGAAGCCGATGACCGTGAAGCTGGCCGGCGGTTCATGAGTCTCCCATTCGGCCTCGATCGCGGCGAGCTTGATGCGCTGCGTCTCGCCCGAGGTATAGCCGCTCTCGTCGCCCAGCACGATCACCGATAGCACCGACGCCAAACCGAAGCCGGCCGCGACTGAAAACGAGCGCCGCGCGAAACCGAGGTCACGCCGCTGCAGCAGATACCACGCGCTGATACCGAGTACGAACATCGACCCGGTGACGTAACCGGCCGCTACGGTATGCACGAACTTGACCTGTGCGACCGGATTAAAGAACACGTCGGCGAAGGACTGCATTTCCATGCGCAGCGTCTCGTAGTTGAAGGCTGACCCGACCGGGTGCTGCATCCAGCCATTGGCGATCAGAATCCACAGCGCCGAAAAGCTGGTGCCGAATGCGACGGCCCAGGTCACGGCGAGGTGCTGAACCTTGCTGAGTCGGTCCCAGCCGAAGAAGAACAGTCCCACGAGCGTCGATTCCAGGAAGAACGCCATCCAGCCTTCGCTCGCCAGAATCGGACCGAAGATGTCGCCGACATAATGCGAGTAATAGGCCCAGTTGGTGCCGAACTGGAATTCCAGCGTGATGCCCGTCGTGACGCCCATCGCGAAGTTGATGCCGAACAGCTTGCCCCAGAATTTCGTCATGTCCTTGTAGACCGGCTTGCCGGTCATCACGTAGACCGACTCCATGATCGCCAGAATGAAGCTCATGCCCAGCGTCAGCGGCACGAAAAGGAAGTGGTACATGGCCGTGAGGCCGAACTGCAGCCGGGAAAGACTGACGATCTCGTCGCCGATGATCATGGCGATTCTCCTTGAGTGGCCGAGGTGTTGGGGCGAAAAAACAGGTCGCTACGCGAGGGCTTCGGGCGGTCCGGGTCCGGGCGAAAGAACGAAAACCACAGCCAACCGAGCACCAACACCTTGAAGGTGAGCGCCAGTGTCAGTTCCAGCTTGAGCCGGCTCCGGCGCGGAGAGCCGGTGCCGGATGACAGCTGGGAATCGGGTGACGGCGGCGATGCATCCTGTAGCCGCTGGGGCTTCATCGAAGGGTATTCCTTGGTTCGATTGTCACCCTAGCGTGCATCCGTCATGCCGTCGTGGTCAAGTCTCTCGAAAAAAGGCCCTCCTTGGCCAAAAGGGGAAACACGCTGCCGACACGGGGTGCGTCCGTCCCAGGGACGCGATCGCTCCGGCGCTCAGCCATGTCGGAGGCCCGCTTCCATGCCGCAGGCCTGATTCGCCGGCAGGGCTTGATCAATGAATTTCGGATAGGGCAGGTCGAGTTGCTCCATGATCTGAATGAACTCATCCCGCGTCCTTGCTCCCCCAAGGCGTGGATTGCGGTCGCGCTCCTGGCGAATCGTCGAGACGGTGTTGCCGTTGTAGTCATGCCCCGGATAGACCAGCGTATCCGGCGGCAAGGTGAAAAGCTTATCGTGGATGCTGTCGAAAAGCCGGCCGGCATCGCCTTGCTGAAAGTCAGTACGGCCGCAACCGCCGATGAACAGCGAATCGCCGGTAAATACCCGGTCGTTCATGACGAAGCTGATGCAACCGGAGGTGTGTCCCGGGGTATGGCGCACGCGGAATTCGAGGCCGCCAACCTGCAGCAGAACCCCGTCGGTGACCAGAAGATCGGCGCACATGGCGCCAGCATCGCGGTGCACCACACTCTTGCTGCCCAGGCGTTCACGCAACAGCCCGGAGCCGGTGATATGGTCCGCGTGCACATGCGTCTCCATCGTGTAGATCAGTTCGAGCTCAAGTTCGTCGAGTTGCCTGCAATAGCCATCGACCTCGCTCGCCACTGGATCGATCAGAACGGCGCGACGGGTACGCTTGCAGCCGAGCAGATAAGTGTACGTGCAGGTTTCGGGCTCGAAGAGTTGATGGAAGATCATGGTCGGGGGCTCTCTGGCTCGTCTAAGCGCATTAGGACATTTTAATGCACTAATGCAAACAACATACCAGGATCAGGGTCATCAGGGGAAGAACCGCGGGACAGCAGCGGGGGGGCGGGACAAGGGCCGTCGCTGATCAGGCCCAAGGCGGCCCGGAACTGGTGTCTCAGCCCCTGGCGAGGGCCTGATGCCAACGCCTTGGGTCCTGGTTTGGCGGCGCGGACCGGCGGTCGTGGTGATGAGCTCGGTCCCGCGCCGTTGGCCTTTGTGATTCAGCGATGTCTCAAGTGATGCGTGACTGAAACATCGACGCAGCCGTGAAACTCGTCACGGCAATGTGCCGGCAGGGTTTGCGGAAACGCTGTCAAAACGCGTCAGTCTGGCACGACACGGTGTGTCTTGCAGGGTTCATCTAGAGCTGTGATGGACGATCGGGAGCGGTGTACCGGACGGCGCAGTCTTGGTTCCGTTTTTTCGGCGAGGTGCCTTGCATTGCGTCGGTTCCGCCCGCTATGCGGGCGACCGCGACGGGTTGCCGAATCGCGCTCAAGACCTCAGCAGCGACCCGGCTTTCGACGAGAGTTTCGGGCTACTCGGGAAACGCGTAGCGCTCGCGGATCCACTGTCCGATAACCGTGCGCTGAAAGCCCAAACTCTTGGCCAGCAATCGGAATACGCCGCGATTCCAGTCCGCGATGGAACGCTGTCTGCGCCATTGCGGGATCAACCGGATCGCATGCAGCACGACCGTCAGATACTGTGTGGCCAGCGACAGAACGCTGCTGTCGAGCGTTGACAAGAGCGCCATTGACCTGCGCCGGCCCGTAGGGCTGGATCGCCAGTAGGAAAAGATGCATTCGCTGAGCAACTGGGCTTCCGGTGTCTGAGCCAGGAAGGCTTCGCGCAATTCCTCGGCCAGTGTGCGCCGCGTAAGCTGCAAGCGATTGCCGAGTCGCGCATAGCGCTTCAGGGCGGCCGGAATGTCCATGCCGGTCTCACGCAGTGCATCGCGCAGGATCAGCGCATCCTTGACGGCTGCGGTGATGCCGGATGCAGTCAGTGGATGGCAGCAGCCGCGCGCATCGCCGATCAGGGCCACATTGCCGCGCGTGCTGGCTTCGGGAACGATGCAGAAATTCGGCGCGGCGAGGGGTTTGCCGGCCGCCAGCACCGCCTCGATGTCGCGTCGGAAATCCTCGGGAAAATTTTTCAACTGGGTTCGGATCGACTCCTTCGCATCGGCATCGCGCAGGATCTCGAACATTACGCGAGCCCGCCCGCGGCCGATCGCATAGGCATAGGAGACACCCGCCGGGCTCAGGAAAATATTGCCAAAGCCCGTGTGTGGCAAATTCTCGTCGTTGACTTCCAGTCCCATCATCGCGGAATAGCGCTGCGTCGCGTGGGACATGCCAATCAGCTTGCGGACCTGGGACAGGGGTCCGTCCGCTGCGATCAGGAGTTTGGCGCGCACTCGGGTATCGCCCGTGTCTTCGCGGACGACGGCCGTAAAGGTGTCCCCGTTCTGGGTCTCCATCGCGGTGACCCGGGCATTGGTCCGAATCGATACGCCGGGCAGGGTGCCGACCTTTTCGAGCAGTCGTTCCTTGAGGAAACGGTGCTCGACCACCAGTCCCGATACCTTCGCATCCGACCGATCGCTGTATGGCAGGACCTCCGCGTCCGGCGCGCCACGCTGCGACTCCCGAAAAATGGCGAAACCATCCACCGGGACGCCTTCCTCGCGAATGACGTCGAGCAGTCCCAACTCACCGAGTCCGTCGACGCCCGGCGGATGGATCAATTCGCCCGCCAGCCGCCGACCATGGGCCGGGCCGGGCTCGATGATCTGAATCGTCAGTCCGAGTTGGGCCAAGGCTGCCGCAGCCGCGGAACCCGCCACGCCCCCCCCGGCGATGAGTACGTCGACGTCGGCCAGATCATTCATAGGCAACCTCTTGAACATGCTTTTGAGTTCTTTTTTGGGGGGCAAGGCGCTCCGGAGGCAGCGCGGCAGCGCTGAGCCGGTCATGGCGCGCAAGGGCCCACGCCGGGAAATAGGTGTGATAAAGGCGGTAATCGAGCATGGCAGCGCCGAAGAAGACGCCGTTGACGGCCTGCCGTGGCCAGTCGCCGTCAGGTTGTTGCTGGTTTCTGAGCCACTCGACGCCGCGTCGGATCGCGGGATCATCGGGCGTGGCGCACTCCAGCAAGGCCAGCAGCGCCCAGGCCGTCATGACCACCTGACTTCGCGCGTGCTCGACGTATCGGTCTTCCAGGCAACTCGTGTAGTGCTCGCCCCAGCCGCCGTCATCGCGCTGCTTCTCCCTGAGCCAGCGCCCGCAGCGCTGCAATGCCGGATCTGCGACCGGTACTCCCGCGGTGCGCAGACCTTTCACCACATGGAAGATGGCATAGGTGTAATTGATGCCCCAGAACCCGGGGTAGGATCCATCGGGGTGCTGGCAGCTCCGCAGCAGAATGATGGCCCTGTCGATGGCGCGGTCGATCGCGCCGTTCGGCAGGTCTGCATGGGATCGGCGATAGTGTGACAGGGCGGCCAGCGATGACGCGGTGCACTCGATGTAAGACAGCTCGGTCATGCACTGGCCGAACATCTCGGACGGGTTGATCATTTCGAGCAGGCGTCCGGCGCGGCGTCTCTCGTACGTGCCGAACCCGCCGTCGGCATTCTGCCGCGACAGGATGAACTGCACTGCCTGCAGGAGACGCTTCTCATCGAGCCGCGGAATCGCGTCGTAGGCCGGATGGTCGTAAAGCGTCAGCAACGCGCTCAGCGCCTCGGCCGTGCAGTCGCTGACCGGCCAACGGTGTTCGCCGTCGGAGAAGCACCACCCACCGAGCGATAGATCGCGCCAGCCTTCCCGATACCCGTCCAGCTCCTCCGTCATCTGTGCTCTATCGAGGAACGCGTGAGCCTTGCTAAGTGCCCTGGCCAGGCCCGGCGTCGTCACCGGCGCCTCAGTCAGGGCCTGAACCACGAACGCCGTGTCCCAGGTGTTTGAGCGTGCGCCGACATAGCGGATGCCTTCCTCGCGATCCTGCCAACGCCAGGCCTCGGCACCTTCGAGGCTCGGCAGCAGATCAGGATGGTGCGGGTCGTGCGCAAAGATTGCCAGACAGTCGAGCAGGCCATTGACCGGAGAAATGCCCTGATAGCGGCTGCTGCGTTGTTCGTACAGGATCCGATCGAAGCAGACGTCGAGGCCGCGACGGCGCCAGGCCGCGATCGGCCGCCGTTCATACCAGGCCAGCACGTCGTAGATTTTTCGCAGCACGGGGCTGATCGGGACATAGACGTCGCTGGCGGCGAGTGTATGGCGCAGCGCATCGAAGTCGATCTGGTCGTAGGGCCGGTCGTACAGTTCCTCGCGCAACGCGTCTCGCATCCCGTCGGGCAACGTCGCGACGAAACGCACGCCGAACAGGTAGGCGATGCCCAGGTAGATCTGGCGCGTGTGGCAGTAATAGCGGCGAGGGTGAAACGGTAGCCACTCCGGCAGCAGGAACAGTTCGGGCGGAATCGAGTTGAGGCCGCGGTATTCGTACAGCCCCAGCATGGCCAGCCAGAACTTGCCCCACGTCGGGATGCCTTTCACGCCGTCGGGCTGGGAGGCGAGCCAGCGGCGCGCGCCGACCAGCATGTGCGTGTCCGGTGGCAAACCGAGCAGGCGGAGCGCCACATATGCCAGCGTCGTGAAAAAGACATAGCCCGGCGACTCGGGGTGCATGCCCCAAGAGCCGTCATCATGTTGATAACGCTGGAAGTACCTGATGATCGCCGGCCGGTCCTCGTCCGGATAGGGTCTACCCACGACGCTGCGGACGATGATCGCCTGGGCCAGGATCATCGTGCACCAAACCATCTCGCCCTCCCAGTCGCCGTCTGGCTTCTGGATTTGCAGCAGGCGCGTCAAGCCGCGCTCGGTCGCTGCACTCGCGTTGGGGAGGGAGTCAATGGCGATATTCAATCCAGGGTCTCACAAGATCAGATGCCACCGGTCAATGCGGGCTAGCGACCATCTTCCGCCGGACGGCGACAAGCCGGGCGACGCAGGCAAAATCGTAACAAATTCAACACAAACAGTTCCAATACTACCACACGGTTGCTGGGTGTGATATGTGCAATTCGACACATGTTGCGCCAATGTCCACAGCCGGACGTTTCCGGCGAATCGAACCCCTTGGCCGCCGGCACTATGCCGCCGGTACGGATCGCGGTGGCCGCGAAGCTGACGATGCGCTCAGGACCCCAGTGCAACGATGCGGGCCATCGCCAGCAGCCCCTTCAGGCGCCGACCGAGGCCGGGTGCGTGGCCGATGGGTTGTACCCCGGCCAGTTGCTCGCCGCGAGCCAGACGCTTGATCCGGTCCTTGACCGACGGATCCAGCTGCCCATCGGCTGCGAGTTCCATGAACAGTGCCTTGACGTTGCCCAGGTCGAAGAAGTCGCTCTGCCAGTTCCACTGGTAGTTGCCGCCGTAGCGGAACCAGGAGCCACCCAGACCGGCCACCTGATACGGAGTGCCATCAGGGCGCTTGACCGGGGCGACCTGGCGCCAAAAGCCGACGACTTCGCCCTGCTGTTCGTCGATCAGGATCCTGTCGTAGGGGTATTGCCACTCCTCGAAGCCCTTCATGTGCACGCCCAGAGCCCACTCCTCGATCTGCCGGCGACCCCGCGCGACGAATTCCTGATTGGGTCCCATGTTCCAGCGATACTCGGCGTCCTCGGTGTACATCGCACCGAGGTTCTTGATCCAGTCGCCCTCCTTTTCCGACTGGCGGTTGGCTGACAGCCAGCGTTCGACCATGGCTTCGAGTTCTCGGCGGGGATAGGCAGGCATATGAGCGTTCCGGGTCTGGCAGTTAATTCAGGGGACAAGCAGTCCGCGCGATCGTGCGGTGGCTCAGCTAGGCCCTTTGGCGTGCTTTTCGATCTTGCGCATCTCCACCGGAGATACGCGGCCCTTGGTTGACACCTTGTCGTAGACCTCGTCAAAGGCTTGCGTGCACAGCGGCAACTGCGCCCGCAATCGGTCGTAAGCGGTGTGATCGAACATGCGGCGGAAGGCATCGCGGGATAACATCGTTGTCGCGTACAGCGCCTGATACCCATGCTGGTCGATCACGAAGCTTTCCAGCTGCGGTAGCGCTCTCCGGTTGTCGAAACCTGGCCGATAGCTGCTGCCGTACACTCCGACATCGACATAGAGTTCGTCATGGGAACCGTCGCCGCGCGGACAGGGCTGGACGAACCCGGTGTGCCGGGCGTCGGCGTAAATGGCCATTGGCGACAACCAAAGCGGGTAAATCCCATAATGCTCGTCGAGATACTCGATGGATGCCTTCAGCGTCGCCATCGGCATCAGCAGATCCTGTATCACGTGCAGCCGCTCGCGCAGACGCCGGGTCGTCTCGGTCTCGGTATATTTCAGTAGCGATACCCGCGGTGGCAGCGTCCAGCCCAGCAGCCACCGGAATACCGGGTGGTCGCCAAACGGGATGATCTCCTCCATGGTCCAGAAATAGCTGCGCGTATGGCGGTGGTAATACTGCCGCAGCGGCACGTACTCGACGCCTTCGGTATCCCGCGCCAAAAAGCGCTGAACGTGGCGGTAGAACCAGGGCTGGTACCAGCGCCCGATCGCGTTGACCCGCCCGTCGGGCGCGATCTCGTCGGTGAGCGTGCCGCGCATGATCACGGCGGAGTCCCGATCGTAAACGAGTCCTTCGACGAAGTCGTGAGCCTCGGGGGCGCGGCTTGCTTCTTCAAAGGCGGCGACGAGTTCGTCCAGGCCACGTACCGGCTGGTAGTGCAACCGGACGTAACGGCGCGCCGGAATCAATTTCAGCGTTGCCGAAACCAGAAAGCCGAGCGTGCCGTGGCTCCACGGAATGGCATGGAATAGCTCGGCGTTCTCGACGGCACTGCAATGCAGGATCTGCCCATCGGCCGTAACGATCTCGTAAGCGATGCAGATGGACTGGAACAGACCGTACTTGTGGCTGCTGCTCTCGACGCCGAAGCCCATGATCAAGCCGCCGACCGTCAGGTCGTCCAGTTCCGGTACGACCGGCAGGGTCCAGCCCAGCGGCAACAGCGTGCGTGTCAGTTGTCCCATCGTGACCAGCGGCTCGACCCTGACCGTGCGATTCTGCCCATCTATCTCGAGGATGTCATAGAGACCGACATCGATCTTGCGGTGGGTCAGCTTGTAGCTGGGGACCAGTTCGCTCATCGTCTCCCAGCCTGAGCGCGCGGTGCACAGGCGTTGCTTGGCGCCGTCCGCCTTCCATGCCTCGATCTGGCGGACCACATTCTGCACCTTCGCTGCGTGCTGCGTCGGCGCGCTGCGCAGCTGGAACACGATACGGTTGCGGAGCGCCGCATAGGCGCCGTAGACGAGCGAAACCGGCAACAGCACGAGGACCGCGAAGAGGCCTCGATAGTGCGTCAGGATATGCTCGAAAAGCCCGGGATTCGGGCTCTCGATGGCAGGCGGGTGTTGTTGCTCGTGCGTCGCCATTACGGCACCTCGTCATCCAGCGCGATGTGGATGGCCTGCGTCGGGCAATACTTCGCCGCTGCCCGCGCTTTTTCGAGCAGTTCGAGCTCGCAATGGGTCTGCAGCACGGTCAGTTTGCCGCTGTCGTCCATGTGGAAGACCTCCGGTGCCTCGGCCATGCAGTTGCCGTGGCCCTTGCATAGGTCCATGTCGACGGCGATCCGGAAGCCCTGCCTTTTCGTCGATTCCGCTGCGGCCGTGAGATTCGGGGTCCGGGTCGCACTCCGGGTCATCTCGCGGCGACGGTAGCGGATCGGGCAGGGCGAGCCTGGCTCCACGACCATTTTCGTATAGTCGTCCCGATACGCTTCGGGCGGGTTGGCGAGCTCGAATTCGTAACGGCGCAGCAGCACGCAGAAGATCGCCTTGATCTGGAACAGGGCGAAGGCGTTACCCGAACACTTGTGGCGCCCGCCACCGAAAGCCTGCCACGCGAACAGGTCTTTGTCCTCGGCCCGATCCGGCAGATAGCGGTCGGGATCGAAGACTTCGGGGTTCGGGAACAGCTCGGCGATACGATGCGTCACGGATGGCGCGGCGCAGACGAATTTACCGGCCGGGATCAGGTAATCCTTGACCTGGAAATCCTTCATCACCTTGCGCATCAGGATGATCAGCGGCGGATGCAGTCGCAGCACTTCCTTGATGACGTTTTCGAGCCGCGGTACCTGCCGTAGCGACTCGAAGGTTACCGGGCCGTCCGGGCCGAAAAGCGCGTCGATCTCGGCAACGACCTTCTTCATCTCCTCCGGGTGGCGCAGCAACTCGATCAAGATCCAGGCGGTGGTTCCGGAACTCGTGTGATGCCCCGCGAAGATGGCTGCCACCAGCATGCCCGTGATCTCGTGTGGGCTTAGCGGCGTGCCGTCCTCGTAGCGCGCATCGATCAGCGTCTGGAACACGTTCGTGCTCTCGATGCCCTTGCGCGCCCGTTTCTCCATGATGTCCGTGACCAGTTTCTGAAGTCGCGCGCGTGCCTTGTCGCGCCGTCGGAACACCGGCATCGGCAGGTTCGGGAAAACGTAGGCGATCGGCTGGATCCCGTGCTCGAGATCGTGGTAGATCTCCGCAAACTCCGCATTCAGTTCGTGGCGGAACTCGGAGCCGAGCAGGCAGTGGCTGGAGGTGTAAATTGTCAGTTCCTTGGTGAACTCGAGCAGATCGGTCTGGCCCGCTTCCCCCCAGGTCTTCAAGAGTCCCTCGACTTCATCGACGATCACGTCGGAGTAGGTCCGCATCGGCTTGTCGCGGAGCGCCGGCATCAGCATCTGTAACTGCTGGTTCTTGCGTGCGATCGGCGCATCGAACACGACGCCCTTGCCGAAGATCGGCGTCATGATTTTATAGGCCGGCCCCTGGTCCAGCACTTCGTCCGGTGCGCGGTAGAACGCCTCGCTGGCATCCCGCCCGGTCAGCAAGACCATGTCCTGATGAAACATCTTGAACTCGGCTACATCGCCGAGCTTGGCCCGCAGGTCCATCATGAACGCGTGCGGATTCTTGCCGAACTGGTGGATGTGTCCGATCAGGGGAAGAGCGCCGCCCAGCCTCGGTGGGGGCTTCAATGCGTTTTGAGCCATGGGTTTTCCTGTGAGCGATGCGTGACGAACCGGGCGTAGGGCGCCGGCCACGGATGGCCGGATTGCTGTGCTGCGACGCGTCGCGGTGCGTAACGGATGTTTGGTGTGAGAGATGACCCGGGTGCCGCTACTGTTTTTCGGCGGATCCGAACACGGATGCGACGATGCGGCTGAAAAAGCTGCCTTTGTCGTTCCGTCGCTCACGCGCGGCTGCCAAGGCTTTGGCGATCTCCTTCTTCACGTTCAGGTCGGACAGCCGATTCTCGTCGCGAATCGGGGCGCGGTCCGCCTTTTCCAGGTAGGCCAGCGCCTTCTCGTACTCGCCGCGGTCCAGCAGATAGTCGCCGTAGAAAAAGTTCGAGTCGATGCCATCCGGGCTCAGTTTCAGCGCAGCCTCGAAGTAGTGCCGCCCCTGATCCTCGTCGCCGAATGAGATAGGCCAGCCCGGAAGGCGATAGTAGAGGTTGCCGAGCGTAATGTAGGCCGCGCCGCTCCTGGCTTTGGGATCGATGTCGATCGATTTCACCAGCAGATCGCGCGCCTGACTGACCTTGCTCAGTGCGCCGAGGCCGACGTCCGAGGCCGCATAGGTGCAGAGTACGATGGCTTCGAGGATCAGCGGATCGGCTTGACCGGGATGCTGGGCAACCAACGCCTTCACTCGCGGCAGGAAAGCTTCGAAACGGGTCGCCCGCTGCTTCTCCGGAACGACGTAGAAAATTTCGCCCCACTCGTTCCAGAGGCTTTGCACGGTATCGCTCGTTGCGGCCGGGCCGACTGCGTGCGACGGAATCGAGCCGCCGAGAAAGAAAGCCATTGCGGCCAAGACTTTGAGCAGGGGATTCAAGGGCGGTCCTTCTTTGAGGTTCTTGCGTCCGAAACGTCGTCATTCTAGCAATTCCGTGCTGAATTGACTGCGTGCCGCATGCCGTAACCGTACGTAAATGCCTTGCGGATGGGCGTCAGGCTTCTTTACAGTGGGCGTCCGAACCGTTCCTGTTGCCGCTAGGCGCACGCCTCAAATAGCTTTCAAGTCATTGGCTGAGCGAGAATTCCGGTTGCTTTCTCAGGCGATGAGGGGGTCAGGCATATTCAATGCTTGAAGACCGAGGCAATCGTGCGCTCGCCCCTGGGACGCGATGCCGAACTCAACGCCTCTGACCACCCGCTGAGAATCTTCCATGGCATTCTGCTCTTTTCTGCTTCCGCTTCGTGTTCGCACAGCCGGTGTGGGCTTTGCGCTGCCTCGGCTGTGTGCCGGGCTTGCAGGAGGTGTCGCCGCAGTGTGGCTGCTGATGGGCCCGGGGGTTGCGTCGGCCACACAAGCAGCGCCCGGGTCTTTAGCCGCGGCGGTCGACTCCGAGTCGCGCCGCGGACTCATCCTCCAGCCGTTACGCCAGGCAATCGAAGTGAGCGACGTCGAGATCGATGGTCCGGGAGGGAGCCAGACGGTGACACTGTACCGGCCGCATGCATTCCAGCGTCACGCGCCGGCGATCGTTTTCCTGCCAGGCCTGATGGCACCCGTCGACCAATACGACAGCTACGCTCGTGCGCTGGCCGCAGAAGGCTTCCTCGTGGCCGCACACGAATGGTACTCGCCGCTTACGTCCGATATCGAATTGGCGCGTGAAGCGCACATCATCGCGGACTGGTTGGTCGACACACTGCGCGCCGATCCCGCACGTATCGGCATCGCAGGACATTCGATGGGAGGCAAGGACGCCATCCTCGCAGCCGTGGCGCTCGGCGGCTTCTCCAGCGTCGTTGCGATCGACCCCGATGATGCCGGAGAGCTTTCTGTCGTCCACGGACAGATCGCCGCGCTGCGCGCGCCCTTGCTGCTGATCGGTGCGGAGGTGGCATGGAAGGCAGCGAGCATCTGCGCCCCCATGGAAACCAATTACCTGCGCTTCTTCGAGCATGCGCCGGCCGGAACGGTGGAATTGACCTTGCGGGGTGCCGACCATGTCCAAATGCTGGACGAGCCAGATCGTTTCGGGTACGGCATCTGCCGCGTTGGTACCGCGGACTCACGGCAGGTCCACGATACCGCGCTGTCCGCGACTGTTGGATTTTTCGTCCAGCATCTGAAAGGCGGGCCTGTTCTCACGACGTTGCCGGAGGTCCGGGGCGTGATCCGCGTAGCCCAGGCTCAGCGATTCTCCCGGTCCTAGCAGCACTCGGGCCCGTGTCCGGGATTCTCTCCGGCAAGCCACGGCGGGTTTTGGTTGACGGGAAGTCTGCCAGGGCGGTAAACGGCCCGGCCCATCGGATTCGTTCTGTGCTCGGCAACGGGCACACCCGCGGTTGCAGGTGCGTTAGGCCATCGAAAAGTTGAATGCATGGCCCAGCGCACCAAGCGTGCCCAAGCCGATGCTGGTCTTGTCGAATGCCAGATACAGCGGCTGTGCCGCGACGGGTCGGTATTTCTGGCGGTGCAGTGCCTTGGAATCCAGTTGGAAAAGATGTCGGGCCATCCTGTAGATCAGGCGGCACGACCGTTCCGAGAGGTTTGAGAAGCCGCTGACTTCCCCCAGATCGTGGGCTGGCGCCGGGCCGAAACTGGCGTAGGTGCAGTTCTCGCCGGCGAGGGTCTCGAGCACGTGAGCGACCAGCGATTCGGAGGTGCCCACGGGCGCCTGCGGTGCCCAAAGGATATGTTCGAGCAGATATCCGTTCAGATTTTCCAACCGCAATGTCGACAGCAGACCGACGACCCTGTCGCCGACTTTGCCGCAAAACCAGCGTGTCGTCGTCGGCGATCGAAAGAGATCGATGTGTGCCCAGAAGGTCTGGAGCCCCCCGCGATTCATCAGCCAGCAATGGACCAGATCGTTCATCTGTCGCTCAAGCTGGGGACTATGTCCATCTTCGAACGGCCGATACTCGGTTACCTCCATGCCCGCGCGCCGGGCGCGCTTGAGTTTCTTGCGCAATTCCTTGTATCCCGGTGCCGTCACGCTATTGCTGGGATCGAGGACCTGCTCGACGCCGAACTCCACCAGGCCACAGCCCGTCGCTCGCAGATATTCCGCCGTGCCGGCTCCGACGACCGCAAACAGCGTATGTACGCCCTGTTCTCGGAAGTGGGTCCGGAAGGCTTCGACCAAAGCGGCCCGGTCCTCGGTTGCACAGACCGGGTCTCCTAGCGCAATTGCGTAGCGGCCCTGCCGTTTGTAACCGATCACTCCATCGATTCCGGCATCCCGAAAGTGCTGGCATCGCTCATCCAGCAGTACGTTGCTGGATGCGCTACCGAAACGAGAAACCAGGCGGGCGGTGACCGGGACGGGCAGCTCGATCGCCGCATCGCGTGCAGGGGGCCGTGTTGGAAACAGAAGAGCGGTTGCTGCCACATGTCGATTCAGGATGTCGGTAAATGAGATGCTCATGGCCGCAGGATCCTTGTTCTGGTTGGATATCTTCCGGCCGAAGTATAGAAGTCCAACTTGGATCTGCAGGGCCACGGGCCTCGGCCCGGGCGGTTGACCGGCTTGAGCCCCAGCAAGCGTGGCTTGGGCTATCAAGGATGCGGCATCGTCATGCGACAGCCCCAAACGAATAAAGGCCAGGGGCGTACCACGCCCCTGGCCTTTCTCCTGGCAGGCTGTTCCGGCGCCTCACGGCGCCGGTAAGCTCACGCTTTAGAAGCGGCGACCGCCGCCGAAGCCGCTGCGGCCCGCGCCACCGGCCGGGCGTTCCTCGCGAGGACGTGCTTCGTTCACGGTCAGATCGCGACCTTCGAAAGCCTTGCCATGCAGGGCGGAGATTGCCGAGCGCGCCTGCGCCTCGGTGCCCATTTCGACGAAACCGAAACCCTTCGAGCGGCCAGTCTCGCGATCCATGATGACGTTCGCGGACTCGACGGTACCGTGCTCCGCAAAGATCGCTTCAAGCTCACGGTTCGTGACGCTGTAGCTCAGATTGCCCACATACAATTTCTTGCTCATTAACAGGACTCCAAAAAAACAAACTACCGAAGTACGCCTGCCGCGATGATCGCGACAGCGGTTTGCAGCGTGGGCTTGAGGCTTACGATAACCACAGGACGTGCTGAGTTACACGCCACATGTGGCTTGGCAGGAGGAGGCGGGGCTAGCAGGTGCCAAGGGCATTGTCTGAAAGTAACGTTCCGGATCCTCGTGGCGAAGACCGATTCTTGCGCCGCGACAAACGGCGTCAACCATAGGCCTATTTTCGGCGCTTGTCCACAAACTTTTTTGGCTGTGTCCTCATCCCTGCTGTGAGCGCGAAGCGGCTCACCGGCCCGTCTACACTCGCCAAGAAGACGCGCTGTGTTCCTGTCCGCATGCCCTTGATGCGTTATGCTTGATTCAGTTGGCGTGAAGGAAGGTCAGCTTCCAGGCTCCGGACGCGGCCCCCGTTTAAATCGCAACGATCCCTCTGAGCGTGCATCAGTTCGTGGCAATCCACCCGCCCACCAGCCGTTTCACACTACCCCTTTGGGTGATCCTCATCCTGTTTGCCGTCTTCGTTGGCTGCTTTCAGCTCTACGTGCAGGCCGAGAAGGAGATCGATCACGTCAACGACTTGCGCCACTCGTCTCTGCAACTTTCCAACGAGTTGCGCCACGCATCGGACGATCTTTCGCGGCTGGCGCGCAGTTATGTGATTACGGGCCAGCCCGCCTACAAGACCGCCTATCAGCAGATTCTGTTCAGTCGCGACGGCAGGCTCCCACCGACCGTCGGTGATCCAGACTCCGACCCGCGTCGGGTCGGACAGATTGGGACGACGTCGGATTCCGACCCGCGGGTACCGATGCCCTTGTTGGATCGGCTACGCCAGGTCGGACTGAGCGTCGACGAAGTGCTAAAGCTCCAAGACGCCAAAATCAAATCGGACGCGCTCGCCGCGATGGAAGGCGAAGCGATGCGGCTTGCCGAGACGATCGGGAGTGACGCTGACGCCAAGCACGTTCTGGCCCGGTCCATGTTGTTCGGCGAGTCCTATGAGCGTGCCAGGGCGGCGATCATGGGGCCCATCAGCGAGTTCCACGAGCACCTGGAAACCCGCACATCGAACATAGTGCAGGCGTCGATGGAGCGCGCCTTGTCCATGCGGTATCTGGTTATCGCGTTTGGTCTGGTTCTGGTGGTGGTCGTCTGGTTGAGCTACCGGCGACTGCGGCGAACGTTGGGCGGTTCGGTCGACGCGGTTCACGCATTGATTGCGAAAATTCGGGTCGGGGATTTTTCGGCGAGCGATGCAGTCGGGGATGTCGCTGCCGACACTGTCCTGGGTTGGCTTTCCGAGACGCACCGTGCGCTCGGGCAGCTCGAGGCCGAGCGGCGAGCCACGGAGGGGAAGCTGCGGCAAGCCGTGACGCGTTACGAAAAAATGCTCGGCACGACGAGCGATGGCTTCTGGCTGGTCGATGCGACGACCGGCCAGCTGCTCGATGTGAATGAGGCAGCGGAGCGGATGAGCGGCTATCGCCGCGAGGAGTTGCTGGCGATGCGGATCGTCGACCTCGACATCGACCATTCCAGTCGCGCTGTCGTCGATCGCAGCAGCGCGATCATCGGGGAAGGCGGTCAGTTGTTCGAAACCCGTCACCGGCGCCGCGACGGCTCCATCATCGACGTCGAAGTCAGCGCGACCTATGACCCCGACACGCATACCTTCATTTCGTTTCTGCGCGGCATTACCGAGCGCAAGGCTGCCGAGGCGGCTCTCCGGGATCGCGTGGCACTGCGGGAACAACTGCAGAGTATCGCCAATGCCGTACCCGGCGTCGTCTATGCGTTCGAGATCGCTCCGGACGGAAGGACGCGACTACCCTACGCGAGTCCGAAGCTTGTCGACGTCTTCGGAATCTCGCCGGAGATGGCCGCAAGCAGTGCAAATCCGCTGTTCGCGCTGATCCATGCCGATGACATCGAAGGTGTCCATGCCAGCATTGCCGAATCGGCGCGATCGTTGACCCCGTGGTCTGCCGAATGGCGGATCCGACATCCCGAGAAGGGATGGGTCTGGATCGAGGCAGTCTCGACGCCCACGGCGCAGCCTGATGGCTTTGTCTTGTGGCATGGGTTCATGCACGACGTCACCGCGCGCAGGGCGGCCGACGAAGCGGCGCGTCGGGAGCGGGAATTCCGGGAGACGCTGATCGAATCGATTCCCGGCGTCTTCTACGCGCTCGACGCCACAGGCCGCTTTCTGTTCTGGAACGTAGAAATGGAACGGGTCAGCGAACGCAGTGCGCAGGAGTTCCAAGGGCTTAACGCGCTCACGTTGTTTGACGGCACTGACGCCGCGCGAGTGGGAGAGCGTATCCGGGAAGTGTTCGAAAGCGGCCGGAGCACGGTGGAGGCAGAACTCGTGGCGAAAGGCGGTCGCCGCACCCCCTACTACTTCACAGGCATCCGTGTCGAGCAGGCTGGCCAGACGATTCTGATCGGCACCGGCATCGACATCAGCGAGCGCAAGCGGGCGGAGCAGGAACTGGAGCGCTATCGCTATCACCTCGAAGAACTGGTCCGGGCCCGGACAACGGAACTCGAGGAACTCAATCGCCGACTCAGCATGAGCGATCAGCGCCTCAGCGCCATGTTCGCCATGAGCCAGCAAGCGGCCGAGATGTCGGAGGCGGAACTGCTGCGGCACGGGATCGACGAGGCGGTGCGACTGACCGGCAGTGCGATCGGCTACCTGCATTTCCTCAGCGAGGATCAGGAAACCATTCGCCTGATTACCTGGTCGTCGAGCACGATGCAGGTCTGCACCGCCGCCTTCGATGACCACTACCCGGTTAGCCAGGCAGGCGTTTGGGCCGATACGGTTCGCGTCAAGAAACCCGTGATTCAAAATGACTACGAGAGTCTGCCCCATCGGCGCGGCTACCCCGAGGGGCATACGAAGATGTTCCGTCATCTGGGGGTTCCCGTTCTCGAGCACGGACGGGTTTGCATGTTGATCGGCGTCGGCAACAAACCCAGTGACTACGATGAGTCCGATGTGCGCGAACTGCAGTTGATCGGTAACGATCTCTGGCGCATTTACACCCGTCGTCGGGCCGAAATCCTGCTGGAGGAAGCCAAGATCGAAGCCGAGGCCGCCAATCGGGCAAAGAGTGCCTTTCTGGCCAATATGAGTCACGAGATCCGCACGCCGATGAACGCGATTCTCGGGCTCGGTTCGTTGCTGCGGCTGGATCCGTTGACGCCAACTCAAGCCGACCGGCTGGGAAAGATCGAGACCGCGGCGAACCACCTGATGAGTTTGCTGAACGACATCCTCGACCTTTCCAAGATCGAGGCCGAGCGGCTGGTGCTGGAAGACATGGATTTTGCGCTGGCCGGGGTCATGGAGCAGACGCGGGCGCTAATTGCCGAAGCGGCGCGCGCCAAGGGGTTGATGGTGACGATCGAAGGTGAAGCCCTGCCGCTACGAGTGCGGGGTGACCCGACCCGGCTGCGCCAGGTCCTGCTGAACTACGCCGGGAACGCGGTCAAGTTCACGGAGCGCGGCTCGATCGTACTGCGTGCGCGACTACTGGAACAGACCGCTGCCGATGTGCTCGTGCGGTTTGAGGTAGTGGATACCGGGCCAGGCGTCGATCCGGCCCAGGCCGACCGATTGTTCGACGCTTTCGAGCAGGCCGATACGTCCACGACGCGTCGCCACGGGGGGACCGGGCTTGGCTTGGCCATCACGCGGCGCCTGGCGGCTTTGATGGGTGGCGAGACGGGTGTCGACAGCGTGCCGGGGCAAGGCAGCACGTTCTGGTTGACTGCGCGCCTCGAGCGAGCGCGGGACGCGGCAGCCGCGGAGTCGGTTGTCTTGGAATCGCCTTCGGCCTTCGAGGATTCCTCAGTGTTGGGTTATGGCGGTGCCCGCATCCTGCTGGCCGAGGACAATCCGCTGAACCGCGAAGTCGTTCTTGCACTGCTGCAGCAAAGCAATCTCGTCGTCGATGTCGCCGAAAACGGCGCCCTGGCCTTCGAGCAGGCGCGAACGTGGCGCTACGACCTGATCCTGATGGACATGCAGATGCCGGTCATGGATGGTCTCGAGGCGTGCCGCCGCATCCGCCTGTTACCGGAATATGCAAGCGTTCCGATTCTGGCGCTGACTGCCAATGCCTTCGGTGAGGACCGTGTTGCTTGCCTCGCTGCCGGCATGAATGAACATCTGGTCAAGCCGGTCTCGCCGGAAGCACTGCATGCCGCATTGCGGCGATGGCTGCCGTCGGCGCGGTTCGCTGGACCGCACAACTCCGGTCTCGCGGCCGTTGGAAGTGCCGAGCCCGGGGCCGCCTTGGAGTTACCGGAGATCGACGGCCTCGACACGGACCTTGGCTTGCAATACTCCGGTCAACGAATTGCCCGATACTACCGTGTGTTGCGATTGTTCGCCGGTGAACAACCGGCCGTCGCCGCAAGCCTGGAAGGCGCCGTCGATGCCCATGACTCCGAGGCTGCCCGGCAGATCGCGCATCAGCTCAAGGGTAGTGCCGGTGCGGTCGGAGCGACCGCCCTGCAAGCGCTTGCCGCCGACCTGGAAGCGGCCGCAAAGCGGGGCGCGTCACCGGCGGAAATCCAGTCTTGCGCGGAAGCCGTTGCCCGCTGTTATGCAACGTTGGCCGAGGCCATCCAGGATGCCGGGATTTAGGTCTGCCTTGCATCGATCATCATCCGCTGGCAGGCCCGACGGGTGCCTGCGGACACTGATGCCTGTCGCGATCGGGCAGTAACCCAGCCTGACCGTAGGTGGAGCGAAAGCCCCACGGGTGCCAGATGCCCCGCCGGTCAGCCAGTTTGCGCTTTCGGTAGTCGAATCGGGAGGTATTGCATGAAACCCAGGGTCGCGATCGCCTGCCAGGGGGGCGGCAGCCAAACTGCCTTTACCGCTGGCGTCTTCAAGGCGTTGTTCGAAAGTCGCGTGCAGGAGCACTTCAACATCGTCAGCCTGAGCGGTACGTCGGGTGGCGCGTTGTGTGCGTTTCTGATCTGGTATGCGCTCAAAAAAGGGGAAACGCCGGCCTGGAGGCGGCTGATTGACTTCTGGGAAGACAATGCCGCTCAGGGCTATCAGGAGCAGTTTTTCAACGACTGCATCATCAAGACTCTGGAAATGGTCAGTCGGGGTCAGTTGCCGCAGTTCAACGTCAGCCCGGCTTCGCCTCTGTTGAAGGCCGCCTCCTCGGTGGTTAACCAGGGCATGCGCAGCCGCTTCACCGACCTGAAGGAATTGCTCGAAGCCCATGTCGATTTCGCCGAACTGGCCGCCTGGGGGGCGCAGACCGAGCCCCCGGTGTTGTTGCTGGGTGCCTGCAACATCCTCAGTGGCAAGTTGCACAAATTCAATTCCTATCGCGAGCCGATCCGTGTCGAGCATCTGCTGGCGTCGGCCTGTATCCCCAACCTCTTTCCCGCCGTCTCGATTGGTGACGAGGCCTACTGGGACGGGTTGTTCTCCGACAACCCGCCGATCGATCGCCTGATCAAGGGCGACTTCGTCGGCAAGGACAACATTGCGCAGGAAATCTGGGTCATCAAGATCAATCCGACCGCGACCGACAAGATTCCCACCGAGCCCGACGACATACTCGACCGGCGCAATGAACTGGAAGGTAATGTCTCGCTGTTCCAGGGCCTGCGGCAGGTCGAGTACCTGAATGAACTCTTGTTGAAGGGGGCGTTCTGCCAGGATTTCCTGGCCCGGCTCGACATCGCGGCACCCGTCAAGTTACCGAAGTCGTTCCCGGACGATCCCGACCAGCCCTTCCACATACCGATGATCGAGATGTCGGAAGATCTGGTCGGGACACTCAACTACGAGAGCAAGCTGGACCGTTCGCCCGCGAACATCCGTCGTCTGATCGCGGACGGCGAGAAACAGGGGCGAAGCTTTCTCGAAAGCCGGCTGGCGAGCCTGGGCGCATAAAGCCCGGGTGACTACGGTACGGCCTGCTCAGAGCATGCCGTAGGCCCGCATGAACAGGTCGACGTTGGCCTGGACCAACCGCGCATCTTCTTCTGGCGAGGGCTTGCCGAGCCCGAGCATCGCCCGTATGTGCGACCCGCCGAGGAACAGCGACAGGAACTGATCGGCCGCTACCCGTGTGTCGTGGGGTCGCAAGGCCCCTGCGGCGACGGCCTGATCGAGATAGTCCCGGACCCCGCCGATCAGCTTTTCGGGGCCTTGCCGAAAGAAGGCCGCGCAGGCCTCGTGCTGGATGCCGGCCGCGGCAAACAGCACACGGTGCCGGCCCATCACTTCATCTGCCCGCATCAACGCCAGAAACCGACGGCCGATCACGCTCAGCGTTGCAGCCGGTGCCCGCGGTTCCAGCGTCTCTCCGGCATCCAGATCGAACACGGTATCGGTCCGTTGGCCGATGACCGCCTCGAACAGCGCGGCCTTGGTCGGAAAGTAGCTGTAGATCGTCATCTTCGAGACCCCGGACTCACGCGCGACCGCATCCATGCTGGTGCGTTCGAAGCCCTGCTCGAGGAATTGCCGGGATGCCGCGTCGATGACCCGACGCATCCGCTCGGGGTCGCGGGGGCGGCCGGGGCGGCTCAGGGTGGGTTCCGTCACGATACTTGACCGTATAGTAAAGTTATGTAGACTTACTTTACCGATGAGTATATTAAGTGGTGCGAACATGAGCAACCGGACCTTTCTCCTCCGCGGCGTGGTTCACTCTGTGCCTGATCCATCCCGTCTGCGCTCCCTGCCGACCGCCGTACTGGCCGTGGTGCTCCTGCTCGCGGCCGGGTGTTCGCCGCCACCCGAGCCACAGGTGCGGCCTCGGCCGGTCCGCGTCGCTCAGGTGCAGACGGCTGCGCTCGGCTCGAATGCCGGTTTTGCCGGCGAAGTCAGGGCTCGGCGGGAGATCCAGCTGGCTTTCCGTATCGGCGGCAAGTTGGCGGTCCGGCGGGTCGAGGTCGGTGACCGGGTACGGAAGGGTCAGCTGATTGCGCAACTGGAGTCGGACGACGACCGTCTTGCGGTGCAGAGCCTGAAGGCGCAGCTCATCGCGGCGCAGGCCGAGCGCGACTTTCTCCGCGCCGATCTGGAGCGCTTTCGCGAGTTGCTCCAACAGGCCGTCATCGCCCAGCCGGAGTGGGAGCGGCACGAGACGGCCTACACCGCTGCACGCGAGCGGGTCGCAGCGCTGGAGGCGCAGCGGGCGCAGGCCGGCAACCGTCTCGCCTATGCCGAACTGCGCGCCGAACGCGACGGCGTGATCAGCGGACTCGCGGCCGAGGCCGGCGACGTCATCGCGCCGGGGCAGCCGGTCGCGGTGCTCGCGCAATTCGATCAGAAGGACGTCGTGATTCAGGTGCCCGAGCAGCGTGTGCAGGGCTTAAAACCGGGTCTGGAGGTGATCGCGAGACTCGGCGCGGACGGGCCACGCCCGCTCAAGGCGCGAATCCGGGAGATTGCGCCGGCTGCGGACCTTTTGACGCGGACCTACACGGTCAGGGCAGCGCTCGTCGAAGGACTCGATCAGGCCGCACTGGGCATGACGGCGACGCTGTGGTTGCCAGCGCCGAAACCGTCCGCAGCGCTGGCGATTCCGCTGTCCGCGCTCTTCACCACGCCTGCAGATCCCTCAGGGGCGCGGGTCTGGATCTTGGATCGCGCCAGCGCAACGGTCGCGACGCGGCGTGTGACGCCCGGCGCGCCGCTCCCCGACGCGCGCATCGAGGTTTCGGGGTTGAGTCCCGGCGAGTGGGTCGTGACGGCCGGGGTGCAGCGCCTTGCGGAGGGACAGGCCGTCAACGTTCTGGAACCGGTTGCCGCCATCGCAGCCAATGATCTGACCCATCGCGAAGGGGCACGCCCATGAGCCGGTTCAACCTGAGTGCCTGGGCGTTGGACAATCGTGGCTTCACCGCCCTGCTGATGGCGCTGTTGATGATCGGCGGGGTGTTTGCCTACCTCGAGCTGGGGCAGGGCGAGGACCCGGAGTTCACGTTCCGGGTCATGGTCGTCAAGACGCTCTACCCCGGTGCGACGGCACTGGAAGTCGAGCAGCAGGTGACCGACCGTCTGGAGCGGAAAATCCAGGAGCTGCCGAATCTGGACTATCTGCGCAGCTATTCGAAGCCGGGCGAGTCGGTCATCTTCGTCACGCCGCGGGAAGATGTGCCCGCCGACACGATCCCGGGCCTGTGGTATCAGGTGCGCAAGAAGGTCGGCGATATCGCCATCGCGCTGCCGCCGGGTGTGCTGGGACCGTTCTTCAACGACGAGTTCGGCGACACCTACAGCGCGATCTACGCCATTTCCGGCGACGGCTATACCGATGCGGAACTCCGCGACTTCGCCGACGCTGTTCGCCGCCAGCTGCTGCGGGTCCCGGATGTCGAGAAGATCGACCTGATCGGCGTGCAGGACGAGCAGATCCACGTCGAGTTCTCCGACAAGCAACTCGCCAAGCTCGGACTCGATCCCCTAGAGATCGGACAGGCGCTGCAGACCCGGAATGCGATGGCACCGACCGGTGCCGTGCGCGACCCGCTGCGGGATCTGCCGATCCGCGTCACGGGTGCCTTCACGGCCGTGGATGAGATCGCGAACCTGGCCCTGCGGGTCGGTGGCAGCAGTTTCCGCGTCGGGGACATCGCCCGCGTCACGCGCGGCACCGTCGATCCGCCGGTGTTCAGGATGCGCTTCAACGGCAAGGACGCCGTGGGGCTGGGCATCACGATGCGCCAGGGTGGCGACGTGCTGGCCCTGGGCGCGGCCTTGAAGGCGTCCGTGCGCCGGATCGAGGGCACGCTGCCGGTCGGCGTGGTCGTCGAACAGGTCGCCGATCAGCCGCGGGTCGTCGAGCAGGCGATCGGCGGGTTTCTGCGCACCTTCGGCGAGGCGCTGGCGGCGGTGTTCCTGGTCAGCTTCCTGAGCCTGGGCTTTCGTGCCGGCTCGGTCGTTGCGCTGACGGTTCCTCTGGTGCTGGCAGCGACGCTGCTGTGCATGTGGCTGTTCGGAATTCACTTGCACCGGATTTCGCTGGGGGCGCTGATTCTGGCGCTGGGTCTGTTGGTCGACGATGCGATGATCGCGATCGAGATGATGGCCCGTAAGCTCGAGGAAGGCTGGGAGCGCGTTCGCGCGGCAACGTATGCCTACGGTGTGACCGCGCTGCCGATGCTCACCGGCACGCTGATTACGGTCGCCGGTTTCCTGCCGGTCGGGCTGGCCCAGTCCCAGGCGGGCGAGTACACGGTCGCGATTTTCCAGGTCGTGGCGATCGCGTTGATCCTGTCCTGGATTGGGGCGGTCATCTTCACGCCCTACCTCGGCTACTGGATACTCCGCGTGACGCCCGCCGCGAGCCATGCCCCGGACGCGTTCGACACGCCATTCTACCGGCGCCTGCGACAGGCGGTGGACCGGTGCGTCGAACACCGCAAGGCGGTGCTGGTCGCGACTGCCGCGCTGTTCGTGCTGGGTGTCGCGGCGCTGCTGCGGGTGCCGCAGCAATTCTTTCCGTTATCCGACCGGCCGGAACTGATGGTCGACCTGTGGTTGCCGGAGGGCACGGCGGTGGCCGAGACCGGGTCGGCGGCACGGCGACTCGAGAGCCTGCTGTCTGCCGATCCGGACGTGCTGCACACCAGCACTTACGTTGGCGGCGGCAGCCCGCGTTTCTTCCTGCTGATCACGCAGCAGCTGAACCACTCGAACCTAGCGCAGCTGGTCGTGATGACCCGTGACACCGCCGCGCGCGAGCGGGTCCGGCACCGCCTCCAGCAGGCGTTCGCGGCCGATTTCCCGGAAGTCCGGGGTCGTGCGACGCGCTTGGACGTCGGACCGCCGCTCGAATATCCGGTGGTGTTCCGCGTCTTCGGCGAGGAGGCCGAGGTGGTGCGGCGCATTGCCGACCGGGTCAGGGACGTCGTCCGGGCGAACCCCAACACTGTGGACGTCAACGACGACTGGCACGAGCGGATTCCGGCCGTCCGCCTGGTGGTGGATCAGGACAAGGCGCGCGCACTCGGCGTCAGCTCCGTGGGCCTGTCGAATGCACTGCAGCGCCACTATGACGGCCTGCGGGTGGGCCAGTTCCGTGACGGCGACGAGTTGCTCGACATCGTCTGGCGAGCACGGCCAGAGCAGCGCGTCGCGCTGCACGAGTTGCCGGAGGTTGCCGTGCCCACCGCGAACGGCCGCAGCGTGCCGGTCTCGCAGCTGGCGCGACTGGAGACGGTGTTCGAGGACGGTATCCGCTGGCGCCGGAACCGCTTTCCGGCCATCTCGGTGCGCGCCGACATCGTCGACGGCAGTCTGGCACCCGATGTCGCCGACCAGATCCTGCCGGACATCGACGCGATCCGGGCCGAATTGCCGCCGGGCTATGCCATCGAGGTTGGGGCCGCCAAGGAGAATGCGTGGCTTGCGCAGCGCTCGATCCTCGTCTGGATTCCGCTGGTCGCGGTCGTGACCCTGCTGTTGCTGATGGTGCAGTTGCGGAGCCTGTCGCGCAGCCTGCTGGTCCTGCTGACCGCCCCGCTCGGCCTGATCGGCGCGGCCTTCGCGTTGCTGTTGTTCGGCGCGCCGTTCGGTTTCGTGGCGCTGCTCGGCATCATCGCGCTGGCCGGCATGATCATGCGGAACTCGGTGATCCTGGTCGAACAGATCGATCGCGACGAGCAGGCTGGTCGCGATACCTGGACAGCTATCGTCGAGGCGACCGTGCGCCGTTTCCGGCCGATCCTGTTGACGGCCGCGGCGGCGATCCTGGCGATGGTGCCGCTGTCGCAGAACGACTTCTTCGGCCCGCAGGCCATCGCGATCATGGGCGGCCTGACCGTGGCGACCGTGCTGACGGTGTTCTTCCTGCCCGCCCTTTACGCCGCCTGGTTCGACGCCCGGCGTCCGGACCGGCTCGATGAAACCGGCCGCGCTGCCGCAGCGTCCGATCCGACTGCGCCCGTGCCGGCCGGAGGTGCGCGATGAAGGCGCGGGCCCTGGTTCTGCCGCTACTCGCATCGCTCGTGGCAGGCTGCACCCCGACGCGGGTGGATCCCGCGGCGTCGCTCCCGAAGGTGGAGCGCTGGCGCAACGCCGAGGCGGGGGCCGCGGCCACTGATCCGCGGTCGCTGGCGTCCTGGTGGCAGGGTTTCCAAGATCCGGTGCTGAACCGGCTCGTCACTCAGGCTTTGGCCGCGAATCGCGACATCAAGGCCGCGCAGGCGCGGGTGCGCGAGGCGCGCGCGATGGTCGACGTGGCCGAGTCGACGCTCTATCCGTCGATCGAGTTATCGGGGTCCGGCGGGCGGGAGAAGCGGATCGATCGCATCATCGCCGTGCCCGGACCCCAAGGCGTCAAGCTGGTCACGCCGGCTGCGAACGCCGTCAGCGGGGGGCTTGTCGCCCGTTGGGAGATCGACCTGTTCGGCGGGCGGCGGCTCGAAGCGGAAGCCGCCGCCGAGCAGGCTGCCAGCACCGACGAAGGGGCCCGCGGGGTGCGGGTCGGCTTGCTGGCCAATCTCGCGACGAACTATCTCGAGCTGCGCGGTATCCAGGCCCGCACCGGCATCCTGCGCGAGCACATTGCGCTCCAGCAGCAGCGCCTGAGGACCGTGCAGGCGCTGTTCGCCGCAGGCCGTGCGAATCGCGGCGACGTGGCTCGCCAGCAGACTGCGCTGCGGAGTACCGAGGCTGTTCTGCCCGACCTGCTCCGCGCGGCGGACGTCACGATTCATCGGCTTGGGGTGTTGGCGGGCGAAACGCCGACGCGGCTGCAAACGCTGCTCGCGCCCGCGGCGCCGCTGCCGGCGGCCGCGCCGCGACTGCCAGGCCTGTTACCGGCCCAATTGCTGGAACAGCGGCCCGATCTGCGGCTGGCCAAACGCACGGTGAACGCAACCGCGGCCGCTCTCGGCGCGGCCGAGGCCGAACTGTATCCACGCCTGGTGTTATCGGCGAGCGGCGGCTTCGGTGCGCTCGCGGTCGGTGGCTACCCGTCGCTGGCCGAGACGGTGTATGCGCTGGGCTCGGGACTCTCGGCGCCACTGTTCAATGCCGGCCGGATTCGCGCCGGGATCACGGCCGCGGACGCGCGATTGGAACAGGCCGCGGCAGAGTACGAGCGGGCCTTTCTGACCGCGCTGGAAGACGTCGAGAACGCCTACGTGGGCCACCGCGCCGCCACCGAACAGGTCGAGCAATGGGCGCGCGCCGAGGAAGCTGCCGTGTTATCGCACCGTGACGCCGAGGCGTTTCACGTGCGGGGCGCGACCGACCTGTTGTCGGTGCTGGATGCCCGGCGGGCGCAGCTTGAGGCTCGTGAGGCTCGAGTCCGGGCGCAGACGGCTCTGGCGGTCTCGGTCGTGTCCTTGTATCGGGCTTTCGGGGGCGGATGGAGCGCTGGCGCCGACCCGGTCGCCAGCCGCTGAGGCCGCAACGGCGTTGGAGGGGGAACGGTCTGGGCTGCTTGCCGTGTCCGGTCATCGACGGGACGTTAGGCTCTAGGTGCCCTACCGTGTTACGCGGTGGACGGCAACGTGTCGATTAGCTGCCGCAAGGCGTTGAAGTCGACAGGCTTGGTCAGGTGGTGGGAAAAACCCGCTGCCTGCGACCGTTGCAGGTCGCTGTCCTGGCCCCAGCCGGTCAGGGCCGTGATCACGATGTCGCGGCCCCAGGCGTGCTCCCGGATGCGACGACAGGCGTCGTAGCCATTCAGCCTGGGCATGCCGATGTCCATCAGGATGAATTCTGGCCGATGCGCCTCGGCAGCCGCGACCGCTTCCAGACCGTCGCGCGCGATGTACACCTCGTGGCCGAGTGCGCGCAACAACGCCGCCAGGCTGTCGCCCGCGTCCTGGTTGTCGTCGGCGACCAGCACGCGCCGCGGCGGCGATGGCGCCGGCGCGGCTTCCGATTGCGCGGGCGCCGGCTCGCTCGGCGGCGACGCTGCCGGCAGCCACACGACGAATTCGCTGCCCTGGCCAGCGCCCGCGCTGTAGGCCTGGATTGAGCCGTGATGCAGTGCCACCAGTTCCCGCGCCAGACTGAGTCCGATCCCGAGCCCGCCGTGGGTTTTCTCAAGTGACTGGTCGCCCTGTGTGAACATCTGGAACACCTGCGACAGCAGCGCGGGCGGGATCCCTATACCGTTGTCCTTGACGCGGAGGATGATCCCATCGTCACCCGGTTCTACCCTCAGTGCGATATGTCCGCCGGGTTCGGTGTACTTGGCGGCGTTGTTCAACAGGTTCGACACCACCTGCGCCAGACGTACCGGATCGCCTTCAACATAGGCGGCGGCCGACGGCAGAAGTAAATCGAGTTGATGTCGGTAGGTTTCCAGCAAGGGCCGACAGCTTTCCAACGCGCGCTCCACGATGTCCC
This sequence comes from Methylotetracoccus oryzae, assembly GCF_006175985.1. Classification (GTDB taxonomy): domain Bacteria; phylum Pseudomonadota; class Gammaproteobacteria; order Methylococcales; family Methylococcaceae; genus Methylotetracoccus; species Methylotetracoccus oryzae. The sequence goes on along the minus strand of NZ_SRSH01000013.1, from coordinate 110,750 downwards.
CGACCGCGACCGGCTGCCAGTCCAAGCTGATCTTGCCGCGGGTTATCCGTGAGATATCCAGCAGTTCGTCGACCAGCTTCGTCAGGTGTTCCATCTGGCGTCTGATCAACTCGCAGCACCAGGTGCGTGTCGGGTCGTCGATGCCCGCCGTTTGCAGGATTTGCACCGCATTGCCGATCGGTGCCAGCGGGTTGCGGAGTTCGTGCGCGAGGGTCGCGAGGAATTCGTCCTTGCGGCGGTCCGCATCCTGCAGTGCGGCTTCGGCCAGCTTGCGGTCGGTAATGTCCTGAACGGTGCCGGCAATGCGCATGGGAAGGTGCCGCTCATCGCGCTGTAACTCGCCCCGACCCGTCAGGTGGCGCACGCGACCGCCGGGGAGCAGCGCGCGGAATTCAAACTCGGGCGGAGCGTCGCCCGCAGCGCATGCCGTGATCCATGCCTGCATAAGGCTGCGGTCATCCGGGTGGAGGCACTCCAGCAGCGAGTTGACGGTCGGAGTGAAGTTCTCGGGGCAAACCCCATAGATCCGAAAGGTTTCTTCTGACCACGACAATGTCTCGGAGAAATCCCAGCTCCAGCTTCCGATATGGGCGATCCGCTGTGATTCCGATAACCTGCGTTCCCTTTCCTGCAGAGCCTCGGCAATGAGCTTGCGGTCGGTGATGTCCGTGGCCATTACCAGTACGCCGGTCACCTTCCCGGCGGCATCCTTGAGGGGGACCTTGTCGGTGGACAGCCACCGAACCCGGTCGGCGGCGACGCGAATCGGCTCCTCGATGCCGAGGCGGGGTTGGCCGCTTCGGATGACGATCAAATCGTCCTGATAGTATCGCTCGGCCTCGTCCGGAAAAAATTCGCTCGTGTGCCGGCCCTCGATCCGATCCTTAGGCAGGCCCAACGCCTCGGCGACCCTGGCGTTGACACGCAGGAGGCGATTGGCAGTGTCCTTGTAGAAGATCATCGCCGGTACGGAATCCAGGATGAGTTCCTGTTCCTGCTGCAGCTTGCGGAGTGCCATCTCGGTTCGCTGGCGTTCCGTAATGTCCCGGCAGACCGTTGCGATGAATTCCAAATCGCCTGTTTCGGCGTCCTTCTGGGCCAGGATCATCTGGGAAACGGGAATTTCGGCTCCGCTCCGCGTCAGCATTGCATTGTCGCCCTGCCAACGGCCGAACTCGAATGCAGCCGGGACGCCAGCTTCGACAACGCGCCGATAGGCCCAGACCGGGTGATAATCCTCGATGGTCGTGTGCAACAGGGACTCTGTGGCACCGATGCCGAGCAGCGCGCGGCCCGCCCGATTCATGTATTCGATTCGGCCGTCTGGCGTGGCGGTGGCGATCAGGTCGCTGCTGGCTTCGATGATCGCGGCCAGCTTGTGGTTAAGGGCTTCGGCGCGCTTACGCTCGGTGATGTCGGTGGAGATGCCGCAGGTGGCATAGATGTTTCCGTCCAGATCGGTGAGCGGGAACTGGGACGACAGGAAGGTGCGCCAGGCGCCATTGACCGGCAGCAATTCTTCCACCTGCCGGCAGCCTTGTCCGGACAGCACCCACCGGTCGTTGGCCGTGAGCTTTGCGGCGACTTCCGGCGCGAACAACTCGTCGGTCGTCTTGCCTACGATATTCTCAGGGTCGGCGTGGAGCAGTTCGGCGCAGCGGCGATTCGCAAACAGGTAACGTCCCTGGATATCCTTGATGAAGACCAGGACGGGCGCATGGTCGAGTGTGTCGCGAAGCCGCTTCTCGCTTTCGCGCAACCCGCGCAGTTCCTCGTCCTGACGGGACAGCAGCCGACGCTGCCGCTCGAGTTCTGACTTGAGGTACGCAATGCTGTCGGTGTTCCGACTTGCGGCGCTGTTCAGCTCGTTCGCGGCCACCTGTTCGGTAGCGGGCGGGGTCCGGATGCAGTTCTCATCAACGGTGCCGACGGCCGGTTCCTCGAAGGCGGGCTGGGGAACCTTCATGATGTCTCATGTCTCCAGGGAACTTGAATTGAGCGCTTTCTCAAGGAAAAGCCACTTACGGCCGCGATGAGCGATCCCGGTTGTAATGGTCGGCTAAGCGGCAACGGTACCGGAAGTTGCGTCACGTCGACACGGCGACTCGCCCGCCACGGCTCGGTGCCGGCAAACCCATGGGTGCCGGTTGGACGCGAGGGCTGGGATGGGCGTCGGATCCTGAGGCCCTCGGCGGGTCGGCTCGCCTAAGCCGCACGACGGGCGGGATAAGGGTTTTTCTGAGTTGTTGGGTTGGAAATGGTATCCCGCGCATCCGGCCTTGGGAATAGGTAGCGCACTCCGACCCGACGGCCCCCGGCCGGCTGGGGTCGTGACACGCGGCGCAGACGCTGGCAGACTCGCGCTGAGACTTGGCACGCTGGCCGGTGAGCGGCGTGGGTTCGAGCCGTGCATTGGTGCCCTGTGCGCTCCCCACCGCGTTGGCGCCGCTGAATCGGTTTGGCGAGACGATCCTTCGATGCCGCTCGGCGACGCTGCCATTGTGCTGAAGGCAACCCAGGGCTTTTGAGCCGTCGTTCCGGATCGGATCCCGGGACCCCGAAGCGCAGGGATGGCGAAGCCGAGAACCGCCCTGGCACTGTATGCCCGAGTCCCGCCCCGCATAACGCAAAGACCACACCGACTTGACACGCTTAACCATTCACGAGGCCTCCCGATGAAGACTTTCCCTGCGCTTGCGGCAATGCTCGCGGCGACGGCAGCGCTCGCCGACGGTCCCCCATTGAAGAAATGGGCTCCCGGGCATTACTTTGAGGTCAAGGATGGTGGGGATGGCCAGAAGGCGTTGAAGCGGGCGCTGGACACGCCAAAGTCGGCCGGCGCGCTGATCCGGGTGCAGTGGCGCCAGATCGAGACGAGGCCGGGTGTGTTCGATATGTCGATCATCGCCGACAGTCTGGCGCTGGCGCGGGCGGCCGGGAAGAAACTCGGTATTGCGCTGGAGGACAAGGGGTTTAACGTCGAGGATGAGGACGAGGCCCGCTGCGTGCCCGACGACATGCTCACGGATGCTCGCTATAGCGGCGGTCAGGAAGTGACTTCCCAGCATTCGGGGCAGTTCGCCTGTAACCCCAAGCGTGCCGTGCCAGCCGTAGGTGAGCGCTGGGCCGCCCTGCTGAAGGCAGTCGGACAGCGTTTCGATACCGATCCGACCTTGGTGATGGTCCAGAACACCGAGTCGGCCTTGAACAGTAGCGGGCTCTCGCAGCCCGATTACGAGGCGGCGCTGGAACGGCAGGCCAAAGCGATGGCGGCCGCCTTTCCGATGACGCCCTGGGCCGTGTCGCTGAACTGGTCGCTGATGAACCCGAAGCTGCAGGTGAAGCTCATCGATACGATTGCATCGCTGGGCGGTGGCATGACCCACCCGGACACCGTGCCGCCTTCAGGCAACGGCAACCCGTTCGATGCCTATTTCAGTACCTATGCCGGACGGATCGTCTCTGCCCCGTTGGTCGAGCTGACCTTTCTTGCCGGCGGTCGGGGCCATCTCTTTCGAGATGGGACGGATTGCGGCGGGCACCCCTGCACGTGGACGGACGTATACGACTATGCGGTCAACCGACTGCACGCTCACTATATCTTCTGGCCCCGCATGGGATGGGGTGAAGACCGCTACATCTGGGAGCGCGATTTGCTGCCGGTGCTGGAGGCCAAGAAATGGGCGATCAACACGGCGTGCCCGAGCAACATCCGCTGTTCGAGCCGTTGACCCCGCTGCGGCGCTTCGTGGCGTGCCGAAAGGGCAGGCGGTTGGGTGGTGATGTTCATGGACCTATCGCCTCGCGTGGTTTCGACTAGACTTGGGTCGTGCCGGAGGTGTCAGGCTCCCAAGCCTGAACGGACCTGATTCCCCCCAATGGCCCCGTATCTTCGGCACTTTCCATCGCACCCTTCCCAGTCGCTGCCCGTGCATGGGCGCGGCAGCAGTCACAAGCGCGGTCTCGTTCCATTCCCGAGAGTCACGCTCAGGCGAACAGCGCGCGACAGCTGGAACCTCGCGTGGAGGGCATCGGCGCTCAGCAGACTTGGCACGTGCGGCCCATTCGACCGCGTCGCCTCGACGGCGATGGGCGTCAGTGCTCCATCGACCGACCGCAGCTGCGGATTCACCATTCCCCGGTGCCATACGGATTTCTGACGCCCTCGGGCGAGTAGCGAGACCCGTACTTGCCGTAAGGGTTGTTGATGGAGTCGGGCGAATACGGCGAACCGTAGCGGCCGTAGGGATTCGCGACCGAGTCCGGATCGTATCGATTGGAATTCAGATTGCCCAGGAACTTGCCGTCTGAGCTGTAGATGCCTGGCGAGCCCGAGCCATTGTTGAACCGGTCCGTTCCGGTGCCGTCTGTGCCCCGTGTATCCCACGCCTGCGCCGGGCTGGCGAGCAGTATGGCGACGATAGCGAGCTTTGCGCTCATGGGTCCGCACCTCAGGTGATTGACTTGCAAGACCAGTATCAATCCACGGCGTGGATTTTCAAAGGGACTTTCGATGGGGCTCCTGTACAGCGCGGCGCCGCAAAAAAAAAAGCGGGGTGGGGTGCGGTGCGGTAAGGTGCAACAGCCCATGAATCCTCCCCCTGGGCTCTGGGGCTTTTCGCGTCCTTCGCGCTACCATCGATGGAAGCGGGGCGGGCGAGAAGATTCGCCGGAAACTGCCCGAAACCTGCGACGCGCATACCATCCTGCCTTGCCGACCGGCATCGTCTACGCCCGGGGCGTCCAGGCGAACGCGCCCTTGTTCGAGCCCCTCCTCAAGGACGGCCGGATCCATACCCGGGGCATCTGGTTCTGCGATATCCGCACCGACAAGCCTTTCACGCGGAAGCCCAAGCCGCTGAAATTCTGGGACCTGCAGGACTGCATCGCTTGCTGCCAACCGGAGAACCGTCGTCGGCGCAAGTCGACGGAACGCTTCAAGTATTTCGGCTGTAAAGAACCGATCGCGCGACAAGGCGAGCCTCGACATCTTCTGGCTGAAGTACGACAGCTCGGCTGAGGCGCCGCTGCGGTGGATTTTAGTCTTCCCCCCAGGCCTGCGGAAGACCGGATTCGGGCCGGATAGCAAGGGAATGCGACCAAGCTGTCAGAGCTCTGGCGCGCTCTGTGCAGAGTTATCGCGAGGCTGGCTCGACTTGAGTGCGATGGCCCCGAACTTCGTCGGGAAGCGTCCCGGGAGACCGCCGGCATCGGTGCCGCAAGGTCCTGCGGGTGCGGTGCTGACCTTGTCGCAAACCATTGAGATATTGGAGCCGGCGACAGGATTCGAACCCGCGACCCTCTGATTACAAATCAGATGCTCTACCAACTGAGCTACGCCGGCAATGGACGGATTCTACACAAGTTCCGGGTGCTTGTGAGGCTCGGCGGTGCGGGGGGGCGGTTAGTCCAGGTCGTCAGTGCGCGGTGCCGGGCGTGTCATCCTGCGCGGTCCGGGCCGGCTTGTCCGGATACTCGCACAGATCCGCGATGACGCATTCGGCGCACTTTGGCTTGCGCGCGATACAGGTATAGCGTCCGTGCAGGATCAGCAGGTGGTGCGCATCGCGCAGATGCTCGCGCGGCGTGAACCGGTTGAGTTTGTCCTCGACCTCGCGCACATTCCTGCCCGGGGCAAGCCGGGTGCGATTTGCCACCCGGAAGATGTGCGTGTCGACGGCGATGGTGTGCTGGCCAAACGCCGTGTTCAGGATAACGTTCGCCGTCTTGCGGCCCACGCCGGGTAGGGCCTCGAGTTCGCCTCGCGTCGCGGGGACTTCCCCGGCGTGTCGCTCCAGCAGAAACGCGCACAGCGCGATGATATGGCGCGCCTTGCTGTTAAACAGCCCGATCGTCTTGATGTAATCCTTCAGACCTTCCTCGCCGAGTGCGAGGATGGCTGCCGGCGTGTTCGCGACGGCGAAGAGCTTTTCCGTTGCCTTGTTGACGCCCTTGTCGGTGGCCTGAGCCGACAGCACGACGGCGACCAGCAATTCGAACGGCGAGGTGTAGCGCAGTTCGGTCGTGGGTTCCGGAATCGCGGCTGCTAGCCGGTCGTAAATCTGCCGGCGCCGTTCCTGGTTCATGCGTCGGAGCTGTCTTCGGAGTGCGGAGTCTTGATTGACGATGTGCCGCTGGACCCCGTCGTCGCCATCGCCTGCTTGCGAGCCCGGGCCCGTTCGATGGCACGAGCGATTTCCTCGGCCCCGGGCCGCTGCAAGGCGGCCTTTTGCCGTTCCGCCCGCTCGGTCTTTTGCTGTTGTTCGCGGTTCAGACGTAGGTGTCGAGCTTCATGACGCCGACGCCAGTGATCGGGTTGCGCGAGTTGTTCCGGCGGCGCGGGCACCATGACGATGCAGTCGACCGGACAGGGCGGGATGCACAGTCGGCATCCGGTGCATTCGGCGGCGATGACCGTGTGCATTAGCTTCGCGGCACCGATGATCGCATCGACCGGACAGGCCTGGATGCACAGCGTGCAGCCTATGCACTTCGGCTCGTCGATCACCGCCAGATGGAGCGGCTGCTCCACACCGTGCTGGGGATTCAGCGGCTTGGGTTCGCATCCCAGCAGGGTTGCCAGCGCTGCGATACCCGCGGTTCCGCCGGGCGGGCATTGGTTGATGTCAGCCTCGCCGCAGGCGATGGCTTCGGCGTATGGACGGCAGCCGGCGTATCCGCACTGGCGACACTGGGTCTGGGGCAATAGTGCGTCGATGCGCTTCGCTAGGCCGTCGACGGTGGCGGATGGGCTGGAGTTGGACACGGGGTGCGGTTCGTCGGATAGCGTCATCGGGACATTCGGCGGCGATGTGCGGGGGCCAAACGGCCCGCCGCCTGACCGATCGGATCTGGCTTGAACGCGGCGATTCTAGGTCTGTTGCAGGGGATGTCAATCGCGCCGGTGGCGTGCCGGTGTGGGCCTGTGGGTGAGGGCCGGCCGGGTTTCCCGCCCTCGCCAGGTGTGGGCTCGCGCTAAGCGTGATGCCAAAGACCGAAAGAACTGAACTTCGGATCCAGCCACCAGGCGCGGTTCTGCACGACAAGGCGGTAATTGGTCGCACCGGCCTGCGACTCAACGGGACGCTGGATCATACCCTGAGCGTTGCGGGACGCGGAGAAGTCGTCGGTTTCCGGAACCACCGCGGTGATGTGGCCCGAGCGGTTCAGATCCTTCCGCTTCGCGACGATCAGGCAGATACCGCCGTCGTTTGCCGCCCGTTGCAATTCGTCGATATCCGCCGCGCGCTGCCATCCGAACCGTTCGCCATAGTCCTCAAGCCAGTCGTGCAGCGCGTTGGCGTTGAGTTCGCGCACCGTGCGGTCGTAGACTGCGTCCACCGCATCGCCGCCTTGCAGTCGCTCCAGTGCGTCGCTCTTCCACCAGACCCGTGGCAGGTAGGGGCCGGCCAGATAGCAATAGTCATAGGCGTAGATGTTGCAGAAGGTGGTGCTGCCCTGGGGCCAGTACCGCTTGTGCGTGGCTTTCGCACTGTCGAGGTACGCCACGATGACATGGATCTCGTCGACACGCTCGACCGGGACGACGCCCTGACGGCCCGGCCGGTCTTTCTCGCCGAGCGGGAACGCGCGGCCCCCGTCGCGGGCCCGCGTGATGTCGGGACGGTCCTGCTGCAGATGGGCGGGCGGAATCGCCGCCGCCGGTGCGGCCGCTCGGGCCGCCGGCGCGCCCGAGAAGGGCTTGAGATGGGCGCTGGCGACGAAACCCTCGAACAGGCGTCCATTCAGCGCCACCTGAATCTTCCACCACGCGTCCTCTGGCTTACCCTCCAACAACGCGATCGGCGTGCCCTGAGGGAGCGCCGCCAGTCGATTGCTGTTGTTGACGACTGCTTGGGAGCGCAGGTTCAGCGAGGAAGCCGTGACGCTGTGCGTCGGCGGCAGGCGTTCCGGTGTCGGTGCCGTTGGCAATGAGGCCGATACCCCGGGCCGGCTCGACAACTGCTGCTTGAGCTTGAGCAGCAGGTGCTTCCGATCTTCAAGACCGATGGTACCGCCATTCACCGCGCGCGTGATGTCGAGCAGGCTGTCTCGGTCGGCATAGGTATTCAGCGAAAGGCCGTTGCGTTTGCGGGTCGACCAATAGAACACGGCGGAGTGGACGGCATAGTCGCTGGCCACCTTGTCCGGTGCGGAGACGACGTCGACACCGAGCCAGTCACTAAAGCTCTGGTAGTTCGCGCGTCCGGTCAGCTGGATGAGGCCGCGACCTCGGAAGCGATAGCCGTCGCCGCTGGCCTCGCTGCCGTTACCGATGCGGTTGGCGTACACCCGGTTCGCGATTTTCGCCGGTTGCCGCGCGAAGGCATTGGCCTCGGCGTCGGAGCGGAAGTACTTGCCAAAGATCGAGCGCAGTCCTTTGGCGGAGTAGTTCAGGTTTTCCTCGACATGCCGCAGCAACCCTGATTCGTGCAGGACCTGAGCAAGGAAATGCGCGACCCGCAGCGGTGTGTCGATGCCGTAACGGGCGAGCAGCGTGTTGAAATCACCGGCATAGCGCTCGGCGCACTCCCGCCGGACGCCGACATTGACGAACAAACTCGAATCGATCTGCATGATGAATTCCCCCGAGTCTGGAAGGCCCTGGTTCTTACGGTCCCTGTGGGCCTTTAAATCGATTCCGCCTACGGAGTCCCACTGGATCGGTACCCCGTCATGGCCGCTTCCTGATGCAGGTCGGTGGGCCGTTCCACCGGCCGGTCAATAGTTTACGCTGAGGCGTGTGGATGCAATATAGAGGGTCTGCGTAGCAAGGGATGCGGTATGCATGCCTGCGGCGCGGGTAATTTTTCCTTGATCGGCGCCCCCAATCATGCGGGCCAGCCGTGGCGGTTCGTGGCGAGGGCCTTTGCCATCAGATCAGAACGGCTGCGACGCCGGCGAAAAAGATTACGGGGCTCAGCCAGCGGGAGTGCCAATCGACCCGCTGCCAGTTGGCATTACCGCGGCTTTCGAGAATCTTGACCCAGGTGCTGAGTCCCACGCCGAAGCCAATGGAGATATAGGTCCAGACGAAGAAGCGGTCGATTGGGGTCAGGTAGCTGATCCGCGGCAGGCTGAAGCTGATCGCGAACTGGGTCGCAACGCAGGCGAGCAGGCACGCCATCGCGATGCCGACGCGGTCGTGGTAAGAGGCGATATCGACGAAGAACAGCGCGAAGGAGATCATTACGATGATCATGATCGGGACGATCACCCGCCACGTGTAGAAGCTGACGTTCCGTTCGACCGCGAGTTCGAGCACGTACCGGCTGAAATTCTCGTTCCAGCCGCTGATCGCGGACTGGGTCACCGAGGCGTGGACGCCCATCAGATTCAGATCGCCGCTGGCGCTGTCGGGATCGGCGCGCGTGCGGTCGCGGTCGATCGTGAAACGCAACTGCCCGGTCTGCTCCAGAAAGGACTCGAGCATGATCTTTAGTCGCTGCCGATCGAACGGAAAGCGCTGGAAATCCATGGGCGTCGAAAAGCGGCCCAGCACGTCGATACGATGTTCGACGGTCCCGTCCGGGTGCAGGGTCAAGGCCTGATTGAAGGTCTGCTTCTCCACGGCATTCACGAACTGCACGTTGGGATTCCAGATGGTTTGCAGTCGTTCCGAGACGGCATCCTCGATCAATCGCAAGGGCTCAGTATGGCGAGCGGCGAGACGTGGGTCTTTCCAGCGGAAGTTGAACAGTATTTCGGCCTGAAAGGTTTGCTCTTTTTCGTCGATTGACAGCAGGTCCATCAAATACGCGGCGACCTCGACCTCGGCCGGTAGCGGGGCCGGTGGTGGCGGGTCGGTCGGGCGTCCTTCGGGAGTCGGGACGGCAGCGTGAAGTGCCGTGCCCAGCATACAGGTCAATACGAGGACGATTCCGCAACGGAGCATGCCGCAGCCATTCCGGTTAAGCGAGTCCTTAAGCATCCGCGTCTTCCATCATCGTCTCAATCCGTTCCGGCTTGTCGCGGCAGCCGGAGTTGACGCCCGGCCGCACGCTCGAGTCGTCCGGGCAGGGTTCCGGCGGGGCGAGCACAGCGCCGCGCGATCAGGGAAGGGGTCCAGCCAGTTCCGACCTTGTGTCCTGGGCTGAATCCGCGGCATGCGCCGGTCGACCGCGGTAGTCATGCCGTTGGCCCGAGTGACGCAGCGCCGCTGCCGGAGCGCCGGCTTTCAATGGCCGTTTCCGATGCCGTCAAGGTGTGACACTGACAGCCTGTCATGTTCGCCCATCAGCGGGAGCCCGGGACTGCCGTGATCGTCGCAGGCGGTTCGCTGCCACCCATGCTCAGGGTCTGGGCGTCAACGCAAAGGCATTCTCGGTCATGCGGGTGACGCCGCGTTCGCGAAACCGGGGGCTGTCGTCGAGCGCGTCGGTGCGGGTGAGCAGTTCGATCGTGTGGGTTGCGCCGAAGTACTGCTCCACATCGGTATCGCTGACCGCGAACGGTGGGCCGTCCATCTGCTCCTGCGGGTAATCCAGCGTGATCAGCAGCCCCGGCAGTGGGGTGGGCGCCAAAGTGCGTAACTGCCCGACGTATTGTTCCCGCATCGCAGGTGGCAGCGCCACGAGAGCGCCCCGGTCATAGACCGCATCGACTGCACCCAGTTGTGCTGCATCCAGCCTGAAAAAATCGCCGCACAGAATCTCGATGGTGCTCGACCGGAAGCGGCGGAACGTACCGACGGCGTCGATATCGGATGTCGAGTCGTGTTCGGTAAAGAATGCCGCGGCGGCGGCTGCGCTCAATTCGACGCCGACGACCCGATACCCTTGGTCCGCCAGCCAGGCCATGTCCTCGCTTTTTCCGCACAGTGGCAGCAAGACGCGCGCACCGCGCGGGAGGGCTAGCCTGAACCAGCCCTGCTCCAGCATTGGGTGGACGTGTGGCAGATGCCAGCCGGTTTCGCCGCGTTGCCAGCGTTCATGCCAAAAGTTGCTTTCCATGGGTCCATGCATCCAGGGTCAGTTGCTCTGGCAGACGATACCCCATTTCGTGTATCCCCTGTAAGCCGGATTTGCGGCAGGCGGCGGATTCCTCAACCTGCAGGCCGTTACTGCCTGAAGACCGTGCCAGGGGAGAATTCGTTAACCGCATCAATGCAAAAGGCGCTATCATGCGGAGCTTTTACAAGTCAATCCGAGATCATTGATGCAGATTTCTCCAAACAAGGTCGTCCACATCCACTACACCCTGACGGATAACGACGGCGAGGTGCTCGACAGCTCGCAGGGCAGCGACCCGATGGCCTACATCCACGGCATGGGCAACATCATCTCCGGCCTGGAGGAAGCGCTGACGGGACGTAAAGTCGGCGATCGTTTTCAGGTGAGCGTGCCACCCGAGGAAGCCTACGGCGTGCGCGACAATGATCTCGTGCAGAAGGTGCCCAAGTCTGCGTTCCACGGTGTCGACGAAGTGCTGCCGGGTATGCAGTTCCACGCCGAGTCATCCGAGGGCATGCAACTCGTGACCGTGATCGAGGTCGAGGGCGATACGGTAATGCTCGATGGTAATCACCCGATGGCCGGCATGACCTTGAACTTCGATGTCGAGGTGACCGGTATCCGCAATGCGACTCCAGAAGAACTGGACCACGGCCACGTCCATGGGGCTGGCGGGCATCACGAACACGACTGATCGTTAACGACCGCGCGCAGCGCCAGAGTTGGCTCGGGTGCTGCGGTGCCCTGCCAGGGGTTCCCCGGGGAAATCCGCTCGGGTTTCGATCAGATTCTCGACGGTCGCCGGCGTTTTTGGCACCACCCTCGCGGCCGTTCGTGCCTGGGACGGAATCAGCGCATCCCTGCGACGCGCGAGGAGGGGGACATCTGAGCCGGTCAGATCTTCCGCAGCGTCAGCCGGTCGTTCCTCTGCGCGGTATATCTGGCCGCACGCCGAGGCGATCGATACCGACCGGGTTCACGCGAGGTGGGCCCAGAGATCGTGTTCGTCGGCCTCCTCGAATTCGACCCGAACGAACGATCCGACTTCCAGATCGGTCGCACCGTCGATGAACACCTGACCATCGATGTCGGGCGCGTCTGCACGGCTGCGGGCCACTGCGCCCTCCTCGACCACCTCGTCGATCAGCACCGTGTCGGTGCGTCCTACCCGGTTCTGCAGCTTCGCCGCGCTGATCTGCGACTGGACGGCCATGAACCGCTCGAGCCGCTCCTCCTTGACCGCTTCGGGTACCGGATCGGGGTAGTCGTTCGCCGCGGCGCCGTTGACCGGAGAGTAGGTGAAGCAGCCGACACGATCGAGCTGCGCCTCGTCGAGAAACGCGAGCAGCGACTCGAAGTCTTCCTCGGTCTCCCCCGGAAAGCCGACGATAAAGGTGCTGCGGATCGTGATGTCGGGGCAGATTTCGCGCCAGCGCCGGATGCGCGCGAGGGTGTCTTCAGTGGCGGCAGGCCGCTTCATGCGTTTCAGTACATCCGGGCTGGCATGCTGGAACGGAATGTCGAGGTAGGGCAGGATCTTGCCCTCGGCCATCAGCGGCACGACCTCGTCGACATGGGGGTAGGGGTAGACGTAATGGAGGCGGATCCAGATGCCGAGGTCGCCCAGCGCCTGTGCCAGATCGAAGAAGCGCGTCCGCAGCGGTCGGCCGCCCCAGAAGCCGGTGCGGTACTTCAGGTCGACGCCGTAGGCGCTGGTATCCTGCGAGACGACCAGCAGTTCCTTCACGCCCGCGTTCACCAGGCGTTCCGCTTCGTCCATGACCTCGCCGACCGGCCGGCTGACCAGTTCGCCGCGCATCGACGGGATGATGCAGAAGGTGCAACGGTGATTGCAGCCCTCGGAAATCTTCAGGTAGGCATAGTGTCGCGGCGTCAGCTTGATCCCCTGTGGCGGGACGAGGCTGTCGAAATCTCCCGTCGGTGGCGGCAGGTGGGCATGCACTGCGCCGACGACCTGCTCGTAGGCATGTGCGCCGCTGATGTCGAGCACATTCGGATAGCGTGAGCGAATCTCCTCGGCCCGTGCGCCAAGGCAGCCGGTCACGATGACCCGGCCGTTTTCGGCCAGCGCCTCGCCGATCGCGTCCAGGGATTCCTCGACGGCCGCATCGACGAAGCCGCAGGTGTTGACGACCACGAGGTCGGCATCGCGGTAGCTGGGGACCAGTGCGTAGCCGTCCGCCCGCAGCTTGCTCATGATGCGCTCGCTATCGACGAGCGCCTTGGGGCAACCGAGGCTGACGAATCCGAGGCGGGGAAGGTTCATGGGATCACCGTGAGGCCACGGCCGGGCCGGTATTTAAGAAAGGCGGGCCGCGCGGCGCCGGCGGCCGATGTCACAAAGCGAGAATCTCGAGTCCGGCGTTGGTGTCCCCGCAGCTTGCCGCTGTCCCGCGCAGGGCCTCGAGGCCGGCGAAGTCGAACCACTGCCGGTCGGCGAGCTGCGATGGAGAGGCATTCTGCAGCGCGCGGAATATGGTCTCCACGCGGCCTGGATTGCGTTTCTCCCAGCCGTGCAGCATTTCCTTCATCGCCTGGCGCTGAAGGTTCGGCTGCGATCCGCACAGGTTGCACGGAATCAGCGGAAAGTCCTTGATACGGGCGTACTCCGCGAGGTCCTTTTCACGGCAGTAGGCCAGGGGACGGATGACGATGTGGCGCCGGTCGTCGCTGAGCAGCTTCGGCGGCATCGCCTTCAAGGTTCCGCCGTAGAACAGGTTGAGGAAGAACGTCTCGAGGATATCTTCCCGATGGTGGCCCAGCGCAATCTTGGTAACGCCGTTCGCCGCCGCATAGGTATAGAGCGAGCCGCGCCGCAGCCGCGAGCACAGGCCGCAGGTCGTCTTGCCCTCGGGGATGACGCGTTTCACGACGCTATAGGTGTCCTGCTCCAGGATATGGAAGGGGATACCCAGGCCGGACAGGTAGCGCGGCAGCACATCGGCCGGAAAGCCGGGTTGCTTCTGGTCGAGATTGACCGCGAGGATCTCGAAATCCACCGGGGCGTTCTCGCGCAGACCCAGGAGGATGTCGAGCAGTGCATAGGAATCCTTGCCGCCCGACAGGCAGACCATGACCTTGTCGCCGCCCTGGATCATGTCGTAGTCGGCGATGGCCTCGCCGGTCAGACGACGCAGCCGTTTTTGCAGTTTGTTGAACTCGTACCGCTCCCTGTCGCTGAGCGACAGGCGCAGCTCAGCCGCCATAGCGACGGAAGATCAATGTCGCGTTCGTGCCACCAAAACCGAAGCTGTTCGACATCACGGTATTCAGGACCGCGTTCTCGCGGTATTCGCGGACGATGGGCACGCCCTCGGCGCCCGGATCAAGGCGCTCGATATTGGCGGACGCGCTGATGAACTGGCCTTCCATCATCAGCAACGAGTAGATCGCCTCATGAACCCCGGCGGCGCCCAGCGCATGCCCGGTCAGCGATTTGGTCGAACTGATCGGAGGGATGTTGTCGCCGAATGCGGCCTTGACGGCTTCCAGTTCGCGGATGTCGCCGATCGGTGTACTGGTGCCATGGGCGTTGACGTAGTCGATGGCCGTACCGGCGGTGGCCATGGCTTGCTGCATGCACCGTACCGCGCCTTCGCCGGAGGGCTGCACCATGTCGTAGCCATCGGACGTCGCGCCGTACCCGACGAGTTCGGCATAGATCCTTGCGCCGCGCGCCTTGGCGTGTTCGAGCTCCTCGACGACCAGTACGCCACCGCCGCCCGAGATCACGAACCCATCGCGGTCTGCATCGTAGGGACGCGAGGCATGCTGCGGCTCGTCATTGTATTTGGATGACAAGGCACCCATCGCATCGAACAGCAGGGTCATCGTCCAGTGCACTTCTTCGCCGCCGCCGGCGAACACGATGTCCTGCTTGCCGAGCTGGATCTGCTCCGCGGCATTGCCGACGCAGTGCGCGCTGGTCGCGCAGGCCGAGCTGATCGAGTAGTTGACGCCCTTGATCTTGAAAGGCGTTGCGAGGCAGGCCGAGTTCGTATTCGACATCGAGCGCGGTACCATGTAAGGCCCAACCTTCTTGATGCCCTTTTCCCGGAACGTGTCCCAGGCCAGCAGCATGTTGGACGTCGATGGGCCGCCCGAACCCATGATCAGGCCTGTTCGGGGGTCGGAGACTTCATGCGGCTCGAGGCCTGCGTCCCCGATCGCTTCCTGCATCGCCAGGTAGTTGAACGCGGCGCCATCCCCCATGAAACGACGGACTTTGCGGTCGATCAGTTCGTCGAGGTCCAGTTCGACAGGGCCGCAAACATGGCTGCGGAAGCCGAGGTCACGGTACTCGTCGCTATGACGGATGCCCGAGTGACCCTTGCGCAGGGCTTCAGCGACCTGGTCGCGATTGTGACCAATGCTGGATACGATACCGATACCCGTGACAACCACGCGTTTCATAGTTTTTCCCTCAGAAGGCGTCCGGGGAGGTGAACAGACCGACCCGCAGGTCGGTGGCCTCGTAGATCACGCGGCCATCGCATTCCATCTCGGCATCGGCGATGCCCATGACCAGCTTGCGCATCATGACTCGTTTCAAGTGGATACGATACAGGACCAATTTGTTGTGCGGCAGCACCTGGCCACGGAACTTGACCTCGCCGACGCCGAGCGCCCGCCCGCGTCCCTGGCCGCCCATCCATCCGAGATAGAAGCCGACCATTTGCCACATCGCGTCGAGCCCCAGGCAGCCCGGCATGACCGGGTCGCCCTCGAAATGACATCCGAAGAACCACAGGTCCGGCTTGATGTCGAGTTCGGCCAGCATCAGACCTTTTTCATATGGCCCCTCGGTCGCATTGATGCGGGTGATGCGATCGAACATCAGCATTGGCGGCATCGGCAACTGGGCATTGCCGGGACCGAATAGCTCGCCGCGACCACAACGAAGCAGCTCCTCCCGATCGTATTGTTCTTGACGCTGCATGAGCAGGATTCCGCGGCAGAAAAGCGCGCATTATAGCGGGAAACGCGTTTCGCGAACCATATGCGGCCTTTCCTGTCGGAGCGGGGTTAGGCGGTTCGCCGCGAAGAGGGGCTCAAGATACCGAAAGAGCAGCTTACGCCAGTACGCGCTTCCGGTACCTGGCGACCGCGGGTCTCGCGCGGCGAGCTGTCAGCTCACACTCAAGCCGCTGCTTCTTGGGCCTGTGGGGCGAATGTTAGGATCGCGCCAATGTCGGGCTGATTTGGCTGGACGTAACTGGCGGGTGAGCACGGGCGAATTGGACATCCGCGAGATGCCGCACTTGGTGTTGCTGACGCACGCTTCGCGACCTGGAAGAGGGTTGACGTTGAGCGGGAAATACGGCCTGCAGCAGCTCATCGAAAAGATCGCACCGGCTCTTTTTCGCCCGTAGGCCTGGTGACGGGCTGGCCGGGCGGGTGTAAGTGTGCTTACGAAGCTGCGCGGGGGGCGAGGAGAAAAACGTTTCCGGCCTCTCGCTTCCACTTTCTCTATTCGAAAAGTCTTGGCCTTATTGGCAGAATGGCCTAAGACGATTCCGAGTGCTCCGAGTCATACCTTCGCAGTTGTGTCGAAGCCCGCGGCTCGGTGTTTAATGGCGAGTATTGACGCGGTGAGCCACTCCGCTGCTTAAGGAGGGGGGCGTACACTGGCCGCTCGCTTGTCATTGAGACTAACGCATGATGGTCCGGGTATTTCCCGATCGATCCGGCCAGATCAGGCAGCGGTGTCGAGCTCCGCCGCCTGACGGTACAAAAGTGCCCTGCGAGTTCGTCAGACCCGAAACTCGTCGACCGACCGTCCCTGGTCCACATACTCCTGCAGCCAGCGAGGCTTCACGCCACGCCCGCTCCAGGCGTTGTTTGGGTTGCCGGGGTCACGGTATTTGATCGCAACCTTGGAGCCCTTCCGGGTGTTTGCCTCGGGAGCCTGTTCGGTTATCTGAACATCGACACCGATCGTAGAGGCGAGTGACTTGATCTGGGCCAGAACATCGCGGCGCGCCTGCTGGCGTTTCGCTTCGAGCGCCTTGGATGCGTCGGCGATCAATACGGACAGTTCCTGTTCGGAGAGTTTTGAAAAATCGGTCATGGTGAATGTCGTGCAAAGTGGAACATGTTGCTGAGGGGCGGCCGCAATAGGCATCGCCAGCGGAGTAGTCGCCGCATCAGACCTTACCCGCTTATTCTATCGCTATGACGGTTAGATCAAAATAGCCGGATAACATTTGGTTCCGAAATTGGATGGAAAGGTTTCTCTGTTGACCCTAAGACGATGATTATTCCTCACCGCCAACTTACCCCTGACACGCTTCAGCGCCTTATCGAGGAATTCGTAACTCGCGATGGCACGGATTACGGTGAGCAGGAGACGCCATTGCAAGTCCGCGTCAGCCAGGTGCAGCGGCAGCTGGAACTGGGTAACGCGGTGATCATTTTCGACGAGGACGAGGAATGCTGCACCATTCTTCCGGTCGAGAGGGTGGTACCGGCGAATGGAGAACGACAGTCCGACTGATGGGCTCACGGGGATTACGGCGGTATCGGGCGACAGGCGCATGCGTTATCGCGGTGGTGCACCTTGAATGCTCAGGTCCGCGTCGTGCTGGGGACCGCGCACTGCCCGGACAGTGTCACGGCGGCGGTCGGAAGATACCAGTACAGGCAGCCGTCCTGCGTTACGCACCCGCCCCTCACGTAGTCCACTATGTCGCGCTTCAGCCAGGCCGGGAGCGTGCTGAACTCGAGCTGCAGGCAAAACGAGATGAATTCGTCGAGTTCGGCCTCACCGGCAGGATCGAACAGACCGGTCAGGTCGATCGGCGTCGGCAGCATCCTGAGGTCCGGTTCGACGCCGCGTGTTCGCAGCCCCCGCACCAGTTCCAGACTGCTCATGGCATTGTTCTGCAGCATCGGACTGGTGCGGTCAAGCAGCGGCTCGAACAACGGAAACATCGCGTGGACGCCGTAGGGTCCGGCGATGAAGGCCAGCACCTTGCCGCCAGGTACTACCGCTGTCGCTGCATGGAGCATTGTCGCGGCGGGGTCCTCCATCCAATAAAGACTGTGTGAAAAAAGTGCGAAGTCGTAGGGAGTGCCGAGTTCGGTTGTGGTCGAGAACGGGCACGCATGCACCTGATGCGGCAGACCAAGTTGCTGCAAGGTAGCGCCTAGCGCTGCAGCGTGCCGGGGATTCGGCTCGAACGCCGTGTAGTGGCCCGGGCTGCGTCCGTCGCCTTCGGCGAGCGCCCGGATCACCTGACCCGTTCCGGCACCGATATCGAGCATCCGGTAGCCTTCCGGGCACTCCGCGCGGGTCATGCGGGCCAGTTCGGCGACCATCTGGGGGTATTCCAGCGAGCGTGCGACGAACACGGCGAAGGTTTCGGCATAGCGGCCGGGATCGAGCGACGGAACCGGAATCTTCGTCATCGGTGAAGGTGCGGGTTGGCCAGGATGGACTGTTCCGTTGGGTGCGGCAGGGCGCAAAATCCGCTGTCCCGCACCGCGCCGAGTGTAGCAGACCTCCCGGCTGGATCGAGTTGCGCGGCGAGGCCCCAGGCCCGATGTTCCCGTGTACTTTGTCGCAGCACGCGGGACTCTGATCGATCGGCCCCCGGTTGACAATCCGACGTGCCGACCCGCATGCTCGCAGGCCAAGCTACAGTGCGTGTCGGCATCGGACGCAGCAAGTCCGCACGCCGATTTCCAAGCGTCGCACCCCGTCTTGCACCTGAAACCGAGCCTAGCGAGGTCCTGTTCATGACCATCGGATCGACTCCCGCGCTGCTCGATTGCGAAGCGTTGGCCGCCTGTCTCGGCACTGCCGGGAGCGTGGTGCTGGACGCAACCTTCTTCCTGCCGAACCAGGGTCGCGATGCGGCTGCCGAGTTTCGCGCAGCGCATCTCCCCGGCGCCCAGTTTTTCGATATCGACGCCGTTGCCGATCGGCGGTCCGCGCTGCCTCACATGTTGCCTCAGCCGGCCGAGTTCGCAGCCGCCGTGGGCGCTTTAGGCATCGGCAATGGGACTCACGTGGTGCTCTATGACGCCAACTCGTTCATGGCTTCGGCCCGCGCGTGGTGGATGTTCCGCGTGTTCGGACACGACCGCGTCTCGGTGCTGGATGGCGGACTGGCCGCTTGGAGAGCCCGGGGACACTCCGAGCAATCGGCGCCTGCGTTGCCAAGGGCTGCGTGCCGCTTCGAAGCCGCTTATCGCCCGGAGCTGGTGCGTGATCTGGAGGCCATGCGCCTTCTGGTCAATGGTGCCGGAGTGCAGATCGTCGATGCCCGCTCCCCCGGTCGTTTCACCGGCAGCGAACCCGAGCCGCGTGCCGGGCTGCGCTTCGGACACCTGCCCGGCAGTCGCAACCTGTTCTTCAAGTGGCTGATCGATTCCGAAACCGGTTGCATGAAAGCCGAGTCCGAACTCGCGAGCGCCTTCCGGTCGGCCGGACTCGACCTGCGCGAGCCGCTGGTCACAACCTGTGGTACCGGCGTGACGGCAGCGATCCTGGCTCTCGCGTTGTACCGGCTCGGTCGCGTCGATGTCCCTGTTTATGACGGGTCATGGACCGAATGGGGCGGTCGCGCGGACACCCCGATCGCGACCGGTCCGTAGCGATCCGGTGCGGGGTGTCCGGTGGCTGACCACGAGCCCGGCATCACGGTGGCGCGCCCCGTGGGCACGATCACCGAGGTCCATGGGCCTGTCGTCGTCATCGCGTGCAGCCGCCTCCCACCGCTGCGGCAGGCTCTGTACGCCGATATCGACTCCGAGACCTACCTGTTCGAGGTCCATCAACATCTCGACGAACGGCGCGTCCGCGCAATTACCTTGCATCAGACGACAGGGCTCGAGCGGGGCCTCCCGGTCTACGACACCGGCGCGCCGTTGCGTGTCCCGGTCGGTGCCGATTGCCTGGGGCGCTTGCTGAATCTATTCGGCGAACCGCTCGACGGACTGCCGGCACTGGCCGCCGCCGACAGCCGGTCCATCCATTTCCCGCCGCGTCCCTTATGGGAGTCCGTGGGGGCGGCCGGGATCCTCGAGACAGGCATCAAGGTCATCGATTTGCTGTGCCCGTTCGTGCGCGCCGGCAAGACCGGCCTGTTCGGCGGAGCCGGGGTCGGCAAGACCGTGCTGGTCATGGAGTTCATGCATGCAGTGATTGCACTGCATCGCGGCGTGTCGGTGTTCGCCGGTATCGGCGAGCGGATCCGCGAAGGTCATGAGCTTTGGCACGAACTCCGCGAAGCGGGCGTGCTGGACCGTTCGCTGCTGATTTACGGCCAGATGGACGAGTCGCCCGGCGTGCGCTTTCGGGTGGGACTGTCCGCACTGACCTATGCGGAGTATCTGCGCGACACGCTGCGGACCGAAGTGCTGTTTCTGATGGACAACGTCTTCCGTTTCGTCCAGGCGGGGAGCGAAATTTCCAGTCTTCTGGGGCGCATGCCGGCGACGGTCGGCTATCAGCCCACGCTGGCGACGGAAGTGGCCGAGATCCAGGAGCGGATCACGTCCACCCCGGCAGGTGCGATCACCTCGGTTCAGGCTGTCTACGTGCCGGCCGATGACATGACGGACCCCGCGGTCAGCGCTATTCTGAGTCACCTCGACACGACCGTCGTGCTGTCGCGCGATCAGGCGGCGAAGGGCATCTACCCGGCCGTCGATCCGCTGAAATCGGGTAGCAAGCTGATGGACCGGCGGGTGCTCGGGGAGCGGCACTACGCCGTAGCCGAGGCGGTCCGTGAGCACTTGGCCCGTTATCGCGAACTGGAGGACATCATCACGATGCTCGGTATCGAAGAATTGTCGGTAAGCGACCGCAAGATCGTGCTGCGCGCGCGGCGGCTGCAGCGCTATCTGACACAGCCGTTTTTCGTGACGGCCTCGCAGACCGGTCTTGCCGGCTGCAGTGTGTCGCTGCAGCGGACGCTGGACGACTGCGAGGGCTTTCTTGACGGCACCTTCGACACCGTGCCGGAGGAGCAATGCTACATGCGCGGACCCATGCCGGACCAATGAGACCCTTCGTGCTACAGCTCCAACAGTCGACGCAGTGCGAGCGGATTGCCGGCGTTTCGTCCTTCGTCGGCGAGGACGCGTCGGGTAGCTTCGGCCTCAGACCGGGCCATGAGCGCTTCGCGACGGTGTTGGGTTTCGGGCTGGCGCGTTTCAGGATCGCACAGGGTCCCTGGGAGTATCTCGCGGTGCCGGGCGGGGTCTTGTACTGTCGCGGGGATCAGTTGTCGCTGTGCGCCCGCCGGCTCTTTCGGCATGCCGATTATGAGGAGGTCGCGCGGGAGTTGCGCGAGCAGCTGATAGCCGAAGAGCGCGAACTGCACGAGTTCAAGCAGTCCTTGCGTCGGCTGGAGCAGGAAATGTTGAAACGCGTCTGGCAAATCGGGCGCGACTGGGGTGGTCGATGAAGGACGATGCGCGCTGGGAGGCCACCATTCGGCGACGCGTCGAGCGGATGCGGCAGGCCGAGCGCGACCGTCCGGGCCTGCTGGCCCAGACGGCCTATCTCGGCACACTCGGTCTGGTCGTCGTGCTGCCGATGGTGGGCGGCGCCTTTCTCGGCCGCTGGCTGGACGAGCGGCTGCCCGGCTTCTGTATACACTGGACGCTGAGCCTGTTGTTCGCGGGGCTGGTGGTCGGCGTCTACAGTGCGTACCTGCTGATCAAGCGGCACGAGTGACGCGATGGATGACCTGCAGCCTGGCGCCCGCACCCTGTTCACGCTCGGACCGGTCGCGATCGCCGACAGCATCGTCTACACCTGGCTGATCATGGCAGCGTTCTGGATCGGGTCATGGGCGGTGAGCTGCCGACTGCGCCAGATGCCAGGGCCGATGCAGGTTGTCTTCGAAGGCATCGTCGGGGCCTGCGAGAACGCTGTCCGGGAGTTACTGCCGAGGGACTACCTCCGCGTGACGCCCTTCGTGCTGAGTCTGTGGCTGTATCTCGGGGTCGCGAACCTGCTGAGCCTGATTCCGGGGTTCGAGACGCCGACCAGGGACTTGTCGGTGACGTCGGCGCTGGCCGTCCTGGTGTATTTCTCGGTGCACTGGTTCGGCATTCGCAGCCAGGGCTGGCGCGCCTACCTGAAGCATTACTTGAGTCCGAATCCGATCCTGTTGCCGTTCCATCTGCTCAGCGAGATCACGCGCACGGTTGCTCTCGCCGTCCGCCTGTTCGGCAACATGATGAGCATGGACATGATCGCGCTGTTGCTGCTGCTGATCGCCGGCTTGTTCGTGCCGGTGCCGATCCTGATGTTGCACATCGTCGAAGGCTTGGTACAAGCGTATATTTTCGGAACGCTGGCACTGATCTACATTGCCAGCGGCATCCAGAGCCAACTCAGTGAGCCGGAGCAGGAGAACGGCAGTTCATGAACGAGATGACGTGGTTAGTGATCGCCTCCACCGTCGCTGCGGTGTTGGGTATCGCACTCGCGGTGATGCTGCCGGCGCTGGCAATGGGCCGGGCGATCGGACAGGCGCTGGATGCGCTGGCGCGACAGCCGGATGCCGAGAAGTCCATCATGCGAACCCTGTTCATCGGGCTGGCGATGATCGAGTCGCTGGCGATTTACGCGCTGGTGATCGTGCTGATCGTGCTGTTCCGGAATCCCCTGCTGGAGTACCTGATCAAATAGGACCGCGCGCGTGGGCTTCAACCCCTGGACCTTCCTGCTGGAGGTCATCAATTTTCTGATCCTGGTGTGGATCCTTGGTCGTTTCCTGTACCGCCCGGTTGCGGCGGTGATCGAGGAGCGCCGGCGAGCGATCGCGTCCAGCCTGAACGAAGCCGCCGCGCAGGTGGCTCGGTCCGAGGCGCTGGAGCGCCAGTACGCTGAGCGTCTTTCCGCCTGGGAGCAGGAAAAGCGGTTGGCCCGCGAACAGTGGCTGGCGGACCTGAATGTCGAAAAGACGCGGTTGATGGACGCGTTTCGGCAAGGCCTCGAAGCCGAGCGCCAACAGGCGGATATCCTGGCGCAGCGGCGTCTTTCGGCTCAGCAGTCCGATCTGGAGCAACAGTCGCTGGAACTGGGCGGGCGTTTCGCGGCACGGTTGCTGGAGCGCGTCGCGGGCCCCGAGCTGGAAGCGCGCCTGCTCGACCTGTTCATCGACGATTTGAGTCAGGTTCCGGAGGAACGCTGGGAGGCGGTGACTGCCCAGGGCGGCGACGGGGGTGGCCGCGCCCGTCTGATGAGCGCATTCCCGCTGGGAGAACAGCAGCGCGCTGACCTGCAGCAAGCCCTCAGCGCTCAGCTCGGCCACCCTATCGCCTGCGATTTCATAACGGATCCCGGCCTGATCGCCGGGTTGCGCTTCGAACTCGGTCCGCTTTTGTTGCACGCCAACCTGCACGACGAGCTCGAGTTTTTCCGACTGGCGGAGTGACTGCAAGGACAGCGTCGGTCGCCAGCCAGGTAATCGCTTGGGAAAGAGCGGGCGGTTGGCTCTGGGCGTGGGACCGAGTCGAGTGGCGTCGGCGCCGTCACCCCCGTGCACCGTGCGCACGAAACCGCTGTGCGCACAAAGCAGATGTACCGCGCCCATGGTGCGCGCGACGCCCCGATCCCCGGATTCAAAACGGCGCTAACTTGATCGAATGCTTGGCCCGGGTCGCGGCTACGTAATAGACGTTGACCTCCTCGCGCAGCTTCAGCGGATCGGCGTCGTCCCCTTTTTGCTTCAGCGTGCGCAACAGATCGGCTCGCGTCAGGAAGTCGTCGCGCAGCATCTCGACATGGTCGTATTCCTGGCCCTTGGCCTTGTGCGTCGTCGTGAAGATGAAGTCGGCGTCGGGCCGCTCGACCAGCCGGGCCTTGATCTGTTTATCGAACTCGAACAGCGTGCCGCCGTAGCGCTCGACCAGCCCGATGATGCTCTGCAGCGATTGGTTCTGGGTCTGCTGCGCG
Organism: Methylotetracoccus oryzae; assembly: GCF_006175985.1. GTDB lineage: Bacteria > Pseudomonadota > Gammaproteobacteria > Methylococcales > Methylococcaceae > Methylotetracoccus > Methylotetracoccus oryzae. The sequence goes on along the minus strand of NZ_SRSH01000013.1, from coordinate 86,855 downwards.
AAGTCCTTCAACGCGGGAAAGCTCTGGAACCGACTCAGGAACGGGTCACGCACCTTTTCGCGGCGGCCCTGGCTCAGGAAGAATGCACCGGCCACGCGGGCATTCAGGAAGGAATAGCCGGCGTAGCCGCCCTGAAAGAAAAACCGTGTGTCGTTTTCGGACAGCCGCTCCAGACAGGCCTCGAACAGGCCGAGGTTGCTCCGTGCGATCAGCGTCAGCGGGCGCGCATCGTCCGGGGCTTTCGAGCCGAAGCGGGTCAGGGCGCGGGTGCCTTCGATGGCGACGGTCCCAGTTTCCCCGAGCATCGCGTAGGCCTCATTGACTTGCTTCGCGATGTGCTTGGCCAGCCCATCGCCGAAGCGGAAGGTCTGGCTTAGAGGCAAGGCCTTGGCCGACAGCCGCTCCAGCGAGTTGACCGCGTGCCGGAATCCATAGATTTGCTGAAAGGTATCGCCGACGAAGACCTTGCGGGCCGGCTGCCGCTCGACGACCGACAGCATCACGCCGGAGGTGTCCTGGGCTTCGTCGACCAGGATCACGTCGTAAGGGAGCGGCTGCCGCGAGAACTGGAACAGTTTCAGGTAGAAGTCGTGTACCGCCGGCTGCGCGCCGCTCCGCATTTCCCCCAGTAGGGTCCGGACCAGCCCGAGCAGTTCGCCGCCACGCCGGGTCAGTAGCGCGATGACGCGGGCCTGTGGGGCAGTGTCCAGCTGATAGCGCTCGAGCAACTCGTCGTCGATGCCGGGGTGAGCCGAGTTCAGGTAGTAGTTGACCAGATCCTTCAGCAGCCACGCGAGCAGCAGGCCGGATTGTGTGCGCCGGTCGGCGGCCGGGATGCAACGTTCGAGCAGGCGCCACTCGCTGAGTTCGTGCTCCAGCTCGAAGCGGCTGGCGTTGGTGTGGCGGTAGGCCAGTGCGTGAATCGTATGGACCGCGACGTGCCGCAGTGCCCGCTGCACGACCTTGGCCCTGACTTCTTCGGCAACCGACTTGTTGTAGGTCAGGTAGAGGATCGCCTGGTCGGGCCGCCGCGCCGCGTATTCGATCAGGGTCGTGGTCTTGCCACTGCCGGCGACGGCGTTGATCTTGACAATCGGAGTATCTGCCTCGATCGCCGCGCGCTGCTGCTCGGTCAGGCGCAGCGCGGACGCGGTCTTCGTCAGGGACTCGGTTTCAGGCCAGGCAGCGCTCAGGGCCGGTCCTCGCTAGGGGCGGGACGGGATCACGAACGGGTCCCGGCAATTCCCGAAATGGCTCCCGCTCTCGCGCGTCGGAATCGGACGGGTGGGCTGAGGTCCCCATTCGTACAACACATACACCGAGGACAAGGCACCGCCCTTGCAACTCAGGCGCAGACTGCCGGCCAGTTCGGGCAGACGGGTCCGGATGACGTCGTTGAACTGCCGGCGGGTCAAGGGCTGGTCGGCCAGCGGTGCCAGCGCATCGGCGATGCGGCGGGTCGTCGCCAGCGACCAGTGAAAATAGGGCTCGGGATCCATCGGCGAACAGGTGCCGTGCTTGACCCACTCATGACGTTCCAGGCACTTCGCGGTGCCGGCCATGTAATCCTTCAGTCCGGGCCACCAGTCCGTCCGGTAGACGTCCGGGAGGGCCGGATAGCCGCAATAACGGCCCGCGGTGCCGAATTGCTCGCGACATTCCGCCTGCGAGCAACGGCCTTGCGGATAGCCCGATTCGTAGTTGGGCCACAGGCCATGCAACTGGATTGGCGTCCGCTTCGGGAAGTCGCGGCAATCGGGTTCGTCGGCCGCCTTACGGCAATAGGTGGCAGGCACGGTCAGTTCGAGGCGATAGACTTTCTCCCGCGTCGTGTCAACCCGGCAGGATGGCTTCGCCCAGGCAACGGCGCTGCCGAGCAGGAACGACGTGGCGCACGGCAGAACGAGGCGCTGTGCGGTGCGTCGGGTAAACCTTGGACGACGGCTCCGGTCGAAGTGAAGGATTGACACAACCGCTATGGGAGATGAGTCATGAAAAGTGCCTGGATTTTCGCCTTGCTGCTGGCCAGCGGAACGGCCTGGACCGCCGAATCCTGCCCGGATCTTTTGAATTTTTCCCTCGAGAAGCTGCGCAGCAAGGAGACCATCGACTTCTGCGACAGCTATCGGGGCAAAGTCATTCTTGCGGTCAATACGGCCAGCCAGTGCGGATACACGCCGCAGTTCAAGGGGCTCGAAGCCTTGTACCAAAAATACCGCGACCGCGGCCTCGTCGTATTGGGGTTCCCATCGGATGCCTTCGATCAGGAATACGATGATCCGGCGAAGACCGCAGAGGTATGTTATATCAATTACGGCGTGACCTTTCCCATGTTCGCGCAGACGGCCGTAACGGGAGATAATGCCAATGCGTTTTTCCGCAAGCTGACCGCCGCAACGGGTCAAGCGCCGGCATGGAATTTCTACAAATACCTGATCGATGCCAACGGACAGGTCATGCGTGCGTTTCCGTCCCGGATCGCACCCGAAAGCCCGGAACTGCAGAGCCAGATCGAAGCACTGCTGCCTGTGGGCACGGCCGGACCGGCGCGCTGACTCGGGCGCGGCGGGATGAATCGAACGCCTCCGCATGCCCAACCGCGAACTCCTGACTCGTAAAGCCGAACAACTGGCCGGCTACCGCTTTGGGCTCCGGGTGTCGGAGCGGGGCGTCGTTGCATCTGTTGGCGATGGGATTGCCTGGATCAAGGGCCTGCCGTCGGCCGCCATGGACGATGTCCTGGAGTTCGAAGACGGCAGCTGGGCGGTCGTCTTCGACCTGATGGCCCAGCAGATCGGCGCCATCCTGCTGCATCAGAGCGCCGCGCTGACGGCGGGTACGCCCGTTCGGCGTGCGCGTCAATCGCTGAGCATTCCGGTTGGGGATGCACTGTCGGGACGGGTCGTTGATCCGATCGGCCAGCCGCTGGACGGCGCGGGGTCTATCGAGGTCGCCGAGCGGCGCCCGCTCGACATTCTTGCGCCACCGATCATCGCTAGGGAATTCGTCCGCGAACCTCTCTATACGGGTTTGCGCTCCATCGATTCACTGGTGCCCATCGGCAAGGGTCAGCGACAGCTGATCATCGGCGATGAAGGCACGGGCCGCAGCGCGATTGCGATCGATACCGTGATCAACCAGCGCGGACGCGACGTGGCCTGCGTCTATGTGCTGATTGGGCAGAAACGTTCGACCGTCGTGAGCACCCTGGAGACGCTGCGCGCGCATGATGCGATGTCCTACACGACGGTCGTCGTCGGGGAGGCCGGCGCGCTGCCAGGGCTGAAGTACCTGGCGCCATTCGCCGGTTGTGCAATCGCCGAGGCCTGGATGGCCCAGGGCCGCGATACGCTGGTCGTGTACGACGATCTCAGCACACACGCCCGCACCTATCGCGAGCTGTCGCTGCTGTTGCGGCGGCCGCCGGGGCGAGAGGCCTATCCGGGCGACATCTTTTACCTGCACTCGCGCCTGCTGGAGCGCGCGACCAGCCTGGGCCAGGCCTACGGCGGCGGCAGCATGACCGCGCTGCCGATCGTTGAGACGATGCAGGGCGAGATCAGCGCCTATATCCCGACCAACCTGATCTCGATCACCGATGGGCAGGTCTATCTCGACGCTGACTTGTTCGCCGGGGGATTCCGACCGGCCGTCGACATTCGCCGCTCGGTGTCACGGATCGGCGGTCGAGCGCAGCATCCGTGCGTCAAGGACGAGTCCGGCCGGATGAAGCTGGACTATCTGCAATTCCTGGAACTCGAAGTGTTCACCCGCTTCGGTGCCAAGCTGGAAGCCGGGATGGAGGGGAAGATCCGCCGGGGCCGGATTCTCCGCGAGTTATTGAAGCAGGAGCGGCTGGCGCCGTTGTCGCCTGAGTGCCAGTTGGCCTGGCTGATCGCCTTCAACGAGGGGCTGTTCGATGCGGTGCCGTTGGACCGCGTCGCTGCGACGCTGCAGGGCCTGTTCGACGGATGGTCCGGACGCAGCCCGGGTATGGAGGCGCCCCGTGCGCTGTGGGTCGATTCCTTGCAGCGCTGGTTCGAGACGCATACCGAGGCGGTCCATGACCCGGCGGCATGAACTGCAGCGCCGCATCCGCACGCTGGGTGAAGTCGACGAGATCATGGACTCGATGCGGATGCTTTCGCTGCTGGAGGCGCGCAAGCTCGCGAGGTTCATCGACTGCCAGCGCGCCGTGGTCGCGACGATCCGGACCGCGGCCGCGGATTTCCTGGCCAGTTACCCGGCGGTCGCGCCGATTGCAGGACTGGCGCAGCCCGTAGTGCTCGCCATGGGTACGGAGCGGGGTTTTTGCGGCGACTTCAATGCGCTCGTACGCGACCGGGTGCTTGCGCTGACTGGGGAAGGACCTGCGGTGGTCGTTGCCATCGGCCGTAAGCTGGAGGGTGATCTGGACCCGCTTGGAGACCGCCTCCGGATACTGGACGGTCCCACCACGGCCGACGATGTCCCGCCATTGCTGCAACAGCTCGTATCGCTGTTGGGCGGGCTGACGGAGCAACTCGGGGCGTTATCCCTGATTGCCGTGCATCATGGCGGTGAGTCCGGGCATATCGTCGAAACGGTCCTGCTGCCCGCCTTCTCCGACCTTCAGTGGCCCCAACCGGCCATGGGCAATCCGCTGCGGCTCAATCTGGCCCCGCCGACTTTTTTCTCGGAGCTCGTCGAGCAATACCTGTTCGCCGAGCTGCACCACATCGTGTTCACGTCGCTACTGCACGAGCACCAGCGTCGCGTGCAGCACCTGGAAGGCGCGACGCAGCGCCTGGACGAGACTCTGGCGGATCTGGCTCGCCGGCAGTCGACGCTGCGTCAGGAAGAAATCACCGAGGAACTGGAAGTGATCCTGCTCGGTGCGGATCTGGTGGTGCCGGGGGAGGATTGAGGGTCCGGACGCCCCGGGAGAAGACTCTGTACGATCGCATCGGATTGGGACGATCCGCCGGACCCATGCTAGCCCACGACGCTATTTGCTTATGCCCAGATCAAAGGCGTAGACGCGGCCGTTCTCGGAACCGAGATAGACTGCGCCATCGTTTATGGTCGGCGCCGAATGGACTGTTTGTCCTGCCAGGGCACTCCAAAGCCGGCGTCCATCGGCTGCGGCGACGGCCACGACTCCGCCGCCATTGGAGCCGCAGTAGACAACCCCGTTGGCCACGGTCGGGCTCGACCAGATGACCTGTCCACCAAGGTCGGCTGACCAGAGTACGTTCCCGGATTCCGCATCGAAGGCATACAGGAAACCGCCAGCACCGATGTAGACGGTACCCCCCTGCACGGCAGGCCCGCTGAAGCTATTTGTGGGCAAGGTCGCAGACCACAGCAGTGACCCGTCTCCGGTGTTGATCGCGTACACCGCCCCGCCGCTCGATCCTAAGTAAAGCACGTCGTCGACCAAGGCCGCGGACAAGCTCATCTGGGTCCTGCCCAGGCCGGTTTTCCAGAGCGTCGCCCCGGTCGCTGCATCGAGTGCGTAGACGTTGCCGGCGCCCGACCCGACGTAGACGACGCCGTCGGCGACGGTGGCGCCGGTTGCGACGCCGCGGTCGACTTTCACCTTCCAGATTTCCGCGCCGGTTTCGGCGTTTAGTGCCCGTAAGCCATTGAAGCAATCGGATTCGGGGCAGCCGCCACCGATATAGACAACGTTTCCGGCCACCGTCGGGGAGGTACCCTCCAAGTCATCCTTGGTGTCGATACCCCACAGCTGCCGGCCCGTCTTCTGGTCGAACGCGTAGAAATAATGGTCGATCGTGCCTATGTAGACCTTGCCGTTCGCTACGGCCGGAGAGCCCGTGTTCATCAATGTCCCGCAGCAGTGCGGGCCCGGTGGGGCGGGTTTGACGCGCCAGACCGGCTGCCCGGTCTTGCCATCGACCGCGTACAAGTAACCGTCGAACGAACCGAAGTAGGCCACGCCGCCCGCCAGGGAAACCGAGTTGTGCACTAAGCTGCCGGTGGAAAATGTCCAACGCAAAGACAAGTCGGCGACGTTTGAGGGATTTAGAACGGTTTCGTTCGGGCTGGCTCCGGCGCGCTCCGGCGAATAGCGGTACTGCGGCCATTCCGCGACCGCGTCGCCTACCGTAAACGGCGTCCTGATCCAGCGTCCGTTGGCGCGGTTGACGGTCCAGATGCTGCGCGCGCCGGGCTCGAGACTTTTGGGCACCTTGAAGGCACAGGCAAACTGGCCCTTCGCGTCGGCCGTGACCGAGCAGCGCTTCCATCTCAGGAAGACTTCGACCGGGCTGTCGGGCCGGAAATGCGAGCCCGTCACGGTCACGGTGCCGGCTGGCGGCGCCACTGGCGGTTCGACGGTGACCCAGGCTTGGGCGGTACCTGTCAGGAGCCACAGCGCTAAGGCGCCGCAAAAGTCGATGGTCCACCTGATGGGGGATCGGCGTTTCATGATTCACCTGGGTTTGCGATGACGCCAATGCCGGCAGTCGGGCTGCCGTGTAGCTTCGCGGCAGGGTCAGCCCTCCCCCCCGAGGACAGCAGCAGAAACCATACGCGCCGAGGGTCAATTCGGCAACACGGATTAGCGCTGATCGCTGGCGCATCTGACCGCGAACGCTGATTCCAGCCGGCGGGCTGTTCGTCTCCACGTCAGTCGGGTTTCGGGACTCTCGAAAGCAGATCCTATGAAGCTCACCGGGTCCACAACGGCGCCGATCGGGCAGCCGCAGCGTGTGCAGGGGCACAGATGACTGTGGTATGACCCGAAACTCACCGAGCCCGAATAGGAAGGAAGTGAGCGGTGGCCGCTGCCTCGGGGCGGCGGTTTAGCTGGATTCTTCAGTGGCCGAGCAGACTCGGACTCGGGGTCCATCGGCTCGTGACAGGGGCGGCTCTGGCGTCGAGGGGCGAGCGCTTTCCATTTCACAAGGACCGTCGCCAGAATTCCGCGTCGCCGGTTCGTGGCGCTGGGTATCGCGAGACGCAGGCGATTGCGGCCTGCCTGGATGGTCCTGTGTAGTCCTCAGAACAGCAGATGGGGCTCGTTCGGCAATTCGTCGCCGTGTCGGTCTTCGCCGGCGAAATGTGTGCGGAGTTCCCCGCCGACCTCGCGGATGCCGGCCAGCGCGCCGTCGACGAAGCGACCTGCGCGAAACTCGTCCTCCATGCGGTCGCAGATCGCTGCCCAGTGCTCCTGCGGCACGCAGCGGGCGATGCCGCGGTCGGCAAGGATCTCGACGTCCCGATCGGCCAACAGCACATAAATCAGTACGCCGTTGTTGTGTTCGGTGTCCCAGACCCGCAGCAGGGAAAACAGTTCGAGCGCCCGGCCGCGTGCCGATTGTCCGCGAGCGAGGCGGTCCAGTGACAGCGAAGCCTCTACGGCGAAGCAGATTTCGCCCGAATGGCCCCGCTCGCTTTCGCCGATCGACGCAGTGATCATCTGCAGTGCAGGTGCGGGAAAACGCCGGCGGAGCGTCCAGTCGGGAAACCACAGATGCTTGAGGATGCGCTTCAGTGCCATGGGTCTACCATTGTCCCGAAGCTCCGCCGCCGCTGAAGCCGCCCCCGCCGCCCGAGAATCCGCCGGAATCGCTGCCGCCGCTCCAGCCGCCTCCACCGGTACTCCAGCCACCGCCCCCGACGTAACCCCCGCCGCTCCAGCCACCCCCGTAGGAGCCGCCGCGCGGGTAGCGATAGCGCCGGCCATAGCCGCCGCCGGTATAAAAACCCCCGCCGCCGCGCCCGGAGTCACCCACGACGAGGATGAAGGCGATGAAGCCGAGCGCGAGTCCCAGCGCTGAAGGCAGGCCCAGTACCATCGAGATCAGGAAGTACACGGCGCCTCCGGTCAGCGCCCCGGCCAGCAGCCGGCCAACCATGAGCCGCAGCAGCTGGCCGAACAGCAGCGGGCCGATGAAGGAAAAGAACACCGCGCCGAGGTCGACTTCGGCACTCTTCGGCGCGTGCCAGCTCGGTTTCGGCAGTGGCTCGCCCTGGATCAGTTTCGTGAGGCTGTCGACGCCGGCCGACAATCCTCCGTGGAAATCCCCGTGCCGAAAATAGGGCACCATGATGTCCTCGACGATCCGGTTCGCGACGGCATCCGGTACCACGCCTTCGAGTCCGCGTCCGACCTCGATGCGCAAGCTGCGGTCGTTTTTTGCCATCAGGATGATCAGTCCGTCGTCCACTCCGGAACGCCCCAGCTGCCATGCGTCGGCGACCCGGATGCCGTACTGCTCTATCGTTTCCGGTTGCGTGGTCGGTACCATCAGGATCGCGATCTGGCTGCCTTTCTCGCGCTCGAGTGCCGCCAGCCGCTGGTCCAGTTCCCGGCGTTGCTGCGGCGCCAGCGTACCGGTCAGGTCGGTGACCCGAGCGGTCAGCGGGGGAACGGCAACATCGGCGCGGGCCGGGCTCCAGGCGATGAAGCCCAGCAGGCAGACTGCGAAGGTCAGCCAGCGCAGCGGGCCGAAGGGCATCGGTGTCGCGGGGCCTTAAGGTTTCGCCGGCGCGGGCTTCGAGAAATCGACGGTCGGTGCGCTCGATATCGCCGCTTCGTTCTCGACGGTAAAATTCGGCTTCAAGCCATGGCCGAATGCCAGCGCGGTCAGGTTGGTGGGGAAGGTCCGGACCGTGGTGTTGTAGTCCTGAACAGCCTTGATATAGCGGTTGCGCGCGACAGTGATACGGTTCTCGGTACCTTCGAGTTGCGCCTGCAGGTCTCGGAACAGGCCGTCGGCCTTCAACTGCGGGTAGTTTTCCGAGACCGCAATCAGTCGTGACAGCGCGCTCGACAACTCGCCCTGTGTCGACTGGAATTTGGCAAAGGCCGCCGGGTCGTTCAGCAGCTCGGGCGTCGCCTGGATGGTCCCGACGCGGCTGCGCGCCTCGGTGACCTTCGTCAATACCTCCTGTTCGTGCGCGGCGTAGCCCTTCACGACGTTAACCAGGTTCGGCACCAGATCGGCGCGGCGCTGGTACTGATTCACGACCTCGCTCCAGCTGGCCTTGATCTGCTCGTCTTGCTGCTGCAGTGTGTTGTAGCCGCAGCCACTCAGCGCTGCGGCCATCAGGATCGTCAGCGCCAGCCACTTGAACTTCGACATATCGGTTGCTCCCGGTGGGTTTCCCTGTTCGAAGGCGGAATCTACCATAAGGCTCCTCTCCATCGAGAATGGAAGAGGCATTTTTTCGCCGCATCCTAAGGTTTGATCGGGGTGCACAGCTGGTGACAGACGTGCGGTGCGATGGATCGTGGTAGACATGCCGCGCATGAGGTGATTCGCTTGAGCGGCTATCTCCAAAGGAGGATCAAAGCCCTTGACCGACACGACTACGTCTAAGTTGACTCTGGCGCATTACAACGACCGTGCCGAGGCCTTTTGGGAAGGGACGCGGGATCACGATGTCAGCCAGAACATCGCCGCGCTGCTGGATCCCATCGAGGCCGAGCCACCCTATACGATACTCGATCTGGGATGTGGACCCGGACGCGACCTGGCCGCTTTCAAGGCGCTGGGTCACGTTGCCATCGGGCTCGACGGCGCGAAGCGCTTCGTCGACATGGCGCGGGATCGCACCGGCTGCGAGGTGTGGTGTCAGGACTTCCTGTCGCTCGATCTGCCCGTCTCGCATTTCGACGGCGTGTTCGCCAATGCGAGCCTGTTCCATTGCCCGAGCCGCGAATTGCCACGCGTTCTCCGGGACTTGCGGAACACACTGAAGCCGGGCGGTGTGTTGTTCACCTCGAATCCGCGCGGGCACGACGAGGAAGGCTGGAATGGCGGCCGGTACGGGAGCTACTACGAACTCGAAACCTGGCGCCGTTACCTGATTGCGGCCGGTTTCGTCGAATTGTCGCACTACTACCGCCCCCCGGGGCTGCCTCGGTCGCAGCAACCCTGGCTCGCCACCGTGTGGCGCGCCGCCCGCTGAGTCGCCGGGCGCGACTCGGCGGCAAGAAGGTCGATGCCGCAGGGATGGCCAATGCACGGCATCAAGCGGCTTGCGGCGCGGGAACCGAGACCGTCCGTCTCATCTGATGGAAGGACGACGGCGAGTTCCTGCGCGTACCCTGACTCGCATCCCTTCGGCAATAAAGGCGTTGAGGGTCGCGCTCCCCGCACGTTGATGCCGGTGCTTTCGAAGAGCCGTCCAGACTTCGTGGATCGGTGTTTCGGGTCGCCGACAAGAAGGGAAATGCCTGGTGGTGAGGGTAAAATTTCCGATTGCCTTGTAGGGGTTATTCCCCTAGAGTTCTACGCCTCAAGGCGTAAGGGGCAGGTGTGCCTGGAACAGCCGGTTCGGCTGGAACGTTCAGTCCGCGGGGTTCGGAGATTGCCATGCCGGAGTCGCCGTGAGTGTGCCGCTACGTCCTTCCTCCAACCAACCCTGGAGCACTATCACTATGGTTGCCAAACTCGCTAGACATTTTGCGTTGCTGCTGACCACAGCGCTTGCCACGAACCTTCTATCGCGGCCGGCGCCCGCCGCCGACGTGGAACCGATGGGTTTCGTGGCGCCCAACGCGGAGAGCTACAGCTCCCTGAGGCTGATTGGGTCCGAGGGCAATCTGAACGACGAGTTTTCCTATCCGCACGGAACGGCGGTGGACGCTTCAGGCAACATCTGGGTGGTGGATCAATACAACCAGCGCGTGTCCAAGTTCGATGCCAGCGGCAATTTCCTGTTCAATTTCGGTGGGCCGGGTAGTGGTCTCGGCTACTTCAGCTATCCGCGGGACATCGCGGTCGATCGTCAGGGCAATCTGTGGGTTGCGGATACCGGCAATGATCGGGTTCAGAAATTCGATACGGACGGCAACTTCATTTGTGAAGCACCGGGCTTGAACAATCCGTATGGTATCGGTGCGGATCCGGTCGGCAGTTCCGTGTTCGTCGCCAACACCGGTTCGCATGCGATCGTTCGCCTCGGTCTGAATTGCGCCAACAACGGCAGTTGGGGGGGGCCGGGTTCCGACGACGGACGGTTCAACACACCTTACGACATTGCCATCGACACCGAGGGCCTGGCCTATGTCGCCGATTTCAACAATGACCGGATCCAGGTTTTCAAGCTGGTCAGAGGCGTCTGGACCTTCCAGCGGAAGTGGGGTGCACAGGGGGCTGGCGACAGTCGCTTCGCCGGAGCCCAGTTGAACGGTCCTGCCGCGCTGGCGTTTGACGGTTGCGGTGATTTGTATGTCTCCGATTTCTATAACGACCGTATGCAAGTGTTTCGCCCCAATGGGACCTTCGTGACCAGTTGGGGGTGGACGGGTAAAGGTTCCGGTCAGCTCGACGGGCCGGTCGGGGTCGCCGTCGACTTTCGGGGTCGCGTCGTCGTTGCCGATTACCAGAACCATCGCGTGCAGATTTTCCAACCGTCGACGTCCGATATCAGCTACCTGTTCCAGACGAAATGGGGCAGTTCTGGGGCAGCGGATGGGCTCTTCAACTACCCGGCAGCGGTCGCCGTCGACCCGGCCAGCAGTGAAGTGTTCGTCGCCGATCAGAACAACAACCGCATTCAGGTTTTCGATCGGGCGGGGAACTTCCTTCGTAAATGGGGGGTTTACGGTGCCGGGACAGGACAGTTCTATCGGCCTATCGCGGTCGCGGTCAACACCGTTACCCATGAAGTGTACGTGGCCGATTACTACAATCATCGGGTCCAGGTCTTCACCCCGGATGGGACCTACCAGCGTCAATGGGGTGGCTCGGGCAAGTTCAGCGGGCAATTCACTTACCCGCGCGGCATCGCAGTGGATTCCGCCCGTGACTGGGTCTACGTTACCGATTCATACAACGACCGGGTACAGAAGTTTCAGGGCAGCACCGGTAGTTTCCTGTTGGGCGTAGGCAACGGCACGAGTTGGACGGGGGACGCGCCTGTGCCCTCGAGTGGGTCCGGCAATCGCTGGTTCAACTCTCCTTCCGGAGTCGCGGTTGATCCCAAGACGCACGACATCTATGTGGTCGAATACAGCAATCGTCGTGTGCAGAAACTGTCGAGTAACGGTGTATTCCGGACGCGCTGGGGTTCAAGCGGCAGCGGCAAGGGCCAGTTCTCGAATCCGATCGGTGCGACTACCGATGCCGCCGGGAATCTGTATGTGGTCGATCAGGGTAATCACCGGGTCCAGAAGTTCGCATCCACCGGCCAGTTCATCACCAGTTGGGGCAGCTATTCGAACATCGGGACAGATGGGTTGTTCTACAATCCCGAGGGCTTGGCGTTCGACGGTTCCACCAACACGATCTTCGTGGCGGACGGCTATAACCAACGAGTCCAGGTTTTCGAGGCGTTCGGCCTGGGCCTGTCGGTGACGCCGGCATTGAATAGGATCGTGCAGGATGCCGTCGCGGAATACACGGCGAGAGTGACGGCGATCGGTCCGAATACCGGCGGTGAGCGTGTCAATCTGTGCCTGCTGTCGGGCAAGCCGCCAGCCACTACCTACGAGTTCTCGCGGCCGGCGGTGGTGCCCCCGAGATCGAGCACGCTGAGCCTGGATACCAGGATCAACACCCCGGCCAGAACCTACGATCTCTATGTTCAGGCTCGCGGAGGTGGTCAGACGCGTGTGAAGCGCGTCCGGCTTCGCGTTACGGCACCGCCGGTACCGTAGTAGCCCGGCTTTTCCAACCGCAAGTCGAGCGGCGGCGTAAACCGCCGCTCGCCCGTGGGGCTTCGAGTACAATCCCGCTGCCTGCGCGCTGTGCCCACGCTGGGACCACGGTCAGGCGGTCGCACGATTCGGCGCGTCAAGGGCGTCGACGAGGGGAACGTTAACCGCGCCGAATCGGCCGCAACCTACCGCTTCGGAGTGATTGCATTGCGCGCTCTCGGCCCTCTCGGCAGTCGCTCCGTGCGCCGTCTCGGCGGTGGTGTCCGCCATCTCCGGGACATCATCCCGACTTGTCAGTTCGTTGGCAACATCATCGAGCGGCCTCCATCGGCGCATCGAGTGGCTCGCGGCCTTCGCTTGGGAGGTCCAGCGGCGTCGGGCTTGCCGGTTGCCGGAACATCCTCATCCGGCGTTTGCTCGCCCGCGCCTGATCCGGTGACACGCATCGCAACCCCCGAATCATCCCCCAGCAGCAGGTGCTTGTGTGCCATGGATCTCTGCGCCGGTGGCGACAACGTCAACCATCTAGTCGCCGGATCCTTGATGCGGTCGGTACGGTTTACCTGAGACGGCCGGAGCATCCGCGAGCGCCGGCCCGAAGCGGTCCCGCAGATAGGCGTGACGGAAGTCGAAAATCTGCTCGAGGCGCCGCCGGATGAAAAGGCGATGTACCAGCCGTCCGATCCATCCGGCGCGCATCACGTAGTGGACGTCGTCTTCCATTTCGATGCCACCGGGGGCGGGGTGAAAACGGTGCTGGTGATGCCAGAAACGGAAGGGTCCGAGCCGTTGTTCATCAACGAACTGGAACGGTTCGACGACGTGCTTGATTTCGGTGACCCAGGTGACCGGAATGCCGGCAACCGCAGCGATGCGATAGGTGATGATGAGGCCGTTATAGGTCCGGTCGGGCACCTCGGAGGTGATCCGGAAGTTCAGGAAGGGCGGGGTCATCGCTTCGAGATTGTGGGGGGTCCAGAAGAAATCCCAGGCCTGATCGCGATCGATAGGCAGCCATTGGCGGCGATGTATCCGGTAAACCTTCATAGCGTGTTTTTGCCCTCTTCGAATCGAAACCCCACGATATCGTTCATTCAGCCGCATCCGGTCAAGCGGCCCGCGATCCCGTATGATGACCCGAGCGCCGGACGGTCATTGGTGCCGCGGGAGACGTGGTGACGATTCACCCTAACTTGGCTTGGTGGTGGAAGCGGGCTGGGAGGGAGAGACCGTCTGCGGGAGGGAACCCGCAGGCTAGCCTCCAGGGACGGATTTACGGCGTGTCTCGGACTCCCGGCCCGCTCCCGCGAAAGGGGGGGCGTGGACCGTTGCGGAGACGTGTGCGGCATTCGACTGTCTAACCGGAGCAGCGAGCGGCGTGGCTTCGCGGGTTCATCAGTGCTTGGGCTGTGAAGCCGCTGGGCCGCAGAGGCGATGCCATCGCCGTCCGGGTCTGTTTTCTGGAGGTCAAGACCATGTCTTATGCACTCATTACCGGCGGCTCGGGTGGTCTCAGCCGCGCGCTGGCCATTCGTCTCGCCGGTGCCGGCTGGGGACTGGCCATGGTGACGCGCAATGCTGCCTCGATGGGGTCTTTCACGGGACCGGCAGCGCAAATCATCGAAGCCGACTGCGCCACGGCCGATGGCGCCCGCCAGGCGATGCGGCAAGCCATCGCGGCCTTCGGCACTCCGCCCGCGGCACTCGCGCATTGCGCGGGCAATACGTTGATTGCGCCGTTGCACAAAACCAGCGACGAGCAGTTTCGTCAGGCCGTCAGCGCGAATCTGGACAGCGCATTCTTCACGCTGAGGGCCTGGATCGACGCCTGCCTGGAACACCATACCCAGGGTGCGGCAGTTTTGGTGTCGTCCGTCGTCGCGCGAATCGGCGTCACGAATCATGAGGCCATTGCGATGTGCAAGGGGGCGATAGAGGCGCTGGTGCGCTCTGCAGCAGCAACCTACAGCCCGAAGGGTCTGCGCATCAATGCCATCGCGCCGGGCTTGCTGCGCTCGCCGATGACGGATCGGCTGTTCGTTGGCAATGCCGAGCAGTACATCGCGGCGCAGTATCCCCTGGGACGGTACGGTTCGGTCGAGGATGGTGCGGCCGCGATGGCCTGGTTGTTGTCTCCGGATGCGGGCTGGATCACGGGGCAGGTGCTGCCGGTGGATGGCGGCTTCTCCGCGGTTCGTCCGGCCGTGAAGCCATGACGCTGCCGCATCATCGACGGTTCCGCGCTGCACTCTGAAGCCGCGTGGAATGGGTGCTGCTGTCGTTGTTGTCCGCGTTCAGCCTGGCCACCTCGGATGCCCTCGCCAAGCGGTACCTGAGCGGTTATGCGACCGCCGAGTTGGTGCTCGTGCGTCTGGTCTACCCGGCCGCGTTGTTGCTGCCGGTCGTTGCGGCGCAAGGGCTGCCCGAACTGCCGACCGCATTTTGGGGATGGCTGGCGGTTTCCCTGCCGCTCGAACTGCTGGCCATGGGACTGTATGTGCGAGCCTTGCGCGACTCACCGATGTCGCTGTCGCTGCCATATCTGGCGTTCACGCCGGTGTTCACGGTAATCGTTGCCTGGCTCCTGCTGGACGAGCGGGTCTCGAGTATGGGGCTGGCCGGGATAGCGCTCGTCGTGTGTGGCACATTCCTGCTTCACGCCGGTTCCGGCAACAGCTCGGCGGCCACTTTGCTCGGTCCACTGCGCGCATTCCGGAGCGAACCCGGCGTCCGGCTGATGTTGGGTGTGGCGCTGATCTACAGCGTGACGACCGTGACCGGCAAAGCGGCGATGCACGATGTGCCGAGCGAGCTGTTCGGTGCCCTCTACTTCGTACTGCTGGGCGCATTCACGCTGATCGTCGTGTCGGCAGTCCGTCCCGTCAGCTTGCGGGTGTTGAGCCGCCGCCCCGGTGTTCATCTCCTGATCGGTTTCTGGTTTGCCTTGATGATCGTTAGCCATTTTCTCGCCATCGATCTCGTGCAGGCGGCCTACATGATCGCGGTCAAACGTAGCAGCATTCTGTTCGCCGTGTTGTACGGTGCCCTGCTGTTCGGCGAGCGTGAGCCGGGACGGCGGCTCGTTTCGGCCGCGACGATGGTCGTGGGTATGATCCTGATAGGCGCCGATCGCGCCGTCGCATGAAGGCGCTCCCCGGCAATCGTGTTCTAGGGCGGCGGAACCGCTGGCGATCCCCCTGCGTCGGTGTGCTGAGCACAGTATTGCCATTGGGAGCGTGCATCCATGTCTCGCCAATCGCGCCGGCCGTGTCGCCCACCGCCGGCTGCGAGCGCTTCTTTGCCGAGTTGGACGCTCTAACCGAGCTCGCTGGCGCGCGCGACGCAGGATCCTATCGACTCCCCGGGTCACCCTACCTGCGCAGCGATCGGTTTCTGGCGAGCTTCCGGCGGAACGACCTCGGGCCCGTCGCCCAGGCGCAGTGGCTGGAGCGCCTGCGAGCGCTGGATGCCGCATCGCGACGGGTCGAGATTGCCAATCTGGGCCAGGCTACCGTCGCCCGTGCGGTGTTTTCGCCTTTTCCCGGGCTCGAACCGGAGGAGGTCGTAGGGACTTGCGGCCGACAGCTCGTCGCGCGTGACCTGACACAGCCGGAGCGGGTCGAGCGACTCAAGGCGGCCGTCACGACGCCAGATGCCTATTCCGGCTGGCATCGCATGGTGGGGCTCTATCCGTTGACTCGCCTTGCGTTGGAGCAGGGTGTTGCGGTCTTGCATCGGCGCTTACGGGCCGCTTTTGCCGTAACGCCGGGCCCACTATCGCAGGGCGGTCAGCGCCTCCGCTACGCCCCACCGGCGCGGACGGAACCCATCCCCGACACGATACCGGCACTGCTCGCCCGGGTTGCGCAAAACCCCCTCGCGATTCCCGATCCGCGCGGCAGCGAGCGGCGGCGACTGTTCGAGACATTCGCACCGGTCTGGGAAATCGAAGCGCTGTCGTCGGCCGACCGGATCGGTGCCGTGGAGTGGCGTAACGATGGCCTCCCGACGGTCCGCGTCGATAGCCCTGTCGTGTACCGGTTCGTGACGCACACGCGTTTTCGCGGAGAGTCGCTGTTGCAGCTGAACTATCTGATCTGGTTTCCGCGACGGCCCGCGCAGCATTGGCTGGACATCTATGCCGGAGATCTCGACGGCCTGATCTGGCGCGTCACACTCGATCGGCAGGGCGCGCCGCTCGCCTACGACAGCATCCATCCCTGCGGCTGTTACTATCAGGTCTTCCCGGGGTTGGGCTACCGCGTGCAACAGCCCGCGCTGCACAGCGAGCCCGTGCTGTCGCCGGCGCCGCTGTTGCCGCCCCGCCCCGGGCAGCGGCTGGTCCTTCGCATTTCGGCTGGCGAACATTACCTTCAGGCCGTTTATGCGGACACTGAGGAACTTCCCGCGCAGCGCTATGCATGGCGGGAGCACGAAGAGCTTTTGGCCATGCGCACATCCCGGGGCTCACGCCGCAGCCTTTTCGGTCCGGACGGCCTCGTGCCGCACACCCAACGTATCGAGCGCTTCCTGCTGTGGCCGTCGGGAGTGCCGAGTCCGGGCGCCATGCGACGGATCGGCACCCATGCCATCGCGCTCGTCGGCCGTCGCCATTTCGATGACGCCGATCTCCTGGACAGTTTGCTGAGGCCGTTGTGAGCCCGCTGCGGCACAGGCTTGGGATAACCGGGCAGATGTGGATGCTGCTGCTGGGTTCGCTTGCCCCCCTCGGCGCCATGGCTGAGCGCCTGGACGTGGGCACCTTTTCCGCTGGCGATCTGGTTGGTTGGCAGCGCAAGGCTTTCAAGGGCGTCACGGAGTACGGCCTGGTGCGGCTGAACGGCAAGTCCGTGTTGCGGGCCCACAGTGAGGCAGCTGCGTCCGGCCTCTATCGCGAGCTCACGGTGGATCTGAACCGAACGCCCTATCTGAACTGGTCCTGGCGGGTGGATCGAACGCTGGGCAACCCGGACGAACGGAGCCGGAGCGGTGACGATTATCCGGCTCGCCTCTACGTTATCGTCAGTGGCGGACTCGCGTTCTGGAGGACGCGGGCACTGAACTATGTGTGGTCCAGCTCTGCCATGGTGGGGACTCATTGGCCGAACGCGTTCGCGGGCAACGGCGTGCTGATGCTGGCCTTGCGCTCGGGTGATCGCGAGGCCGGCCGTTGGGTCACCGAGAAGCGAAATGTCCGCGATGACTGGCGCCGGCTTTTCGGCGATGGTGTCGAGCAACTGGATGCCGTTGCGTTGATGACCGATACCGATAACGCCGGAGGCAGCGCGCTGGCATATTACGGTGACATCTTCTTTTCCTCGGACTAACGCTGTGCCCCGGGTCTGCCAGCCGGCTTCTCTCCGCTGAAGTTCCTCCGCTCGGTCGCGCCGTCGGACAGATGCGGCCGGACAGTCAAGCGCCGTTCCCCGGCAGCGACGGCCCGCCAGGGCATATGGCGGGGCCACTTATTCCACACGTGAGGGATTGCCTGTTACGCGTCCACGCGCCAAGATGGCATCCTGAAACCCTTCGCCAACCCCCCCCACAGTTCCTGAATGTCTGGAATGTCCGTGTGCCGCTGTCAGGCCCGACCGGCGGCCCCGCCGCGATGATCGACAGCATGCGTCCCTTCTTTCGTCCGGCCGCGTCACTGGCTGCCGCGATCCTTGCGTTGGCCGTGCTGCTGCCACTGCTGGTACTCAGTCGGGTTCCTGCCGTGGATCTGGTTCCTGTGGCGCAGACCGATGCGCTATCCCGGACGCGCTCGATCCTACGCAATTCGGTGCCGGACAGCCGGCGGCAGATTGTGCGCAAGACCGTTGCGCTCACCACCGACGACATGGCGACGATCACGCAATATGCCTTCGCGCGGAAGCGCTTGTTGGGCGGCGCGCAGTTCTCGATTCGCGGGCCGCGGCTGCGCATGCAGGCCACCGCCAAGCTGCCGTGGCCCTGGGCGGATCTGTACCTGAACGTTCGCCTGATCGCGGATGACGCCGAACCGTTTCCGGTGGTCCGGCAGTTGAAGGTGGGGCGTCTGGCCGTCCCGCACCCGCTGATCGGCTGGCTGCTGGAGATCCTGCTCCAATCCAAGTCAGTCTCCCGCTATCGGCGGATCGCTGCGGATGTGGTGCAGGAGGTACGTGTCGTGGACGGCCGCCTCAGGGTGCATTTCGACTGGACCCGCAAGGCGCTTGATCAGGCCGGCGACTGGGAGACCGATGTCGCGCTGCGCGAGCGGCTGGTGATCTATCAGCAGTGTCTGAGCGATGTCGTCAGCCGGCCGGAAATCAAGAAATATGTCCGCCTCTCGACCTTGATGCAGCCGCTGTTCGCCCTCGCGCAGGCGCGTTCCCTGGTGGACCACGAACCCGTCGAGGAAAATCGCGCCGTGATCCTGCTGCTGAACGCTTATGTCAATGGGCGGGATGTCAGCCCGATCGGCGATGTCAGCAGCGCGGAGCCATTGGTGCCCCGGCGTCTGGCCTTACTCAACCGGCGCGTCGACACAGCCCAGCATTTCGTCATTTCGGCGGCGCTGGTGGTATCCGGCACACGCACCCTCGCCGACGTTGCGGCCATGGCTAAGGAGATCAACGATATCCACAGTGGCAGCGGGTTCAGCTTCACGGATTTGGCGGCCGACACTGCCGGCGCGACCTTCGGCAAGTTCGCCGTGCATTCGCCCGAAGCCGCCCGCAATCTGCAGAAGCGCCTGAGCCAGTCCGCTGACGAGTCGCTGTTCATGCCACCGATCAAAGACCTGCCCGAGCACATGCGGACCGACGAGTTCGAACGGCGTTTCGGGTCGATCGAGAGCGCTGCCTTCGACGAGGTCAGGCGGGAGATCGAAGCGCGGATCGCCGCCCTCGCGATCTATCGCTTTTGAGCGAAACGAGGCAGGTCAGGCGGCGCCCGCCCGCGTCTCGTCGACGAAGCGCTCGGTGGAGTCGTCCAGCGCGCGGCTCTTTCGCCCGCGCGACTGGTGGACATAGAGGTTCTTCATGTCGATCTTCGCCTCGCACCGAGGCGGTGGAGGCGCCATCTCGTACTTGACCGGCCGAGCGTGATCAGCCATCTGCAGCGCGGGGTTAAACACGCTGTTGAATTTCCAAAGGCTCTTCAGGAAGTTGGTTTGCCCGCGTAGCAGGTGGCGGCCGACGATCCGCGCCGTCCCCTTCAGCGATTCCCAGCCGAGGTGCTTCATGTTGAGCACCTGTTGCGTCCTGACCAGTTCCTCGTAGAACTCGTTCAGCGGTAGTCGGGTCGGCAATACGGCGTGCTGGATGTCGAACATACGGTAGTCGCGCGTGGTCAGCGGGCGCGATTCGGTCAGCCAGGTCTCTGTGCCGGGATAGGGGGTATTGACGCTGATGTTGACGATTTCGGGGATTTCCATGCACCACTCGCGGATGACCTTGAAGCGGTCACGATCCCAATCGGGGTCCGCAATGATGTTGATCGCAACCGTGATGCCCAGCGAGCGGGCGAATTCCAGCGCCTCGAAGTTCCTGCCCAGGCTGACCCGCTTGCGAAACTTGGTCAGCCCCTCTTCGTCGATGGCCTCGACCCCGAGAAACATGTATTCCATGCCGAGGCGTTTCCAGAGCTTGAACACCTCCTTGTTCCGCAGCAGCACGTCGCCCCGGGTTTCCAGGTAGTACTCTTTCTTGATGCCGCGTCGCGCGATCGCCTCGCCGATCTCCAGGCCGTGCCTGTCCTGGATGAAGGCCACGTCATCGACGATGAACACGCCCGGTTCGCGGATGCGCGCCAGTTCGTCGACGGCCTTGTCCGGACTCATGACCCGATAGCTGCGCCCGTAGAAGGTCCATGCGCTGCAGAACGCGCAGTCCCATGGACAGCCGCGGGTGAATTCGATCGATGCGCAGGGATCGAGCGTGCCCAGGAAATACTTCCGGCGATGTCTGATCAGGTCGCGTGCCGGACGGATGTCGTCGAGATCGGCGACGAATCCCGGCGGCGGACCTTCACCGTCCAGCGTGACGGCGCCGGGTACCGCACTGACGTTGCGCCGGTCATGCTCGATGGCTTCGAGCAGCGGCGGCAGGCCTGATTCCCCTTCGCCCTTGAGGATGCAGTCGATCTTGCCCTCGCCGTGTTCCAGTAGTTCATGAGCGGTGAACGAGGCACTGTGCCCGCCGATGAAGATGAAGCTGTTAGGCAGCAGGTCCTTGGCGGCCTTGGCCAGATCGATCACCTCGGGGACGTTGGCGAGATAGTTCAGCGAGAAGGCGATGATGTCCGGTTCCCAGTCCCGGAGTTCCCGCTCGAAATCCTGGTGTGTTTCGACCTGCAAGTCCAAAAGCCTTACCTGATGCCCGGCCCGGCGTGCGGTCTCGGCGACGAGTTCGAGTCCGAGCGGTTCCAGGCGCAGGAAAATCTTTGTGTACATCAGCGGACTGGGGTGAACGGCCAGGAATTTCATGGGCATGGTCTCGCGTCAGTGGGTTCCTCGCAGTGTGGCAGGCCGTGCCCGGCATGGCCTGCAGGGTGGATGGTTTCGGCCCGCCCCTAAAAACAATCTACCCAATCACAAAAAAAAAGCCAGCCCCCGACAGGGGCTGGCTTCGTCGGCACCGTGGACGGTGGGATCTATTCGTAGGCGAACGTCTTGTTCGGATAGTCCGGAAGATGCGGCATCGCCTGGCTTGGGAACTCACCGGTCAAGGCGTTCAGGAAGGCGACGATATCGTTCACCTGCTGTTCGCTGAGATCCTTGTTCAATTGGGTCTTGCCCATGACCTGAACCGCGGTCGGCAGGTCCATGACCTTGCCGTTATGGAAGTAAGGTGCGGTCAGCGCGATGTTGCGCAGCGTCGGTACCTTGTAGAAGTGCTTGTCCGCTTCGTTCTTGGTCACTTCGGCCCGTCCGATATCCTTTTCGAAACCGTACTTGGCTTCCAGCGCGGCATCGGGGAAGGTCGGGAACTTCATGAAGAAACCCGTGCCCTCGGCCTGTGTCGGACCGTTGAACGCCGGCCCGCTGTGGCAACTGACGCAACCGACCTCGGCAAAGGCGTTCATGCCGCGAACCTGCTGCTCGGTGAGCACACCGGTCTTGCCATTGACGTGCTGGTCATAGGGGCTGTTGGGTGTGATCAGCGTCCGCTCATAGGCAGCGATCGCTTTCGCAGCATTGTCGACGTTGATCGCGTCCGCGCTGCCGAAGGCTGCTGCAAAGCCTTGGCGGTAGCCGGGTATTTCCTTCAGCCGGGCGACGACGTCATCCCAGCTCTTCATGCCCATCTCGATCGGATTCGTGACCGGGCCCTTGGCCTGGGCTTCCAGGCTGGCGGCGCGGCCGTCCCAGAACTGCACCGAGTTGAAAGCCGAGTTCCATACGGTCGGAGCGCTGCGCCCACCGACTTGCCCCTTGACCCCCACCGATCCGCCGCGGTTATCTTCGCCGCCGGCCATGACGTTGTGGCAGGAATTGCAGGACACCGTGCCACTGGAAGACAGACGGGGGTCGAGGTACAGCATCTTGCCGAGTTCGACCTTGGCCGGTGTGGTGGGATTGTCGGCCGGCTCCGGAGCCTTGGTCGGCAATGCCTGCCATTGGGCAGCCATGGCTGCGCCACTCAGACCGGTCGCTGCCAGGGTTGCGGCAAGCCCGATAAATTTGAACTTCGACATCTGTGACTCCTCAGGTTTAGACGTTATGCGACAGTCCGACATGCAAAGGACCGACAACGGTAAAGCGGCTTTCGTGCAGTGACGCCAGCCACATCGGAAGGGCGCCCCCCGCCAGGCCATGGCTGCGCCTTGCCGTCGGATCCTTCGTTCTTGTGATGTTCAGCGCGCATCTTATAGTGAATAAACCCGCCCAATGCAACACGATCGGGTGGCCCACCCTGCTGGACGGGCCACTCCGCGGCTCAGTGCTTGGTAGCGGGTGATTCGGCTGCGGCGACGAGGTGCTTGGGGATCGCTATCAGGTCGAAGGATTCCAGATAGCGGGCGACCAGTTCGGCGCTGACGTTAACTTGAACCTGTGGAGTTGGTACGGTGATCTCCTGATGACTCAGGCGCTCGATCCGGTTGGCCAGGATGCTGACGCTGCAAATCACCCCAAGTCCGAATCCGACAGCCAGGAACAGCAGGTACATAAGGATATCCATCGATGCTCACTCTCTTTTGCGGTCTTCGTGCCGTGTCGCGGCACGCGCGAGGTTATGCCCATCAGTTGGTGGCGTCGACACCACGCGTTTTCAAGTCCTGGTCCCGTCTCGGGGCATCGCGCCGCCCCGGTAGCTAGACTTAATGGCAACGCGCTTCAGCGGGATAGATCTGATTCCCGCGGCAGCCTTGGGCTGTACTGCGGTTCTCGGGCGTCATGATCCCCCAGCCGCCCTCGACGCGATGGCGAGAGTTCACATGAACATGAACGGATTGGCAGAAACGCTACGCGCGCACGAGGCTTGGCGGCAGCGTCTGATCGAGTCGATCGAACGCTATCGCGCCTGGCTGCTGGTAGCAGGACTCGGGGGCGATGCCCTGTTGACAGAGTTGGACCGGATGCGGGAGACGGTGGAGTCGGACGTTCTTACCGTGGCGTTCCTGGCCGAGTTCTCCCGGGGCAAGACCGAACTCATCAACGCGCTGTTCTTTGCAGATACCGGGCTGCGGTTGCTGCCGTCTTCGCCAGGGCGCACGACCATGTGCCCCACTGAAATTTTTTGCGATCCGAGTGGCGAAAGCTATATCAGACTGATCGGCATCGAAACGCGCTTGTCCGACGAGAACCTGACGGCGTTGAAGCGTGATCCCCGTTGTTGGCAGCAGATCCCGCTCGATGCCGGTTCGCCCCTGCAGATGCAGGAGGCCTTTCGCGCCCTGGCCGCCACGAAGCGGGTTCCGCGCCAGGAGGCGGAACGTCTCGGTCTATCTACCGAAGACGCATTTCGCGCGTGCCCCGGCCCGGCGGACGTCGTGGAAATTCCTTGCTGGCGGCATGCGCTGATCAGTTTTCCTCATCCCTTGTTGCAGCGCGGTCTTGTCGTCGTTGACACGCCGGGGCTGAATGCCCTTGGTACCGAACCGGAGCTGACTCTCAGTCTCCTGCCCAGGGCACAGGCCGTGGTGTTTGTCGTGGCGGCCGATAGCGGCGTCAGCAAGAGCGATATGGACGTTTGGCGCTGTCATGTCAGGGGTGAACGGCAGACGCGGCGCAAGGGGCTCATCGTTGTGCTCAACAAGATCGATTCGGTCTGGGACGAGTTGAATACCGAAACGGAACTTGAGGCCATGCTCCAGCAGCAGGTGGAGAGTACCGCCCGTACGCTGAACGTGGAATCTCGCGACGTCTTTCCGATCTCGGCCAAGCAGGGTCTGCTGGCCAAGATCCGGGGCGATGGATCCTTGCTGAGACGATCGCGCCTGATGAGCCTCGAGCGTTATCTGGCGGACGACATTGTGCGTATACGCCAGGAAATACTGGTTGAGAATGTTGTACGGGTCCTGGTTAGCGAACTGGAGCAGTGGCGCGCGATCGTTGACGAGCGCGCACAGAATCTCGACGGGCAACTCGCCGAACTTCGTGAACTGGGGCTGCGGAACGATGCCTTCAGCCGCCGTTTGCTGGAGCAGGCACAAGCGGAGCAAGCCGCGTACGCAACCACAGTGGAGGCGCTGACGAAGGATGTTCGGACCTTTTCGGAGACAGCTCAATCGCTGCAGGAGGTCCTGGCGCCCGGACGTATCCAGGGCATCGTCGACCGGACCCGGCGCAGCATGTCCGACAGTCTGACCACGTTCGGCATGAAGACCGCGATGAAACAAGTGCTGGAAGAACTGCGCAGCGCGCTCGGGTCGGCCGCCGAGAAGGGCGAAGGGGCCGGCATCCTGGCCGGCGCGATTTTCTCTCAGTTCGTCGCCGACCCTGCCTTGGGGGAGTTGAAGCCGGCCGAGTTCTCGATGGAGGCCTATCAGACCGAACTGGAGGAGATCTTCGAACAGGGCGAGCAGTTTCGCGCGAGCGCGTCTTCGACGTCGATGTATCAGACTGTCGTCATCAGCCGGCTCTACGGTACGCTGATCGCGCGGGCGCAAGTCCTTTTCCAGCTGGCGTATGACGAATCCTCGGCGTGGGCCGCCACCGTTTTCGTGCCGCTACTCGAGTGCCTGCGAGAGCGCAGGCTTTCGATCGAGGGCCGTGTCGACATGTACCGCAAGGTGCACGAGCGTGCCGAAGCCCTCGATACCGAGATTGCCGCTCTGACCACCGCGCGGGACGCAGCCCGCGCGCAGCTGGACGAACTTGCCGAGATCCGTCGTCTCACGGCCTCCGTTGAACGCTCTCTCAGCGACGGAGCGGTCGAGGCGGAGTTCGCGGCTGATGCGTAGCCGGCCCGGCTGACCTACCGTGATGTGTCGGTCGGGGCGCCGAGGCCGGGGGTAACAGCCAACCCGCGCCGAGCGACCATCCTTTTTTTGCGATGGTTCCACTGATAGATCGTCGTCATCACGCGTGATGACGGGGCGTCGCACAGATCAGGTCACGCCAGAATGGCCTTGCTGCGGCCGGGAGCCGTAGCCCATTCCGACATCCATCCTCACCCAGTTTTCCGCCAGGAGCGGCTGCGCGCGAACCCGCGTCGTGCGATATGGCTTTGCCGTTTCAGTCCCGTGAATAAGTTCGTGATTTCACTCAGTACTAGGGTATTTCCCGAATCAGATAAGAACCTGCTTGAAATGGATGGCGCGGAGCCAAAGGGCTCTGCTCATGGCACGTTTATTGTGGACGTAAATCACGGATCGTCTGACCGTTGTGCCGGAGCTCCACGCCGGGCACATCCGCTGTCGATCCGACACGGAAACTCCATTTAGCCAAGACACACGAGATCAAGCTTATGAAATTCAATCTGCGAACGACGATTGCCGCCTTGATGGCCGGTTCGGCCCTGGCTTCCGGTGCCGCGAATGCGATCAGCGTCACCGACCTGGGCTCCGTGCCCGCCGCAAAGAACGGTTCGATTGCACTGACCGGTACGGCTCCGGTGTACGCGTGGGACGGTCAGAACGGTATCACCCCGGACTGTGGTTGGGCCCACAACAGCAAGTGGTATACGTTCACGGTGCCGTGGAATGCCACCGTACAGATTACGATGGGCACGGGATCGGACACGATGCATCCGGCTTTCTCCGTTTGGCAGACCAATGGCAGCTTTGTCGGCTCCAATCACCTCTCGCACGACTACAACCAGATCAGCCTGGAGGGGACCAGCAGCTTCCTGAAGCCGCAGACTCCGGGTGGCGACGGGGCAACGGCCTTCGTGGGTTATGCCAACTCCGGGATTCCGTTCACGAACTGCGACGGGCAAGCCGTGAAGAAGGGCACGCCGACGCTGTCCGTGGTCGAGCCCGGCTCGACGGCGGCCTTCTCGAAGACGCTCAAGCCCGGTCAGTACCTGATCGTTCTGGGTGGCAGCTGCAACGCGGCTGATTGCGGCACGGGTGGCCCGGGACCGCATGGCTTCAACTACTCGCTCGACATCCGCAAGGCGCCGATTCTGCCGCTGCCGGTGGCCCCGTAGGGGACGCTGCGCTCTGCGTCACGGCAGGGAGCCGTATAAGTTTCGCTTTGGCCCAGACCTTGTCCCAGCCGGGTGCGCGACTCGCCCGGCTGGTCCGCTGGAGACAGGGTGCAGGGAAGCTCACCCATTGATAGGGTCGGGTCGAAGCCATCGATGAGGTCCCGTGATCGCGCTATGCCGGTTTGCGGGGCCGATTCGCTTGCCGTTTTTCCTGAGCCTGTGGACGGGGCCCCGCCGTCTCCCCCACCGCACCCCACAGCGCCCTGTCGGCCATCCCTTGACTTCCCTGTGCACTGCGCGAGTCGGGGCGCTTGGCCTCTTGATGTCCGGTCACGGGCTGCCGGGCAGTCTCGACATTTGCCCTTGCCTCAGTGCTTCGAACGCGGTCGGCTCGATACTGAGCTCGCCGACGAAAGGGTGATCCATCGCCACGATGAAGAAGATCATCAGGCCGATAAAGGTTGCCACCAGCCCAATCAGCAGCATGTGCGTTCGTAAGGGTTCGATGCGCAGCACGTAAAGCAGGATCATGTTCAGAATCGCGCCGGCCAGCACAATGCCCCAGAGGATGGGTGGGAGTCCATTGCCGATACTGGAGATCCGGTCTCTGCGCAGTTCAAACATGACATTGAACTGCTCGATGGCCTCGGCAAACAGCACCGACTCACGTTCCGTCCGCGGCTCAAACTCAACGAGGCGCTTCTGGAAAGCGTTGATGCGGCTGTCCGCGTCGACGGGCACGCGGCCCTTGCGGTGTTCGGGCCAGGCGCGATCGATCACGAAATCGAGATAGTCGCGGAGCAGCGCCCGCAGTTCCCCGGATGCCGGTTCCGGCAGCGCGGACACATCGCGGTCAAGGGCCGACAGCGCCGACGCCTCATGCATGATCAGATCCTCCGATGCGTCGAAGTTGTCCCAGGTGGCGACGGCAATCAGCCCGAGTGTGATGCCGTAGAACACCCCGTATGACCCTATGATCGCGCCCACGGCTTCATTGTGGTCTTCGAGCGCTTGGGAAAAGAAGCGCCGCACAAACCGTCGAGACACCCGTTGGCCGAGGATCGAGCCCCCGGTGAACAGGACCAGGATCAGCAAACAGAGCAGCCAGTTCGGCAGGTCGTAAAGCCAGTAAATCTGCAGCATGAGGAGTGGGGCCCGTAATTGTGTCTGGACAACGGCGCAGGGTAGGGCCTGCCAAGGCAGGGAGGTAATCCCGGAGCTTATCGAATTCTTGGCGTTGGCACAGCCTTTGGGTCAGCGCTTGCGGGGCATGATCGGCGCGGACCGAGCCGCTGCCACAGTGTGGTACTGGCCCCTCTTTTTTTTCCCCACGGTCATCTGATGGGAGTCACCGGCCGGCCTGGCGCGGCACGGTGCAATCACTGCGAAGCGGACCAGAGCGGTCGGCTTACCCAGCGATGGCCCGGAGGGGTATCGGGTTCCTACAAAAGCGCTAGGTAAGCGTACGGATTCAACACGCGATAGTTTTGGTCTACGTTGATCCCCCTGACACGACGCGCGGCATCGTTCGCCCGCAGATCCGCGTTGGGGCACCAGCCGGGGCAAAGCGCTCCGCGGGCGGTAGCCCAGCGGCCGTGTCACACACCTCGGCAAATCCGTACGGTGGAAGATCTTTGTGTTGTTTGAAGACCCCATGGCGTCCGTTGCCCATACTTGGCGGCAAAGCGGTCGATCTGCATTGGTTTAGTGGATGGGAACTTGCGAAGTGGTTGACGACTGCGCGAAGCGGAAGCAGAGCTGGGATGACTTCGTTGCCTGGGAGCCTTGTGCCGGGTTCATGCAGTCGTCGTGGTGGTCGGATTTCATGGTATCGGCGGGATGGGATCACTTCGGCATGGTGCTTCGGGACCGGGGAACTATCGTCGGCGGTGCGACCATCTGGCGATGGGCCTATGACGCGGAGAGCTGCTTCTACTTCGTGCCAGAAGGGCCGGTCTTGATGCAGGCCGACTCGATTGCCGATCAGGCGCAGGCTTTCCAGGCGTTCATGGATTTCATCGATGAAAAGCGAAGGCATGACAGTTCCGTGGTGAGTCACCTCAGGATAGAGCCGCCCTGGGAAAGTCTCCCGACTTTCGTGCATGGCTTTCGGGAGGTGGGCGAGTATTTTCACGTCCCCCGCGATACCCTGTTGATTGACCTGACGCACAGTGACACGGACATCCTCGCGCAGATGAAGCCGAAAGGTCGCTACAACGTGGCGGTTGCGCGAAAGCATGGCGTGGTGATCGTTGAGGACGCATCGGAACAAGGGGTCATCGATTTCTGCGAAATGCAGACCGAGATGTGTGAAAGAAAGGGAATCAAGGGGCAAGGGTCGGATTACTACCAGAGATTGATTCCTTTGCTGGCGCGAACGGGACAGGGTGGCGTCTATTTTGCCGAGTACCAGGGCATCCGGTTGGCAGCAGCGGTCGTGATCATCTTTGGCAACGTGGCGACCTATCTGTACGGTGCCTCCCGGGCGACCCAGCGCAACGTGATGGCGCCTTATCTCTTGCACTTCCACATCATGCGGGAAGCGAAGGCTCGTGGTTGCGAGATCTATGATTTGTTTGGCATTTCTCCGCGGCATGAGGCAGAGAGTGGCTGGACCAGTTTCAGCGAATTCAAGCGAAAACTCGGGGGGCGCGAGATGAGTTGGGTTCCGTCTCTGGATCATGTATACGATTCGCTTGCTTATGCCCGTTATCGAGAGAGCCTTCAGGCGGAGCAGGACGCTTCAGTCGGCTTGCTGAGCGATTCAGCGTTGCAGGACAAGGCAAGCACGTGACGGAGAAGCCAGCCGCTTTAGGCTGATAGGCTCAAGGATTGCCTCCTGATTGATACTGACACGCCAATAATACCACATGGCTGGTTAGGTTATTCTGCCCGAGCTCGTTTCTGGCATTGTGTTGCCGCATCCATTCATATCTCTCTATACGTGTTTCTTGGTGTGAGTTTAAATTTTCTGCCGAGTGCCGATATTCTGCCAATGATCTAGCTTTATGTTTTTGACGGCTACGCGTCGCAGCACTCATTTCTCGTATTTAATCTCTCTAATATATCCAGCTGACATACGTTGTTACGGAAATTTATCGTATGAGTAACTCCATAGATATAGGTAGTCATCCCGATTTGACGGGGCGTTTCTTTTGTTAACCTATCTTTGCCGCCATTGCCTGCCTAGCGGTGGCTCAATGGGGGGCGCAATGTCGCTTTATGCGATCAGATAGCGCTGGGCGGAGGGTTTATCAAGACAAGTCTCGACACCTGTAGCCGTCCAGGTTTCTTGTTGTTTATCACGGAGAAAAGTCATGCGCGAGCTAAAGGTAGAGGAAATGGAGTTGGTTTCCGGCGGCGGAAAGGGTGGCGGATACTACGATCCCCCGAAGCATAAGGATTACCATCACCCCAAGCACCCGAAATATCCAAAGCATGACCATCACCCCAAGCACCCGAAGTATTGCAAGTACTAGAGCGCTGTAATGATGTGGGGACTTCCACGCAGGGAGCGGGACACATAAGCCACACAGGGAAGACGGCACGGATGCGTGCGCACCAGCGATGAGTGCGGCTTCGGCCATCGGGAGAGGCTGCTACGTGGAGGTCGAGGTCGTCCCGGCGAGGCGTCGGGGCGGCCTCTTTTGCGTTGACTTGGCGGTCATGCGCCGGCCGCCGAGGATTCGGGTGTATGTCGGCCGGGGTCGACACCGGATTAACCGGATGGAGACGTCGCAGAGCCCCGCCGAGGCGCCCGCTTCCAACGGCTCTGGCTAGGAACACTCGGCTGCCCGGGCAGACGGCCGTGCGGACTGGGTAGTGGTCGTAATGGTTGTCTTCCTGAGCCGGCTGAGCCGGGCCCTGGCTTTTGGTCGTGCTGCCCGATAGTCCCTTTTTCGGATGCGCTGCCATGAACCAATCGCTTTTTCGCCCTGAAGTGCTCGCGGAGAGTCAGGCGCAGTGGCTGGGAACGGTGCTGCTAGCCCCCCGGTTGTCCCATCGACTGTTTTTCGTCTTCGCCATCCTGGCGGGCGGAGCTGTGCTGAGTTTGCTGCTCTTTGGCCAGTACACCCGTAAGGCTCAGATCAATGGATGGCTCGTGCCGCAGCAGGGTATGGTCCGGGTTTTCGCGCCGCAGGCGGGTGTCGTGTCCGAGTTGCGGGTGCGTGAGGGCAGCCGGGTGCGGAAAGGGGCGCCTTTAGCCGTGGTCTCCACCGAATTGCTGAGTGTCACGCGTGGGGCTACCCAGCAGGAGGTTGCCCGCCAGTTGCTCGCGCGTCGGGACAGCCTGAAAGCGGAGTTGGAAGTCCAGAAAAAACTCCATGCCCAGCGCGCTTCCGCATTGTCGGAGCGCATCGCGGCGCTGGAACGTGAGCGCGAGCACCTGGAACGCGAGATCGAACTGCAGCAGGAACGGCTGGCTCTTGCGGAGCAGTCGTCGGCCCGGTTCCGGCAGTTGATCGAGCGAGGCTTCGTATCGGTGCAGCAACTGCAGGAGAGAGAGGAGGGACGGCTCGACCAGGCACTCAAGCTGCGAGACCTCGAGCGGAGCCTGACCAACACGAAACGGGATTTGGTCACGTTGCGGAGCGAACTGCAGCAGTTGCCGCTCAATGGCCACACGCAGCTCGCGCAGATCGATCGGAACATCGCCGAATTGGAGCAAAGCCTTGCCGAAGCCGAATCGCGCCGCCAGTTGGTGATTCAGGCGCCGCAGGACGGAACCGTGACGGCCATCCAGGCCGAGTTGGGGGGCGGCGCGAACGTAACCGCGCCACTGCTGAGCATTCTGCCTGAGGACTCGACCCTGGAAGCCCATCTGTTCAGTCCCAGCCGCTCCGTCGGTTTTCTGAGGGCCGGGCAGCGCGTGCTGCTGCGCTATCAGGCGTACCCGTACCAGAAGTTCGGTCAATACGAGGGGCATGTAGAGCACGTGTCCCGCTCGGCGCTGAGTCCGGGTGAACTGCCGCCGCAGTTGTCCGGCCTTGCCAGCGTCCTCGAAGCCAAGGAACCTGTGTATCGGGTGACGGTCAGGCTCGCGCGCCAGACGGTCAGTGCCTACGGCAAGCCAGTACCGCTGCAGCCGGGCATGCAGGTTGAAGCCAGCGTCGTGATCGAGCAGCGGCGACTGTTTGAATGGATGCTCGATCCGCTGTACACGTTGACGGGAAATCTGCACGGATGAAGGCCCTGGATGCGCTTGCCCTGGGGTGGCATAACGCCCGCGTCCCGATGGTGCTGCAGACCGAAGCGGCTGAGTGCGGGCTCGCCTGCCTCGTCATGCTGCTGCACCATCACGGCCATCGCACGGACCTGGCAGACTTGCGGCGCCGCTTCGGCGTATCGCTGAAGGGCTCGACGCTGCAGGATCTGATCCGGATCGCCGCCCAGATCGGCTTGGCGGCCCGGCCCGTCCGGGTGGAACTCGACGAGCTCTCGCTGCTGACTGCGCCATGCATCCTGCACTGGGACCTGAACCATTTCGTCCTGCTGACGGAGGTCGGCCGTGACGGCGTGGTGATACATGATCCTGCGATGGGGGTTCGCCGGCTCAAAATGCCGCAGGTTTCAAAGAGCTTCACCGGGGTGGCACTGGAGCTGGCTCCCACGGGCGGTTTCGCGCCATGTGAGGCCCCGGCGCGTGTCCGGGTTCGCGCGTTGCTCGGACGCGTGGTCGGCTTGAAGCGCTCGCTGGCCCAACTGCTGGGACTCGCACTGGCCATCGAAGTTTTTGCGATCGCCGGCCCGCTCTTCATGCAGTGGGTCGTCGATCATGCGCTGGTCACTGCCGATCGCGATCTGCTGATCACGCTGGCCCTGGGTTTTGCGATGCTGCTCGTGTTGCAGACGGCGGTCGGCGCCATGCGTGGCTGGATGGTGATGGTGCTGAGCGCATCGCTGAAGGTGCAGGGTCGCGCGAATCTCTTCTCCCATCTCGTCAACCTGCCGGCAGCGTACTTCCAGACCCGATACCTGGGGGACGTCATGTCGCGCTTCGGTTCACAGGAAGTCATTCTGGAGGCGATCACAACGGAACTGGTGGAAGCCGTGCTGGATGGTGTCATGGCCAGTCTGACCCTGGCCATCATGTTCGTCTTTTCGCCGCCACTGGCGGCCGTTGTGTTGCTGGGGGCCGTTCTCTATGGCCTCTTGCGGTGGGTATCGTTTCTGCCGCTGCGCGAAGCGTCGGCCGAAGCGATCGTCTGGGCCGCACGGCGCGACAGCCACTTTCTTGAGACCTTGCGCGGGATTACCGCGATCAAGTTGTTCAACGCTCAGGAGCTTCGCCAAACGCGCTGGCTCAATCTTCTGGTGGAGACGGTCAACCGCGAACTGACGATGCAGAAGCTTCAGTTTGTGTTTCGCACGGCCCATCAACTGTTGCTGGGCGGGCTGACGATTCTGGTGGTCTGGCTCGGGGCGGAACGCATTCTAGAGAACGCGCTCTCCGTGGGCATGTTGCTCGCGTTTATCGCGTACAAGGAGCAGTTTCTGAGCCGAGTCAGCGAACTGATCAACAAGGCGGTCGACCTGCGGATGCTCGGGTTGCACGCCGAGCGTCTCGCCGATATTGCCTTGACGCCCCCAGAGACACGGGGTTTGACGCCGGTCCGGCGTGACGATCAGGCGCCCGCGGCCGTCGAGGTGCGCGGCGTGCGGTTCAGGTACAGCGAGAATGACCGCTGGGTGTTGGACGGGGTGGACTTTCGCGTCGATCCGGGCGAATTCGTGGCGGTTGTCGGGGCGTCCGGATGCGGCAAGACGACCTTGCTGAAGATACTCGCGAGCCTGGTGCGGGCCGAGCGCGGTGAGGTCCTGATCAATGGCGAGACCCTGACCCGCCTTGGGGTCGAGAACTACCGCTCCATGATTGGTGTCGTGATGCAGGAAGATCAGCTGTTCGCCGGTTCCATCGCCGATAACATCAGCTTTTTCGCAGGCAACGCCGATTCCGATCGCATTGAGGAGTGCGCGAAGCTCGCGGCGATTTTCGAGGACATCCAGGCGATGCCCATGAAGTTCAACACCTTGATCGGCGACATGGGTACGGTTTTGTCGGGTGGGCAGAAGCAGCGGGTGCTGATCGCGCGCGCCTTATACCATCGGCCCGGCATCTTGCTGCTGGATGAAGCCACCAGCCATCTTGACCTGGGTTGCGAGCGGGCGGTCAATGCCGCCATCCGCGCGACGGATGTGACCCGCATCATCGTCGCGCACCGCCCGGAAACCATCCGTTCGGCGGATCGGCTCATCGTTCTCGAACAGGGTCGAGTGGTAAAGAACTTTCAGGTTCTGGTCGACGACAAGGAATTCAATCCAGGGCTTGGCGGTATCCTGCCGGGTTAGGGGCGCTGCCGGCGCCCCCTGCCCAACGCTCAAGTGTGGCACCGCCGCCTGGCGCTGTGTCGCAGAGGCCTGCTCGTCCCGGCGGGATGCCGCTCGCCTGTCTTCGGTCCCGTTGTAGGACCCTGTCTGGAGCCATCGGGTGTAGACGGCCGTTCCGCTCATCGGAAGGAAGCCTGTGTTCACGGTCCGGCCGAATGCCGCGGCCCTTTGCGGCCCGCGGCGCTCGCTGGGAACCGGCAGTTTAGATACGGGTGTCGAAGAACTGCACGACCAGTGTCGGATTGAACGCGGTAGCGCCGGTTTCCGTGTTCTGCAGGTAGCCCATGAAATAAACGTCCATGGTCTGTCCGGCGGTACAGGGAGCAATGCGTTGCGTTGCACCCGATTCAGACATTCCGTCGGTCCAGGCAGCCACGTAGTGGGCCGAGTTGCTATGCATCGCGGTCGGCGATGCGTCGTTGATTGCGATGCTGAACCCTATTCCGACGTAGGTCCAGCCGCCCACGGCGGGCCAGAACCCGAACTGAGAGGTCGCGTTCGCAACGATGTTCCCAGCCTTCGGACAGACAACGGTCACCCTGCGCAACTGGGTTGCGGCGTGGAAATCGTTGCTGGTAATGGCGACCGATGGCGTCGAACTCGAATCGAACCAGCTGATCGCGTGCGCCGAGTGAGCGGTTAGCAGACCGGCCATCGCGGCCGCAAACATAAGGGCCGGACGTATGCGTGGCGTCATGGAAATCACCTTCAGGTTGGGTTGTCGGAAGTCAAGGCGCTGTTTCGGCCTGGGCATGATAGCGAGCGATGACAACCCGGAAATACGTAAATATTTGCCGTAAAAGCAGTGATTTAGATACAGTCTTGTCCGGATTCGTCACGCTTGACGACGTGCTCCTGTCCGGCGCGACCTGCCGCATCTCTCGAACTGGGCGCGCGTAGGTGGACGGGGAGGAGGGGAGTGGGATTCCGCCGCCTTGCAGCTGGCTGCGTGGTCGGAAGACGGTGCCCTTGGCTCGGGCCGGGGCGGATCAAGGCAGTGCGAGCCGACCCGGGTCGGAGGTGTCGTCCGCCATGGCCCCGTCACGCTGCGGATGAAGCGTGGGCGTGCCATGGCGGGTCTTGATCAGTCGGCCCAGACTCCCGATGGACCGTTTGACAGTAGGCGATGCCGGACCTACGCTCTGATTCACAGCAGTGATTGGCTTGCGATGGTGGCAAGGCCAGCCGCGCAGCCGGCGCACCCCGCGTCGCGCGAACTCGCTACGGCTAGCGATGCCGTCGCCCGGGTGGGCGAAGCGCGACCCTGGGCCCGTCTGCTTGCGATTCAGCACAAACCTGGCACCTGCGTGCGCACCGCCGATTCTGTGCCCGGTCCGCTGCATTCGCGCCGCGGCTTTCGAGTGTGCTCGCCGCAAGTCTGGGCCGCCTGGGTGACGCAAACGGCGGCCAATGGGCGACACACCAAAGACAATTGATGGGGTTCGAGGTCGACGCGATGCAGTCTTTGCTGAAGTTTTGCGGTGGTCTGCCGGAACGGCGATTTGCTGCAGGGGAGATTTTGTTGGTGGAAGGAGGCGCCGACAAGGTCTTGTACGTGCTGATCGATGGCGAAATCGAGGTCCTGAAAGGCCCGACCCAGGTCAATACCCAGTCGGAGCCCGGTGCGATGTTCGGCGAGTTGGCCGTGTTGCTGGATGTCCCGCACACCGCTACGGTCCGGGCCACGGTGCCCACCCGGACGTATGTCGTCGAGAACGCCGAGGCTTTCCTGCAGGGTAATCCCGACCTGAGTTTTCAATTGGCCAAGCTGCTGGCGCGGAAACTGAACAGCATCACGACTTACCTGGTTGACCTGAAGAACCAGTTCGAGGACCGCGAGGATCACCTGGGCATGGTCAACGAGGTGCTCGAGAGCCTGCTGCATGAATCCGTCGAGGACGCCTCGCCCGGCTCCGATCGCTACCCCGACGCGACTATCTGAGCCAGTCGGGGAGTTCGGTCAGTTCCGGTATGGGACGCGTCAGTGGCCGGCTGAGTGGCACGATCTCGGCTCCGGCCAGAGAAAACCAAAGCGCCGTCTTTGCCTCGGTATCGATGACGATATGGGTAGGGCATGGGCCGATCTGCCGGCCGGGATTGAACACCCAGGTCAGTCCCAGACGGTCCACCCACGATCCGCCCTGGCGGAATGGTGACTGGTGGATATGGCCCGTGATGACCATGTCCGGTTGGTGACGCGCGATCCATTCGACGAGTTGTCGGTCGCCGAAATGTTTCTGTCCTCCCCAACTGGTCGGTGACTCATCGGGAGGGGCGTGGTAAACCCAGATCCAGCGGTCTTTCGGCTTTTCGGCATCGCGCTCGAGCTGTACCTCGACGCGGGCCCGGCTTTCGGGGCCGTCCCACCAGGGGCAGATGGTAAACAGCGCATCCTGCACGATCACACAGTCGTTGTCCGTCGGCACACCGCTGTGCCGCGCTCTCTGTATCCATTTGGCAAACTTTTCCCCATCGCCGTTGCGTGCGTCGAGGTCGTGATTTCCCGAGCATACGATCACCCGAGTCTTGGACTGCAGCCGCTTGAGGTAGGTCAGAATCACGGTGACCTGGGCGGGAAGCGCGACGGTGGACGAGATATCCAGATGGTCGCCGGCGATGACTACCAGGTCGAATTTCTCGGCCGCCTGCAACACCCAGTCGAACTGCTTCAGCGTGTAGTGCAGATCGGAAACGACCAGACACTTCATCAGCAGGAACGCCGTGCGTGCACCGACGCGGTATCGTCGAAACAGCCGAATCGCAGGGGTTTCATGCGGCAGGTAAGGGTTATGTCTCGGGCCGACATTCTACGCCGGCACAGCCGTCACTCACAGCGCGACGGCCCCATATGCCACAGATCGGTTCTCCGGTCGCTGGCGAAGCAGGGGTCAGGGACGGCTTGCCGATGAGGGGTGCGCGGTTCGCGACGGCCGCGCGGTTCTTGCAGTACATGGGCTTCCTGGTCACGCCGGACAACGTGAAGCGGAAGCTTGCACTCAGCGGTGTTCGTCTGTGTATGATGGGGCCCGGTGACTGCTTGGCGATGATCATCAGGACCCTGTGGGGTTCCTTGAGCGGCCTGGGATGTCTGGTTTCCTCCGGAAAGAATTGAGGGAGTTCGTATGGTTCCACGTTTCCTGTCCGTGGTGGCGATGTTCGCTACCGGTTCGTTGTTGGCTGCCTCGAGCTTCGCGGCGACGGATAAACCCAACATCGTGATCATCTGGGGTGATGACGTTGGGCAGTCGAACATCAGCACCTACACCAAGGGCATGATGGGTTATCGCACGCCCAACATCGACCGCATCGCCAACGAAGGCATCACCTTCACGGACTATTATGCGGAACAGAGCTGCACCGCCGGCCGCTCCGCTTTCATCACCGGTCAGAGCGTCTTTCGCACCGGTCTCAGCAAGGTCGGTATGCCAGGAGCTGACACCGGCCTGCGCAAGGAGGACGCCACCATTGCCGAACTGCTGAAGGCGCAGGGCTACGCAACGGGCCAGTTCGGCAAAAACCATCTCGGCGACAAGGACGAATTTCTGCCCACCAATCACGGTTTCGATGAGTTCTACGGCAACCTTTACCACCTGAATGCCGAGGAGGAGCCGGAACTGGCGGATTACCCGAAGGAATCGGATTTTCCCGATTTCCGCAAGCGATTCGGCCCGCGCGGCGTGATCCACAGCTTCGCCGACGGCAGGATCGAGGACACCGGGCCCCTGACCAGGAAGCGTATGGAGACCATCGACGACGACGTGGCCGCCCGGGCCGCCGAATTCATCGACAAGCAGGCCAAGGCCGGAAAACCGATGTTCGTCTGGGTCAACTTCACGCACATGCACTTTCGCACGCACGTGAAACCGGAGAGCCGCGGGCAATCCGGCCGCTGGCAGAGCGAATACCACGACGTCATGATCGATCATGACAAGAACGTCGGTACCGTGCTCTCGAAGATCGACGAATTGGGCTTGGGCGACAACACGATCGTCATGTACAGCACCGATAATGGGCCGCACGCCAACACCTGGCCGGACGGGGCGACCACTCCGTTCCGCAGCGAGAAGAACACCAACTGGGAAGGCGCGTACCGCGTGCCGGCGATGGTGCGCTGGCCGGGCAAGATCAAGCCGGGGACCGTTTCCAACGACGTCGTCTCGCATCTGGACTGGGCTCCGACGCTGCTGGCCGCTGCCGGAGTGCCTGACATCAAGGAAAAGCTGCTGAAGGGCTATAAGGCTGGCGCCAAGACCTATAAAGTGCACCTCGACGGTTACAACCTCGTGCCCTACCTGACCGGGCAGGTCCCAAAGAGTCCGCGGCAGGAGTTCTTCTATTTCTCCGACGACGGCGATCTGACGGGTCTTCGCTACGACAACTGGAAGGTTGTATTTGCCCAGCAGCGCGGTGCCGGCACACTCGCGGTTTGGGGCGAACCGTTCGTGAAGACACGTATTCCGTGGTTGTACAACCTGCGGACGGACCCCTACGAGCGAGCCACGGTTACGTCGAACACCTATTGGGACTGGTATCTGGACCACGCCTACCTGCTGCTGCCGGCCGCCGATTACGTGGGCCGGTTCCTGCAGACCTTCAAGGAGTACCCGCCCCGCCAGAAGGCGGCCAGCTTTACCATCGACCAGGTGCTGGAGCAGCTGAAGGCGCCGCCCGGCCAGTAACGCGCGGCGGGACCGGGCGGTCGGTAGCCGGGTCCCGCCTTTTGTTCGCATCCGGAGTTCGTCCATGCCTTTCCGTATGTCGCAATTCGTCTTCTGGTCCGGCGTCTACAACGCCGGCCTCGCCGGTATCCTGCTGTGCCCACCGGTCTATCGTGCGCTGGGCCTGAACATCTGCTCACCCGTTTGGGGCTGGTTGATTGCCGGCTTTCTGGCGTTCACCAGCGCGGTTCTGATCCTGAGCGCCCGCGACCTGCCGGCCCGTGCGTCGTTTGTCTACTGGGAGGCGCCGTTGCGTTATGTGGCGGCGCTCGTATTGATCCCGGCGGGCCTGTTGGGCGACATCGGGGTCCTTGCAGCG
The DNA here is from genome assembly GCF_006175985.1 of Methylotetracoccus oryzae. Taxonomy (GTDB): domain Bacteria; phylum Pseudomonadota; class Gammaproteobacteria; order Methylococcales; family Methylococcaceae; genus Methylotetracoccus; species Methylotetracoccus oryzae. The sequence goes on along the minus strand of NZ_SRSH01000013.1, from coordinate 48,251 downwards.
CTGCTCGGTCTCGGCGACCTGCTGATCGGCCTGGTGTACACGTTCGGCTTGTCCAATGAACTTGGGCGGTCACATGCCGACCTGGCTTTCGATCGGGGTCCCAAGTCGTAGGACGGGCGAAACTATACCCGTTGCCCGCCCACCGCCATAGGCCCCTTGCGTCACGCGCAAGCGGCAATCCGGAGAGCCTGCCGCATGCGCCGTGAGTGCGGTGGCTCGCAATGCGCGACCCGATGCCCCCCATCGACATGTTCGTGCAGCATTCGGGCGCTAGAGTGATCGCGCCCGCATGGCACTTGCGTCCGGCGGTTCAACCCCGCAGCACCCGGTAATTTCCCTCTCCAATTCGATCGGATTGACCCCATGACACCGACAAAGACACCGCGTCGGCTTGCGGTGCGCGTGCTGACTCTGGCGGCGCTGGTAGCGACGTTCGGCGGGTGCGGTGCACTGCGTCCGCGGCATGCGCCGCCGGCTGCAGTGGAACCCCAGGTGCAGGTGCCGGGCATGCCCGACGTTCGTGTTTGGGGCGATGCCTTCAGCTCCGTGTTCCAGGCCGATATCGTCGAATCGGTCCGACAGGAGCAGCGGAGCGGTTTGTTCAGGGAGGGCGATACCGTCAGCATTCTCGCCATTTCCGGCGGCGGAGGGGACGGGGCTTTCGGCGCCGGGCTGCTCTATGGCTGGACTCAGGCCGGCAACCGGCCGAGCTTCAAGATGGTGACCGGCGTCAGTACCGGTGCGCTGACGGCGCCCTTCGCGTTCCTGGGGCCAGCCTACGACGAGCAACTCAAGAAGGTCTACACGACGATATCGTCGCAGGACATCCTGAAATTAAAATCCTTCTTCAGCTGGCTGCGCGGTGATTCGATCAGCCTGAACGATCCGCTGGCGAAGCTGACCGCAGAGTACGTCAACGACGCGATGCTTAAAGATATCGCCGCCGAACATCGGAAGGGCCGTCGCCTCTACATCGGCACCACGGCGCTGGACGCGCAGCGGCCGGTGGTCTGGAACATGGGCGCGATTGCCGCATCGGGCCATCCGGATGCGGCGGCCTTGTTTCGCAAGATCATGATCGCCTCGGCGGCGGTTCCGGTGGCCTTTCCGCCGGCCTACATCGAGGCCGAAGCCAATGGCCGTCGCTACGACGAGATGCATGTCGACGGTGGCGTCGCCAATCAGGTATTTCTGTACGGTCCGATGCTGGACATGGCATCGGCCAGAAAGGAACTGGGCGTGTCACGACCGCGGCGGAGCTTTCGCGTCTTCGTGCTGCGCAACTCGCGTCTGAAGCCGAGTTGGGACGAGATCACACCGCTGATACGCGATATTGCGCCGCGTTCGGTGTCGTCACTGATCAAGGCGCAGGGTCTCGGGGACCTTTACCGGATCTATGCGACGGCGCTGACCGATGGTCTCGATTTCAATCTGGCCTTTATCCCGGACTCGCTGGACACGAATCGCTCCGACGAGTTCGACACTCGGGTCATGAACGTGCTGTTCGACACCGGTCACGATCTCGCCAGAATGGTTATCGTTGGTTCAAGATGCCGCCGGGGCTCAACGGCGCGGGTAACGGCGGTGGCGATCCGCCCCGTCAGCGGGTCGAGGGCGGGGCAAAGTACTAGCCTTTTGCCTCGATCTCCTGCCGAAGGCGCCACGCCGCATGGGTCGAGAAACGAAAAAGCCGCTCGGTCTCGAACTTCTCCACCGCCTGCTTCAGCCCGGGATTACCTTCTGATGGGCGTATGGGTCGGGCGGTGTACCCGAAGTATCGTTGCTCACACCGGAAACGACCACACGAGGTGCTGTTTGGTCCGAGTGTTGCCGTCGCCAAGACAGGTGTCAGCCGCGCCTGTTCGGCCGAGCGCGGCGGAGGTGGCAGCGAGGCTCCTCGCCGGGTCTGGGGAGCGGGGCCAGCGGTGAACGGCCGACCGCTAAGCCGAAGCGGTTCAGCGCCGGCCCCGCACGCGGTTCTGACGTGGTAAGCCTAGGGCTTGAAGGGAAGCTTCTGGAACTTGAGCGTGAAAGGTTTAGGTGACGGGCTGCCGCAGTTTGCTGCGTTGCAGCTGCCGCCTGCTGCTATCAGATATTGCCCTGCAGCCAGGGTAACGGCAAGGCGTGAAGCATTGCCATTGCGGCTGGAAATTCCCGAACTACCCCTCCCCACATGCGCACCGTCGCCATTGGTGAAATTGGTGCCCGCGTTGGCGTAGCCGATGAACGCGGTCGCCCCGTCTGTATTGGGCGGTGTCGGCTTCAGCCATTTGCTCGACTTGCTCAGCGAGACCTGATTATAGGCGTGGTTCAAATGGTTGTTGCCGTTGAAATTTCCGTTTGTCTGCCAGACGCTGAATGCGGGGTACATGTTGGCGTCCGCGGACGACATCGTGATCTGGACAGTGGTCCGCCCTTCCAGTGTGAAGGTGTACCACTGCGAGTTGTGGGCCCAGCCCAGATTCGCCGTGAGACCGTTCCAGCCGTCCCAGGCGTATTGTGGTACGGTCGCAGAGGTGGATATCTCACCCGACATCGTTCCTAGATCTGTGACGCTGATCGCGCTGGCGCTGGTCGCCGCCAGCGTCGCGGCAGAGCCGGTCAGCAGTACGGCCAAAGTGCGGCGAAGGGGGAAGTTCATACGGTGTCTCCTTGATGAATTTGGTACTCCAGGTAAATCCGAGGGCGCGATCGTGGCCGATGTGAGCCCTCGTATGCGCTAATGCAAATGTTGGGCCAGTCACGGACAGGCAGGGCCGGCGGCACGTTGAGGCGTCTGGTATCGGCGCGGCATGTGTACTATGCCGCAGCTTTCGCGGCAAAAGCCGCTCCCGTGTGCACTGCAAAGCGGTAGGTAGGGAACAGGGTGTCAAGCCATGTCGCGATTTCCCGTGCGCCCCCTCGATGATCCGCGCACACTCACGCGCGAGCGTCTGCGAGAAATTGGATATCATGGGCCGGCAAGGTGGCCGACAAGCGATCTTGGAAAATCTTGGCCGCTGCGCCTGCGGGGCTGACGGGACTGTATTGAGGAGAAGAAGAATGGGACATCGTTGGGGCAGCCGCCGGAGCATCGCGCTGGTCAGCATCATCTTGTCTGTCGGTGCGTCGGGGGTTTTTGCGGAGACTTACGAACTTCCGCCGACTTTCGATGCTGCGCGCATTCTTCCGGCTAACCTGGTCAAAGGGCCCTATCATCATCTGGCTGCCAAGGTCAGGAATGACGGCACCATGAATCACTACACGGTCGAATCGAAGTTCGGTCGGGTAACCGCCGATTCGACCGCGGAGCTCCGGATCCGCATCGACGAGATGAGGGCGCTTGCCGCCATGCAGAAGGTCGACACGACGGAACAGTTGGCGCGGCAGGCCAAGCAGGGAGGGAAGGATGCGCTGCAGGGAGCGAAAGGGCTGGTCACGAATCCGGTCGGAACCCTGAAGGGTGCCTTCACCGGTCTCGGCAAAGTCGCCGAGCGTGCGGGCGACGCGCTGATGGGCGACCCGCCAAGCGATGCCGAGGACAGCCGCTTCGAGAATGCGATCGGGTTTTCGTCGACCAAGCGCGCGTATGCGGCAGAGTTCCGGGTCGATCCTTATTCGACGAATCCGCTGTTGCAGAAGCGCCTCGAAGAGATCGCCTGGTGGGGCTACAGTGGCAAACTTGCTGCAAGTGCGGTTTCAGCCGCGATCCCCGGTGGTGTTGGCGCTTTCGTATCCGCCTCGAAGACCAGCAACTGGCTGGAAGGGATTCCGGTGCAGACCCCGCCGTCTGACCTCCGCAAGGCCAATCGCCAAAAGCTCCTCGAACTGGGCGTGTCCGCGGACGCGACCGATCTGTTCCTGGGCAATACCGTGTATTCGCCGGTCCAGCAGACAAAGCTGGTAGCGGCATTGGCCCGGATGGACGGCACCGCCGATCGTGGCCACTTCGTCAAGTTCGCAGTGCTTGCGCGGAGTGCCCAGGTGGCATTCTTTCGGGCTCGTCAAGCGGAGATGTACGCAAACTTCCACGCCAAGCAGGGACGCATTGAACGCTTCGTGCCGGTGGGTACGAACGCCGCGGCGCGTCTTGCGAATGGGGCGATTCTGTTTTGTTTCCCGACGGACTATTTGGTGTGGACGGATGCGAACGCGGCGCTCGCGTCCGCGCTCGACAGGCACATCGCCAGCCTCAGCGATATACGCGGCAAGGAAGTCCAACTGGCCGGCGGAGTAAGTCCGCGCGCGCGTGAGGCGCTGCAAGCGCTCGGATGGAAAGTGAGTGATGGCCAGGAAGCGTTGGCTGACTGATCCCTTGCGGGGGCCAGGCCCGCGGTCAGGAAGGGTCGCGGGTCATGAACGCGATGCGGCGTTGCCGAACGTTACTGGCCACTGGTCGGGCGCTGCTACCATTCGGACCGTCCGATCGTACGGTTGAAGGGTTTGGAGAACCGCAGTCCGCCTCGCGGATACGCGAACCAAACGATACCCGCCAGGGAAGCGACGATCAGGGCCGCGGTGACGATCAGCATAACGATCACGATGTTCATCGGAATGGACCCGGGGTAATGGGGTGACGTAAGTTTCGTCGACGATTGGCAGCGCCGTGCACGGCCGAGAGTGTCCGGCTACTCTGCGCTGCAAGTCACAGACAGCGGTGGGTCGCCAGAAGTTCCGCTGCGGGGGGGCTCAACGGCGACCGGTATGCCCGAAACCACCGTGAGCGCGCTCGGTCGGCTCGAAGTCTTCGACCTGTTCGAATGCAACCTGAGTGATTGGCACGAAGACCATCTGGGCGATGCGCTCGCCGATGCCGATCTCGAAGGCGTCGTTGCCGCGGTTCCAGCACGAAACGAAGATCTGCCCCTGGTAATCCGAGTCAATCAGCCCGACCAGATTGCCCAGCACAATGCCGTGACGGTGTCCCAGCCCCGATCGAGGCAGGATGACGGCGGCCAGATGTGAGTCGTCGATATGGATTGCAAAGCCGGTTGGGATTAGCTCTGCGGCGCCGGGTTCGATTATCAGCGGAGCATCGAGGCAGGCCCGAAGATCGAGTCCGGCGGACCCATCCGTGGCGTAGTGCGGCAGCGGTATCTCGCGGCCCAGACGTTGATCGAGCACTTTAATCTCAATTTTTTTCATCGTAGCGGTCGGCAATCAGGTCGATCAGTTGTTCGGCGATGCGTTGCTTCGGTGCCATGGGCAGATGATGCTCGCCGTCCGCCCAGAAGACATGGAGCGCGTTCTCGTCACGGTCGAAGCCGCCAGCGGTTCCGCCGACCCAATTCGCTGCAATCATGTCGAGGTGTTTGGCGGCAAGTTTGCTGCGCGCGTGCTCTTCGAGCCGATCGGTTTCAGCTGCGAAGCCGACCAGGAAGGGTCGGGAGCCGCTGCCCCCCAGGGTCGCGAGAACGTCCTGCGTGCGCGTCAGTTGCAAGCTCATCGCCTCCTGATCTTTCTTGATCTTTCCCGACTCGGTCACGACGGGGCGATAGTCGGCGATCGCCGCGGCGCCGATATAAATGTCATGGCTTGGTGCGCGTTCGAGAATTGCTGAGGCCATCTGCGCGGCGGTCTCGACCGGCACGTACTCGGCTACTGCCGGAACCGGCAGTACGGTCGGTCCGCTGACCAAGGTCACCGCAGCGCCCGCCCGCCCCGCTGCCTCAGCCAGGGCGTAGCCCATCTTGCCGGAACTGCGGTTGCTGATGAAGCGCACCGGATCGATGGGCTCCCGCGTCGGGCCCGCACTGATCAGGACCCGCCGGGCCGCGAGTCGGCCGCGAGCCAGCAGGCAGGATACCCCGGCAGTGATCTCGGCCGGTTCCAGCATGCGTCCCGGGCCGGTTTCGCCGCAGGCCTGGGCTCCGGACCCCGGGCCCAGCAAGACGACGCCCCGTGCCGCGAGCACCGACACATTATCGCGGGTCGCGGGATGATCCCACATCGCGCGGTTCATTGCGGGTGCCACCGCGATACGGCCCTCCGCCGCAAGGCACAGCGTCGTCAGCAGATCGTCCGCGAGCCCGATGCGCATCTTCGCGATGAAATCGGCGGTGGCCGGTGCGATCAGTATCAATTCGGGCCAGCGCGCCAGTTCGATATGGCCCATCGCCGATTCCGTTGCCGGATCTAGCAATTCGACGTGCACCGGATTGCCCGATAGCGCTTGAAACGTCAACGGCGCCACGAAGTCTGTCGCTGCGCTGGTCATCACGACGCGCACGGTCGCGCCCTGCTGCAACAACAAACGCGTCAATTCCGCCGCCTTGTAGGCGGCGATACCACCGGTCACGCCGAGGAGGATGCGTCGATTCTTGAGAGTGGTCACAATGGACGGTTTGCTTGGGACATCGGAGGTTGGGAGTCGTGGCAGGGTGCGTGGGCCCCGCCTATGCTTTTGGTTCCAATTCCCTGTGAGTGAGTCGAGGCGGTCATGCGCATCACTGAATGGCCTTCCGAGGAGCGGCCTCGTGAAAAGTTGCTGGCCAAGGGGCCGGGCGCCTTGTCCGATGCCGAGCTGCTGGCAATTTTCCTGCGCACCGGCGTGAAAGGAAAGACCGCCGTCGATCTCGCGCGCGATCTCCTCAGCGAGTACGGCTCGCTACGTGCCCTGATGGCGGCCGACTTGCCACGCTTCGCTTGCAGCCCGGGACTCGGGGCGGCGAAGTACGCGCAATTGCAGGCCGTGCTGGAAATGGGGCGCCGCCACCTGGAAGAGGTTCTGCGTCGCGAGGATGTCATGACCAGTCCGCAGGCGACCCGGCAGTATCTCGCGTCCCGATTGCGGGAATACGGCCATGAGGTGTTCGCGTGCCTGTTCCTGGACAATCAGCACCGCGTTCTGCTCTACGAAGAACTGTTTACCGGGACCATCGACGGCGCGAGTGTCTATCCGCGGGAAGTCGTCAAGCGAGCCCTGAACGTGAATTGCGCGGCAGTGATCTTCGCTCACAATCATCCGTCCGGTGTCGCCGAACCCAGCGAGGCCGACCGGCACATCACGCAGCGATTGAAACAGGCGCTTGGCCTTATCGACGTCCGGGTATTGGACCACTTCATCATCGGCGAGGGACAGGCCTATTCGTTTGCCGAAAATGGGCTGATCTGAGCGGCGAAACCGGGTTGTCGCTGCCTGCCTGCGGAAAGGCGCAACAGGTCGCGGCCGAGCCAAGCGCCGAAACCGAAGTCCGATGCGGTGAGAACAAAATCTCGACGGCGCGAGTCTGCCAACGAGTTCCCATTGATGGACGGCCAGCCCTTCTGCTGAAGCGCACTTTCCTGGATCTGGGAGAGCCCGTGGGCGACGCGATCAGCTCGACCAAAGGTCGCGGATCAGGGCCGCATGACCCGCGACCCGGACGGACCGACCGCATGTGAAGTGTGCTGGCGCTTCGCCTCAGGGAGCGGAGGGGCAGGTCACTGCCGAGCCCAGCGTGTTAAGCCCAATCGAGATATTGGCATTCCAGTAGTTTGCCGCCAGTAGATCGGGCGCATCGTCACAGTTCAGGTCTGCGGCGATGACCGACCAGGGAGACTGGCCCACGGGATAATCGTCCTTGGGTCTCAGCGTCCCGTTTCCTATGCCGTGGAAGACGCTGACGGCGTTGCCCGCACCGAGGTTGACCAACTCCGGATAGTTGTCGTTACCGTTCCCCACCAGGACATCCAGGTTACCGTCCATGTCGACATCGGACAGGAAAATGGACACGGGCAAAACACCCGCCGGGTAGATCACCGCTTTTGCGTAAGTACCCGGGGATTTAGCAAGCAGCACGCTGATGGTGTCTTTGGCGTGGTTGGCAGTTACGAGGTCGAGCAGTCCGTCGTGGTTGAGGTCTCCAGCCCGGACGGAATGAACGGGGCCACCTGCAGCATATTGGACTTGCGGTCGAAAGCCGCCCGCACGGTTGTTGAGCAGCACACTGACGCTGGAACTCCCTTTGTTGCCGGTGATGATGTCCTTGTACCCGTCGTTATCCAGATCGGCGATGGTGACAGAGCGCAAGGTATTGCCGGTCGCGTAGGTTCTTTCCGTGGCCGCGAAGGTCCCGTTTCCCAGGCCCCGCCGGACACCGACATAGGAAGAGTTGCCGACGATCACCAGATCGAGCTTGCCATCCCGGTTAACGTCGCCGACCGCGCCTTCATGGGGTTTCAGCACGGCTGTCGCGTAGCTGGCGGTCGTTCCGAACGTGCCATCCCCGTTGCCGAGCCGTACGCTCAAGTTTTGCGAGTTCTGGTTGGCGGTAATGAGATCGAGGGCGCCGTCGCCGTTCACGTCGCCCAGCTCCGCGGTCTTGGGACACTGGCCAACGCTGAAATCCCGCTTCGGTCGGACGCTACCATTCCCATTCCCGAGCAATACGCTGACGTTGTTGCCGCGGCAGTTCGCGACGACGATGTCCATATTGCCGTCGCCATTGACATCACCGGCGCGAACGGAGTGTGGCCGGGTGCCGGTGCCGGCAGTCGACATCGTGCCGAAGACGTCGGCTGCGGCGGCGCCATCCGCGATGGCAGTCAGGGACAGGCCGAGAAATATCAATGACAGCGCTTTGAAAACCAAAGACTTGGCAGATTTTGAATACACACGGTTCTCCTTATCTCTTGCGAGGTAAACACCTACCCGGCGACGATGCATTGGCATTGCATCAAGGGTCATGAGCCGGAACGAACGCCACCCCGCTGCGGATCGGCCTTGGCAGGCCCACCCTTGCACACGAGACTCGAGCGTCTCCCATTCTAACGGGTTATGTCGAACTGCCAATAAGCTGTAGCCGAAGCACAGCTTCATGCGCAGTCCGTCTGAGTGTCGAAGCAAAACACATACCAATTATTGCGGTCGAAGGCGGAGCCCCTAATTCACCGCGGCCTCTATATCTTGCCTGGATGGCCAAGCTCAAAGAATGGACTTTCTTAAGTCATGCGCTTGTTCCTGTGTACCGGGAGTTAGGACGGTTCCGTCGTGGCGATTGCCGCGCTCGGAAGCGGAGAGCGGCTGTGTGTCGCGCCGCCAAATGATGGAGAGCCGCTGGGGATGCACAGGCCGATTCGGCGTTCCGGGCCTTGGCCGGTTGAGTCTCGGTAGGACCCGTCGGCGGGGCCCGGTGGTTTCGCCGCTGCGAGATGGGGGCTGCCGTGCTTTACGATGGTGCGTCGGATCACCTCTATGGGCCGCAGTTTGCGGGACTCCTGTCAGGTTGGCGCTCGCAGGTTCGATTACGCTGGCCGATACTGGCGGAACCCGGCTGTTCTGCATACGTCTGCGACTCGCAGCGCAAGCAACACCAGCGGAAAACTGCGCTTGTGCTAGCATTCCCGGCTGCACCCGATTCAGCTCCGAGAGTCGCGTCTGGTGCGTGCTTCCTGCATTCCAGGCCAACCTGCACCGTGTCGCACGGATGCTGTTCGTGTCGGATGAGCCTATCGCACCCACTGGTCGTCGATCACAAGGGATTCCGGACCGCTGGTGAGGGTATGCGCCTTAGCACATCCATCTCGTTCCGAGACTTTCGGCGATGCGCCCTTTTCGGCAGAGCCTCGAGTGCTTGGCGCGGCGACGGATTCCGGAATTGCCATCGCCGATCGCCCGGCATTCGTGGCTGGCGGGTAATGGGATGCGCGCGGGTCATGGAAATAGTGTGCATCGCTACGCTGATCGCGTGGCGGAAAGTCCGGGTGTGCGCTCTGTATGTCTGGAAAGCGCTGCACGATATGTGGTACTGTCGATGTGGTTTTCGCCCACCTACTTGAAACGCGATCTGAATGTGTCGTTCGCGAATCTAAAATCTTCTGAAGCACCCGCTGATGCCGTCTTTCTTTCAGAGCGATCGGCGAAAAAAGACAATACCTGTCCCCACCAAGCATAAAGACAAACCAAGAGGCTTGTATGGCTCATGATGTAATCAAACTCCCATCCGCTGACCGCATAACTAGCTGGAAAAGCTTCAATAGACATGTCCGCCCGCTTGGCTGCGCGTTTCTGAAGAGGCTGCCAGAGTTTCCTGAATCGGTTCTCATCTCGGGGTGCCAACGCTCGGGTACGACGGCTCTGGCGAATGTACTGACTCAGAGCGATGGGATGGTTAACTACTATGTCAGCAAGCATGGGGAGTTGGACGCAGCATTGATACTGGCGGGTATTGTGCCTCATGAGCCCAATGGTCGTTATTGTTTTCAGACGACTTATGTCAATGAATGCTACCATGAGTACTTCGGTCCGGATCTGCGATTCAAGATGATTTGGGTTATTCGCAATCCTCTTTCCGTCATTTATTCGATGACGCACAATTGGAAGGATTTCGCATTAAATGACCTGTTTCTGGCAAGCGGTCGGAAGTGCATGGAGGATGGGATAAAAAAGACGCTGTCCGCTTGGATTCCCGGAGTGGTTTCCCGGATCGATCGGGCATGCTATGCCTATATCGGAAAGACCATGCATGTATTTGAGCTGATGGAGAAACTGGGGCCGGAGACACTCGCAGTCGTCGATTATGATCACCTCGTGCTGGACAAATCCCGGATACTTCCACGTCTTTACCAGTTCATCAATCTCCCTTACAACGAGAAGTATGCCGACTTACTGAACCCGGGCAGCGTCAGCAAGGCCCAACAGTTCTCGGCGGACGAGAAGGGCCGGATCGAAGCGCTTTGCCAGCCGATTTACCAGAAGGCTCTGGAGCTTGTGCCGGCCCATCTCAGGGCAACCGGCGCTGTGTGATCCGGGGCATCGCAACACCAGGCGCGCCCTCGGCTCTGGATACTCCGTGTCGCTGGGCGGTCGTCGATGTGACGCGGCGCGGCGCTTTCCCTTCCCCCGGTGTTTTCTCGCGAAGCCAAGACAGCCGGTTTACGCGCATTCAGGCATTACCTCGCCACTTCTGGATCGCGATGTCGAAGACCGAGCCTTCTGATCGTCGCATAGGCGCCGAAGAAGGCGAGGGGGGCGCGGCAAGCGTGCGATGGCATCCCGGGGGCGTAAAGCCCGAACTGCGACAGGGTGTGCATGAGGCGCCAGATGCCCGTGCCGAGGGATTTGCCTGAAGATGTCGACGGCTGCCTCACCGTCCGGCTGTTCGTGCAGGGACCGATGTGACTCGTTCCACCAGTCGCTCGGCGTATTCGCTGTCATGTTGGCCGGCGCACAGTTAAAATCGATCCGGCATACAAGTTCCGACACCGCTGTGCCCTTAGGGACCAATCACCACCCATCACGCTGGGTAGTGGGGGCGGGCCGGGAGGGCGAGACCGTCTGCGGGAGGGAACCCGCAGGCTAGCCTCCAGGGACGGATTCACGGCGTGTCTCGGCTTCCCCGCCCGCTCCCACGAGGGGGGCGTGAACCGTTACGCGCCTTTATCTGCGTCGGCGTTTTCGTATCAAACAGTCATGTGAGATGTAACTTAAAAGCCGCGCTGCGACTTTTCAATGGTTGTCTGTCCGATCGCTTGACTCACGGGGAGATTTAAGGAGTACGCAGGATGCAGCTTACGCAATTCACGGATTACTCGCTGCGAGTGCTGATCTACCTGACCCGCCTGCCGGGCCCCGGAATGGCGACTGTTCCGGAGATTGCCGATCACCACGGCATCTCGCGCCATCATCTGGTCAAGGTCGTGCACAATCTCGCCCAGCAGGGGTTGATCATCACGACTCGCGGCAAGGGAGGCGGCATCCAGCTGGCCCGGCCACCCCACACCATTGGTCTCGGTGATGTGGTGCGACTGACCGAGCCGCACATGGATCTGGTGGAATGTTTCGATCTGAAGACAAATCAATGCCGGATAGTCCGGGGCTGTTTCCTGAAGGCGGCTTTGCATGAGGCGCGCCGGTCGTTCATGGCTGTGCTGGACAAGTACACGCTGGCTGACGCTACCCGGGCGGGATTTGGTAAGCCGGGCGAACTGTCGGTCACGGAGCCTCATTCCGGCGCTGTCGACCGCGAGCCTTAGCGTGGCTCTGAGCTATTCAGGATTTCCTGCGACGGGGGGATGGAATCGGGTTTGATCAAAGCCAGGAGCGCCATTTGTTGAGCGTTCGATTGGGCGAGGATTGCAGGAGCGCAAGCGGCGCCGAGTGCGCGCGACTCAGGGCGAGGGTCCTGTGGCGGAACGGCTGTCTGCTGCCATCCGTGTTGCGACGCTGAAGTTGGCCATCGGCGGGGTTGTATCGAGCGCGACCCTGGCCCTGGCAGCCGAATGGTCCGATTCCGGGCAGGCAAACAAGGTGCCCAGTCCATTAAGGGTCACTTGGCACGAGGCCGAGGTCTGCCGCGTGTCGTTCAATCCCGCTGCATGAAAAGCCAAAACGGACATCCCCAACAATATGGTCGCCCACGAAAGAAAGGAGTAACGGTCGATGTCTCCGCCCTTGCAACTCGCATTTGCGGGGCGCGGTCCATCACGCAACCAGGTCTGGATGGGAGGAGACTGTTTCACGTTGATTCCTGAGTCCTTGCCGGTATCGATGGTGTATGTACCATGCCCTCCGGCGGATGTTGTTCGTGGCGACGGTCCATCCTGGAGTAAGCCAGTGGTCCGGCTCGCCGCGATGAGTCCGCCGTATCGACGGGCCACTTTTTTTGGGAAGGTACCGGATCACCGCAAACTGCCTTCGGCCCCCTAGCCCCAAGTGTAGGATTCAAGCCCCGGAGACTTCCGGCGTCAATTCGTAGCTTTTCCTATTGACAAATTGCCTGTTCTGCCGCGCAGGCATCTTCGGGCGAATGGCGCCGCCATCCTGTCTTCTGTGCCGGCTTTCGTGCGCCGGGAGCGGATACACGTCAGGTCAAGCGTAAGCAAGTATGACGCGACGCCGAGCCGGCGGGGTCGTGCCTGCAGCGAGGGCGCATGGCGAACGGCGAAAAGAGTTTCGTGCCGTTGCTTGGGCCTCGGCGCGATCAGGTCGCGTCGTCTGCATGCAGCGGTAAGGAGATCAGAAACCGGCATCCAACGCCGCCAGGGCCGTCCTCGACCCAGATGCGGCCGTTGTGGGCCTCGACGGCGAGTCGGCAGAATGTCAAGCCGAGTCCGAATCCGCCCACCCGGGGCGTCCCGGGATTCGACCCGCGGGCGAACCGCTCGAACATCTGCTCGCGTTGCGCCGGCGGGATGCCAATACCGTTATCTTCTATCGTCAGCCTGACCGAATCGGCGTCGAACGTTCCTGAAACCAGGATGCGTCCCCGGCGCGGGCTGAATTTGACGGCATTGTCGAGCAAGTTCGTGATGACCCGGTCCAGGAGGCTGACATCCACGAACAGGGCGGGCCCCGCGGCGGGCAATTGCACTTCACACGTCATTTCGTTGGCCTCGAATGACGGGCGAGCGCGCTCGGTGGCATTGGTCAAGATCTGGGCCAGATCTGTTTGTTCCGGCATCAGCTGAAGCTGTCCGCTCTCCATGCGGGAAATATCGATCAGGGAGTCGACCAAGTGTTGCAGGCGGGTGCAATGCGCATTGATGTAGGTAAAGAGCTTGATGCTCCGGGCAACTTCCGCTTCGGGCAATGTGGCGCGCAGCAGGTCGGCGGCCGCCGTGATGCCTTGCAGAGGATTCCGGAGATCATGGATGACCAGATCCATCGTCTGCTGCCGCAAGCGCTGGAGTTCGAGCAGTTCCTGGTTCTCGGTCGCCAACTCGGAAACGCGGCCCGATAACTGCGTTTCCGATGAACTGAGGTGGGTCAGGACCGTGTCCGCGCTGCGCAGACGGTGGCTGAATTTCCGCAGCATGTCGACGTCGGCCGCCGGGCTCTGCAACATCAGCTGTTGAAAGTCCTCCCGGGGCAGCCGCAAAAGAGTGAGCGCGTCCATGGCGACCACGGAGGCGGAACGGGGCAGGTCATCGAGCAAGGCCATCTCGCCGATGATCTCCCCGGCGCCACGCCGCGCCAGGAGCAGTGGAGCTTCGGCCGGCCCCTTGAAGACGGCTGCCGTACCCGAGTGAATCAGATAGAGCGCATCCCCAGGGTCGCCCTCCCGGCAGATGATCTGCCCCGGAGTGCAGTGCAGCGTGTAGGTGTCGGCCGACGCATGTTTGCTGATCAACTCTGCCAGACGTGCGAGGTCGCTATCGGGGCCCCCGGCCGCTTCGTCGGTCTTCAGCGCGCGGGAAGTCCGCAGCAGACCCAACTGCTCGGCGGTGACATGGGTGGCCGTCATTATCAGAGGAACCCGTCGATCGGCGATTGCGCAACAAAAAATACAGAAAAAACGCTGAATTATCGCTGCGAAGCCTCGCTGACGGTATCGTCCTTTAATGCGAGGAGTCCCGCCGTTCGCTGCTGTTGAGACGGTCGGTGAGATCCTCGTCCTCGCAGCCGATTCCACGGCCCAAACGGTCGTATACTTGGCAATCGTCGGCGGAGACGGGTTGCCGCTTTTCGCTGACATAGGTTGCCAGGCACAGGAACACGGCAAGCCATGCTGCGGCATTGAAATATTTCATGGGGTTGGGTCTGCTGTTTGATGCAGGTTCAACGTTGACACAAATGGCGTGGGGTCGCAATCATGTCGGGAATACGTACGGTGGCGGTACTCGGGCTGCTGTTTCTGGGAGGCTGCGGCGACCAGAATCTGCACCTGAAAGTGCATTATCGGGACGCTGCCGGCTTGGTGCCCGGCTCGCCTGTCATTAAAACCGCTGCGGTGATCGGTACGGTTGAGTCGATCGAAGCCGACCCTCGAGGCGGCGATCTGGTTGGAATCGAGATCAAGCGCTCGTTCGCGCCGGCCGCCACGGCGGCTTCACGGTTCTACCTGGTTGAGCAGCCCGGAAATCCCGGAAAAAAGCAGATCGAAGTCGAGCAGGGCGAACCCGGCGGGCCGGTTCTGGCCGAGGGGAGTACGGTCGAAGGTTCGGAGCGTTTCTCGGGTCTACCGCCTTTTGGCGAATTGTTTCGGCGTTTCGGTGACGGACTCAAGGGTTTGCGCGGGCAACTGGAGCAGTTCCAGGACGAATTACGCAAGGCGCCCGATTCAGAGGAAGCCAAACGGCTGCAGGAGGAGTGGCGGCGGCTGACCGATGAACTGCAAAAGGCGCAGTCTCAGGCGGAGGAGTCCTTCAAAAAGGATCTGCTGCCAAAGCTGGAGCAGGAAATGAACCGGCTCCGGGAGCGGTTGAAGGAATACGAGAAAAATCCGGCGCCCGAAAAGAAGGAGCCGCGCACGATTTAGGTTGCCTTGGAACGCGCCGCCGCACTGGCAGGCATCGGTGGCGGGGAGTCAGCTTGCCCGCCACCACGGCACCAATGGGCGGAACTCAGTAATCGCGACGTCCGCCACCGCCGAAATTGCGGCGGCCAGCCGACTCCTCGCGCGGGCGCGCCTCATTGACGGTGATCGAGCGTCCGCCGATCTCGCTCTGGTGCAGCTGGTCGATAGCGGCTTGTCCGCCTTTCGCATCCATCATGACGAAGCCGAAACCCTTCGACTGTCCGGAAAAGCGATCGGCAATCACGCTGACCGACTGGACTTCACCGAACTGCGCGAACAATCTGCGCAGGTCTTCATCGGTGGTGCTGTACGGCAAGTTTCCAACATACAGGTTCTTCATTCAGATAACTCCGCTTCCGAGCGATCCCGGAAAATGCAACTGCAAAATTCGGCTGATAGTCCAAGCCGCATCCTAGCCTAGGGAATTAGTTCACGGGGATGAGACCGGTCTCCCGAGAACACATCGAGGACGCTTGATTCGGAAAGGGATTGCCCAGATTCCGTGGAATTAACATCCGCAGGCGCCGGCACGGTAGCATGCGGTGTGTGGTTTGTCGAACCTGGTGCGGCTAACGGTTATGGCCTTCGTGCCACCCCGGATGATGACGGCACGCGGGCCATGACCGCTTGCCCTCACCCATACTCTCCCCGAGGGAGAGGCGCGCCGGTGTCGCTGCGCGACTCTGTCACGTGAGTGCGTATTGGCTAGTAACGACCGGGGTTTGGCTCCGGATCATGCCGCCGGCAGACGGCTGCTCTCATCGCCCGCTTCCGTCGAGGTGTCGATGAGAACCGCGCGCAGGGTCAGACCGGTATCCGCCTGACCAGCCAGCCAGCCCGGTGCATCCCGCAGTCCGTCGAGCGCGGTCGTCGAATCCGGCCCGGTGATCACGGGCAGGGTATCGACATCGCCCGACGACCGAATCGCCGACAGGATATCCTGCAGCCGGATCGCGTCCGTGTCGCGCGCTAGTTGGTAGGTCCCGTTCTCGCCGTCGGTGACGACCAGCAGGTTTCTGCGCTGCAGCACCGACAGCACGCCACCGACCGATTCCCAGGGCAGGTTGACCATATCGGCAAGGGTATGCAGCGGTATAGCGGACTCGCCGCGGTAGTGGCGGAGGCCGATCAGGTACATCAGTTCCAGGGCCAGTTGCTCGATGCAGCGGATGCTGAGCTTCGGGTGCCGGCTGCCATAGTGCAGATAGCGCGGGTATTGGATATGGAAGGCAATTGCGCCGCCGAGCAACAGGATCAACCAGCTGATATACAGCCACAGCATGAACAAGATGATGGCCGCGAAGCTGGAGTAGATCGCACTGTAACTCGCCGAGTTCGATACGAACGCTGCGAACAGCGATCCGACGAGCTTCCAGGTCACGCCGGCGACCAGACCGCCCCCGACCGCCGCCGACCATTGCACGCGGGTGTTGGGAATGAACACATAGACGAAGCTGAATGCCACCGAGATGAATGCATAGGGCAACAGTATCTTCGTCAGCAAATAGTAGAGGGTGCCGAAAGGCTCGATCGCGAGGATGTGTTGCACCCACTCGTGCTGTGCCGTCGAGGCCATCAAGCCGATGGCCGAAAACACCAGCACCGGGCCGACCAGGATGACGCTCAGATAATCACTGAAGCGGCGCGCGAAACTGCGCGCCGTTGCAACCCGCCAGATGTGGTTGAAGGTCGACTCGATTTTCTCGAGTAGCGAGATCACGGTGTAGAACAAGGTGGCGACGCCGAGCATGCCGAGTACGCCGACGCCGATACTCTCGACGAAACCGATGATGGTTCGGGTGATTTCGGCGGATTTGTCGCCCAGCGGCTCCAGCAGTTCGAGCAACAGGGGCTCGAGCTGGTTGTGAACGCCGAAGGCCTTCAACACCGAAAAACTGACGGCCAACAAGGGCGCCAGCGAGAGCAGGCTGGTGTAGACCAGACTGGTCGCGCGTAGCGCCAGACCACCCTCGTCGTATTCGCGGCGCAGCGCCGCGATCCAGCGCTTCGCCCAGTTCAGCCAGTCATGTGTCGGGTGGGATGGATTCGGGGGCATGGCAAGCAAGACTTCGCGGTGCGGACGGTTGGGACGTGCGGCGACTCCATGAGCCAGTCCCGAAGTCTATCCCATTGGCCCGGCGAGGCGATATGGCGAGAGGAAAGGTTGCGAGCGTCGTCGGCTGGAGTGCGTGCGGGCAACTGGGCCGGTGCGCCGTCTGCAAGGTTTTGGTGATCGGCAGGGCCGACCTTGCGGCTAGGCCGAAATCGACGATGGCGGGGTCAAGTTCGAGGCCACGTGCTCGGTGGCGATCTGGGCTGGGGTTAGCCGGTCGGTACGGCTGCCGCTGGTGCCGAGACCGAGTTGGCCGAACTTGTTGTCGCCCCTGGACCAGACAGAGCCATCCGCCTGCCACGCGAGGCTATGGCCGTAGCCCCTGCTGGCGGCGATGCCGTTCAGACCCGTAACCGGCGTTGGCGTCAACCGTTCCATACCCGAACCGCTGTCGCCGAGCCCCAGCTGACCATACCAGTTGTAACCCCTTGTTGTCCGGTTGTAGCGGCTGCTTAGCAGCGCACTGCTGCCGTGGCCCGCCACCAGCCGTGGCATCAACGGTCGTCAGCGGAACGGCGCCGGTCGTGGTGGCGGCTAGTGGCGCCAGGCCGAGGTCGATCTGCGTGAGTGGCTTGTTCATGACAGCGACTCCTGGAATCCTTCGGAAAGACGGGGTCTTGGATCTCCGTTGGTCTGCCGGAAAAGGTCGTAAAGGAATTGACGAAAACGTCACGGTTGCTCAGTGTTCCGGGAATATGCAGCGAAGCAGGTCGGAGTTCGTTCTCTTGGTTTATCCTCGGCCGTTCGCGGTGACAAGCGCGCGCCGCGGAACGATAATCTCCCGACGCAACGCGGCTGCCGCGAGATCAATCGTCGCTCCGGCCGCCGTTCTCACGCTTGAAACCGGTTCCGTCAACGCGATGCAAACGAGTCCTGAAGAAGACCGGAAAACGCTGGCTGGCCGCATCCGCCGCAATCTGGGTTGGCGCTGGCGCCGGCTGCGCAAGGCGGTCCTGCGGCGGCTCGCGTTCCGGCGCCTGCGTCGGGAGGCGGAACCGGTCGCGGTGACGGATCGCTCGGCCGTGGTGTTCGCGCCGCACCAGGACGACGAGACATTGGGTTGCGGTGGGCTGATCGCGACGAAATGCCGCCTGGGTGC
This sequence comes from Methylotetracoccus oryzae, assembly GCF_006175985.1. Taxonomy (GTDB): domain Bacteria; phylum Pseudomonadota; class Gammaproteobacteria; order Methylococcales; family Methylococcaceae; genus Methylotetracoccus; species Methylotetracoccus oryzae. Next base: position 29,842 of record NZ_SRSH01000013.1, on the reverse strand, counting down.
GCCGATCACAGTGGTGTTTCTGACCGATGGCGGGGCCTGTTCGCTCGATGAGACCACGCCGGAACAGCGTGCCGAGATCAGCGCGATGCGCCGTCAGGAGGCGCTGCGGGCGCTGGATGCGCTCGGCATGCAAGCGGACGATGTGGTATTTCTCGATCTGCCGGACGGCGAACTCACTGGCTTTGGTGACGCTGAGCGCCAGGCTGCGGTCGGAAAGATCGAGGCGGTGTTGCAGCGCGTCGCGCCCCAGGAAGTTTTTCTGCCGTTCCGCAACGATTTCCACCCCGACCATCAGGCGACGCACCGGCTGGTCAAAGCGGCCACGGCCGGTTCGGCGCGGCCCTTCGAGCTGTGGAACTACTTTGTTTGGTCGCTGTGGGAATCCAGTTGTCTGGATGTCCTTTCGGCACGGGAAAGGTCACGGCTGGTGCGGATCGAACTGCCATCCGCTGAGCGCGGCAAGAAGCAGGCGGCCCTCGCCGCCTATCGCTCGCAGTACGAACCGGATCCTACGCGGCGCCTGATCCTGCTGCCGGACGGGTTCCTGCGTTTTTTTTCGTCGCCGCTGGAGTACTTTCTCAGGGAGTCGGGGGCGTAGGCCTTCTCTCGATGGTGGGTGCCGGAACCCATGCGCCACCGCGGCGCTCGCGCCGCCGAACGATCGTGCTCCTTCCCTTCGGCGCGGGCCCCGCGATGGGGCGCCCGCGCTCGACCAGGCCTTTGCGTCAGGCCTGACCCTGATCGTCCGAGCCGACGAGCTTTTCGCTCACCTCGGCCAGCTTCGCCTTGGCCGATTCCTTCAATTCGGAGGCCTTATCGGCCAGTCGCTCCGCGGTATCCTCGGCCGCATCCTCGGCCCTGTCGGCGAGGTCCTCGACTTTTTCGGCTACGTCGGCCGCGCGCTCCTTGGTCGCGGCGATCAACTGTTCAGCCGAATCCTCAAGGTCCTCAACCGTTTCGGCGATCTTTTCCTTGGCGCCCTGCAGGAAGTCGCCTGCGGCTTCGGTGACCTGCTCATAGCGCTCACTGACCGCATCCCCAGCCTCCGCGACCCGCTCCTTCACTTCGTGGACGACAATATCGGCCCTTTCCTTGAGGTCTTCCACCGCAACACCGATCCGCCCCTTCGCTTCCTGCGCCAGCTCTGCCGCGTTTTCCGTCAGCCGTTCCGCCGTGCCGGTCACGTTGTCGGCCACCTTTCCAGCCATCTCCGTCGTGTCTTTCTTGATTTCCTCGACGACCGGGGCCGCCTTGCCCATCGCCTTGTCGAGCAATCCTTTGACGGTGGCGATCAACGATCCGACCAAACCTTCACCCTCGTTTGCTGCCATGGTATCTCCCGCCCTCTTGAGTATGCTTATGGTTGTAAGTAATTGGAACAGTTGCCCCCCGCCGCTTCAGGGCCCGCCCCGCGGCGTAAGCTTCTGCCGGAGTCAACCGCCGCGGTAGGGTACCACACGGGCACAACAGAGGCGGTGTGAGCGAGGGGCATCAGGGTGCCTGCTGTCCTGGGCCGGGAGATACTCGGTTCAGGTCGGACAGAGACGAGGCGGCCATCAGGATGGCCATGGGGCGGCGCCGGGAAGGCACTTCCGGCCTCGTGAACACCGGGCGCTTTGCGCAGTTGCGAGTAAAGCCGTGAGGGCCTTGGTTTCGCGGTTTCCTAACTCCCGGAAATCCGCCGCAGCGCGCGTTCCATCAGGCGGCGGGTGAGGTACCACGGCACCGGCCAGGGCTGGGCGAAGCTCGCCAGAGCGGCGCCCAGCCTGCGTTGCTTGAGTGCGTCGATGAGCAGACGCCATTGCAGGCGGCAGTCCACATTGATCGCGTGTTGTCGCAGTGCCGCGCGATTGCTGTCGGTCAGCCCCTTCAGTTGCTCTAGGTCCCGGTCGCAATCGCGGAGATGCAGCAGGTCTTCGACGCGATGACGTTCGCTCAGCGAATCGCTGCGGACCACGGCAACGTAGCCCAACCCGGGTACCAGCAGGAAACGTGCGCCACAGCCGATGGCTCGCGTGTACAACTCGTAGTCCTCGCCCAGGCGCATGTGCTCCTGATAGCGCAGAGCGTGACGTTCCATAAAGCTGCGCCGCATGATGGGCTGGACATAGCCCAGTTCCTTGCGGCCGCGGCTCGGCACGTTCGAGAGGACGAATTCATCGAATCCGACCAGTCGTGGTTCGCTCAATGCCTCGCCGATCAGGCTGCGGGGGGGCTGTTCCAGCGAAGCCTCATCGGCCTGCCCGACATCGTCCGCGATGAACTCTGCGCGATCCGCGTAGGCCAGCAGCGCTGCGGTTCGTCCCGACAGAAAGAAGTCGTCCGAATCGAGCACGGCGATCCATTCAGCCCGGCTTTCGTCCATGCCCCGGTTGCGTGCGGCCGATTGGCCGCGATTCTCGGCTTGGACGATTACCTTGAGACGGCCTGTGCCGTCGTCGGCAGCGCGTGCGTTCTCGACCGTCGCGTCGCGGGAGCGGTCATCCACGACGACGACCTCGACGACCTCCGGCTCGGCCAGGGCCGAACGGATGGCGCGAGCGATCGTACCGGCGGCATTGTAGGCGGCGATGATGACCGCAACGTTTTGTGCATCCAAGAGCGATCTCCTGATCCGGTATTCGCGCAGAGCTCGAGGTTGGCCTTCCCGCCCCCTTCCGAGAGCCGCCCGGCGGGACTGCGCAGGCGAGGCGGAGGATGCGGAGGCCGCGAGAGCTTGTCAACTCTTGAGGCCTGCGATCGCCGCTGACGCCCCGGGTGTCCGATTGCGAACGTCGGGAGGAATTGCGACACTCGCCGTTGGCGCTCGGTCCCGGCGCGAGCCGCTGCAGGCCCCGTCGTCCCGGCATGCGCTCACTCTGTCAGGGAGGCGCTGACTCGATTACTACGCATAGCTTAGTCAACGAGCCTGACTGTTAGCTCCCATCCTGCCGCCATGGCTGCCCTGTGGATTTTCCCCCTGGCCGGATAACGCGTGTCCATCGTCCTCCCTTATGTTCAGTGCCGCGGCCAAAGCCTGGTTCGACAGTAACTTTCCGGCGCCGACCGAAGTGCAACGCCGCGGCTGGCCGATTCTTGAGGCCGGTCGTCACGCCTTGTTGCTCGCGCCGACCGGCAGCGGAAAGACACTCGCGGCTTTCCTGGCGGCAATCGACAACCTGATCTCGGCGTCGGCTTACGAGCCCGGCATCAAGGTGCTGTACATCTCACCCTTGAAGGCGCTCGTCCACGATATCGAGCGGAATTTGCGTGCGCCGCTGGTCGGTATCTGTCGCACGGCCGAGCGGCTCGGTTTGCCGGCGCGGTCCATCACGGTCGACGTCCGGACCGGCGATACGCCGCAGCGCGAGCGGTTGCGACAGGCCAGGGAGCCCGCCGATATCCTCGTCACGACGCCCGAATCGTTGTACCTGCTGCTCGGCGCAAAGGCCCGCGACAATCTTCGGGGCGTGCGTACGGTGATCGTCGACGAAGTGCATGCGCTGGCCCCGGTCAAGCGCGGCGTGCATCTGGCGTTGTCGCTGGAGCGTCTCTCGGCGCTGTGCGAAGACGATCCGCAGCGCGTCGGCCTGTCGGCAACGGTTCATCCGGCGGCCGAGGTTGCGGCCTTCCTCGGTGGCGACCGGCCGGTCGAGATCGTCGATGCCTCGGCGCCGCCGCAGCTCGACCTGCGCATCGTCATGCCGACGCCCGAAAGTGATCAGGTTGCGTCGGCGATGCCGGAGGAGCCGGTGCGCAGTGGCTCCATTCTGGGTGAGCTCTACAGCCGCGAACTGGGCCGGCCCAGGACGGAACGCGGGATCTGGCCCGCCATCTATCCGCGCCTGCTGGACGACATCCGCGCGAACCGCTCCACACTGATCTTCGTGAACAGCCGGGGCCTGTGCGAGCGGCTGGCGCAGCGCCTCAACGATGAAGCCGGCGAGGACCTGTTACGGGCGCACCATGGCAGCGTGTCGCCGGCCCAGCGTGCCGAGATCGAAGACCAGCTGAAACGGGGCGGGATTCGGGGCATCGTCGCGACCTCGTCACTGGAACTGGGCATCGACATGGGGGCCGTCGATCTGGTCGTGCTGGTCGAGTCGCCTGGCTCCGTCGCGCGCGGGCTGCAGCGGGTCGGGCGGGCCGGGCATCAGGTCGGTCAGACCAGTGTGGGGCGCATCTACCCCAAGTTTCGCGGCGATCTGCTCGAATGCGCGGTGATCGGCCAGCGCATGCTGCGCGGCGAGATCGAGCCCATTCAGGTGCCGCAAAACGTGCTCGACGTGCTGGCGCAGCAGGTCGTCGCCCAGTGCGTGGAGCGACCTTCCACCGTCGAGGAGTTGCTGCAGTGCTGCCGCCGCGCCTATCCGTATCGGACCTTGTCCCGGCCGCTGCTGGAGGCCGTGCTCGACATGCTGGCGGGGCGCTACACGGAGAACGAATTCGCCGATCTGCGCCCGCTGCTGGCCTGGGACCGGGCGGCCGACCGCTTGTCGCCCCGGCGCGGGGCGGCAATGCGATCACGCCTGAATGCCGGAACGATACCCGACCGCGGCAACTACGGCGTCTACCTGGTACCCAATGGACCGCGGGTCGGCGAACTCGATGAAGAGATGGTGTTCGAGACCCGGACCGGGGACTGCGTGCTGCTCGGCGCGACTACCTGGCGGGTGGAGGAAATCACCCGCGACCGTGTCCTGGTTTCGCCGGCACCCGGAGAACCGGGGCGGCTGCCGTTCTGGCGGGGCGAAGGTCCGGGTCGTCCTTTGGTCGTGGGTCGCGCGCTGGGTGAGCTGCTCCGTGAACTGTCGGGGAAGGGTCCGGCTCAGCGCCGGCGATGGCTGCTGGAAGAGACGCCGCTGGACGAACTCGCGGCGCAGAATCTCGCCGCATACCTCGACGAACAGCAGCAGGCCACCGGCACGCTACCCAGCGACCGTTGCATCGTCGTCGAGCGATTCCGGGACGAACTGGGCGATTGGCGGGTTTGCATCCTGTCGCCCTTCGGGGCCCGCATCCACGGACCCTGGGCCATGGCGATCCAGCACCAGCTGAGCCTGCGCAGCGGCTTCGAGGTGCAGGTCATGTATACCGACGACGGCATCGTGCTTCGTCTGGCAGACGTCGACGAGCTGCCTCCGCTGGACGGGTTGCTGCCCGATCCGGACGAGGCCAGGGAGGCGGTCACGGCCGAGCTGGCCAACACGGCGCTGTTCGCCGGCCTGTTCCGGGAGAATGCGGTCCGCTCGATGGTGCTGCCCCGGCGGCGGCCCGGTTCGCGCAACCCCTTGTGGGTCCAGCGGCTGAAGGCCCAGGGTTTGCTGGCCGCGGTCAAGCGCTACCCGGCTTTTCCGCTGCTCCTCGAGACTTATCGCCAGGCGCTGTGCGATCAGTTCGATCTGGCCGGATTCGAGGATCTGATGGCGGCGATCCGCAGCCGGACGGTGCAGGTGATCGAGACCGAAACGCGCACGGCATCGCCTTTCGCGCGTTCGCTGGTCTTTGCCTACGTCGCGGCCTATCTCTATGAACAGGATGCGCCGCTGGCAGAGCGCAAGGCTCAGGCGCTGACGGTCGACAGCCAACTCCTGGGTGAATTGCTGGGGCAGGCGCAGCTGCGCGAACTGCTCGACGAGCACGTGATTGATGAGATCGAACAGGATCTCCAGCATCTGGCTGACGGACGGCGGGCCCGGGATGCCGACGAACTCCACGATGTGCTCAGGCGCCTCGGTGATCTCGGTCTCGACGAGATTCGCGCCCGCTGCGATGAGGATCCCGCGGAATGGCTGCTGTCGCTCGCTGCCGAGCGTCGGGCCTGCAAGCTCAACGTGGCTGGCGAACAGCGCTGGATCGCAGCCGAGGACGCAGGTCTGTTTCGGGATGCGCTGGGAACCGTGCCCCCCTCGGGCTTGCCGGAATCCTTCCTCGCGTCCGGAGAGCGTCCCTTGCTGCGGCTGTGCACGCGCTTTGCCCGCACGCACGGGCCTTTCGTGACCGCCCGCCTGGCCGCACGCTACGGCCTTCGCCCCGCACAGGTCGACCCTGTCCTGAGCCTGCTCGTGGCCGAGGGCACGCAGGTGCGCGGCGAGATCCGCCCGGCCGGATCCGAGGCGGAGTGGTGCGATGCGGAAGTGCTGCGACGGATCAAGCGCGGCACGGTCGCCCGGCTCAGGAACGAGGCCGCGGCGCTGGATGCGTCGGTGCTGGGCATCTTCCTGCCGCAATGGCATGGTATCGGTGACGAGCGTGGGGGACCGCAGCGCCTGCTGGAGGTCATCGGGCAACTGGAGGGCCTGGCTTTGCCATGGAGTCTGCTCGATCGAGTTGTATTGCCGCGGCGTGTGCCGGGCTATTCGCCGGACCAGCTCGATCAACTCGCGGCGACGGGAGCGATCGTATGGGTTGGACGCAGTGCACTCGGCCCCTCGGACGGACGCATTGCGCTGTACCGCCGCGATCACGCGCGGGCTCTGATCGACCCGAAATGCGGCGAACCGCCCGATACGGCATTACACCGCGCGATCATCGACTATCTGCGCCAACGGGGCGCCTCGTTCCTGTTTGAGCTGGAATCGGCGGCGCGGGATCTCGAGGGCAAGCCCACGCTGCGCGAGTTCACCGCGGCGCTGTGGGATCTGGTCTGGGCGGGCTGGCTGACCAACGACACCTTCGCGCCATTGCGCGCTCTCGGCCGACGGGCGGGTTCGGCGAGCAAGCCGGGTCGACGGGGCGGTCAGGCATTGGCCGGGGGGCGCTGGTCGCTGGTGTCGCAGTTGTCCGACCCGAACACGACCGTGACGGCGCAGGCGCTCGCCCTGGCGCAGGTCTTGTTGGAACGCTACGGGCTCGTCAGTCGCGAGATCGTTCAGACCGAGGATTTCCCCGGCGGGTATGCGCCCATCCATACGGTTCTCAGGTCGATGGAAGAGAGCGGGAAGCTGCGGCGCGGTTACTTCGTCGAGGGATTGGCGGGCAGCCAGTTCGCCTACCGGGGAGCCATCGACCGCCTGCGCGCCTGTAATCCGGCCGACGAACCGGATGAAGAGTCCGTGATGCCGCACCAACTGACCGTGCTTGCGGCCCTCGATCCTGCCAATCCCTATGGTGGCTTCATCCCCTGGCCGGAACGCGAGGAGTGCAGCGATGCGGTGCTGCGCCGTGTCCCCGGTGCCTGGGTGGTGCTGTATCGCGGCCGGCTGGCGGCGTATGCGGCACAGAATGGGCGTCAGATCGCGCTGTTCGATCACGCTTCCTTTCCCGACCTGATCTGGGAAGCGGTGTTCGCGGCGCTGAACACCATCGCGATGCCGGCGCGCCGGGGCTTTCTGGTCATCGAGAAGCTGAATGGCCGGCCTGTTCACGAATCGCCGCTGTATGCACGGCTGCGCCGCGCCGGATTCGAAAGCGACCATCGTGGGCTGGTCGCGAGCCCATCACTGGGCGTGCCGACGGGCGGATCGACGCGCTCGCCTTTCGGCCGCTGACTGTGCCCGGGCGTGATGGCCATGACGTATTGGCGGCGTCAAATGGCTTGAGTCGGGTACGACTCGGGGCGATCATGCGCCATGCCGTACCGAATGATCGCTACCAAAGAAATACGCGTCCCTTGCCTCTTCGAAGCGCCGGGAGCCATCCCGCTGAACGGAAACACCCGGGACCTGTCGGGCCAGCGGGCGACGATGCAGAGCCCGCAGTTGGCCATCGCCGCAACGCGCAAACCCCGGCTGGGTGATACGGGAGTCCTGACGTTGACCTTTCGTGCGCCCGGCGCACCGCGCGAAACCCTGAAGGTTCAGGCCCGCGTGGCGCACCTGTCGGGCATTTTTCTCGGCTTGCAACTCAATTTGAATCTGCTCACCGAGCCCCAGAAAGAGGCTTTCCTGAGGTTGTTGAACAGCCGTTGAGACCCTGTCGCGTTGCCGCGGATTCGCGGCAACGCCATCCTTGCGGGGGCTCGCGACCGGCAGCGAGGCTCGCCGATCGGTCAGTCGTCCTCGGTCTCGGACACGGTCGAAAGGATCGTGCCGTCGCCGGCGATTTCGACCGTGGTTTCGACCTTTCCCTCCTTCAGTTCGATTTCGTAGCCGAACACGCTGCCGTCGGGTTTCATCAGCATCTCGGCTTCCTTGAGTTTCGCCTTCGGGTGTGCCGTTGCCAGCGCTTTCTGGACCGGCTCCGGCAGCGTGTCGACCGCCACTTCCATTTCGGTGCGGACCAGCGTCCCGTCCGCGGTGTAAAGCGCCTCCATGTCCTTTCCCTGATGTTTGAACTCGACTTCGTAGACGGTTTTACCGTCCTTCGTTTCGGTCTCGTAATCCACATCGACGGCTTGTGGGTAGGCTTTCGCGAAGGCGTCCTTGACGGCGGCGGGTGTCGTACCCTCTTCGGCCTGTGCGGCCAGCGCAGAAACCAGAACGGCCAAGGCGAGGGTGGCGGGAGCAGATTTCATGATGGCACTCCTGAGGTCATTGTGAGACGGCGATACGATACTACGGTGCCGCGGCGAGCTCATCCCAGTTCCAGCGGCACGAACAGCCGCGCGTCGCCGCGCTGGACGAGCAGGGCAAGGTACTTGCCGGCCTGCTCGGCCAGTTCGCGGAGTTGCTCGGCATTCCTGATCGGCTGCCCGTTCGCGCCCAGGACGACGTCGCCGCGTCTAACGCCGGCCTTGGCGGCAGGTCCTGCCACCCGTTCGACGACCAGTCCGCCGGACACCTCGGCCTGCTGGCTTTCCTCGGGCGTCAGCGGCCGCACCGCGAGGCCCAGCCGACCCTTGGGCTCGGTCATGGGGGCCTCTTCGGCAACGGCGACGTCTTCGAGTGCGCCGACCTGCACCTTCAGCTCGCGGCTGGTGCCGTTGCGCCAGACCGTCAGACGACCCTCCGTTCCCGGTTTGAGGTCGGCCACCCGCGGTGGCAGTTCGCCGGACGAGCCGATCGGGCGTCCGTCCAGCTCCGTGATGACATCGCCCGGCTCGATGCCGGCCTTGGCGCCGGGGCCGTCCGCCTGCACCGAGACCACCAGTGCGCCGGCGGGCTTTGCCATGCCGAACGAATCGGCGAGCGCCTGATTGACGTCCTGGATGGCAATGCCAAGCTTGCCGCGGCTGACCTTGCCGTGTTCGACGAGTTGTTGCTCGACCTTCAGCGCGACGTCGATCGGGATCGCGAACGACAGGCCCTGATAGCCGCCGGTGCGGCTGTAGATCTGCGAGTTGATGCCAATCACTTCGCCTTTGAGGTTGAACAAGGGGCCACCGGAATTGCCCGGATTCACTGCCACGTCCGTCTGCAGGAACGGCACATAGCCCTCCTCGGGCAGGGAGCGCGACTTCGCCGAGATGATCCCGGCGGTGACGGTGTTCTCGAAACCGAAGGGTGCGCCGATCGCGACCACCCAGTCGCCAACGCCGCTATCGTCCGGGTTCCCGAGCTTGACGGCCGGCAGTCCCTGGGCCTCGATCTTCAACAAGGCGAGGTCGGTCGGTTTGTCGATCCCGATGACCTTGGCCGGAAACTCGCGCTTGTCGGTCAGCTTGACGGTCACCTCGGATGCTCCGTCGACGACATGCGCATTCGTCATGATCAGGCCGTCAGGACGGATCACGAAACCGGAGCCCATGCCCCTGGCCTGGGGCGCTTCTTCCTGCGGCATCGGGGGCTGGAAGTGCCGGAAGAACTCGGACAGCGGCGGTTCGCCGCCGAACGGGGTCTGACCGCGTGTGCTGACTTTCGTGGTTCCGCTGACACTGATGTTGACGACGGCCGGACCGCTCTCGACCGCGATGGCCGCGAAATTGGGTAGGGTGGCCATGGCCGGGCGGGACGGCGCGGATTGTTGGGTCGGTGCGGCAAGCTGCCTGACGGCGGTCTGCGGCGCATCATCTCGGCTGAAGTAGACCAGGCCACCCGAAACGGTTGCGGCGACGGCAGCGGCAATCAGGGTTTGTTGTAGAACGGGGTTTGCCATGGGTGTCTCCCGAAGCAGGTTGTTGCGACGGGGTACACGATAGCGGCGCCTGGCTTAAAGCCAGCTTAAGGCGGTGTCGCGTGGCGTGAATGTGCGGTAAGCGTGCCGATCACGGCGTTCGGCCTTCGCGGCGTGGCCTTTCCGTATGCGGGAACAGCGGAAAGCGCACGCGTACGCTCAGGCCACCGGCGGACGAACTACCCAGTTCCACGCGCGCACCGTGCCGGTCGGCGATCGACTTGACGATGCTGAGACCGAGACCGGTGCCCGTCTCGCCGGTACCGGTGCCGCGGTAGAAGCGGTCGAACACGCGCTGGCGGTCCTCGGGCGGGATACCGGGTCCATTGTCCGCGACATCGAGCACCGCATCGGGCCCGGAGACCGCCACCGCGACGTCGACGGCGCCGCCGGCCGGGGTGTAGCGCAAGGCATTGTCGACCAGATTCCGCAGCAGGATGTGCAGGCTGTCTGCGTTCCCCTCGATGACGGCCGCGTCGTCCACGTGTGTCACGCCAAGATCGATCCGTCGCTCCTCCGCCGCAACCGCATGCTCGGCGACCGTCGAGCGGGCCAGCGCTCCAAGGTTCACCGGAGCCTTGGAGCGGTCGGTGAGATCCGGATCCTGCCGTGCCAGCGTCAACAACTGATTCACCAGATGGGTTCCCCGGCGGACACCCGCCTGCAGGTCGTCGAGTGCGCCCCGGCGCTCGTCGTCGTTGGTTGCACGTTCCAGCATCTGGACCTGCAGTTGGAGCGCGGCGATCGGCGTGCGCAGTTCGTGAGCGGCGTCGGCCACGAATGCCTTCTGCGCGGCCAAGGCTTCGTCGAGACGGTGCAGCAGGTCGTTCAGCGACTGGACCAGCGGCATGACTTCCTCGGGCGTGTCCGTGACCGGAAGCGGTGCCAGCCCGCTGGGGCTGCGCAATGCGACGGCCCGGGCGAGGCGCCGAAGCGGCGCGAGTCCTCGGCCGACGATGACCCAGATCAGCAGGCTGAGCACCGGCAGCAACAACAGCATGGGCGTCAGCACGCGGGTCACGGCGGCCAGTGCCATGGTGTTCCGCACCGTCATCGGCTGGGCCACCTGTATCAATTGCAGCGGCGTCCGCGTCACGTAGACGCGCCAGGCGCCCTCACGCGTCTCGATCGTCGAGAACCCGAGTTCGGAGCCGACCGGCAGGATCTGGTGCGGGCGCGAAAAGTAGAGGCTGACGCCGTTGGGGCCCCATACCTGGATCACGAAGTCTGTTTCCCCTCCATCGTGGCCGTGAGGCACGAACCCCGGGCCCCACACCTGGTCACCGACCGAGAGCGCGAGCTGGCGGAGCTGGTAATCGAGGAGTTCATCCACTTCCTCACGCGCTTCATGGTGGATCGCGGCGCCACCCAGCAGAACGGCCAGCGCGATCGTCCCGAGCAGGGCGACGGTCAGCCTGCGACGGATCGACGTCACGGCTGTTTCGGGATCAGGTAGCCGACACCGCGCACGTTCCTGATCCAGCCTGCGCCGAGTTTGCGGCGCAGCGAATGCACGTAGACCTCGACCGTATTGCTCTCGACCTCTTCGCCCCAGCCGTAGATGCGGTCCTCGAGTTGCGCTCGGGACATCGGAACGCCGGGGTTCTCGAGCAGCGCCGTCAATAAAGAAAACTCCCGTGCAGACAGGGTGACCGGAACCCCGTCGAGTTGTACGGCGTGGGATGCCGGGTCGACGTGGAGGCCCCCATGCTCGATGAACGGGGTGGGGCGTCCGCTGCGCCGGCGGGCCAGAGCCCGGATCCGGGCGTTCAGTTCGTTCAGGTCGAAGGGCTTGACCAGATAGTCGTCGGCGCCGGCGTCCAGCCCGGCGACGCGGTCGGGAATTGCGTCACGCGCGGTCAGGATCAACACCGGCGTCTGATCGTGCCGGGCGCGCAGGGCTTGGAGTATCGCGAGTCCGCTCTTGCGCGGCAGGCCCAGATCGAGCAGCAGCAGGTCGTAGACGCCGTTCCGCAATGCCAGTTCCGCCGCGAGACCGTCCTGCACCCAATCGACGGCATAGCCTTCCTGGCGGAGCGCGCCCTGAACGCTCTTCCCGATCATCGGGTCATCCTCGGCAATCAGTATGCGCACGGAGGCAATGTCCTATTTCGTGTTGTGCATGCGTGTCTCCCGTCCGGGCCACGCGCCAGGCCCGGCCGCTGCGCGGGTTGTCGGAGATTATTCTCGCGTTCCCTGAGCGGATTCCCGTGTGGGACAGCGGAAAGGCATATCAGATATACTGCTTGAACCTTCATGACCGATTTTGCCATCGTTTACCGCTTGGGGGCGGGTACTGATCAGCGTCCATCGGCACCAGCCGCAGACCGCACGCCACTCAATACCGTTGCCGAAATCCGTTGTGCGACGCTTCCGGCGCTCCTGTCCCAGTCACGGTGCCCGTCATGTGGTTGGGTTTACCTTAATCCTGACCTTGGCATTTTCAGTCAATGCGTGCAGGCCCGCCCAGCCCTTTGGGGTTTCTCTTCGCCGGCGCCGTCCATTGGCTTCGCACGGGGTGGCGAACTGCGTTTTCGATCGACGCGGTCGGTATCCATCGACTGAGCTGCCGCGGCCAGCCTCATTATACAAGATGCTTTTCCGAATAGAGGAACGACATAGTGCTTAACGTCAAGAGAGTGGCTCTGAACACCGGTGTAATGTATGTGTATTTGATCATAAATACACTGGTGGTTCTCTATACCTCACGAGTCACACTGCAGGCGCTGGGATTCGTCGATTTCGGTATTTTCAGCGTCGTCGGTGGCGTGGTCCTGCTCCTCAAGTTTCTGCAGACGACCATGACGGGTTCGGTGCAAAGGTACCTCAACGTCGAAATGGCTCAGAACAGGCCAGAAGGCGTCAGGAATGTATTCAATGTTGCCTTCTCGATCCATCTGGCTATTTCTTTTTTGGTCTTCGTGATAGGTGAAACGGCTGGCTTCTGGTTTCTTAGGACTTACCTCGTCATTCCTCCCGAGCGACTGGTGGCCGCGGAGTGGGTCTTGCATTTCACTATCTTGACGTTTATCTGCACCGTGATGACCGTTCCATGTTCCGGTATTTTCAGTGCCCGGGAAAACATGATCGGAACAGCGCTCATCAATCTCGTAGCGACCTTCGGCAAGCTTGCCGCAGCGATTGCACTGCTGTCAACGCAGCACGACAAACTGCAACTCTATGCTGTCCTGGTCTTCGCAATCTCGGCAGCGACACTCCTGGTCAACTATATCGTCTGCTGGATTTTCTACAAAGAGAGCCGCTTTCGCATCGTCAGGCAGAAAAAGCTCTATCGCGAACTGGCCGGGTTTGCCAGCTGGAACGTGATAGAAAATCTGGCCACCATCGCTAAGACTCAGGGTACGAGCATTCTGTTCAACACCTTTTTTGGACCCGCCGTGAATGCGGCAAACGGAATTGCGACCCAGATCAATGGCCAGGTTCGGACGTTTTCGAGCATGATCAATACGGCTTCGAACCCGCAGATCGTCAAGACCTACGCGAGCAACGACAGGGTCTCGATGTACAAGCTGGTATTTCAGGCTACGAAGATCAGCTTCTTCCTGATGTTCACGATGTGTCTCCCACTGTTGTTCGAGATGGACTTGATTCTGCGCCTATGGCTTACGCGGGTTCCGCAGTACACATCAGAGTTCTCCCGTCTGATACTTATCGATGCGCTGTTCGTCGTGCTGTCGTCGACCTTGTTGACCGTCGCGAGAGCGACCGGAAAGATCGCGAAGATACAGGTGATTGTCGGGGGTATGCTGCTCCTTAATATTCCCATCGCGTATCTGCTGTTGAAGCAGGGAATGCCGCCTTACTCCGTCTTTTTTGTCAGTATCGGATTGTCGTTGATGGGCTTGATTGCTCGCATGGTGCTGCTCAGAAAACGCGCCGGATTCAGTGTCCGGGCATTCTCCGGACGTGTTCTGGTCAGGCTCGCGTTTCTCGTCATGATGACGGTGGTCCCGGTGATCGCTTTCAACCTTTACGTCCCGGATCGGCAGGCCCAGCTTATCGCCAACCTGGCCGGGGCGCCGCTGTGGTCGGTGCTGGTGATGTGGTTCCTCGTTTTTCAGCCGGGCGAGCGCCGCTATGTGATCGCCGGGATCGGGAAGGTGCTGGCCAAAGTGACCGGGAAAGGGCGCCGGCGCGCGAAGAAGACGCCGAGTGACGAATCGGAACCGGAAGGCTGAGGGTGTGCGTCGGGCCTGTCCGATCGCACTGAGCCCCTGATCGGGGCCGGCTGGGCTGTCCGGTCGGTACTACTTGATGACCACGGGCGTCCATTTACGGGGAGGATCCTGGAAATAGGCCTGGTAGGCGTCCTTGAACCGACTGAAATAGCGGGTGGTCGGCTTGCCTTGTTCGGTTTCTGCATCGACCCGGTAAAGGGTCCGTCCTTCGATGGGGTTGACGACGATGGCCAGAGCTTTGCCGTCCCTGACGTCCAGCAGGTGGAAGAATTCCTGGTCGAAGTCTTCGAGTCGGACCAGTGCCTTGCTCTTGATGTAGTCGTCGAGTTTCATAGGTACCTGCCCCATCAGTGGCTTATGGTCGGTTATATCACAGCGGACGGTCGTCCGGACTTCAGGGTCTCCTACCGATAATGTGACTTGGGCGGGCGTCGAGTCGTCGCGATGTGCCGAAAGCCGCTCCCGGCAGGCGGTGAGGGGCTCCCCTATGGCCGCGATTTACGCTGTGCCGACGCCCGGGTGCCGGGCGAGCATCGCGCAGGCCTCGCAGCAAAGCGATTTCCAGCCAGGTGTTGGCAAAGCAGGTCATGGCGATCGAACGTGCTCCCGACAGGTTGGTCCAGCGTTACGGACGACGATCCTCGGCGAAGGCGCCAGTGCCTCGTGCCTCTAAGGTATCATCCCCGGCCGTGCGGGACCTAGCCCACAGGCGGGTGCGCACGGTTAACGGATCAAACAATCGCGACGGACAAGATATTCGGTGACGAACCGGGAATATTGGGTACATCAGGCGCAGCAAGCCGTCCGCTGGGCGCGTGACCTCCTCGCGCGTGTGCCATTCTCCCGCTTGCGGCCGTTCTGGCTGGCGCTGCATCGGGGGCTGGCATTGAGCGTGGGCGTCCTGTTCGTCGTGATGGGCTTGACCGGCAGTCTGAACGTCTTTCACAACGAGTTCGACCGCTGGCTGAACCCGCGACTGACGGTCAGCGAATCTGGCGCACGGTATCGTTCGGCGGATGAACTGCTGGCGGCGGTCCAGGCGGCTCACCCGCGACGCTTCGGCAGTTGGACCCTGGTCATGCCGGAACGGCCGGACGGCGTGGTCACCGTCTGGTTCGAAAAGCCGGCGGAGACCTATGACGAGTTCTATGCGCCCCTGATGGTTTCGGTCAACCCGTACACGGCCGAGGTTGTTGCCAGCCGGTTCTGGGGAGACACGGTGATGACCTGGATCCTGAAACTGCACGAGGAACTGTTCATGGGGCGCTTCGGCCGCACCGTCGTCGGCTGTGTAGCCGCGCTGTTGCTGGTCTCCCTCGCCACCGGCCTGACATTGTGGTGGCCGGGCCGTGGACGCGTGCGACAATCCCTCAGGATCACGTTGCCGCCCGCCCATTCCAGCCGCCTGCTGTTCGAGATCCATCGCGCGGCCGGTGTTTACGGGGCGTTGATCCTCTTCATGGTGGCCCTGTCGGGGCTGCATCTGGTCTTTCCGGAATGGCTGGAGTCGGCTTTCAGATCGTCCAGTGCGATGGGGGACATCCACGATCGACTCGACGTCAAGAGCGAGGCGATACCCAACAGCGATCCGGTTTCCCTCGGTGCGGCGTTGCTGATCGCTCGCGGGCTCTTCCCGAAAAGCCCGGTGCAGCGGTTGATCACGCCAGACACCTCCACCGGTTCGCACCAGATCTGGTTCGGAACGCCCGGCCAGGCTTCGGCAGCAGGCACGGCGGCCATCGTCTGCGTTGACCAGTTCAGCGGCCATATCCTGCACGTGGAGCGCGTCACCCCGCGACCGGCAGGTGACGCTTTTCTGAACTTCATTCGCGCGCTGCACACCGGGCAGGTGCTGGGCACGCCGGGACGCCTGCTGTGGAGTCTTGCCGGCTGGGTGCCCCTGGTGTTGTATGTCACCGGGATCCGGCGCCGGCGCCTGAGGCGAGCCTCGCAGCGACTCTAGCGTCGCGAAGGAGACTGGTCGGGGCACGAGGGCGGCCCGCGATCAATCGTTGAGGCTATGCGCAATCTGCATGCCCACGAGCCGCGCGACGAGGATGGCCACGTACATCTGACCCACGATCGCCTCGACGTAAGACAGCGTGCCGGCCACATGACTGTTCGGCAGAATCTCGCCGTAACCGACGGTCGACAGTGTGATGAAGCTGAAATATACGTAGGCGGCGATCCGCGGGACGCCGTCGCATTGCGGGGAGCCGCAATGATAGGAGTCGGGTGCGACCTGTTCGATCAGGAAGTGGACCGCGGCAAACGCAGTGCCAATCAACATGTAAACGCTGACGGCACCGTACAACAGGTTTGCCGTGACGCGATTCCGTTTCGAAAAAACGTCGCGTGCCAGCAGCCAGGTCACCAGCGACAGGAACCCGGTGATCGACGACAGAAACGTGATCAGCAGCCATCCGGCTGCATCGTGGCGCATCTCCGTCGCAATGCCGGATGAAACCATGATGACGAGCATCGCGGCGGTCAACAGGATTTGCGACCGCCGTTTGTAGGTCGCCAGCGTGCCGGTGATCAACACGGCGGCCATAATCGCCTTTTCGATCATGCGACCGGCCGGCCACACGGTGATGATCGGATAGGCCAGCGTCAACAAGATCAGCGCCAGCAACAGATAGGGGTAATAGGCCTCCCCGCTGGGAATCGGCGGCAGGCGGCGTCGCGGCCTCACCGGACCCGGTGCGGTGTTTTCCGTTCGTTCGGGCGGCGCGGTGCTCATCGCCCCGTTCCGGAGGGTGGCGCGGCGGGGCGTTCGCGGCTGTCCTGCTCGCGGATCGCCGTCGCCACGTCGCGGCTGAATTTCAGCAGGGTGCGGTTCATGGCGGCGACGGTCGTCGGATAGGCGTCGTCGACCGGCCACTCCGCATAGCTAACATCGCGGCTGAGCAGTTCTGTCTGCCCGTCCGCCGTCAGCAGGCTCCAGCGCACGACGAATTCGGTCTCGCCGCCGAGCGTCCGGTCGAAGCGCTTGATGTCGGCAACGATCTGATAGGCGATCGGCGTGGCCCGCTTCCAGGGAAAAATCACGACTTTGCGACCCCCCAGGTTTTGGGAGACGGTATCCGCGATCACCTGTACCGCGTTGTCCTTCAGCGGCTCGGCCCAGCGCTCGAACTCTGCCAGATCGAGTTCGTTCTGCCCTGAGCGTGTGACGATCTGCGGCCGGTCGAGATAGCCAGGGAACTGCACCGGCCCGAGCCCGATGCCAGCAGCCCCCGCCGGCGCAGCCTGCGCTGGCTTGCCCGATCGCACTGGCCCCGCCAGGACGTAGAAGCGCGGTTCTGGACTGGTGCACCCGCCCGTGACGAGCGCCACGGCGACGAGCGCGAGTGCCAAACGATGCCGTGTCTTCATTTCTTTGCTCCGTGTCCGCCCTTGCCGTACAGCAGGGATTCCGGGTGGCGTTCCAGATAATCCGTCAAGGTCCGGATCGAGCGGGCCGCCACCGCCAGTTCTTCCAGCGCGTTGCCGATATCGACGGCCATGGGGGCATTCGGTTCGATCTGCTCCAGCACCTTGACCGCGCTGCCCAGACTCTTCTCGACGCTGCCGGTCAGACTGGCGATTTTCGCATCGGCCGTTTTCATCAACTGCCGCGAATCCTTGAGTGCCGCGTCCAGTGAGCGGATGGTTTCGCGCCACTCCGGTGCATTCGTCAGGCGATTCGTTCCTTGCACGGTTCCGAGCAATTCCTGCCCGATCTTGTCCAGCGGCAGCTTTTTGAGGTTCGCGACGATCTCGGTGACGCTCTTTTCAAGCTCCGCCGCGACCGACGGCAAGGTCGGAATCTCAGGATACTTCCCGCCGTACTTCAACTGGGCGGGCGCCTGATCGGGATAGAAGTCTACGTCGACGTAGAGCTGCCCGGTCAGCAGATTGCCGGTCTTCAGCCGGGCCCGGAGGCCGTGGTCTATCAGCGCCTCCATGGCGGGACGCCGGCCGTGGGCGATATCGGCGGCATGGTCGGCGATGAACTTCTTGACCTCGGCTTCCGCACCGTAGGGCACGAGCCGCTCCGGATCGAACTCGACGATGACCGGGATGCGGACCCTGTGTGCGTCGAGGTCGAGATCGAACTTGATGTCCGTGACAGTGCCGATCCGAATGCCGCGTATTTCCACGGGTGCTCCCACGCTCAGGCCGCGCACCGAGTCGTCGAAATACAGCAGGTAAGGGTGGCGCATCGTATAGGAACCTTCGGCGATGCTCGAAAAGTCCTTGTGCAGCCAGAAGTGAGCGCCGGCCGCGCTGGGTTCACTGGCCGGATCGTTCAAGTTCCCGGTTTCGAAGGTGATCCCGCCGCCGAGCAGGGTCGTCAGCGACCCCACCTTCAGGCTGACACCCTGCGCGCCCAGCGACAGGTCGATCGCATTGAGCCGCCAGAAATGCGTATGTTCGCGGACCAGTTGATCGTAGGGCGCATCGATGAAGATTTCGGCTTGCACGCGTTGGTGGTCTTCCGACAGGCGGACATCGACGACCTGTCCGACCTGGATGTCCCGGAAGTAGATCGGCGTGCCGTACTTGAGGGCACCTGCGGTATCGCTGTCCAGGGTGAAGCTCTTGCCGGGGGTTTCGGCGCTGATTCGCGGCGGCTGTTCGAGCCCGGTGAAGCTGCGTCGCGATTTGCCCTCGGCGAACTCGACGCCGATGTAGTTTCCGGCCATCAATGTGTCGAGTCCCGAGACGCCGCTCAGCCCCAACTGCGGCTTCACGATCCAGAAGGCCGTGCGCTCGCCGAGATGGTTTGCGACGTGCTTTTCCATCTTGGCGGTGACAATCACCTGGCTCAGATCCTGGCTGAGCACGATGGTCTCGATCAGTCCGACCTGGATGTCCTTGTACTTGATCTTGCTCTTTCCCGCTTCCAGCCCCGGCGCCTCCTTGAAGGCAATGCGGATCGTCGGTCCCTGTTCGCTCAGCGTCCGATAGGCCAGCCATCCACCGAGCACCAGGGCCACGAGCGGGATCAGCCAGACCAGAGAAAGACCCCGGGTCGTCTCTACCGGGGCTTCCGGAAAGTCGTCTTCCGGCAGATCGCCTTCCGCCGTGCTCCGGGTCCGTTGCGATTCGTCACTCATTCGATTCTTCCTGGCAGTCCCAGATCAAGCGTGGATCGAAGCTCATCGCCGCGAGCATGGTCGTCACGACCACGCCGCCGAAGGCGACCGCACCTGGGCCGGCTTCTATCGTCGCCAACGCGCCGAGCTGGACCAGCGTGACGAGGATGGCGATCACGAAAATGTCGATCATCGACCAACGGCCCACGGCC
The DNA here is from genome assembly GCF_006175985.1 of Methylotetracoccus oryzae. GTDB lineage: Bacteria > Pseudomonadota > Gammaproteobacteria > Methylococcales > Methylococcaceae > Methylotetracoccus > Methylotetracoccus oryzae. Next base: position 10,375 of record NZ_SRSH01000013.1, on the reverse strand, counting down.
TCGGTCAGGCGATACAGAACGGTGCGCTCGCGCGGCCGCCACTGCGAGCGCCGCTGCACGGAGATCAACAGATACACCAGCACCAACAGCTTGAGTACCGGAACCGTGATGCTGGCAAAGAACACCAGCAGGGCGAGCGGCCACATGCCGCCGATCAGGAGTTCCTTCACGCCGCTGAGGATCGTGTCGGGCTCGCCGCGGCCGGACATCACGACCGTCATGATCGGGAGCAGGTTGGCCGGAATGTAGAGAATGGCGGCCGTCAGCGTCAGCGCCCAGGTGCGCGCCAGACTGTCGGGTTTGCGGGCGTGCAGCGGCGTCCCGCAACGCGGGCAGCGCTCCGCGTGGCCGAGGGCACCCGGAGCCGGCCGGGAGACCTTGCGGCAGCTGTGGCACACGAGCAGGCCCTGGCTGCGGGCGGTGAGAAGACCCGGTGTCACGCGTGGTGTTCCAGCTTTTCCCATACGGCCTGGTCATCGAGGGAGGCATCGGTCGCGGCCATCGTCACGATCATCGCGGCGAACGCAAACAGTGCCGGACCGGCTTGTATGGTGGCCAGATCGGCGAGTTTCACGATGGCCACCAGAATGCCCAGCATGAACACCTCGGCCATGGCCCAGGGGTGCGTGATTTCGACCAGGCGAAAGACGAAGACTGCACCCGGCACCCTGCGGCTCATCCGGAGAGGACCGAGCACGCACAGGACCGAGAGGATTCTGAACAAGGGCGCCGCGATGGTCACGACGAATACCAGCGCGGCCACTTCCCAGTAGCCCTGTTCGTACAATTGATGCACGCTCGACAGGATTTCGCCGGACTGCGCGCGCCCCGCGATGTTGAGGCGGAGCAGCGGGTAGACGTTGGCCAGCACGAACAACACCGTGCTGGTCAGGGCGAGGGCCAGCGGGTACTCGAGTCCGTGTCGCTTCCGCTCGGCCAGCAGCGCCCCGCAGCGTGCGCAGCTGGCCCGTTCGCCTGGGGCGAGGCGCGGCGCCCGGTAGACCGCGTCGCAGTCCAGACACGCCACGACGGACAGCTCGGCCAGCGTCGTGGCGGGGGTTCGGTGCTGCGCGTGGGAAGGGGCTGGAACAGGGTTTGGCACGGCGCCTCAGTTCAACCGGTTCTTGACGAGGCGTCCGCCCTGGATGATCGCGGAGAGATGCCGGCCCTGATGCCGCAGCAGATCGATGTCGAGCAGGGGATTGCCGTCGACGACCAGCAGGTCGGCAAGTGCTCCGGTGCGGATCACGCCCAGTTCGCCCTCCATCTGCAGGACTGCAGCCCCGTTCACCGTTGCCTGGCAGATCACCTCGAAGTTCGAGAGGACCCGCGAGCGCAGCGCGAACTCGTCGCTCTGCCGCACATGCAGCGGTCCCAGCAGGTCGGAGCCATAGGCCATCGTGACGCCGGCCGCCTTGAACCGTTCCAGCGAGGCGAGTCCGGCGCTGCGGACGGTTTCGATCTTCGCGACGCTGTCGGGCGGGAAGCCGAGTGCTGCGCCCTGTTCGGCCAGTGCGTCGTAGGTGACCAGCGTCGGCACCACGAAGCTTCCGTGCTCCGCCATCAGTGCGGCCGTCTCGGCGTCCACCAGATTGCCGTGCTCGATGGTGCGGATGCCGGCTTCGACGGCGCGGCGAATCGACGCGGCGGTGTAGGCATGTGCGCAGACGTAGGTGCCGGCGGCCGCAGCCTCCTCGACGATGGCGCGCAGTTCCGGCATCGAGAAACCGAGGAAATGAATCGGGTCGGTCGGCGAGGCGATGCCGCCGGAAGCCATGATTTTGATCTGGCGCGCACCGGCCTTGATCTCCTGACGAACGGCCCGCCGGCAGTCGTCGACCCCGTCGACGACCCGTCCCAATACGCCGAGGCGCCGGCAGCAGGCGCAGCCTTCCGCCTCCCGTTCATCCCAGCGTCCGCGGAAATCGGCATGTCCGCCGGTTTGCGACAAGGCCCGCCCGGCGATGAACAGCCGCGGTCCGGGGATCAGCCCGGTTTCGATCGCAACGGCCAGTCCATGGTCGGCGCCGCCGACGTCGCGGACGGTCGTGAAGCCGCGTTCCAGCATGCCGGACAGAATCGGCATGGCCTGATAGGCGAGCAGCGTGTGCGACAGACGCGCATTGGCTCCGAGATCAAGCAGGGTTGCCGTAACGTGGACATGGCAATCGATCAGGCCCGGCATCAGCGTCCTGCCGCCGAGGTCGAGGACGGTTGCGCCGGCGGCCTTGAGCGGGCCCGGCGCGACCTCGCGGATGCGGTCGCCTTCCACCACCACGTCGCAGCCTTCACGCCGCTCGGGAAGGGTGGCATCCAGTACCGCGGCGTTGCGCAGGATCAGATACATCGGAAAATGTCCCGATGCCGCAGTGGCATGAGCCCCGTCCGCTGGCGTGGTTGCTGCGTCCCCCCGACTCGCATGCGTCAATCCGGATGCAGCAGGCTGATCACGGCGAAGGCCGCGCCCTGGCGGTCCTGCAGCACACAGAATCGTCCGACACCGGGAATGTCGCGCGGCTCGACGCAGACGGACCCGCCGAGTTCCGCGGCCAGGCCGGCGGTCTCGTCGCAATCGGCCACTGCGAAATAGGCCAGCCAGTGCGGCGGGATCAGTCCCCATTCGGGCTGCAACTGCAACATCCCGCCAGCGGCGTGGTCGCCGTTCACGAACTCGGTGTAGGGCACGTCACCTGCGTCGCTGTGGCTTGCCTGCCAGCCGAACAGGCGCGTGTAGAAGGCTTCGGCGCCTGCGGCGTCGTGGGTCTGCAATTCGTGCCAGCACGGCGCGCCGGGCTCGTTGACCAGCGTGGCCCCGACGTGTTTGCCGGGTTGCCACAGGCCGACGATGCCGCCCGTCGGATCACGGATCACCGCCAGACGTCCGGCATCCCCCACGTCGTGAGGGGGACTCAGCAAGGTCGCGCCGAGCTCGACCGCTAGCGTGGCCGTCCCATCCGCATCGGACACCGAGATGTGTGAGGCCCAATGCGGCGGGATGTGCTTGCCCAGTGCGTCCGGTCCCAGTTCGTGCAGTGCGCAGAGTTCGAAGTCTCCGTGCCGGCACACAGTGTAGGTCATGCCGGGCGTCACCGGCCGCTCATCGAATTCCCATCCGAATAACTCGGCATAGAACGCCCGGGCGTCGATGAGATCCGAAGTGGCCAGGTCGACCCAGCAGAAGGTGCCTGGCGGGTAGGATGTCATGACAGTCATCGGGATCTCCGGAACGCGGTTCGTTGGCTTGGCGCAGCGCTTGGGTGTTTGCCGCTTCGCCTGATTCTATCAGGCCCGCCGCGACATCCGCCCACGCCGCATCGAAAAGCGTCGTTCGCGAACAGGCGACCCTCGCGGGCCGGGGGTGCCGCTATCGCTGATCGGACGGCGTAAAGCCTACCCAGGGGGAAGGAAAATCCGTGCCGCACCGAATTGCGATCGCCGTCAGGGTACCCGCGCGATCAAGCGCAAAGGCGCGCCGCTGCCGCCGGCGATCTTCATCGGCAGCCCGACGACCCAGGCTCCGGTGGCCGGCATACCGTCCAGTCCGGCGACGTTTTCGAAGATGGGGATGCCGGCCCGGGCGAGAACCTGATGGCTCTCGAACAAGGTCGACTGTCCGTAGTCGATGCTCGCGGTGTCGAGGCCCACCGCCTTGATATGGCGCTGCTCGCTAAGCCAGCGCGCGCCGTCGGGACCGAGGCCGGGAAAGTGCAGCTTGGCGACGGCTGACGGGCCCTTTTCGGCAGTGCCGAGGTATTGCACGGCGTTCGGCCAAAACCGTCCGAAACCGGTGCGCAGCAGCACGATCGTATCCGGCGGGATCGGTCCGTGTTGCCTTTCGAAAGCGGTGAAGTCGTCGATTCCCACCTGATAGTCGCGATTGCCGGCGGCTTTGGCCGTCACGTCGACAACGACGGCTGGGCCGATGAAATGGTCGAGTGAAACGTGGTCGATGGTCGGGGCCCCGTCCGCGAAATGAATCGGCGCGTCGACGTGCGTTCCGCCGTGCTCGGCGGCACAGAACTGGTTGGCGCTGTAGTGGTAGCCCTTCTCGGTCGTGCCGTCGAACACCGTTTCGAGCTTGAAGCCCTCGGCCGTGGGCCAGTAAATCGTGTCCTTGCCGAAGGCGTGCGTGAGGTCGATCCAGTGCCCGCCTGACCCGGCCGGCCAGGGCGGTTGCGGTTGCGAGGCACACCCTCCCAGTACCAATGCCAGCCATAAGGGTCGGGCAATATGGTTAATACGCATGGCGGCTCCTCCTGATTTTCGCGCATGGTAATGCATTGCCCGGCGCTGCGACATGGTGCGGCTGGCCGGTTCACAAGCGCCGCGGACTTCGGCAAGATGGCGGGGTAAGTTCCCATATCGCCCGCTTCGGCCCGACGGGTGACACCAGTGCCCGACGGACAAGAAGAACAGATCGATGCCGGAACAGACCCTTGCGATTATCCTGGCCGGCGGCATGGGTCGGCGCTTGCACCCCCTGACCGCGGAACGCGCGAAGCCGGCGGTGCCTTTCGGCGGCAAGTACCGCATCATCGACTTCACGCTGTCGAACTGCCTGCACTCCGGGTTGCGCAAGTTGCTGGTCCTGACCCAGTACAAGTCGCATTCGCTGCAGAAGCATCTGCGCGACGGCTGGAGCATCTTCAATGCCGAGATCGGCGAGTTCATCACGCTGGTGCCGCCGCAGATGCGCACCGGGCAGTCCTGGTATTCCGGCACGGCGGATGCGATACGCCAGAACCTCTATCTGCTGGAGCGTTCCAACGCGGCCTGCGTCCTGATACTGGCCGGCGATCACATTTACCGGATGGATTATGCCGCGATGGTGCGTTTTCATCGGGAGCAGGGCGCCGACCTGACGATCGCGTGCATGCAGGTTCCGCTCCCAGAAGCCAGCGCATTCGGGATCATGTCCGTCGATGATCGGCACCGGGTGTGCTCGTTCGACGAAAAGCCCCAACACCCCGCGCCGTTGCCGGATGATCCGTCGCAGGCGCTTGCGTCCATGGGGATCTATGTATTCTCGACCGAGGTGCTGTGCCGCGAACTACGCGCCGACGATGGCCCGTCCGATGCGCGCCATGACTTCGGCAGCGATCTGATTCCGGACCTGATCCGGACGCATCGTGTCTGCGCCTACCGGTTCGGCGGCGCATTGGGCCGCGTGATCCCCGACCGTTACTGGCGCGACGTCGGAACCATCGAGTCGTACTATGCCGCCAACATGGACCTGCTCGCGCCACTCCCGCCCATGAATCTGTACCAGCCGGACTGGCCGATCCGGACCTACCACGGCCAGCATCCGCCGGCCCGCATCAGTCAGGGCGCGTCGGGTCGGGAGGGGCGATTGGTGAACTCGTTGCTGAGCAGCGGCACGGTGATCTGTGGCGGTTCCGTGGTGCGGTCGATCCTGTTTTCCCGCATTCAGGTCGACGAGGACGCCGTGATCGAGGACTCGATCCTGTTCGACGGCGTGCAGGTTGGCGCCGGCGCGCGACTGCGCCGCTGTATCGTGGACAAACACGTGCAGATTCCGCCGGGTGAGCGCATCGGTCACGATCCGGCGGCCGATGCGGCACGCTTCACCGTCTCGGAATCGGGCATCGTCGTGGTGCCGAGGGACTACCGGTTCGATTGAGCCAGCGGTGCGGATGGTCGACCGACCCGCTAGTCTTTGGGGCGAAGCGGATCACTGAGTGGATGAGGACGCCATGACGAAGAAGCGCGAACCCCTGTGGCAACTGATGGGCCTGCTGTTCCGTGCCCATCCCTGGCACGGCGTGCCGATCGGCGAGGACGCACCGCGCGTGCTGACGGCTTACATCGAGATCGTGCCCAGCGACACCGTGAAGTACGAACTCGACAAGGCCAGCGGTCTGCTGAAGATCGACCGCCCGCAGCAGTTCTCCAACGTTTGCCCCTCGCATTACGGGCTGGTGCCCCAGACCTACTGCGGTGAGCACGTCGCCGAGCGCCTGCGCCTGCGCACCGGCAGGACCGGGTTCGTCGGCGATGGCGACCCCCTCGACATTTGCGTGCTGACCGAGAAGGTGATCCCGCACGGCGATATCCTGCTGCGCGCGATTCCGATCGGCGGGCTCAGCATGATCGACGGCGACGAAGCGGACGACAAGATTCTCGCGGTGATGGAAGGTGACGCCTCGTACGGTGCCTGGCGGGATGTCGAGGATTGTCCGGCGGCCTTGATCGAGCGGCTGCGGCATTACTTCCTGACCTACAAGAACGTGCCGCACGAGCAGCCGGCCAAGGTCGAGATCACCGAGGTCTATGGCCGCGACGAGGCCCTCGCCGTCATCGAGGCGAGCCACCAGGATTATCTGGCCCGGTTCTCCGACATCGAAGGCTTGCTGACCGCCGCGCTGCGCGGCTGAGCCCTGCCGTTTTCCTCAGGGGAGCGGAGCGGGCGTCCGGCGCGATCATGACCGAATTCCAAATCCCGATCTTCCTGCCAACGACACACCTCGCCGAGCGGACACCGATGCCGAATCGTCCTTTTGAAGTTTTGTTGCTGACGTCCGCGTTGGCGATCGGCTCGACGAGCCGCGCCGAGACCGCCTTCTATCGGGGGACGATAGGCGAAGGCATCGGCCTCACGGTCACAGCGGGCACAGCCGCCGAAGATTCTGGCGCCGTTCGCTACGACGCCAGCGGCTCGCACGACTTGTCCTTGCAGATCATCCCCAAGCCGCCAGCCGGCTTCGAATGGAAGGAAACGCTGTACGCGCGCGACGGCGACGCCAAACACACCGGGACGTTTAGCGGGAGCCTGTCCGCAGACGGCAAGCAGGCCCGGGGCAACTGGCGGACGCCGGATGGGAAGAAGAACCTGCCGTTCGTGCTGGAACGCGTCGCCACGCTGCCGGAAATCCGTAGTCCCGACGTCGATGTCTCGGTGCGCTACCCGCAGTTCGACGCTCCGCATTTCGGCAAGCTGAACGCGCGCCTGGCCGGGGAGGCTCGCCAGCATCTGCGCGCCGATACCGAGTGGGTGCTGGGTGTGCGCAAGGAAGTGCAGGCGGTGCGGACACCGCCGGCCACCGCCGAGGATCTGGCGCGGATCAGCCGCGGCCGGTCTTGCGACATCGAGTTCGCGCGTCCGGAACTCGTCAGCCTGCTGTGCAGTGAATACGAATACGCGGGCGGCGCGCATCCCAATACCGAGTTTTCGACGCAGAACTATGCTATTGCTCCGGATGGCGCTGCCCGGCCCATCGCGCTTTGGGATATCCTGCAGCAGAAACCGGGCGCGGTCGATCAGGTGTCGAAGGGTCTGATCGACGATCTGAGGCGTCAGCGGGCCTCGTTCGTCCGGGACGGCAGCATCAAGGATTTCCGCAAGGAACTGACGCAGGGGCAATTCCCCTTCGTCGTCGTGCCCGCCGGGCTGGCTTTCGAGTTTGCGCCCTACGCGGTCGGGCCTTACTCGGACGGGGCCTTTCGGGTCGTGCTTCCGAACCGGCAGCTCACCCCGTTGTTTCGCCGCGACGGTCCGCTGGCCGAGCGCGCCGCGAGTCGCTGAGCGCACCGGCGCCGGTCGTCGCGGTGCCGGCCGATAGCCCCGAATTGATCCGAACCGATACCCACTGATGTTCTTCCGACAACTCGAATACCTGGTCACGCTGGCGCGGGAAAAGCACTTCGCGCGTGCGGCGGCGGCCTGCCATGTTTCCCAGCCAGCCTTGTCCACGGCGATCCGCCATCTGGAGGAAGAACTCGGCGTCACCATCGTCAAGCGTGGCCGCCGATTCCTGGGCTTCACGCCGGAGGGTGAGCGCCTGCTGGCCTGGGCGCGCCATAGCCTGGCGGCGTTATCCGGGCTGCGCCAGGAGGCCTCGGCGGCGCTGCACCACCTGACCGGCCTGCTGCGGGCGGGCACCGTGCCGACCGCCGCGGCCGTGATGTCCCTGCTGACGCGGGCCTGCCGCGAGGCCCATCCGGATCTCACGCACAGCATCCAGTCGCTGTCGAGTCTGGAGATCCTGCGCCGGCTGGAGGAATACGAACTCGACGTCGGCCTGATGTACCTGGACGACATCGATACCGAGGGCTTTCGCGTGCTGCCGCTGTATCACGAGCGCTACATGCTGCTGGCGCCCGAGGATGCCCGCAAGGCCTACTGTGCCGAGGTCAACTGGAAGGACATCGCGGGGTTGCCGCTGTGCCTGCTGACCCCGAACATGCAGAACCGGCAGATCGTCAACAGCGCCTTCCGGCGGGCGGCGGTCCAGCCCTACGTCGTCGTCGAAACCGACTCGATGACGGCGCTGCTGGCTCAGGTGCGCCATGCGGGCTTACACAGCATCGTGCCGCACAGCCTGCTGGGCCTGGCCGTACCGCCGCAGGGGCTGGCCATGGTGCCGCTGGCCCCCGAGTTCACACGGCGCATTGGCCTGATCACGACCCAGCAGGAGCCGCCGGCCCCGCTGCCGGCCGCGATCTGGGCCATTGCCGAGGGCCTGGACCTGCAAAGCCGCTTCGAGCCGGCTGCCCCCGAGGAGGTTTGGGCGACGCCTTGATCCCCATCTGCTTGGCGACCGATGCCGCTGGGCTTACGCTTGCCGTGTGACGCGATGCGAGCCCGGTCGACATCGTCGATTCCCACTGAGAGCCCACGATGATGAGTAACGGCATGCGCCCGGTCCATCCGGGTGAAATTCTGCGCGAGGACTTCCTTGTAGCACTGGGCCTGACCGAGCACGCGCTGGCAATGGCCTTACGGTTGCCGGCGACGCGCATCCACGCTATCGTCAAGGAACATCGTGCGATTACGCCGGATACCGCGCTGCGCCTGGCGCGATACTTTGGTGGCGATGCCCGCTCGTGGATGGCATTGTAGGCCGAATTCGACCTGCGCAAGACGGAGATGGAATCCACCATCGAGCAGGACGTGACGCCGAGCGAGGCGGCGTGACCGGCTAACGACCGGGTAGGCGCAGCTGGCTTGATCCTGGGCGGGCCAGCCCATCCAACCAAGCGACTGGACACGCTGGCACGTTTTCTCACTACCCGTTGGCAATCATTCCGCCCCCGCTGTTGCAGGAGCGAACCGGGGAACCGAGACACGCCGTGAATACCTCCCTGTAGGCTCGGCTGCGGGGTCCCTCCCGCAGACGGTCTCGTTCCCCGGTTCCGCTCCCTGCTCAGCTGAGCCGGTCCAGCGGGCTGGCAATGGCCAGTCGCGCAAGTGCTTCGGTAGCTCGGACGCGTTACCGAGGCCCTCCTGTTGACCGCTTTTTCGCAGGACGCCAGCCAGACGACCGGGGGTGTTTCTTCGGCCCCCGGGCAAGGAATGCCAATGTGTCAGAGAACCTTGACCAGCGCGGCGACCACTCCGATTGCGACCACCATCAGCGACCCCAGCTTGATTGTCATCCGTTGTTCCAACTGGACCAGCTTCGCGTCCAATCGATCCTCGAGCACCTTCAGATCGTTTCGTAGATGTTGCAGGTCGTCTCGGGTTGCCAGTTCTGCCGAGTGCGTCTCGAACACTTCCGCCAGTGCCGAGGCTTCCGCTTCCGCATGTTCGTTCGGCACGCCGGCCGCCTTCAACCGGTTGGCGAACTTCAGGGTATCGAATGTCAGCGTGGCCATGTCTCATTCACTGGGTTGGAAGCGTTCGGGCAGTCTACCACGGCCGATCAGAGCCATTCTCGGCCGCAGGCGCTGAACCGGCGCGCCTTGATCGCTTACACCGCACGCAGTGCAGGAGCGGACCGGGGAACCGAGACACGCCGTGAATACATCCCTGTAGGCTCGGCTGCGGGGTCCCTCCCGCAGACGGTCTTGTTCCCCGGTTCCGCTCCCGTCGCTGTGAACAGTCATGCCTGCAGTACTCGGAGCAGGCTTATAAGCGACGCGGTTCTTGACCCCGCATTGCCCATGAGCGCGTATCTCGGTGCCGTGGCGCCCGTCGGTAAGCTTCGGTTGACGAGGAAAGACGAGGAATTCTGGTAGCGGGGGCTGACAGCTCAATCCGACAGGTCGTTTGTGGTACGTTAAAGACGATCACTTCATGACGGGAGGCGGCGCCTTCCGCGCTTGGCAACAAGCCGCTCCCCGCCAACGGCCGGATGACAATCTATCTGAAGGTTATGCCAACCATCTGCATTTTCTACGGCATCGCAATTCAGATGTTCTGGAATGAGCATGCTCCGCCCCAACTCATGCACTCTACGGTGAATACGAGGCACTCATCGATATCCAGAAGCTGGAAGTCATGCGGGGTGCTCGGTAGCGTCCGTCAAGGTGGTGTAATTTTCGGGGGCGAACTCCGGCTCAGATGAGTTCTTCAGTCTGCAGTCAGTCCGGGTAATGGGTCCATCCCGACGCTGTGCTCTGTCATGGTGTGTTG
>NZ_SRSH01000038.1 GCF_006175985.1 Methylotetracoccus oryzae | reverse complement strand
ATCAGCCCCAAAATCCCTCAACTATTGCGGCCTATCCCAGCAAATTCCGCGGGATTTCGATACCCCGCTAAACGCCAAAACTCCATATACCATGCGGCTTCCAGCCCTTCCGCAGGGGCGACTACGTAGGTTCCATCGCTCGAAATCTGGGCGCCGCAGGGGGAGGATCTGCATCTTCGCCGTCCCTGTCTATTCGTACGTCAGAATGGCTGAAAGCCGCGGATGGCGTGCGCAGCGCTGTACGCAAGACTCGGGCGGGAGCACGATGCTGCCAGTGTGAAGTCCTGCGTAACAGCGTTCAGAAGGAGCGCTCTATTCGAGCGAGTGGGAACAGACCGCGGCATTTTCAACGCGCCGGAGTGAGAAAAGCTCGCGGCCCAACGGGGCTCCATCCTCGCTCCAACTGGATTGAAGTCCGGTTACCGGATAGCCTCTGATCATTGCCATGACGAATAGCCCATCGGGGTGTCATTAGCAAATAAAGAACTGACCCCGATCTTCTCCCTGACCCCGATTTTCTCCCTGGTTCGGAAATACTTCCCGTCGGTTAAGCAGCGTCATCCGTATCCGACGGTGCGCTTCGCGTCATGACCTGAGGCAGGAGCCGTATGCGGTAGTTCCGCTCGTACGGATCTGTGCGGGGGGCGGGGAGTAATCTCCGTCCCTACCGCGACCCCCTATTATTCGATTTTCCCCCTATTTTTCGTCTTTATCTGGATCGTCTCTCTTCGACCTTTTAACCACGGTCGCTTTCGCTGAAATGGGATCATACAAGAGCTTCGTTTTGTCGATTTTCTTCATGCTATTCAAAACATCATCATAAGCCGAGGAAAATCTTGTCATATCCGAAAGCTTTATCGCCTCTAATTGTGCGGAATTTAGGCTGCCAATCCGAGAAAACTTCAGTGCCTCTCTCGACAAAGCGGTCATCGTATTTATTTCATCCATCAATGACTTGGATTTGCTTATGTCAGGTATTTCTATAGAATTTTTTCTAACACTTTCAATTTCTTCTTTTAATTTTCTGAGGCTTGATTCTTTTGATTTGTTTTCTGACTTTTCCTTGCTCAACTCCTGAGCAAGTTCTTCGATTTTCGATAGATGCCCAATCTGTTCTTTTTGCTTCACGTCAAGCTGCAAGTCTTTCCATTTTATGTCAGCAACCAAATCATTAACAAAGGTTCCCATTTCGTCAGCACTTCCAGACAGTCGGTTAAATATAGTCAGAAAGTAGGAAACCAATTTGTTATCCATGAAGTTTCGGTAACGGACTTTATGGTCAATTTCACTCCAGCCTTCTTCGAATATAGTTCTAACCTGAATCTCGGAAATTATTTTTTTAAGAGTTGGCTGCATTGATATAATGTAATGAACTGATCTATATCCTGCCGAATGAGTTTGGACATCACAGCCATTTTCTCTGTAACTCTCTACTACCACACCTTCATCACCTTCACGAATGTAAGCAACAACCGCCTCTACAGGAACCCAAGATTCCTTAATATAGTGATGAATTTCCAGCCATTCATTTTTAAATAAATGCAAAACCCGCACACCGACTAAATCAGTAATGAGCTCAGCATAGTTTTCTACTGATACATTTTTGTACTTTGGGCTTGCTGAAGCTTTCTTTCTGACAATCTTTTCTAAAACGTGCTCCGGGTCTTTCACCCGCCATCTAACAGAATGAACTTGATCACATTTTTGCAGCACTTTTACCAAGAATTCGGCTGATTCATTCAGATGGGGGACTTTTAATCTATAGTCAGATTCAATTCTTAACAATTCTTCAAAGGGAATTTCAGCCTTTTTCCAATCATCTTCTGAAATCCTGTTTTTATAAAGAAAAGCTTCGAGTTCCAATTTTTTATCCTCGGTTCAACAGAAAACTGCCGTTCGAGTTAGCCGGCCCGCGAAAACAAGCGGCACAAACCTCGGCCAATATCGTGCACCATGGGCAATAAACTTGGGTCGCGGTAGGGGCGGGGAGTAATCCCCGTCCCTACCGCGACCCCATATTATTCATGCAAAGGCTGTGCGGTGGCTCGCAGCACCACCCGCACGAGCGGCTTGTCGAGGCGCCTAGAACGGGACTTCATCCACAAGGCGTTCCATTTCCTGATTCGGTTCCTGCTCCAAGAGCTCGACAAGCTTCCGCGCCTTGTCGAACAGTTCATCGAAGGGGATAACGGCAAGGCCCGGGAACTGGTGGCGGAAGAGCTCGAACGCCTTAGTCTTTTGACGATCGCCCAACTGCCTCGTATTCCCAATAATGACGGCGCACTGCGGGTCGAACGAGTCGAACAGATCATCGCTGTGGCCTTGGATCTGGCGGTAGTTGTCCTGCAGGGAATGTCTGTAGTTCAAGGCCTGCATGACAGCGCCAGAGAGCTCGGTTGAAACGTTGTACGTCTGACGGTAGCGCCCCCCAAGGAGTGGCGTCCCCGGGGTCTTAATCTCAATGAGCGCTGCACTCTGAGTTAGCCTATTCCTGAGAAGGAAGTCGACCAGGTTTCCACCCGCGTTCAGTACCGACTTCCCTCCGACGTAAGCCTTGCCGGCGACTATCGATGCTGGCCAAGAAAAGACGTGCTCTAGCACGAAGGAATTCTCGGTGAGCTGCCGCTGCCAGAACTCCTCATCCGTGTTGTCTCGATTAGCGTCCCAGGTTGCCAAGGCCTCACGAAGCCGTTGGAGCCCGATGGCCGCATTAAGCTTGGCCAATGAGGATGGGGCAACCTCCAGCAGTTTCTCAACAAGGGTACTTGCATCGTCGAGGGCCGCAGCCCAAGCGAGCAGCTTCGTCAACAGATGACGGCCAAGCGCGCGATTCGCATTGAGGGCCGTCGAGAAGTCCTCCCTGGAGAGCTGTTGGAGGCGCTCAAGCGGAGGGGTGACCTCAACGAACCTCTTACGCCCCAGGGGCACTCCCTGTTCGCTCTTGATGCAGTAGAGGCCACCCAGTACCTGATACAGGCCGAGTAGCTCTTCGGACCTGAGTTCGAGCCTGAAGCCCTCCCCGCTTTTTACTGAGGTCAGGGGAATCGTCTCGAAATCGACCCATGTATCGCTGCGCGCCTTCCGCTGATAGAGGAACACTCCTCGAACCGCAGCCGCGGGATTGGCCGAGTTTTCGACGATGGCAGGCCGAAATATGAGCCGGATCGATTCCGTTTCGCGCAGCACAGTGTCATTCGCTTGTGCTGTATTGCGGGAGGTCGATTTCGTCTGAATCTCAGTCACGGCCGCGCTAGGCCTCACAACAAGTGATTGAACGGTTTCTGTTGTTCGTCCCTGCGGCTTCTATCACACCGCTGTCACCGACGTAGCAGACACAACGCCGTCGAACCCTTCAGTTCGGCGCCCAGCACCCGTCCCGCCGAATGGCGTCATACATGGCATCAGGCGACAAGTCGGCCCCATTGGGCCACGTGACAGCGCCAAGATCGACCCGTACCTGCCGAAAGAACGCTTCATCACGTAACGGTTCGAAGAGCGTACCGTCGATGCGCCTGGAATGCAGCCAGTCGCGCAAATCGATGATTCCGCTCAGGCCGTCCATGAACGACACCGACAAGCGAAAGTCCACCCCGGCATCGGCCTTTGCGACGCGCCACGGTGCCACGGGCCTTATGTCAAGGGTGGAATCGGCTTCGGCTGCTTGAGATGCATACACAGTTCCCAGTCCTCCAGTAATTCGCGTTGATGCAGTTCCGCCTAGTCCAACACCAGGTTGAGCGCCCGCCAGGGCAGAGCACCCGGTAGAGTCCAGCGACGTGGTGTAAATCGAGGGTCAGAGATGGGAGGCCATCGCGAACTCCGGTAAGGTTGAAAGTGCGAAAGACAACCTGAACGTGGAGACGACGATGGCCGACGACAGC
>NZ_SRSH01000012.1 GCF_006175985.1 Methylotetracoccus oryzae | reverse complement strand
CGTTCACTTGAACCCGGACCAGACCAACACGCCTGACCACCCTGACAAGGAGCTGACCCAACCGTCCCAAAAAGCCGCATGAAGCTTAAGCACCGAGGCGACAACTACCTTGAAAACTTCCGATGTTGACGGCGTGGGAATTGGCGGGATGGACGCAGGCGCGGGTCGTCGGCTCCGCTCGCCACAGCAAGAACGCGATCCCTGCACACCCGCGAGTACGAACCGAGCAAAGAGAAGGCGGTGGATTCGCGCCTTTGCGCGAGTGACGCGGTGGCCTAACGGTGGCATGACCTTGGGGAATGGATTCCCGCTTGCTCGGGAATGACATGGGGCAAGGGACTGGTGGGGTCGAAGCCTGGGTTCGGTCGCCCTGCGGGAACCGACGGGCCGAACTCCCAGCTGCCGCGCTCGAAACGCGCTGGAAAAGCCTGTGCAGACCTCGGCCGCCGGCTCATCGTCGAGGTCTGTCCTACATTTCCCATGCGGTGCCGACTGCGTGTTGACGCGTCGTTACCGGCCAAGCTCCGTTGTGGCCGCGTAAAGCTGATCGGCCAGGTCGTTACCCCGAACAGAGGGCCCCAGGCATGAAATCCTTGATCACGATCGCACTCGGCGGGTTACTCCTCGCGCAGTCGCAGGGAGCGCACGCGGTTTCCCATGTCACGATTCAGTACGCCAATCCGGTCGCGCCGACCTACGTCTACCGCTGCGACGACGCCGCATGCGCCACTCAGATGCAGACCAGCTACGTGACGGTGGTGCCGGCGCAGCAAGGCTTGCCGAGCATCGCCCCGCTCAGCTTCTTCAGGACCGGCGGGGTCGAAACGACCTACGCCTTCTTTCAACAAAATCCGACCACTCAGCAGTGGTTCTCCTGCAGGCTCGCCATCAAGGCGGATGGCACGCTGAACGCCAGTGCGACCACCTGCTCGGGCGCGGGCGTCATCCAGCGCTCGTCGACGGCGGCGGTGTCGGTGATCTCGCTGGGGGCCAATTTTGCGACCCACCCAACGGCTGCGCCGTTACCGGCACCGAAAGCGCGGGTTCTGACCGCCGCGCGGCAGCTCACCTTTCGCAACGACACGCGGTATCGAGCCCTCTGCATCAATGGTGCAGACCAGTTCAACGACATGCGCACTGGCCGATGCACCGGTACCGGCGACCGGATCGTGCGGAAGGGTCGACCCCGCGTGATCGACGTTCCGGAACGCGGCATCAACTCGGGCGCCTGGTTCGTCACCGGCTTCCAGACCAGCCAAGGCCACTGGTTCAACACCGGACGTGATGCCGGAGGCAACATCTATTCCATCGTGATGGAGCCGACCTTCTACCCCACGGACAACCCGCCGACGGGATCGGGCGCCACGCGCTATACAGCCTCCGATCATAGCGTCGGTGTGACGAACATCGATTCGTCCCTGGTCGACGGCTACAACTTCGGGCTGTCGATCCGGCCATCGAAGCCCACGATTTGCAGCCATGTGAACGCCCGAGGCATCACTCGCTACACGCTGTACGGGCCGCAACGCGATATGACGGGGCTGCTGTCCGAACGTTCGCGCACGGCCGGCCATACGCTCAAGAGCGTCTGTCCCGAGGAGCTTCTGGTCAATAAAACGGGGGCATTCAAGGGTTGCTACAGCAACTGCACGCACGCGAAGAAGCACGGTGCCGCCGACGCCGATCTCGTCTGCTGCGCCGGCGCCTACTCACAGAAGAGCGAATGCATCAGCCAGGGACTCGACCACAACGCCCTGCCCTATGTCGAAAGCCTGCACGCCAATTCGGTCAATACCTACACATGGGCCTATGACGACACGAACGGGGACTTCGCGTGCGATCCCAACGGCAGCTTCACGTTCGCGATCACGGACTGACTCGGGGCAGCGGATGGCCGCGACCAAAGGTGCGCTCCTCGGACGCTGCCCTATCACCGGCCGGGCGCCTCGCGCGTCCGGCACGGTGCTGTATAGCGCACTGATTTCCCTGCTTCACACCTGCCCTGCCGGGTCGTCTCAGCCGGGCTCAACATCACTGCTGGCCCCGGGGCCGACCGGCTCCTAGAATAGCGGCCTTTCGACCCCATTCCGGGGCGACGCAAGGCTTCGACCCTCCATGCGCCTTTTGCACACGTCGGACTGGCATCTCGGGCAGTCGCTCCATCAATTCGAGCGAACCTACGAGCACGACCGCTTTCTGGACTGGCTCGCCGGCACGATCGAGTCCGAGCAGCCGGACGCGCTGCTGCTCTGCGGCGATGTGTTCGACAACGCGAACCCGTCGTCCGCCGCGCAGCGGCAGTTGTACCGCTTTCTCAGTGCCGCGCGGGCGCGCGCCCCGTGGCTGCAGGTGGTGCTGATCGGGGGCAACCACGATTCACCGGGGCGGCTGGAAGCGCCGTCGCCGCTGTTCGACGCCTTCGGCATCACCGTCGTCGGACATGTGACCCGGGCTGACGACGGCCGGATCGACCTCGATCGACTGTTGGTGCCCTTGCCTGATCGCGCGGGGCGCATCCGGGCCTGGTGTCTCGCCGTGCCTTACCTGCGGCCGGGCGATGTGCCCGCGGGCGATGCGGACACCGGTTACGCGGGAGGCGTCGCGCGGCTTTATCGGGAGTTGCTCGAACGGGCATTAGCGCGACGCGAGTCGGGACAGGCGATCATCGCGCTGGGTCACTGCCATATGCATGGCGGCGCGGTGTCGGAGGAGTCCGAGCGCCGCATCGTCATCGGCGGGGCGGAAGCCTTGTCGGCGGACCTGTTCGATATGCGGCTCGCCTACACGGCGCTGGGGCATCTGCACCGGGCCCAGACCATCGCGGGGCGCTGGAACGTGCGCTACAGCGGCAGTCCGTTGCCGATGTCGTTCACCGAGATCGATTACCCCCATCAAGTCGTGCGGATCGATCTGGACGGCGAAAAGGCGGCCGCGATCGAGCCGCTGCGCATTCCGCGTGCCGTCGATCTGCTCCGCATTCCGCCGCAGCCCGAACCCGCCGCGAGCGTCCTGGACACCCTGGCGCACCTGGATTTGCCGCAGCTTCCGACCGAAGCACAACCCTATCTCGAAGTGCGGGTGCGGCTCGACGCGCCGGAACCCGGCCTGCGCGCCCGCATCGAAGCGGCGCTGGCCGACAAACCGGTGCGGCTCGCAAAGATCGAAACGACTTACCCGGGCACCGGAGCACTCGGCGCCGAGACGCCGGCTCTGTCGCTGAACGACCTCGGCCGCCTGGAGCCGGTCACCATCTTCCGGCGCCTTTACGCGCGCCAATACGATGCCGAACCGCCCGAACCGCTGCTGCATGCCTTCGGCGAACTGCTGGAAGGCAGGGCCGACGAGAGCGCGCCATGAAAATCCTCGCCATCCGCGGCGGCAATCTGGCCTCGCTGGGCGGTGACTTCGCCATCGATTTCACGGCCGAGCCGCTGGCATCCAGCGGTCTGTTCGCGATCTCCGGTCCAACCGGAGCCGGCAAGAGCACGCTGCTCGACGCGCTGTGCCTCGCGTTATACGACTGCACGCCACGCCTGGCACGGGCCGGCGGGGGCCGCGGCGCCAACCTCCCGGACGTGCGGGACGAGACCGTCAGCGCGCAGGACCCGCGCAACCTGCTCCGCCGCGGCGCGCACGAGGGCTATGCGGAAGTCGATTTCGTGGGCAACGACGGCCAGCCCTATCGCAGCCGCTGGGGCGTCCGTCGCGCGCGCGGCCGCAGCGACGGGAAGCTGCAGGCCAGCGAGATGCGGCTGTCGAGGCTCCCGGATGGACCGGCGATCGGGGGCACCAAGACCGAGGCGCTCAGGGAAATCGAGGCCCGACTGGGCCTGTCCTTCGAGCAGTTCACCCGCGCCGTGCTGCTCGCGCAGAACGAGTTCGCGAACTTCCTGAAGGCCGATGACAACGAGCGTGCCGAACTGCTCGAAACCCTGACCGGCACCGACACCTTCACCGGTATCTCGCGACGCGCCTTCGAGCGCTGCAAGCGGGAACTGGAAGAACTGCGGCAGTTGCGCGACCAGCAGGCGAATTGTCAGCCGCTGAATGCGCCCGCCCGAGCCGAGCTCGCGTCGGCCAAGGCAGCCGCCGAGCACGCGCTGGCCGGGTTGGAGAAGGCCCGGTCCGAGGCCGAGGCCGGCCTGCGATGGCACGAGGAATTCGAACGCGCGCGCGAAGCGGAAGCCCAGGCTGCCGAAGCCGCGCGCGAAGCCGTGGCCGCCATCGAAGCCGCTGCTGCGCGGCGCGCCCAGCTCGCGGCCGTGGCGGCGGTGCAGGATGCCCGTCCCTTGCTGAACGAACAGGACCGCGCCGCCGCTGCACGAGCGGAGAGCGAGGACGCGCTGGCTCGGGCCGAGCAGTCCGTGGTCACCGCGGCACAGGCCAGGTCGGGCACGGCCGGGGAGCTTGCCGCGGCCAGGGAACGGCGGCGCCTGGCCGAGGGAAGGCAACTCGGGGCCAAACCGGGACTCGACCGCGCCCGTTCGCTGGATACCGAGATTGGCTTGCTGGCCGAGCGGCGCGCCGGCGCCGAACAGGCCCGCATAACCGCCGACCACGATGCGCGGCAGGCCGAGGAGGCTCTCGCCGCCAAACAAGCCGCAGCGGTCGATGCCTCGACGGAGTACGGGGCCACGGTGGCGTGGCTCGAGGCCCATGCGGACGAGCAGACACTTGCGGTCGACTGGCCTCGCTGGCACACCCTGCTGGAGCAGGCCGCCAGGACGCGTGCCGAATGCCAGGGCGCGGAAACCGAGTTGGCGCGGCAGAAGCGGCAGGCCGAGGAAGCTCGCCTCGCGTTCACGGAGACGTCCGAGCGCCTGGCGGCAGCGCAACTGCAAAGCGGCGCGGCCGAGCGGAACCTGGCCCGGGCATCCGACGCCCTGTCCGCGTTCGATGCGGCGGCGCTGGCCGCGGCGAAGCGAGCCGCCGAAACCGAGCGCGACCAGCACGTGCGCGGGGAGCAAATCTGGCGCGTGCTGTTCGACGCGCTGCGGCGCAAGCGAGAACTCGACCGTTCGGCTGCGGCCCTGCAGGCCAGCATCGCGCAGGGCGCCCGGAAACTCGCTCAACGGGAGGGGCAGTTACCGCCGGCGCAGGCTGCGCTCGATCAGGCGGAGCGTTCCCTGCGCGCGGCCGAGTTGGCCTGTGCCGACAGCGTGGCCGAGTTGCGTGCGGGTCTGGTTGCCGAGGTGCCCTGCCCGGTCTGCGGCTCGATCCAGCATCCCTGGGCAACCCATAAGCCGCAGTCCGATGCGATGCTGGACTCGCTGCGTACCGAAGCCGGCCGTTGCCGTGAGGCCATGCTGAAGCTGCGCTCGGATGTCGGCACGGAGCGGGGGCAGCTGGACTCGACCCGCACCCAGTTGCTCGACCGCGAAGCCCAGCGGCCTGCACTCGAAGCCGCCCTCGCCAAGGCCCGCGACTCCTGGCTGGCGTGGCCGTTGGCCTCGCAGCTCGAAGCCGTGGCGGAAGACGACCGGCTGGCCTGGTTCACCGCGCAGCAATCCGCCCTCCAGACCCGACTCGATGCGTTGGCGTCCGACGAACAGACGTGGCGCACCGCGATGGCCGAACGCGAAGAAGCCCGGGCTCGGCTCGAGGTCGCTCGGACGCAACGGCATGTGGCAGAACAGCAGGAAGCGGCAGCGGCAGCTGCGGCGGAGCGCGCCGAGTTGGGGGTCAAGAGCGCCCAGAACGCGCTGCTGCTGCAGCGGCAGAAACTCGCGGCCTTGCTCGACGACCTGGAACCGTCCTTGGCCGGGACGGCACCGTGGCGACCCGAGTGGCAGCGGGCACCGGATATGTTCCACCAGAAATGCCGTGAACGCGCCGAACGCTATCGCCAGCAGCAGGGACGTGTCGTCGAGCTTAAAGGCCTCGCCGAGCGGCTGGCTGCCGAGATCGCCGCGCTGCAGAAAGCCGTCGAGAAGACATGCGCCGACCAGACTGCGCGACGGGCCGAATACGAACGCGTCGACGCGCAGTGGAGGACGGCCACCGAGCAACGCCACGGCCTGTTCGGAGGTCGTCCGGTCGACGAGGTCGAGGGCGAGCTGAAGACGTCACTCGACGCGGCGGAGCGCGATCTGGAACAGCGCCAGACCGCGGCGCAACAGGCGGAGCAAGCCCTGGCGCATGCCACGGCAACGCGCGACGCCGCCGCGCGGCAACATGCTGCGGCCGTGACGGCGGATCAGACGGCGACCGGGGCACTCGAGGCCTGGCTGGCCGCGCGTCCGGCAGAGACACCCGAGCTCGCCGCCCTCGACGTGAGCGTCCTGCGGCACTTGCTCCGGCACGATGCGGTATGGATCGCCTCGGAGCGGGCGGCACTGGCCGCGCTCGACGCCGCTGGTCAGCGCGAGCGGGCTGTCCTGCAGGAACGGCAGGCCTCGCGCGAGTCTATCGAGCGCCAGCGCCGGACCGACCAATCGGCGTCGGTCTTGCGAAGCCGCCTCGACTCCACCAACGATGCGCTGGCCTTGCAGCGCAAGCGTCTGGCCGAGTTGGAGGTCAGGCTGCTGCAGGACGACGACCGCCGGCGGCAGTCCGAGGCCCTGGCCAATGCGCTGACCGACAAGGAAGCGCGAGTCCGCGTCTGGGCGCAACTGAACGAACTGATCGGTTCCGCCGACGGCAAGAAGTTCCGGAATTTCGCGCAGCAACTGACGCTCGATGTGCTGCTAGCCTACGCCAACCGGCATCTGGGCGACCTGTCGCGGCGTTACCGCCTGGAGCGCATTCCCGAGACTTTGGGACTGATGGTCGTCGACCAGGACATGGGTGACGAGGTCCGTTCAGTGCATTCGCTGTCCGGAGGCGAAACCTTTCTGGTCTCGCTTGCGCTGGCGCTCGGACTGGCCTCGCTCTCGTCGGACCGCGTCCGGGTCGAGTCGCTGTTCGTCGACGAGGGCTTCGGCAGCCTCGACGCCGAAACGCTGGCCACCGCGATGGATGCCTTGGATTGCCTGCAATCGCAAGGGCGCAAGGTCGGTGTGATATCGCATGTCCGCGAGATGACCGAGCGCATCGGTACACAGATACAGGTCACGCGGCTGAACGGCGGGCACAGCCGGGTGGAGGTGGTGGGATGAGCGCCGACGGCAGCCCCATGGGTCCGCAGCCATCTGACGCCACGGCCGCGCCGTCGAGCCGGTTATGGATCTCCGATCGGCTGAGCCTACCCCTGTCGGAAGTGGAATTGACTGCTATCCGTGCGCAAGGCGCAGGCGGCCAGAACGTCAACAAGGTGGCCAGCGCCGTGCATCTGCGCTTCGACATCCGCGCGTCTTCGCTGCCCGATTTCTACCAGCAGCGGCTGCTGGCATTGCGCGATCATCGCGTTACGGACGACGGCGTGGTCGTGATCAAGGCCCAGCGTTTTCGCACCCAGGAAAAGAACCGCGAGGATGCTCTGGAGCGCCTCGCGGAGCTGATACGGAACGCGGGATGGACGGAGAAGCCGCGGAAGGCAACCCGACCGACACGCGCGTCGCAGGAACGCCGGGTCGATGCGAAAACGCGCCGCGGCCGGATCAAGTCACTGCGCGGAAAGCCCGAGGACTGAATTGGCTCAGGGCGTGTCGTCGAAACCCGGAACCAGCGCCGCCAGCCGCTCCCTGAGCTCGGCCAGTTCCAGGGCGAGCTGGTCGACGCGCGCCGCCAACTGTTCGACGCCGGCATCGGCCGGTGACGCCGTCCGGGCGCTGCCTTCCCTGGTGAGTTCGCTCACCGCGTGCGGAATGTCGCCACCGAACAGGTGGGCGTAGCGGGACTCGCGTTTGCCCGGTTCCCGCGGCAGCTTCGCGACGAAGGGCTCCTCGCGCGCCATCAAGGACTCCAGCACGGCTTCGACCTGCGCCACGTCACGCAAGGGGCACAGCCGGTCGGCACGGGTCCGCAACTCACCCGGCGTCTGCGGCCCCCGCAGCAACAGCTCGCACAGAATCGCCACCGACTCGGCGGAAAGTTTGACGTCGCCGAATTCGGAGTTGCAGAAGCGGTGCCGATATTTGTCCACGCGGCTGCCGAAGCCGCTGGCGCGCGCCACGAGATAGCGTTTCAGGAGCGCGTCCACCGCTTCCTGCACCGCCGCCTCGGTCAGCGACAGCACCGGATCGCGATTGCTTTTCTGGTTGCACGCCGCAGTCAGCGCGTTCAGCGACAAGGGGTACTGATCCGGTGTGGTAATTTCCTTCTCGATGAGTGCCCCGATGACGCGGGCCTCGATCGGATTCAGTTGGCTCTTCACGGCAGCGATTCCCCGGCAGGCTGGCAACGAAGCGACCGGTATTATCCGCGCACCCGGTCCATTCGCAAAAGCGGCACTTGCGATCGCACCGTCCCGGTTGCCAGAATGAAGCGCAAACCGGGGGCACTCCCCCTTCAACTCCGGTGCCACGCGTCGACCCGCCCGCCATCGTGCTGCTCGCCACCCTGTCTCTGCTGCTTTTGGAAGCGATGGCGGCCGCCCCGCCGACGCGCCCCCCGGCGTGCACCGGATTGCCTCCGACCGCGGACTTCATTGCAGCCAATCACCGTTTCGAAGCCCTCTATGACACGGATCGCGCGGCCTTCCGCGCCGCGTTGACGGATTTCGTAACGCGCCACAACAATCTCGGCAGCACCGAGATCCGGTTTCCGCGCGGCCCGAAGACGGTATTCCGATCCTCCCTGCTGGCGCGCAACCCTGCCTGCCTGGAGCAACTCGTGAAGCGCCATGGCGTCCGGACGATCGTCAACCTCTACTCGGGCGACCTGATCGCCGAGGGGGCGCTCGCGGCCGAAGAAGCCGATGCATTCACGCGCTTCGGCGGGCTCAGCTACATTCGCATACTGGGGCTGTCCGACTACCCCACGCCGACTGAGTCCATCGCCGACATCCAGGCCCGCATCGCGTCCGCCATCGAACTGATACGCGCGGCACCCGGCAACGTGCTGGTACATTGCGTGGGCGGCATTCACCGCACCGGCGAGGTTTACGGTGTGCTGCAGAAGTGTTTCAACCGTGCGCCCGTGGAGACCATCCGGCGTGACTACGTGCACCATGCCGGAGGTGCCACCGAGGACAACCCCGAATACCGAGGCGTCGATGTCGACATCATTCGCTCCTTCGATTGCCGGCGCCTTGCGCCGTAGAGGCTCCCCCGCGGTCCGGCTGCCAGCCGGCCGAGGCCACAGGACGGCCATGGTCGCCGTGTGGCTGGCGCTGGCGCTCGGCCACCGACCTTCCCTGAGTGCCCCGGCGGAGATCTCCTTCGCTGCAACGCGAATGTGCGTCATGACTGCCCCGGCGCGCGCGCCATGGTCCCTGCACGTGGAACTCGCCGACTCCGCGGCCCAGCGCGAGCAGGGGCTGATGGGTCGCTCATCCCTGCCGGCCGATACCGGGATGTTGTTCCGCTACACGAACCCGCAACCGCCCGAGGCGGGTTTCTGGATGCCGCACGTGCCATTCCCGCTCGACATCGCCTTTCTCGATGCCGACGGCGAAGTGAAGGCCATCAGGACGATGCCGCCGTGCCCGAACCCCGAGCGCGCGCCCTGTCCCACCTACCCGGCCGGCGTTCCGTTCCACGCCGCGCTCGAAGTCAACGCGGGCGCTCTCGCGAAACACGGCGTACGTCCCGGACGCAGTCGCGTAGGAACCTGTCCGGGCGCGGCCAAAGGGAACCGCGATTGACACGCCTGGCTGTCCGCACCCTCGATCCTGTGGTACCGTCAAGCTCCGTCGCGTGTTCGGGACCTTTTTGGGCCCGGCCATGAAGGCAACACGCGGCAACCCAACCAGTTACTGAACCCACCGGGAGTAGGTTTGGGCGCATCCACGGCGTTGCGGCGAGTCGTCGCCGGTTTTGCCATTTTTGCCTTCATCGTGGCGATTGCCTGGGTCGGCTACCTGAGCTTCGGATGCCGGCCGCTGGACGCCTTGTACATGGTGGTCGTGACCGTATTCGGCATCGGTTACGGGGAATTCTGCCCGGTGACCGACAGCGCACGCTGGTTCACGATGTTCGTGATCGTCACCGGAACCGGATCGGTTCTCTTCACTTTCGGGGGGTTCATTCAGCTCATGACGGAAGGCGAACTGCATCGGGCACTGGACCAGCGCCGCAAGACTCGCGACATTGCCGGGCTGCACGATCACGTGGTCATCTGCGGCTTCAACCACATCGGCCAGGTGCTGGCCCGCCAACTTCAATTGGCCGAGCGGCCGTTCGTGGTCGTCGAAGAACGCAGCCAGGCGCTGACGCTGGCCGAGGAGGCTGGCTACCGCGTCTGCCAGGGATTGGCGACGGATGAACAGACGCTGCTGCTCGCGCGCGTCGACCACGCCAGGGCGCTCGCGACCGTCCTGCCCGACGATGCGGATAACCTGTTCATCACACTGACGGCACGCGGGTTGAACCGGGAACTGGTGATCCTGGCGCGCGGCGACGTGCCGTCGACCGAAAAGAAACTGCGGCAAGCCGGTGCGGACCATGTCGTGCTGCCGGCTACGATCAGCGGCATGCAGATGGCGAATCTGATCACCCAGCCGACCGCGGTCGACTACCTCGCACAGAACACCGAGCGACAGCGCCTGAACGAGATGCTCAGCCACCTCGAACTGCAGATGGACGAGTTGACCATTTCCGAGGGCTCCGCACTCGACGGTCTGACGATCGCGGAGATCGAGGTCAAGGGCAAGGGCATCTTCATGGTCATAGCCCTACGGCACGCCGACGGCACCACGGTCACACGTCCGGACTCTTCCGAAATCCTGCGGGGCGGCGATGCGCTGATCGTGCTGGGCCACGCCGGCGATATGCCGCAGTTCACACGCCGCTATGACGTATCGCATTCCTCGCGCTACCGCGCCGGCGCTCGGGGCTGAAGGCGCAGGATCCGAAACCGGAGAGAACGAACAAACACTGGCACGATGGTAACGCCTGGGACCGCGCCGGGCGGCTGTCAGCGTCGCCGCCCCCGCGGCGCGTAAAGCATGTCGAACGCGCTCTTGTCGCGCAGTACGTAGCGGCGGAAGCGGCGCATCAGCGCCTCGGGCAAGCGCCGGATGAACGGCGACCAGGCGTCCCGCTCGCGCAGTAACTTGCGACAGGCCAGCGACCACTGCCCCGCCTTGAACGGCGCAACCACACGCCCGAATGCCAGAAGGCCGGAATAGAGTCGGTGCTTTTCTTCGAGGGACTCGAGAAGACGGTGGTCAGCAGCCACCTCCGGCCGTGCCATCACTGCGGCGCAGACACCGATGTCCCTTTCCAGACGCGCGTTGCGCGACGTCGTCACCAGCGAGCCGGCGCGCTCCACCACATAGCAGTACAGCGGTTCGGGCAACAATTCAAAGCGCGCTCCCTGGATCAGGCATTCGAGCAGCATCCAGAAATCGTGGGTCACCTTGATCGTGGGGTCGTAGCGAATCTGCCTATCGATCAGAAAACTCCGCAGGAAAACCGGCTTGCACAAGCCCAGGCGCAGGCTGTGGCGATCGAAGGTTTCGCTTTCGACCAGCGTCGCCGCCTCGATCCGCCCACCAAGACGCATGGCAGACTGGCCCAACAGTGTGCCGAAGGGTTCCGCCTCCCCGTCGCGTATCAGATGCAGATCGTCGGCGACGATGTCGGCGCCGCGAGTTTCGGCGAAGTCCACCAGCCGTTGCAGACGAGTTGGCTCATACCAGTCGTCTGAATCCAGCACCGCAACCCATTTTCCGCGGGCGGCGTCTATGGCGTGATTCCGCGCGGCAGCAGCGCCTTGATTCGTCGGCAAGGCGATCAGCCGGATTCGTTCATCGGCAAGACGCTCGACGACAGCCACGGAGTCATCGCTCGATGCATCGTCGACGACGATGATCTCGATTGCCGACAGCGACTGGGAGCGGGCGGAGTGGATCGCGCGTCCGATCAGCGCCGCGGTGTTGTAAGAGGGGATGATGACCGAAACGACGGGATTCATGGGCGGGCCATGGTTGAACGACAGCGGCCTGCAACTTTATCACCAGCAACATGCGCTGCACGAATCGCGCAAAGGCTCACGTCGATACAAAGCGCGCTTTGATCTTACCGACAACCGGCTCCGGCCGGGGCGCGCGAACAGCGAGTCCTTACTTCAGGCCTGCGGCAGAAAGCGGGATTCCCGAGTGCGGGTGACCGGGGCATGACGGATCGCCGACAAGGTCGCCGCAACGGTCCGCACCGGAGCGAGCCGGCTGTCGACCGATGCCAGTCGGCGCAACCGCCACGCGATCAGATCAAGGGCTGGCTTCTCCGACGGTACGGCCGTGGCCGCGGTCAGGAAAGGCTGGCGGGCTCCATCCGTTATCGGTTGCGACCGACTTCGCCGCATGAGACTGACGAGACAGGCAGCTGCCAAACGATAGCCATACGGCGAAAGCAGAACGCGGTACACCGTGGCGACGGGATCACCGATCGCTGCGCGTGCGAAAAGGCCCAGAGCCTGCATCACACGACCGCCGCGTGCCAGCGTTGGCGCGAGCACCGTTGCGTAGTTGGCGATGCTCCAACGCGCCAGCCGTGCCGGCAGGCCCGGGCGCTCCGCCTCGATCAATGACAGCGCCAAACGATAAGACCGGAGCATCTTCCCTGCCTGGGACGACATGCTGTCAGGGCGTTGCCGATAGCCGACCAGACATTCCCGGACGCAGCCGAATCGGTACCGACCCGCAATGCGGAGCTGCAGCAGATAATCCTCGCAGCCTTGCGCACCCGCAGCCCGCAGCCCCGGCTCATAGCCCCCGGCTTCGACGGCGACGGACTTGCGCAGCAGCAAGCTGCTCGCGTGGCCGATGAAATTGACGTAAGTGTGCCGCGCCAGCACCCAGCCCTCGCAGGCGTAGCCGGGCGGCGTCCAGACGATGCGGCCGTGTTCGTCGATCGCGCGAAACAGCGTATAGACAAGACCGAGTTCGGGGCCGCCGGCCAGCATCACCGCCATCTGCTTTTCGAGTTTGGTCGGGTGCCAAAGGTCGTCCGCATCGACCGGCGCGACGTAGTCCCCGCGCGCGGCTGCCAGGCCCTGATTGCGGGCGGCGGCGACGCCGCCATTCGGTTGCTGGAGCAGGCACACGCGGACGTCGCGCTGCGCGTAATCCAGCACGATTGCGGCCGTGGCATCGGTCGAACCGTCGTCGACGACGAGTACTTCGATGTTGCCGTAGGTCTGCGCGAGGATGCTGTCGAGCGTATCCGCCAGCGTGCGCTCGGCGTTGTATGCGGGAATGATGACGCTGATCAATGGCCGGTTCATCATGCCACCTCGCGCTGCTGCAACTGCGCCATCGGGCGATCGAACGGGACAGGCGGCTCCCCGGAGGCCTGTTTCGTGTCAGCCGTTTCGAGCCACCAGCGACAGGGCGGGAGCAGCAGCCCCTGGGGGGCAGGGCCTTCGATCACCAGCGCGTAGAGTTCCCAATGAAAGTCGTAGGCGTAGGCCCACGCCGATTCGAACACGCCCACGTTGACCCAGTAGTCGCCACCCACGAGGTCGACACGGCCCAGCGACAGTCGCAGCGTGCCGCTACCGTCCAACGTGGGCAATGACAACCCCATCGCCTGCGTATTGAGGTCGAGGCAGGCCTGGCCGTCTTCGCTGCGCGTGATGCTGACCGAGAAAATCGGCGACGCGAGCGGTCGGGCCGCGCGATATTCGATCTCGATTTCCAGTGGATCACCGCTGGCGATCCGGTTGCCGGGAAGCAGCCGCACGCGCGTCAATTCCGCTTCGCGCGATCCGAAACGGTTGAGGTTCGACGTGGGCGAGGCTTCGGCGGAGATCCACTCGGGAGCCTCGTTCGGTGTGCGCCGCTGGCTTTCGGCACGCATCTCCACGGCGTATTGCCCGGTGACTACATCGGGTGGGCCGTCCATGACCACCTCGCCGTGGCGCAGCCAGATCGCCCGGTCGCAGAGTTCATTGATCTGGGCGGGGCTGTGCGAAATCAGCACGATGGCGCAGCCATTCGCCTTCAGCTCGGCAATGCGCCGCAAGCACTTGGTCTGAAACGCCAGATCGCCGACCGCGAGAAACTCGTCGACCAGCAGGATCTCCGGGTCGGTGTGGATGGCGACGGCGAAGGCCAGGCGCATCTGCATGCCGCTGCTATAGGTTCTGACCGCGTTGTCGATCGAGTCCTCGAGTTCGGCAAACGCCACGATCCGGTCGAACCGCCGCTGCGCCTCGCGTCGCGTCAACCCCGCTGCGACCGCCATCACGAAGACATTCTCACGCCCGGTCAGGTCCGGCGAAAAACCCGCGCCGAGGTCCAGCAAAGCACCGATCCGGCCGTCCACATCGACGCGACCCGAATCTGGCTGGCCGACACCACCGATCAACTGCAGCAGGGTGGACTTGCCGGCACCATTGTGTCCGATGATCCCCAGCATCTCTCCATATGCGACCTCGAAGCTGACATCGCGCAGAGCCCAGAAGGACTCAACGGCGACCGTCTTGCGCAAGCCGCGCAGAATGGCTTCCTTGAGCGTGGGAGGACGATCGGCATGGTAGCGGCGAAACCGCTTGCCCAGACCGTTGACCCGAATCGCGACGCTCATCAGAGTTCCTCCACGAACCGGTGACTTTGCCGCACGAATAGCCGATAGCCGATCGGCAGCAGCACCAGAGCGCAGGCGGCTACGATCGCCAGGGCGTGCCAATCGGGCGGCTCACCCTGGATCAGCAGGCTGCGGTACGCATTGACGATATGGACCATCGGGTTCAAGCGATAGAGCGACTGGTATTCCGCCGGGACGCGCGCGGCGTCGTAGAAGACCGGCGTCAAATAGAACATCAGCTGCAGCAGGACCTTCAGCAGATGGCCCGTGTCACGGAAGCTCACATTCAGGCCGGCCACCACATACGCGAGGGACACCTGCAGCAGGAACTGGATCAGCTGGATGACCGGAATCCACAGCGCATTAAGTCCGATCGTCACCCCGTCGAAGATCAGGAAGCCGAACAAGATCGGTAGCGCCAGCATCAGATGGACCCAGCCCGTCGTCACGACCACCTGCGGCAGAATGCTGACCGGAAATCCAGGCTGTCGAATCAGGGGACGGCTGTTGATGATCGCCCCCGCCGCCTGCACCAGCGACCCCTGAAACCACTGCCACACCAGCAGTGCCGTGAACACATACGACGGATAGTGGGCGATGTCGACGCGCACCACGACCCGAAAGATGAAAAGGAACACCAAGAGCTGAAACAGCGGGTTGATCAAGGTCCACAACACGCCCAGTGCGGAGCGCTTGTAGAGCAGTTTCATATCCCGATCCACCAGCACCACGAGCAAATCGAACAGATACGACAAGCCGCGGCGCTTCGGCCGGGCGCGACACGCCGTTTCAGCCATGATGTGAGCGGCCATCGTCCTACCTCACGATCGTCAGCGGCGTTCGCGGCATCGGCGATACGACGCCGGGATGCGGGGGCGTGGCGCGGACGGGGGTCGGCTGCCCGCTCCGACCTTCACGCTTCACGCGCCGATAGGACTGCCACAACGACCATGGACCGGCCAGATTGCCCTTGATCTCAAGCAACACGAGCGAAGAGGGGTAAGCGCTCCGCCGGAACCACGACTTGATGAGGCGCGACAGCTGAAATTTCGGCAATTCATAAGCCACATAAAACAAACCACGCCAATCACCATCCCGAATCCAGGTATTCAGGTTGTAGCTCACATGGCCCTTGCTGTAGTTGTACAACTGTTTTTTCAACGCCTCGTCTTCCCGACGATGTTTGTGCCAGACATAGGCCTGGGGCACATACACGATTGAATAGCCGGCCTTCAGTACCCGATAAAAGAGATAAGTGTCTTCGCCGACACCTGAGGGCATGCCCGGCCCGAGAACTTCGTCCATGAGCCCTATCCGCGGATCTGCGAAGATCGTCGCGCGGAACGCGGCGTTGGCTGTCGCGCCAAGATTCCAGGTTTTTGCGGGATGACGGATAGAGCGCGCGTACCAGGAACCGTTTACCTCGAACGAATGAAACCCACGGCCCAGACCACCATAGTTCTCGAACGCTTGTTGCGAAGGCGTATCCAGTTGCAGCGGCAATACGTGCCCGTTCACGACCATGACGTCTGCGCGAGAAAATGGCGCAACCAGCTTCTCCAGCCAGTCCTCGGGCATGGTCACATCGTCATCCGTTGCGATCATGATTTCCCCCGAGGCTGCAAGGAATCCGGCGTTTCGGGCATACGCCAACCCTTGTCGTGGTTCCGTAACCAACACGACACCCGGGAAATCCGACACCACCGGTGGCGTCAGCCCCGACTGTGGATGGTTGTCCACAACCACGATCTCCACGCGGCGCGAGGTTTTCTGCGCCGACAACGAGGTCAGGCAACGCCGCAGGTCATCCGGGCGATCAAAGGTGGCAAGAACGATCGACACCGGGATGTGGTCCGACAACCGCGGAAGCGCTGCTTCATCCGGCATCGCCAGACGGCACTTGACCGCGGATAGCGCATCGGCCCAACGCAAATCGGCACCAACCTCGCTTCCGGGCCTGATCAACGACTGTCCGAGGCCAGCGACGAGTGCTTCAGCAAGCCGTGTCACGCTCACCCTTTGACGCTGGTTGGCGATATCGACGCTGCCGAGCGGGCGGTTGTCCCAGAGCGCGAATACCCGCACTGTATCGTAGGCTTCAAGATCCGACAGCGCCGCCAAAGGCTGTGTTAGCTCCACAGTGCGCACTCCCACCGAACGGATCTGCGGCGTGCTCGGTGCCACTCCAGCTTGGCGGCGTTGCGGGGTAGCCATCTGCTCGCCAAACTTCGCGACGATTGCTTGCGTCGAACGGAGCGACTGCCGATAGGTCGTGAACCCCCTTAGGCTGCCCAGCATTTCGGCGACTATCAGGTCACGGGGAAACATCCCCGGACGGACCAGCGAGACCAACCAGCGCCGCACATTCCAATAGAGCATCCACCACGCTGCAATCTTGATGCTGCTCTTACGTTCCTCCGGATAGCGCCGTCCGACCGACTGCCAGTACGCGAAGATGCTGCCGTTGTTGGCGAGTTGCGTCTTCAGCGTCGCATACTCGCGGCGATGGCGGTGGCGTACCATCGCAGCCGGCTCGTAAACCAGCGTATGGCCCGCTTTAAGGACTCGGAAGTACATTTCATGGTCACCCCCACCGTTCGTCGGCGTACCTACGTCGAGCGCGGGGTCGAATCCTCCGATTTCCTCGAAGACCGAGTGACGAAATGCCATATTGGCGCCGGTACCAAACTGACCTGTCCCGAGCAAACGCCAGGGAACCTTCCGGCCTGCAGGCACTCGGGCCCACTTGCGCTGGAAGCCTCGTCCGAAGCCTCCGTGATACTCAAACAGGACCTGCGCTTCCGTTTCCAGTTCGTGGGGAACAACCAGTCCGGTCACACCCATGACCTCCGGATTCTCGACGAAGACCTGTGCCAACGCCTTGACCCACTGCGAATCCACCACCACGTCATCGTCGGTGTAGGCCAGGATCTCGCCCTTGGCCTCCAGGATGGCGCGATTGCGGGCCCAGTCCAGTCCCGGGCGCGGCTCGCAAACGTAGCGCACGGAGGGGTAGCGGGAGCGCACGAGCGCCTCGGTGTCTCGGCTGCTTGGTGCATTGTCGACCACGAGCAGATCCAGACTGGGATAGTCGAGTTGCGACAAGCCATCCAGGCAGCGGGCAAGATCCTCGGCGCGGTCCCGCGTACAAACGGCCACCGTGACCAGCGGGGCGGGCTCCGCCTGCCGCTGCCAGAACGTGTCCGCAGCCGCCGGTAGGTCGAACAGCTGTTCCAGGCGCAGCTCTTCGGGCCGATGCTCCGAAACCATGCCCTTTTGCAGCAGCACGGTGGCGATATTCCAGGCATGTGCGTCCAACACCTTGCGGCTCAGCACCTCGGCGCTGCAGGTGCCATTCGTCACCGGCGCCTCGACGTATCCGATCGGCACTCCCTGAAGCCGCACCAACCCCTTGACGGCGACATACCCTTCCAATCCCGAAAGATCCGGCAACGGCCGGGATATTTCCAGGTCAACGACTTTGATTGGGAACAACATGGGAATCCCCCAGCTCCTCAGGCAGGACGCCTTGCGGGCCCCGCACGATTAAACGATGGTTGCGAATGCCGGTCCGGCCACGCCAAGTGGGCCCGGGCCGCGCCCCGCCCGACCGTTTGGCCGGCCCTGGGCGCGACACGACGTCAACTCACGCGGGCGATACGTGCCGGCTTGTCGACCCGCCCGACCTGCTGCTGATGCCAGCGCCACGCGCTGCTGATGATCGTGTCCAGATCCGAGAACCGAGGCGTCCAGTGCAGCACGTCTCCGGCCCGCGTCGGTGCCGCCACCAGTTCCGGGGGGTCTCCGGGGCGCCGCGGGCATTCCCGCACCGGCACCTGCCGGCCTCCGACACGCTCGACGGCACTGATGACCTCGCGTACCGAATGCCCGTGACCGGTGCCCAGGTTGGCCCGCAGGCTTTCCCCGCCGCTCGCAAGGTGCCGCAGCGCACGCACATGGGCATCGGCGAGATCGGCGACATGGATGTAATCCCGCACGGCCGTGCCATCCGGCGTCGGATAATCCGTGCCGTAGATTTCGAGACCCTTGCGCAGGCCCAAGGCCGACTCG
This sequence comes from Methylotetracoccus oryzae, assembly GCF_006175985.1. Classification (GTDB taxonomy): domain Bacteria; phylum Pseudomonadota; class Gammaproteobacteria; order Methylococcales; family Methylococcaceae; genus Methylotetracoccus; species Methylotetracoccus oryzae. The sequence goes on along the minus strand of NZ_SRSH01000012.1, from coordinate 153,473 downwards.
ATGGCCAGCGGAATGAGGTGCGTCTCGGGGTCGTGGGCTTCACCGATCTCGCCGTCGAGGTCAGCTCCGGCCGCATTGAAGTAACGGAGCGCCGCGTAGTTCAAGCCATGCGCCAAGTGATGCCAGTGCAGAACACGCTCGATGAAGAGCTTGGACTCGCCATAGGGATTGATCGGACGCTGCGGGTGATCCTCCGGAATGGGCACCTCCCCTGGCACGCCGTAGGTCGCACATGTCGACGAGAACACGAGGTCGTGAACCCCGGCCGCCTTCATCGCTTCGAGCAGATGCAGCGTATTGATCGCGTTGTTGCGGAAGTACTTTTCGGGAGACGTCATCGATTCGCCGACATAGGCATAGGCGGCGAAGTGGATGACGCCTTCGATCGGATAGTCCTTCAACACGCGCTCGATAGCGGCAGTATCACCGAGGTCGCCTTCGATCAGCGGACCCCATTTGACCGCCCAGCGGTGACCGTAGACCATGTTGTCGAAGGTAACCGGCACATACCCCGCCAGGCTCAATGCCTTCGCAGTGTGACTACCGATGTATCCGGCACCGCCGGTCACCAAGATATGCTTCTTCATTTCTCCCCCTGCACCGCCAGAACGGAGCACCTGTGCTCGATATACGCCTTGCAGAAAGCAGTAGCGCTCCCGGAGCGTGAATTGTTTGAAAAGGCCTTCATCCCAGAGAAAAATAATGAATAAAAATCCGTCATAAGTTGTTAAGCTGCCATGTCGCGATTGAACGGAATCGGATTCGATATCCGCTTATCGAAATACTCGATCGTCTTCAATAGCCCATCGTGGAGACAGACCTTGGGTTCCCAATCAAGCTCGGCCTTGGCCATCGTGATATCCGGCTTACGCTGTTTTGGGTCGTCCGACGGCAACTCATGAAATACCAGCCTCGACCGCGAACCGGTCAACTCGATGACCATTTCAGCCAGTTCAAGAATGGTAAATTCACCTGGGTTACCCAGGTTTACCGGTCCATAGAACTCGTCCTGAGTGGCCATCAAGCGCATGAAGCCCTCGATCAGATCGTCGACATAGCAGAACGATCGAGTCTGCGAGCCGTCACCATAAATTGTTATCGGTTCACCACGCAGCGCCTGCACGATAAAATTCGAAACGACGCGACCGTCGTCCGGATGCATCCGAGGCCCGTAGGTATTGAAAATGCGGGCGATCTTGATCAGTACGTCATGTTGCCGTTGATATGAGAAGAACAACGCTTCGGCGCAACGCTTGCCTTCGTCGTAACATGCGCGAAGGCCATTCGGGTTGACATGACCCCAGTAACTCTCCGGCTGTGGATGAACCTCAGGATCACCGTAGACCTCGCTGGTCGATGCCTGAAGAATCTTCGCCCCGGTGCGGCGAGCGAGACCCAGCATGTTGACGGCACCGTTGACACTGGTATTTATCGTATGCACCGCGTCGCGCTGATAATGAATTGGCGACGCCGGGCAAGCGAGATTGAAGATTTGCGATACGTGCAGGAACAGGGGCTGCACGATGTCATGATTCAGCACCTCAAAGAACGGGTTCTGCAGCAAGTGCGCGATATTGGCCTTGCTACCGGTGTAGAAGTTATCCAGACACAGAACCTCGTAACCCTCGTTCAGCAGGCGCTCACAGAGGTGGGATCCCAGAAATCCTGCACCGCCGGTGACGAGTACCCGCTGAAAATCATGGCCTTGGGACATCGGTATTCTCCGTTAATCGGTTTAAGGATATGGGCAACTCAAACATAGTTAACAGAATGACGTGGAGGTAAGAGCACACCCTATTTTTTTCAGTCGCAACCCCATTAAGCAAACACCGGACCATTCGAGACGATTAAGGTCATATGCTTGTTCTGATTGACTTATTTTTCGTCTATACGACGCGATCCCGAGCCCGTAACGCGGCATCGTAAAACCGGCTGACAGTCGCCCCGCAGCCGCTACGATCAGGGCAGCAGACGGATTCCGCGCCACCCGACCCCCAGACGCATCCAGGCGAACCACCACGCACGTTGATCGCGCTGGGAAATACTGATCTGATAGCGGGTTTGGAACGACGTGGGATCCCTTCCGATGAAATGGCCGAACTTCTTCAGGCGCACGCGCGCCAACTCCGACTTGATCGACCGTTACAAACACTGGCGGCAGGTCGCGCGCGAGCTGAACCTGAGGCTCATCAAGCAGTTGCCGAAGGTCGCGGTTCCCGAGTGCGGGAAAAAGCTCGGGATCGTCAAGGCCGGGACCCTGGTACTGAGCAATGACGACGAAATCGCCGTGGTCTACGACTACTGCCTGCACCACTACCGGCGCGGCAACAAGACCGTCATCGAACGCTACCTGGAACAGACGCCGCCCGAGCCGGACTCTGACGAGATGACCCTGTTGGAGGCGATGTCGGCATCGCACGCCTCGGCCTTCCGGATCGCCGAGATCACCCCGCGATCGGGGGCCGTGCTGGAGGATCTGGGCTACGGCGACCGGATAGAGGTCACCGACCTCGCGCTGGCCGAAACCGGTATCGCGGGGACCGTCGTCGTGGGCCGTATCCTCAAACTGCCGGAGCTGCAGATGTCATCCGGAACGCTGATTCCCATGCCGGAAGCCGCGTTTGAACAGTCGGTCGTACCGTTGATCGGGAAATTCATGCCGACCTCCGGCGACGGAACGCGCCCCACTTTGTCCGCCGCCCAGAATGCTGCATTCACGGCGCTGCTGCTCCGCATTGCGCTGCATGCCGGCGGCGAAGACAACGTCTTCTACACCGATATGGAACCCGGCCAGTAAGACCCGTGGCGTCAAGCGCGGTCCCTTCCAATCGCGCCCGAACAGGCTCGCTGCCGACTAGGAAGGCCTCGCGCTCGACAGACCACCGCGCAACGACATGATCTGGAGCGATGATTTCGTCTGGCTGCACTTCCCGAAGTGCGCAGGAACCAAGACGGAGAACCTCTTTCGGCGCTATTACCGCGACCTGCTCCATATCCATCAGGACCCGGTGGACATCGCGCTCGATCCGTCCGCGTCCTGGCACCATTCGCTGGCAGAGCGGGAGCATCGAAGCCCCGGTTTCGCCACCGGCAATCGCTTGGTGATCTGCCCGATCCGTCGGCTGCCGGGCTGGCTGGAGAGCCGTTACAACTTCGAGGTCGCGCGGACTCCGCACCTCGATCATCGGCCGACGCGCCTGCTGACCGGCCGATTTCTGCACGCCAACGGCGAGGAAGGCCATGCCGAGAACGTCGCGCGGAGGTATCTGCCGGATCCTCTTTTAGCGTCGCCACGCCTGACCTTCATACGCACGGAATCGTTCGAAGCCGATTTCCGCCGGGTATTCGCGCCCTTTCTGGACCTCGACCGCATCCCCGCGGCGGAATTCGGCGTGTTCGAGAATGCAGCGCCCGACCGCCTGCCCCCGGGTATCCGCCAACGGCTATGGCACGACAATGTGTCGCTGTATGCCGAGTGCCCGCGCTGGCGCCGGATCGAACAACTGGCCTATGGCGAAGGCGGGGGCCTGTCGGCAGCGGACAGACCTCGACACAGCGGGTAAACTGCGACGGACCTCATTCTGCCCGCTGCTGCAACGGAACCTTTCATCGGATGAAGATCTTCGCCACCTATTTCCGCGCCCTGTCCATGCTGCGCACCGAAAAGGGATTGTCCGTGACCCTGGTCCTGTCGAACATCGCGATCGCCGCCATACAACTGGCCGAACCGGTGCTGTTCGGGCGGGTCATCGATGCCCTGACCGGCGGCCGGGAAGCCTTCCGCGACATCGGCCTGTGGGCCGTGCTGGGGCTGATCGGGATCGCCGCCAGCGTGGTGGTGGCACTGGTCGCCGATCGCTTCGCGCACCGGCAGCGGCTCCGTGCGATGAAAGCTGCTTTCGACCGGGCGATCGCCCTGCCGATCAGTTACCACGCCGAGCGCGGCTCCGGCCGTATCGTCCGCACGATGCTCGCCGGCACCGACATCCTGTTCGCCCTGTGGCTGAGCTTCTTCCGCGAGCATGTCGCCGCCTTTGTCGGGATCGTCTTCATGGTGCCGACCGCGATCGCCCTGAATCCGCACCTGGCCGGGATCCTCGCGATACTGGCGGTCGTCTACACGACGCTGAACGTGATCGTGGTACGGCGCACCGACTCCGGCCAGGCCGCCGTCGAGCGTTACAACCAGAACGTGTTCGGCCAGGTCGGCGACGTCATCGGGAACGTGGCCGTGGTGCAGAGCTATGCCCGCTTTCGCCAGGAGACTTCGGCGCTGCGGCAATTGATGATCGACCTGCTCGATGCGCAGTATCCGGTGCTGACCTGGTGGGCGATCCTGACCGTGATGACCCGCGCTGCCAGCACGGTCACGATGGTCGCCGTGCTGGCCACGGGCGCGGTGCTGTCCCAGCGTGGGGATGTCACGGTCGGAGCGATCGTCAGTTTCGTCGGTTTTGCCGCGCTGCTGATCGGCCGCCTAGACCAGTTGTCGAGTTTCGTCTCGCGCATCTTCATACAGGCGCCGACGCTGGGCTCGTTCTTCGAACTGCTCGATACCGCCGGGGACATCGAGGACACCCCCGGCAAGCCGCCCCTGCAGGTCGCGACCGGCCGAGTGGTGTTCGATCGGGTCAACTTTCGTTACGCCGCCTCCGATCAGGGCATTTTCGATGCGAGTTTCGTCGCCGAAGCGGGCGAGACGATCGCCCTGGTCGGTCCCACCGGCTCAGGTAAGTCGACCACGCTTGCCCTGCTGCAACGCTTCCGCGATCCGGATTCCGGCGCCATCACGATCGATGGCCAGGATATCCGCAGCGTCGACCTGACCTCGCTCCGCCAGGCCATGGCGATGGTGTTTCAGGAAGCCGGGCTCTTCAACCGCTCGATCGCGGAAAACATCCTGATCGGGCGACCGGAGGCCACGCCGGCCGAAGTCGAGGCTGCCGCACAGCTAGCCGAAGCGCACGAGTTCATCCTGCGCAAGCCGGGCGGTTACGGGTTCGTGATCGGCGAACGCGGTCAGGCCTTGTCGGGTGGCGAACGCCAGCGCATCGCGATCGCGCGGGCGGTGCTGAAGCAATCTCCGATCCTGCTGCTGGACGAAGCGACCAGCGCGCTCGACAACGAAACCGAGGCGAAGATCAAGCGGGCGCTGGACCGCATCCGCCGCGGGCGGACGACCTTCATCATCGCCCACCGCCTGTCCACCGTGCGCGACGCGGACCAGATCCTGGTGATGGACCGCGGCTGCATCGTCGAAACGGGCCGCTTCGACGAACTGGCGCGGGCCGGCGGTCTGTTCCAACGCCTCGTCAGCGAAGGCGGCTTCGCGCAACCGGAAGACGAAGACGCCGCCTGAGCGAGCGGCACCGGCCTTTCCCGGGCCCACGCAGGCCCGGAATCCCACATTCCTCCGAATCCAAGGCGTTGCTGCGCGAGCCGCAATAGGCCGGCACGGACCCGCGGCGGGCCGCGGCGACAGCGATTCGTCATCGTCCACCCTCGCCATCGACGCACGCCAAGTAAACCGCGTTGTCCACGCGACGTTACGCTGTCGCTGACCGGCAACGCCTGTGCCGCTGGCCGGCAAAGGTATCGCTCCGAGGACACCCCCTGTCGTTGCCTCCCGACGTGGCGCCCCGTCGACCCGCCCGGACCGGTAAAAATACCTATTTCTTTTCAAGGCCATAAACCATTCCGGATAAATGGCATGGTTTATGGAGTATCGCATCCGGGGGACATCTACCGGCCAGGGATCTGGTCGTTCGGCTTAGCAACGCGAGCGATACCGTCGAACGATCGATTCATTGCCCGATCCGACTGCACTCGCTCCGGCACCGGCGTCACTTGAATGCCGATGCCTCGGGAGAGGCTCGCGACGCATGTCTGTGCACCAACCGCGAAGCATTCCGAGCGTGCGACCACCGTCAACCCGCCCCCCGAATGACTCCCGGAGCGTAGGCCCCGGGAACCTTGACGCAGGGGCCATGGTTCGAGCCGCAACCCCTCGCATGACCTTCATTAAGCCGAGACGCCAGCCGCTCTCAGCGGCTGCGCCCGACACCGATAGGCTGGAAAGCCAGGAGTACGCCATGCAACCAGGAACCTTCCATTCAGGGCAGAATGAACTGCCAGAACCAACCGCTGCTGCTAGGGGGTGTCCGTCGCGCTTGCGCGGCGCCACACTGACCGCAAGCTGTGCCTTGCTCGCTGCACTGATCGCGTCATCGGGGAATGCGCAGGCCGCCCCCCCCGGACAGAAGCAACCCTTCCCCAGCGTCAGGCTCAAGAACAACCGGTTCCGGGGCGAGCAGGCCATCGGCGCGCTGGCGGACAAATTGCCATCGATCGCCGCCTGGTACCGCATGACGCCGCAGAAACTCGAGGAAACCCTGCGGCAGGACCGGACCGCCTGGATCGATGAATCAGGACGCCTGCTCTACATCGAAGAAGTGCCGGAGCTTCCCGACGCCGCGGATGAGTTCTCATCGCCCGCGGAGGCCGAACCCGAGGCCGCGCTGCAGCCGCTGGAGCAGACCTTTTTGCTGCACAGCCGCCCCGGTGCCAGTCGTGTGATCTATCTCGATTTCAACGGGTACGTCGCGACCGGCACGGCCTGGAACAGCACCTACGGCACCACGATCAATGCGCCGGCCTTCGACCTGGATGGCAATGCCGCAAGCTTCAGCGCCGCCGAGCAGGAGCGCATTCAATACATCTGGCAGCGGGTGGCGGAAGACTATGCGCCGTTCGGCGTCGACGTGACGACGCAAGAACCCGCCGCCGACGCGATCACACGCTCGAGTTCATCCGACTCCATTTTCGGGACCCGCGTGGTGATCACTCGCGACTTCACGGCTGGCACTGCAAATTCCTGCGGCTGCGGGGGCTTCGCCTACGTGGGCATCTTCGATGACACCGGCGATCGCTACAAGCCGGCCTGGGTGTTCTACAACGCACTCGGTGCCGGCAGCGAGAAAGCGACCGCGGAAGCGATTTCGCACGAGGCGGGCCACAACCTGGGTCTGGCCCACGACGGAACGGCGACTCAGGGCTACTATGCCGGACACGGCAGCGGGGTGACCGGCTGGGCGCCGATCATGGGCGTCGGCTACAGCAAGGAAGTGACACAATGGAGCAAGGGCGAATACTCCGGAGCCAACAATCTGGAGGACGATCTGGTCATTCTGCAGAACACCGGGGCGCCGCTGGTGGCTGACGATCACGGCAACGACATCGCGAACGCCTCTTCACTGCAGGGATCGGGCGGCGGCTCCACGCTTTCCGGCAACGGCGTTATCGAACGGCGCGCCGACAGCGACGTGTTCGCGCTCGCCAGTGGCGCGGGCACGATTTCGATCAGCGTTGCGCCCGCCGCGCGCGGACCCAACCTGGATCTGTCCGCCCAACTCCTCGACACGGGAGGAACGGTCCTGGCCACATCCAGTCCGGCGGACAGTCTCGCGGCCACGATCAACTACGACGGTCCCGCCGGCACCTACTTCCTGCGGGTCGACGGCGTTGGAACCGGCAATCCGCTGAACACCGGCTATTCCGATTACGGCAGCCTGGGCCGGTATCAGGTTTCCGGTTCGATCAGCGACCCGGGCGCATTGCAGGCGCCGGTGGCGCGTCTGTCCGCGAGTCCGGCCCAGGGCACGATGCCGCTGCCGGTCCAGTTCGACGGACGCCAGTCGACCGATGCGGATGGTCAGTTGGTCAGCTATGCCTGGGACTTCGGCGACGGATCGGCACCGGTGGTGGGCGCTGCCGACACGGTGGCACACACCTACAACGTGCCGGGCACTTTTACGGCCACGTTGACGGTGACCGATGACGACGGGCTCAAAGATGCGGAAACCCTGCCGGTGACCGTCAACCCCGATGCGCAGGCGCTGACGCTCCGCGTTGGGAACATCACGATGAGCGCTACGCGCAGTGGCAGCTTCTATCGCTGCAACGCCGCGGTCGCGATTCGCGACGGCAGCAACCTGGCGAAATCGGGCGCCAGTGTCACGGGCCGTTGGAGTGGCACCGTGTCCGGCACTTACACTCGCACGACCTCGACCGCGGGGACGGCCAGCTTCTCGTCACCGTGGACCTCGCGGCGCGGCACCTGCACCTTCAGCGTCAGCGGGGTTTCGGCCTCGGGCTACACCTACACACCCGGCCAGAACGTGCTGACTTCGAAAAGTCTGACGTACTGAGCTGCGGCCACTTCCCCCGCTCCACCGCGCCGTGTGGATCGGGGGTGTCGGCCTGAAGGCCGGCCTACCGCGTGCGCCCTCGTTCCGCCGCCGCGTGGAACGAGGGCAATCCCGCCCCAATCCTCGTCTGCGCCTGCCGGTGCTTGCTCCATTTCGGTCGCGTTTCCGATTGTGAGGCGAAGCGCGTGAACCGCCGGCTCTATCTGCGTTCGGTGCCCCGCGAGGCGACGGGAGTGGCTCGCCTGCTCCATCCGCCGGAAATCAATCACCCCCTTCCTGAGTAGCCTTTACAAGTCCGCTCCGATGACCTAGGGTCGCGATGCGGTGGTATCGACGGACACCCGGGTCGCAAGGCTGTCGCGGTTCGCGGGAGCCGGGCTCAGACCAGGCGGCTTGACAGCGCAGCGACAACGCTCGGGGGGGCGCGATGGACGACGAAAAGGACGGCGGCAAGCTGAGCAACTGGTTCAGCGACATCAATCGGCTCTTGCTGGTCCTCGTGGCCGGCACGGTGCTGGTCAGCGAAGTTCCCTTCCACGAATCCCGGCCCAGCCGGCAGACGCGCGCTTCGCCGGCCTACGCGCAGGTCGACGCGCGGCTTTGGCAGGATCCCTTCGAGGCCGCGGCCAGTCACCTCGATCCCGGCGATGCCTCCGTGACGCTCTCCGCGAAACCGGGACGCCACTTGGCGCGGACAATGTCGGACAAGCTCATCGGCTTGACCTCGCAGCCGCTCAACAGCGTCGCCGTAATGCTGCCGGGCGGTCCCTATTTCGAGGAAAGCGAGGCCCGCCGCCGGCTGCGGTATGCCGTGCTGTCCGGCTTCGATGCCGCGCGTCGCTACCTGCCCGAAGATCCTGAACATGTCCAGTTCGTGGATCTGTGCGAGGGACAGCAAGGGCCACTGACGGCCTTCGAGCGACCCGCGCTGTGTAACGAAGATCCGCGCCTGGGCCGTATCCTCTACGAATGGCTGGTCTACAAGCCGGTGGAATACGCCTACGGCCTGGGTTTCTCCGACTCCACGCGCACTTCAGCGCCCCGCCGCTATGCCCCCATCCTGCTGCTGTACCTGAACAACGACCTGTTTCACGGTCGGCCGCTGAGCACCCTGAAGTCGCTGCTCGCCGCATTCAAACGCGCCACGGGGAGCCCGCCCCCGTCGGGGTCACCTGCAACCACGGCCGCGCTGCTGCCCGCTTCGGCGGACAGCGTGCCAACGCCGCACTCGGCCCTTCCCGGCGAGCCAACCCGGGACAGTGTCTCGACCGAACGACCATGGAGCGTGACCATCCTCGGCCCGTGGGATTCCGACATCCTGCAGGACCTGGTGGTCGAGGTCCTCGGCAGTTCCTCGACGGAAGCCGTCCAGCGCGATGCCGATGGCATCGCGCTGCGCTTCTATTCGCCCAATGCCTCGCTGCAGGATGAGCGGTTATTGCCATCCCGACTCTCCGGAAAAACCCTCAGCGAAGCCTTCGAGGAGCGCGGGCTGCCATTTCTCCGTGTGCTCGCCTCGGATCGGGAACTGGCCAGAACCGCGGCCAAGGAACTGGCCCTGCGAGGCATCAAGGCCGGCCCCTACAGCCGCATCCTCTTGCTCGGCGAATGGGACACACTGTACGGATGGCACCTACCGGGGACTTTTGGCGATGCACTGTTGAACGAGAACGGCGCCGATTGCTTCCAGCAAACACCAAAGACGGGGCCGCCCGCCCGACAGAACTCCGAAGACCTCTACGACGAGAGCGTGCAGTGCATTTTCCAGTACAGCTATTTGCGCGGGCTCGATGGAGAAAAGGCCCGCCACCGGGACCGAGCCGACGACAAGAATGGCGAGCCCGCAAATGGGTCCGCGGATCCCGCTGCGGGCCGGCGGCTGGAAGACGCCGACGGCGACAGTCAATTCGATTACCTACGCCGCCTGGCGGTCCGGCTTTCCGAACTCGACCGCGAGATCCGGACCCAGACCGAGAACCCCGCCGAGCATCCGATCAAGGCCATCGGCGTGCTGGGCAGCGATCCCTACGACAAGCTGCTGGTGCTCGAGGCAATGCATGAGCGTTTTCCGGACGCGCTGTTCTTCACGAATGGCATCGATGCGCGCTTCCTGCATCCGGACAAGAACAAATGGGCACGCAATCTGGTCATGATTTCCGGCTTCGGTCTGGAACTCCACCGCAAGCTGCAGCGCGACATCCCGCCCTTCCGGGACAGCGCTCAGACGGCCTACTTCCTCGCTACGGAAATGGCGCTCGCCCGTATGGACGATCCATCCCTGGCGACATGGGCCGTGGATGCGGACGCCCAAGGCACCTGCGCGATCGACACGAGGGCGCCTACCCCGTGTCCCGATGCCTGGTGTCTTGGGGAGCGCTGGCGGAAAAAGCTTGCCACCGATTCGCAGAACAGCGTCGACGGTTTCCTCGACGGTCCACGCCTGCATGAGGTGGGAAGGACGCGGATCTTCCCGTTGAAACCCGATCCCACCCGACCCATCCAGATCACGAGCGCCGGTGTCCAGGTCCACCCCCCGATACCCAAACCAACGTCGGCGGCCGGCATCGGCGTGCTCGGCGCGGTGCTGATGGTGATCGTGCTGGTGCTCGTTCGACCCGCACGCGAGTTCCTATGCACGCTGGCCGGTTTCTATCTCTGCCTGCTGGTCGCGGCGATCGGCATCGGCGGCGCGGCCTGGATCGCTTCGGCCGAGGCCATGCCAAGGGGTGCGGCGCTCTGGGCACTGATGATCGGCCTCGGCATGACTTACGTCGCGGTCATGGCCGCAATCATCCTGCGCGACGAGAGCCATAGCCGCAAGACGACCGTGGAGCAGTCCGACTGGTTTCTGCCGCTCGGCCTTGCGTTACTCCTCGGAACCTATGCCTGGCTCTGGCATGCCGCCGCACCCGGCCATGGCATGCTGGACAAGGGGGAAATCTACGCGCTGTTTGAAGGCGTCAGCATGTGGCCAACGGAGGCCATCCGTCTTGTCGCGCTCATCCTGGCAAGTTATTTCATCGTCGAGGTGTGCCGCTTCCCCAACCACTTCACGGTCTGGCTGGAACATCACTTTCAGTTGCCCCAACTGCCCGAAATGCGCACCCGATGTCGCGGCTTCGACCGTTTCGCGGCACGCTGCTTTCCCAACGAAAAGCACTGGAAAGGTCCCTGGGCGCGGCTCAAGAACTGTATTTTCGGCAAACCGGACCCGGAGGGCCCCAATACGGAACTGGCGGCAAAACTCGAGGGCTATGCCATCCTGAACGACTGGCTGGCCTGGCGCAACACGCCGCGCCGACTCGTGAGCGGCCTGTTGCTCGCGATCGGCTTTTACGTGTTCGCCACTTCGCTGTTCCAGGCATTCGGATTTCCCCGACTTCCAGCACGCGGCGAGGCCATCCTGTTCCTCGATCACTTCCTGATGCGGGGCTTCCTCGTCCCGGCCTTCACGCTGCTACTGATGCTGGTAACCGATGCGGTCTGGACCGCGGTGCGACTGTTGAACCGCTCGTTCCCGGACGAAGGCGATCGCAGCGAACCGGTCGCGTGGCCCGAGCCGGCCCTGGCCGCCTATGGCGAGAAGTTCAAGCTCTCGCCAAACGAAATGGGTCCCTGGGTCGGCATGCGCTTCGTCGAGGAACTGACCAAACGCCTTTACGGCATCATCGGCTACCCGGTGATCGTGGCGCTGCTGCTCGTGATCGCCCGATCCAACATCAACGACAACTACGTGATGCCGATTGCCTTCAAGCTGGTCATCGTCTTCAGCCTGGCACTGCTGTTCATGTCCGACCATGCCTTGAAGAAGGCGGCCGACGGCGCCCGCAAGCGCGCCCTCAAGCAGCTGCGCGCACGCGTCACGCAGTGCCAGGGCGACGACACCGGCGTCCGGCTGGAGCGCCTGGTTGGCATGATCGAGGAAACCGAAGGCGTGGTTTACCAATCCTTCACGCAGCGCCCAATTTTCCGCGGCAGCCTCTTGTTGCTGGCAGCTCTGCTGGCCGACTTCGCGGATTATTCGACACTGGCGTCGAAACTCTTCTGAGGCTTGAGTACCCTGCCGTCCCGATAGTGACGCGCTATCTCGACCCTTCGCGAGTGTCGACGACGATCCCTGCGAGCGATGACTCAGGGCGCCATCGCGGCGAGTTCCGCCAGCAGGTCGACCGCCTGCGCAATCGCGTCGATGGTAGCCGCGACTTCACCCAGTTCCTGCATGGCCTGGATGATCTGCGAGTTGGCCTGCTCGACCGCCTCGGTGGAACGCCGATAAAGGTCGGTCACGTCGCCCACATTGCGATCGACCAGTTGCGCCGTTACATCGAGCACGGCGGTCAACTGTTTGCGCAGTTCCTTTTTCTGGGTGACGTTCGGCTCGGACAGGATGAGTGCCTGCAACAGATGCGACATCTTTTGTAAGTCTTTCCCGAGGGTCGGCGCCAGTTCCCGAATTGCAGTTCGCTCTCGAGGCGCACGCACCCGTCTTGGCTTGGGCTTCGAAGCCGGCTTTGTCGCCGTCGGCTTCCGGGGTGATTGAGGCTCGGCCATGTTGAGTCTCCCGTTGATGGGCTGCGCGCCAATATCCGAAGTTTCCTCAGGGCTTGCCGGTGACGACCTCGAGCGCGGTCTTCAGCGACTTGATCTGCATGCCCACCGCCTGAATTTCGGCGACCGACAGGCTGTCGTCGCGTATGGCCTTGTCGAGTTCGGCATTGGCCAACTTGAGCGACTGCAGCGTCGTGACGGCCTGGCGCGAAATGACATGGAGATGCGCACCGGCCTCCTCCGCCTGCTTCTGGCCCCGCATGGCCACCAGTCGGTCGGCGTAGCGGGTCGAGGGATCGGCCAGCGCGATGTCCGCGTCGACCCTGAGCCGCGTGATGGTCGCGTCGAAGCCCTGTCCGACGTGCAGCGAGGTCTCGGAAAAGTCGGCTATCAGCAGATCGCACAGCGCGTCGACGTCGGGCGCGACGGCCGGTACGATGCGCTTGACCGCCTCCGCCTTGCGGGCCTCGACCCAGAGCGCCCCGATTTGCTGCACCAGTTGTCCCAGTCCCTGTAATTGACTGTCGCGGATACGGTGGCCCGACACCGAGCGCACGCTGTTCACGAAGTCGTCGGACGCACGCTTCAGTTCCTCCTGTTGCGTCTCACTGACCAGCGCCCACAGCAGCGTGCCGTAACTGGTCAGCGCCCGCGCCGCCTTGACCCGGGCCACGACCCGGTCGACGTCCAGGGCTTCGTCCAGATTGGATTTGTCGGCGGTGCCGCCAATCGCCACGTTGGTGACGTTCATGTCGATCGTTGCGGCGCGCAAATGGTTGAACTCCCGGGCCGCGAAGTCGCCAATATCCTGCGAGGCCACGGCGAAGCGCGCGGTCGCATCGCGTTGATGAGACGAGAGGGCACAGCCGGAAGCCAGCGCGACTCCCAGCAGCAGAGGAATCGGCCAGCAGTTCAATTCCGCCATGGTCACACCCCACGACTTCGAAATTCGGCGTTCAATCAAGAGCGCGACCGTTTCGCGCGATTGGCAAACCGGAGGGTTGTGGCGATTCGCTCAAGGCGAAACGCTCGTCACCCTGCCGGCAGCCAGCCCGATGACACTATCAGGGAAACCGTCGCGGCAACAGCCCACCCAAGCAGTACGACCTTGGTGCCCCTCCCCAACGAAAGTCACCCCCGGTCGCCGCCGGCGCCGACACCCGACACGCTGTAGTGACCGCGATTTGAGGCGGCTTCGGCGCAGGCACAGCGATCGGCGGCTCTCGCCAAGGCTTCCGGAACCCGGACGGGCTCTGATCTGGCGCTATGGGGACAGATCGATCCAACGACTCCGAAAGCCCTTGTCGGCGGCCGCTACGCTAGCGTCCTTGCAAGAGTCCTTGCCCACTGGTTCGTCGCCGTCATCGCTAAGAATCTGGACGCGCGCCGCCTCGTCTGGATGAACCACCAGGGCTTCCGGGTGGAGCCCGCCGAAATCGATCCCCGGAACGGGTTCCGGCGCGGCCGAGGCAACGCCAGACCATCGGTAGAGCCGAAAGTCCCCCTGGTCCCCGGACGGGCCCGCGACGATCAGGTATTGCCGTGCCGCGTCCGAGTATTCGATGCTGCGTATGCCGAGTCCGGCCAGATCGAGCAGGATGGGGTCGCCCAGCCTGGCAGGCTGGTCGTTGATCGCCCCGTCGGGATTCTCGAGGGGCACCACGAGGGCCTTGCCGTTCGGGGTCGGACTGCGAAAGGCCATCAGCAGGGCGCCGTCGGTGGGTCTTGCAGCGAGCCCCTCGATGTTCAGGCCGCCGCGTTCCGGCGGCTCACCCGCCGCTTTCTCCAGGCGAAAGCGCTTCAAGGCGTCAAGCGCAGCGAGGTCTTCGGCCAGATTACGATAGGGTTTGCCGACCGGCACCAGTTCGGTCCGGTCGCCATGCACCCGGAGTTCGGTCGCGAACAGTCGGCGGCGATTGGGTCTTGCCTTCCCCTTCTTGCTGGCACCGTGGGAGGTGATCCAGTAGATCCGCTGCCCCACGCGCGTCGCGCCCTCGATGTCGGCTTCCGGGTGCTGATCGTCGATCTGCAGGAACGTGTCCAGCGGGAACGTGGCCAGCGGTCCACGGGATTCGTCCCGTCCGTAAACCCTCAGCACATTGTCCTCGTCGTTGGCGACGGCAAACGTCCCCGATCCGACCGGCACGGCGGCAGAGGCATCGCACATCGCGCTGTACCGCGTGATCGCGGCGGCGACGCATGGAGCGGCCGACAACGCGAGGAGCAAACTTCCGGGCAAGAGGATCCAGCAAGGTGATTTCATGGGAGCAAAGGCCCTTCGGTGCGCGGATGGGGGGTCGGGTTCGGCATTGTGCCATGGGTCTATGCCACCAAGGCAGCGTCTGGGCGCCAACTCAGCGGCGCAGCGAAATCGCTCGGCGCGGGCTGCGCGTACCGTGCTGTTCATGAGCGATCGCTGCGGCAATGACCCATGCGACACCGTAACCATTCACCCTAACCTGGCTTGGTGGTGGAAGCGGGCTGGGAGGGAGAGACCGTCTGCGGGAGGGAACCCGCAGTCGAGCCAGGGACGGATTCACGGCGTGTCTCGGACTCCCGGCCCGCTCTCGCGAAAGGGGGGCGTGAACAGTTACGGCGACACCGTGCAGCGCTGCGCGCCGACGGCACCCCACCGATTCCCGCATTTCTGTCCGTGTTTTCTCGTCCCAGCACTCGTGCTATAAGCCTAAGGTCTTAGCTCCAAGCGCCAACACCGAGCCCACGGCAAGCCGTCCAATCCAAACTGTTCTCGACCACGCCCGGGGCTCCCAGTTGACCACCTGCCTGCCAAGCTTGGCGAAACACACCGCGGTCGCAGCCGCAAACGGGCATATCCCGGCGGGCGCTGCCCGATCCGCCGAGGCCGTGCCGCGAGTTCCGGGCAGCGGCGCCAGTCCCTCCCATCCAACATCTTCAGGAGATCTTTCATGCTTCGCGTCACCCTGTCTGCCTTGATGGCGTCCGTGCTGGCCGGGAGCCCCTGCGATCAGGCCCACGCGGCAACCGCCAACGCCATGGCGGTCGAAGTGACCAATCGCAGCGAGCCGGTGCAGTGCGCCGAGAAGGACAATGTGACGCTGGCCTTCGCCTCCACGAAGGTCCGCAGCTTTCGCATCGAGGCCGCGCATCCGGTCTATCTGGCGACCGGCTTGCGCGAGAGTTCAGAGGCTGACTGGACCGCCTGCGACATGTCGGCCGATCCCGTCCACAAGGCAGCGGCGCCGCCGCGCAAGACCGTCCTCTACAAGGACAACGAACTGTTGGTCACGGGGGAAACGCTGCCCGCCTTCTGGCGACCGGGTACGGGGACAGTGCGGGTCGGGGACCGCGTCGAGCCAGACCTGCACTTGCTGCAGGTCTGGCTGATGCACGACAAGGTCCCCGAGGAAGTGCTGGCGATCTACCCGCGTGATGGCTACTGGCGCCCACGGCCCCTGTCGCCCACGGGATTGAAAACCGGGCCCTTCGGGAGCTCGTTCCTGATCGGTCCGATCGAACAGAAAAAGCGTCCGTTCGTGGTCATCAAGGAACTGATCTTCGACCCGAAAACGCGCACCTTCGCCGTCACCTTCGAGCGCGGTGGAGCGGCGACCGTGCGCATCGCGGAAGCCAACACCAGCCGCATGGCGCTGGATGTCGTCTTCGACCGCCCCATCGTCGGCAGGCCGCTGGCCATGCTGCGGTCCATGTACATCACGGAGTTCAATAACGACGTCGCACGCATCGCCGTCCGCCAGAAGGGCGCCAAGGCGTGGAACGAGGAAAACATCATGAAGTTCCATCGGGCGCTCGCGACCGAAGTGTGGGCCGGACGCCTGAGCCCTTCGCAGCACAACACGATGTCGCCGGACATCGTGTTCAACGGCTTCTCCGACACCGCGGTTCCGTTGCACGCGAAAAAGGAGCCGCCTCCTCAGGCTCAGCCTTGAGGATGGTTCGCGCAGCCAGACGTCGGCTGCGCGGGACCCGCGAGGGGCTGGCAGTCAGGGCATCTAGCGGAGTAGAGAGACGCCGCGTGCAACCGCAGGACCCGTGCCTCCATGCGGTCAGAGCGAGGACTCGCAGCGCCCCCGACTGCTGACCGCTGACTACGGGGTAGCGGCGGGGAGTCAGCGTCTTCGGGGCAGAGGCGCTAGAAGTCGATCACGAGCCGATCGAAGACCGGTGCAATGATCAGGTCGCCATCGATCTCGCAGGGGTTTCCGTCGGCCAGGGCCTGTTGCACGCCGGGGTAGCGCACGGTCACGCGTTCCGGCAGCGGCCCCGCCAGACTCAGCTCGACGGTCACCTGTGAGGGTTCACGCCAGGCTTTCACGGTAACGGTTCCGAAGGTCGAGGGCAGCTCGTCGAGCAGGATGCCCTCGCCCTCCCACCAGGCGTCCGGAATGGCGCGGAACAGTTCGAGCGTGCTGCCATTTTCCCGCAGCAACATGCGGCGGATGGCGGTTGCGAACTCGGCGCCGATCCACGTGTGGGGCATGTCGCCGATGTATTCCGGCGCGCGCGGGTTACCCCAGATCACCTCCGCCCAGTGCCGCCAGGCGCGGGGCCTGCGCCACCCAAGCGCCGCGGACAGCATCCAGAAGGCGTCGTCGAAGCGACCGAGGGCGACGAATGCGTTGATGTTGCGAATCTCGTAGGGCGTGAAGCAGCCGTCGAAATCGGGCGCGCCATTGGCCCTCATCTGCGCCGCGTATTTGTCGTAGGTCGGCTTCAGGAACTCGGCCGGAAGCACATCGGCCGCCCGGCAGGGCTCGAAGGCGATGGAAGTCGACGTGGCATCGACGTCCTCGCGCTCCGCCGAACCGTAGATCAGATTCGTACCCAGACCTTCGGTGGTCATGCGCATCGAGCGGGCCAGGTTCGCCGCCAGTTCATCGCCCTTGAAACGCGCATGTGCCGCGACCTCGGTATCGCCGAGTTCGCCGGCGAGGAACTCGCAGTCGCGCCAGGCCAGCAGCGCGAAGAAATTGTCCCAGTAGCTGTAGGACGGTTTGCTATAACCCTCGTGGCTGATGGAGGGCGCCAACAAGCCGTGGAATCGCGTTTCCGGCCCATGCAGCGCATTCGTCCGGGCGCAGAGTTCCTCGATGAATCGCGTTGCCCGCACTACCGGCTCGAAAATCGCTTCCAGGAACGCGCGATCCCGGGTCAGACGATAGGTGTCGGCGGCGATCGCGACTAACTCGCCTTGCGCATCGAACTCGATGTCGCTGCCGTACCCGCGGTTGATGGTGCCGTCCTTGTTTAGGATGGGCGGCACCATGCCGTTATCGTAGATCCGCTCCGCGTACCACAGGACATAGGTTTTCGCGTCCTCGACCAGACCGGCATACAGCAGCGCCAGCGCCTGCGAGGAGCCGTCGCGTATCCACGTGCGGTCGTAATTGCGCGGGCCGGGCTTGAACGCAAAGCGCGTCGCGTTCAACAGAATCAGTGCCGTTTGCGCTTCGACCGTATCGCTGACCTCGGGATCGCCCACCGAGATCTTGCGCCGGCCGAGCTTCGCACGCCAGATCCGGGCGACCTCGTCGCGCAGGCTGGCGAAGTCGGCCTCCTCGCGCGGGTCGACGTCGTCCCGCATCGCTGTCGCCGCAACGAAGGCAACGCTGGCACCCGGTGCCAGCTCGAACGCAAACTCGCAAGCGGCACTGAGCAGGCCCGAGTCGGACTGCAGGCTGCTGGCGGTCGGGTGCTGTTCGCTGTCGATCAGGCGCGCCACGTCGCCGCCGTCGAAGTCGGCAATCGTGACGACAGCCGGTTCGGTCGAGAACGTCGCATAGGCTCGCTCATTGACCCAGAGGCGCCGCCCGTCCACCGCAATGTGCGTGATGAACGCATGGCCACCGTGCTGCCAGTACGGATTGACCTGCACCGGGCGCACCGCGAGCACGAGCGTCCCCGATCGCGCGCTGTCCCCGCGGTTCGTGATCCGGTACTCGACCAGCGCTTCGCCGTCGTGGGCCAGCGCCGTCGTCAGCACGTCCATGTTCCCCGCGGACCAGGCCACGCTCGGTATGGGCAGCACGCCTTCCGGCAGCGATTGCGTGATCGTGGGTGAGGCCGGAGCGCCATGCAGGACGCCGTCGAGGCGCAGGAAGGGCATTAACTGCCCGGCACCGAGCTGCGGTTCGAGATTCCCGTATTCGTCGAACAGGGCTTCTTCGGGGTGCCCGATCTCTCCCAGCACCGTCCAGTAGACTTGCCGGGCCCTCAGCGACTGGGGATAAAGGTCGCTGCGCGCGGCCAGGGCGGCGCGTTCCAGCTGACCGATCGGCATGCGATCCTTGTTCAGTATGCGCAGCTTGATTTCATTGACGACCGCACCTTCCGGATCACTCGCCTCGTGCACGGTAAAACGGAAATAGCGGCAATTGGTCGTGCGCCAGTAGAAGCTGTCGTAATCGCCGTTGCCGGTGGCGATCTGGCCAACGTTGCGGTAGTTTTCCCCGTCGTCCGAAAGATAGACCCCGAAAACGGTGCCGTAGGGCTTCCCCCACTCGATCAGCACACCGAGCGGCGAACGCACGTAGCCGAAATCGACCGTGATGCTCTGTCCGGGAAGCAGTTTGACCGGGCCGCGGCCGAAGGCCGGAAGCATGCCTTCCTCGCGCACCGACAGCGCGTCGCCGGGCGCGTAGAGATTGAGCTCGACGATTTCGCGCACCGCGTCGGGCGGGGCGTCGTCTTCGCTCCAGCGCACGAACCGGGCCGGTGTCGGCGGGAACGCGAACACATTCTGTCCGCCCTCGCCGTGGCGCGTGCTGCAGAGGTGGGACCAGACCTGCCCGTCGACCGAGGACTCGAAGCCGTAAACTCCGGCGAACTGCTTACCCCAATAGACTTCGATGCCGCCGAGGGTGGCGACCGTGCCGAGATCGACCTGGAGCCAGGGTTTCGCAGCCGGTCCGGCGATCCAGGAGGTCGAATAATTGTCGTCGATGACCGACCGGGGATCGCCACTGCTGCCGGTGACCGTCCACCGATTTTTCTCTGGGACTTGCATGGAGTCCTCTCCGCTGGGCTTGATTGGGCGCAGAGCTTAACACCGTTTCAGGCGCTGGGCTCGACTGGCGGCAAACGGGATTTCACGGCACGATCTCCGCGGCCGCAGAAGCCCCGTGCGCGGCATCGGGACCAATCCATACGGTGACTTTGGCGGGCTCCGCGGCGAATGTATTCCGCTCGTTCCAGGTCGCGAAGGCGGCCGGCTGCAGTTCGAACTTCACTGACTTTGTCTCGCCCGGCGCGAGCACGACCCGCTGGAAGCCCTTCAGCGCTCGCGTCGGCCCGGCCAGGTGGGTGCCCCGCAGCTGGACATAGACTTGCACCAGCTCCTCTCCGTCGCGCGAGCCCGTGTTGGTCACGGTGGTTTCCACCATCATCGCCGGCGCGGCGAGGCCCTCCCCGTTTGCCAGCGCCTTGTTCAGGGCCGAGGCATGCAGGCGCGTCGTACTGATCGTCGTGCTCCCGTACGCAAATAGGGTGTAGGAGCCACCGTAGCCGAAGGGAAACTGCGGGCTGTTCTGCTCATCCACATAGCGCGACACATATTTGCTTTCGACGCTGTACGGCGGACGGGTGAGATCGCTTTCCCCGGCGGGACGGCCGGTACTGAGCGCGTTGTAGTAGAGCGGAACCTGGCCGACACTGCGAGGCCAGCTGACCACCAGCCGGCCCGAGGGATTCACGTCACCATAGAGCGTGCGAACCAGCGCCGACGCCCCGCCGACGCCCGGGAACCACGCGGAGATCACGGCCGGCACGTGCTCGAATGCCCAGGGCACGGTCAGCGGCCGCCCGCTGAACAGCACCAACACGACCGGCTTCCCGGTCTTGACGACCGCTTCGAGCAATTCCTGTTGTCGGCCGGGGAGTCCAAGATTCGCGCGGGAACCCGCCTCGCCGTGCATCGTCTGATCCTCCCCCAGCGCCAGCAGGACCAGATCCGCCTGGCGAGCCCCGGCCACCGCCGCGGCCATTTCCTCGTCGGAGCCGGTCAGCGTGCCGGTCCCCCTGAACCGGGACACGCGCTCCGCACCGATCCGCCGCGCCAGCGCCTGCGGCAGCGACTCCCGCGGTCCCGCGTTTTCGGGCACGCCTTCCGGGTACGACGCATCGTCGCCCAGCGGGCCGATCACCGCGATCTTCCTCCCCGCATCCGTCAGCGGCAAAAGGGCCTTGCCGTCCGGGCCGTCGACATTCCTGAGCAGCACTAGGGAACGCTCGGCCGCCGTCTGGGCCAGTGCCATGCTCTCAGGATGGTAAAGGGCCTTTTTCGCGGCGCTTTCGTCAGCCAACGGTCGACCGAACAAACCGAGGGCGAACTTGACGCGCAGCACATGACGCACGGCCTCGTCGAGCGTGGCCTTTCCGATCTGCCCGGACTGCACCAGCCCTTGCAGGTGATCGTGATAAACGCTGCTCCCCATGTCGACATCCACGCCGGCAAGCACCGCCATGCGGGCTGCGGCAGCGGCATCGACGGCCACGCCGTGCGCGACCAGTTCGCCGATCGATGACCAGTCGCTGATGACAAGCCCCCGGAAGCCCCATTCCTTCCGCAGGATCTGCCGCAGCGTGAACGGATTGGCCGTCGAGGGCATGCCGTTGAGCGTATGGAATGCGCTCATCAGTGACGCGGCCCCCGCCTGCACGGCGGCATGAAACGGCGGCAGGTAGATCTCGCGCAGGGTGTGCTCGGAGATCTCGGCCGAGTTGTAGTCACGCCCGCCCTCGGCCGCACCGTATCCGACGTAGTGCTTCACGCAGGCCGCGATGCTGTCCGGAGCCGCCAGGCTGGTGCCCTGATAGCCCTTCACATAGGCTGCTGCCATGACGCCGCCGAGCAAGGGATCTTCCCCGGCGCCTTCCGACATGCGCCCCCAGCGCGCATCGCGCGCGATATCCACCATCGGCGAAAAGGTCCACCGGATGCCCTGCGCCGAGGCCTCCATCGCCGCGACGCGGGCGGCCTTCTCCACGATCTCGGGATCCCAGGTCGAAGCGAGTCCAAGCGGAATCGGGAACTCCGTCTTGAAGCCATGGGTGACATCGAGCGCGAAGAGCAACGGGATCCGCAACCGCGATTTCTCTACCGCGATCCGCTGGTAGGCATTGATCTTGGCCGGATCCACGACATTCAGCAGAGACCCGATCTGCCCCCGGCCGATCATGTCTTCGTAGTCGCTTCGGCCCGTACCCGGACCGGTAGGCTGGCCCGCCGAATATTGGACCAACTGGCCGATTTTTTCTTCCAGCGTCATGCGGCGCAGCAACGCATCGACATCGGCCTCGACGCGCGGGACTGCGAAACCGGAGGCAGCTCGTTGCGGCGCCGGCCCGGCCGGCGAGGACGCGCTGCGGGCCGGGCTACCGAACACGAGCGCTAGCGCTAATGCCAGGACCACTCCGACCGCCCTGCCCTCGCCGGACTCGACGGCGTCCCAGCACACCGGCCTCCGTGTCTCGGGCTTCAGGACCGGAAATGTCATGTTCAGGCGAATGTCCTCGGAAGTTGTACTCATCAGGGCTCTTTTGGGTAGCGTGTCGGATATCGAAGTGGGTAACCATCCATCGCCCTTTGCTTGGTCGCGGTAGGGAACCCGCAGGCTAGCCTCCAGGGACGGATTCACGGCGTGTGTCGGACTCCCGGCCCGCTCACGCGGGTGGGGCACTCGAAGCGGTAGGCGCCTGCTGCAAGGACCGGGACCTGTCCTTGGGCGCCATCAACCACACAGAATCCGCGAAATGGGCGAGGCCTTGCCAAGGTGCACAGGTTGTGTGGGTAATCCTGGCAGGACCGATGTTGGCGCAGCGCACTAGGCTGATCTCGACCCGGCCATGCCGTAATACAGGATATAGAGATAACAGGCCGCCGACAGCAGCAAAGCCATTTGAATGCCATAGCGATCCGCCAGTGCGCCGGACACCAGCGGGATGATGGCGCCGCCGATGATCGACATCACCAGAATGCTCGCGCCTTGGCTGGTCAGATGGCCCAGACCGCTGATACCCAGCGTGAAGATCGTCGGGAACATGATCGAATTGAACAGGCCGATACTCACGATGGCCCACATGGCCACCATGCCGTCCGTAAGCGATGTCGTGACGACGAGCCCGCCCGCGATCGCGGCAAACAGGCCCAACAATTTGCCGGCCTCGATTCTCTGAAGCAGGGCTGATCCGATGAAACGGCCAACCATGGCGCCACCCCAGTAATAGGCCACGAATCGGGCCGCCGCGGTCGCATCCAGACCCGCGATATCGGGCTGACCCAGAAAATTGATCAGAAAACTGCTGATGGAGACCTCTGCCCCCACGTAGCAGAAGATTGCCAGCCCACCGAGAACCACATGGGGATGCCGCAAGGCCGCGAAGAGGCCCGCGGGTTTGTGGCCATGCCCCTCCGCCGACGCGATCACCGGCAGCTTCAGGAACGCCATGACCGCTGCAAACCCTATCAGGGCGGCGGCGAGTGCCAGATAGGGCATCTTTACCGACGCGGCCTCCTGCAAGCGGAATGCCTGCAGCAACTCCGGCGAAAGCGAGGGCATGACATCACTCGCACGCAGCCCGGCCTTGAGGATAAAGAGCCCGCCCAGATACGGCGCCAGCGTCGTGCCGAGCGAGTTGAAAGCCTGCGTCAGGGTCAGGCGACTCGACGCGGTTTCGGGCTTGCCGAGAACCGAAACATACGGATTCGCCGCCACTTGGAGCAATGTGATCCCGGCGGCGAGTACGAACAAGGCGACCAGGAACAGTGGATAGGAGGGAGCGCTCGCCGAAGGGTAGAAAAGCAACGCACCGCAACCGGCCGTCAGCAAGCCCAGAACGATACCCTGTTGGTACCCGAATCTCGCGACGATCCTGCCGGATGGCACGGACATGATGAAATACGCACCGAAAAAAGCGAACTGAATAAGCATCGCCTGCGTGTAACTGAGGTCGAACACCGCCTTCAGATGCGGAATCAGAATGTCGTTCAGCGCCGTGAGAAATCCCCAGATGAAAAACAGAAAGGTGACGGCGACGAGGGGCGCTCTGTAGGGTGTTTTCTGCGGCGTATGGTCGCGCACAACGGGCGCTGCTTTGGTCTTCGCCATGGTCGGTCGGGGGTCAAAAGGACGTTTGGGTGTGGCACAGACCTGTGCCCACCGGGCAGTGGATGGAACGTGTCTGCGGGGATTCCTTGGCGGGTACGACAGGGCTCCGGTCGGGCCCCTCGATACTGCGCGAGGTGGTCGGGAAGCGCCTCTTCAATGCCCCGCGCACGGCCAGGTGCCCGAGACCATCCTTGCACTGCCGTCTCGCGCGGCAGTTTAAACCGAGCCGCCCGCCGCGAGAACCATTGATCGACTTTGGAACGGATTGCGTGCGCTTCGGGACGCCGCAAGTCCTGCCGAGCGGCCTCCGCAGAGCAGCAGACGGGAGGCGCCGCGGTCAGGCCGCGGCACGTCGACGAACGGCTGGAGCGGTCGTCACCCGTCGAGGTAATGGATTCGCGTTTGCGCGAGAATGACGGGGAACACGGAAATGACGAACCGGCAACCGGCGTGCGATCGCCCTGAATGTGGCTGAAATCGTTACTGTATGGGTGTCAGAACGACGACCCTGGAGATACCGTCCTTGGTGGCGTTGGCGACGATCTGACCCTGGTTGTTGATACCGACGGCCGCGTCGATCCTCCATCCGACCGACGAAGCCGGGTCCAGCAGTGAATCGAGCGGCGCAGGAACCCCGCGGTCCCAGACGATGGGGGTGCTGGGCCCGATATTCCAGGTCCCCGGTACCCCGTAGGCAGACGTTCCCAGGATTACCCCCGCTCTATTGATGGCGTTGGCACCGCCATAGTTATCGCCGGGCAACAAGGGCAATTCCTCCAGGGCATAGCCCGTGCGTGCTCGCCACAAAAGTGCGCGGGAACTGAACGCGGGATGCCCGGAACCCACCGCATTCCCATTGTCGCTGATTCCATAAGCAAGGCTCGAAGTGTATTCGGGCCGGGTCTGCAGGAGCTGCATGGCGCGTGGCCCGGAATTGTTCCACAGCGCCGCCGTTTGCCGACCCGTGCTGGAGTAGCCAACTGCCTTGCCCATGCTGTTGAATGCCATCGGGAAGCCGGCGCCTCCAAGGATGGTTTCGTTGTACCGGCCGGGCTTCCTGGGATCGGGCGTCCACATTGCGCCCTGCCAATCTGCGGTGCCCCTCCTGATGAAGTGACCGTAGACACGGCCGGCGTCATCGATCCGGAGGGCATGCGTGTTGCCGCCGTTATTCGGGAACACGTTCACCATCGAGTTTCCGGTTTTCACGAAGCCCTGTGGCCGGAAATCGCCCGTATCGGCGCTCCCCACGACCACGCCCGTCACCGAAACGAAGTTGGCTGACGAGTAGTTGCCCTTCTTCGGGGATTTTCCCGTTGAGCTCAGGACGCCGTTCCGATAGGTAAAGCCAACATAGGTCATGGCACTCGCTGCGGTCTGGCAGTAACCGGCGACATCGCCATTGTCGTTGATGCTGTTCGCATAGCCGGAGGTGTATCCACGTAGCACGGGGACTTCGGTCAACTGGTACACACTGTGAGCGGCGGCAACCGCGGCGACACCGAGGGAACCGAGCCCGAGGGCGAGACGAAACAAGGATTTCAACGGCAGGCGCTCCTGAATTGCTAGGGTGTAGATGACCGTCGACAGGGTCGCGGGTCGGCAACACTGACCGGGATCAATACGTGAATGACCCGCTCGGCTCCGAAGGTTCAACAGGGGCATGAATCGGCCTCCTGCGCTGCCCGCCTCAGTCCGACAAGGTGCGCAGGCTCTGCGCCGCCCAGAAACAAGCCCCGGCAAACGCGGCCGCCAGCACGCCCCCCGTCAAAGACCATCCTACCGACATCGTCCAGCCGTTGATGATGACCGACACGCCCAAGGCCGACTGCAAAATATGCAACACGGCCACCAACGCAAACAGGATGCCGGACGTCCATACGACTGCGACGGCCCCCCGCGGAGCCGCGGGGCTTTCCGACTCGGCTTCCTTGTCCTGCGCAGTTTGGGCGGCCTCCCGTTCGCGCTGCTTAAGCATCCGCTTGCGTTGTCGGTTCTGCTCACGGGCCTTCTCGTTCTGTTGTTTTCGGTACAGTGCAATGCCCTTGGCGATACCCTGCGCCACGAGCTTGGTCTGCTCCGGTGTCTGACCCGGCGCCTTGACGCTGCGCGCTACGCGCAGCGCAGCCGCGTCGATATTGCGTCCCGCCTGTTCCTGAAACCGCTCTTTTCGGCTTTCCGATGACATGAATTGTTGCCTCTCTACACCGCTGCATTGATCCGCATCGTCCCCTGAGCGGCGGGTCGACATCCCGCGCCGCATCGAGGAAGACAGCGCACGGAGTTTACGCGCGCCGAGGGGAAACCGGACGTACAATCCCTGGCCTATGGCACCAAGCTCCCGTCTTTACTACTTCCATGACCCGATGTGCAGTTGGTGCTGGGCCTTCGCCCCGGCGTTGCGCGAGGTCGAATCCCGCTTGCCGGACGGAATGCGGCTGATCCGCGTGCTGGGCGGGCTGGCACCGGACACCGAGGAGCCGATGCCGCCCGCGATGCGCGACAAATTGCAGGCCATCTGGAAAACGATACAGGCTAGGGTCCCCGGCACCCCCTTCAACTTTCTCTATTGGGAAGTCTGCACGCCCCGGCGCTCGACCCACCGCGCCTGTCGGGCGGTGATCGCGGCCAGCCGGCAAGGCGATCATGAAGGGCCGATGATCGACGCCATCCAGCGAGCCTACTACCTGCGGGCGATGAATCCGTCCGACCGATCCACCCTGATCGCCCTCGCCGGGGAACTGGGGCTGGACGTCCCGTGCTTCGAGCACGACCTGGACCACCCCGATACACAGGCCGAGTTGGAGCAGCAAATCGCCTTTAGTCGAGAACGCGGCGTTCGCGGCTTCCCGACACTGTTGCTGGAAACGTCGGGTGAGTGGCAAGCCATCGAGATCGACCCCAACCAACCGGATGTCGTCCTCGCCCAGCTGCGGACCCGTTGAATGTCGGGGACTTTCGAAGCGAGGCGCTACTGCGCGGCATCCCTCGTGCTCCGGCGAAGGCACTGCCCTGAATACTCGAGGTGATCACCTGTCCGACAGACTGACGAAGACGTCGGCCAATGTATTTCGCCGCGCGTCGTGCGGCGGGTTGGGTAGGTATCGGGGGGACTCAGAAGACTGGAAGGGTGTGCCAGGAGAGGGGGACATCGATTGGGGGGAATCTCCGTCCTTGTTTCCCCTGGCACGACTGAACTATAGGACACCCCGCCAAGATGTGATGGCGCTCACAGCTTTTTCTTCTGACCCGGCTTCATCCGGGGCCAGCCTCAACCGCCATCCGCTTCGCACGAAATCCTGTTCGAGCCGGTTGGGTCACACCCGAGCCGGCGTCGCTTCTGGCGCGCATCCAACCGCAACGTGTTGCAATCGTCGTATCGCCGGATGAACTCGCCGTGTTTTCGCCCTGGGATGGAGCGCCTTGGCGGGACGGCTGGGACCAGCGGCTCGGTAGCGGCTGACGGCGATCGATCGTGGGTACTCAGTTCCACCTCGACACCCACATCCTGATCCGGCTCCACGCGGACACCGACCGGGCCTGGCTGGATCAATCACCTAGGGTCGAAACCAAGCCCGCCGCAAAGAAACGGATCAGTTCATTGAGCCGGCCCTCATGGTCGCTAAACATGTTAGGATTCAAACAGATCGGACGATTCAGGGCCGGGGCGCCGATCATCGGCCTCGGCCCACAAGGAACTCACGCATGCTGACCGGCGAACTTCGCAGCCAAATCGACGCCATCTGGAACGCGTTCTGGACCGGGGGCATCTCCAACCCGCTCGAAGTGATCGAGCAGATCACCTACCTCCTGTTCATCCGCCGGCTGGATGACGCCCACACGCTGGAGGAGAGCAAGGCGACCATCCTGCGGCAGCCGATGACGAACCGGGTCTTCCCCGAGGGCCAGGACGCCAGGGGCCGGGCCTTTGACGACCTCCGCTGGTCGCGCTTCAAGCACTTTGCCCCGTCCGAGATGTTCGTCGTGGTCGGCGAGCACGTCTTTCCGTTCCTGCGCAGCATGGGCGGCGACGGCTCGACCTACAGCCATCACATGAAGGACGCCCGGTTCACGATCCCGACACCCGCGCTGTTGGCCAAGGTCGTCGACATGCTCGACCACGTCCCGATGGACGACCGGGACACCAAGGGCGACCTGTACGAATACATGCTCGGCAAGATCGCCACCGCCGGGCAGAATGGCCAGTTCCGCACGCCCCGCCACATCATCCGGCTGATGGTCGAACTGACCGCACCCACGCCCAGGGACATCATCTGCGACCCCGCCTGCGGCACCGCCGGTTTCCTGGTCGTCGCCGGGGAATACCAGCGCGAAAACCACCCGGACCTCTTCAAGGATGAGGACGCCCGAACCCATTTCCACACCGGGATGTTCCACGGCTACGACTTCGACAACACCATGCTCCGCATCGGCAGCATGAACCTGGCGCTGCACGGGATCGAGAACCCGGACATCCGCTACAAGGACTCGCTGGCCCAGGACCACGCCGGTGACGAGGAGAAATACTCGCTTATCCTCGCCAATCCGCCGTTCGCCGGGTCGCTGGACTACGAGAACACCGCCAAGGACCTGCTGGCGCTGGTCAAAACCAAGAAGACCGAGTTGCTGTTCCTGGCACTATTCCTGCGCCTCTTGAAGCCCGGTGGACGTGCTGCAGTCATCGTGCCGGACGGTGTGCTGTTCGGTTCATCCAAGGCGCACAAGGAACTGCGCCGGATGCTGGTGGAGGACCAGAAGCTCGATGGGGTCGTCTCTCTACCATCAGGCTGCTTCAAACCCTATGCCGGCGTCTCGACGGCGATCCTGCTGTTCACGAAGACCAATTCGGGCGGCACCAACCACGTCTGGTTCTACGACATGCAGGCCGACGGCTGGAGCCTGGACGACAAACGCCAACCCTTGCTGCCCGAGGACAAGCTCGGCCTCGCCCCCGACCATATCCTGACGCGCGAAGAGCACGCCAAGAACAACCTGCCCGATGTGCTGACGCGTTGGGCGCTGCGCGATACCAGCGAGCGCCAACGGGAACGCACGGAGCAGAGTTTTTGCGTACCGAAGGCCGACATCGCCGCCCAGGGCTACGACCTCTCGATCAACCGCTACAAGGAAGTCGTCCACGAGGCGGTCGAGCATCTGCCGCCGAAGGAGATTCTCGCAAAGCTGGCCAAGCTGGAGGAGGAGATTCGGGCGGGGATGAAAGCGCTGGAGGGGATATTGAAGTGACCTTCATCTTTGCGCCGCTCGGCGAACTGGCATCGTTGCAAGCCGGTTACGGATTTCCCATTGAACTTCAGGGGCGAGCCAGCGGTGACTATCCATTTGCCAAGGTGGGAGATATTTCTCGATGCGGACGCTCAGCCAGTTCGGTCTTGGTCGATGTCGAGCACTATGTTGACAAAGAAGACCTAGCAAAACTTAGGGCAAAACCAATCCCTGCAGGAAGTGTTTTGTTTGCGAAGATTGGAGAAGCTATTCGCCAAAATCATCGGGTGATCGCTGGATGCGAGATGCTCGTGGACAACAATGCGATGGCCGCTATACCGAATCGCAAAATTGACGGTCGATTCCTATATCACTTCCTGAGAACCGTCGACTTTTACAGGTTGGCTCCAGCAACGACGGTCCCTGCGCTTCGAAAAAGTGATCTGGAGAGGTTGCCCACACCGTGCCCACCCCTCTCCGAACAAAAGCGCATCGCAACTATCCTCGACCAAGCCGATGCCCTCCGCGCCAAGCGCCGGGAAGCCTTGGAGGAACTTGACAAGCTCACCCAGTCGATTTTCATCGATATGTTTGGGGACCCCGTTGCGAACCCGAGAAGATGGCCGGATCCGAAACTCGGCGGATTACTCACGTTCCAACAGTATGGACCGCGCTTCTACAATGAGTCCTACGCCAACGACGGGATCCGAATCGTAAGAATCACCGACCTTAATGCTCGCGGCGACCTCGATTTCAATGCGATGCCCAGATTATTGGTCTCAGATGCGGATCGAGGAAAATTTGCGCTACGTCCAGGTGACCTAATCTTCGCGCGAACCGGCGCTACCGTGGGAAAAACTGCACTGATCCAAGCAGCTGATCCGCCATCCATTGCGGGCGCCTACTTCATCACCATGCGATTTCAAGAAGCACTCAATCCGATCTACGCGAAAGCGGTCCTAACTTCCCCTTCCGTGCAAGCGATAGTAGCGCGCCGTTCACGACAAGCTGCGCAACAGAACTTTAGCGGACCGGCGTTACGTAATTTACCTATGCCCCTACCCCCGAGCGAGTTACAGATCGAATTCGCACATCGAATCCGCGCTAGCGACAATTTGAGGCTCGTTCATTGCAAGTCACTTTCCTCCTTCGACTCCCTTTTCAGATCCCTCCAACACCGCGCCTTCCGAGGAGAGCTCTGATGCGTCCCTCCGAAGCCTTGAACCTCTACCGCGACCGCATCCGGGAAATCGTCCTCAGCCATCGCGTGACGAATCCCCGCGTGTTCGGCTCAGTGCTGCGCGGTGAGGACACCGAGGAGAGCGATCTAGACATTTTGGTCGAACCGACGGCGGACACGACGCTGTTTGACATTGGCGCCATTCAATTCGAGCTTTCGGAATTGCTGAACGTTTCGATCGACGTGCTGACACCCCGCGCCCTGCCGGAGTCATTCCGCCATATCGTGGAACAAGAAGCACAGCCTATATGAACCCGGTGCAGCGACTACGTCTGACGGACTACCTGGGTCACATGCTGGAGGCCATTGAGCGGTGCCATGAGTACATCGCAGACATGGATGAGGCGGCCTTTCTGTCGGACCGGAAGACACAGGACGCTGTCATCCGCACATTCGAAGTGATGGGCGAAGCATCCAACAACATAAGGAAGCACTTTCCGGAGTTTGTGGCCACACACCCCGGGATTCCGTTTGGTCAGGCAGTCGGTATGCGCAACGTCCTGTCCCACGGTTACTTCCTGGTGGATTTGACGGCCGTCTGGAAGACCATCCACGCCGATTTGCCACCGCTCCGGGACGCCGTGAAGACCTTGCTTGATTCGCTACCTGCCTCATGAGCGCACGGCCTTCGGTCACATGTGTCAGATGATTCAAAGGGCTGTCGAAGGTTCAGATGGTTTTCCGGTCCCCACCACACCCGGCCCTAAGAACGGCTTCAAGGCAGGCTCGACAAGGCAATATCGATTGCGCATCCTTTATTGAATTCAACACCGTAGGAGGCGGCCATGGGCTATGCCGAACTGATTCTTACGCTGGAACAGCTCCCGGAGGAAAAGCAGGCCGAGGTGCTCGATTTCGCCAAATTCCTGGTTCAGCAAGCCAGGAAGGAGGAGTCGGAACCGAAAACCTTGGGCGAATCGTCACTGGGTGAGTTTATCCGCAACCCCTTGTCGGTTCCCGACTTCAAACCCCTGAGCCGGGAAGAAGCCAATGCCCGATAGGGTGTTGCTGGCGTCAGAGTTCAGCCAACGCCCGCCGTTGAGCGACCGACACAGCCTGATCGTCGCGGCGGCGCTCGACGCCGGCTGCATCACGCTCTACAGCGAGGACATGCAGCACGGGCAGGCGATCGATGGGCGCCTGACGATCGCCAATCCTTTCGTCGGCAGCCCATGACCAACTTCGCCTTCCTGCAACTCGGCGAATGGCATTTCCTGTTCGAGCCGGCGAGGAAGGCGGAGGAACTGGCGAACACCGATCCTCGGGCATCCTGTTTCTACGCCCGACGTACGCTGGAGCTGGCGGTCGCCTGGCTCTACAAACATGAGCGGGCCTTGCGCCTGCCGTATCAGGACAGCCTCAGCGCGCTGATCCACGAACCGACCTTCCGGCAGACGGTGGGCGATGCGCTGTTCACCAAAGCCCGGCTGATCAAGGATCTCGGCAACATGGCGGTGCACAGCACCCGGAAGATGGTTCCGACCGAGGCCGTCAACACGACGCGGGAACTGTTCCACGTCTGCTACTGGGTCGCGCGGACCTATGGCCGCACCGCGCGCCCGGACCCCGGCCAGCGCTTTAACCCCAGTCTTCTCCCCAAGACATCACCGATCCCGCCCCAGACCCTGGCGCAACTCCAGAGGCTGGAAGCCGATCTGCAGGCCAGGGACGAGCATCTGTCCGCGGTGCTGGCCGACAAGGCGGCGCTCAACGAGGAACTCAAGACGCTTCGGGAAGAATTTGCGGCGGCGAAGAAGGCCAACACCGCCCAGCCCGACACCCACGACTATTCGGAGGCCGAGACCCGCACGCTGTTCATCGACACCCTGCTCAAGGAAGCTGGGTGGCACCTCGACCCGGCCAGGAACTTCGAGGTCGAAGTGACCGGCATGCCCAATGCCGAGAACAAGGGCTACGTCGATTACGTGCTGTGGGGAGACGACGGCAAGCCTCTGGCGCTGATCGAGGCCAAGCGCACGACCAAGAGCCCGACCGCGGGTCAGCAGCAGGCCAAGCTCTACGCCGACTGCCTCGAACAGCGGTATGGCCAGCGTCCGGTTATCTTCTATTCCAACGGATACGAGCACTGGATCTGGGACGACCAAGCCTATCCGCCGCGCCCGGTCCAGGGTTTCTACAAGAAGGCGGAACTGGAACTCCTGATCCAGCGGCGCACCAGCCGCCAGACGCTCGCCGAAGCGCCGATCAACGGCGCCATCATCGAGCGTTACTACCAGACACGCGCGGTGCGGCGGATCGGAGAATCGTTCGAGACTGACAAGCTGCGGAAGGCGCTCGTGGTGATGGCGACGGGGGCCGGCAAGACACGCACCGTCATTGCCCTGGCGGACCTGCTGATGCGCTGCAACTGGGCCAAGCGCATTCTGTTCCTGGCCGACCGCGTAGCCCTGGTCAATCAGGCCGTGAATGCGTTCAAGGCCCACCTGCCCGACTCCGCGCCGGTCAATCTGGTGAGCGACAAGACCACCGAGGGCCGGGTCTATGTGTCGACCTACCCGACCATGATGCGATTGATCGATGAGTCGTTCGACGGCCAGCGCCGGTTCGGCGTCGGCCATTTCGACCTGATCGTCATCGACGAGGCTCACCGTTCGGTCTATCAGAAATACCGTGCCATCTTCGACTACTACGACTCCCTGCTGGTCGGCCTGACGGCAACCCCCAAGGACGAGATCGACCGCAACACCTACGGCCTTTTCGACCTTGAAACCGGTGTGCCGACCGATGCCTACAGCCTCGACGAAGCGGTCGCGGACGGTCATCTGGTGCCGCCGGTCGCCATCTCCGTGCCGCTCAAGTTCCAGCGCGAAGGGATCCGGTACGACGACCTGGCGGAAGACGAGAAGGAAGCCTGGGACGCGCTCGAATGGAACGAGGACGGCACGACGCCCGACGAGGTCAATGCCGAGGCGGTGAACCGGTGGCTCTTCAATGAGGATACCGTCGACAAGGTGCTCGCCACCCTGATGACCAAGGGCCAGAAGGTGGCGGGCGGCGACCGGCTGGGCAAGACCATCGTCTTCGCGAAGAACAACGACCACGCCGACTTCATCGCCCGGCGCTTCGATGCGAACTACCCCCACTATAATGGGCACTTCGCGCGGGTGGTGACCTACAAGACCGAATACGCGCAGACCCTCATCGACGATTTCTCCAACAAGGAGAAGATGCCGCACATCGCCATTTCGGTGGATATGCTGGACACCGGCATCGACGTACCCGAGGTCGTCAATCTGGTCTTCTTCAAGATCGTCCGCTCCAAGACCAAGTTCTGGCAGATGGTCGGACGCGGCACCCGCCTGTGCCCGAACCTGTTCGGTCCGGGCGAGGACAAGCAGAGCTTTTTCATCTTCGACTTCTGCCAGAACCTCGAATTCTTCAGCCAGAACCCGGCCTTGTCGGACGGCTCAGCCGCGGAGCCGCTCGGAACCCGTTTGTTCAAGGCGCGGCTGCAGGTCATCGGCGAACTGGACACCCGGCTTGCGGGCGGCAAGACCGGAGAAGCGCCGCATCCGCCCTATGGCGACAAACTGACCGAAGGCCAGCTCCGCGCCGATACGGCAGCCCTGCTGCACGCGAAGGTCGCGGCCATGAAGGTGGACAACTTCATTGTCCGTCCCCAGCGGCAATACGTGGACAAGTTTGCCAAGGCGGAAGCCTGGCAGACTTTGGGCCCGGAGGAATTCCACGAGTTGAACACGAAGGTCGCCGGCCTTCCGACCGAACTGGAGGACGACGACGAGGAGGCGAAGCGCTTCGACCTGCTGCTGCTCCGCACTCAACTCTCCATCCTGCAAGCCCGAGCGGATTTCGCCGGCCTCAAGCAGAAGATCCTGGCGATCGCCAACGCACTGGAAGAGCAGAGCGCCATCCCCGCGATCAAGGCGGAAATGGTCCTGATCCAGGCGGTCGGCAGCGACGAATGGTGGGAGGACGTCACCGTGCCGATGTTGGAGACTGCCCGGCGCAGGCTGCGCCTACTCATCAAGCTCCTTCCTAAGGGCCAGAGGAAACTCGTCTACACCGACTTCGAGGACAAGCTGGGCGAAGAATCGACCATCGATTTACCCCAGGTAACCGCAGGGCTCAACATGGCGAAGTTCAAGGAGAAGGCCCGCGCCTTCCTCAAGGCCCACGAGTCGCACCTGTCGCTGCAACGCCTTCGTCGCAACCAGCCGCTCACCCCGACCGACCTGCGCGAACTGGAAAGGATGCTGATCGATGCGGGCGGTTCACCAGAACTGATCAGCCAGGCGACCGAGAAAAGCCATGGTTTGGGGCTCTTCATCCGCTCGCTCGTCGGCCTTGATCGCGAAGCCGCCGTGCAGGCTTTCAGCGAATTCCTGACCGGCACCACCGCGACATCCGACCAGTTCGAGTTCATCCAGCTCGTGATCGAGGAACTCACCCAGAATGGCGTGATGGAACCCAAGCGCCTGTTCGAATCGCCCTATACCGACCTGCATGTCCAGGGACCGCCGGGAATCTTCCCGCCGGCCAAGGTCACGCAACTGGTCGACGTGTTGGGCCGGATTCGCGAAACCGCCGCGGCGTAGAGTGGCGGCGCCCCGGAGGCTCCCATCCGAACTTTCGCCGCTGCTGAGTTTTCAGCGAGCATCTCCGCTGAACTGACGTCACTAGTCCGCCATGAAGGTGGGTGCATCGAACACGACTTTAGTGATCGACCTCTCCGGGCCTGATCCGTCAAGATCTGCGCTGCCGTCTGGCGCGCGCTTTTGAGAACGGACGCCGACAGGGACGACCTGACGCTCTCGCCGCGCGGCGCAGCCGATCACATTGCGAGGCATCATCCGCTGAATGATTCGGCCCCAGTCGGGAGTTGTCTCTCCCTGACTACCAACCTCACTGCCCTTAGGCCATCGAAAACCCGCGCAGCCACGGTTCGAGGTGGGCAATGTTGAACGTGCCGGTCGCGAACATGCCAATCATCTCCACGTAGACCTGCATCGGCGAGCGCTTCAGCCGCCAGCCGTTGATGCGAAGGAAGACGTCGGCAGCGGCAAAGGCAATGCGCTTGTTGCCATCCACAAAGGGATGGTTGATTGCCAGGCTCTCGATCAACGCCGCCGCCTCGGCCACAATGTCTTCGTAGTAGCCGGTCTGAGGACGGGAAAGCGCAGCCTCCAATGCACCTGGATCACGCACGCCCAGCGCGCCACCGTAGCGCTGCATCAACACCGCGTGCATGCCGAGCACATCGGCAACAGTCAAGTAATCGTGCGTCACCGCTTACTTCGCCAGTTCGCGGTAGAGGCTGTCGAACTCGTCCAGGCTGGACGCGAAGGAGTCCATCACATGACGGCGGGGGCGCTCCTTCTGCTGCCGGTCGATGTAGTCGCGCAGGGCCTCATCCAGAACCGCCTCGAACTGACGGCCCTGGGCCTCGGCGATCTGACGTAGCGCGTCCAGCACCTCGGGTGCTGCCTCGGAAGAAAACGTCTCGCGGACGGCAGTGTTCATGGCCATCTCCATCATGATTCATATTCACGGCTCACGATCATGTAGGCAAAATCCTCTTCCCCTCTGGGCGAAAGATCAACGGCCCGTCAGGGCGTGACATCCGAACGGACTTTCTTTCCGGTTCGCGCGTGGGCGACGGCTCGTTGGGTGATCTGTTGCAGGCGTTCCGCCGTATAGGTCACGCCCTCGCCGCGCTCCAACTGGTCATCGCCCACGGCCACCGCAGCGCGTAGGGCCGCCAGCCGCTCATCTTCATCACGCATGCGGCGGATGGCATCACGCACGACTTCCGAGGCATTACTGTAGTAGCCGGTGTTCACCTTACTTTGCAGGTACTGTTCCATCTCGGACGATAGATTGATGTGCATGATCGTATGCCTCTCTGCGTTATGGCCATGGAACATACACAATGTAGACATGTCGGACAAGGATCCTGTTGCCTGAAGGCTCTGTGCTGACGCCCCGGTTTGTCGCGTCGAGGGGGTTCGCGCCAGCAGTGCGAGGCAGGGCGCGGTAAACATGAGAAGGCTCGCGAACACGATGGCTGCCCGTATCCATTGCAGCGGTCAGGCCACCGCCCGAAGTCGATTGGGTACTCGACTGGATGGAGCGCGACCCCGTCTATCAAAACGACTTCGAACTGGCGTTCATCACCGGACTCCGGATCTCGGAATTGATCGCGCGGCAATGGGGCGACATTGACTGGCGGCGGCGGACAGTCACGGTCCATCGCGCCCGGGTAAGAAGGGAATCGAAGGTTACGACGACGGCCGTCATTCGCGAGGTGGAGTTACACCGCCGCGCGCTCGACGCTCTGCGGCGTCAGAAAGCCCTGAGCCTCCTGGAAAGTTGCCCCTCGCCCCTCCTCCAACTACGGGCTTTTCCGGTTCGCTCAGCCGATGCCCCGAGTCAACCCTCTCCAGCCGCTGACTCACTCAAATCGCTGATCATGCGTTAGTTCGCATCTGATCTGGGCAGCATTCCATCGTCCGCCGACCCCTTCCGGAATCGGCTCTGTTGCCGGTCGTCATCCCGAGTTCCCAAGGCGGCATCGCCCGCTCCAGATCCATCACATAGCCCAGTGCAGCGGCTGTGCCGATATCTTTCCCCAAGCCAATTGGATCCACGAGCGTCACTCACACGAGTGACCCGAAGCGAGCTACCCAAAGCGGGTGACCCAGATTTTGTGACTTGTTCGCAACCGCCCCCGAGGGTCACCCTTACCGCCAACTCACGGGGGTTGCTGGAACCAGTGCTCCCGTCCTTCCGCACTCTACCGATTAAAGGAGGGTTCCGTGGACCAGCGATTCGAAAGTGAAGTAATGCAAGACTTGATGGAAGGCAGTCCTCCCCCTTCTTCGGCCGACGAGTTCTTCGAGGAAGATAGTTTTGAAGGGGAAGGCTACGAGGAAGACTTCGGAGCAGAGGGCCTCGAAGAGGAGGCCCTGATGGAGAGCGCGGATGCCTACGATGAGGGCAACGGTTTCGAGGAAGAGGCGCAGGCCGAGGGGTACGAAGATGGCTTTGAGGAGGACGCCTACGAGGAAGATCTCATGGCCGGTGATTACGCGGAGGAGGAGGCCGATCTCGCCGCCGAGTTGGAAGATGTCGTCGCCGATGCGCTCGACGCAGAGGACAGCGATGAGTTCCTGGGACGACTGATCGGCGGCATCAGCCGCGTGGCGGGATTGGTCCGGCGGGGAGCGCGAACGGCTCGCGGTGTCGCTGGCACGGTCGGGCGTGTCGCCGGTCAGGCCGGCCGTGTTGCGCGAACGGTAGAGGGCGTTGCCGGTCGGACGCGTCGCGCGACCCGCCCCGCTGCGCCCGGTCGCCGGCCGCGCCCAATACCGGGCCAGCCCGCCGCGTTGCAGGCAATCCTGGGCCAGTTACTCCCGCTTCTGCAGCAACAGGCCGGTCAGGGGGCTGACGAACTCGAGTTGTTCGAGGACCTGGCAGACTGGTTCGAGGAAGAGGAAGCCGATGAGGCACTGCCGGTTTTGGCCGGGATCGCAGCGCGAGCGGCGGTCAGGCCGCTGATCCGTCGGACCGGTGCGCTGCTGGGCCGCACGGCCGGGCGGCAACTGGTGCGGGGAGCAGTGCAGGCGGCTCGCACGCTCGTCAGCCGGCAAGGACCGCGGGCGGTGCGTGCTTTGCCACGTATCGCACGCAGTGTCGGACGCGCGGCGGCCCGTCGGGGCCTTCGCCCGACGGTGGTACCGGTCGCGATGCGGCGCGCCGCCGCTCGTGTGGTCGCCCAGCCGGCGCTGGCCAGGCGGCTATCCCAACCAGCGGTCGTAAGCCGCCGGCCCGGGGTTCGCAGAAGGGGCATCGTGAGCAGCGGCGTTCCGCGACGCTTTACCGTCGCGGGTCCAGTGGAGCTCATCATGCGGCGGTGACTCCGTGGACGAGCCTTTTCATTCAAAAACCATGAGGACAGACCCATGAGCAGTTTTGAAGCCGACGTAATGGAAGATCTTCTCTACGACGAGGCCGAGGGTCCCGCGCGCGGACATCAGTTCGACGAGTTCTCCGAGTACGATGAATTCGGTGAGGAGGAGAGCGACGAGTTTCTGCGCAACATCATCGGTGGCATCGGGCGCGCCGTCGGCGGCCTGGCGGGCGGCGCTGATCAGTACGATGAGGCGGAGGAATGGGGCGAGTACGATGCCTATGAGGAGGCGGAAGACGCCGACGTCATGGACGCCATGGAAGAGGCTGTCGCCGACGCCCTCGGCGCCGAGGATACGGACGAATTCTTCCGGCGGCTGGCACGCGGCGTCAGCCGTGTCGCCCGGGGTGCCGTGCGAGTGGCGCGCCGGGTTGCCCCCGTCGTTGGGCGTATCGCGCGCACCGTGGCGCCCATCGCCAGCGCGATACCTCTGCCCTGGACGCAAGCCATCGGCCGCGTCGCGAACGTCGTCGGGCGCCTGATGGCAGACGAGGCGGACGAGTTCGAGGCCTTTGACGAGATGCTCGACTCGTTCGACGAAGGCGAGATCGATGCCGCGGCACCGGTGATCGCCGGGTTGACGATACGCCGCACCATGCCGGGTGTTGCGAGGTTGCCGCGGACGCAGCGGCGCCAGTTGGTCCGCAGCGTGACGCAGGCCACACGGACGGTCGCGCGTCGCCAGGGCGTGCCGGCTGCGCGCGCTGTTCCCGCGGTGGTCAGGGCAGTACAGCGAGGCGTCCGTACCCGCCGTGTTCCGCCGCGCGCCGTGCCGAGGGCAATCACCCGGGCCGCAGCACAGGTGGCGCGCAGCCCGCAGACAGTCAGGCGGCTGGCGCAGGCCACGCCACGCACGGTGGGTCGCGCGACCCGCCCCATCGGTCCCGGCCGGCGGTTCACCTTGCGCGGTCCGGTCACCATCAGCATTCAGGGACGGTAAGCGCAAACCCCAGGGCGGGAGGGACGGGACATGGCCATGCTGACGCGCACCTTTCTTCGCACCAAGATCCTGGCCTTGGCCGCGCGGGCGCGCCGGCTGTCCCGGATCGATGGCGAAGGCGTGGGTATTCGTCCGCAGGACCGGCCCTACGCCCCTACGCCCGCCCATTTCCGCGCCGCCAACCAGCGGCTGGCGGCGATTGACCAGAAAATCGCGGGACGTTTGGCCCGGGTGGAACAGTGTTGGCAGACCGCGCCGGTGCAGCGTGTACTGATCGACATTGCTCTGGTCGAACGGGAAATCGACCGGGCGCGCCGGACCTTCGGCTTGTTTTTCGAGATCTTCAGCCAGCGCGGGTCGATGTTCGCACCGACCCTGGCGGCCTATGACGTCATCGCCGAGGATTGCTACAGGGCGGTGCGTCAGGCCGCGCCGGCGGTTTTTCGGGGTCCGCTGATCAAACCCCTGTGCTACATGGAGCACGGCTTTTCGCCGGCGACGATGCGGCGGGGTGTGCTGCTCAGCCGTCTGTTGGGCGAACCCAATCCCTTCCCCATCGTGCGGATCCCGTGGGACCGCGACAACCCCTGGCAGCCGGTGATGCTGCACGAGGTGTCGCACAACCTGCAGGCCGACCTCGGCATCTGGCAGGAGAACCGGCAGGCCGTGATCCGGCGGATCCTGCGCGCCAGCGGGGATCCCGCGCTGACGCGAATCTACGGGCTGTGGCACAAGGAAATCTTCGCCGATCTCGCTGCCATCCTGCTGGGTGGCCCGGCTGCGGCGTGGGGCATGGCGATCTTTCTGGCCCACCCGGCCTCGCGCACGATGACGTATCGCCCGGGGGGCGCTCATCCTACGGCCTATCTCCGCATCCATATCCTGGTGGAGATGCTGGGCCGGCTGGGTTTCGATCAAAGCGCGTATCGGCTGCGGAGAGTGTGGGAAGACCTATACAACCCCCGGGGCTTCAACCGCCTCCCCGTTCGCCTGCTGGCGACATCGAGCCGCATCATCCCGGAGGTGGTCGACGAGATCGCCTTCCAGACGCGCCGCAATCTCGCGCAGCGGGCATTGGCCGACATCATCCCCTTCGGGCCTGCGGATGAACGCCGGATTCGGATCGGGGCCGAAACCCTGCAGAGAGGTGGCGTGCCGGACGACCTGCCGCCACGCCATCTGGTCAGTGCCGCGGGCTATGCCCTGGCCAGTGGCCGAGTCGCGCCGCGGGCGGTGGCCAACCGCGTCATTAACCTGTTGAACGACATGCGCGCCAGCGCCACGGAGACACCGCGTGACCGGGTTCTATCCCATGCGGCATGACATGAGTAATTCGAATAACCAGCCGAGGTGAACGACATGGCATCTCCATCCAGCAATCCGTTTTACGGCAGCGCTGCCGGAAACACCCCGGCGAATAGCGGGTATCAGCGTTTGGCGTTGGACAACCTGCTGCGGCGTGAACTCCGCGTCAGTGATCCCAACGATCCTCATCAGATCGCAAACGCCTTGCTCGACCGGTTCAAGGAAAGTCCGCGTGCTCAGGCGATTGGCCAGGAGGCTCGCGGACTTCCCTTCCTGCAGGCACTGCCGGCGGCTGTTTCGGCGATGCCCGCAGGAAACTCATCGGACGTGGAGTTGCAACAAGCGAAGGACGATGTCGAGCGCGACCTGCAGGAATTGCTCACCAATTCGCTGTTGAAAGATGTAACGCCCGAGATTCACGGCTGGGCGCAGGCCATTCGATCGGCTATCCAGGAAGGAACCATGGCCGCGCGTTTCGCTCTGGATCCCAGGCAAAGAGACAAGTCCTTCGCGATCCGCCGCCAACTGAGTGACTACGCTCGCATGGCACGACTAGTGGGTACGCTTACGCCGGCCACCAGCATGATCTATCGGAAGTTTGCTCAGAGTCTGGACGAAGTCGGTGCCGTCATTCTTGTGCTGATGGGGGAAAGCCTTTCCAACGTGGGCTTCAACGGAGGCAGATTTCTGCTCCAGGTACCGTTTGCCGAGTTGGAGGTCCGTCGGGATACCGTGATCTATTCGCTGCGAAATCTGATCGGTGCGACGCAGGAAGCCTACGGCCCCAATGACTGGCCGCGTGGACTCGACGGCTATCGTCTGCTGTTTCGCGAACTGGAGAATCAGGGCTACGGCGATCTGCGAGCCTTGCTGCAGGAAAATGAACTGTCGCGGATTATGGACGAACTCATCGAGCGTGCCGACCACGGGCGCGTCCAGGGCTTACGTGCGCTGGGTTCAACAGCGCGGATTGATATCGAACGATTCCGCCGCCTGGTAGTAATTGGCCAACAATTGGCTGTGGACGAACAGAATCAGCCCGCGCCGTGGTCGCCGCCGTTGACGGCTTTTCTGGAGTCCTTACTCCTCTTCTCGGACTCTTTCGACAGTTCAGGTGGGTTCCGACTGGTTCGCGTCGCGCGGCCTCCTGTCCTGTACTACGGCTTGTTCGGCAATCGTGTTGCCGACGCTGGTGAGGACAGGCTGATGGCGCTGATCGTGGAACGCAACCGCTTGGCTGAAGGCCTCGACTGCTGGGCAGATTGCGAGTGCGGGCCGGATGCGGTCATCTGCCAGGTGATTCTGGACAAGTTGCTTTACGACACCGACCGCGCAGTGGATCTGTACTGCAATGGTCAGCAATCGTTCGGCTTACCGGAACAGCGTGCATCCGCCTACGGTCTGCTGGTTGACGTTTTCGCCAATCCCAGACCAGGCGAACTGGGGCCGCGGTTCGAGGCTTGCTCGGCTCGTCAAGACTCCAGCCTCGCACAGCGCGTGCGAGAAAGTCTGAATGCCATTTCCGGCAACTTAGGCTTGCGTCCTGCTGAGTTTCAGACTGAATTCGATCATCCGCAGCGGAGAGCGGCCTTTCAAGCGTTGTTGCACCAGGAACTCTGCCTGCAGCGTCAAAGGGAAGATCAATCGCGTGCCATGCTCGAAACCCTGGCCCCCAATTGCCACAGTTTCGACACGATCTTCAACGCCGTTTTCGCCGTGATTGATCGGGCTGTCGGTCGCCTGAACGCCGTGCCGCAACGGGCTTGCCCGGCGCCCGACATCTTGCTGCCACCTCACCCCGACGTGAGCTTGGGGCGCTCGTCGCTGACTTGAAGCGAACGACCACTCACCAGTTGGAGGACATCAACATGCTACGAGTAGTCACGACCCATGTCGGCGTCACCGACCAGAGGACCAAAGCCATCACAGCGGAAATTGCCGCGCTACAGAAGGCGCTGGAGCGGTTTGCGGACGTGATTGCTGATACGACGTCGAAGCAGATCAACCCGCTTTTCGACCTGTCTCAGGGGCTCCGCAACGCGGTCGACAGTCAGGCGAGGGAACTCGCCAAAGCTTTCCAGCGCATTGCATCGCTAGAGGCTCGACAAGCAACGGAGTCCATCCCGTTGTCGGCAGGTCAGGTCAAGGAGCCAGCCCTCCAGGCGATTCGCGTACTGGCTCAGGTACAGGACATAGTGACCGACAAGGACTTTAAGCTGAAGGAAAACAACGAAACCCTGACAAAGAAGATCTCCATCAGTTCCCCGTACAGGGAAAGCCTCGAGAGGATTTCGGA
This sequence comes from Methylotetracoccus oryzae, assembly GCF_006175985.1. Lineage (GTDB taxonomy): Bacteria > Pseudomonadota > Gammaproteobacteria > Methylococcales > Methylococcaceae > Methylotetracoccus > Methylotetracoccus oryzae. Next base: position 110,658 of record NZ_SRSH01000012.1, on the reverse strand, counting down.
TGCCGCTTTACAGGCAGAGTATAAGGGCGCCTTTGCACCGTTTTTGAAGGGTGATCATGAGGAACGGAGTGAGCGGTTCGTGATGATTCAGAAACTCAACAGCCGCCTCATTCAATTCTTCGCAGATCAATCCGCCTAGGTGGGCTGTAGCGAACATCCTAATGAATCCTCTTGCCGAAGGAGCTTGAGCCATGAGCTTCAATACCACAGAAACTATTCAAAGACTCTGGGAGCAGTTCCTCCGAGAGCAACTTGCGTCTCTTCCTCCCGAGGAACGCCAACAATATGAGCAACAATTCGAGGACCGCTTTGGCGACCTGTTGAAAAAGGCCGCGAACGCCGATGGACGGGACGCATTCCTCGACCTGATCGGCTTCGGCGGCAAAGGGCCGGTCGAATTTGGTGAGATGTCTTATCCGTACATCCAGCCCGATTTCGACGACTCGGTCGTTCCGAGCCAACTGCACGCCGCCGCCGAGCTGTATTACATCTACCAGCACGAACGGATGAAACTGTTCCAGGTGGTCGATGTACTGCTGCGGCTGTTCCATCTCGGCAAGATGCGCATCCAGCGCGGCCCCGGCGCCCGTGGCCTGTACCTGCTGGAGAAATGGAAGCCCCTGCGCTACACACTACGCGACCGCATGATGGCCTACCGCCGTGCATTCAATTACGGCACGGCACAGGCGCCGGCCGGTGCGGTGGTCAACCGGAACTTCCACCGGCAACTGGTGGGGTTCATGGTGGCCTTGTCGCAATACTTCCGCGACCTGTTGATCGGCGAAGTGATCCGTGGCGGGCAACTGATCGAGCAGCGTCCGTTTGGCTCAGTTGCCACGGTGCAACGTATCGGGCTGGACCTCCGCTACGCGCTGGACCGTTCCACCTATGGCAACGTTTTCTCGCTGACGATGGAAACCGGGCACTACCTGAAATCGGTATTGCAGCTGTTGGACGCACCCGACATCAAGAAGGCCTTCGACGCAAACACCAAATGGGATGTCGTCGAAATCGTCTCTCAGCGTTACCTGGGCGGCATCGCCGAACCCTCGCAGCGTGCAAAGATGGCGGAGAGCGGGCGGCGCATCCTGCAGTTCATCGCCGACAACGACTTCAAGACCGCGATCGATCCTATCCTGTTCCAGTCGACCATACGACCGATGGGCGCCCACGCCGAAGCCTGGGTGGCAGCTTACCGGATGACGCCCGAAGGGCGGGGCTTTGTCGGCACCACACCCGCGTTGCGAAGCGTGCTGGGAATGCCGCCGACGGCGGCGCGGGCTGCGGCGGTCTGACGAGCCGGGCAACGCTGGCGACGAAATGCATCTTTGCATGACTTGAGGTGCTCCGGCATGTACCAGAAATTCGACGCCGCCGTCAGCGAGATGCTCCATGACGAATTGGATAGATTGGCACGCGGCAGTAATGGCAATTCGCCGTTCCAGCCCGTGTGCCGGCGTTGCCGGGTACAACCCTGCGAATGTGGAGCGTCTGGAACACGCTCACGACATCGCGTGCGAGGAAATCCCAGCGACTTTTCTGAACTCGGCAAGCTCGACACATTCGAAGAGATGGAAGCGCACGATGCGGCAGCGGACCCGAACTTGGCTGACGGCATGGACGCGGCCGATGTCGAACTCGATGATGATGCGGATACGGCCGCGCGCAGCCCCCTCCGGCGCAATGTCCGGCGCGGCGGTGTGGCCGAGCGTCGCCTCGAACGGGTGTTCCGCCGTCATGGTTACACGCTGGAGCGGCAGGTGCCGGTGGTGTTTCTCGACCCGCGTGGAACGCCACGCGCTGGCTCGGTCGACGTGGTACCCGTTTCGCGCCCCGGCGGGCGTCCCGCCCCTGCTGCGTTCGAGAGCAAACATATCGATTTGTCCCGTTACCGGCTGCCAAGCGGTGGGCTTGACGCGACCCGTCTGCGGGCCACGGTCAGCCAGCATGTCGCCCAGGCCCTGAACTATCAGCAGGGCTTGGCTGCACTGAGCGCGATGCGTGGTGCACGCGGACTGCCGGCGCTGCCGCAACGCGTCCGGCTGATCTACCAGGTACCCCAGGCTACATCGCGCACCGACGCGGCTCAGTTTCAGCGTCTCGCCGTGGCGGTCGCGCGTCCGCGGGGCGTCGCCGTCACGGTGTTCATGCCGGGAAGCCCGGCGTCGCGAGCATTCGAGGAGTGACGGGCGCCCAGCCCGCGGTCAGCTTTCATCGGAGGCAGCGTAAACAACATGAACGCGGTGTTGCCCGAGCTTTCCGTCAACATCAGCCAAAAGCGCTGGTCCTGCGTGCTCGACCCAACCCTGGCGCTGTCCAGCTTCGGGCTGCCGCTGGCCACGCGCTTGGGCCGGGTAATGGACCTGTGGGTCGCGCGCGAACTGTGGCATATCCTCGACAACACCCATTTCTATCTGCAGGAGCCGGCCGGTCTGCTGCACACGGCCGACGATGAGGGCGCCCCAACGCCTGAACGCTCGCGAATCGTCGTGGAAGCGCTGCGTGAATGGGAAAGAATCCGCCTCGAAAACGATCCCGGCCGGCAGCACTGCTATTGGATCGGCGACGGACCGATGGAGTCATTTCTGCCCGATGGCCTGGAACCGGAGCTGGTGTGGCGCTACGAGGCGATATGCGCCGACCTCGACCGGCTCTTGCCGGACAAGGCGGTGCTACCGTCCGCTTACCGCGACGTGGTGGCTTTGGCAGCAACCTTGCCATCAGCATTCGTGCTGACGCATCTGCCAGCCACCGGCGAGACTGGTGAGCCGGGTGGCCGTGTCGGTTCAAAGCGTGTCCCGGACATTTGCCAGGTGTTCGAGCAGTGGACGGCAGTGCACGGTGATCGGCCCAGACAGCGGTGTATCGAAGTAGCCGAGCATGACCCCTGGAGGCGGGAAGAAACCGATCTGCTCCGTAGGGCCATGCTTCACGCCGGGTTGGGGAAATGGGTCTGGTCGGGCTTGCGCCTCGCCGTCTTGCACATCGCGGCACCGGCCGCTGCGATAGCCGCGGGGAGCCGACGGAGTGAATTCGGCTTCATGGGCGACGATCTCGGGGAGTTCGATTCCGAAACCCTGCCTGTTGCCGACTATTGGCGGGATGCACAGGCATTCTGGTATCCGTTGTGAACGCTCGAACCACCCCGACACTTTCACCGAGGAACGGACGATGAACCGACGCGGCCGCCGCTCGCGGACGGGACCACGGCTCAACGGCGAGGATCTGGTAATGGTCGCGGTCCAGGGCCAGATCGCTCATCCGGTCGGCGCGGCCAATCCGTACCGAATCGGAAACGATGGTGTGCCCCGGGTATTACCGGCCACCGGTGGTATCGTGTTGAATCACCGCATCGGCGATCGCTGTGTCGGTTTGGCTGGCGACCATATCGAACCGGGTGTCTCGCTGCACAATAACCAGCGGGAGGTCGTTGGCGCCCGAAATGGCCCCAATCGTGCGCTGATGACTTACGCCTGTGTGGGCAACGCCGCCCGCGTCGTGACCGGTCCCTGCACGGGCCAGATCGGCCTCGTTACCGGCAAGCACGGCGGCATAGACCATGTCATCGTGGACTTCCCGACATCCGTGCTGCAGCGCCTCAATATCGGCGACCGGGTTCAAATCTACAGTTGCGGCCTCGGTCTCGAACTGCGCGACTACCCCGAAATAGCAGTGTTCAACAGTGCGCCACGGCTTTTACTACGCTGGGGCATTGCGGAGCGCGACGGAGCCCTCGAAGTACCCGTCACCCATCGCTTCCCGGCGGGCATCATGGGCTCAGGCTTGGGGAAGAACACTGTCTGGCGAGGTGACTACGACATCCAGCTTTTCGATCCGCAGACCCGGCAGCGTTACCGCCTGGAAACACTGCGCTTCGGCGATCTGGTCGCCATCGCCGACGCCGACACCCGTTTCGGGCCAAGTGCAAGACTAGGCCACACCACCGTGGGTGTCATCGTCCATGGCGACAGTACGGTAAGCGGTCACGGCCCGGGCCTGACACCTTTACTGACAGGACCGACTTCCCTAATACGGGTGACTCATGACGCCGAGGCCAATTTAGCGTCGATCTTTGGGATCCGAGCAGCGCGGCCGCCTCGACGGTTCCCAACGCTGATAGAAAAGCAGCTTAGGCCCGGACGGCTCGAGGTACGGCGCCTCCCCACGCTTGGGGCTCCCCGTGAACTCTAGAGGTAGCCAAATGAAAGCTTCACCTTGGTTTTGCAAGCACCGAATTGAGCCCCTCCGCAGCGAGGAGTTCACTGGAGACGCGGCCGCCGAGATGGTGGACTTCCCCTTCGACATCGAAGGCGGCATGTTCTGGGACGAGATTGATTGGCTATGGGACTGCGGTCAGGAATGGGATGGTGATCCGCCTTTACAGAGCGGTATGGGCGACTCCCTTTTGCACTAAAGACGTAGCGCTTATCGACCGAGGCTATAGGCAGTCATACCGATTGTCTTGAGGTCGGGATCGTGACAGCCTAAAAAACTTGCCGTTGTCTGGCTGGAATCCTTGCTGTCATCCCCGCGATGGATGGCTCGGGTCTTCCTTCCATATCCTGGCGGCTATCGATGTCTGCGACGGCGACCTGGGGGGGCGCCGAGTGAACCCGGCTGAATAATCTTCCTGAAATCAGCCTGGCTTGCGGATGCCGCCTCCTCATGTACCCAGGCACAGCATGAAACGGGTTGGCTTCTCGCGCCGCAATGGGAAGCCGGGGGGAGGGAATGAAGCCTGATGATGGCAGCGATTTCTCGACGACGCCGGGGAGCAATAAACTTGTCGGCACCTTTGTCCTTGGGGATAAGGAGTTTCACATAATCTTGCTATCAGACACTCTGGCTGGGCCAGCCTTCGCGGAACAGGTGTCGGGCGGTGCATTGAATTACACAGAAATCTGCCGGTTCGCGGTTGGCGACCGACAATGTTTGATTGCACGAAAGGCAAGCGTGAGTATCGATGCCCTTGGCCAAGCGGGCACACTAAGTGCTCGCGAACTTCAAATTGCGGCGCTCGTCGCAAAAGGGGCACCGACAAAACAGATCGCCGCCCATCTCAGACTGAGCGAATGGACTGTCGCAACCTATCTGCGGCGCATTTGCGCAAAGCTTGGTGTCCGCACCCGTGCGGCGATGACCTTCAAGTGTGCAGCGGTTATCGAACTGGAGCAAGCAAAAGAGCGCCTACGGAATTCCATGGACTGCAGCGAGCCAACACGAGGCGGTTAAGCGTCACTTTCGTAGAGTGCTGCCACTCCCGTTCCAAGAAGTGATAGTGGCGGAAACGCGAACCGACAAGACGGGTTCACCATCCGACGCGCTTTTGGGAGTTCGAGGCCGGCGCTGTCAATTTCGCTGGGCTCGAAGCCCATCCGGATGATCATGCGCGGTTGCTGGTGTTGGCGCTCGTGGCGGAATATGGGAACGACGGGCTCATCGTGCCCTCGAATGTCCCAGGCAGATCCTTGTGCCGCATCCGTTCGCTCAGCGTTGCGAAAACCTTCCGTGAGCGCATGGAGATCCACCACGCCGCAGCGCTTGCGAAGAGTGACGTACGTCTGCCAAAAGGTAAGGTGAGCTGAGAAATGTTGAAAAAGTTCTCGCATTTGAAGACTCGCCATGTATCGGCGTGACCCAATCTCGGTAGATCTTTCGCAACTGCCCAGTTACCTGTTTCGCCATCGATTGAAGCTCTGGCCAAGTTGCTAAGCACTGACGTGCAGGGTTCCACCGGATGTAGGGGTGCGGCCGCCTTTGTCCTTTGTCCTTTGTCCTTTGTCCTTTGTCCTTTGTCCTTTGTCCTTTGTCCTTTGTCCTTTGTCCTTTGTCCTTTGTCCTTTGTCCTTTGTCCTTTGTCCTTTGTCCGCGGACCGCTTTCCAGCCATCGGTGGCTCCCCGCGACCGTGGGTTCGAACCGCCTTACGGGCGAAAGTGGAGGTTGGATATGAGCGGAAAGAGTCAAACCCTGTTGACGCCTAGTTTGCGTCAACTCTTGGAGACATGTGTAGCCCTGAGAACGACGGACGCGAAAATTCTTGCGGCATATTTGCATCGCTCACCGGCTACTGTCCGTACAGAGTTTCAGAGGATTTTGGCCATTATGAAGGTGCATTGCAGATATGCTGCATTGAGAATGGCCGAGGATGAAGGGTGGCTATGCGCTGAAAAACCAAAGAAAACCATATGAAATGTATGCAATTGCATTATTGCTGACACGAAATCTGTAGAGTAGCCTTCAGCAGTGTGCGATGGCTGTGAGTCCTCTAAATCGGTGCTACGCGCACATAGATTGCCGCGGCAAGGTAGGCGTGGTCTCCGTCAGCATAATCCTGGTCGGTGGACTGACAAGGAGAGAGTAATTATGAGGCCATGCAGGCGTGGTTAATCAATATTCTCGAAGATGACGTTTTTTATTGTGAGAGGGTGACATGAAAAAAATATTCACAATCCTGACTCCATTGGCACTGATATCTTCCTTTTCAAATCCTGCTTACTCCGTATGTGACGTGGACAGACTTCATGTTGTCCGTTCTGAGGGGGCGCCGGGAGGTGTTCAGACTTATGATTTGGCCCCAGCTTTGGTAATTCCTACTTTCTATTATCGCTTTACCACTACCAACTCGCAGATCATTGATCACTTGAATTCAGCATGGGTTGGGCGATTTACAGTGAGAGTTGTAGGAAACGCTGCAGCCTGTGGCGCAACGGGTACTGTCCGTTCTGGTGGATCTATTACTTTTCTATACCGGGACTCCTTCTTCTAAGGTATCGAGGTATTCATGTTCTTGTCCGCTGCTAGTCGTAACGGATTCCTGGTGCCGCTTGCCTTCTTAACAGGCGTATGGATTGGACAAAATCGACTTGGTAGTCACCAGCCAGATGGTCGAGAAAATCCTGGAAGCACAGAGTTTCGGAGCGAGTTGAAGCAGCGGACAACTTTTGGTGGAGGACGCGACGCTTTTGCAACGCGAAAAGACTGCCGAACGGAACATTTCGGCAGCAGTTGCGGTAACGTTAGTCCAGGGCGACAAAACCAAGCAAGCAGTCCTGAAGACCATCAACAGGTCGGAGACGTGGCCCGACAGCAAAAGCTCGCAGACGAAAGCACAAGCCGCCTTCATCCTTCTTGGGAAAACAAGGATGGGAGGCTAGCCAAAGAATCCTTGGACACGACGGAACGTCTCGCGCCGTCAGACGAATTCTCCAGTGACTCGTATTCATTTTACGAACGTATTGCGCTGGAAAATAATGCGATAGAGCCATCATACCAGTCCATCGAAAGCGACATTTTAACATCATTAAAGGACGCTGGGATATCGCCCGAAGAGATACCCCAACACGTTGAGGGCGTGATGGAGATGATATTACATAATGAGCAGCACAGATTCGACGCTTATCCAGATATCTCAACTTCTGGGGAAGACCCCTGATGCGGGCTAAATGAATCGACTGTGGCTTGGCGATCGAGCCTCCTTTCGTGGATGGGTATTCCAGCTAGGCAGTCGCTCCCGCAGAAAGGCTGGACTCCTTATGACACGTGGAGTTCTGGCGTTTATCTGGGTTCTAGGCTTCCGGGGAATTCGCCGAAAAGGACTGCAATACCCGAGGGATTCTGGGTGTCACTGATGACTGATGACTTCTTCCGGAGCCACTGCTGATATTCGTCGGCGTTCAGCTCTGAGGAGTGGCTGGGCAAAAAGCACACCTCGATCTGCTCGCGGCGCTCCCACCAGCCACATCTTGACCGCGCGGCTCTGGTGCACCCGAAGGTTGCACAAAATAAGGAGGACTTTGCGTTGGGCGTCCTCGATGAACCGTCGCATGAACCGAATCAGGACCTCGGCCGCCATCGTTTCCCGGTACAGCATGAAGCGCATCAGGCCTAGATGGGTGAGGGTGATCGCCGAGATCAGGTTGATGGGTTCACACTTCGCCCGGGAGAGCACTTGGACCGGGGTCTTGCCCCTCGGCGCGTAACCCCGCGGGTAATGTTCTACTGAGGACAACGCGATTTCATCCCCGCAGCAGATCTCGGCCACCTCGGCTTTGGCGCGCATGGCGATCGCCGGATAGTCCAACTGCAACCACCGTTGATCCCATCCGGTTGTAGCTCGAACGCCCGCTTCATGGGTCGTTTGGCGAGTAAACCCCAGCGGCTCAGCTACCTCCGCACCAACCGAGTCGGCAGTTCCACAAGAAAGCACTGCCGGATATGCGCGCGCATTCCACAGCGCAAAGCGCAGCTTTCTCTGAGCCTGTGTCCAATCCACCAAGCCCTTCCGGATGGGCGCTTCCGGGGCCGCGGTCAGTCGGCGCCCTTCGCTCATCCGACTCACGCGCTTACCTTCCCCCTTAGCCCTCGAATTGTTCACGGAAAGTACGGCTGTCCTGAATGCACACTATGGCGCGACCGACCTCGCGCTGTTCGGCTCTGCCCTTCCCGATGGAGAGCAGGAAACCAGTGACTTCGGCGTCCTGGTCAACCGCGACGTATGCCTGAAGATGCGCAGCGCGGGAGGCGGGTCTACATGGACGACACTGCCCCTTGCGGGATGCTTCGGACACAAAAAAGCCAGCAATCACGCTGGCTTATGGACGTTGTTGGATTCCTTTGGATCCTGAATTGGTGGAGGCGGCGGGAATTGAACCCGGGGCTGATACAGTTAAATCAATCATTTGCGTCAAGGATGTGTCAGAGCGTTGTCGTGTGTCAAAAAACAGAAGGCCTCGCTTTAGGCGTCGCACTAACGCTCGCCGCAAAGCGGAACATAATTGTTACCACCCCAACCGATCTTCCGCCATCTAAGGTGCACTTAGCCTTTTCTCGAATCATTTCCGCCAATCCTTCACGTATAACACCGCATCATTAGATAGCTGGACAATGGTGTGCCGCCTAATTAGCTGCTCAGCAATCTCTCCGTATTTTTTAATCTCGTCAATTGCAATGAAGGTTTGACGCCCAAGCGTTGCATATATTTCCATCATTCGTGCAACCGCTTCGTTTTCAACGTTTTTAAACAAAAGAGAGTCATGAATAAGGAAAGGGACGGGACAAAGCGCGAATATAGCCCAATCAAAAAAGATCAAATTCGCAAACGCTTTACCAGTTCCCGTATCTTCGAATATTTCATATTTGTAGTTGGTCTTCGAAAACGAAAGGTATGGGCTTTTCCGCCCCTCCCCATAAATTCGTTCCGCATAACTTCTTAACACATCATTGATCTCTGAAGAAATCACGGAAAGCTCTATCTTCTTCATCTCTTCAAGATCTGATCGGAGTTCCTTCACGCGCGTATTGAGTGCCATCTCCTTTTCGTAATATTCATTCTCCCTTTCCGCAATCCCCTTGAGGTTTGAAAGCTCAAAAACCCGATCAACAATGATCGTTGGATTTTCGACGTTTTTCAGTAGCATGTTCAACCTATCATCAAGACCTCTTAGTTCCGCATTGATTCGATCACTTTCCCCCACCAACCGCTTTTCAGTGGCCAATATCTCGCGTTTCAGTATCTTTGCGATGTCCGAATGAAACTCCTCGACCAGCGCAATGCGATCGGCCGCTACATCAGGGAAGAATTCCTTGAGTGCCTCAAACCATCTACTTTTCACATGCTTGCTATCAACTAGCGACGTTTGGAGCCGACGAAGCCGGCCATCAACAGCAGCCATTGCCTTAAGGAGTAAATCCTTTTGTTCTTTTATGTCAGAAACCTCCCGATTTGTAATTTCTCGGATATTTGTTGCATACCTCGCAAGATTTGCCTTTATGTCCTCAAGCTCATCCGTCGTCTGTTGCGAAAGTAACTTGTTTTTTTTAAATTGCGCTTTCCCAATTCTTGGCACTATATTTTCTCTAAATGCCCGCCTCAGCGCCGTTTTCTCAGAGTCAACCCTTTTCAGCTCCCCATCGAGCACGACAAGCTCATGATATTTATCGAAAAGCTTCAGAACAAATATAAGGGCGTCTTCGGCTCTTTGTTTCCGATGTATATCTAAAGGCCGATCGGTAACAAGATTCTCTTTGCCCCACACCCTAGTGAATAAGGAAGCTACTGTACGAAAGCTCAACCCAAGGTCACTTATTCGATAATACTGTCTTAGCAAATCGCAGTATTCTTTTATATTTAATGTGCGCCCGATCTTCCATTCGTGATCACAAACAAAGACCAGATCCCCTTTATCGGTATCTCTTCTGAAGAAATGGTCAACACCATCAAACTGAAACTGAAAAAAGTAACTATGATGCCCGAGTTCATTCACAACATCAGAGTTATGCGTAAGAAACGTCTCTCCGCCCATAGCAAAGTCGACTAGCATAAGAAACGTCGACTTACCGATTGAGTTAGTTGCAAGATCATCACCTGAAACGACATTAAATCCAGCGGATACCCTTACTGGCGATTCACGAAATTTCTCGCAGTGAATTAGTTTCAGCATAAATGAACCGTTCTTGCCACGACATCTACCCTGATTCGACCCAATACGAAAAGGACATCTAAAGAGAGCAAGAATTCACCAACATCAGCATACACGTCTCGGGTTGCTGAATATAACTCAAGCACAGATTCCCCATCCTTCAAATTGGCTAATAGGTGCGGCAATTTTGCAATTAGCGATTCATCTAATGAAACAAACTTATTCGGAACTATCATTCAGAAAATCTCGCAATTCTGAACAAAGAATGACGCCAGTATTTCGGCCGCCTCCACGGTTCGCGACTTAGTTTTTATAGAAATCCACTTTACTATGTTTTCGAATATTGCCTGCTGCTCTATTCCCAACTGACTTTGCTTCAAGTAGTAGGCTTTCACTTGAAATGAAATCATCTGTGATAAATTGTCATTCGACATATCCAAAGTAGCGAAGCGGTCGCGAACAAACGTGTAGTAATCCGTTACATTGTTCTTAATCTTTCTTACCGTTAAACACGATATAGTTGAATTTGTTTTTTCGTCAATCTCTTGAATAAGGTAACTGAGACTCTGAACTTCAGCAGCATCCTCGGAATACAACGCCATAATAATATCTGAGAGTTGCTCCTCTAAGTGATAACGCTTCCATAAGTCGGCCTGCTCGGACCTTTGACTGCAATATCTCTTTAATTCAACCAACTGACGATACTCCTTGCACGTCCTTGGTTTGTCAAACTTTTCGTGGCAACAGGGACATAGCGGTATGAGGTTCCGCTCGTCATTCACATCCTCAGACAAACGCCCTTCATTTTTTAACAGATCCTTTTCCAATGGTGTCGGGTTTAATGGATATATGTGAGCGATCTCATATTTATTATATGTCTTGCCACCTTTCTTGTAAAAAAGAGGCTCGGCACACAAAGGACATACGCTCTCGACCTGCAAAGTAAGCGCGACACACTGCGCGGCAGAAAGGGACTTTCTAGACACTGCCATATTGAGCTATCCCCGCGTTAGCGCTCCATCTAGACGCCAAATTATGAAATACAACGCATCAAATTCACTGCCTGACACTTACTCGTTGCTGGCAATTCGCGCTTTCCGGAACTTGGCATTGTACCGGCGGCATTAAGCGTTATATATACACGTTGCTACTGAAACTGACAACGCGGGGCGCTTGACTCCATCTTCGGAGCGGATTCGATCTAGGGCGCTACGTCAAAGCTTCCGCGCCGACAGAGAACACTTGCGCTCTGGCTTCCCGCAACTCTGTTCTCACGTTTCTACTCACTGGTTCGGCAAAACCAGTTCGGTGCAATGGACACTCGCAGAGGATCCCTTGATGTGACTGGATCGTTGAACACGGCCCACCGCTGAGGCGGATGTTCGACTAACGCCCCGATGTTTGGATCTACTCGTGAGGTTGGATCCATCGGCCATATACCTTGCGAATCTGTCCCCAATCCTTATGTCCCATCTGCTGTGCAACCCACAACGGGTTACCGCCACGTGACAGGAGCATTGAGGCGAACGTATGGCGCGTCTGGTAGGGGTTCCGGTAAGGAACACCCGCCCGCTCAAGCGCCGGCGTCCATACGGTCTTGCGAATCGCTTGGTCGTTCTTCCAGGCGTCGTTTGTGCGGGAGTCGTGGAACACCCAGTTGTTTAACGGACCGGTGAACAGGCGCTGGCTTATCAGGGCATCTTTGGCCTGAGGCTGCAACGTGACTTCCCGCGATCCCGAGATGGTCTTCGTGCCTTTGAGATGGCCGCGGACCTTGGCCTCGCGAACAAAGATGCGCCCTTGCTCCAGGTCCACATCCTTCCACCGCAGAGCGATCAGCTCGGAGGTGCGGAGACCGGACCAGAACGCGAACTGGATTAGGTTGCGCTCCTGGCCGGTGAGTTCGTTCAGGATGAGCTCGATTTCCTTCTCTGAGAACGGGTGCGCTTCGCGCGGCGTGGCGGTGGGGTTCTTCACCCGTTCGAGGGGATTCTTGTCGAGCGTTTCATTAAGGTACAGCTCTTCGTAAGTTCGGCGCAGCGGCGTAAGGATATTGTTCTTGCGCTTGTTAGAGCAACTCAGATCGGCGAGCCATTCCTTGACCATGATGGCGGTGAGATCAGCGAGCGGGAGGGAGCCGAATCTCGGAATTAGGTGGTGATCGATGGCGCTTTGGTAGTCGCGCTGCGTGCTGCGCTCATAGTCCTCCCAATAACGCCTAAACCATGCGTTGAGCGCTTCGCCGATAGTGCACAGATCGGGGCGGGACTTTCGGAACTGCTGCGCCCGCTTGCTATCGGGGAAGTGCTTCACGTAGTCAAAGGTGCCCGTCTTGATTTCGTACAGGATGGCCTGACGCTTCAGCGCGAGTTGCTTCAGCAGCGTCTGGGTCGGTGGCCTCGGAATGGTTTCCCGACAGCGCACGCCCTGATACGTGAACGCGATCTGGATGCTGTCACCCCGGACGGTCAAACCTTTATGCCCTCGAACCATGCTTGTACACCCAGGATGTTGATCAGAATTCTGCCGTTGGGCGCTCGAATCCAGTGGATTTTTTCCCGCCAGATGCCCTTCTTGATGTTTTGGCGGATGCCTTCCTCGCTGTATCCGCACATATCCGAAAACTTTCGGATGGTGGCGTACTTGAAGGTGTTCATGACGGCACCCCGCGTTCCTTGGCGGCCTCAATCGCGGCGACGTGGCGCTCGACTTCCTGAGCAACCGCGTCCGCATCGGAAATCTGGCCTTTGGCCGGCACGCTGTGCTTGCCCATGATCACCGCCCAGAAGCTCTTTAGCGCCTTGGTGATGGCGTAACCGACGCTCTTCCGCTCGCCGGCTTCTGTGATCGGGTCGCAGACGTCCTTGAACTCGATGCCGAGCACTTTTTCGTACTGGCGATAGGTGGCCGGGTTATGGACGAGCTTGAGGACACGCCAGCCGAAGTACTGGCCGATGACCAGGGCACCGAGCGCGCTTTCCAGCGTCGTGCCGAGGCCCTTGAAATCGTCCATGTGCTGGAGGATGACTTTCTCGGTGGCTTCGTCCAGAACGAGGAGTCGTGCGTTGCTGGCGTTCATGATCAGTACTGCCTATCAGAGTTACTACTGACTCACAGAGTAGCTAGTGACTCTCGGAATCAACACTGGCTGACGGGTCAGCTTTCCAGCAATGTGATCTGGTTCTCGAATTCTTCTTTGTTGTACTGTCGGATCTCATCGTGGAACTTCACGACGACCTCGATTTGGTCGTTCATCGTCAGCACGCCGCAGACGAGGCCGATCTGCGTGATGTCCGGGAGTTGCCCGGATTTGGCCGCAGTCTTGTCCAGCACGGCCAGCCGGTAGATCAGGGCGACCGCTTCTTCCAGCGTAAATTCGTTCATGGCCAGGGGCTCTCGTTTGGCTTTTCTGCGCATGGGCTTTCCGTCAGTGGGTCCGACCCGTGGGCTGAGCAGGGTCAGTACAGTTATTGATACAGGTCCAAGGGAAGACCGCTGCGCTCGGAGCCGATCCCGGAGGGGAGGGCCGGAGCGGGGCGGCAGGCATGGCTGAGGGTTCTTCCGGGGTCGGCAGCTGCGCGGCGGGGCGGGGCGCAGTCCCTGCGCTTCCGCCCTCGCCCGCTGCGCTGCCTTTGCGGGCGACCGTCCAGAAATGCTTGCGCGTGTCGTGGGGCGTGTCCCGATGGGTGATGCCCGTGACGCGCCGGGGTGCCGGGTCTCCGTACTGTCCCCGGGTGGTGTAGACGATCTCGCCGGTGGCTGGGTGGAGCTGTCGGCCGAGCCCATAGAGCGGCTTGGCAGGATGGGCGCGCCGTGGCAGCAAGGGTCCGCCCATGCCGAGCGTGTAGGCGGCCCAATCGCTGGCGGTCGCGGCGCTGCGCAGGGTCTCCAGGTCTTCGTCTTCGACCTTGGCGAGCTTCCGCATTTGCCGCCAGACGGTGACGCTGGGTCCGCCGATCTGCTGGAACTGGCGGATGTTCCAGACCGAGGCCCAGGTCGTGATGCGCTCGGCGGCTTGCCGTGCATCGTTGCCGATCCGATCCGCTTCCAGGCCGTGCCCGTCGATGTTCTTGGCGACGTACTTGGCGATGTAGCCGGTGGCGGTGCCTTGGGCCGGATCGATGGCGACCGCCTTGAAGCGGTGTTGCTGGGCGCCGGGTTCATCCCCGTTGTCGGCCAGGGCATAGCGGCGCATGACGGCCCGGACGAGGGCCGCATGCTTGGCCGGCATGAACAGCAGCAGATGCCAATGGGGCGTTGCATCGTGGTGGGGCTCGACCACGCGGAAGCCATAAGGCCGGATGCCCTGCCGGTGCAGCTCGGAGCGGATCAGGGTCCACAGGTGAGTCAGGTAGACGTGCGCCTGGTGCGGGTTGGTCCCGTCATAGCGCGGGTTGCCCTGGCCATCGTGCAGGCAGGCGTGCATGCGTGACGGCGTGGTGAGGGTGTAGAACTCGCCCACGTCCCCGAGCAGGCCGGCGACCATTTCGAAGCCCTTGATGCGGACCATGAGCTCGGCGCGGCGGATCGCCGGATTGGAGACGGAGCGGTCGGCCAGTTCCTGCAGGGAGTAGGTCTGCCCCGCTTCGTTGCCGACGAAGGTGGATTCCAGATAGAGGCGGCTGCGCTCTCGCTGGCGGCGCTTGAGCCTGACGGTGTAGTCGCTGGCATAGGCTCCGCGACAGCGCGTGACCAGTTCGATATCGCGGGCGACGGCTTCGAAGGTCTGGAGGCGAAGGGTCTGGATCTTGCGGAACCACCATCGGGCGTCGCACAGGCGATTGAGGGCAGGCTCCAGGGCGCCATCGGTGACGCGGGGCGGCGTGAGCCGGTAGCGCTCGACGATGCGGAGGCAACCTTGATGAGCTTCGGACGGGGTCGGGGCTTCCTGGCGCGTGAAGCTGCACCGGTTGGCGCAGGCGCGAGCCGCGCTGCGGAGTTCTTCCGTTTCGGCGCAGAGGTTCAGGTCGTGGATGCGGAGTCGTTCATGGATGTCCAGCAGTTCACGGTTGGCGTGAACGTGGCTGAAGCGCTCGGCGGTCTGCGCGTACCTTCGACCGAGATCGATGGCGATCGGTGCGAGGTCGCTGAAGATGCGTAGCCGGAACGGTCGGCACTCGAAGGTGCCCAGGCCGGCGGTGAGACGGTCCGCCTCGGCGACGTGTGGCGAATTTGTGTCAAATTCGTGCCACCACCGAGGCCGACGAAGACCGACCGAGACCGGTCGCGTCTTGTGGCTTGATCGACTAAAGGACTGATTTACATCAGTCTTAGTCGGTCTGGATGGGTCCTGAGTGGACCCCAATTTGGTGGAGGCGGCGGGAATTGAACCCGCGTCCGAAAGCCCTCCGCCCTCGGCTCTACATGCTTATCCAGCTCTATTAATTTAACCGTGCGCCACCCGAGTGGCAGGGAGAGCGGACGGCGAGTCCTAAGTGTTTCGCGATCAGGCCTCGGACAGACCCTCTCGCTATCTCATATTTGTGTTACCCCCGGAACCCGCCGCCTATGAGCTGGCTGCGGACCGAAGGCTGGCCTTAAGCGGCCAGGGCGTAAACGTCGTCGTTTGCGTCTATTTTGTTGCAGTTGGATTTACGAGGTCCTCTGCCCCTCGGCATGCACCTCAGGTTTTGCGACTCCCGTCGAAGCCAAGTCGCCCCCATTGGATCGCTGAGAAGTGTGTCACATTTTGTGCCGGAATTGAAGCTCGCTTCGACCCGATCTCGAACCTTCACCGCGCGGGCCGACCACTCACGGCAAATCCATCCCTACGGCCGCCAACTCCAGTAACGGTGGTAAGTCGATCGATAACCCACTGGAGCTTGCACACCGGAACCGGTGCCCAATTCGAACCTGAGCGCACCGAGTTCGGCCGTGTTCGACACCTGAGCCGACACCTCTTCGTAACGCTTCAGCACCTTCGACGCCGGAAAGCCGAAACGGTTCCGGTAACCCGCCGACACCAGCACGTAGGCCGGCGACACCCGCTGCAGGAAGGGCCGGGTCGACGAGGAATCGCTGCCGTGGTGCGGTGCAATCAGCACGTCGGCGTCGAGGCGCTCGCCGTAGCGCTCCACGAGTTGGACCTCGGCCAGTGCCTCGATGTCACCGGTCAGCAAGGCCCGGTGCGGACCCGCGGTGACTCTCAGCACGCAGGAACGGTCGTTCTCACTGCCCCGGTAGCTGCCCGCCGGCCACAGGAATTCGAAATGCACGCCGTCCCAGGTCCAGTCCTGACCCTCGGCACAAGGCAGCGGCCGGGACGACGGCAGCCGCTCCGGCGCACTGCCGTAGGCAAGGCCGACCGGCATCAGCCGTGCGAGCGACTCCGCCCCGCCCATGTGGTCGATGTCCGCATGGCTGATCACCAGGGTGTCGACCCGGGTGACGCCCTGATCGGTCAGAAATGGCCAGAGCACGGCGGAGCCGATATCGAAACGGTCGCTGAGGCGCGCACCGGTATCGAAGACGAGCGTGTGCCGGTGCGTGCGAACCACGGTGGCGAGACCCTGCCCGACGTCGAGCAGGGTCAGCACGGCCTGACCGGGCGCTGGCGCAGTCGGCTGCCAGGTCAGCGCCGGGGCGAACAGCACGCCGCCCAGCCAGCGCGCCGGCAACCCGCGGGGAGCGAGGAGAATCAGCGCACCTCCCAGGGCCAGCGCAGTCGCCCAAAGCGGCGGCTGGGACTGTATCCACTGTGCGAACGGGAGGCCGGCCATCGCGTCCAACAGCTTCCAGAAGTGCGCGAGCAACTCGTCGGCCAGTCCGAACAGGCTTCCGCCGAGCGGTGTATGGATGGAAAGCATCGCCGCGCCCAGCAGGCACAACGGAATCAGCGCGATGCCGAACAAGGGCACCGCGATCAGATTGGCCAGCGGCGACAACAATGGAATCTGGCGGAAAAACAGCAGCAGCAGCGGCGCCAATGCCAGCGCCGTGGCCCAGTTGATCTGCCACAGGCCCCTCAGCGGGCGGGGTGGGCGGAGTCGATGGGCGGCCACCCATAGAATCGCTGCAACCGCGACGAACGACAGCCAGAAACCGGCCGCCAACAGGGCCAGCGGATCGACCGAGACGACCGCGAAACCCGCCAGCAGCAGCAGGTGAAACGGACGGACGGGACGTTTCAATACGACTGCGGCCATGATGACCGCGATCATCACCAGAGCCCGACGCGTCGGGATTGCGAAATCGGCGAGGCCGGAGTAGGCGAGTGCACCGGCGAAACCGGCCCATGCGGCGACCGTCATCGGGGCCCAACGCGAGACCTGCGCCACGGCGGCCAGCTTGAGTGCCAGCGCGAAGCACCAGCCAGCGATCAGCGCGATGTGCGACCCGGAGATGGCCACGAGATGGGCCGTCCCGGTCTTGCGCAGCACGTCCCACTGCTCCGGCGTGATGTCGGACTCATCACCGAACACCAGGGCTTTCAGAATGCCACCGAAACGCGCTTCCCGCAGCACCGGCTCCAGCGCATCGCTGAGCGCCTGCCGCCAGCGCTGGAAACCGAACAGGTCCGGCCGCGGGGCCAGCCGCTGGTTCTCGTCGCTCTCCCGCACGTAGCCAGTCGCGCCTATGCGATGCGCGAACAGCCATAACTCATAATCCATACCGCCCGGGTTAAGCATGCCATGCGGTCGCTTCAGCTTGACCGCAAAGCGCCACCGCTCGCCCGCCTTGAGGGTGACCGCGGACCGGTACCAGGTGAGGCGGACCTGGCCGGGCACCCGGGCACCCTCCGGAGCCCGCACCGCATCGATCTCGAACAGGAAGCGGGTTTCGCCCTCGCGCACTTCGGGCACCGAGGCCACCGTCCCTTCGAGTCGCAGTTCGGATTGCTCCAGCGCACGGGGCAATTCGTCGGCGACGCGCAGGTAAGCCAGCGCCATGGCCCAAATCAGGCCGGCCAGCACAGCGGCAAGCACGTGCCATCGGTAGCGAACGAGCCCGACGAGGCCGGCGACAGCAGGGACGAGCGCCACGGAAGGCGGCAGTGACGGCAGCCACTGGATCGCGGCGACACCCGCCACGAAGGCCAGCATTACACGCGCTGTTGGCGCCGACTCCCTGGGAAAAATTTCATTCAACTTTCGGTTTCGGAATCGTAGAATGGCGCCCGCTGAAGAATAAACAACGCTCGCCCGAATTTCACCGACTGCCTGCCATGCCGAAGTCGTTTCTCAAGCGGTACCTGCCCGATCCGCACAAGGTTACCGAAATCAAGGCCCTGCGGTTCCTCGGGGAAAAACTGCACCGACCCAACCTGTGGCATTTGAATCGGCGCTCGGTATCGCGCGCTTTCGGCGTAGGCCTGTGGGCGATGTGGACCCCGCCGCTGCCGTGGCAGCAAATCATCGCCGCCGCCCTGGCAATCTACTTCGACGCCAACCTGCCGATCGCAGTAGCCCTGGTCTGGATCACGAATCCGCTGACCTGGGGGCCGCTGTACTACGTCGCGTACTGGGTCGGCACGCTGGTCATGGGACAGCCCTCGTTCGGCTTCAGCGACTTTACCCAATCCTTCACGATCGACAAGGTCTGGGATCTGGGCGCACCGTTCCTGGTCGGCTGCTTCACGCTGATGAATGTCTTCGGCGTGCTGGGGTATTTCGGCATCCGCTACCTGTGGCGGAAGTCGGTGCTCCACCAGTGGGAACTCCGCAAAGTCCGGCGCACCGGTCTGAGCACGCTGTTGCTGACGCGGGAAACTCCGGCCTCTTATGCCAAGCTGCTCCGCCATCTCGAACATCATGCCGAACTCGAGGCCAGACATGCCGCCGCGGCGGCAAGCGAGCAGTCCGCCGCGGCCCGCAGCCGGAAAACGGGTTCCGCCTAGACGATGCGGCCGTCTTCCAACTGGAAGGTGTGATCCATCCGCTTGGCTAAAGCGGGATCGTGCGTGACGACCAGGAAACTGACCTGGTATTCGGCGTTCAATTCCAGCATCAATTCATAGACGCGCTCGGCCGTCTTGCGGTCGAGATTGCCGGTCGGCTCATCCGCCAGCACGCATTTCGGACGCGTGACCAAGGCCCGCGCCACGGCCGCGCGCTGCCGCTCCCCGCCTGACAGTTCACCCGGCTTGTGCTCGACGCGCTGCGCAAGTCCCACGCGTTCGAGTATCCGGGCTGAACGCTCGCGCGCCTCTCCCAGACCGACACCGCCGATCAGCAACGGCATCGCGACGTTTTCCAGCAGGGTGAACTCGCCCAGCAAGTGATGGAACTGGTAGACGAAACCGAGCGCGCGATTGCGCAGCGCAGCGATGCGGGGCTCACTGAGGGTCGACAAATCCTCGCCATCGAGCACGATCTGGCCGCTGCTCGGCGCATCCAGTCCGCCCAACAGGTGCAGCAGCGTGCTCTTGCCCGAACCGGACGCGCCCATGATCGCGGCACGCTGGCCGCGCTCGATGCGCAGACTCACGCCCTGCAGCACATCGACGTTGAGATTGCCCTGTTCGAAACGCTTGTGCACATCGCGGCACTCCAGCACGGCCTCACTCATAACGCAGCTCCTCGGCCGGCCGGATGCGCGACGCCTGCCAGGCCGGATAAATCGTCGCGAGCAGCGACAGCGCGAAAGCCATCGCGGTGATCTGTGCGACATCGCTCCACAGCAGCTTCGATGGCAGGTCGCTGATGTAATACACGTCGGCCGACAGGAAATGCACGCCGAACAGGCGCTCGATGGCCGGCACGATCGTCTCGACGTTCAGCGCGAGCAACACGCCACCGATACCGCCGAGCAAGGCGCCCGCCGCACCGATGATGGTACCCAGCACGATGAATATGCCCATCACCGACAGCGGCGTCATACCCTGCGTTCGCAGAATCGCAATATCGGCCTTCTTGTCGGTAACCACCATCACCAGCGTCGAGACGATATTGAACGCGGCCACCGCGACGATCAGCAGCAGGATGATGAACATCACGCGTTTTTCGGTCTGGATCGCCCGGAAGAAGTTGCTGTGCGCCTGCGTCCAGTCCGAGATGTAGTAGTTGCCGTTCAGCTTCGGACCCAGGTCGCGCACCAGTCGCTGCGCCAGAAAGACGTCATCCAGTCGGAGCCGCAGACCCGATACGTTGCCTTCCATCTGGAACAGCCGGCCGGCGTCCTGCAGATCGATCAGCGCCAGATTGCGGTCGTATTCGTACATGCCGACCTGGAACGTCCCGACCACGGTGAAGCGCTTCAGCCGCGGCAGGATGCCGGCCGGGGTCGCAGTGACTTGCGGCGTGATGACGGTGATCTTGTCGCCGGTGCCGACACCGAGATAGTGAGCCAGTTCGAGTCCGAGGATGATGCCGAACTCGCCGGGCTTCAGGTCGCTCAGCCGGCCATCGACCATATGGCTGGTCACCTCGGACACCCGCGGCTCGTAATCGGCCAGTATGCCGCGCAACATGACCCCGCTGACGCGCCGGTCGAAGTTGATCATCGCCTGGCCCTCGGTGTAGGGCGCCCAACCCTCGATGTGCGGCTCGGTCTTCAGCACCGGCTCCAGCACGGGCCAGTCGGCTAGCTGCCCCTGATCGCCGCTGATCGACGCGTGCGAGGTCATGCCGAGGATGCGCTCCCGCAGTTCGGCCTCGAAGCCGTTCATGACCGACAGCACGGTGATCAGGGCCGTGACGCCCAGCGCGATGCCGAGGACCGACGTCAGCGTAATGAACGAAATGAAGCGCGTGCGTCGTTTGGCGCGCGTGTAGCGCAGCCCGATAAACAGGATCAGGGGTCTGAACATGGACGAGAGGGGGCCGTTCCTTGCGGGCGCCGGGCCGGAAAGACTAGTCTTCCGGCGGCGCCTCCTGACACCGGGCGCAGATGCCGTAGAGGCACAGCGAGTGCTCGGTGAGTTGAAAATTGAGTTGCGTCGCGATTTCCCGCTGGCGTTCTTCGATGACCGGATCCGCGAATTCCTGCACCTGACCGCACCGGACGCAGACCAGGTGGTCGTGGTGATCGCCGCGGTTCAGTTCGAAGACGGAGTTACCGCCCTCGAAATGGTGACGCTTGACCAGGCCCGCGGCTTCGAACTGGGTCAGCACACGGTAAACTGTTGCCAGCCCGATTTCTTCGCCCTGCGACAACATAAACTTGTATACTTCTTCGGCCGTCAGGTGCCGCTCTGCGTCACTTCTCTTCTCGAGCAGTTCCAGGATCTTGATCCGCGGCAGTGTGACCTTCAGCCCGGCATTTCGAATGTCTTGGGTTTCCACTTCGAACCTTCTCGGAACGCTGACTACCGTGCGAACCGGTGCGTCACCGTCCGCGCGCCTGTGATTTGAGTCCATTCATCATACCATGCCGACGGCTCGCCCATTTAAGTTGCTGTGTGTGTTCACAGTGTTGCTTGCTAGCTGCTCCCTGGACCGCATCCCACTGGTCAACCGCCCCGACATCAACCAGGGCAACATCGTCTCGCAGGACATGGTCAACCAGTTGCGGCCGGGCATGAACCGCCGTCAGGTCACCTACCTGCTCGGCAGCCCGCTGCTGACCGATCCGCTCCACGACAATCGGTGGGATTACATCTATTCGACCGAGCCGAATGGCGGCAAGCGCGAGGAGCGGCGGGTCACACTGGTATTCGAGCGCGACCAGTTGATTCAGTTGGAAGGTGATTTTCGACCCGGGGCGATGGTGGAAGCCAACGCCACCAAAGACTCGACGATCTACATCCCCAAGATCGAACGCGACCAGACCATCTGGCAGAAAATCACCGGATTGTTCGACGTCGGCGACCTGGACGACTAGCGCTGCCGCTGCGCCCGGGCGCGCTTGCGGCGCAAATCCTGCGGCGCGGCGCGCAGCGGCCGGTAGATCTCGATGCGGTCTCCCGATTGGACGACATGCGCCAACTCGGCCAGCTTGCCGAAGATCCCGACCTTGTTGTCGCTCAGCGAGATCTCCGGGCAACGCTCCAGCAGGCCCGATTGCCGGATCGCCTGTTCGATCGTGCTTCCCGCAACGACCTCTACCGGAATAAGGAACTGCCTTTCGGGGGTGGCGTAACAGACCTCGACCCGCGTCGCCCCGGTCATCAGATGACGCCGACCGCGCGCAGGAACACGAGACCGACGCCAGCCGGTGCAATGTAGCGGATCAGGAACTGCCAGACGCGATAACCCGAGCCCGCGCCCATCTCCAGTTCGGCCTCGCTGTCGGCCGGCCGCATGATCCAGCCCGCGAATACCGCGACCAGCACGCCACCGACCGGCAGCATCAGGTCGGAAGTCAGGAAGTCGATCAACTCAAAGAAATTCTTGCCGAACCAGGTGTAACCGGCCCAGTCGTTGAACGAAAAGATCGTACCCAGACCGATCAGCCAGCACGCGGCACCACTCCAGAAAGCGGCGGCGGACCGGCTCATGCCGCGGTTCTCAGACAGCCACGCGACGGCCGGCTCGATCAGCGCGATCGACGAAGTGATCGCCGCGAAGAACATCAGCAGGAAGAACAAAGCGCCGACCGTCGCGCCAGCCGGCATCTGTCCGAAGGCGACGGGCAAGGTCTGAAAGATCAGGCCCTCGCCCATCGTCGGTGCCAGGTGGTTCGCGAACACGATGGGAAAAATGGCGACACCGGCCAGCAGCGCGACGATTGTGTCGGCCGCGGCAACGAACAGCGAAGCCCGTGCGATGGACACGTGGGATGGCAGATAGGAGCCGTAAACCATGATCGCGCCCATGCCCAGCCCCAATGAGAAGAAGGCTTGCCCCATCGCCGCCAGGACGCCTTCCCCGCCGAGGCGCGAGAAGTCCGGCTTGAACAGGAAGGCTATACCCTGACCGAAACCGCCGGTGGTCATCGCATAGCCGTCGAGCAGGATCAGCATCACGAACAGCAAGGGCATCAGATAGCGCGTCCACTTCTCCAGCCCGGCGCTGACGCCCATGCTGACGATCGCCATCGTTGCGGTCATGAACAGCGTGTGCCAGATGAACTGCAGCTGCGACGAGCCCTGGAGTTCGCGGAACACCTCGCCGGCCTTCGCGGCGTCGCTGTGGCTGAACATGCCGCTGCTCATCTTGGGGATGTAAGCCATCGCCCAGCCCGCGATGACGCTGTAGTACGACAGAATCAAAAAGCCGGCCAGCACGCCCACCCAACCCACGTAGTGCCACAATGGACTCGCCTTCGCCTCATCCGCGAGCGCCAGCATCGTATTGATCGGACTCTGCCGGCCACGCCGGCCGAGCATGGTCTCCGCCATCATGATCGGCACGCCAAGGGCCGCGACGCACAGCAGGTACACCAGCACGAAGGCTCCGCCGCCGTTGTCCCCGGTCAGGTACGGAAACTTCCAGATGTTCCCGAGACCGATCGCCGAGCCGCTGGCCGCCAGTATGAAGGCCATCCGCGAGGACCATTGGGTGTGCACCCGCCGAGCATCTGTCATGAGAGTTTCCGTCGTGCGAAAAACGCCCGCGCCGGGGCCGGGTCGAGAGGACCCGCACCGATGACGCGCCAGGCAGTAAAATGACTGCCAAGAATACCAAAACGCATTCCGACTGTTCCACGATGGGCAAACCCTCCAACGACAAAGCCAAAGCCAATCCTTCGATTGCCGTCAATCGCCAGGCCACCCACGAATTTTTCATTGAAGAACGCTTCGAGGCCGGCCTGGCCCTGGAGGGTTGGGAGGTGAAGAGCCTTCGCGCCGGTCGCGCGCAGCTCAAGGAAGCCTACGTGACGCTGAAGAACGGTGAAGCATGGCTGCTCGGCGCACATATCTCGCCGCTGACCTCGGCCTCCACGCATATCGATCCTGACCCGACGCGGACCCGGAAACTGCTGCTGCACAAGCACGAACTCAACCGACTGATCGGCAACGTGGAGCGCAAGGGATACACTTTGATCCCATTGGCTTTATACTGGTCCAAGGGCCGTGCCAAGCTCGAAATAGGTCTCGCCAAAGGCAAGAAACTGCATGACAAGCGGGCCTCCGAGAAAGATCGGGATTGGGCGCGCGAAAAGCAGCGTGTCATGAAACAGCGATGAGCCGGAGGGCCACCTCGCCCTACCCGTGCTCCCCGGCGAACCGGTCCCGCGGAAACCAGGTCAACTTCGACCCCTACGAGCCCAATCAGCAGTGCATACCTGGCGAACCATCGGTTTCGGCTTTCTCGCCATTGACTTGCCTGCCGGGCGTTGCGCCCACGAAACTCCGTGCCCGGGGCTTTCGCCCGGGAAACCCTCATTCCATCATCGACTGCACGACGGACTCGCCAAGAGGCCTGGTCTGGTCGACTGCCCCATTCATTAACCCGTGGAAACTCCTGACTTTTCGTTGACCCCGGCCATGCGCAAACTGACTGGCCTGTTCTTGGCGACCCTCCTGTGCCTGCTCGCGGCGAACGACGCACGGGCGAGAGCCTATTCGGCCCTGGTCGCGGAGGTGGAATCGGAGCGGGTCCTCTATCAGGAGGAGCCGCACGAACTGCGTCACCCGGCGTCATTGACGAAGATGATGACGCTCTACATGGTGTTCGATGCACTCTCGCGCGGAAAAATCGCGCTGAACGACCAGTTGTGGGCTTCGCGCCACTGCACCTCGCGTCCGCCGTCAAAACTTGGGCTCAAGGTCGGCGAATCGATCACCGTCGAACAGGGCATCCTGGCGCTGGTAACCCAATCGGCCAATGACGCCGCGAGCGCCATCGCCGAAGGCCTGGCCGGCTCGGAAGAGGCCTTTGCCAGCATCATGACGCGCAAGGCTCACCAGCTCGGCATGCGCAACACCGTCTTCCGCAATGCATCGGGATTACCCGACCCACAGCAAGTGACGACTGCCTGGGACATGTGGCGGCTCGGGAAGGCCTTGATCAAGGAATTTCCGCAGCATTACCGTTATTTTTCAACGCGCTACTTTGACTTCCGCGGCCGTTCTTTCGACAACCACAATCACCTGATGGAGCGGTATTACGGCCTGGACGGAATCAAGACCGGCTTCATCAACTCCTCCGGCTTCAATCTCGTCGCGTCAGCGCGGCGCGATGGACATCGCCTGATTGGGGTGGTGTTCGGTGGCCCCAGCGCCCGCAAGCGCGACGACCACATGGCGGAGTTGCTGGACGACGGCTTCGCGCAGCTCGACGGGCTGCCGGCCCGGCAGTACCTGGCAACGCTCGAGGCTTTCTCCCCGGCGGCCTCGGTGCTGCGGCGGCCGGAGGAAACGCGGTCGGCATTGCTCGAGCGATATCCCGCGGCCGAGGAGTTGCTCGAACGCCGTCCCCGCGCCGCGAACGACACGCGCAAGGCGCAGGACTGGCAGATCCGCCTGGGTGAGTTCCCGCAGGAGGAGGCCGCCGAGTTGCAGTTGAACAAGGTACGGAAATACGCCCCGGGGACTTACCGACAGGCCCGCATCAACATTCGAAGCCGTCGCAGCGGCGGGCGCATGCTCTACACGGCTTACCTCAGCGGTATGAGCCGCAACGCGGCCGAGCAGACGTGCCAGGTCCTCAAGCGCAACGGCATCGTCTGCGCCTTGACCCCTGCCAGCGGCTGACCCGGATGAACGATACCGGCATGCGTCCCGGCGAATCGGTCCCCGCGGCGCCGCGCGCGGCGTTTCCGTGGTTGATCCTTGCCGCAGCGGCCGGCCTGGGCTGGCTGATCTACCTGTTGGTGCCGATACTGACGCCCTTCGTGACCGGCGCTGCGCTCGCCTATCTGAGCGACCCGATCGCCGATCGACTGGAGCGACTCCGGCTGCCGCGCACGGCAGCCGTGATCATCGTATTCCTGCTGCTATCGGTGGCCATAGGCCTGTTTCTGTTCCTGCTGGTGCCGGCACTCGAAGCGCAGCTCGACCGTTTCTTCGACAACCTGCCGCAACTCCTGCGCTGGATCAAGACGCGCGTCATACCTTGGCTGCACATGGAATTCGGGATCGACATCCCGCTGCGCAACCTGGAGGACATCACCGCGTTGTTGAGCCGGCATTGGGACTCGGCGGGCGGCACCGCCAGCTATGTCCTCCGCTCGCTGAGCCGATCGGGCCTGGCAGTCGTCGGGTGGCTTGCGAATCTGGTCCTGATTCCCGTGGTGACCTTCTACCTGTTACGGGACTGGGACACGCTGGTCGCCCACCTGCACCGGCTCATGCCGCAGCGGTATGCCGCAACGGCGGGCAAGCTCGTCACGGAAGCCGATGCCGTCCTGAGCGCTTTCATGCGCGGACAGCTCACCGTGATGCTGGCACTGGGCATCATCTACGCGACGGGGCTGTGGCTGGTCGGGCTCGATCTCGCGTTCCTGATCGGTCTGCTGGCCGGCATGGTCAGCTTCATCCCCTACGCCGGAACACTGGTGGGAATCGCGGCGGCTTCGATCGCGGCACTCGTGCAATTCGGGGACGCATCCTCGCTGCTGCCGGTGCTCGCAGTGTTCGGCGTCGGGCAGGCAGCCGAAGGGATGCTGCTGACGCCCTTGCTGGTGGGCGAGCGCGTGGGCCTCCATCCCGTTGCCGTGATCTTCTCGGTCCTTGCCGGCGGTCAGCTGTTTGGCTTTCTTGGCGTACTGCTGGCGCTACCGATCGCTTCCGTCGTGATGGTGCTGCTGCGGCACGTGCACGAACTCTACAAGGACAGTGCGTTCTACGGCAGACCTCGGATCCCGCCAGCGCAGGATCCGGCAGAGACCAGCGACTGATGGCCGGGACAACTTCCACCTTCGGCGACTAACCCGTATGAATGCTCAGCCGCCGGTCGTGCTCATCGTCGACGACGTGCCCGAGAACCTCAGCGTTCTCGGTGCGCTGCTGCAACCGCGCTACCTCGTCCGCGCCGCCACCAACGGGGCGAACGCGTTGCGGATCGCCGCCTCGGCCCCGGCTCCCGATCTGATCCTGCTCGACGTGATGATGCCCGAAATGGACGGCTATGCCGTGCTCGAGCGCCTGCGCAGCGATGCGGCGACACGCGACATACCGGTCATGTTCGTCACGGCGCTCGACAGCATGGAGGACGAAGAATCCGGTCTCGACCTGGGGGCGGTCGACTACCTGACGAAGCCGCTGAAGCCGGCGATCGTGCTGGCCAGGGTCCGGACGCATATCGAGCTGAAGCAGGCCCGCGACCGACTTGAGGCACAAAAGCAGTCGCTCGAACTGGAAGTCGAGCGTCGGATGGGCGAAAACCACCTGATCCAGGATGTCAGCATCCATGCCCTCGCGCGACTGGCCGAAACCCGCGACAAGGAAACCGGCAACCACCTGCGGCGGACGCAGGCCTACATGCGGGCCCTGGCCCGGCAACTCCGGTTTCATCCGAAGTTCCAGCAGTTCCTCAGCGACCGCACCATAGACCTGATGGTCAAGTCGGCGCCCTTGCACGATATCGGAAAGGTCGGCATTCCCGATCACATTCTGCTGAAGGAAGGCCCACTGACGCCGGCCGAATGGGAAATCATGAAGACGCATACCTACCTTGGCTGCGATGCGCTCGCGCACGCCGAGCAGGATGCCGAGAACCCGGTGGAGTTCCTGGCGCTGGCCAAGGAGATTACCCGGAGTCACCACGAACGCTGGGATGGTTCGGGGTATCCGGACGCACTCGCGGGAGAAAACATCCCCATTTCGGCCCGCCTGATGGCCGTCGCCGACGTGTTCGACGCCCTGATGTGCCGTCGCTCTTACAAACAGCCGATTCCGCCGGACGAAGTGCGGCGAATGATCGTGTGCGAGAGCGGCCGCCAGTTCGATCCCGACATCACGGAGGCCTTCGACCTCCTGTTCGATGAACTGAACGGCATCGCGCAGCGCTTTGCCGACCCCGCACCAACGGACGACCGCGGGATCCGCGATCTCGGACTCAACGGCAGCGGCGCGTGACGGACCCACGCGAGCCGCCTCGTGTGCCGATCCTGGCGATCCGCCGCCACGGCGCTTAACCTTTTCAACACCGCCGCCGGCGCGCCACGCAATGGCGAAAGACGGGGATTCAAGCCATGCTGACCGCATTCAGGACATTGGTGTTGCTCGCAGCTGCCTTGGCGGCGGAAGCCGCGGGCGCGGAGACCATCATGGTCAAGGCGCAGGGGATCAAGTTCGTTCCCGACGTCTTCCGGGCGAATGTCGGTGACATCATCGCGTTCCGCAGCATGTCCGCGCACTCCGTCGAGAGCGTGCCGGGTATGTGGCCGGAAGGCGCGCCCGAACTGCGCTCGACCTTGAATGCAGACCATGACTATCTGGTGGAGCGCGAGGGGCTGTACGTCTTCCGCTGCCCGACCCATTGGGGCGGGCGCATGGGCGCCGTGATGGCTGTCGGCGATCCGGCCGCACTGACCGGAAAGATTGCGGAATACGAGAAGCTCGCCGCGGATGACAAGTCCGTCAAGGCCGCGAGCCCGCTTTTGAAAAAATTTCGCGAGCGCATGGGACTCAAGTGACACCGCAAACCCGTCGGGCCGTGGACCCCGCAGCCCCGATCCGACCGGAGCCGACGTCAAGCTATCCAAGCCCCGGGACTGCGGTTAACATTCCTCCGGGCCGACTGGCTGTGCCGTGTCCGGCCCAGAGGATAACGCCAACATCGAGGTTTTCGACGACATGACAGACAAAGAGATTGTCCAGGCACTGGCCGATTTGCGGGCCGAAATCGAGCACCTGGATCAGGCGGATAGCCCCACCGGCGAGCGTCTGGAGGAACTGGTCAGTCGACTGGAGCAGCAACTGACGTCGGCCGAGCTGGGGCAACACCAGTTGCATCTGGTGGATGACGTCAAGGATGCGATCACCGAGTTCGAAGTGGAACACCCGCGTCTGACCGGCATTCTGAATGACATCATGGTCGCCTTGGGTAATCTCGGCATCTGAACGTCACTGCACCCGGCGGAGATAATCGGGTCCTCCGAGTTGGCGCATCTGCCGCAGGATCCAGGCGGCCCGCGCCCGCACGAAGCGGCTGGGTCGGCGCACCGTCAGGACCTGTGGATTGGGCAGGACGGCGGCCAGCAAGGCGGCTTCGTTCGCCGTCAGATCGCGGGATGCCTTGTTGAAGTACGCCTCGCTGGCGGCCTCGGCCCCGAACACACCGTCGCCGAATTCGACGATGTTCAGATAGGTTTCGAGGATCCGCCGCTTGGGCCACAGCGCTTCGAGCAGCAGCGTGAAGTAAGCCTCCGCACCTTTGCGAAGATAGCTGCGGCTGGGGCTCAGGAAAAGGTTCTTGGCCAGCTGTTGGGAGAGCGTACTACCGCCGCGAATCCGCGCATGCGCACGATTGTGCCGCCAGGCGCTGCGCAGCGCCGCCAGATCGAAACCCCAATGCTCGGGAAAATGCTGATCCTCGGCTGCGATCACGGCCAGTGCCAACTGGGGCGAAATCGAGTTCAGATCACTCCAGCGATAACGCACCCGGGCGTCAGAATGGCCCGAGGCCACGGCCCGCGCCTCAGCCCGCAACATGAAGGCGCTGGTCGAAGGAGCCAGCCACCGCAATTCGACGACAGGGCCGAGACTCAACAGCAACGCGACCAGCAGCAGCCGAGACAAGCGCCGCTTCCAGCTTGACCGAGCTAGCATGCGAAGGGCGCCCTCCGTGATTCGGCGTCTGGAGTTCCAACGGTTCGGACAGTTCTCGGCGCCAGCGTGCAGGTGCGGCCCACGGCATGTCGTGACGCGGTAGGATAACACTGCCATGAATCAGGCGCCCGGATCCGCAGCCCGTCTCCCCGTCGGTATCGCCGCCGCTGTCGTCGGCCTGCTTCTGGCTGCGTGCTCGACCCTCAAGGTCAGCGTCGACTACGACCCCAACGCGCCGTTCGCAACACTGCGAACCTACCGCTGGAAACCCGAGGCCCAGCAGAAGGCCGGCGATACCCTGATCGACACCGACACGCTGTTGCAGCAGCGGATCATGGGCGCGGTCGAGGCGGAGTTGGCCCGGAAAGGCTACGCAAAAGTCGCGGAGCGACCGGATTTCCTGGTCGGATTCTATTTTTCGCGGCAACGCCAGCTGCAGGAAGACAGCTACTTCTATCCGAGCTACGGCGGTTACTTCGGCAGCCCGTTCTACGGGTATTGGGGCGGTTGGTACTATCCGGGTTACCCGGGTTACGGGGGGGCCTACGTCCGGGAGATCGAAGAAGGACTGCTGGCGGTGGACATCGTCTCCCCCGCGAACGGACGGCTGCTCTGGCGAGGCAAAACCAAGGATATCCTCCGCTTCGAGGACACACCGGAAAACCGCGTGCGCCGCATTCAGAAGGCCGTGGCAGCGTTGCTGGAAGACTTTCCCCCTATCGTGACGGGGCGCTGAAGCCGAAGGCCAGCGCTAGGCAGGCCCTTCGTGACGCCAGTAACTCCGCCCCCACAGCAGCACATACTGCGCCCCGCTGGCTACCGTCGTGAACAGCGTTCCGTAGATCATCGCGTCCAGACCCCAGGACGGCAGCGCGTGTAGACCCTGGTCGAACAACAGCGCGACGACCAGACTCAGCTGGAGGAGCGTGTTGAGTTTGCTGATCAGCAGCGGTCGTCCCTCATAGGGGCCCGAGAGCCGGTAATAGGCGATCGCACCGGCGACGATGACCAGATCCCGTAGCACGATCGCGCCGACCAGCCAGAGCGGGGCGAGCCCCTTCAGCCCCAGCGTCACATAGCAACTGACCAGCAGCAGCTTGTCGGCGATCGGGTCGAGAAAGGATCCAAGCCGGCTTTGCCAGTGGAAGTATTTGGCCAGAAAGCCATCGATCGCATCGGAAACTCCAGCCAGAATGAACAGTCCCAGGGCCCAGTCGAAACGTCCGGCCGTCATCGTCAGGATCACGGGACCGACCAGCACGATCCGGAAGAACGTGATCAGGTTCGGGATGTCCCGCACGCTCAAGGGACCCATCGGTAGACCTTGGCGCCCGCCGCACCGGGCTCTGCGGCAAGCCGGAGGCGGCGGCTCTCGGCCAACAATTGGTGAAAGGCCTGCGCGCTGCCGCCGACCTGCACGCGCCAGGACACGGCACTGGCATCGGCGCTCGCCCATTCGGCGCTGCGCACCGCCGGCAACCCGCGCAGATAGCGGCCGCAGGCTTCCCCCTCTGCCATGGAGCCGATGCCCTCGACCCGGATCTCCAGCGTGGACCCCGTGCGACCGGCCGGGGCATAGAGCCGGACCAGCCGTCCGAAAGCGCCGTCCACGGCACCGGCAAGCGCCTCCTCGCTGCCCATCGCCCCCTGCGTCCACTCCGCCGTCTGACCGGGCCCAACGAAACGCCAACGCGATTCCCATTCGAAATCGCCCGACGGCACCAGCGTGCCGATCAACGCTACCTCCGTCTCGTAGCGCCAGATGGCATCGCGGATCCGAGGGAGATTGACGGTGTCGATGTCGGCGGAACTCAGGTTGGTCTGATCGGTCAGGTCGAGTAGCGGCAGTATCACCGGCACGCGGTGCTTCGCAGCGGCCTTCTGTAGCGCAGACATCAATGCACCGCCATCCTCCGCGCCGATGAAGCGCGGCGTCGCCCCGTCCATGATCCGGAGCCAGACCAACAGTTCGGGACGCTCGTCACCCAAGATCCCGAAACCGGCATGCGCCAGGGCTTCGTCCACCTGTTCGCGGTCGAAGCGGACTTCCAGCGTTCCCGCGGCGCCCGGTTCGCCCGAGTGGTATTCATACTGATCGACATAGGCCGCGGATTGCCCCAGCACGGCCTCGGCAGCCTTGCCATGCAAATCCTCGGGAGCGATGACCCGCTCCAGTATTTGCGACAGGGCGCGCCGAATATCCCCAGCGCGTGCCCTGTCGTCGCGCGCGCCGACCGTCACGGTCTCTACGTACAGAGCGGGCGACTCCTCGGCCCCGCAAACACGCACGACCGACAACAGAATCAGCGCGACCGAGGTCAGGCGAGGCATCAGCAAAGCTCCGTGAGGCGTCAAGAAGCGGTAAAATAGCACAGTCGCAGGCGGTGGCCGCGGGCTCGCACGCAGCGGAATCGGGCCGTTCATCACGCCTCCCGGGCTCGAATACCCGAGCTGGCATGGCGCTGGATCGCACCGGACGAACGCATCGCGACTGCCGCTCCCCACCGAGATTGACGACAGGAACACGCCCTTGACGAGTGATGAAACCGACCGCCTCGACTACAAGGCTGCCGGCGTCGACATCGACGCCGGCAGCACGCTGGTCGAACGTATCAAGCCGTTTGCCGAACGTACTCGCATCCCCGGCGTCATGGCCGGACTGGGGGGCTTCGGGTCGCTTTTCGAACTTCCCGTCGAACGGTATCGAAGACCGGTCCTGGTGTCCGGGACCGACGGCGTCGGCACCAAGCTCAAGCTCGCCATAGATACGGGCCGGCACAGCGAGATCGGCATCGATCTGGTCGCGATGTGCGTCAACGACATCGTGGTCCAGGGTGCGGAGCCGCTGTTCTTTCTGGACTACTACGCGACCGGGAAGCTCGATGTGGGCGTGGCCGCGGATGTCATCTCCGGCATTGCGCGCGGTTGCGAACTGGCCGGCTGTGCGCTCGTTGGCGGCGAGACCGCGGAAATGCCCGGTATGTACGGGCCCGGCGATTACGATCTGGCAGGCTTCGCGGTCGGCATTGCCGAAAAAGACCGTCTGATCACGGGGCAGGACGTGCGCGTCGGCGACCGTTTGATCGGGCTGGCCTCGTCCGGACCGCATTCCAACGGCTATTCGCTGATCCGCAAGGTCATCGAGCGCTCAGGCTGCTCGCTGGGCGCCGAACTCGACGGAACGCCGCTCGCCGATTGGCTGCTGGCGCCGACGCGCATTTACGTGCGCTCGCTGCTGGCCCTGCTGACGAAGATCCCGGTGCGGGCCATCGCCCATATCACGGGCGGCGGCATCACCGAAAACCTGCCGCGGGTCTTGCCGGTGACGATGAGCGCCGAAATCGATCTGGGGGCCTGGCAGCAACCGGAAATCTTCCGATGGCTGCAGGAACAGGGCAACATCGACGAATCCGAAATGCTGCGGACGTTCAACTGCGGCATCGGCATGATCCTGTGCGTAGCGCCGGGCGACGAGAACACCGCACTCACCGAGTTGCGCGCATCCGGCGAAACCGCGCTGGCGCTCGGCACCATCATCGACGGCGCCGGCCCGGTCCGCTACCGCCGCGGCGCCTGACACCGCCGCATCTCTTTTCATCATTCCTAATCGCTTTCGGTCATCACCCCATGGAACTATCGGTCGTCGTACCCGTGCACAACGAGGAAGACAACGTCGAACCGCTGATCGGCGAAATCCGCGCAGCACTGGAAGGACATTACGACTACGAGGTGGTCTACGTCGACGATGGCAGTACCGACCGGACCCTGGAACGGCTGATCGCCCTGTCGCGTGAGTTTCGTCGGCTGCGCGTATTGCACCACCGCCGCTGCTGCGGTCAAAGTACGGCGCTCGCGACGGGCGTGCGCGCGAGCCGCGGGACGATCGTCGCCACCCTGGACGGCGATGGTCAGAATGACCCGGCCGACATACCGAACCTGTATGTGGGCCTGACGGCGCGCGAAGCGGTGCCGGGACTCGCGATGGTTGCCGGTTATCGCGCCAAGCGCCAGGATACGCCGTGGCGCCGATTCTCGTCCAAGCTCGCCAACGCCGTGCGCGGCGCACTGCTCGGCGACCGAACGCCGGACACCGGCTGCGGACTGAAGGTCTTCCCCAGGGAGGTATTTCTGAGGCTCCCGTATTTCGATCACATGCACCGCTTCCTGCCGGCACTGGTGCAGCGCGCCGGCGGACAGGTGATCTCGGTCGAGGTGAATCACCGCCCTCGCCTGCGCGGCGTCTCCAAATACGGCACGTGGCATCGACTGTGGGTCGGGATCATCGATCTTTGCGGCGTCATGTGGCTGCAGCGACGGGCGCATGTACCCGAAGTCGAGGAGCGCTCTGCGCTCTGAGCCGGACGACCACGGAACTTATTCGCCTCGCGACCATCCTAGTCGGGCGGAGTCATCCGCCGTTACCACCACTGCCAATGATGGAGATCCACATGCTCACAACGCCGACCAAAGCCATTCTCTCCGTCATCGCGGCCACTGGCTTGAGTACGGGGCTCAGCAGGGCCGACGAAATGACAATGCCGCCGCGACAAATCCTGCTGGAAAAATCGGCGGAACTGCCGGCCAACCCGATCAATGCCCGCGTCATTCGGGTGAGTTTCCCGCGGGGCTTCAAGACGCCGCTGCATACCCACGAAGGCCCCGGGCCGCGCTATGTCGTGAAGGGCAAAGTCCGAATCGATGAGGGCGGGCAGATCAATACCTACGGCCCTGGAGAGGTTTTCTGGGAGTCCGGCCAATGGATGACGGCCGAGAATGTCGGGGACGAAGAAGCCGTGATGGTCATCTTCGAACTCGCCAAACCCAAATAACCGCTGGGGCGCCAGCGATGGCGACGCGGTACGGTAATAGGCGAAAAAAGTGACGCGCACCGCGCGTCAAGTTGAAGGCGCTGGGCCTAGCTATGTCATCGCAGAGCTGCGATACGGAAGGGGAGGCATCCCTGCCCCCTCGGACCCGTCCGTGATTCCCCTGAACTCGGTGTGGCTGCAACATTACCGCAGCTTCTCCGGTCGCGCTATGGGTGGAACCACGTATTGACAAAGACGTAACTATCTGTTCAATCGACTAAGCCTTTCGCATTCGTAGCACCCCCAGGGTTACAATGCCGCTGGCCCCCGCAATGAGGCGGCGCATTTCAATCAGGGACTGCAGGAATTCAATACATGCTTCGTCTGCTGGCCGGTCTGGCCTTTTTCCCCCGCTTTCTATTCGCCTTGGTTCTGGTCTTCGCGACCTACAATCCCGAGCCGCCGTACTCTTACTTCCATTGGGCGCTGACCGACTTCAGCACCTTCAACTCGGTGAAGGCCTTTGTTGGCGTGGTGCTGCTGACCGGCTGGACCATCTACATCAGCGCCACCGTGCACTCGCTCGGCTGGCTGGGCCTCATCCTGGCGTGCGCACTGCTGGGCACCGGTGCCTGGGCCGTGATCGATCAGGGCTGGCTCAGCGTCGAAAACCCGAAAGTCTTGACCTACCTGATCCTGGTGCTAATTGCCGCATTGCTGGCCATCGGCCTCGGCTGGTCGGTCACGCGACGCAAGATCACCGGGACGGTCGACGTGGACGACGGACCGAACCGATGATTCCGACCGGGGCGGCGCGGCCGCGGCGGCGCACCGCGACCACCGGTCCGGGTCAATGCAGCTTGATCTTGGGCCGCAGCCGACTGCTGAAGAAGTTCGCGATCATCAGCATCATGACCCGGAACGGGCCGAAAAGCGCCAGCTGGTGCATCTTGTAAAGCGACAGGTAGACAAGACGCGCCATCATCCCCTCGACCATCACACTGCCCAGCAGATTCCCCATCAGGTTGCCGACGGTGCTGAATTTGCCCAGCGCAACCAGCGAGCCGTAGTCGGTGTAGTGATAGTCGAGCAGCGGCTCTCCCTGGAACTTGCGGGTCACATTCTTCACCAGCAGGCTCGCTTGCTGGTGGGCTGATTGAGCCCGCGGCGGCACATTCCGGTCCTTCCCCGGCCAGGCACAGGCGCAGCAATCGCCGAGCGCGAAAATGGTGTCGTCAACGGTCGACTGCAGCGTCGGCTTCACCACGATCTGGTTGATCCGGTTCGTTTCCAGGCCGATCGTCTTCAGAAAATCCGGCGCCTTGATACCCGCCGCCCAGACCTTGATGGCGGCCGGGATCAGGTGACCGGAGGCCGTTTTGACGCCTTCGGCCGTGACTTCGACCACCTGTTCTCCGAGGCGCAGATCGACACCCAGCTTGCGCAGTTGTTGCTCGGTGGCGGCCGCCAGCCGATCCGGCAGACCAGGCAACAAGCGAGGCGAAGCCTCGATCAGGTGGATCCGGATGTCGGATGGCTCGACCTTGTCCAGGCCGTAGGCGCTCAGCAGCCGCGTTGCCTGGTGCAACTGCGCCGACAATTCGATACCCGTCGCTCCGCCACCGACGATGGCAACGTCGAGTTGGCCGGGCTGCTTGACCCCCCCTTGCACATGAGCCCGGGTATAGGCTTCGAGCAGCCGGGTCTGAAACTGCTCAGCCTGGTCGGTCGAATCGAGAAAGAGGCAATGTTCCGCTACGCCCGGTATACCGAAGTCGTTGCAAACGCTGCCGACGGCGATGACCAGCAATTCGTAGTGATGTGAGCGCGCCGGGATGATTTCCCGACCCAGGGAATCGGTCATGGCTGCGAGTTGCACGCGCTTGGTTTCGCGATTGAGTCCGACCATGCGACCCAGGTTGAAGCGAAAATGGTTCGCGTGCGCCTGCGCCAGGTAATCGAGTTCGTCGTCGTTGACGTCCAGCGTTCCGGCAGCCACTTCGTGCAGCAGCGGCTTCCAGATATGGGTGCGGGCGCAATCGATCAGCATGATCTCCGCCTGTTTTTTCTTGCCCAGCGTGCGCCCCAGCGAAGTCGCCAGTTCCAGGCCCCCAGCGCCGCCGCCGACGATGACGATGCGCGGAAGCGCGGCGTTCGATGCTTTCATTCAGTTTCTCCTTCTTTTTCGGTCCGGGCCGGCGCGCGATGGGTGCGTCCGGTCGTCCCCACCGCAGCGGTGGGCTGCTCTTTGAACAAGGTCTTGAATCGAGCCCGTTCCTCTTTGCGGGCAAAATGCCTCAGCGCTTCGGGAATCTCCGCACGGCGCGCGGCCTGCAGCTGCTCGAAACGCCCGAACAGCATACCGACCGCCAACAGGGTTGGCGATGAAATCTCGCCGTCCTGCCGCAGTTGGGCAAACCAGCCGCGCAGGTACTCGCGTTGCACCTCGGCATCCTGAAACGCTCCCAGATGGTCCTGAAGCAATTTCAGGGCCTTGATCGGCCGGCGCATACGGTCCTTGGCGTGGAAGGGCTGCACCACCTCCAGCAGGTAGCGCAACTTCTTGCAGCTTTTGCGGAGCTCGTGAATGCGCTCCGAGGGTGTTGTCTCGTCCACGGTTCCGGCCGCTTTGGCCACGCGGCGGTACAAGGTCCAGATGCGGCGTCCGGCGACCGAAGCGATCGGCGCCAGCGCATTCGGCGCCGTCGGTCGCCGCGGGGCACCGCGCGCCAGCCACTGTGGCCACTCCGCCTTGAAGCGCCGATAACGTGAACTGCCGAGGGACCTGACCAGAGCGGCGTGCGCCGCCGCGGCCTCGCGCGCCAACAAGGTGCGCAGTGGCACCAGGTCTTCGCGCAATTCGCTCGGAAGCTGCTGCTGAAGATCCTCGAAGTGCAGCAGATAAACGTCCAGATCGCGGACCGGGCCGGTGATCTCCCCCAGCCACGCCAGGTCGCGGACATGGCGCGCGACGGAACGCTCGGGAAAAGCGCCTTTCAATTGCCCCAGCACGACGCGGCTGCGCCGGACAGCGACGCGAAAATCGTGCAAAAACTCCGAATCGACCGCACCGACAATCCCCGACTCGTTGGTCGTGAGGAGGTCGAACAACGCGGCCAGAACCCGACGCGCTGCAACGTCGGTCCGCAGTTCCGGCGCGAGGCCGGGGTAACTGCCCGACGCTTCCGCCGGGGGCAATCGACCCGCCGCCGCGAGCGCCGCCTGCCAGATATCCTCGGTGATCGGTGCAATGAGACCACGCTCCAAGAGTTCATTCACGAAATGCCGGCCGAGCTTGTCATCCGGCGCGTCCCAACACACGGCAAGACGCTCCGCCAGCAGGCGCGGACGACCGGTCTCCGGAATCCATGTCGAGCGAACGCGGAACAGCCTGACGCCATCGGGAACGGCTTCCGGAAAATCCGGGATTGTCAGAAACGCCCGCCGCAGGCGGCATTGCGGCAACAGCGCTCGCACGTCGATCAGTGGAGTCAGCTCCGAGCGCAGATCCGTGTCATCCAGGTCCCATGCGAAACGCGGCATCGCGGTCGACGCCCAGATTGCGCTGCGACGCGCGCGCGCTGCGCCGGCCGCCCACAACTGCAGTTCCCCGCGACCTTTCCCGGTCCGTTGCAGCACGCACACCTGACCTCGACGGAACAGGCGGCGATCGAAGGTATCGAGCACCGTCGCCTCAATGATCGATCGTTGACCCTGCGAGACTGATGTCGAGGCCGCCGTCGGCGTTCCATTCGGCCACGCCGGCACCCATTCCGTGATTCGTTCGCTGGTCATCGCGCCTGCCCGTCTGTTCCGCCGTGACTGGCAATCCGCAGCCCATCCCCTCTGTGGAGGGACTACGGAGAAAGCCACAAGTAAGGTTCTCGGCTCGATTATTGCGTGACTCAAGCAGCGCTCGCAATCGTGGCCGGCGCTGCGACCGAGTCGGGTCGCACTTGCTAAAATGCATACAGCGCTCACCGCACGGCTGCGCTCAGCCGAGGGGTGCAGCAAGCTCTGCGCCGAGAACCGCAACGCCCGTCAAGCGATGAAGCACACGCTTTACCAATCCGATATCGCCGAAAAGCCGCTGGCCGAACTGCGCGAACTGTTTCATTCGGGCATGAACCGAGGCGATTTTCGGCATCTGGACGAAGCGCTCGCCCTCGCCGTGCAGGCTCGGGACGAGGACCGGCAGGTGCGGCCGCGAGGGCTGGAAGTCGCTCATATTCTGCGCATGCTCCGGGCCGATGCCACGACGGTCGCCGCCGCGATGCTGAGCGATCCTTACCTGCGCGATACCTACCCGGCCGGAAAGATCCGCTCCGACTTCGGCGCAGCGGTCGCCGATCTGGTCGACAAGGTCAACTGGCTGAACACCTTCGGCGACTACACGATCGACCAGACGCAGGAGCCGGAACAGGCGGAGCTGATCCGGCGCATGCTACTGGCCGTCGTCAACGATGTGCGGGCCGTATTGATCAAACTGGCCTACCGGGTCCACCGGCTTCGGATTCTGAAATATCAGGAATGGGCCAACCGCGAAGTGATTGCCCGCGAAACGCTGGACATCTACGCCCCGCT
The DNA here is from genome assembly GCF_006175985.1 of Methylotetracoccus oryzae. Taxonomy (GTDB): domain Bacteria; phylum Pseudomonadota; class Gammaproteobacteria; order Methylococcales; family Methylococcaceae; genus Methylotetracoccus; species Methylotetracoccus oryzae. The sequence continues at coordinate 71,310 of NZ_SRSH01000012.1, read as the reverse complement.
TGCCAGTCGCCTCGGCATCGGACAATTGAAGTGGGAACTCGAGGACCTCGCGTTCCGCTATCTGCATCCCGACGACTACAGGACGCTCGCGAAATCGCTGGCGAACAACCGGGCCGAACGGGAAACCTACGTCAAACACTTCATCGAGCTATTGTCGGCGGAACTGAAAGCCAACGACATCAAGGCCAAGGTGGTCGGGCGACCGAAACACATCTTCAGCATCTGGCGCAAAATGCAGCGCAAGCAGGTGCCGTTGAACGAGCTATACGATCTGCTCGCGGTGCGGGTGATCGTCGACGACGTGCCCAGCTGCTATCTGGTGGTCGGCCTGGCGCACAATCGCTGGCGGCATATCCCCAAGGAGTTCGACGACTACATTGCCAACCCCAAGGAGAACGGCTACCAGTCACTGCATACGGTGGTCATCGGTCCGGACGACCGGCCGGTCGAGATCCAGATCCGAACGCCCCAAATGCAGGATTTCGCGGAGTACGGCGTCGCGTCGCACTGGCGCTACAAGGAGGGCGGTAAGGCCGATCTCGCCTTCGAGCGCAGCATCACCTCGTTGCGCCGCCTGCTGGAGAGCGAAGAGGACGACCAGTCGCTGCTCGAAGACTTCCGAGCCGACGCCTTCAAGGACGAGGTCTTCGTACTGACCCCCAAGGGTCAGGTCATCCGCTTGCGGCGGGGCGCGACGCCGCTCGATTTTGCTTACGCCATCCACACCGAAGTCGGGCATCGTTGTCGCGGCGCCAAGGTCGACGGCCGCATCGTGCCGCTGACCTACGCCCTGAAATCGGGCGAAAAGGTCGAAATCATCACGGCCAAACACGGCGGCCCCACGCTGGGCTGGCTGGACCCGCATCTCGGCTACGTCAAGACGACTCATGCCCGCTCCAAGATCCGGACCTGGTTCAAGCAACAGGACCATGACAAGCATTTGCGTGCGGGCCGTGCCATCCTGGATCGTGAGCGGCACAAGCTCGGCCTGAAGCACGTTGACATAACCGATCTGGCGCGCCATTTCCACCTGTCACGCCAGGACGACGTCCTGCTCGCGATCGGGCGCGGCGACATCAACCCGGCGCAGGTCGCAGCGGCGCTCCGCATCCCGGAAATCCAGCCGCTTCCAGTTCCGCCGGCGCCGCGCCGCGCGCCGGCGACGGTGACCAGCGAAGAGGTGACGGTACAAGGCATCCGGAACCTGGTGACCCATTTCGCGCTGTGCTGCAATCCGGCGCCCGGGGACCCGATCACCGGCTATATCACCGTCACCCGGGGCATCGCGATCCACCGCCAGGACTGTCCGAACATCGTGCGACTGCCGCAATGGAAGCGGCAGCGCCTGATCGACGTCGCCTGGGGCGCCGAACCCGAGGTATTCCCGGTGGAAGTTGAAATCCAGGCCCTCGACCGCAAGGGCTTGCTGAAGGATGTGTACCAGGTGCTGGCGCAGGAGCACATCAACGTGATGCGCTCGGAGACCCAGACGAACCCGAACGACCGCTCGGTTTCCATGCATCTGACGCTCGAGGTCGCCGATCTCGGTCAACTCAGCGTCGCGCTCGACAAACTCAATGAGATCAATAACGTGCTGGCAGCACAGCGGCGAGAACAGGACGAGGGTCCGACCCTGGACTGACCGATGGGGTACCCCTGACGTCTCCGTCCGCTACCGGGCCATCAGGGCTGCCAGCGGGTCGATCAGAGCCTGCACGCGCCCGGCAAGGTGCGCACGCTGCGCAGGCGTCAACGAGCGGTCCACATCGAGCACCATGGCGCTGGCTTCCTGATTCAGCCGGTCCAGATAACGCTGGTAATCCGGCGCTCGGCCCCACTCCCAATGCACCAGCCAGTCCCGGAACCTCTCCGCGAACGCGCCTTCGCGCCGCGCTGCGAGCAGGGTCAGAAAGCCCTGTTGACGGCGTAAGCGATCCTCCCAACGCAGACGGACGCCATCGGCCGGAATCAACTCGACTGCCCGCTCGATACGCTCGCGCTGCTGCTCGGCGAGCGTGCCGACCCAATCCTCGGCCACCTCCAGCACCCGCAGCTTCCGCCAGGCCGCGCGCTCGGCCGGGGCATCGAGCAGATGCCATTCCGCGGCCCACTCCTCGTTTCGCGCGGCGAACTCGGCGCGGCAATGTTCCAGTTGACGTTCGTCGAGACTCGCCATGAGCACCGCCGCGTCGGCACCGACTCGCTCGGCCAGGCGCCGGTAGCGCAGTATCAGCCCATCGGCGAACCAGTCGAGGTCATCGCTCCGCAACCCCCGCTCCAACCGGACCTTGGCATCCATCAGAAAGCGCGCGTAGTCGGGCAATTCCTCGTGGCGATGCCAGGCCATCAGCACCGCAACCCGATCATCGAGGACGACTTGTTGCGACTCGGTCAGGTCAAAGTAGCGGTTGACCGTGTAGCTCAGCAAGCGGTCGGCCTGGTTATACAGAAACTCGACGGTACTGCAGGCGGACAGGAACAAGACGAGCGTGACCGCCAGCCACCGGCAGGGCGTCGCATCCGACGCCCTGCCCTTGCTCCGAATCAGCAGCACGCGCTTCATTCCTTCAACGCGCCGGTAGCCAGCCCGGCGAGGTAATGGCGTTGCAGCAGCAGGAACACCAGCACCGCCGGCAGCGTCGTCACGACGGCGCCGGCCATCATCAGTTCGGTGTCCTGCGCATGCTCCCCGAGCAGGTTCGCGAGCGCCACCGGCAGCGTGTAGCGGTCGCCATCGCTGAGCACGATCAGCGGCCACAGGAAGTCGTTCCATGAACCCAGAAACGAGAACAGCGCGAGCGTCACCAGTATGGGCCGACACAGCGGCAGCACCACCGAGCGGAAAATGCGCCACTCGCCGGCCCCGTCGATGCGCGCGGCATCGAGCAGGCTGTCCGGAATCGAGCGTGCATACTGCCGGATCATGAAAATCCCGAACACACTGGCCATGCCCGGCAGGATCACACCGGCATAGGTGTTGACCAGACCGAATTGCTTCAGCATCAGGAACAGCGGCAGCATCCCGACCTGCGCCGGAATGACCATCGTCGCGAGCAGCAGCCGGAACAGGCGCTCGCGGCCCACGAAGCGGAGCTTCGCGAATGCATAGCCGCCCAGTGTGTTGAACAGCAGCGACAGAACCGTCGTCGCCGCGGCGAGCAGCAGGCTGTTCGCCAGATAACGCGGGAGGTCCAGGCGCTGCCACAAGGTTTGGTAATGCATCAGGGTCGGCGCGCGCGGGAGCAGATGGGGCGGCAGATCGGCGGCCTCGAGCGGCGACATCAGCGACACGGACAGCATCCAGGCCAGCGGAAACAACGTCAGCCCGGCCAGCATCGCAACCACCAAGCTCATGGCCCAGCGGGCGAGCCCACCGCTCATGAACGCGCCCCGCGCCGCCGGAGCCAGGTTTGTAGCCCCGTACCGATCAGAATCAGCGCAAACAGCATCAGGGCGAGTGCCGATGCGTAGCCCAGCTTCCACCAGCGAAAGCCTTCGCGATACATCAGCAACGCGACGGTGAGCGTCGCGTCGGCTGGTCCGCCCTGCGTCATTACGTACGGCTCGGCAAAAACCTGCAGATGCCCTATCAAGGTCACGATGGCCACGAACGCGAGTGTGGGTGCCAGCATGGGCAAGGTGACGTGGCGGAACTGGGCCCAGCGTCCGGCACCGTCCAGGGCTGCGGCCTCATACAGCCGGGCGGGAATGCTCTGCAGGCCAGCGATGAAGATCACCATGTTGAAGCCGAAATTCTTCCAGACAGCCAATAACAGGATCGCGGGCATCCCCGTTCGCGCATCGCCGAGCCAGTCGATGGGCTCGAACCCGGTCCAGGCCATGAGGTGATTCAGCGCACCGTACAGCGGGTGATACAGATAGCGCCAGACCACCGCAACGGCCACCAGGCTCGTGACGACCGGCAGGAACAGCGCCGTGCGCCACACGGCTGCGCCCGGCAATCCAGGCCGGGTCATCAGCAGCGCCGCCCCGAGCGAACACAGCACCGACAGCGGCCCGCCGACCAGCGTGAAATAGAGCGTGTTGCCGAGCGCGCGGCCGACCAGGGGATCGTTCCACAGCCGGCGGTAATTGTCGAAACCGATCCAGCGCAGACGGTCCAGGTCGCCGAGTGCGTAGATGTCGAAGTCGGTGAAGCTCAGCACGAGACCTGCGGCCACGGGCAACACGAAGAACAGCGCGATCAGCAACAGCGCCGGTGCCACGAAGCCGAGCGCCGGATTGACCGGTGGCCAGAGCGGGGTCCTCACCGGCGGTCCAGCAGCCAGCGCCGCTTCTCCAGAATGGCGTCGACATCCCGATCCAGGCGCTGCAGCGCGGCGTCCTCGGTGAGTTGGTCGCGCACGGCCAGCTCACCGTAATAGCCGATCTTTGCGGCGATCCGTTCCCATTCCGGCACCTGCGGCACGGTCATGGTGCGCTCCAGCTGTAGCCGAAAGGGCTGGGCGTGGCGATCGTCGGCCAGCGCCGGATCGTTCCAGGCCGAGCGGCGCGACGGCAGATCCCCGGTCAGCCGATAAAGTGCCAGTTGTTGTTCGGTCTGCGTCAGATACTGCATCAGTTCCAGGGCAGCCTCGCGATGCAGCGAGTGCGCGGCTAGCGCAAGACTGGAACCGCCGGCCAGCGAGGCGCCGGGGTGGTTGTCGTCCCATGACGGCAGCGGCGCGGTCTCCCAGCGACCGCCCCAACCGACTGTCAGGCGCCGACCGATCTCGCCGATCATCCAGGGCCCACCAACGAAGAACACGAAGCGCCCCTGCACGAACTCCAGGGCCGGATTCCCACGCTGCGCCTCGCCGATCGGCGGCGCCCAGCCGCGCCTGAACGCATCGAGGAACAGCGCAAAGGCCGCCCGGAATCGCGGATGCCGGAAGTTCCCGAAGCGCCCATCCTCCCGCAACAGCGCCGCACCGCGCTGCAACGCGAGGATCACCGGGAATCGCCACTCATCGTAGGCCATTGCAAGGGCATAGCGACCCGGTTCTGCAGCCGCTGCCAGGCGCGACATAACCGAGGACCATTCGACCCAGGTCATCGGTGGCTGCCGGATACCGGCGGCTTCGAGGAGATCGGCGCGATAGAACAACAGGCGCGTATCGACATACCACGGAAGCCCGTACAGGCCCTCGCGGTAGCGGTTCGCGGCCAGAGCGCCGGGGAAAAAATCGCCCGCATCGCCCTGACTGGCGAAGCGGGCGGAGAGATCGTCAAGTGCGCCGATCTCGGCCAGTTCGGCAATCCAAGTGTTGCCCAACTGGAACAGATCCGGCAAGGCGTCGCCGACATGGGCCGTCAGGAGCTTTTCGTGGGCCACGCTCCAGGGGATCCCATGAATCTCGACACGGATGCCCGGATGACTGTGCTCGAATCCGGGCACCAGCGAAACCAGTGCCTCCGCCTCTGCACCCATCGCCCACACCTTGAGACGCGTGAGGGTCTGGCGATCATCGCCCCCGCAGGCAGCCAGCATGAATGTGATCACGATCACGATCGCGAGCCGCCTACGGTAGTGCATCCCTACTTTCGGCCGGAGCTGGGGGCGGGCCGAGCGCCGAATCCGCTCAGCTGTCACGCTTGCGAAGACTGATATCATTGCGTTATGCATCGACTCGGCGCGGAGCAACGGCCGTTTCTCCGCAAGCCTCCATCCCTCGAAACGATCACACCACTCGCTCCAACGACAACATGGTCCGTCCGCTCATCCTGATACTCCTCAGCCTGGCTGCTGCACAGTGGCCCGCCGATCCCGTCTCCGCCGCCGAGCAGGCGCCGGTCAAGCAGTTGGTGCTGGCCGACTTCGAGCAACCCGGCGGGCGGCCGATCGCCGTCGACTGGCAGCGTGACCCGCCCGAATCGGAATTCGGGTTTCGCTACGAACTGACTGCATCGGACCGCGGGGGGCAGGCGCTGCGCCTGACCTACCGCCTGCCCGACGAACCCTCGAAAGGGAGCGCACCCGAGCAGGAGTACAGCCTGGGCCAGAATCTGATGGGGCTCGATCTCTCAGCCTACGATCAACTGAGCTTCTGGATCAAGGGCGACGACGGCGAGGGCTTCAGCCCCAGGTTGACGGTCAAGTTCCGACGGGCCGCACCGAAGACCGCGGGTGCGTGGGAAGAGGCCAGCTATGCCATCCCGAACGTCGGTCCGGACTGGCAGCAAATCGTAATACCGTTGAAAAAGCTGAAAGGTTTGAAGGAATGGCGCCCGATGGCTTACCTGTTGTTCGGCCTGGATGAACGCAAGACACCGGTCCGCCACGGCGCGTATCTGGTCGACGACCTCCAGCTGGTGCAGCTTGGAACCCCGGGCGAAAATCTGGCAGGGGGCGGCGACGCGACGCCGCCTGCCGCCCCGGCCGAACCACCGCTACAGTGGCGCCTCAATGGCTGGCCCGAACACAGCGTCATCGATGCCTCTGACCTGCCTGCGGACGACATCGAGTTTCTGCGCCGTGTCGCTAGCGACACCTGGCGGGGACTCGATGCGCTGGCCGACCGGGAACACGGTTTGCCCCTCGACAGGATTCAGTATGCGAAGACCCAGGCCGATCAGCCCGGCATCGGCGACTATACGAGTACGACCAACATCGGCTTCCGCCTGCTCGCGGTCATCGCCGCCTACGAACTGAAGCTGATCGATGAGGCGCAAGCAGTGCAGCGGCTGGAAACGACCCTGAACACACTGGCGAAGCTCGACACCGCGCATGGCTTTTTCTACAACTACTACAATACGACCCGCCTGCAACCCACCAGCAGTTTTCTGTCCTTCGTCGACTCTTCGTGGCTGACGGCGGGACTCATGGTGACGCGGCAGACGTTCCCCAGCCTCGCCGAGCGCTGCAACCGGATCATCGACCAGGGCGATTACCGTTTCTTCTACGACGAAGCGGCCAAACTGATGACGCTGGGTTATTCGGTGGACACTGGCCAGCGCTCGTCCGATCACTACGGCACGCTGTTCGCCGAATCGCGCATCGGCAGCCTGATCGCAATCGGCCGGGGCACCGTACCGCGGGAGCACTGGTTCGCGATGATGCGCACCTTTCCTCCCGACGCCGGCTGGCAGACCCAAGTACCGCTGGACCGCAAGGAAAAGGTCGACCACGGTTTCACCTGGACCGGCGGCGTGTATGAATGGAAGGGGCTGCGCTACGTGCCCTCCTGGGGCGGCAGTCTGTTCGAGGCCTTGATGCCGACCCTGGTCCTCGACGAGAAACAGCACGCGGCCGAGAGTCTGGGACGGAATGGCGCGATCCATACCGAGATCCAGCGCCGTTACGCACTCGAAGAACTCGGCTACCCGGTTTGGGGAATGTCCCCGAGTTCGACACCGGGCTCCAACGGATACGGCGAATACGGCGTGCGCGTCCTGGGCTCGCACGGCTATCCCGAGGGGGCCGTGAGTCCCCACGCCGCAGCACTGGCGCTGCTGACCGAACCCGAAGCCGCGACTCGCAATCTGCGCCGTCTGGCCGAGCGCTACGCGATCTATGGCGACTTCGGCTTCTACGACGCCGTGATCCCCGGCACCGGCGAAGTGGCCTACGTCCATCTGTGCCTGAACCAGGCGATGATCCTCATCGCGATCGCCGACCATCTGGCCGATCACGCGATCCAGAAGCGCTTCGCGGCGGACCCGATCATTCAGCCCGTCCTCGACCTGATCGGCTTCGAGAACTTCTTCAACTGATCCGGCCCGATGGCCAGTGTCGCATTCGAGCACGTCGGCAAGACCTATCCGAATGGTTACCGGGCCCTGGTCGAGTTCGATCTGGCGATCGGGGACGGCGAGCTCGTCGTCTTCGTCGGGCCGTCCGGTTGCGGCAAGTCCACGTTGCTGCGGCTGGTCGCCGGACTGGAACAACCCTCATCAGGGCATCTCCGCATCGGCCGGGACATCGTCGACGACTGGACCCCGCAGGCCCGCAATGTAGCAATGGTGTTCCAGGATTACGCGCTGTATCCGACGATGACGGTGCGCGCCAACCTGGGCTTCCCGTTGCAGATGCGCAAGCTTCCCCAGGCGGAAATCCGCCGCCGTGTCGCGTGGGCAACCGAACTGCTGGCACTCGGCGATCTGCTCGATCGCCTGCCGAAGCAACTTTCGGGGGGCCAGCGCCAACGCGTGGCCATGGGCCGGGCGCTGGTGCGGGAACCGACCGTGTTTCTGCTCGACGAGCCGTTGTCGAACCTGGATGCGCAACTGCGCACCCAGGTTCGGGGCGAAATCGTCGACCTGCAGCGCCGTACCGGCACGACGATGATCTACGTGACGCACGACCAGGTAGAAGCGATGACGATGGGCCAGCGCATCGCCGTGCTGTCGCGCGGCCATCTGCAACAGTCAGGCTCGCCGCAAGCCCTCTACGACACGCCAGCCAATACCTTCGTCGCTGGCTTCATCGGCACCCCGCCGATGAACCTGATCCCGAGCGTTACGCTGCTGCGGGCGGCCGAGTGTGCCGCTGCGGCCGGCGGCCACTCAGGCATGGAGTGGCTAGCCGCGCTGACCGCCGACCCGGATTGCCACACCGCGGGCATTCGCCCTGAACACGTGGCCATCAACCGGGATCCGCAGGCACCGGGTCTTCCTGGGACGATCGTCCAGACCGAATACCTCGGTCACGAAACGCTGGTGCATTTCTCCTTCAGCGGTCTGGCGCATGGCGACACGCGGGCGATCTTCATCGCCCGCGTCGACGGTTCGCCGTGCTTCGAGAACGGACAGCCGGCGTCCGTCTGGATCGACGGCAAACAGCTGAGCCGATTTGACGGCAACGGGAACCGAACGCTGGGCGGAGACCCCGACTCGGCGCCCCTGCCGACTCGGTAATCGAAGCTACCCGTTCTTCCGCGGGTAGCTCTTCCTCTTCATCGGGCGTTCGTCCAGGGAGCGCGGCGCAGCGCCGTCCTGCCATAGACGGATGCGGATCTGCTTGCCGAGAATCCAGGTCTTTTCGAGGCGTCGCAGCGACTCCTTGGGCATGTCGGCCGGCAGGCTGACGGTGCTGAAGTCGTCGTAGAGCTTGATATGGCCGATGGCCTTGCCAGGGATTCCGGCTTCGTTGGCGATGGCACCGACGATATCCTTGGGTGCGACCCCGTCATTGCGACCCACCTCGATGCGGTACAGTGTGCCGCCATCGTCGAAACCGCGTTCGCGCGCACCCCGTTTCTTGGGACCCGTGTCGGCGCGACCGCGGTCCTCACGCCATTCACGGCGCTCCTGGCGCATCTCGGAAAGGTCCGGCCCCTCGGCCGGCACCAGCGGTCGGTCCTTCTGTGCGAGGTAGGTCAGCGCGGCGGCGATGTCGGTCGGCGAGAGCTTCTGCTCCCGACCGATCTCCTGGACCAGTTGCCGGTAGAAGCTCAGTTCCTCTTCCTCCAGCGTGCTCATGACCAGTTCCTTGAACTGTTCCACGCGGCGTTCGGCAATGTCCTGATGCGTCGGCAACCGCATCTCCTTGATGCGTTGGCGGGTCGCGCGCTCGATCGCACCCAGCATGCGCTTTTCGCGCGGCGCGACGAACAGGATGGCCTCGCCCTTGCGCCCGGCACGACCCGTCCGGCCGATCCGATGCACGTAGGCCTCGGTATCGTAGGGGATGTCGTAATTCACGACGTGGCTGATGCGGTCGACGTCGAGCCCTCGCGCGGCGACATCGGTGGCCACCAGGATGTCCAGCGTCTTCTTCTTGAGCCGGTCGACCGCCTTCTCGCGGAGCGCCTGACTCATGTCCCCGTTCAGGGCGGCAGCGGAATAACCGCGGGCTTCGAGCTTCTCGGCCAGTTCTTCCGTTGCCAGTTTGGTCCGCACGAAGATCAGCATGCCGTCGAAGTCCTCGACCTCGAGGATGCGTGTCAGTGCGTCGAGTTTGTGTGCGCTGGAGCCCAGCCAGTAGCGCTGCGAGATGGCTTCGACCGTCGCCGTCTTGGCCTCGATCTTCGCTTCCTTAGGCTCGCGCAGATGGCGCTTTGCGACTTTGCGGATCGCTTCCGGCATCGTCGCCGAGAAGAGCGCGATCTGTCGCTCGGGCGGGGTGTGATCGAGGATCCATTCGACGTCATCGATGAACCCCATCTTCAGCATCTCGTCCGCCTCGTCGAGTACGAGCGTCCGCAACCCCGACAGATCCAGGGTTTCCCGTCGCAGATGGTCCATCACGCGCCCGGGCGTGCCGACGATGACATGGACGCCGCGCCGGAGCTGGCGCAGCTGCGAGTCCATGCCCTGGCCGCCGTAGATCGGCAGGATATGGAAGTCGGGAAGATGGCGGGCATAACTCTGGAAGGCTTCGGCGACCTGCAAGGCCAACTCGCGTGTCGGTGCCAACACCAGCGCCTGCGGCTCGCGGCGCGACAAGTCGATCGCGTTCAGGATGGGCAGCGCAAACGCGGCCGTCTTGCCCGTGCCGGTCTGAGCCTGACCGAGCAGGTCGTGGCCGGCCAGCAGATAAGGAATGCTCGCTGCCTGGATCGGCGACGGCGTTTCGTAACCTACTTCGTGGACTGCCTGCAGGATCGGCGCGGCAATATCGAGATCGGAAAAGGAGAAAGGGGTATCGGTCGATTGCATGAAATGAGGAAAGTTAGAACAAAGTAAGAGGAATCAGAGAGGTGACAGACCGTCAGGCCGCATGGCAACCACTAAAACACCCTCGGAAGCACGCGTCTTCGCCCTCGTGCGGCACTTCGGGCCTCCGTAATCCCACGGGGAGAATGAAGCAGGGAGCGGCGTCCGGCTAGTGGGTGGGTGGGGTCGCTAGCTTGGCGGCTGTCGCGCCGGCATTGGGCGACTTCGTCTGCCGCAACGGAGAGAACTGCGATCATATACCGCAAGCGCGCGCGCAGTGCAAGCTTCAGATTTCGAAAGCAAGGGGAAGGACACTGCCTAAGCTGGTGGAAACGGGCCGCCTTCCCGCATCAGGCGCTCTACCCTTACCAGGTCTTCAGGCGCGTTCACGTTCGCGAAAACGGCTGGAACGTCGCTGCAATCGGCAATCGCAAGGCGCTGTCCCGCCAGCCAGGCATCGACCTTGCGACCTCCGTCGGCCAGGTAAGCCTCCAGGCTGGACTTCAGATTGCGGCGCACCAGCATGAACACCGGCTGGAGCCGCACTCCATCGTCAGGCACGCAGACGTCGGCGTCCTGAGCCGCAAGCGCATCGGGTAACCGCCGTAGCACAGCCTCCGTCATGAGCGGGGCATCGACCGGCAGCGTCAGGACATAACCCGTTCGAGCGTAAGCCAAACCGGCCAGCAGACCCGCCAGAGGCCCGTCGAAGTTATCCGTTGCATCGGGGATGACCGGATATCCGAAGGTCGCATAACGCTCGGCATTGCGATTTGCGTTGATTACCACCGATCCTGCCACGGCCTGCAGCAACGCCACCGCATAGGCAACCAGCGGTCGGCCGCGACAGTCGATCAGCCCCTTGTCCGTGCCGCCCAGACGCCGCGCGCGCCCCCCGGCCAGCACGATGCCCGTGATTTGCGAACGATCGGGAGACAAGGTGCTCGGATTGGCCACGCGGCTTTATAATTCGCGAATTAAATGGAGACGATGCCCCGATGGTCAAGCCTGACCCCTGGCTGCTCGCCGGCTTGTCTGCCCTGCTCGGCGGCTGCAGCACGGCGCCCTCGCCCAAGCCGGCGCCCGGATATTACGAAGCATCGACCACGAAGCCGTATGGCGACGTGATGGCCGAGTTGAACCTGGCGATCACCGAGCGGAATTTCCGCATTACGGGCCACAACAAGATCGGCAGCGTGATCCGGGAACGCGATCATATCCCGTTTCCCGATTATGATACGGTGCAATTCTGTAATTTGACGCATGCCCGAGTGATGCTCGAGATCGAACCCGCAGCCGTGCGCTACATGCCCTGTAATGTCGCGGTGCGTCAGCAAGGAGGCAAGGTCGTCGTGACGACCCACCTGTTGCCCACGGACTCGGCCAGCCCGGAGTTGAATGAGTTCGCGGTCAGGATGAACGACCAACTCAAGGCCATCGTCGATTTCGCCGTCGAGAACTGAACCGCTTCACCTTCCCGTCCGAGCGAACCGGCCCGATGTTCTGCTCCGACAGTCTTGACACCACCGCTCGCCACTAACCCGGAACATTTCCTAGACCCATGAAGAACTGGCACGCCGGATGCGCTTATCCCCTACTCTTGTTGACCCTGGCAGCCACCGGCTGCCAACAGGAAACACCACCTCCCGGCGAAGCCGCACCCGGGAAGACGAGCGAGGCACCCGCGGCAGCCGGCGCCGATCGAACGGTGAACGATTTCCCGACCCTCGCACGCGTCGAGTATGTCCTGCAATGCATGCTCGAACGCGGCGGACAGAACTACGACAACCTGTACCACTGCACCTGTGCCGCCGACACGATCGCGTCGAAGATGTCCTACGAAGAGTACAGCCAGTCGCTGACCTTTACCTACATGTTCTCGACGCCCGGGGAGAAGGGCGGTGAGTTTCGCGATCCCCCGGAATCGAAGCGCCTGCGGGACCTGTTGAAGGAATCCAAAGCACTGGCGCAGACTCGCTGCTTCCCCGAGATTCCCGGGGAGAGCCAAAAGGGCGGCGGCAAGAAGTAGCCGAGCCCATCCCGGCGGCAGGACGGCGGCGTCACGCCATCACCGAATGAATGTGGCTGATCTTCCCCGCCTGACTCAGGCGATAGAACTTTCGCAGTTCAGTCACCATCTCGGCCTCGCGGCGCTGTTTCAGGTAGCTGTTCTCCAGGTTGAAACAGAACCGGCCCGCGTAGTGGCTGGCATCCGCGTAGCGGGTACGGGACTCGCCGTCGAGGGTCTGATCGAACACCGGTGAGTCAAACAGGCAGCGCCAGACGCGCTCGGACGAACGGGTCTTGCGCTGACGCGAGAACAGTGACGACGCCAGCACGTATTTGTCGACCTCGGCCTGCAGTTCGAGTTCGAGCAAGGTCACGCCGCGATCGCGGCTCGCATTCCAGCTCATGTAGAGGAAATGGCTGACGCCCTCCAGTGCCAGCAGGAAGTCCTCGAAGTTGTCGCGGTGCAGTTCGTCGAGCGGACAATCTTCCTCCAGACAACCGAGAATACTGCTGTCGAGATACAAGGCGAGTCGCACCTCGTCACCATCCTGCGAGACCAGAAGCTTCTCCCGGTTCTCGCGCGGAGTCAGGCTCTCATCGAGCCGGCGCGCGATGTCGGGGTCGGTGATCACGAAGTCCTCGACCGCGTACTCGACCTCCACGTGGTAAAGACCTTCCAGCATTTGCTGCAGGACATTCAAGCGCATGGCACCGACCCCGTTCAGTTGGTACGGCGCGGGCTCGAGCCGGCGACCGGCTCGATGCCCAGTTTGCGCAGACGCTCGGCCGCGCGCCGGCTTCCGGTGCGTATCCAGATCTCGTAAAGCCGCATGATGTCGGTGTCGGAGCTCAGCCGCGAGTTCTCGCCGACTTCGGCCAGCACGTCGACGAAGCTCGGGAACTTGTCGGACAGTTCCCCGAAAATGCCGGACAGGGCCCGCCCGCGTACCGTGCCACGACTGAGGTCGCACAGAAAGCCGTAGGCACTTCCCCCCATCGCGATGTAGTAATCGACATCGACGACTTTCCGGTTGAGGCTGGAAGAGAACAGACCGGAAATCAGCAGCGCGACGTCACCGAGCCGCTTCAAAGCGAACTGACGCTGCTCCGCCGACGTCGCTTCGACGGCCTCGGCATAGATCAGGGCCAGCGGCTTGAGGTCGACGCCGTCGGGGGTTCGGGCAAACAGATTTTCGGCGTGGGTGTAGTGGGCCAGCAGATTGACGACGTAGAAGACCGTGTCTTCTGCAGCATCCACCTTCTGGTTCGACAAAGCCGAGTGTATCGAATCCCTGAAATGCTCACGGACGTTGACGTCCGTAACCAAAGCTCCAGCAGGACAATCGGATGCCATAAGCACAGCCTCCTGTGGGTTTCGTTAGGGAGGGATTCCCGGTCACACAGCCACGGGAGGCTGGCTCCTTCGAAATCCTACGGCTCGAGCATAGCATTCACGAAAATGTCAAGAAAGAGGACGCCGCCGTTGCCACGCGGAAACGGACTCTTGCCATTTCCAGCGGCTCGACTATCGCTTCAGCCTTGTTATTATTCGGGGAATAGCCAGTCGACGAGCCACTGTCCGTGCTGTCCGGGGCTCAGTAGTGACCACAGCCACGGCAGGAGCGAGGCCAGTTGCTCGTCCAACTGCCATGGTGGGTTGATGATCAGCAAGCCGCTGCCGAGCAGTTTCCGGTCGGTTCCGGGCTCCGCCGTGCACAGTTCCGTGCGCAACACTTTGCGGATGCCCGAGATCTGGAGAGTGCGGTAGAACCGTTCCGTGGCTTTCCGGTCCTGGATCGGATGCCAGATCGCGTATTGCCCGGTCGGCCAGCGGAGCCAGGCTGCGTGGATCGCGTCGACGACCCGCTCCCGCTCTCCCTTCAGCTCGAAGGCGGGATCGCACAGCACCAGGCCGCGCCGCTCTCGCGGCGGCAGGAAGGCCTTCAGTCCCTGATAGCCGTCCAGATGATGGACTCCAGCCTGCCGATCGCCGGTGAACTGAGCGCGCAGGACGTCGATCTCGGTCGAATGCAACTCGCACAACACCAGCCGATCTGCCGGGCGCGCCCACTGCCGGACGAATAGCGGCGAGCCGGGATAATACCGCAACTCGTCGGCGTCATTGATCGCCCGCACGGCCTCGAGGTAGCGCCGGACGGCCGGTGGGGCGTCGGCCGCTCCCCAGACTCGGCCAATCCCTTCACGGAATTCCCCGTTTATTCGTGCCATGGCCGAGTTCAGGTCATAACGGCCCGCGCCGGCGTGCGTGTCCAGATAGCAGAATGCGCTGTCCTTGCGCTGCAGCGCGGCAATGAGTTCGCCCAGCACGACGTGCTTGAACACGTCGGCCGCATTCCCGGCGTGAAAGCCGTGTCGATAGCTCAGCATGCGCACAGCACCATGAGTCGATGGGATGCCCTAAAAAAGAAAGGCTCCGCCGTCGCCGGCGGAGCCCTTCCTGCTTTCGATCCGTAGGACGGATGGATTACATCATGTCATCCATGCCCGGACCACCCGGCATCGGCTTCTCCTTCTTCGGGAGCTCCGCGACCATGGCTTCGGTCGTCAGCATCAGGCCGGCGATCGACGAGGCATTTTGCAGTGCGGAACGCGTCACCTTGGTCGGATCGAGAATACCCATCTCGATCATGTCGCCGTACTCACCCGATGCGGCGTTGTAGCCGAACGTGCCCTGACCGTCCTGGACCTTGGCCAGGATGACCGAGGGCTCATCGCCGGCGTTCGACACGATCTGACGCAGCGGCTCTTCGACCGCACGACGCAGGATCGCGATGCCGACCGTCTGGTCGTGGTTCTTGCCCTGCAGATCCTTCAGCACTCCCTGCGCGCGGATCAGCGCAACACCACCGCCGGCCACGATGCCTTCCTCGACGGCAGCACGGGTCGCATGCAGCGCATCTTCGACACGGGCCTTCTTTTCCTTCATCTCGACTTCGGTGGCTGCACCGACCTTGATCACCGCAACACCGCCCGCCAGCTTGGCGACGCGCTCCTGCAGCTTCTCGCGGTCGTAATCACTGCTCGTCTCTTCGATCTGACGACGGATCTGCTCGACACGCGCCTTGATGCCGTCGACCTTGCCGGCGCCATCGACGATCGTCGTGTTTTCCTTGTTGATCTGGACCTTCTTCGCACTGCCGAGATCGCTCAGTTCCAGCTTCTCGAGGCTCAGGCCCAGTTCTTCGGAGATCACGCGGCCGCCGGTCAGCACGGCGATGTCTTCCAGCATGGCCTTGCGGCGGTCACCGAAGCCCGGCGCCTTGACGGCACAGACCTTGATGATGCCGCGCATATTGTTCACGACGAGCGTGGCCAGGGCCTCACCCTCGACATCCTCGGCCACGATCAGCAGCGAGCGGCCGGACTTCGCAACCTTTTCCAGCACCGGCAGCAGGTCACGAATATTCGAAACCTTCTTGTCGTGCAGCAGGATGAACGGATCTTCAAGTTCCGCGCTCATCGTCTCCTGCTGGTTGATGAAGTACGGCGACAGGTAGCCGCGGTCGAACTGCATACCCTCAACGACATCCAGTTCGTTGTCGAGACCGGAGCCTTCTTCAACCGTGATGACGCCTTCCTTGCCGACTTTGTCCATCGCGTCGGCGATGATCTTGCCGATCGAGTCGTCGGAATTGGCCGAAATCGTTCCGACCTGGGCAATCGCCTTGCTGTCGGTGCAGGGCTTCGACATCTTCTTCAATTCTTCGACGACCACGGAGACCGCTTGGTCGATACCGCGCTTGATGTCCATCGGGTTGGCGCCGGCGGCAACCGACTTCAAGCCCTCGCGAACGATGGCCTGGGCCAGCACGGTTGCGGTCGTGGTGCCGTCACCGGCCACGTCGGACGTCTTGGACGCCACTTCCTTCACCATCTGCGCGCCCATGTTCTCGAACTTGTCCTTCAGTTCGATTTCCTTCGCGACCGAGACGCCGTCCTTCGTGACGACCGGGGCGCCGAAGCTCTTCTCGAGCACGACATTGCGACCCTTCGGGCCGAGTGTCTGCTTGACGGCGTCGGCCAGGACATTCACACCGGCCAGCATCCGCTGGCGCGCGTCATCTGAAAAGCGGACTTCTTTTGCTGCCATCAGTCATTTCCTCCGTTGGTTCGGGGTTCAAGCGAATTTCGAGATCAAGCTTCGAGGACGCCCATGACGTCGTCTTCGCGCAGCATCAGGTAGTCGATGCCGTCGATCTTGACTTCGGTGCCGGAGTACTTGCCGAACAGAACCTTGTCGCCGACCTTGACGTCCAGGGCGCGCTTTTCGCCGCTGTCGAGCAGCTTGCCGTTGCCGACCGCAATGACTTCACCCTGAATCGGCTTTTCCTTCGCGGTGTCCGGGATCACGATCCCGCCCGGCGAGGTCTTTTCTTCCTCGAGGCGCTTGACGACGATGCGATCATGCAAAGGACGAATCTTCATAATGACTCCCTGAGTTGAGGGTTGAGTTGATTGACGGTGTCGTAGTGAAAGCCGTGATTAGCACTCACCACCGAGTGCTGCTAACAATATATGTACGCGGGTCGGCTTTTCAAGTCCCCGCGCCGAAAAAATTCCCCGCGCTGCCGACGCATCGCTGAGTCACCAGCCACTGCAGCGTGCGAGCGTCGGAAAGGAAACGCCGCCCGCACGCTACAATACGGGCACGTCACCATCATCAGGTCAGTGGAGATTCAGTACGCGATGATCCGACCGACGATCGTTCTGTTCGACCTCGGCAAGGTTCTGGTCGACTTCGACTGGCAGGACGCCTTGCAGCGCATCGCGGCGGATGCCCGCGCGACACCCGATGAAATCGCACGCTTCATCGCCTCGACGGATGTCATGCGACGGTACGAACACGGGCACATTACGAGTGACCGGTTCTTCGAAGAGGTTCAACAAGGCATAGGCTATCGAAGCGACAGCGAGACCTTTCGCCTGGCGTTCAGCGATATCTTTTCCGAGATCACAGACATGGTCGCCCTGCACTCCCGCCTTCGAGCGGCAGGGATTCGCAGCTGGATCTTTTCCAATACCAACGACTGGGCCGTCACGCAGATTCGAGCCCGCTTTCCGTTCTTCGCCCATTTCGACGGATACTTCCTGTCTTACGAACTCGGAGCGATGAAGCCGCACCCGGCCATCTACGAAGCGGCGGAGAGCGTCACCGGATGCCGCGGAGACGAGATCCTGTACATCGACGATCTTCCCGAAAACGTGGCGGCCGGCGCGCAACGCGGCTGGCAGGTGATTCACCACGTATCCACGGACGCGACGATCGCGGCGGTCGAAGCGCGATTGCTGGACCCGTTCGCGGCTTGACTCACGCGCGCCGAACCTGATGCGACGACGGTCCCAAGCCCGGTGCGGCCGCATCAGACGGAACAGAAAGACACCTGGCCCGCAGGGCCGGCCCACACGCCCACCCGAACCCGGAGCAGCCGATGCCCGAACCTGATCTGCCCCTGCGACGCCGAGCGCTGGGCGCCTACCTCGGCCTGGCCATCGGCGACGCCCTCGGGGCAACCGTCGAGTATCTGACGCCGGAGGAAATCCGCGAGCGGCATGGCATTCACGACCGCATGATCGGTGGCGGTTGGCTGGAACTGAAACCGGGTCAGGTGACGGATGCGACCGAAATGTCGCTGGCGCTGGCCCAGGCCCTGATCGCACACGGCGGATGGGATCTGAAGTCCGTGGCCGACGGTTTCGTGGACTGGTTTCGGGCGCGACCGGTCGATGTCGGCCGCGCCTGTCGCCGCGGCATCACCCGCTACCTGCTGCATGGCACCGTGGCCGGCCTAGTGAACGTGCGCGATGCCGGCAGCGCGGCCTGCGTCCGCAATCTGCCATTGGTCCTGCTGAACCTGGACGACGAGTCAAGGCTGATGGCGCAGACGCTCCAGCAAAGCCACATCACGCACAACAACCCCTATTCCGACGCCGCGACCCAGGCGGTCGCCCTGATGGCCCTCGCACTGCTTCACGGTCGGGGCCTGGCCGCTTGCCAAGGGATCGCGAACTGGCTCGTTGCAGCCCATCCCGCATTCCGCTTCGACCCGTATCCGGGTCGCGCCAGCGGCTACGTCGTCGAAACATTTCAAACGGTTTGTCACTTCGTCTTCACGACGGATTCTTTCGAATCGTGCGTCACGGGCGCCGTGAACCGCGGCCAGGCCGCCGGCACCGTGGGCGCCTTGGCGGGCATGCTGGCCGGGGCCCACTACGGTGCCGCAGCCATACCCCATCGCTGGCTGGAGCGACTCGATACCGAAGTGAAGTCGCGCATCCTGGAACAGACACGCGCCCTGTTGCAATTGGGCCTGCCCGATCGATCGCCGGCCCCACCATGAACGAGGTCCGACAGGATCGAGGCAGCCTGGCTACCGGTTCGCGTACGGCAACGTAGGGGAGACGTCGATGGAAGGCGGCACCAAGATGCTTACCGCCCTGGCTCCTCGCCGTCCGGCGGTGCGTCGTTCGCTGCCTCCCCTGTGTGATCCGGGACCGGCACGGCCTCCGCTGACGCCCCGTGGCCGGGGTCGGCCATTCCGCCGAGTTGGGCGGCCAAACGGCGTAGCACGGCACTGCGCGCACGATCGCCCTTCTCCACCTTTTCGCCCCGTGCCTCCAGGAACTCCGCCACAAGCTGAAGCTGTGTTACGACTGAGTCGCGCTGACGTCCCGAGGCCGACAGATCCTTAAACGCACCCCGATAAATGGCGAGCAATCGATCCGCATCCTCATCCTGCGCGCGTTCCGAGCGCGGCGGCTTCCGGTCGAACAACCACTCGGTGACTGCCGTGTCCGCCGCCATGACGCCATCGAAGAAATCGTAGGTCGCGGCGAAACGGCTCCGCGCCGCACGCTCGCACCGGGCCAGCGCGACGCGACACGCATCGTCCGCAGGGGCACCGAGCACCGCATCGAGCTGCAGGCGGTTGAGGCAGGCGTAGGGGTTCCAACCCGGCACGGACGGGTCGCCTTCACCACGGGCATAGGCCTCCCGAGCCTTTTTGAGGCTGGCTTCAACCGCTTCCCAGCCTTGCCCCGCCCGCAAGGCGACGGCGGCAGCCTGCTTGTACGCACTGCCGAAGATAGACTGCCGCTCGACGTTGAGGGGCACCGCGGCGCCGGAGGTCAGATCCTCCAGGGCCGTAATGCGCTTGACGGCACTGCGGGCGAGCCGCCGGGCTTCATCGAGATCCTGATTGGAACCGGGCATGCTCCGCCATTCCCCTTCACGCGCCTCAAGGTTGATCAACTGTTCGATGGCCGAGATCGACGCCGGCGCCTGCCGCGAGTCTTCGGCCAGCGCTGCCTGGAAAGCCAGCCGTGCGGCCTCCGATCCCTCCGGCAGGTATTCCGCATAGAGCCGGGCGCAGGCTTCCAGTACATCCGCACGCGCTTTCCAGGGCTCCGGGACCTTGCGCAAGCGATTCGTCACGCGCCGCTTGATGCTCCGGAAGTCCGTGCCCTTGCCTTCGCCTGCTCCCGCCTCGACGCGGCGCTGCGCCAGCCAGTCCAGCAATTGCTCGGGCGAAACCAGCCGGTCCATGTCCGAGGCCTCGGTCGAGACCGTGGCGAGCCGGAACTCCGGATCGCCATACGCCTGATAGGCGCCCCAGGTATTGCAATCGGCGTGCAGTTGGAATGTAGTCCGGCGAGCCTCAGACAAGGCTCGACCAAAGGACACTCCGCGCCCCACCATCTGTTGAAAGAAGGTCTCGGCAAAGGTACGCGCGGCATCGTCGCGCACTTCCCAGCCGGCCGCCACGACGCCGCGAACGCCCATCTCGATCAGTTCGCGGGCCAGACCCGCCGCGAGCCGGTTGCCACCCTCGCCAACCCCGGCCCGTGCCAGATGGCAACAGTTCAGGAACACCAGATCGGGCACCGTTGCCATCAAACCGATCTCGGCGGCGGACAGCAGCAGTCCGTCCGACAGCACGACGCCGCTGCGGTAAGTGCCATCCGCGGCCCGCTTTCCGAACACACCATGGGCATCCACGACGAGGACCCGATAGGGCTGGGCCAGCAGCTTTGCGAAAACCTCGGCCGCTCGGGAGTCGGGCGGTGCGGCTTCGACCGCATAACCGGCTGCCTCAAGCGCTCCGGCGATGACCTCGCCTTCGCGGACCGCCCCCTTCAGTTCGGGCAGTCGGTCGGGTAGGGGCTGACCGTCCACACCGATTTCCGGCTTCCAGCCGGGGCCGCCGAACTGCGCATGGTAGCCCTCGGTACTGGGGTTGGAGATCACCAACGCGGTCAGTTTCTCGGCACGAATCACTTCGCGCCGGAAGCGGGCCGTCAGAAACTGCCTGACGACCTGTGTCTCGGTCACCCACGGCGTGCCGTCCACCTCCAGCATTTCCCACGGCAGATTCGCAGTCGCCTCGTCGACCATCAGGATCAGATTGGGCGCGCGCCGCAGAGAGGCCTTGAGTTCGAGCGGCACCAGCATCGGAAACAGCGTCGCGCCAAACCCGCTACGGGCAACGTAGACGGTGCTGGCCGGGCCGGTCAGCGCATCGCGGACCAGCTTTTCGATCAGCCCGGGCTGGCGTTGCTGCACGATGACCTCGGCGCGGGCTCGCTCACCCAGATAGGCGTAGCGCAGATGTTCGGCGAACGACACAATCGGTGTCTGATCGAGACCGAACGGCAGACCGGACAGTTCGGGCTGCCCTCCCCGATCGCCAACCCCGTACAACCCGAGCAGGCGGCGCATCGCATCCGGCGGAATCGGATTGCGCCAGCGCGGCGTGTAGCACTCCGGTCTACACCCCAGCTCGTCGCGATCGGCGTCGGTCACCGTCAGACGCGGCCAGTAGTCGGTGAACGGCATCACATCGAGACGGTGGCGCGATCCGTCGCCGCGGGACAGTTCCGCGGCCACCTCAAGCCGTGCGCCGAGCCGTTCCAGTTCGCGACCCAACGTGGCTTCGAGTTCGCTGACCGCTCGGGCCGCTGCAATCGCCGTGTCGAGGTACAGTTCCACCAGTTCCAGACCCGCGACATAGGCCCGGGCATTCCGTCCCCCGGGCGCGTTCAGCGCAAAGTCGCGGTTGGCATGCAGCACCCCGAGCACGATGGCCCGAACGGCCTCGCCGACCTCCAGTTGCGACGCGGAATTCGTGCCGATCAGCACGCTCGCCAGACGCAGCGGCAGCGGCCCGCCGTCGGCAACGACGCCATCCTGCTGGACACACTCCTCGCTGTAGCGGTTCGACGCGTGCAACAGGTAGCTCAGCACGCCGC
Organism: Methylotetracoccus oryzae; assembly: GCF_006175985.1. Lineage (GTDB taxonomy): Bacteria > Pseudomonadota > Gammaproteobacteria > Methylococcales > Methylococcaceae > Methylotetracoccus > Methylotetracoccus oryzae. The sequence continues at coordinate 49,437 of NZ_SRSH01000012.1, read as the reverse complement.
TGCGCACGGCCTCGGTGACATTGTCCGCCGACAGTCGCCCCATCTCACCCAACCCGACGACGATGGCGCCACGCCCGGTGCGCCGCAGACGCTGGGCGGCAGTCCGCGGCATCAGCACGACGGTTGCGGTCCCGAGTTCTCCCGTACGGATACCGAGCCGATGACGCTCGCCGAGCGCTCCGGCCACCAGGTGACGGTCGATCACGCCTTCCGCGCCAGCGATCGGATCGCCACGATAGTGGCCGCACATGACCGGAATCTGGACGAATCGCAGATCGATGCCGCGCACCATCACTTCCAGCACTCGCTCCGCGCGACGGGGCTTCAGCGTCGCTGGCCGACTGCCCAGCAGGCGCATCTGCACCTCGGCGGCCGTGGGCCACCCCGGGGGCGGACCGGGACGGCGCGTGGTCACCGCGCCGTCCACGCTCCCTCCGGCTCCGCGGCTTACCGGCAAGCGCTTCAATCGCGGCATCCGACCTTCCAGCAAGGCCTCGATCTCACCGAAAAATCTGGGCGTACTGGTCAGGCCCATATGGTCGGCTTCCATTAACCAGTAGTTCTCGTCGGGCAGACCGCGCAATCGACCCGAGGCCCATGTCACGGAGCCGTCGCCGAAGGGCGTTTCGGCGATCAACAGCTCTCGCATACGGCCGTCGGGGGTCCACAGCGCCGATAGTCCGCAGGGCGTCGCATCGGCCTGACCGAAGACGTAGGCGATCCGTTCGCCATAGTGGCGAACCCAATCGGTGTCCGCGAGCGAGTCCCAGAACTTCGCCGTTTCGGCCAGTGCCGCCGCGGATGGAACGCCGCAGAGATTCCGGCCGAACCAGGAATCGTCGTTGACCTCCTTGAGTCGCTCCCACTCGGCCCGGTCATAGAAGCGCTTGCCGGCATAGCTGCCGACATCGACGAAGTCGGGTGCCGGCAGCAGGTTGATCGCGCCGCCATAGCCGCTGACGATGGCCAGGACTTCGTCCATGTCATGTTTGAGATCGAAGCGCGCCAGCGTACGTATCGTGCCAGACAGGCCGAACAGGGTCTGCACCATCAGGTGCGAACCGTGATTCGGCGTACCCAGCATGATCAACCGGTTGCCTTCGCGACCGAAAAAGTCCGCGCGTGGCTGCCGGCTGGCCAACGCGGCCCGGACGACCAGTCCACCCATGCTGTGGGCCAGAATGCGGATCGGCTGAGCTTTATGGTCGCTCAGCACCGTGGCCAACCGCACCGCGAATTCGCGGCCGAGTTCGGTAACCGGCTTGCGCCAGTCGTAGGCGCAGGTCTCGACGTAGTAGCCGCGCGCGGCCAGGTGTTCCTCGAGTTTGCCATACGCCATATCGACCACGCCTTCGGGGATCGCTGGCTTGCCAACGGCAATTTTTTCCAGCCCGCCGAATACGAGATCGTCCGGGTCGACCCAGACGTGATCCTTCTTGCCGCCCCGCGCCACATAGAGACTGCTGCCCATGATCCCGGGCAGATAGACGACCACCGGGCGGGAATTCTTCGGCGGCAGCGGGACGGGGCCGCCGCGGGATACCGGCTTCGCCGTGCCCGGCAAGACCGAGGACAGGGGTTGCCACTCGGTCAACTCCTCGGGTCGTTCCTCGACCAGCCAGCGGACCATCGCTTCCGGCAGCGGGCGGCGCCCGGTAGCGGTCGCGTCGCGAAAGTAACGGAAATGATTGACCTCAGTGCCCTGCACGAAAATCGCCTGGGCTTCCGCTCGCGGCGCAATACCGGCGTACATCGACGCGCTGTCCACGACCAGATCGTTGTCCAGCCGATCGAAAAACATCCAGTCGGTGAAGGCCAGCCCGATCCGCTTTATCCATCCACCGCCATCGATGTCACCCGCGACGATCGCCATCGGCAGAGTGCGGCACGGAGCCAGCCCCAAAAACATGCCCATCGGAGCCTCGGGCAGCATCGCCTCGATCCCGGGGACCACCTGAGGCTGAAGCCGCTTCTCGGCGATCTCAAGCACGACCCGAGCCAGGCAATGCAGCCAGCGATCGGCCGCGGCCCGGGCCGCAACGCCGGCCGCCGGCGTTGCGACGAGACCGGCCACCGCACCGCTGGACCAGGCGCCAAACTTGCGCACCAGGGTCAGCAGGCCCGACAGAAAGACATCGAGATTGTCGGACAGCAGCGCGGTACCGCGCGCTGGGCAAGCCACCCGAACGTAGCGATCGATGACCAGCCGACGCTGCCGCAGCGCGGTCAGCAGTTGACGCAATTTGTCGCGCTCCTGCTCCGCAGCGGCTTCGCGCCATGATTTCAGACGCGGATCGGCATCTTCCGCCGCAATCTCATCCTGCCGAGGCCGGCGGCGATACTGCTCGATCAACGCGTCGAACGGCGTCGTCGTATCGTCAGGGTTCACGCACAGGAGGTCTCCGACGAGCCCGCCACGCGAATGGGTCACGACGCTGATCCTCGCTCCGTCGGGCAACTCGCTTAACAGTTGCAGGGCGTTGTCGATCGGACTTTCGGAGAAGGTTCGGTGCTCGAATCCGTAGATGTGCTCGCCGAAGTGCTCCACCAGCCCTACCCAGGCAGCACTGGCCGGGAGCTCGCCGAAACTCCCGAGCGTATGGGAACCCGTGCCGTGAATGAACACCAGGGCGGGCGTGCCCCCGCCGGCGAGGACTCGCAGCTTGTCGCGGTCCATGCGATCGGCCGCGGACAAGGCTTCGCCGTTGCGCCAGCGGTACAAGCCCGGCTCTGCGGCCAACCGGCTCTCGACGGCCCACATCAGGGCCTTGGCACCAGCCCATGACGCACCGGCAACGGCCCAGTCGGTGGGCTTGTCGCCGATTTTCTCGCCCAGCCACTCCTCGGCCTTATCACGAGCGGCATCGAGTATCGCATCGGGTTCGATCGCCAGCTCGGTCACTTGCCGCCAGAGCCAGTCACCTGTCCCGCGGGTGGCGGTCGAGCGCTCGCACAACCGTGCCAGGTCGACCGCGCCGTCGACACCTACGGCCTCCGGGTGCAGGCGCGCGAGACGCTCGGCCAGCGCGTCGGCCCGCATGAAAACGGTGGTGCCGTCGGACGCTTCCAGCGCGAGGAGGCGGCTGTCGGCCGCCGCCTCCGCCTGCTCGGGCGCGTCGGCACTGCGGCTCGCCGGCGCCAGCGGCCAGCTCCGTACAGCCGTGACGTTAGGCAACAACTGCAAGAGGTCGCAGCCTTCCCCGCGATTGGCGGGCCGCGTGAGCACGGTGGGCAGGTTGGCGCCATCGTCGACGGGCGGCGCGGACAGGGGGAAACGCAGCTTGAGTGGTGCGGAGGATCGGGTCATGGGAACTCCTTCTCAAAGCGGGCTCGGACCTTGCCAGGGCGCGCAGTGGCCCCGGTCCGCGGGCGGCGGGGGGTGTCAGGGCATGCCGTCACTGGCAGCGCAAACGACCTGCACCGGCTGTGCGACCCCGGCGTGGTTCGATCAGCGAGTCATGCAAAAACCGGCCATTTGCGCGCTGCGGCGGAACCGAAAAGCTGGGGGTTCTGGGGCAACTGGTTCGTCGGCAGATAAGCGGGGGTGATCTTCTTGAACCAGTCACGGTAAGTCGCCTCAGGTTCGAGGCGCGCCAGCGTCTTCAGCGCATAGAAGGTGAAGGCACCGTTCGGGCGGTTGTGGAAACGCGTATCCCAGCTGTATTGAGTATCGAGACAGCCCGCCATCAGCAGATCACCCGTGGTGCGCGACATGCCGCCGAGCAGCTTCCTGGGTGTTTCAGCGGGCAAGGCGATGCCCTTCAGCCACGCTTCCGGTGGCAGGAAACGCGCCCTGGGCAGACCGGGATCGAGGTCGGCGGCATCGCCCTTGGTCACGCTGCCGGAATGGCAGCTGTCGGAGATCATCAGCAGCCGGACACCCCGCGCGCGCTTGCTGAACAGCTCCCGCAACTCATCGTCCAGCAGCGCCTTGCCCTGGCCGATGTCCCACGGGCAGAGCGCTTCGTCGCGACCGTCGGGCTCATCGCCGTCCGCATCGGGCACCCAGGTACCGTGACCGGAATAGGTCAGCACAATGCGGTCGCCCGCGACGGCCTTGTCGACCAGATCGCCAATTGCGGCCACCATATTGGCCTTGGTTGCCTGGCGGTCGATCAACTGGGCCACCGCAAACCCACGGGTCGCCAGCACGGCAGCCCAGTCATTGCAGTCGTTGACGCAGCCGGACAGGTCGCTGTCGGTCCCGGGGTAGTCGTTGATACCGATGCACAGGGCGCGCTTGGTCATGGCGGTCTCCTCGCAGTTGGGGTCAAGCGAAGCCGCGCGGTGGGCCGGATAACCCCGGACTAGCTATCGTCATTACCGCCGTTATGGCGGCTCGACGACGTCCCTCAGGAGCGGCGCTCGATTCCCTGTCGCCGGACCATGACCCGATGGGCCCCACCACCCATGGCAGGCTGGAGCATGCGCCGCGGGCATCGTGTTGTCAACGGGGCACCGCACGCACCTGTCACAAGGGATTTCTCAAACAGGATCAGCGACCTGATGGGGAAGCAACAGCCGAGATGAGACCGTCGGAGCGAAAAGTACCTGGGCGCCAGCAGACCAGGCATCCGAGTTGGCGGTCATGCCCTCAAGGGGGGCGTATGAACCCATTGATCGGAGCGAACCACGATCGCGGCTCTGGAGTGAGACGTGACGCCGGGAGCGGCGTGAACTCAATTCCACTGAAGGCTGCGACGAACCCATGCCGGAGCTTCTAGGAGGTCTCAGCAGCGAGGCATAAACGAACCGTCGCTGCGAGCCCCTGCGGCCTATCCGCGCCGCAGAGGGGCTTCAGACTCCAACAGCCGCGGATGCCTGTGATTTCTCGAATAGGCACGCGGAAGGCGCGGAGCCACCAGGTTGCGCGCAAAGATGGACACGATGCGCCGCGGCGACAGACGGTCCGTACCCTGCTGTTCGCTCCGAAGCTTGCGCAGCGCTGCGTGGCAAAGCCGATTCAACACATAGGGAAGATCGCGCGAATGCGTCAGGGCGTAACGCAGCGCCGCCCCATAGTTGCGGCCGCGCAGGGCAAGGGCGAGTTCCACGTATGCCTTGACGTGATGCAGGTTTCTGATTTCCTGTCGCAGCAGACCCGCAGCCCCATTGAAGCGGTCCACTCGATCGTGTTCCAGCAACAAACGGCACCGCTGCAGTCGATTCGTTACCGAGCGTGCCCCCTTCGACATCACGCCGATCGAGCCCGGACGAGCGACGGTATAGCGGTAATGCGCGCGGGGACTGAGGACATAACGCGCACCCCAGAGCAGACACTCGGCATGGAACATGCCGTCGTAGTTGCTCGTCAAATCAGTGCGGTAGCGAATGCCATACTGGTTCAGGAAATCGCGACGAATCAGCGGCTTCAAATATCCCACCCCCATACGGGGCCGGCCACCGGGATCGACCGCATCCAGTTTCAGGAACTCCTCGAACGAGATCGGACCCTCACGGCGGACGCGATCCGGGCCCAGGCACAGCCCCAAGGGGCGACCTGTTCCGTCTTCGACCAGTTGCAGGTTGTCGGCAAACAGATCCGCACCCCACCTCTCCGCTGACCGCAGCAGAGTCTCCAAGCGCTTCGGCTCATAGGCGTCGTCCGCATCCAGCACGGTAATCCAGTCACCGCGCACGACATCGAGGGCACTGTTGATGCAGACCGCCCCACCTCGATTCCGCGGCTGTCGCAGTACCGTGAAACGCTGATCGCTCGCCGCGATGCGCTCCGCAATCGCAGCCGTACCATCGCTGGAACCGTCATCGACGACGATCGCTTCGAAGTCATGGAAGCTCTGGCGCTGCAGCGAGTGCAGCGCCTCCGGAAGACTGTCTTCCGCATTGAATGCGGGAATGATCACGGATATTGCCGGCATAAGCAGCTCCAAACTATCGATGATGGGACAGGGCGCAGAGACAGCCGAGCATTGCGTCGCTCCCTGCGTCCTGACATCAAGCAGAAATCACGCCAGACGCATCCGAGCGCTTGGATCCCGCGTGGGGCCTGGCTCAGACTCCCGGTCGAAATTACCGGCGGCAGAAATTGTAAATTCGGCTGACACTCGAAAGGCGGGTTTGCAGCGCCATCGCGAGACGAGCAATCAACCCGCGGCGGGAACCTGCTCTTCCCTTGGAGCAATCAACAACACGGGAGCGATCTCGGTATTGCGCGACCGGGACGGCCCGCGCGCCACCATCGCCCGTTAGCGGCACCGTGATCCACAATGCCGCGCAACGGCTGGCGGTGGTTACTGCCAAGGCCACAGCGCGCAGCCGGTGACTTCGCCCGGAAGCCAAACCGAGCCGGCGCTGCTGACCATCCTCCAAAAATGTTAACCTTGCGCCAATCGTCGGCGCCGTTTCGCAGTGTCAGGGCGCCGGCCTTCGACCACTTGCCAGAGGATCTCGAATGCAACAACCGCAAGCTCACGGCTTGGCCTCCACGCTGCACGCACTGGTGGATTGGACTCAGGCCCGACTCAGTGAACGCGAGTCCTGGGATGGAATCACGCTGATCGTCCTCAGTTTTCTGGTGCTGATGTTTTCGTCACTGATCGTCTACATCGCGTGGGCCGGCATCGCCTACGGCGGATGGCTGACTTGGCAAAAAGGCAGTTGGAAACGGTTGACCGGCCGTCCCGACATGGGCAACTTGCCTTGACCCGAGGCCGGCGATCACCCGCGGGCCCTCTGGGCGCCATTGCCCATCGCTCGCAGCAAAGCGCCGCCCGACGAGTCCCGGGCACCGGCGATCGACACCCCGCTTAAGCCTGACGCCCCGCGAGGGCTGGTTGACGCGCGTTAAGGACGAACAGGCGGAGGAGGCACCGGGCAATTATGGAATGCGCCCGACGACACGGAATCGGGCCTCGTATCGGCAAGACCGGCAGCGAGTGTCCTCGCGTCATAGAAAGATGGCAGCCTGCTCGTGGCCGTAGGCCATCATCTCCTCGATGAAGGATGGCGAATTGACGAATGCCGACCCCGAAGGGAGATCCTTCCGCATCGGCATCGTCTTTACAGTCACCGGCCGATACCGGCCGGCATCGTTTCTGAGTTGCCCGGATGCCAGCCACTCGTTGACCTTCCCGATGAAATGCAATTCGTGCTCCACCAGCGCGTTCTGCCATAGCTCATCCTTGCGGTCTTTGCGTTCCGCCGGAGATTGCGGAATGGCCTCTCGTCGCTTGGGAAAGTGCTGTACGAGCCAGATCTCGTCCACGCCATAGTCGAGCAGCGGAACCAGCGGCGGATTGGTTCCCCAGGCACCGTCGCAGTAGACCCCCTGATTCGGGCCATCCTCGATCCGGGTCAGGCCATTGATCTCGTCGAGGGAACCTGAAGCGAGCAAGGCCTCGAGCGAAAAATCCCTTTCGGTGAAAACCTTGATATCCCCGGTCAGCACATCCGCCGCGCCCAGCGCCAGGCCCGGAACGCGCTCGGCGCGATCACGCAGCGACCGCAGTTCCTCCACCGGGATGTAGGCGAGGACCCACTCCTTCATCAGATAGCGGAGGAAGGGTTGGACGATGTTGGCCGAGTATGCGTCGTAAAGCGGGTTCAGACGCCCGAGGCTGTCAAGCAGTTGCTCGGTGCGAGCGACACCGGCATTCGGGACCATACCCCAGGCAAAATGCAGCCACTGCCGTTTGAGGATGTCGGGCAGTTCGGCCACACTTCCCTTCAGCGTATGCCCCCAGCAAGCCGCGGCGACCAAGGCACCGGCCGATGTTCCCGAGAATGCGTGGATATCGTGGTCGACGAAGGCCCCTTCTTCGACGAGACGCCGGACCGCCCCGGCAGCAACGGCACCGGCGGGGAACCCCCCACCCTGAAAGGCCAACGCAACGCGCGCTTTTCGCTTCATGCTGCTATCTCCCGCCTGAAGTCCTGAGTAAGCCTGGGGATATGGGTCGGTGACGGTCGTCCAGAGAGGGTCCGGCCACCGCTACCGCGGATGTCTCCTGCCCGCCCCCCTGGAATGAAAACGGGGCCGGGTCGACGGCAGCACCGAGCCGAATGTGGCAAGACCCCGCGTGTGAGATTACCGTCGATCCGGTGCCGAAGGCCAACCGGGATCGTCGAAGGATAAAGCAACTCGGCAACGCCGGTCATCGTCCGCCGAAGGACAACCCACCGATCGGGTCGAGGCCGGCCGACACGGTCCCATGCGCGCATGAGGCAGGATCGTCGAGCAGTTCCACATTGGGTGACGATCAGAGGATTAAGGTAGGGCCGCGCGGGGGAGGTTTTCGATGATCGGCGCCAGATCATGCCCTTGCTGGATGGTCATGGAGCCCGGAACCAGCACATGGACCGTGAACAGGCGCCGACAAGGCGGGTCCTGCAGGGAGCGGGGCTGACATCATGTCCGGTGTGCCAGGCTGACGGGAGTCCGCCGTGCACCCCAATCGCCCGGGGAAGCCTCGAACACACCAGCACACGGCTCCCCGCAGGCACTGCAGGTTCCCTTGGGGGTCAGATTCCACTCCGACAGTTCATACCAGTCACGGCCAATCAGCAACTGGCCGCATTTGTGGCAATACGTGCTGTCGGCGGCCTTGTCGTGAACGTTGCCGACGTAGACATAGCGCAGGCCGTTCTTCAGTGCGATGCGCCGCGCTTCGGACAGCGTCGAGCGGGATGTCGGGGGCGTGTTGAGCATTTTCCAGTCCGGGTGGAACGCCGAGAAATGCAGGGGGACGTCCGGGCCCAGGCTTTCGACGACCCACTGAGTCAGGGCTTCCAGCTCCTGCTCCGAATCGTTCTCCCCCGGGATCAGCAGCGTCGTGATTTCCAGCCAGACCTTGGTTTCATGGCGGACGTACTGCAGCGTTTCGAGCACGGGTTCGAGATGACCACCGCAGACCCGGCGGTAAAAGTCTTCGGAGAACGACTTCAGGTCGATATTGACCGCATCCATGTGAGCGTAGAATTCGGCGCGGGGCTCGGGGCACTGATAGCCGGCGGAGACAGCCACGGACCGAATGCCCAGCGCATGGCAGGCCTGCGCCGTGTCGATGCAGTACTCGTGAAAAATGACCGGATCATTGTACGTGTAGGCAACGCTGCGACAGCCGAAGGATCTGGCCGCTGCGGCAATCGCCTCGGGGCTGGCCTGATCCATCAGGGAATCCATCTCACGCGACTTGCTGATGTCCCAGTTCTGGCAAAACTTGCAGGCCAGATTGCAGCCCGCCGTCCCGAAAGAGAACACCGGCGTGCCGGGCAGAAAGTGATTCAGGGGCTTCTTCTCGATCGGATCGATACAAAAGCCGCTGGAGCGTCCGTAGGAGAGCAGCATCACGCTGTCGTGCACATTTCCGCGCACGAAACACAGGCCGCGCTGGCCCTCGTGCAGCTTGCACAGGCGCGGGCAGATGTCGCACTGCACGCGCCCGTCGCTCAATTTGTGCCAGAAGCGGGTCGGGAAGCCTTCGTTAGGATCGATGTGCGTGTCCATGGCGGCACCTCGCAGTGAATGGCCGGTTGACGGTGACCCCGTATTGCCCACAGTATGACGTCAAGACCGCGGTCACAAGTGCCTTCCCAAGGGCACGACTGAATCAGGGAGGTCGTTATGACTACCACGCGTCCCCCGGCCGTCGCCGGGATGTTCTATCCGTCCGATCAGCACGCGCTTCACGCGGTCGTGACGCGTCTGCTCGACGCCGGGGATGACGCCGGCTGCATTCCCAAGGCGATCATCGCGCCCCATGCCGGCTACATCTACTCCGGGCCGATCGCGGCAAGCGCCTACCGGCGCCTGGCTGGCGCGCGCGCCCGCATCCGACGGGTCGTGCTGGTGGGACCATCGCACCGCGTCGCCTTCCGCGGGATCGCGATTCCCAGTTCGGACCGCTTTGCCTCGCCGCTGGGTGAGGTCACAATCGACCGCGCAAGCCTGGACACCCTGACGGATCTGCCCTTCGTGCACGTACAGGACGAAGTCCACGCCTTGGAACACAGCCTCGAGGTGCAACTGCCGTTTCTGCAAGAGACGCTGGAGACGTTCATGCTGATACCGCTCGTCGTCGGCGACGCCGCCCCGGAAGAGATCGCAACGGTGCTCGACCGTCTCTGGGGCGGCGACGAGACACTCATCGTGATCAGCTCCGACCTGAGTCACTACCACGACTATGCAACGGCGCAACGCATGGATCGGGCAACCTCGCGGGCCATCGAGTCGCTGCGTCCGCAGGACATCGCCTTCGAGGATGCCTGTGGCCGCCTGCCGGTCAGCGGGCTGCTGCTTGCCGCGAGCCGGCACGGGCTCAGAGCCGAGACGATCGACCTGCGGAATTCGGGCGACACTGCGGGATCGAAGGACCGGGTCGTCGGTTACGGGGCCTACGCTCTTGGCTGAGTTCGACGCGCCGCTGGCGCCGGCAGTGCGGCTGAGTTTGCTTGACCTGGCGCGGGCATCGATCGGCTTTGGGCTTCAGCACGGCAGACCCCTGGCAGCGCCCCTGGATGAGTGCCCTCCGGAGTTACGGGAGCACCGCGCCAGCTTCGTGACACTGCAGCGACAAGGCACGCTTCGGGGCTGCATCGGCTCACTGGAAGCGCATCGTCCACTCATCGCCGACGTGACTGAAAATGCGTATGCGGCCGCGTTCCGCGACCCCCGCTTTCCGCCGGTCGCGCTGCATGAGTTCGCCGATCTGGAAATTCATCTGTCGCTGTTGACGCACCCCGAACCGGTGGAAGCGGCTTCCGAGTCCGATCTGCTGCGACAGCTCCGCCCTGGTGAAGACGGGCTGATCCTGCAAGAGGGCTCGCGCCGCGCAACCTTCCTGCCGGCTGTCTGGGAATCACTGCCCGAGCCTCACCGCTTCGTAAGGCATCTGAAGCAGAAGGCCGGTCTGCCTGCGGAATACTGGTCGGACACCCTGACCGTCTTCCGCTATCGCGCGGAACACATACCCTAGTCTTCCCCGACAATACCGGCGCGGTTCGGGCCTCCGACATGACGGGCTCAGGGAGGAAGGCCCGGCCGTCGTCCGGCCGGGCGCGGGGGGTCAGACGACGCTGACTGCGATCTTGCGGGGCTGAGCATGCTCGGCTTTCGGGATCCGCAGCGTCAGCACACCGTCGCGGAAGGCGGCCTCGATCTTCGTCGGATCGAGGTCACGGCTCAGGTTGAACGTGCGTCGGTAGACCGGCGACCGCGTCTCGACGTAGACCGGTTCCATGCCCTCCGGCGTGTCGATTGCGACCTGCCCCTCGATCAGCAGACTCTGACCTTCGGTGCGCACCGACAGTTGGTCCTTGGGCACGCCCGGCAAATCTGCCGTCAACCGGATACCGGCTTCATCCTCGACAATGTCGACCGGCGGCAGCACCGCCTGCGTCTGCTGTGCAACATCACTTTTTGCCACGTCTTGTTTCTCGCTCATGGGTGTGATCCTCTGCCTTTCACTTCACTTCGATACGCTGCGGCTGGGCCGCTTCGCGACGCGGTATGGATACGCGCAGCACGCCGTCGCGGTAGTTGGCCTCGATCGCGGCCGGATCGACATCGTCCGGCAAGCTGACCGTGCGTTTGAACTTGCCTGCGAAGCGCTCGTCGGCATAGACGCTGACCTTGTCGCTGGCGGCCGGTAAATCGCTCGCCCGCTCTCCGGCAATGGTCAGCAGCCCCCGATCGACGCTCACGTCCAGTTTGGCCGGATCGACGCCCGGCAGTAACGCGTAGACTTCCACCGATTTGGCACTGGTGCCGATGTTGACTCTGGGAAACGCACCCCGCCCCAGGGCGCGAATGCTCGTCGGCGCACCGGCACCGCCGAATGCCTGGTTCAGCTCCCGTTGAATCCGGTCGAACTCGGAGAAGAAATCCACCGGCAGGCGCAGTAATGACTCATACATTTTGGTACCTCCACAGGGCCCATGGATGAAAAGGCCGGGTGGCGGCGGCACCGCTCGTACCATCCGCATCACCCCTCACGTGACGCTACGATGGTGACAAGGCCACACGAATTCAAGGGCAACTCCGCCTAGCACTTTTGCCGCACACAAGGGGGACCCGAGAGCGCAACGGGTCAATTCGAAGCGGGAAAGGTCGTCCGACGCCGCAGTCCGGGCACCACCGCAGCGGTGCCGGAGCGTCAGTGTAGAGCGGACTCCAAGGGGCGATCGCGCCGGGTTCCGGCGCGACACTCAGCCGCGCAGCATGCGGTCGAGCTCGTCGACCGCTTCACACCAGTCGGAGTCCTGCTCGATGGCTTCCCGGAGGAACGCGGCCTGCGCCGGACTCCAGAACGGTGCGGCCGCAAGCGGCTGGGCCGGTGTCGGGAGCCTGTGCTCGACCACGAAGCGGTCGATGTCCTGTGAGCGATCGGATAAACCCAGTTGCCGAAAAAGCGTCCGGAGATTATGGGGCGAGGTATCCATGGCACACCTGCGGCATGACGACAGGCATCTGATTCTACTCCTGGTGTCGCTGCAGGCGCATGGCGCACGGTTCGAGGGTCGGAACCGACCCAAACGCATCGCGGCGAGCATTTCGTAGCGCGCGCCGTGCGCGTGGCGCTCGCTACCTTGGCGGGACGAAACGACAATAGTCGCGGGCGAACCGGCGCCGCCCACGCAACGCGCTCAGACGGTGTCCTTGCGTTTCTGAAATACGAGGATCAGGCCGAAGACGACGACCATGATGGCCGTCATCGCGAGCCAGCGGCCTTCGGGCCTGCCGCGGAAGGCCTGCCCGTACTTGTCGTAGACGGATTCCATCATGCCTTCCACCGCGGCAACCTTGGTGCGGGCCTTCTGCCAGTCCTCCATGCGGGCCGCGTACTCCTTCATCGCGGCCTTGTAGCTGTCGGTCTTGTCATCGATCCCGTTGCGGTAGTCCGTCATCCGCTTCTCATAGCGGTCCATGCGGTCCTGATAGCTCTGCATGTCGCGCTGATAGCGCTGCTGGTCGGCCGGGGTCGGGCGCGCGGGAAGGCCGCGCGGCTTTGCCGGACGCGGCGGTTCGGCCGGGACGACCGGCGCTGCGGGCTCCCTTGGCTTGCCGCGCACCAGCACCTGGTACATCGTCTGATCGTAGTAATCGGGATCACGCACCCCAGGGAACCGGCATTCGTCGAAGATGCGCGCCCCCATGCACGCACATTGCGCCCGCTGTTCCTCGGTGAGGTCCGACGGATGTTGCTGGTTGCGCTGCACCGCCTTCCAGCACGGGTCCTTGACCAGATCACGGCCCACACCGGTGATGTTGACCATTGCTTCGAAGGCCCAGCGCGACGTCGCCCCGGCACTGATCTTCTCGCCGCCTGGAATCAGGTCCAGCGGCAACAGCGCGCCGGCGAACAGAAACTGCGGCACCAGCACGACCACGACCAGCAGGATCGCGACGTTCTGATTCGGCGCCGCAGCGCTGATGCACAGGCCAATCAGGTACCCGCTCAGGGTACCGAGAAACAGCGTCAGGAACAGGCCTGCGTAATCGGGGGGCGACAGGCCGCTGGAGGACAACACGAAGAACCATTTGCAGGCCAGCAACACGGCCGCCTGGTAGAGCGACAGGCAGACACCGACCCATACCTTCGAGAGCACATAAGACGTCACCTTCAGGTTGATCGCCCGCTCGCGCTTGTAGATGTCGACTTCCTTGACGATCTCGCGCACGCTGGCCATGGCACCGACCATCACCGCGATCAGCCCCGCCATGAACAGCACGGTGATGATCTTGGTCGGATCTCCGCGCTCGGGATCGAACAGCGTGCTGCCCCAGATGAAGTCCATCAGGCCGATGACCGGCGCCAGCAACAGCATCAGCCCGAGGCCGAAACGGTCCTGCCGCATGATGTCGAGATTGCGGGCCGACAGCACCAGAAACTGACGGAAGGTCCCGGCATACCGGTGCAGTTTGGGTCGTTCGCCCGCCGCTGCAACCGGCGAGGACTGACCGTTCAGGCGCTCGACGATGTTCTCGCGATACTGCCGGGAATCGCGATAGCGCTGACTCCAGGCTTCAGGGGTCCCACGCGCCTCGTCCGACAGGATGCCGTAGATGTGGTCGAACTCGATATCTTCCCGACGCCGCTCGCGAGCCGAACGGAACTGGTCGAAGTACGGCAAGGCCTCTTCCGGCGGACCGAAATACGCCAGATGACCACCTCGCGCGAGGAAAATGACCTTGTCGCACATCATGACGTTCTTCGTCGCGTGCGTGCTGAGCAGTATCGTCCGCCCCTGATCGGCGAGTTTCCGCAGCAGCTTCATCATCTCGTGCTCGGTGCCGGGATCGAGGCCGGAGGTCGGTTCGTCAAGGAAAAACAGCCGGGGCTTGGTCAGCAACTCCACCCCGATGCTGACCCGTTTGATCTGGCCTCCCGACAACTGGTGGATCGGCATGTCCTGGCGTTCGGTCAGATCGAGATCGTCCAGCACCTCGCGGATGCGGGCATGTCGCTCGGCCGGCGCCGTGTCGGGCGCCATGCGCAGCTGCGCGGCGTAGTCGAGCGCGCTGTAGACCGTCAATTCCTGATGGACGATGTCCCGTTGCGGGACATAGCCCATGTCGTTCCGGAACAGATCGAAGTTGGCGTAGAGATCGATCCCGTTGACGGAGACCTGCCCGTGTGTGGCAGGTCGGAAGCCGTTCACGGCATCCATCAACGTGGACTTGCCGGCACCGCTCATGCCCACCAGCGCGACGAATTCCTGCGGGCAGATGCACAGCGAAATGTCCTGCAGCAGGTTGTCCTCGACCGACACCCATTTGTTGAGGTGCCGCGCGTCAAGGCGCAGCCCCTCCTGCCAGTACTCTTCCAGCCCATCCTCATGCAGGATCAGGCGGATACCGCCAATCCGGATCTCGTCGCCCTCTCGCAGCCAGGCTTCGTCCTCGATGCGCTTGCCGCCGACGAAGACGCCGCCGGTACTCTTGAGGTCACGGATCCGGTAGCGCGAGCCGCGCCGCTCCAGCAGCGCGTGATGCAGCGACACCTGGGGATGATCCAGCACGATCTGATTGTCGGGTGCGCGTCCAACCGCAATCAGGTCCTGGCCCTTCAGATCGATTTCGATCGCCTCGCCGGGTGTCGCCCCTCCGGACACCGCGATGAAGCCGAGGCTGGCGCGGAACTGCAGCGCCACCGAGGGATCGCCCAGACCGACGGTGTCGCCGTGCTCGAACACGTGCTCGCGCACTTCCCCTCCGCTGACGAGCAGCGACGGGGCCCCCTCCCGGGCCGCAATCACATAGCGGTCCCCGCTCAAGTGCACCTCCGCGTGATGAGGCGCGACCCGCGGACAAGGGATCACGATATCGTTGTCCGGCGTACTCCCGATCGAGACCGTGTGGCTGTCGAGCGGGAACTTCAGCAGACGTCCGTCGACCTTGGCCACGAGCCCCGGCACGGGCATCGAACCCAGGCTGACCCGTTCCGAGACCGGTGGCAGATCTTCCTGGACGGGGCTGCGGAGCCTGAACGTGAACTCGTCGATCTGAAACTCGGCATCGGGATCCAGCATCACCGACGTACGCGGCGGCGTCAGATGGCCGTTGACCGTCACGCCGTACAGGCTCCCCAGATCCATCAGCCAGGCCTGACCGCCCAGAAAGCTGAGCTTGGCGTGGTGCAAGGAAACCTGGGGATCGTTGAGGATCACGTCGTTATCGGCGGCTCGTCCGATATGCGTCACGGGCTGCGTCAGGGCGTGCTCGTCCGAGCCCCCCCAGGCAAACTGCACCTCAAGTATCGCCAGCACATTCATGACTCACACTCGAGCGACCGGGGTTGCTGAGGGATTCGCAGGGAAGCATGGCCCCGAGGACGGCAAGGTTCCGGGGCTGCCGGCGGCCGGGACTGGTTCCGGAAGTCCGAAGGCGACCGCGGTATAGCGGCGAAACGGCTCGCGTCCCCTCGCTGGCTATGCAGTGATCGGTTGATGCACATGGGTCGGTCGGCAACGACTGCGCGGGCGCGATGCCGGGCGGAACGTTCGGTCGTGGGCATTCGCCGTGATTCCTTATTGTTGCCGCGATTTTACGCCATCCGCCGCGACTGCAGCCATCGGTGCCGCGGCTTGCGATGGCTGTCCAACGGTGGGGTCGAAGGGATGCCGCGCCGATCCGGCCTCGATGCCCTTTACTTGCCCGCCAGAAACCACGGCCTCAAACCCTGTTCCGACGGGGATGGCAGCACCGCCGCGGCGGGGTCCGATGCGCCTGATCGCTGCCACCGTGCACCCGGCCGGACTCACGTCGACGCAGTGTCGTGTAAGCTCCGCTCAAGCGGCGCGGTCCTCGAGGTGTCCTACACGCAGAACCCACCGTCGGTCGCCTACCCGCTCTCTCGAGAGACATGGTATGCGGAGGGCCGAGCCCGTTCAGAATCGAGCGGCGCAACCGGAGCCGACAGGGTGCTCACCGCTCGCTCCACGATGACACAAATCTTTACACCTTTTGGGGCAGAACCGAACGGCGTTCTTTTATTCAGCCACTTGGAGCATGGCACGGCACCTGCTTAGTTTCCACCCGAACCCCGTGTTCAGGCCATTCCGAGACGCTGCACGAATCGCAGCCAACCGTGAGGCAGGCCTCAAGCGGAGTTACGCCGTCCCCGCCCAACGGGTTCCACGACCCGCCGACGCAGGCGACGCGAGACACCTGAACACCCGCACACGGGCTCCTGTTCTGCCGCTCGGTGCACACAACCTGGATACACGGAGACCGCTGAAGGACATGGTGCCGTCATGACTGCCAATACGCCGCTCACCAAACGCGAAGAGCTCGACATCCAAGCCTGCTATCGGATGATCGAATCCCTGCAGGAACGTGAATCGCGACACCGCCGTCTGCTCGAGATCAGCATCGATGGCTTCTGGGAGCGTGACATCGCTTCCGGATCCACCTATCTGTCCCCGCGTTGGAAATGGCTGGCCGGTTACGGCGACACGGAGTTACCCAACACCTTTGAGGCATTCGTCAGCCTGATCGATGACGAGGATCGCGAGCGCGTTCTGAGCGCCATCGACACGCAACAAACCGATCCCGACCCCTATGTCATCGAGTTCCGGATGCGGCATCGCGACCGACGGTGTGTCTGGGTGAAAATGCGCGGCAAGACGATTTTCGGGCCCGATGGCACCCCTCAACTGGCCTACGGCAGTGCCGTCGACATCTCACGGGAGCGGCAGATGGAAAGCGCGCTGACCGAGAGCGAATGCCGTCTTAAGCTTGCGCTCGAGGGGAGTGGACAGGGGGTCTGGGACTGGAACCTGCAGACCGGCGAGATTTACTTCTCGCCGGAGTGGAAGGCCCTGCTGGGCTATCGCCCAGACCAGATCGAGAACAGCGCCACGGCCTGGGACCAACTGATCCACCCGGAAGACCGGCCGCGCGCCCAGGCTCGCCTGGACCGTTACCTCAGGCGCAAAGCGGCAGGCTATGCGGCCGACTTCCGTGTTCGGTGCCAAGATGGGAGTTACCGCTGGGTGCATGCGCGGGGCACGATCGTGCAGAGCGATAGCGCCGGCGCCCCGCTGCGCATGATCGGTACCCACGCCGACGTGCACGAGCGCAAGCAGGTCGAGGAACGCCTGCGCCTGTCGGCCGCCGTCCTGGAGCACGCCAAGGAAGCGATCGTCACGACCGACGCCGAAAACCGCATTATCGCCGTGAATCCGGCGTTCACGGCGATCACCGGCTATTCGGCCGAAGAAGTCATCGGGAAGAATCCCCGCTACCTGTCATCCGGCCGGCACAGCCGCTCCTTCTACCGCAGAATGTGGCACTCCCTGCAGCGAGTCGGCGCATGGGAAGGCGAAGTGTGGAACCGTCGCAAGAACGGTGATGTGTATCCGCAGTGGCTGTCCATCAGCCTGATCCGGGACAATAACGGGAACATCACTCACCATATTGGCGTCGCCTCGGACAATACCGAGCGCAAAGCGGTGCAGGAACGCCTGGAACATCTCGCCCACTTCGACACACTGACGCAGTTGCCGAACCGTCTGCTGGTACGGGACCGGCTCCAGCAGGCACTGCGCGCTGCCCGTCGGCAAAATACTACGCTGGCATTGCTTTTCGTCGATCTCGACCGCTTCAAGATCATCAACGATTCGCTGGGCCACCATGTCGGCGACACGCTGCTGCAATCCGTCGCCGAGCGCATTCTCGCCTGCGTACGGGATATGGACACCGTCGGACGACACGGCGGCGATGAATTCACCGTCGTCCTGCCCGAAGTAGACCGGTCGGCTGCGGCCCTGATTGCCCAACGCATCGTCGAAAGCGTCTCGACGCCGTATTTTCTGTGCAATCACGAACTGGCGATTTCATCGAGCATCGGCGTAGCCGCCTACCCGGCCGATGGCGAAGACGTCGACACGCTGCTGCAAAACGCCGACACCGCCATGTATCACGCGAAGCAGGCCGGGCGCGCGAACGTCCGCTTCTTCGAGAGCGAAATGAATGCCAGTGCGAACCGACAACTCGAAATGGCGGCGGGCCTGCGCAAGGCACTTCAAGCGAACCAATTCGAACTGCACTTTCAGCCGCAGGTGGAGATCGCCACCGGACGAGTCGTTGCCGTCGAGGCACTGATCCGTTGGCGCACGCCGCAAGGGCTGGTCAAGCCAGCCAGTTTCCTGCCGGTCGCGATGCAGAACGGCTTGCTACCGGCGATCGATGACTGGGTCCTGAACGCCGCGTGCCTGCAGATGAAGGCATGGCAGACGGCCGGTGCCTTGCTGCGGTCGAAGGTGGCCGTCAACGTGTCCGCGGCGCGCCTGTCGGACAAGAGCTTCGTCCGCCGCGTCGCCGAGATCCTCGAAACTACCGGGCTGGATCCCCGCTGGCTCGAACTGGAAATCACGGAGCGCACGACCGTGGAATCGACCGAGGCTGCCGCCGGCACCATCGTCTTGCTGCGCGATATGGGCGTCAGTGTCTCGATCGACGATTTCGGGACCGGCTATTCGTGGATGTCATATCTGAAATCGTTCCGGGTGGACAAGTTGAAGATCGACCCTTCGTTCGTCGCCGGATTGCCGGATGATGCCGACTCGGCGGCGATCGCCGAAGCGATCATCAACCTCGGCGGAAACATGGGGCAGATCGTGATCGCGAAGGGGGTCGAATCGCTCGCACAGCTCGAATATCTGAGCAGCCGAGGACTCAAAGTTGCGCAAGGTCACCTGTTCGGGCCACCGGCTCCGGCGGATCTGTGCCTGCTCAAGTTGGAACAGGGTTGGACCGATGCCTGGCAACCGGCTGACGCGCGCGGCAGCGACGGCTTCCCAGCCCGGGAACATCCGCTGTCGTAAGTGCGTAGTACCCGGCCCGAGGTGGCTGGCCACGGCTGATGGGGGACGGCAGTCTACCCGACGCGCCATGGCTCGCGCTGCACCGTGCCTTTAAAATGCAGGGTAGTGAACGACTCACCGCACTCCAACAGGAAACGGCAGCCCCATGCAACACCGCATCCGCGTCATCCAGAGATTCGGCGATGGCCTGGTCGACATCTTTCATTATCTGGCGCTGTTCGGCATCGGCGCGACCATCGTCTGGTCGGCCGTACACGACTATCTCAAGATGATGGAGGCGGGACATGCCACCCTGGAGGAGATCCTGCTGCTGTTCATCTATCTCGAACTGGGGTCGATGGTCGGCATTTATTTCAAGACGCATCGGTTGCCCGTCCAGTTTCTCATCTACGTTGCGATCACGGCGCTGTCACGGCATCTCGTGATCGACGTACAGAAGGTAGCCGATGATTTCCATCTGCTGCTGCTCCTCAGCATCACCGGCGCGATCGCGATGTTGAGTGGAGCCATCTTCCTGCTGTCCTTCACGCAGCGCCGCTACGGCTGCCCCGAGGACCGGGCCGACGCACAAACACCCGATGGCGGTTTCGGCTGAGCCGAAGCGTTCGCCACGCACGAGCGTACCCAGGACCCGCTTCGAAACCGGTTCGTGACGCAGCAGCCCGATCCACTCGGCGAGCTTGCCGGCCCAAATTGTGGGCGTCACTGTGTCGGCGGGCAGCGGGCGGTTCAGTCCACCTACTGACCGCAGACCGATGCCTGGAAAAGCGGCCATACCCAGGGTTTCAGCAAGGTGATCGCCAGCCCAGCCAGTCCCGCGGTAACGATTACCGGGATGACTGCGCTCTTGTACCGGAACAGTGCCAGCAACGCAGCCAAGCCGATGAACGCGGAAGCGATTTCGAAGCGCCCGCCGAATCCCATCGGCCAGAGCGTGTGGTAGGCGAAGAACACCGCCAGATTCAGAATCACCCCGACCACGGCGGCCGTAATCGCTGTCAGCGGCGCGGTGTACTTGAGGTTGCCATGCGTGGACTCGACCAGCGGCCCGCCAGCCAGGATGAACAGGAAACTGGGCAGGAAGGTGAAAAACGTCACCACGACCGCGGCGACGGCCCCGGCCAAAAACGCCTGTTCGGGGCCGAACAACTGCTGTGACCACCCAGCCACGAAGCCAACAAAGGTCACGACCATGATCAGCGGTCCCGGCGTCGTTTCGCCCAAAGCCAGCCCATCGATCATCTGGGTGGGCGTCAGCCAGTGATAATGGTCCACGGCACCCTGATACACGTAGGGCAGCACCGCATAAGCGCCGCCGAAGGTCAGCAAAGCGGCCTTGGTGAAGAACCAGCCCATCTGCGTCAAAGCGCCGTGCCAACCGTAGCGGACACACAGAAAGCCGATCACGCTGCCCCACAGGATGAGCCCGACGGCAACCACACGGAACAAGCGTGCCCAGGTAAAGCGGGCGTGGGGCGGAGGCGGCGTATCATCGTCGATCAGCGCCAGGCCAAAGGTCTTCTTGGCCGCACCGTGTCCGCCACCGACCGCAAACTTCTTCGGCACATACTTGCCACCAAGCGCCCCGAGCAGCGCCGCCGCCAGCACGATCAACGGGAACGGTGCATCGAGCAGAAATATCGCCAGGAAAGCCAGCGTCGCTATGCTCGACAGCACCCCGTTCTTCAGGGCGCGCGCACCGATGCGATAGGCCGCGAACAACACGATTGCGGTCACCGCGGGCTTGATCCCATACAGAATCCCCGCGACCGCCGGCAGATGGCCCAGCGCCATATAGACCCAACCCAGGCCGATCAGGATCAACAGCGACGGGAGCACGAACAAGCTGCCGGCCATCACGCCACCCCAACCGCGATGCATCAGCCACCCGATGTAGGTGGCAAGCTGTTGCGCCTCGGGCCCCGGCAACAGCATGCAGTAGTTCAGTGCATGCAGATACCGGCTCTCGGAAATCCAGCGGCGCTTCTCCACCAGATCCTGGTGCATGATGGCGATTTGCCCTGCGGGCCCGCCGAAGCTGATGAAGCCAAGTTTGAGCCAGTACCAGAACGCCTGGGTGCGTGACACGGGCTGCGGACGATCCTGTGACGGGCCGGTTTCTTTCATGTATCGGGTCCTGTGAACTCCAGATAGAACGAATCGAACATCTTCTGCGCTTCGGCCAGCAACTCGTCATCATCCGCCCAGCGTAGCTGCATGCCGCGGATCAGTGCCGCCAGTCCCGGCGCCTCTGGAACCGGAAGGCCGCCGGTGTCCAGGTAACGCACCAGGGCACCCAAGCGAATCAGAGCAGGATCGCCGTCGAGGCTGAAACTGGCCAACAGGACTTCGAAGGTCACCCGCACACCGACATGTGTGAAGCGCGCCCCGTCGAAATCGAAACCCAGCACATCTGGCGGGCACTCCCCGGGCGCAGTCAGCCAGAGGAACCGGGCATGCGGATCGATGAAACAGCGGATCAGCCAGGCGCTCGCCAGCCGGTCGATCCATGGCCGGCGGCGCGTCGCCCAGACGCGAGACTGAAAGTCCGCGCGGTCGAGGCGTTCGATACTCCCTGGCACGCAGCGCGGCTCATCGGGCGACAATCGCTCGGACACAGCCTGCTCCAGTGCGGCCACCGCGTTCGCGGCCTGTTCACGCGCTTCGCCCGGAAAAAAGTCGACCGCAACGATTTCTGCCAGTGTGCGGCGCAGGCGCTCGACGCGCCGCTGCAACCCGACGGGCAATTCGGATGCGAGCATTCGAGCGAGTTCCTCGACCGCCACAAGCACCTGCGCGTAGTCGTCCGAGCGATCGAACAGGGTTGTGAACGCCTCTACCTGCGCTTGATCACCCGTCGAGCAAGCGAGGACATAAGCGGTGCCCCCTTCACTCCGGATCTCGTCGGCCTGCGCTTCCAGGCAGTTCCGGAACACCTCTGATGCAGGAAGCAGATAAACGCCATCGCGCAAAACCCCGCATCCCGCGGCCTTCAGGGCCCGCCAGATCCGCATTCGGGCACTGGCCTGTGGCGTAGGGAGGCTCATAATGAGCAGCAACCAGTGGTGATCCATTTGAGTAAAGACCTCTACAACTACGTAGAGGTTATCACAAATTTCTAACTTGACGGATGCGCACCACCACGCGGACGGAGACAGCAACCGTGAACCTAACGAGGTTGAAACGAGGGGGCAGCGCGGAATTCGCGGGGATGGATGTCTTCCGCTGCCACCGGAGCGACAGCAGGAGGCTTCATGTACTATCATGCGCGTTCGCTTCGCGCCAAGCCACTGACCCCCATGCGCCGTTCTGCCCTGATTTTGCTAGCCTTGATGCCATTCGCTTCGGTTCAGGCCATTGAGCCACCGCCGGAGGATACGGCGCCGCTACCGCTGCCGGGACCGGAGCAACCCGAGATCCCCCCTCCCGTCGAAAGCGGCCGGAACATGGATCCGGATATCACGATCACACGCCGCGGCACGGACACGGTCGAGGAGTACCGGATCAATGGGAAGCTCTACATGGTCAAGATCAAGCCGAGCATCGGCCCGCCTTACTACATGATCGACAGCGACGGCGACGGAAACCTCGACGTGCGCAAAAGCGATGTCACACGGGAAATGAGCGTTCCAAGCTGGGTTCTTTTCAGCTGGTAAGCGTCACGCGCGCCGGCCACTCCCGCGCCCGGCCCCCATCGGCACGGCAACTTCTTCGCAAACCATTGTCTTCGTGATCAAATCCATCCAAAAACAACTCGCCCGCCTCGCGCGGACGGGGGCCCTACCCTTGCTCCGCACAGGGCTCAAGGGCCTGGAGAAGGAGAGTCTCCGCATCAGCCCCTCGGGCCTGATCGCGCAGACACCACACCCCGCGGCCCTCGGGTCTGCGCTGACTCATCCGCACATCACGACCGATTACTCCGAGGCACTGATCGAACTGGTCACACCTCCGTTCAGCAGCGTGGCAGAAACCCTGGCCTTCCTGGACGACCTGCACCGATTTACGTATCAGCACCTCGACGACGAGTTGCTCTGGGCCGCCTCCATGCCCTGCCGCATAGACGGGGACGACAGCATCCCGATCGCCCGTTACGGCTCGTCGAATATCGGGCAGATGAAGCACGTCTATCGGCGTGGCCTGGCCTACCGCTACGGGCGCGCGATGCAGACGATCGCGGGCGTCCACTTCAACTACTCGGTTGACGAGGCCTTCTGGCCGCTGTACCGGGAGATTGAGGACGATAGCGGCGCCCTGCGCGATTTCATCGCGGACCGTTACTTCGGCGCCATCCGGAACGTCCATCGGCATGGCTGGATCCTCCTCTACCTTTTCGGCTCGTCCCCAACGCTGTGCAAATCGTTTTTCTCCGGCCGCGGCACGAAAAGCGATCACTTCGCCGAACTCGAGCCGAAGACAGCCTACCGACGCTACGCGACCTCGCTGCGGATGAGCGACATCGGCTACAAAAATGACAGTCAGTCGTCGGTCTCACCCTGCCTAGACAACCTGGAAAACTATGTCGCCAGCCTGTCGAGGGCCATCGAGACACCCTATCCGCCCTACGAAGCCATCGGCGTGAAGGTGGACGGCGAGTATCGCCAGCTCAATGCCAACCTGCTGCAGATCGAAAACGAGTACTACAGCCCGATCCGCCCGAAACAGATCACCCGCTCCGGCGAAAAGCCGACTCTGGCATTGAAAAAGCGCGGGGTAAACTACCTGGAATTGCGGTCGGTCGACCTGAACTGCTTTGAGCCGAATGGCGTCAGCTTGCAACAGCTCCACTTCCTGGAGAATTTCCTGCTGTTCTGCCTGATTGCCGAGAGCCCCCCGCTGTGTGCGGACGAAAAGCTGGAGACCGGCCAAAATGCGCTATCCACGGCTTGCTGTGGCCGTACCCCGGGTTTCGCGTTGTCCCAGCGGGGTACTCAGCGCTCGCTGCAAGAGTGGGCCAGTGAAATCCTCGACGGCATGTCACTCGTGGCCGAGATTCTCGACCAGGGGCACCGGGAGTCGCGGTACGCGCCGGTCATCGAGCAGCAGCGCGAAAAGGTGGCGGATCCTGACGCCACACCTTCGGCTCGCCTTCTGGATCAACTGGAGCAGTCAGGACTGTCCTTCGCCGACTACGCGCTGCAGTTGTCCAGAGAACATGCCGAGTATTTTCTTAAGCGTCCGCTGGAAGGCCGCAAGCTCGAGCGGCTCGAGGATCTGGCCGCGAGTTCCATCGAGGAACAAGCCCGGATCGAGGCGGACGACGACGTGAGTTTCGACGAATTCCTGCGACGCTATTTTGCACAGTCCTGAGCCGGTCGATGACCGCGCGACGGGAGACAGCGCCCGTTGCGCGCCGCTCAGTGGAAAGGCAGCGGGATCTCCGCAAAGAGGGCTTCGACGTCGCGGCGGTCGCGCAGATGCATGGCCTCGTCGACCAGTTCCCGTGTCAGATGGGGAGCAAACAACTGGATGAAGTCGTACATGAAGCCCCGCAGGAACATGTCGCGGCGAAGCCCGATCTTGGTGATGCTCCGTCCGAACAAATGGCTGGCATCCAGCGCGACCAGATCCGCATCAAGCTCGGGATCATAGGCCATCCGCGCGACGATCCCGACCCCGAGCCCCAGACGCACATAGGTCTTGATGACATCGGCATCAACGGCTGTCAGCGCCACCTGCGGCTTCAGCCCTTCGCGCTCGAACGCCTGATCGAGCTGAGACCGGCCGGTAAAGCCGAAGACATAGGTCACGATCGGGAACCGGGCCAGATCGCTCAGCGTCAGATCGGACTCCTCGGCCAGTTCGTGTCCCCGTGGCACCAGCACCGCCCGATTCCACTGGTAACAGGGCAACATCACCAGGTTATCGAATAATTCCATGGCCTCGGTCGCTATGGCCATATCCACGACGCCCCGCGAGGCCATGTCGGCAATCTGTACGGGAGTGCCCTGCTGTATATGCAGCTTGATTGCGGGGTAGCGATCCATGAATTCTCGAACGACCGGCGGCAAGGCGTAGCGCGCCTGGGTATGGGTCGTCGCCAGGGAAAGCGCACCGACCATGTTATCGAGATACTCCTGGGCGATCGACCGGATATCCTGGGCCTTGCCGAGTATTTCGCCCGCCACCTGGATGATACGCTGACCGGCTTCGGTTACCTCGGTCAGGTGTTTGCCGCTGCGCGCAAAGATAATGACGCCGAGTTCCTGCTCAAGCAGCTTGATTTGTTTACTGATGCCGGGCTGAGAGGTATAAAGGCTTTCGGCTGTCGCCGATACGTTCAGTTTATGCCGGGCGACTTCCCAGATGTAACGCAGCTGCTGAAGCTTCACTGGCAGCCGCCGCGCCAGACTCCCGGTGCCCCGGTGGCGCCCCGGAACGGGCGACCGGAGCGCGTGAAATCCGATCGGATGGGACAAAGCTCGAACCACGGCTGCGATGGGCCTGGCTCGACCCCGCCGCGCCCGGTTTTCGCCGAAGCTCGGCGGTCAGGCGACATCGACCGAGCGGCGGGGGCTACAACGCGTCGCCGTCCGACCGCAGTCACCGTTCGAGATACTGGAGTTTCTCCGGCTTGCCGTTCCATTCCTCGGCATCGGGCGCTGCTTCCTTGACTTCGGTGATCGTGGGCCAAATCTTCGCGAGTTCCGCGTTCAACTGGATGAACTGCTCCTGACCCGGCGGCACCTCATCCTCGGAGTGAATCGCATTGGCGGGACATTCCGGTTCGCAGAGCGTGCAGTCGATGCATTCATCCGGATCGATCACGAGAAAATTGGGACCCTCGTGGAAGCAATCGACCGGGCAAACGTCCACACAATCGGTGAACTTGCACTTGATGCAATTTTCAGTCACTACGAAAGTCATCGTAATTCAGCTCTTTTCTTGTTAACGAGGTTATCGAGGTCTGATGCAACGGATCGGGCCTCTCGCCGGCTACGTCGTTCACCTCATTCCGAAGCGCCCCGAGCCGGACTCTCGTCGCGAACTCTCCGTCACAGACCGGCATTATACCGCCTCCGCCGGCAAGCTCGAAATCTGCATTTGCATTCGTTCGTCCCGTCACGGTGGGATTCCCGGACTATCCCCCGATAGCAACTGGCCGCCATCGCGCCCTTCAGCACGACCGTCTTGGCACGACGCGAGAACGGGTGCCCGTGTGAATCACCCCCTTGTTGGCCATGAATGGGCCAAATTCCGTGCCAGTTGGCTTGAGGCTTGCGGCGCACTGGGTACGCGCAGCAGTCGCACCATATTGGTTCAATCGACGAAACCCAGCCTGCGGGACCGCCTCCGACGACATGCGGTCTCCTATATTCAGATCACCGATATCGCAGTGAGCTACTTCAGCCAGCCACGATGTCAAAGACTGGCATGTTTCCCGCTTAAAGAAAACTGTAAAGATCATTAGGGACGTGACAGACGTAATCAGAAACAATCCATCAATGCGTGATAGCGCGTGACATTGCTGTAGCCGGCACCCGATACGCGCCCGGAACCATGAGGACCTGACGATGAGACAAGTACCGCGCGACTGGCTCGATAGCCTGACCCACTTCGCCTTGCTTCGCGGCTATGGCTGGGTGCCACGCCGTAAGTCCGGCGAACAGGCGAGGGAGTGGCAAGATCCCCAGAGCGGCCTTTGGTACAGTCAGAGAAAGGCGCTCGAGATACTCAAGGACCAGGCGCTCGCGCTCTATGACCGCGAAGGGCAACCGCGACGTCCCTACAGCCTGCGCTGCTGACTTAACCGCGCATTCCGCTCACCTCCTCTTTCGAGCTGAATCCGTTTCAGCTCTTTTTTTTGCCAGCCGCGGCCAAAATTCGGGCTCCGATGGCACACGTCCGGCTAAGGCCGACGCCGCCACTGACCAATCGCATCGAGCGCAGCCGCAAAAGTCGCGAACGCCTGACCCCACCGACGATAAGGACGAGGCGTCCTATCGCGGGCGGCCCTGCCCTGCCCTGCCGCTTCCAGCCGGTCCGCGACGCACTGCGCAAAAAGCTCCGGTCGACCCACCGGCACACAGACGCCGGCGCGTGAACGGTCGATAATCCGCGCGGCATCGCCGACTTCGGTCGCGATCACCTCCAGACCAGCCGCCGCCGCTTCGGCGACGGCCATGCCATAGGACTCGAAATGACTGGCCGAGAGATACAAGTCGGCCTGACCCATCAGCGTAGCCAGCGGTGCGGGCTCGAGCGCCCCGTGCCAGACAATCCGCCCGCTTTCGATCAGATCCCGACTCTCCGCCAGAAAGCGTGCTGCGAAATCGCGATCGACACCGCCGCTTCCCACAATGTGCCAGCGCCAGGAGAAATGCATCAGGCGTCGAAGCATCGTGACAAGCTCCTGGTAGCCCTTCGCTGGCAGGAGGTTCGCGACGGTCAGCAACTCGACACCGCTTCGCGGAGCAGCCCGACGGCTTCGGACTCGCCCTACCCACGCATAGTTCGCGTCGATACCGGGCTCGCAGACCCAGACCCGACTGTTCGGATAACGCCGCAGCAACTCTCCTGCGAGGGACTGTCCGGTGGCCAGAAACAGGCCGCTCGAAGCGGCAATCGCGTCTTCAAGCCGCCGCGCGAGTGCGGCGGCATCGGCCGACAACCCCGGATTCAATGAGGGGAGCGAGTGCATCAGCCACGCATCGACGCACCGGCTTGGCTGCAGCATGAAGGGATAATCCGCCATCAACAGACTGTCCCACAGACGGATCCCGTCGACCTCTGCCACTGCCAGCGCCTCCCGGGCCCAGATGAGAGACCCCGGCGCCGATATGCCGGATGACCGCAACGGGAAACCCAGACGCTGGGCGCGCGCAATCATGCGCTGGTTGTAACGGTTGCCGCCCGACACAACGCCATCGAGCGGAGGGTGGAGGAACAGCACCGAGTCCATGGCCCGCATTGTACGCAAGCGCCCTTTGCCCAGGCCGACCCGGGTTACAATAAGGCGAATGAACGAGCCACCGGAAAGCCGCTTGTACGTCTGGACCGAACTGCACGCCATGGCGATGCTCACCGGCGGGATGGCGGTTGCCGGAGGTCTCCCGGGCGCCAGTTGTTACGTTCCGGCTGCTGTCTCCTTCATCCTGCTGGCGTATGTGTTCCGCAATGCCTGGTCACCCGGCGGACGTTTCGGCGCAGCCAATGCGATCACTGCGTTTCGGTTCCTGCTCGTCGGCGGCCTGCTGCTGGACGGCACCGTCCCGGCGGATTGGCAGGCGCTGGCGGCAACGCTCATCCTGCTGCTGGATGGACTCGATGGATGGATCGCACGGCGACTGGGGCTGGCCTCCCGGTTCGGCGCAACCTTCGACATGGAGGTCGACGCCTTCTTCACGCTGGCGCTGTGCGTCGCCCTGTATGGCAGCGGACGCTTCGGCGTGTGGATACTGTTGCCGGGCGCTCTACGCTATCTGTTCGTGCTGTTCACCCGACTGGCTCGCCCCCCCTTGCGGCGCGAGCGGTCCAACCGCTGGAGCCGCGCCATCGGTGCCATCGTGCTGTCCGGGCTCACCGTAGCCTTGCTACCCATCGGCACGTGGGCTGTAGCGATCGCCGCCGTGGTCACATGCGCGGTGATCGGCTCTTTCGCGGCCTCGGTCTGGCAGCTATACCATCCTTGAATCGGAAGCGGCTGACCAGCCATACGGTACGTCAGGCAGACGACGTTCGGGCCTTTTTCGATAACGTCGCCCGGGACTATCGCGAGAGTCACGGCCACGCCGCGACACTGTTGCGCGATCGCCTGCATTTGCTACGGGCCCTGCTCCCGAAAAAGTGCGGCGGGCTGCTGGTCGAGATCGGGTGCGGGCCAGGCCAGCATCTGCTGGCGCTGGCCGAACACTTCGAACGCGCCATCGGTCTCGACCTTTCGCCGGCCATGATCGAACTCGCCGAAAGCCTCCGGCGCCAACATCCGCTGCGGGACCGTATCGCGTTTGCCGTTGACCCCGCCGAGCGACTCGCGACCCTGTGTCCCACCAGCGTCGACGCGCTGTTCTGCGTCGGCGCCTTCGAGCACATGCCCGACCGCGAACAGGTGCTGCAGCAGATCCGTAGGGTGTTGAAGCCGGAGGGACGCTTTGTCTGCTTGACGCCCAATGGAAGCTACCTCTGGTATACCGGCATCGCGGCGCACATGGGATATGAAGTGCGCCACCTCACGTCCGACCAGTTCATCACCGAAGGCGAGTTCCGCGCGCTGCTTGCGGCATCCGGTTTCACGCTCGTAACGGCGGGCTACTGGAGCTTCATCCCCCGCGGCGACATGCCGGCCCTCGCCGGCACCATAATGAGCACCCTGGACGCCCTCGGAAGGGTCTTTGGCATTCCAGGCTTCCGCGGTGGCTTGTACATCGCGGCCACACCGTCCCCCGACCGCTAGGCCATCCCGCCCGGCGCCGCTACCATCGGGACCGGCACCAGTGAATCGCCGGTAGCCCCGAACGCGCCGTGAGTGAGCGTCGAAACCCTTATCCTAGACTTTGGCCAGATCCCGAATTTCCGGGCTTGATCTGGAGCCAGACCATGGCACGTCATCGAAACAATGTGCACTTACCGACGATCCCGGAAGTCCCCTGGTCACTCGGCATTGCGATTGCGGGTCTGGTTTATGTCGCCCTGCGCCTGGTGTTGTTCGGATTCTCGGGCGGAGAACCTTTTCTGCCGATGCTCAAGAGCCTGTTACGGGCCAATTCCGGGCTGGTATTGCTCGTGGTGGGGACCGGTGCCTTCTCCGAGGTGCTCCGGATTGCCTGGCGCAGCGAGCATACGCGCGGAGTGGACTTGGCCAGGGTCAGGGCATTGCCATGGCAGGAATTCAAGACCGTGTGCGCGGACGCCTTGCAGTTGCTGGGATACCGAAGGGATCTCGGGGATGTCCGGTCGGCACCCAATAATGCGGACCTGATCCTGCATCTCGGGGATGCGCCCGTGCTCGTGCACTGCAGCCGCTGGCGCAGCCTCCACGTCGGCATTCGCGAGGTTCGCGAATTCTACGACGACGTGTTGGCATACGGAGCACTGCGTGGGGTCTTCGTGACCTCGGGAACCTTCACCGGCGCGGCAACCCTGTTTTCGCAGGGCAAACCGCTGGACTTGATCGATGGCGACCGGCTTGGCGCGCTCCTGTGGGACGCGCGATGTGACCTGCGCCCGCATCAGCGCGGTGTTGTCCCGGGACTGGGCGCCCGTCTGACCTCTGCCGCCTTGGCGCCGCAAACTGAACCCCAGAGACTGGAGGAATGCAGCGGTGGAGCGGCAAGGGCCAAGACCGCCGAGGGTTCGCTGTCAAAGCCTCTGGACCCGGAGACATGAAACCGCCGCAGCGGTTGTGGAGAACTCCAATGAACGATGACGCCCTTTTCCTCGTGGTGTTCTTTTGCACCGCGGCACTATCCGGACTCTGGTCCTCGCTGGACGACCGCCAACCTGCAGCAGGCGGCGTGGCATTGCAGACGGTACCCCAGGCGACGACCGCACCAGTAGCCGACTCCATCGAGCAACACCCAAACGCGCGGCGCACCGCCCCGCGACAGGCGCGGAACGTGCGAAGCGCCTTCTGATCCGACGCCGGCAAGCCGGTACTCGCACCGGCAAACTCGGGGCCAGTCTGACCAACCGTCAGAAGACGCGTCCCCTACAGCAGATCGGGCCCTCCGCGATCTGCGAATCCACGGTTTGACACCCGGACCGCTAGGCAGTAAACACGATGCTTGAAGGCAGTGCCCCGAAGCGTACGGGCACCCTTCTTTACGAGCATTGACGACGCGTGACCCACACTGAATGAGACAGGCGATGGAATCTTCCAGCAGCATTGAAGCAGCCAACGAAAGCCGGGCGTTTCGACTTTTTCGGGAAGTCGTTGAATCGGGCAGGCCGCTGACCTACATCAAGACAATCGAAGAGCAGCGAGTCAGTGAATTGCTGCGCGATGCCGCGCAGCGCTTGTTTCCGACGCCGATTCCGGTATGGACGTGGAGCCTCACCGCTGGCATGCAAGGCCGCGGGGGTGAAACTTCGGAAGCAGCCGTGAACGATCCCAGGGCGGCCATCGAGTTTGTGGCCGAGCATTCAGGACCGGCGCTCTTCCACTTGAAGGATTTTCACGACCCGCTGCGAGACCTGCCGGAAGTCCGACGCCGGCTGCGCGACATCTACCAGCACTGTTTCGAACAGGGCAAATTTATCGTCATCTCATCGCCGCTTCAGTCCATCCCGGATGAACTGAACCGTCAGATCCATTATTTCGAGCTCTTTCTGCCGGACCTGTCCGAAATCCTCGCCTTCCTGAAGGCACAATGCGCTGCCATCACGGCCTCGGGCGGCACCGTCGACGACAACCCCGATACCCTGCAGCAGATCGGTCAGGCCCTCCAGGGGCTGACACTGGATGAGGCCCGCCATGCGCTGCGTCGGGCACTCGCTTCCAGCCGGCATCTGGGACTCGATTCGCTACCCGCGCTGTATGAGGAGAAGCGACTGCTGGTGAATCGGACCGGCATGATCCAGTTCGTCGCCGACGGTACCAAGATCGACCGGGTCGGTGGGCTCGAGGTCATGAAAAAATGGCTCCTGGATCGGCGGGAACTGTTTGCGTCGCGTGACCAGCTCAGTGCCGAGATCGTGCCGAAGGGCCTCCTCGTGATGGGCGTCTCCGGTTGCGGCAAAAGCCTGTCGGTCAAGGCGATCGCATCCTGCTTCGGCCTGCCGCTGTATCGCATCGACATGACCGAAGTGTTCTCCGGCCACTACGGCAAACCGGAAGGGGCGTTCGCCGACGCCTGCCGGATGCTGGAGCAAGTCGCTCCCGCCGTGGTCTGGTTCGACGAAATCGAGATGGGCATTACATCGACCGAGTCGGCCGGCGAACAGGGTCGGCTGTTCGCCTTCTTCCTGACCTGGATGCAGGAAAAAACTAAGGGATTGTTCGTCGCCGCGACGGCCAACCGGATCGATCTGCTGCCCGCCGAAATGATCCGCAAGGGCCGCTTCGACGAGGTCTTCTTCGTCGACCTGCCGATCGACGAGGAGCGCATCGAAATCTTCCGGATTCACTTGCAGCGCCGGGGCGTGGATCCCCAACAGTTCCAGCTGGATCGGCTGACCCGTCTGACCAAAGGCTGGACCGGCGCGGAAGTCGAGCAATGCGTGGTATCGGCACTGACCGCGGCGCATCTGCAGCACCGCCCACCCAACGACGAGGACCTGCTGAGTGCGGCCGGCCGAGTCGTGCCCTTGTCCAAGACCATGAGGGAACAGGTCGACCATATCCGCCAGTGGGCCTACGAAAGGGCGGTCCGGGCCTCCCCCAGTGAATTCGCTCGGTAACGAAGACACGGCAGACCGGAGGGCACGTGTACCGAAACGGAACACGTACCGCCCCTGCCCCTCGCCAACACCGGTGGGCTCCGAGCGGCCGGCGCCCGCCGGATTACTGATTGGACCGGCACTGACTGACACGACTGCGATGCGCGGATGACTGAGAACGCACGCGAAATCAAACGGCAGGCTCACGCGATGGACAGCTCGATGGAGGGCATGGCCATTCTGAACGGCGAGACCTACATCTACATGAACCCCGCCCATGCGCACATGTATGGCTTCGAAGTCGACGAACTGATCGGGCAGAGCTGGCGGCAACTCTACGACTCGGATGAGACCACGCGCATCGAACGCGAAATCTTCCCTGTGCTCGCCGAGCTCCAGCATTGGACCGGCGAGGTCAAGGGACGGCTCAAAGACGGACGCTACCGGGATGTCGAACTCAATCTGACGATCATTCCCACGGGCGAACTGGTCTGCGCCTGCCGCGACATCACCGAGCGAAAACGCGCCGAGGCCGATCTTTCCCGCAAGAACGCCTTGTTGATGGCGATCCGTGACATCCAGTCGAGGTTCATGGTCGGAGACCAGCGCCACGAGGTGTTTCCCCAGTTGCTCTCCGCAGCGCTGCGCTTTTCCGAAAGCGAATTGGGCTTCGTTGGCGAAGTGCTGCGGGATGAGCACGATCAGCCCTACCTGCACACGCAGGCCCTGTCCAACGTTGCCTGGAACGACGAGAGCCGAGATCTGTATCGCCAACATGCCGCACGAGGCCTGGCGCTGCGTAAGCTGGACTCGTTGTTCGGGCATGTCCTGGTCACCGGGCAACCCATCATCGCCAACGACCCTGCCAGCGACCCGAGACGCGGCGGGCTTCCGCCAGGCCACCCCGGTTTGCGGTGCTTCATGGGACTGCCGATCTACAGCGGCGGCCAACTCGTCGGCATGGTCGGCGTCGCTAACCGTCCCGGCGGTTACGACGAAAGGCTGATCGAATTCCTGGAACCGCTACTGTCCAGCTACGGAAGCATCATGGTGGCCCGACAGGTCGACCAGCGGCGGCGGCAGGCCGAAAAGGAACTGGAGCTCAGCCGGGACGAACTGCGCGTAACCAATATCGAGTTGCAGAAGGCCTCTCGGCTGAAGGACGAGTTCCTGGCCTCGATGAGCCACGAACTGCGCACGCCCCTTACGGCGATACTCGGTCTCACCGAAGTGCTCTCGGCCGAAGCCGCGCCGGCTCTGAACGACACCCAGCTCCGCTATCTCGCCACCATCGAGGAAAGCGGCCACCATCTTCACGATCTGATCAACGACATCCTCGACCTTGCCAAGGTCGCGGCTGGCCAGGTGGAACTGCAGGCGGACTGGTGCTGTTTGCAGGATCTATGCTCCAGCAGCATCGCCATGGTCCTGACTGAGGCCAAGCGCAAAGAAATCCAGATCCGTCAGGCGATCGACACACCTGATCTGGTTTTCCTGGCCGATGCACGACGCGTCAAGCAGGTGCTCGTCAACCTGTTGTCGAATGCCGTGAAGTTCACTCCCAAGCAGGGCTCCGTTGGCCTTGAAGTCCGCTCGTGTGCTGCAGATGAGGCGCTGCGCGTGGTCGTGTGGGATACGGGCATCGGCATCGCACCCGAACATTTCGACCGACTCTTCGCGCCCTTTACTCAAGTTGACGCCCGTCTCTCGCGTCAATACGGCGGAACCGGCCTGGGTCTTTCCCTGGTCGCCAAGCTCGTCGAGTTGCATGGCGGCAGTGTGTCGGTACAGAGCCGCGTCGGAGAGGGCAGCCGCTTTGAAGTAACGCTACCGCTGACCCGTCTGTCGGACGCTTCAAACCACGCCCCTACACCACCCACGCCACAACTCGGCGTCACCCGTCCGCAGAGCCTCCTGATCGCCGAGGACAACGACATCCTGCGCGGTCTCCTAGAGGACTACCTGGGCGCACGCGGCTTCCGCGTCGTGAGTGCCGTGAACGGCCAGGAAGCCGTGGAGTTGAACCGAACCGCCCATCCTCAGCTGATCCTGATGGACATCCAGATGCCGACGATGGACGGGCTGGAGGCCATTCGCCGGATTCGTCGGGAAGAAGCCCAGACCTCATCGAGGCGGCCGATCATCGCCCTGACGGCGCTGGCCATGCCCGGCGACGAAGAGCGTTGCCGACAGGCTGGAGCGGACGACTACATCATCAAGCCCTGCAGCCTCGCTCGCCTGTTCGAGATCGTGTCACGGCGACTGGATATCTGACCGGCAGGTCTGCTCGAAGGCCCTCACGTCCACCCACGCCGGAAAGGCTAAACGAAGGGCTGCGACAACCGGGCCTCAATCACCTGGGCAGGGGCAGGCCGTCCGAAAAGGTATCCCTGAAAGCGGCGGCAACCGAGATCAGTGAGGAGCCGGTACTGCGCATCGGTCTCGACCCCTTCGGCAATGACGCTCATGCCAAGCATCGAGCACAGCTGAATGACGTTCGAAACGATGACGGCGTCGCAACTCTGCGCTTCGATCCCCTGCACGAAACCGCGGTCGATCTTTACTTCATCGAACGGCAGTCGCTTCAGATAGTTCAGGGACGAATAGCCGGAACCGAAATCATCCATCGCCAACCTGATGCCGAGGCGCTTGAGTTGGTGCATCCGCCCCACGGCCTCGGCCGAATCCCTCATGACCAAGGTCTCCGTCAGCTCGAGTTCCAGCCGTTGGGCGTCGACGCCGTGCCGATCGAGGGTGTCCGCGACCGATTTGACGAAATCGCGCGCATAGAACTGCCGCGCGCTGACATTGACGGCCATCCCCAGTTTTCCGGCTTTTTCATCGCCGGTCCAAGCCACCATCTGCCGACACGCCGACTCCAGAACCCAAGCCCCGAGTTCGCAAATCATGTCGCTTTCCTCGGCGATCGGAATGAATTCGCCTGGAGCAACCAGACCGCGCTCGGGGTGACGCCAACGAATCAACGCCTCGGCAGCGATGACCTGCCGTCGGTCATCGACCTTGGGCTGATAGTACAACTCCAGTTCTCCAGCGGACATCGCCCAGCGGAGCCCAGTCTCGACTTGCAGGCGCGCCTTGAGTGCCTGCTGCATCGCAGGCAGGAAGAACCGATAGCGGTTGCGCCCCGCCCGTTTGGCCTCATACATCGCCGTGTCGGCTTCCTTCAGAACGACCTCATGGTCAGCCTGCTCCGCGTGAAACAGCGAGATACCGATACTCGCTGACAGATAGTGCCGCTCACTGTCCAGGGGCAGGGGTTCGGAGATCGCAGTCAGGAGTTTCTGTGCGACCGCTTCGGCGCGGTCCGCCGCGGCGCCAGGAACGCCCTCGAGATCTTGCAGGATCACGATGAACTCGTCGCCGCCGATCCGGGCAATCGTGTCGCTCTCGCGCAGACATTCCCTGAAACGCTGGGCAACCAGCGCCAGAACGCGATCGCCGGTGGAACGCCCTTTTGTGTCATTCAGCGCCTTGAAGTTGTCGATATCGATGAACAACATCGCCCCCACCGTACCCAGCCGTACACACCGGGTAACGGCTTCCTTCAAGCGGTCGGTCATGTGACGCCGATTGGGCAGACCGGTCAATTCGTCGAAGAAGGCGAGCTGATGGATTCGCGTCTCCGCCGCCCGGTAATCGCTGGCGTCGGAGAGGCAGAAGACGTAGTTGCTGAGTCGCCCCGACGGATCCGTCACCTTGGTGACCGTTATCCACGCCGGGTAACGGTGCCCGCATTTATGGCGACTGAACCACTCCCCGTGCCAGGATGGATTGTCCCGAAGACGCTGCGGGATCTCGTCCAGTATCCTGACCGACGGATCTGAGGCCGCCACGAAGTCCAGGACGTCCGGGCGGCAGCCGATGATCTCGTGCGACGCGTAACCGGTGATTCGAGTAAAGGCCTCATTGACTCGAAGTATCCTGAGATCGGGATCGGTAATCGCAACGCCATCTAGCGCGTCGAAGAGGCTGTCGGCGATGCGCAACGCACGCTCGTTGGTCCTGCGGCCGGTAATGTTCCAGGCAATGCCGAAGGCCATTCGGGGCTTGAGATGCACATCGAAGCTGACATCCACCTTGAACTGTAGCCAGACCTCACTTGACCCGCTTCTCAGGGGAAATTCATCCTCGAATGCAGCCCCGGACAGCGCCGATTGCCAGCCACTGCGAAAGGCCTCGCGGTGATCCGGTCGAATCAGACTGACCAGATAGCTCATCGACACCGGCATACCGATCGGGGTATCGGTCATCCGGTACATATGCTCTGACCAGACCATTTCGCCGCGCCTGAAATCCAGTTGCCACGTGCCGATATCCGCCAGAACCTGCAATTGATCCAGCACGATACCGGAGTCCAGGAGATGCTCGCGCAGCTGTTGGGTCTGAGCGTTATCGTAGGTGACACAGGCAATCACGGGGGAATCACCCGCACCGCGCACGCCATGAAACCCGACCAGAGACACCGTTCCGTCCTGGCGCCGCAAGCGGTATTCGCATGCGCTCTCTGTATCATCGGCGAGCTTGGCCAGCGCCTGTTGCAGCCGATCCCGATCCGACGGATGCGCCAGGTCGAGCAGATTACGCTGGAGCAGATCATCGACAGGATAGCCCGTAAAGGCGGCCCCGGTAGCCGACACGCTCAGGAACTCGCCTTGGGGAGCATGGCAGGAAAGCATCAGGCGTTGGGACCCGCATTCGCCATCCGTTGGTGACCATGGACCGTGCGTAAGCGTGCCCCGGAGGTCTTCATCGAAACTCAAGCGCCCGCCTCCCCGGCGTCGAATCGGTAGACCAGAACCGCGGCATCGTCTCGGGGATCACGCCAGTAATGCAGGATGTAATCACAGAACTTTTCAGGGTTGCGCCCCCATTCCGGGAGGATCGTTTCGATCTGCACCCTTTCGCTGACACCATCGCTGGCGAGAATGATCCAGTCGCGGTCCTCCAGGCCGATGGCGTGTACCGAGAGCTCCGCCGGCAACCCCGCCCCAACGACCCCATAGTCAGCGGGCAGATGGATCGTGCGCCCATCCCGCAACAACCAGGCGCGCGGATTGCCGACGCCGCAGTAGGTCAGCACGCCGTCGGCGATTCGTGCCACACCCAGCGCCGCTCCCCGCAACGGCTGCAGGTTGCGATCAAGCTCCTGGAACAGGCCGCGCAAGGCGAAATCCAAGTGGCCGGCAATTGTGCGTTCGGCCACGGCCGCCGCCCGGGCAGCTTCCGGGCCATGTCCGAGGCCATCGATGATCGCCAGCAGGATTCCGCTGGGTCTCAGCCAGATGGCGCAGCGATCGCCGCAGGGCTCGCCAGCCTTCAGCGCCAAGGTTCGGAATGCGTGCGGCATCTGTATCCCCCCGTGAGCCATTTCCGCGCGACGATGAATGTACTGCCCCCCTTTCGGGAAACGATGTCGAACGTGTCTATGAGTCGGCGCACGCCCGACAGTCCGCAGCCCAGGGTTCCGGTGGTGCTGTAGCCTTCGGTCATCGCCAGCTCGATGTCCCCAATGCCCGGCCCATCATCGATAGCTGAGATCTCAATGCCCGAGTGCGGTACATCGACCCAAGCGATTCGAATCCGCCCGCCGTTATCGGCATGCATCCAGAGGTTGTTCGCAAGTTCCGCCGCCACTGTCGCAATGCAGTTGACGGCGACATCAGAGAAGCCGAGGGCGGTGCCGAACCGCCTCGCGACACCGATCGCGGCGCCCACGTCGGATTCCGTTCGAACCGCCAAGGAGAAGCTTCTGGGCGACGTCATCGCAGCGACCAGCGCCGCCTGACGAAACCGATGCGAACGCAGGTACCTTCGCCCGTTCGCGATTCCAGATCGAACGCGTCCGCGAGGCGCTTGCTGCCGGGCAATCCCTCACTGAGCCCGCCATTGCTGGAATAGCCATCCCGCATGGCTTTTTCAATGTCGGCGATGCCGGGCCCCTCGTCCACGACCTCGATCTCGATACGGACAGCTCGCTCATCGGATTCATCGCGAATGATGCATGCGCCCCCTCCACCATACTGCAGCGCGTTGCGCCCCAGCTCCGACACGGCCGTGGCGATGCGGGTCTGATCCATGGGTCCAAGCCCGAGCTGAATGGCCAGATCGCGGGCCGCCAGCCGGGCCCTGATGACATCTGCCTGGGTCTGGACGCTAATGCGCCGCGTCACGTTCGCGACCCTGCGCAGCCAGCGACTCGTCCTGAGCCATCAACCCGGTCAACCGCTCCAAGGCCAGTTCCAGATTGAAGGCTGTCGCGATGGTGGACAGGTTCCGCCCCATCTCCACCAGGGTTAGCGCCACCGGCGGCTGGACGCCGCAAATCACCACGCGGGCCCCCATCAGTCCCAACATCCGCGCTGTATCATTGAGAACCCGGGCCATGAAGGAGTCGACAACGTCGAGCGCCGAAACATCGATGACGACACCACGCGCCTCGTTCCGGGCCAGCCCCTCGGTCAGGTCAGTCTGAAACATCAATACATCCTCGTCGGTCACGTCGGCATGAATCGGTACGATCAGCACATCGCGGTTGAGGCGAAGGATCGGAACCTTCATGGACCGTTCCGCCGTCGCGGGACGACCTCGTGACCGATAAGATTGAAGGCCAGAGCCACCCCGAGCCGCAGTGAGCCGACTGTCGGTACCCCGCTGAGATCGATTCCCAGCTTGACGATGGTCTGCGCCATGTGCGGTCCAATCCCGGTCAGAATGACGCTCGTTCCCAGCAGCCGGGCGCCCGCGACGGTCTTGAGCATGTGTCTTGCCACGCTGGTGTCCATGACCGGGACGCCCGTGATGTCGATCAGTGTTACGCGTGCCGCGCTGCGGCCGATGGCGAGAAGCAAACTCTCCGAAATCTGCAGTGCCCTCACCGAATCGATCACGCCGACGAGAGGCAACAGCAGAATCGAGTCCCACAGGCTGATTACGGGCGTCGACAGCTCCCGTATCGCTGAAGACTGACTGGCGATCGTCGCCTCGCGTGCATCGACGAAGCTGTCCACGAGGATGATCGTTCCGCGGTCGAGCAATCGACCGACCATCAGGGACGCCTCGGCCGCGAGTGCGGCCTGTCCGCTCCCCTGCTCCTGGATCACAGCGACCAGCGCCTCCTTGCCATCCAACAGCAGTTGCACCGTTCCGGAGGGAGCGAAGCCACGCACGGCGCGGGTGCGGCTTGCCTCGCGTAACCGCGCGGCGAACGGGTGGGCGGCGTTAGACTCGACATTGCTTTCGCCGGCCGCGATGATTTCGACGAGCGAATCAAGGAGACCGACCAGTTCCCCCTTGAGTTCGTCCTCAGGGATGGCATCGCGGCCGTGACCGCCGTCGAGTCGTTCATTCAGGCGTTGCCGCCAGAGCGTCAGAATGCGCTCCCGTCGACCTACCAGGACGTCGCAAAGGAAGTTGTTGACATGATCCATGGAGTCCCCGAAACGAGCAGCACCAAGCAACCTCAAACAGTGCCGCGTATACCCGGATTCCTTAGACGAAACAGCCTGTACCAGAAACGGATTGGCGACTCGCTTTCATACTAAGTTTCGCACTTCGCATTTTCAATCGGAGGATGCCCAATACGGGCATCAGGAGCGACTGCATTGGCGCGCGGCAATCACCACAACCGGAGACAAGGGGATACCCTAATCAAATATCAGGGTAAATACTAAGCCTCGCGGATAACGGCTCATTCTCGCGGGGGCAAACCTCGTCCTGGGGGCTAACTCTAGTCCGATCTGCTGTAGGCAATGGCCAAGCGCGCACGTAAAAGACGCCAGGATGGCTCTTTTCCTGCGTGTTTTCCTGGACGTCGCGGAACCGATTACAGGACAGGATGCGAGGAGGATCGCGCCTCGTAACAAAGGGCGGACGGCGGGGTGGAGATCTCCGCGACAGACAAACGATAGCGGGTTTCAGCCCGGTGTGATCAACCCAATGCGAATCGCATAGCGGGTCAGTGATGCGGTATCGAAGATCTCCAGGCGCCGCATCAGATGCGCTCGATGCGTCTCGACCGTCTTGTGGCTGATGGCTAAGCGCACGGCGATCTCGCGAGTGGAATGACCCTCGGCGATCAGTTGGAGAATCTCGCGCTGGCGGAGGGTGAGTCTCGGCGCAACCGCATCGCCCTCCTCCGCGGACTGCTGACCGCGGGCCATTCGGGTCAGGCCGCCGACGACATGCTGCGAGATCATCGGACTGAGGTAGGAGCCACCGCGAGCGAGTTGCCGAAGCGCCTCGCCGAGTTCGTCAACGGCACAATCCTTTAGCACATACCCGGTGGCGCCAGCTCCGAGCGCCTCCAGCACGTAATGCTCGGTGGCATGCATGGAAAGTATGATCACGCGAGTCTTGGGACACTCGCGTACGATATGCGCCGTCGCATCCAAACCGTTCATGCCCGGCATCGTCAAATCAAGCACCGCAACCTCTGGCGCATGCTGTATCGCAAGCTGCAGGGCAGAGCGACCATCGTCTGCCTCGGCCACGACCTCATAGTCACCGAACTCCTCGATGAGGGCCTTGAGGCCAGCGCGAACCAGACGATGATCATCAGCGAGTAGGATGCGGATCTTGCTCATTTCTATAGTGTATCTCGTGCTTGACTATAAACGGCCCGTCGTTCGGCGGCGCGTA
Organism: Methylotetracoccus oryzae; assembly: GCF_006175985.1. Lineage (GTDB taxonomy): Bacteria > Pseudomonadota > Gammaproteobacteria > Methylococcales > Methylococcaceae > Methylotetracoccus > Methylotetracoccus oryzae. The sequence goes on along the minus strand of NZ_SRSH01000012.1, from coordinate 8,178 downwards.
TGCGCGACGTCCCCGCATTATACCGGGCCGTGAATAATACCGCGCAGTGAAAACGACTTAGGCTCTCTCGTTCAGGACAACGGTATCATCGCCTCAACCAGAGTGCCAACCCCGGGCGTGCTGGTAATCGAAAAGTTGCCGCCAAGCAGTTCCGCGCGCTCGCGCATACTCGAGATTCCAAAGCCTGCGCCGCGCGCCGTCGTGGCCAGCACGCTCGGCGCAATGAAACCGCGGCCATCATCCTGTACGCGCAGCGCAATCTGCTGACCAAGACTGCTCAAGCCGATCTCGATATGATGACTCTCACCATGGCGCAAGGCATTATTGACGGCCTCTTGAACGATACGAAAACAAGCAGTTTCGACATCCGGCAACGGACGCTCCTCCAAGCCATCCAGAACGACCTCGATCGATGCACCACTGCGTTCGGCCTGGCGACTGCAATACCAGTCCAGCGCGGCCTGCAGGCCGAAATCGTCGAGCATCGAGGGACGCAACTCGAGCGCGCGATTCCGGATTGCACCAATCGTGGCATCGACGATTTCCAGGCATTCGGCCAAGCGGGAGACCTGCTGAGCATTGTCGGTACCGCGCCCCAAAACTCTCAAATGCAACTTGAGCGCGCCCAGTTGTTGCCCGATCTCGTCGTGCAATTCACGCGCGAGCATGCGCCGCTCGAATTCCTGGGTTTCGAGCAACTGCCGCGACCGACCTTCCATGCGCTGCACCGTTGCCAGATAGGCGGCTCCCGCCGAGCGCTGCTGGTAGGCCTCACGTTCAAGGGCGGCAAGATACTCTCGCTGTTCGGTCGTGTCGCGCACCACGAGCTGGATCAGCGGCTCGGACATCGCAGGATAGCGGACGCCATCGATGGCGACCGGAAAGCTGCTATCGTCACTGCGCTTCAGCATCGCCTCGACGTCCCGAAACCCCGTCGCGTCCTCGCGCAGGTCGTCGATACAGGCTTTCACCAGTCCGTCATGTCCGGGCGCCAGCAATACCATGAAATCCTGGCCCAGCAGGTCCTCGACACGAGACAGTCGCAGCAAGCCCGCGAGCGCAGGGTTGGCAAACCGGATCCGCCCGTCGGCGTCCAGCAGCACGATCCCATGCGGCAGCATCTCGGCCAAGCGCAGGAACCGCTCTTTTTCTTCGATCAGTTTGCGATAACGATTCAGCCGGACGATCGTGCGCACTCGCGCACACAATTCAGCTCGATCGAAAGGCTTCGACAGAAAGTCATCGGCACCGGCGTTGATGCCTTCCAGGCGCGAGGCGGCATCATCCAGAGCCGTCAGCATCAGAATCGGGATCGGGGCGAGATCCGGCGCCAGACGAATGCGGCGACACACCTCGTAACCATTCATCCCCGGCATCATGATGTCCAGCAGGATCAGATCCGGTCGCAACTCCGTGGCGATTGTCAGCGCCTCCTCACCGCAAGTCGCAAATTCGAGCCGATAGGCGTCATCGGCAAGCACGGCTGCCAGCACCTCGCGCACCAGCGGTTCATCTTCGACGATCAGGATACAGGCTTGTGTCATCGCGGTAGCGGGCCATAAGGAAGCGAAGCGGAGTCGAGCGAGGCGACTCGAACTGACAGTTTAGGTATACCTTGCCGATTCGTCGCAGCCGGCAGGCATTCAGGCGCATCTGGATGCGTCGCCCATTGGGTATGAGCACGCGGGCGTGAGTCGCCTTACGTCACGAAGACCTTGCGTGCGAGCGGCCACCGGTTTCGCTTAACCCAGGAAGCCGGCACTGGCTACTCCGGGCGCTTCGCGTTCTCCGGCGCCGCCCGCCCCATTCCCGAGCCTACTCCCGGCGCATCTCGACACCGCGCCGAAGCGGCACACGACCGGGTTGACTCAATGAAGCTCAATCGTCCTGATCGGGCGCCGCCAACGGATGGTCAAGGCGGGAATCATCCCCTTTCAGGATACCCCGCGTGGCATGGGGACCGGTGAGCACGGCAGGGTCCGCGCTCTGGCTCGTGGATGATACCTTCTTGCGCTGCCGTTGGCGTGACGCCCGCCTATGGGTCACAGCCATTTCACGATCAGCCAGAAAGCCATCAGCCCGGCGAGCGTGATCAGCAACGGTACGGGATTCTTCAAGATCCCATTCAAGTCGTTTTGGTAGATGGCTACGGTTTCCTTGAACACCTTTTTGGTGTTCGAGGGTGCTTTCGATTCGGTTGACATGACGACTCTCCGAAGAAGTGAATCGCATCGAAAAGCCGGGGCGCCACTAGCGTAGACTCCCCCGGCTCTCCTTCTGCTGCCTCGTTGGACCGGCCCGGTGGCAGCACGTTCCTTGGCGCCGGCCGAGACCGAAGCCGGTTCAGGGGCCACGACTCGCATCGTCCGCTGAAGCGAGCATTTCTTGCGACCCGAATCGAACGCCCAGGCAACGGACCCCACCCACAGCAGGCGCCGCGTCGGACTGGAGCACGAGACGCTCCGGCGACATCTGGAACCGCGCAGCCCAAAGTGTCGCGCGATCGGGTTTCGGGACGTTCTGGGGTGGAGACGTTCGGCAACGCCACGACAGCGAGAACTTGCCTGAGGGGCACCGGCCCCGCAGAATTCAAACTACGCCCCTCGGCGTTGCCGCCGTATTCCACCACAACTCGCGCCCATGGGATCGAGCAGCCCGATCACGACCACCTTCGTCCTATACCTCGTCGCAATGATCGGCATCGGCGGCGCGGCCTGGCGCCACACCCACAATCTGTCAGACTATATCCTGGGCGGCCGGCGGCTGGGCCCATTCGTGACCGCCCTGAGCGCCGGCGCCTCGGACATGAGCGGCTGGCTCCTGATGGGCTTGCCGGGCGCCATTTTCGCCACAGGCCTGACCGAAGCATGGATAGGCGTCGGTCTGGCAGTAGGCGCGTGGGTCAACTGGTACCTGGTCGCGGCACGCCTGCGCGTCTATACGGAACTCACGCACGATGCGCTGACCTTGCCGGACTATTTCACCTACCGGTTCGAGGACCCGACACGGCTACTTCGCGTCCTGGCCGCGGCCGTGATTCTATTTTTCTTCACGATCTATTGCGCCTCCGGCATGGTCGCCGGAGCACGTCTGTTTCAGCAGGCTTTCACGCTCGACTACGGCACCGCGCTATGGGCCAGTGCCGCTGCGACGATCGCCTATGTGTTCGTCGGCGGGTTCCTGGCGGTCAGCTGGACCGACACGGTTCAAGCCGCCCTGATGATATTTGCGCTATTGCTCGCACCGGCGATGGTCCTGGTCGAACTCGGCGGCATTCCCGCAGCATTCGCTGAGGTCGCGAAACTGGACGATCGGTACATCAACGCCTTCGGCGGGTCGACCGCGATCGGGGTCGTCTCGCTGCTGGCCTGGGGCCTCGGTTACATGGGCCAGCCGCACATTCTGGCCCGCTTCATGGCCGCCTCAGAGCCTGAAGGCATGGCGAGTGCGCGTCGCATCGGCATGACCTGGATGGTGCTGTGTCTGAGTGGCGCCATCGCCGCGGGCTTCTTCGGCATCGCCTACTTCGCTCGGCACCCGGATCTCGCAGCGCCCGTAACCCAGAACCGGGAAGCCGTGTTCATGACGCTCGCGATGACCCTGTTCCAGCCATGGCTGGCCGGGCTCGCCCTGGCAGCAATCCTCGCCGCGATCATGAGCACCCTGTCCTGTCAGCTGCTGGTTTGCTCGTCCGCGCTGACCGAAGATCTTTATCGAGCCTTCATTCGGCCCGGCGCCTCGCAGCGCGAACTGGTCTGGTTCGGACGCGCCATGGTGCTGGCAGTCGCCGCTCTGGCGATGGGCATTGCGTCCGATCCGGAAAGCCGCGTGCTCGGCCTGGTTGGCTATGCCTGGGCGGGCTTCGGCGCCGCCTTCGGCCCGGTCGTGTTGCTCTCGGTCACGTGGCCGCGTATGACGCGTCATGGCGCGCTGGCCGGCATGCTGGTGGGCGCCATCACCGTGGTGTTGTGGCACCACGGCCCGTGGTTCGGACTGCCTTCGGGCCCGGTCGCGGGCCTGTACGAACTGGTGCCAGGCTTTCTCGCCGCGTCGCTCGCCATCTGCTTCGTCAGCCGGATGGATCGGCAACCCTCGGCCACCATCGAAACGAGCTTCCACACGATGCGGGCGAGGCTGAACTAACCGGAGCGAACGTCGCAACTCGATGGAAACCGCTGCAACAACAGTCGAGCTGAACGCATCGGCCAGGTCGAAACCTGTGTGTGCCGGCAAGCCCTGAATCATCGACAGGGTCCTTGAACCCAAGCCGCACCCGGAACCCGCCGACGCTCGCGAGAGACTACCCGATTGCGATGGGCGGAACGTCAAAGAGCCTCCCGTTACGTGGCTCGATGCCCCATCCGTGGTCGCGGCGCGTGTAAGCCTCTGACCGCTCCGCTACACTCCCGGCAACCAGCCCCCTCACACGGAGAGCACCATGGTTCCGAGTCGAAGAGGAAATCCATTCGAGTCCTTGATCCGCCTTCCCTGGTGGGTCAGCGTCCTCATCGCCGGGATCATCTACACCATCCTGAAGTACGGGTTGCCATCCGCCGCCGGGAACAATCCGATCCTCGCGGGTCTGGCCAGAGCGCTCGCACCGAACGCGCACTGGATCGCCCTCCTCTTCCTGCTGATGGCCCCGGCTTCATTCCTCCGTAGCTTCGAGCGGCGGAAGCTGCTCGATCGCCAATCCGGAATCGAGTCGATGCGGGCCATGTCCTGGAAGGAGTTCGAGGTGCTCTGCGGCGAGGCCTTCCGGCGGAAGGGTTACCAAGTCGAGGAGACCGGTCTCGGCGGCGCCGGCGGGGGTATCGATCTGATCCTCCACGGCCGGGAAGAACGCGTGTTGGTCCAGTGCAAGCGCTGGAAGACCTTCAAGGTGGGCGTGCGGGAGGTGCGCGAGCTCTTCGGGCTCCTGGCGGCCGATCCGGCGGACCGCGCAATCCTCATCACGTCCGGTGTGTACACGGCCGAGGCCCGGGCTTTCGCCAAGGGCAAGCCGCTGCAGTTGATCGACGGTCATGCGTTGTTGGAGCTGGTGCGTGCGGTTCAGGCGCATCAGGTAGCGGGGAAGCCGCCGGGGATCCAGAATGCGACCGAGGTTCGCCCCGTTGCCGTCGAGCCCCGGTCTGCCCGCGATGTGGCTCGCCGATGATTCTCCGCACCGCCCGGCGTGGCGATCCGGCCGGCACCTCGGTGTGGGCTTGCTCGACCTATCCGCAGTGCCGGATCACACCCCGGCACACTTAGCGGCATCGCTGTCGATCGTGCCATCCATACTTTTTGACACTTGCCGATGGCGGCATTCGGAAGCTCGCGCGTCTCGCTCCCTGGTGGCAACCGCGCTGCGGTACTCCGCCAGTCAGGCATCGACCGCGCGGCTCCAGTAAGGCCCGGTGTCATCGATGAGCCCGGGCGAAAGCAGACGACGGTTACACGCCACCGGATCGCAACGAGATCGATGGCCAGACCATTTAACCCGCGGTGATGGCGGACGATGCGGCAAGTTCAGCTGTGGCCGGAGTTACGCACCCAAACGGCTCAGAACACCAAGCCCTTGTCCGGCCCCGAACCCTGCTCATGGAGTCCCGGGATCGTCTTCAGGAACCGTGCTCTCTTTGCCTTTGTGTCGAAGCCAAGCTTGAAGAGTGCCTGTCCCACCTCGTTCGCTTTGTAGCCACCCCCGGGCTGCTTCGTACACAGCTTCCTCAGTTCGGCGATCACCGTCCGCACGACATCAGCGGTCTGGGTGGGAGCTAACGGCGCCGTTACGCCTTGATCCGCCGTCGGGAGCAGACAGGACGGCTTCGAAACAGCCGGCAACACCAGCGTGGTGAGCCGGCTCGAGCGGGCCGCGGGGATTTCACCGTGCGCGTAAGCGACCAGGACCAGGCAACCCCTGGTCTTGGCGTGTTCCGCAGCGCCGACGAGGAAGTCGTCGCGGGAAACAACGATGATCCGCTCCCGGTATTGCAGGTGGCGCTCCAGCTTGGCGCCGAGTTCCATGATCAGCGCGGCGTCCGCGGCTTGCTTGCGGGACGAGACATGGAGAATCAACGGCTCGATATCCGGGAGTTCGGCCGCCAGCGCGCCCCGCCAATTTTCGATCTCTTTGCCATGGTTGTTTCCGGCCAGGACGATGCGGGTTACCTGCAGACCCAATTCATTGCGGAGCAGGTTCGCGAGCGACTTCGCGCATTGGCACGACTGGTTGTCGGCGTCGATGTAGAGGGTCGCATTGGCGGGCTGATGGCCGATATTCGCTTCCGGCGCGACCGCTGGCTGTTCCACAACTTCGGTCCGGGTGAGAAGAGGGACATTCATGATGCGAACCCATCCGCTGCCGCTGCGCTGATTCGGCTGAAGTTGGGTAGACGCCTGGACAATCAGGCTCTAACCACGCAACTCCAAGTCACCTTGAAGGATAGGCAACGTGATTCGTCGCAATCAGCCTGCTTGGACTGTCCCGCCCATTGAGCGATAGCACCACTTCCTATCGCTCATTCTCTGGGCTTTGGTGAGCCTTAGGGGGCATGCTATTCCTCCACGCCTTCATCGCGTGATTCCGCCGTACGGCACCCAATGGGGTCTCTCCGCGGTCTGGATCTCGCCGGGCATCTCGACAGGAAAGCTCAGTAACCGGCGGCTTCGGTAGCCCGACGGGCCGGTCCGCAGTTTTCTGAGAAGGTCGTCGATCACGGGAATGGGCTAATGCAGCGCACGAACAACGTGCCGCCTCTGGCCGATGGACGAATCCCGCTGTCTCGGTCGGTGGCCAAAAGTACGGGCTTGAAGCATGGCAAAACCCCAATCCTCTCCGGCGACGAGACTCGCGGGGCGCGTTCAAGCATCCCCCGCCCGACACGATTGCAGACCCGCGCGACCGTACCTCAAGCGGACACGTCTCGACGCCGTCGACCGGATCGTGGTCTGTCACCCCCGCGCAGACCCTCGTGTGCTTTGCGCGGACCCCGGATCCATGGTGCGACTGAGTAGCACCAACTCTGTCATCCAATCGCGTCACCTTATGGCCACCGTCGAAAAGATCAGCATCGCGCTCACCGGGGACTTGGCGGCGCTCGTAGGTAAGGACGTGGAGAGCGGAGACTACGCTTCCACGAGCGAAGTGATCCGCGATGCGCTGCGTGACGGGAGGCTCAAGCGCGCACGCTCGTTGAGAAGATCGGCCGGTAACTCTCGACACTGCATGCCGACGAGGGCCCGCGAGCGCCCGTCCTGGCGTGGCTCCAGAGTGTCCGCTACGATGAAGCCAAGCCGTTGCTGGAGACGGCACTCCAGGCCAACCCACGAGACCACGATGTCTTGTACAACCTCGGCATGGTCTGCAGCGATGAGGGGCATTTGCAAGCGATGGCGGGCTCAAAAGAGCCTATGTCACCATGGCTAGCGTCTAAGTGAACCCGTACTGTTTCCGATGCCATGCCAGATTATCTCGATGGGGCCAGAGTTCATTGGCTAATGGCCCGACAAGCCGCCGCCCCGTCAATACACCGAGCAGGCCTGCCGCGTTGTTGTCAGACGATAGGTTCCGCGACAACACCACGGTGTAGCTATCAGAGATGCTCATCATTCCGCGATCAAAAGCCCAGTGACAAAGCTTGCACAACGCCATTCCGTTCCGGATGTCGTCATTGCGGCTGACACTCCAAGGCACGATATGCGCGGCATCGACGGCGGTCTGTCCCTCCGGTGTGACGATGCGAATGCCGCACAGCGCACATCGATGGTCATAGTGCATAACAATCGAGCGCCGGAAGCCCTGGCTGCGAGCAGCTGGTTGATAGCTGCCAGGCCCCATCACATCGGACACACGCACCTGCTCACCCACCGAATGATCGAGTGCAACGCTATAGTCGAAAGCTTCGCCGTGCAGGCGACGTTGCTCCTGCAATCGAACGGCCACCTCGGGGGAGAAATGCGAGGTCAAGAGCGTCGCCGCAAGGCATGCCCGGGACTCTTCATCCATGAGTAACTCAAGCGTGCCATCAACCAGTTCAGCCCCTATTGCTACTCGGCGAAGCTGTGCAACGTTAGGGAGCCTCTGAACAAATGCGGCTGGTAAGCTATCGCCAACAGAGCACGTGAACGCGGTGACCGGATGAAACAGACGACCTTCGCCTCGCTGGCCTATGACCAGAAGAAGAAGCAGACCCG
>NZ_SRSH01000011.1 GCF_006175985.1 Methylotetracoccus oryzae | reverse complement strand
CTTCGCCTCGCTGGCCTATGACCAGAAGAAGAAGCAGACCCGACGGGAGAAGTTCCTGGCCGAGATGGAGCAGGCGGTACCCTGGTCGGAACTGCTGGCGGTGATCGAACCGTATTACCCGACCGCGGGGCGGCGGGGTCGTCAGCCGTTCCCGTTGGCGACGATGCTCCGGCTGTATTTCCTTCAGCAATGGTATGCGCTGTCCGACCCCGGTCTGGAAGACGCGCTGTATGAGATCGAATCGATGCGGCGCTTCGCCGGTCTGGACTTGGCCGACGATGCGTTGCCCGATGAAACCACGATTCTCAAGTTCCGGCGCTTGTTGGAGCGGCATGCACTGACCGCCAAGCTGATGAATACCATCAGCGACGTGCTGGAAGCGCGTGGGCTGCTGCTCAAGGGCGGCACGATGGTGGATGCGACGATCATTCATGCCGCGCCGTCGACGAAGAACAAGACCAAGACGCGCGATCCCGAGATGCACCAGACCAAGAAGGGGAATCAGTGGTACTTCGGCATGAAGGTGCACGTGGGTGCGGATGTTCACAGCGGCGTGGCGCACACGGTGTCGGTCACCCCGGCGAATGCCGCCGACATCAGTCAACTGCCGAATCTCCTGCGGGAAGATGACCGGATCGTCATCGGCGATGCGGGCTACGTCAATGACACCTACAAGCGGGCCGCGCGGCAAGCGGGTGTCGTGTGGGGCGTGGCCCTGAAGGCCCGTCCGAAACGCCGGCTGGGGTCGGCGCAGAAGCGCCGGAACCGGAAGATGTCGTCGCTTCGCAGCCGCGTTGAACATCTGTTCCGCGTGATGAAGCGGCAGTTCGGCTACACCAAGACGCGTTACCGGGGCCTGGCCAAGAACGCCGCCCAGGTGTTTACCCTGATCGGGCTTACCAACATCTATCTCAAGAGGCATGCCTTGATGATCTGACGGGCGACGTGCGCCCGGCATCCGCCCCAACGGGCGAATCCGGGCGGAAATCGCCCTCTCAAACGCGGAATTTGCGTCACTAAAGTCCATTTTCGACGCCTGATTCTCCGCGGGATGCGTCCTTGCGCGTCAACTCGGAATTGTTCAGAGGTTCCCTAACCTAGGCCGCTCCGAGCGGCAATACGTAAAAACACGTATGTGTGAGGCGGCGAGCGAATGAGGCGCTTGCAAGCCCCCTTTTAAGGACAGGTCAGGTTTCGCAGGGCTGCTGGCAGAGTACTGAGTCTTCGCGGTGAGTCTGTGTTCACGAGGGGGTACGTCGGCACGCGAAGCCACGGCCCAGTGCTTGTGGCCTGAGACGGCTGCGCGGCCCCGCTTGGCCTGGGCTTCGGCGCGTAGTCTCGGACCATCCCGACGTCCGGGTGGGCGATTGAAATCTCGACCCCCAGGGAATCCCGGGCAGGTTCCTCAACGGTCCTATAGAGGTAGATCGAAACGGGTAGAGCAGCCGTCGAGAAATTTTACAGTCTAGCTACATGGGCTTGGATGTAGGCGAAAAAGAATAATAAAAACAGTGGGAAAAAATATTGGCGCGCCGCTTGCTCAGATGTGGCTACAGGAAATGTGGTGGGCGTGATGGCAAACAACGGGAAACCCGAGACCAAGCCCTGGCCCCGCCCTGGAAACAAACAATCACGTTGGCATGTGCCGCAGCTCGTGGATCGGAGCCTCCCGGTGGTTTCGGGGCACGGCACGGTCACCGCGGTAAACGTGGGATAGGCGCCATTTCTCGAACGCAGCGGGGAGAGACAACTGCATGACGACGATTCGAAGAGACATCACCACTCTGACCGATGACCAATGGCGGCGGTTCGTAGACGCGCTGAACGCCTACAAGGCAGCTATCGACCCGGAAACGGGGATGTCCTTGTATGACTTGTTCACCAAGCGGCACATGGAGTCGATGATGGAACTCACGCTCTTTCCGGGTGAGACCGGGACGCAGCGCAATGCCGCTCATCGCGGGCCGGTTTTTCTCCCTTGGCACCGCGTAGCGCTGCGAGATCTGGAACTCGATCTACAGCGCCCCGAGTTCGATCCCTGGGGACCGCTGCACAACGCGTACTACGATGCAAGCAATCCGCCTGAGCCGCTCGCCATTCCCTACTGCCCGTTCTTCGGTATGGGCAATACCTGGCAGACGCACGCCGTCTGGGAGCGGATCGGCCATAACGGATCCTCGACACAGGGCCGCCGGGTGATCGACGGGCCCTTCGCGCACTGGACATCCATCATCTGGAATAACAACACCCAATCGTTTGTGCCGAGAGACGGCATCCTGCGCAACTTCCGGGCAGGGTCGGCGATGCCTGCGGTACCCAATGTGCGGGCAAGAGCCAATGCCGTGTACGACGTCTATCCGTGGAACGAGCTCAACACCACCGGGTTCCGCAATATGCTCGAAAGTCGTCATAACACCGTTCACAACATCATTGGAGGTGACATGCTGCCCGGAACGTCGCCGAACGACCCGGTCTTCTGGCTGCATCACTGCAACGTTGACCGGTACTGGGCTGCGTGGCAACAGGTGCGCGGGATGACCAATTACGCGCCGAACGGCGAAGGTCCGCCGAGTCATAACCGTTACGATCAGCTAAGCCACACGTTTTTGCCGGTCACGATAGACGAAGTCCTGGATTTGGAGGCCAGCGACGTCGCCTACGACAGCTACGCCTGATAGCCAATAACCGAAGCAACTTAGGTAAAGCCTATGAAGCGCAGAGATTTTATTCGTACCACGGGCATCTTCACGGCACTTGGTGTCGCGACGGCGACTTTTCGCCGGACGGCAAACGCCGTGGAAGAACAGACGACCGTTCAGGCAACGCCGGCGACACATGACCATGGCCACCTCCATGGAAGTGGGCCGACGAACGCCGAGCCGGCCACGGTGCTGGATGCTTTCAGTTACCGCGGAAGGCGTTTCAAGGTGCTGCATCGCGGTGGTCGGACTCGGCTCTTCCGTAAACGGACGGCCGAGTGCGAAACCCTTTCCATCGATGGCCACGAGAAGAGCACGCATATCTTCACGCGGGTCGGAGAACACTATGCCTCACATATGCTCCCGTACGAGACGTATCGGAACCCACGCGACCTGGTCAAACGGCTGGCGGATGAAGATGGCCGCTTTTTCATTCTGTGACCCGATCCTTGTGCGATTTGGCGTGAGCAAGCGGAAGTGGCTGTTTCAGCTAGCCTGTTTCGGTTGGTTGAGCGTCGCCGCGGCGGACGGCGGATCGCTTTGCGACGCGCCGGTCGACAGTGGGCGTGGCGTCGAGTCTTCTGCCGGCATCGAGCGATTCGTCTACCGGGGCAAGAGCATCGCGTTTGAACGAACGGGCGACCGTGTGGATGACACCGTGCGGGTTTGCGTGGACGGCCGCCAGTGGCCAGCCGACCTGATTGTGCGAGTCGGCGATGGGTTTACGTCCAGGCTGTTGCCCTATCAGCAGTTCCCGACACTCCCGGACCTGATCAAGATGCTGATCGACAACGACGGCGTGCTGTTTCGGATTGGATCGTGACGCCGCTAGAGCCCTGTGTGTCAGGTGTTCCTGGGCGATGGACATCGAGCACGCCACGGCCCGGAGCCATGTTCACCGTCTATCGAGGAGCGCCAGCGGGTAGGTGCCGGGATGACGACGACGAGGGAATCCGCATGTGCCCGGTTTGGGCTCCAGCGCACCACCCCAGCTAACAGAAGGCGCTGGTCAGAACCCACGATCATCCTTTACTTCAACACTCAAGTAATACGCAGTCTTCCGGAGAGTCTTCATGTCCGTTCAGGCCAACCGCTGGATCTTCCAGGCATCCGATTCAACCAACGGCACCGAATTGTGGATCACGGACGGAACGACGTCCGGCACTCAACTGCTCAAGAACATCAATCCGGGTTCATCCGGGTCAGTGCCCCTTTATCTGTCGACGTTCGGGCAAGATAAGATTCTTTTTTCGGCGACGGACGCAAGCAACGGCCGAGAACTTTGGATCTCGGATGGAACCGAGGCTGGAACGCAGCTGGTCAAGAATATCGGCCCCGGAACCAGCGGATCGTTGCCTCAGAATTTCACGGACTTAGGCAATGGGCATGCGATTTTTACCGCCTCGACTGGCGATACGGGTGCCGAGTTGTGGATCACGGACGGCACCGATACGGGTACACGGCTGCTAAAGGAATTGTTTAGTGGGACCGGCAGTTCGTCACCGCAGAACTTCACAGCGCTCGGTAATGGGCTCTGGTTGTTTACCGCGGAGGACGGCGTTAGCGGGCGGGAGCTGTGGGTCACGGACGGTACCGAACCCGGCACGATTCTGGTCAGTGACATCTTCACCGGCACGCCTGGATCAACACCGACCAGCTTCATTCCGATCGGCGACGGGCGAGCGCTCTTCAACGCAAGCTCCTCCACGGCGGGCAGCGAACTGTGGATCACGGATGGAACCGCGGGCGGCACGACGCTGGTCAGTGACATACTTCCAGGATCCGAGGGTTCCAATCCGACGAGCATCACCGCGCTCGGCGGCGGCAAGTGGCTCTTCGCCGCCGAGGACAACACCAACGGCAGTGAATTGTGGATCACGGACGGCAGCGCCGCGGGCACGCATCTGGTCACGAACATCCGCACCGGGACCACCGGTTCGTTCCCTTTGAATCTGACCTCATTGGGTAATGGCAAGGCGCTGTTCACGGCCGACGATGGCAGCAGCGGCGCCGAACTGTGGATTACGGATGGCACGGCAGGTGGCACGATGCTGCTCCGGGACATTGCACCGGGCGCGTCGGGTTCGGGCGTCCAGTACATTACGGCGCTCGGTGACGGCAAGGCCGTATTCCGCGCCAACAACGGCAGCAGCGGGGCCGAACTGTGGATCACGGATGGTACCAGCGCCGGCACGCTCATGGTGAAGGACATCAATCCCGGTGCGGGGAGTTCTGCCCCTCAGTACATCACGGCGCTCGGTGACGGCACGGCTCTGTTCCGTGCGAACAATGGCAGCAGCGGGGCGGAGTTGTGGATCACGGATGGCACCACCGCCGGCACCACACTATTGAAGGACATCAACGCCGGTCTAGCGGGTTCGTCCCCAATTGGATACGTGGGGCTGCGCGTGAATTCTTCCCCCACGTCGAATCTGGACACGTTGGCGGCGGTCGAGGATACGCCCATCGTGTTCACCGCTGCGGAACTGCTCGCCAACGATACTGACCCGGACGGCGATACGCTCATGATTGCCAGCGTGGCTTCAGGCGTCGGGGGGACGGCAGTCCTTCAGGCGGATGGGAGCGTGCTTTTTACGCCGAATGCCGACTTCAACGGTACCGCAGATTTCACCTATACGGTTACCGATGGGGCCGCCTTCTGCGAGCCGGCGTTGGTCACCGTGGAGGTGGCTGCGGTCAATGATCCAGCCGTGATTAGCGGCGATATCACCGGCACGGTGTCGGAGGACGGCTTTCCAGGCTCGGTGAGCGGTGCCCTGAGCGTGGAGGATCCGGACGGTCCGTCGAGCTTCGTTACCGTAGCATCGCCCACTGCGAGCGATCTGGGCTACGGCTCCTTCACGATCACGGAAGAGGGGATCTGGACCTATGTCCTCGATAACAACAACGCCACTGTCGGTGCGCTGGACGACGGGCAACAACTGACGGATACCTTTACCGTTGTCACGGGCGATGGGACCGAACAACAGGTGACCGTCATCGTTCACGGCCATACCGACGTCACAGCATCTGCGCCCACCGACATTCGGTGGCTGGGCTCGAGCCCCAACAATCGGAGCCTCCCCGCCGCGGGCGAGCCGCTTGCGGTGCTCAGGGCAACCGACGAAGACTCTTCGGACTTCAGCTACGTCCTGCTCGCCGGGAGCAGCCCCGGTTTTTCCCTGACGAACGGTGTTGTCACGCGCAACTCGGCATTCGGCGCGGGGCAGACCTACACGCTCAACCTGCGGGCGACCGATCCGACGGATCGGTTCCATGACGAAGCGTTTACGATCCGCACCGGAACCTCGGCTGCCGACGCGATGAACGGGACAAGCGGGGACGATGTCATGTATGGACAGGCCGGCAACGATACCCTGAACGGTGAGGCAGGTGATGACAGCCTGTTTGGCGGTGCAGGTGCCGACATCGTTGACGGCGGCGATGGCAACGACATTCTGGGCGGGGGGAATGGCAACGACTCGCTTTACGGTGGTCTGGGCGATGACACCTTCCTCTACACCGTTGGAGAAGGCGCGGATCTCGCATCCGGTGGTGATGGAACCGACACGCTCATTGCCAACGGCACCCTCTCGAACGAATCGCTCGCGGTGCGGGTGACGGGTGGACAGGTCGACTTCCTGGCCGGAGGCTCGGTTACCGGAATCGAACACGTCGTTCTCGATATGGGGGTGGGCATCGACAGCCTGAGTTATGCCGGCACCAGCGCCGGTGTCAGTGTCAACCTCGGAACCGGTGCCGCCACCGGTTTCGATCTGATCTCCGGTGTCGAGAATCTGACCGGCGGTGCCGGCGCCGACCTCCTTTTCGGCAACGATGCGGCCAATTCGCTGAACGGTGGTGCCGGCGGCGATACCTTCTGGGGGGGCGGTGGCGTTGACACGATAGATACCGGCGCCGCGAACGATAATCTCGTGGACCGTATCGTATATAGCGACGCTCAGGAGGGCGGTTTGGGCGAATCGATCCTGCGTTTCGACAGCACCGGGACGGCAACGCAACGCGATACCATCGACTTCACCGGCGTGCTGAGGACACTCCTTGATGCGAACAACGACGGCCAACTTAGCTTCGGGCTGAGTGCGACCTCAAACAACAGCAATAGTGCGGTTGATCTCGGGAGCGTCGAGGGCTTGTATCTGGCTGGCACAGCCAACGACGGCGTCGCTACGGTCGATTTGACCAACGCGGCGGCTGTGGCCGCCGAATTCAATGCTGAGTTCAACCTTACCGTCACTCAGGGCGAACAGACGTTGCTGGTGATCAACGACAATGTCAGCGGGAGCAGCCAAGCTGCGCTGTGGCTCTACACCGAGGCGGATGCCGGCATCAGCAGCGATAACCCGATCGCCGCGACCGAACTGACATTGATCGCCGTCGTTCAGGCCAATGCCACGGTGGTCAGCGCTCAGTTCGATTTTGGCTGAAACGAATGTCCGTGGCGTGCGGCCCGGTTCGTTGTGAGATCCGATCTGTTGTGAACGACGGGGATTGCGTGAAGACCACGGACTGCATGCGTATCAGGCCCCGTCTTTTCGCCCGAGCGGCGGTCCTCATATTGACTGCCGCCTGCGCGTCGAGAGCGCTGGCGGTGGCACCCAATGGCGAAATCGAGCCCTTCGCGGCCTTTGTCAAGCAGGGTACCCTGGCGGACAGAATCGTGCCCGACTTCGTCGTAAAGTTCCGGATTCCACGGGGCTCCCGATGGAGTGTTAACCCGGTGACGGACCGGGCCGGAGCAACTCTCGCCAAAAGCGCAGCCGAAGCACGAACTGTTGCCAACGAAACGGTCATCACCGTGGTTGCCGGTGGTCGGGCGAGATGGGCTGGCGGGTACGGCCGGCGCAACGCGTGGACCTATGCCAAGGAATTGAGGGTGCGCTACGGCCCGCGGATGCGCTGATCGGCGCCCCCGCAAGCAGGCCTCGACCCCAGCCCGCATCAGGGCCTTTCCAGCCAGCCAACGAAAGCGTCCATCACGGACCTGCGGAACCGTTCAGCTTCCGTTCAGCAAATTCCCGTTATCGTCTTTGCGTCGGCTGCGTTGCGGCCGGAACTTCAGATTCGTAACGGAGCACGGTCAATGAAACGCAGCCTTGTCATCGTCTTCAGCGCGGGTATCATCGCCAGCCCGGCGGCGCCGGCGCACGCTCAGCACGGGCACTTCGCTTGGCATGGTCATCATCACGGTCATGATCAGGGTTACCGTAGACCCAGGCATGGAATTCCGGTGTACCCGGTCTACGTCCCGCCGCCTGTTCTGTACCGCCCAGCGCCGATTTACGGCCGGCGGGGGGATTACTGCCCGCCGCGCCGCCATGAACACAGTTCGCTGCCCCTGATTGCCGGGGGCATCATGGGTGGAGTGGTCGGAAACGAGGTGGGTCACGGCCATCCGGCCGCAATCATCGGCGGGTCGGTAATCGGGTCGGTGATCGGCCATGAATTGGGTCAACGTTAGAGGGTTGGGCTGCCGCGAAATCGGATAGCCAGGCCGTCCCGACGAAATGTCCCCGGTGTTCCAGCAGTTAAGCCTCCCATCATGCGTTTGTTGCTGATCGAAGACGATGTCGAATTGGTCCAGCAGATCGGATCCGGTCTGCGCGACGCGGGGTACGCGGTCGATTGCAGCCGGGAGGGTCAGGACGGCTGGTTTCTCGGGCAGGCGGTTCCTTTCGACCTCGCGGTCCTCGATCTCGGCCTTCCCGGGCTTTCCGGGATCGACGTGATTCGCCGCTGGCGCGCTTCGGGGGTGGCATTCCCGATCCTGATCCTGACGGCCCGGGACCGCTGGCAGGACAAGGTCGAAGGCTTGAATGCCGGCGCCGACGACTACCTGACGAAACCGTTTCATTTCGAGGAGTTGTCGGCGCGCATCAAGGCGCTGTTGCGGCGTGCGGCAGGCGTGTCGGGCGTGGTGGTTGAGCGCGGGCCCGTCAGGCTTGATCTTGCCGCGCAGGAGGTCCATGTTGGAGAACGGCGGGTCGAACTGACGGCGCAGGAATACAAAGTGCTGGAGTACCTGATGCTGCATGCCGGCACGGTCGTGTCCAAGACCACGCTGACCGAGCACATGTACGACCAGGATTTCGAGCTCGACAGCAATGTCATCGAAGTTTTCGTCGCCCGCGTCCGCCGCAAACTCGATCCGGACAACCGGCTTAGACCGATCGAAACCTTGCGAGGCCGGGGTTACCGCTTCGCCGGTCATCCCCGATGAGCTATTCCCTGCAGGCGCGTGCCATGTTGATTGGTAGCGCGGTGCTGGGCCTCTTCCTGATTGGCACAGGTGTCGTGCTGGACCGCGGTTTTCGGGACAGCGCGGAAGCGGCGATGCGCGACGGCCTCGAGGCCAATGCGGAGACCTTGCGCGCCGGCATCGAAAACCAGCATCTGGACGGGCTGATGTCGCTGCCGCAGACGCTGACCGAAAAGCTGTCTGAGCCGCATTCGGGCCTTTACGCGCGTCTGATCCGCCGGACGGATGGCCGGGAAGTCTGGTTGTCGGAGTCGGCCCGGGCGCTCTCCATCCCATGGCCGGTCCCGGATCACTTCTGGACTGCGCGCCTCGATCCGGTCGAACCCGGAAACGGCCCCGCGCTGTACGTACTCAGCGTCGACATCCGCTATCAGAAGCCGCGCAGCCGCGCTGTGATTCCCTATCTGCTGCAACTCGCCGAGACGCTGGACGACAAGGAAAGCTACTACTACGCGCGTATGAACAAGGTCCGCCACCGACTATGGCACTGGTTCGGCGGTGCCGCTCTGGTGTTGCTGGTCCTGCAAGGTCTCATTCTGCGTCGCAGCTTCGCGCCGCTGCGGCGCGTCGAGGCCGACCTGCGGCGCATCGAAGCCGGTGGGGCCGATCGGCTCCACGGAAATTACCCGCGGGAGTTGGAAGGACTGACCAGGAACCTGAACGCACTGCTCGATCAGGCAGCGGCTCATCTGTCCCGTTATCGCGACGCGCTTGGCGATCTTGCGCACAGTCTGAAGACACCGCTGGCCGTACTCCGCGGGGCACTCGATGGAGCAGGAGCGCGACCGCTGGCCAAAGATCTGACGCAGCAGCAGATCGACGCCATGAGCCGCATCATCGAGTACCAGCTCAAACGCGCGGCCGCTTCGGGGCGCACCCACCTCGCGCAGCCGGTTGCGGTCGCAGAGACAGCGCACCAGGTGATCTCGGCTCTGCACAAGGTCTATGCCGGTAAGGGTGTGCAATGCCGAATCGAGATCGAACCGGCGCTCATGTTCCGCGGTGACGCGGGCGATCTGCTGGAGATGCTTGGCAACCTCGCCGACAACGCCTTCAAGTGGGCTCGCTCGCGGGTCGCAGTGCGCGCCGTGTCCGATGACGAGCACGGACTCGAACTCATCGTCGACGACGACGGACCGGGCATCGAACCGGAGTTGGCCGGTCGCCTGCCGCAGCGCTGGCAGCGTGCCGATCCGTCCGCGCCCGGTCACGGGCTTGGTCTTGCCATTGTCGCGTCGATCGCCAGTGCGTATGGTGGCAACTTGAACATCGATACGAGCCCGCTGGGCGGGGCGAGGGTCAGTGCGTCGGGGCTACGTTAGGTGCGCATACCGGATATGTTGCGCGCACCTCCAGTGCTTACCGCTGCGGTTGCGTCAACGCTTCGGCGATGCCCTCGGCAAAGCCCTCTTCTACGGTCTCGATCGTGGTGCTGCCGCCATAGATTCCACCCCAGGCAAATGTCTTCTGGACGTTGAAATCTGCCAGACGCGAATTCTGTGGCAGAGCAAACAGCGTGATCTGCGCATCGATATGAATCTGGCCCAGTCCCGCCAGCATAAGTCGGGCAAGGGCGTTCCCTTTGTCATAGCGCGTGAGCAATACCTCGATCCGGTAGGGCTGGGGTTCTTGCGCCGCGGCGTTCCGTTGTTTCAGCGTGTCGATCCGCGCGGCGATGCGCTGAGACAACCGGTCGCGTTCCTGTTGGATCAGCGCGATGCCGGGCTTCGCGCTGACCGTTATGGTGACCGTATCGTTGCTGTCGACGACCGTGCCCGCAGGTGGGGTATGCGTGAAGTGGGCTTCTGGCGCTGTGGTGGCGCATCCGGAGACCAAGGCTGAGGCGACGAGGATGCCAGTAATGCGGTTCTGGCGCGTTCTGTTGATGTTCATTATTGTCTCCCGCGGGCGTTTCGGGCGATCCGCCTAACCCTTTCGGCTGGGAACTGTGTGGGCGCATCGCGCCTCTCCGGCCAGCGTCCTGTGATCTCCGGTGCCAGCACCTACGACCATGCGCCCGTGAGGAAGGGCGGTCAATAGGCTCCACTGCCTAGGCGTCAAGGCATAGGTTTTCCTTTGTGCTGCGCTTACGGTGCGTGCTTCCTCTGGCACTTATGCGATAGGCTGGGAGCGTGGCCGCTGCGGATCCATCGCAGTTACCTTAAACAGTGAGTCATCCCAACGTATGTTGGCGAGAATCGCCTTTGCCCACCTGGGGCAGACGCACGACGAGTTTCCGGCGGTCAGAACGGCATTGGCGGCACGGGGCATCGCCTGCGAACTGGTCCATCTGGATCGTCTCGACACCTGGGACCCTAATGAGTACGCGGCGGTCAATGTGCGCGAATGCCGCGGCTATCACCTGGATGGCGGGTTCCTGGACAAACTCGAAGTCATGACGCGGCGGACGGCACCCGCCATCTGCATTAACTCCTTCGCGGTGGCCAGGGGCACGCTGGACAAAGCCGCTTACCTGCCGGGTCTGGCAGAGGCCGGTATCGATCTGGTTCCCACGCATTGGATCTCCGCAGGCAACGACTGGACACTGGAGTCGGTCATGCGTGCAACGGGTTGGCTCGATTTGGTCGTCAAGCCCTGTGTTTCCTCCAAGAGCTGGCAGACGTTTCGTCTCAGACAAACCCCGATGGGCATCGAACTGTTCGCGGCCGGCATACCGACGCAGCCGACGCTGCTCGGTCTGGCCGCAGCCAATGCGACGTTGCGTCAGGCGCTTGCCGGCCGTGCAGTATGCGTCCAGCGTTTTCTGCCCGAGATCCAGCATCATGGCGAAGTGTCCTTCGTGTTCCTGGGGGGCGCGTTCAGTCATGCCATACGAAAGACCGTTGCGGAGGGGGGCTGGTTGGCACACGAGTTCTATGGCGGACGGAACGCCGTCTGTGAAGTCGATGCCGCCGATATCGCCTGGGCCGAGCAGGCTCACGCAGTGATCGTGCAGCGTTTCGGCCATTTGCACTACGGCCGGGTCGATGCGATTCCCTACGGGAAGGGCTGGCGCCTGCTGGAATGCGAACTGGTCGTACCGCGCCTGTTCCTGCGCGAGGGGCGGGCGGTGGAGCGCTATGCGTCAGTGCTGGCAGCAGCGATTGCAGCAAACTGAGTCGAATGCCCGCCGACGTCGACAGACGTCACCGTGGAGGCGGGGCGCGCGATCGGATGACGCGCAGCGACCGGCCAGGGCGCGGGCCGTTCCGGGCGATCATTCGCTGAGCAGATAAAGCCCCAGGGAATTCAGCACGTAGATGGCGAAGAGCCCCAGGCTGACCCAGCCGACGGTGCCGAACACGCGGTTGCCGGTGCGGCCGAACAGCCCGACGATCGCGAGACTGGACATGATCACGGCCGACAGCGCCGAGACGCCGTGGATAGGCGAGACATGGGACAGGATGGGGCCGGGCAGGAACGCCACGTCGTCGATCGCGATGATGACGATGTCGAACAGATTGCTGCCGAGGAGATTGGCGATGGCCATGTCGATTGCCCCGAGTCTGAGGGCGCCAATCGTTACGGCAAGCTCCGGCAGCGAGGTGGTTGCGGCGACCAGGAGCGTGCCGACGAAGGAATTGCTCCAGCCCATCATGGCGGCAATATCGGCGCCCACGAAAGGCAAGGCGACACCGGCGGCCGCGACGATACTTCCGGCGACGACATACCCCAGGCTTGCCGCGCGCAGCGTAACCGCCGGATAGCGTTCGGTGACGTCTTCGACGAAGTCCGACATCTGCTCCCGCTCGTACAGGAAGATGGAACGCATCGCGGCGAAATACAGCAGGACGATGACGGGAGAGTAGAGGCCGACGTGACCCAGTGTCGGCAACACAATCTTGCCGTCGATCAGGAGATTGGCGCCGACGAAAGAGATCAGGGCAATCCCGTAGGCAGCCGACAACACATGCCCTTGGCGGGCGCGTCGGTAGATCGATTCATCCCGGGACAGGAAGTCGATGACCACGAGTATGGACAGATTGAACACGCAGCTGCCGAGCACGTCGCCAACCGTGATATTCGGCGCATTGGCCAGCGTCACCGAGCTGATACCGGTGATCAACTCGGGCAGGGAGGTCGCGGTCGCGAGCAGAACGAGCCCGATCCAGCTCCCGGAGAGGCCGGTCTTTTCGGCGATAATGTCGCCGTACAGGGAAAGCCGGGTGCCGGCCAGGCCAATGGCCACGATGCAGCCGATGAATTCTGCCCAGACGACCAGTTGGGCGGGCTCCATGACGATCCTTTCCTGTGCCGGTGGCGCTGCCGCTAGGTTGATGACGCGGGGTTAACGGGTGAGACCACGAGTGGATGATAGCGTATCGATGGTGCGCAGTGCGCGAGTCAGGTCGTGGCGCTAGCGGACCTGCTCACCGCCCGTCGTTTGCTATGCGCCTGTAATCTGGCCTATGGCGTGACGGCGGACGTTCGCTCGCCGGATGATCTGGCAATTACGCCGCCGGTGCTGCTGTCCCGCGAGGTGATCGCCAGGCTGGCCGCGGCGGTGGACTTCGAACCGGCCTCCTTTTGCGCCCATCAGTCTTCCAGTCGGGCCGGCATCGATGCGTTTCTGTACGTGGAGAGTGACGAGTCCGCCATTCTGGCATTCCGCGGTACCTTGCCGGCGCGGCTCGTGGCCGATCGGGATCGGCTCGACCGGATATTCGCGGACTGGCTCAACAATGCGCGAGCGCACCTGGTCGCGGGTGACCGCATTGGCGTGCCGGGCTACGTGCACGAGGGGTATGCAGAGTCCTTGAATGCATTGTGGTGGGGAGCCGGTGGCCTCGGGGAACTGTTGCCCCGGATCCGGCTCGCCGTCGCGCAGGGGCGCCGTTTGCTGCTCACCGGTCACAGCAAGGGCGGTGCGCTGGCGCAACTCGCCGCTTTGCGTTTGGCGGAGGGAGGGCACGGACTCAGGCCGGCCGCAGTCCATACCTTCGCCGCGCCGCGGGCTGGAAATCACACCTTCGCAAACGCTTTCGAAGCCGTGTTGGCGGGAAGTGCCTGGCGCTTCGAGTTTCAGGACGACCTCGTTCCTCACCTTCCGCCTACCGAGGCTCTCTGGTTTGCGGTACGGTCGGCGCTGCAGGGCACCGAATCATCCCGCAACGAAGGTTTCGGCGAGGGTGCCTGGGCGGCACTCAAGGCGCGGAGTCAGGCAGTCGGACGGATCGGCTCCTATGAGTCCGCGGGGCAGCTCCAGTTCATCGATTGGGAGGACCATCTTCGTGACGGCGACACGCCGGCTTTGCGGGACGAGCGAGTCCTGCGCCTGGTGCGAGCGTTGGCACTGTCGCTGCCGGAGGTTTCCCGAGCCCACTTGCCGATGCAAGGTTATGGCTATATGGATTTTCTCGAGCGCAAAGCCTGAAGGTGCAGCGACGGGACTCGGCGGGGGATAGACTCTTGCCGGGTCAACCCGTGTAAGATCACGGCCTCCAGACATGTCGAGTTACAGGAGGACGGGATCGATGTTCGGACAATCGCTGACACAATACTGGTGGCTACTGCTGCTGCGCGGCATCCTGGCTCTGCTGTTCGGGCTGGGCGCCTTCGTGGTGCCGGGGCTGACACTGGCTTCGCTGGTGCTTCTGTTCGCGGCTTTCGCGTTCGCCGACGGCGTGGTCGAGGTCTATCATGCGCTTCGCATCCGCTCGCACAGCGAGAATTGGTGGCTGTTGCTGCTCGAAGGGTTGCTCGGCATCGCCTTCGGTGTGATCACGTTCCAGGCCCCTGACATCACGACACTAGTCCTGCTGATCTACATCGCGGCATGGGCGATCGCTTCCGGAGTGATGCGCATCGCGCTGGCCATCCAGGTGCGCAAGGAGATCGAAGGGGAGTGGATGATGGCGCTGGGAGGGCTGGCATCGCTGCTGTTTGGTGTGCTGATGCTCGCCCGCCCCGGAGCGGGCGCCATGGCCGTGATTTGGTACATCGGCGCGTGGGCCATCGCGATCGGCCTCTTCCTGATCGTCGTCGCATTCGAGGCACGCGGGCTCGGCAAGCGCCGCGAGGCCGGGCGGGCAGCCTGAACTCCCGAACGGTCGCCGACGGTTCTCTTCTCCGGCGGGTCGGCCGGTTATCGGCCGATCAGCCTTTTGAAGCGGGCCTTGAGGCTACGGGCTTTCTCGGCCTCGACCTCGTCGAGGTAGGCGCGCAGCCGCGTGTGCTGCTCGACGAGGTCGCCTTGTGCTGCCAGCCAGTCCCATAGCACTGCCTTGTTCGCAACCAGCGCCTTGAGCCACCCCAGGGCAAGGCGGATTTCAGCGTCTTCGGGAGCGGCCGCTGCCAGCGCGGCGATCGCTTCGTCGTTCAAGCGCAGAAACAGCTCGCGCTGGTCTCGCGGATGGGATTCCTTGAATTGCCACCCCAGACAGAAATTCGAAACGCATCTGGGGTGAATGGCCAGCCGCAACCGCGCACAGTTCTGCAGGCCCCAGGCGGTGTCCCCGGCATGTCCGAACTCGACCGGAAACGGGTGGTGCTGCAGGAATTCGGTGCGGTAGACATTGGCAGCGCTGCTGCCAAGCACGGAACCCGTCACGTAACTGCACAGCACCATAATGGTTTCGAGCCGTGTCAGCAGGCGTGGACCCTCATCGACGGCAAAGGCCTCTCCCAGGTCGTGAATCGGCCAACGCACGGCAGCAGGTGTGCAGCCGTCTTCCTGGACCATCCGCGGGGGAGAAACGACCACGTCGGGATTGAGTCGTTCCGCGCTTGCCAGCAGTTCCCCGATTCCCTCGCGACTGATCGTGTCCCCGATCGTCGACACATAGGTCCAGGGTGCTCCGGCCAGCGCGATGGACGCATTCCAGGACTGATAAAGCCCCGGCGGCGTCGACAGGATCGTCGCATTCAACGGTGACAGTCGTTCGCGCAGCAGTTCGGCCGTGCCATCGGATGACTGGCTGTCGACCGCGATGACGCTCTCGACCTCGGCGAGCCACGTGCCGACCGCATCGAGGTGACGAGCCAGGGCGTCGCGGCAATTGAGCGTGGGCAGGATGACGGATACCGGCAACGACATCGCGGCATTAGACCACGGAGCGACACGTCGGGCCAGCGCGGACCTCGTGGGGCCTGGGCCGCGACAGCTGACTGCCGTGTTCCGAGAGGAGCCGACGGGTGACGATTCCTGCCCGTGCAGCCGCTTTCGGTTACGGTGGACCCGGTCGACATCCGCAAGGAGGCCGCCCAGTCCGGCCGGCATTCCGCGGACTAGACTTGTGGCCAGCGAGTCATATCCGGCTCGATCGTCGCGGGAGCAGCAGCCATGGCTACGAAGTGCCTCACTGGATTCGATCCACTCGTTGGCCGGCGGCCGACGCCAGCGGATCATGACTTTCCGCTGCCGTTGCGCTACCGCATCAGTGGCTCTCGTAGCCTTTCCGCACGCACGCGCTCACGCCCTTCCTGGGCCGAGGCGTTTCGGCTTGACACGCGCGGCGTTGAGGCCGGCCTCGTGGCGCTACTCGGGTTTGGCGCTGCCGCCTATTTCGGTTTGTATCAGGGGGTTGCGCTTGGGGTGGGCGAGATCCTCGAACAGACCCTGGGCGAAACGGTCGGAACCGTGGAACTGCTTGAGGGGCTGGTCCGAATGATGGTCGGGTGGATCGTATTTCTGGTCACGGGCTTTGCAACGATCATCCTCAGCCGACATTGTCTGAATTCCGGCGAGCCACCGGTGTCGCCAGAGCCAGTGCCGGAAGGCGAAAAGGAACATGGCCTCGGCTACGATTGAGCGGCTTAAGCCCGCGGTGACTGCCTAGCCATTTCGTTTCCAGCCTCCCCCTGCCTCTGTTTCTTCAGCGCGCCGCGCGGCCCCAGTCGCTGCGGGCGGTAACCGCGGCGCCAACGGGAAACCACCAGCGACCAGCTTCAGCAGGTTACCGCAATAACGTCATACGATCACCTCGGTCTGGTGCAACCGATGAACGGCGGCCTTCGGCGCGCCCGGTCGATCCTCTCGTGAGATTTCAAGCCGACCGATTGCGAATACAAGCCGATTTGGGGCCACTGGCTGGACGACCGGATCCGGCTCGACCAGTGAGCTTTCCCGGAGGCTTCAGTGCACTCACGGGACCAAGCTCTGGCGCGGTGTTAATCGGGTGATTGTCGCTGTGTGAGATTTAAAGGCGGACCACCGGGGCGCCCACGGCGCCCGGTGGTCCCCTGATGTCAGCGGCAGGCGGGTCGCCTTATTCGAGGTTGGCGTGCCGGGTGCGCATCTGCTCCTCGGGAATCTTCTTGGCATGGATCACATGCGAGATCGTCGCCTCGAGGAACAGGAGCGTCGAAAGCTCGAAGGTCGTGCCCATCGGCATGCCGACGATGCGGCTGTACTGCTCCGGCGTGCCGATCTGGAACACCACGTTGGCCATGTCGCCCATCGTGGAGCTCTTTTTGGTGCTGATCAGGGCGATGGTCGCGCCCTGTTCCTTGGCCTTCTTGACGAAGGCCAGCATGGTTTCGGTCTCGCCCGACCCCGAAATCACGATCAGCAAATCCCCGGCCCGAATGCTGGGTGTGACGATCTCGCCCACGACGTAGCATTCATATCCGCCATGCATCAGACGCATGCCGAAGAACTTCGCGATCAGTCCGGAGCGGCCAGCACCCGCCACGAAAATACGCTTGCTGCGGTCCAGCAGGTTCGTCAACTTGGCGTCGTAGGTACGATCCGTGGCAGCCAGAACACTGCCGATCTTGCCCATGATGAACTTGTGGTGGTTGGCATCGAGCAGTTCGCGGATCTCGCGCGCGGCGTCTCCCGGTGACTTCGCGCCGTAGATCGCGGCGCCGACGACGACGATGTTCGCGCCGGCCTTGGCGACCCTGGTCGCCGTGGACTGATTGATGCCGCCCGCGACCGAAATACGCACCGGCAGACCCAACTTGGCGACCGCCTGCAAATCGGCGAAGGGCGTCTGACCGGCTGCCTGAGCGTCGAGGCCCGTGTGGACGCCGACGATCTGCGCGCCGAGACGTGCCGCTTCGCGCGCGCACGCGAGTTTGTCCGGCACGTTGATCAGGTCAACCTGAACCTCGGCATTGTGGGCATTGGCGGCCTTGACGACACCGGCGATGGTCGGGGAACCCGAAACGCCCAGCACGGTGCAAATGTCGGCGCCGGCGGCGTAGAACGGGGCGGCTTCGTATTCACCGGCATCCATGGTCTTCAGATCGACCAGAACCAGCTTGTCCGGGAAGCGCTTCTTCATCTCGGCGACGATGGCGATGCCGTTGTGCTTGATGCTGGGCGTGCCGATTTCAAAAATGTCGACATAGGGGGCCGTCAAGGCCGCCAGCTTCATCGTCTGAGCGATGTCGAGCGTGTCCAATGCCAACTGAATTAGAGGTCTAGCCATGATGGTGCTCCAATGGATTCATGTTCGTTCCCGACGGTCTCGTGAAGTACGACCCGCTGAGGTCACTGGGGCGGGCGACGGTCTGATATGCGCAGAGCAACCGGGGGCCGGTCGACGCCGGGCCATATGCTAGCAGAGTAATCTCCCAAAGTGAGGAGGGGGACAGAGTTGCCGGAGGCTTCCGGTTGACGCCGGCTCGAAGTTGGGGAAGATACACTCGGACATACCTGCAATTTCATTCAGAAAAGGGGAAAACCAGCGTGTTGACCGGCGTCATTCTCGATCTCGATGGAACCGTATACCTCGGTTCGCAACAAGTCCCCGGTGCGTCAGACTTCGTGGCATTTCTTGCCGAAAAAGGCATTCAGTGCCTGTTCGTCACCAATCGGTCGAACCGGAAGCCCGAGGACGTGGCCGGGCATCTGCAGGAGTACGGGATCCCTTGTGAGGTCGAGCATGTGCTGACCTCGTCCCAGGCCGCAGTGCAGTACCTGAAAAGCGGTAGCGCCTACGTGATCGGAGAGGAAGGGCTGACCTCGGAACTCTCCAAGGCGGGAATCGACATCACCGACCGCGACCCGGACTATGTGATCGTCAGCCTGGACCGGCAGTTCAGTTACGAGAAACTGACGACGGCCTGCAACCTGATCGCCGGCGGGGCGACCTTCATCGCGACCAACCCGGACAAGGTGCTCAAGGTAGCGACGGGTCTCAATCCGGGCACCGGTTCGATTGTCGCGGCCGTCGAAGCCGCCTCGGGGGTCAAGCCGTTGGTGATCGGAAAGCCCGAGAAGCTGATCATGGAAATGGCGTTGGCGCGCATGGGGCTCGCGGCGGAAGACGTGTTGGCGGTCGGGGACAACGTCATGACGGATATCCCGGCGGGCGCCGCGGCGGGCATGCGCACGGTTTTGCTGCTGACCGGCGTCAGCCAGCGGCACGAGGCGGATTCCGGGCCCTTTCGCCCCGACTGGGTGCTCGACGGTTTCGCCGAGCTCACCGCCCTGGTGCGGGAACTCACCGAGTCGTGATCCGACGTCCACGGCCGGAGGCCGTTCGGCTGTCCCTCCGCACGTTGACAGGGATGACAAAGCCCTCTTTACTAGCCGCGCCCCTCGGCAGGGCCGTTGCAGTGGCAACGCTCTGTGCGCGGCGATCAGCGAGCAAACATAAGGTCGAAAAATACAGGAGCGAGGAACACCGATGGCCATCAATTTGATCGATGCCGTGATGGAAAATCTGAAAGGACCCGTGCTGGAGCAGTTGGGGTCCTGGATTGGCGAAAGCCCCGAGAAGACACATGAAGTCACCAGTGGGCTCGTCCCGACGATTCTGGCGGGCCTTGCCGAGAAAGTCGCCGAGCCGGAGGGCTCGTCGCTTTTTGGCACGATTCTCGATCAGGTGGACGACGGTCTCCTGGACAAGCTGGGCTCTGTCTTCAAGGGTGATGAAGCGGAGAAGGTGTCGGAAACAGGCGGCGGTTTGTTGACCTCGCTGTTTGGCGAAAACCTGCTGACCACCGTCATCGCCGGCGTCGCCGGTGCGGCGGGTCTCGGCTCCGGCAAGGTGAAGACGCTGCTTGGTTTCCTTGCCCCGGTGGCGCTGGGTGCCCTGAAGCGCCTAATCACCCGCAAGGGTCTGAGCCTCAGCTGGCTCGTCGGCCTGTTCGCCAAACAGAAAGGCAGCATCACCAGCATGCTGCCAAAAGGCGTAGGCGGACTCCTGACAGCAGCGGCGACGGCCGCCGCGGCTGCCATCGGCGGTGAGGCCGAAGAGCCGGCCGTCGAGGTCAGTTGATCCGGCGAACTGATTCGGATCCGGCGGTACCCTCGCAACAATCCACGATCCGGATGCCGCCGTCGGATCTCCAGGATCCACCGTCAGCCTAGGGGCCGTCGTCGCCAGATGGCTTGTTGCGACCATTGATGCCCGATTGCAGCGGGCTTCTCCCGCGCTCCAGTTTGGGACTCTCGTCCCGGTTGCAAGGATCTAAATTGGTGCGTCGCCTTGCGCGGCGCATCGACACTTTCCGCTGGCAAGTTACCAACAGGCACGGCGCCTCGTCGCATCCGGCGAGACGGCGGCAGCCCACCCGGGGCGTGTGTACGGAAGTTGCTAGCGCCCATAGAAACCTCTCCCATAGCTACCAACACGACACTCCATGGGCAAAACGTCCTTACTCGCATCACAGGAAGTCGACATCAGCACGGATCGGACCGGCTCCACACCGGAGTCGATCAAGAAGGCATTCTGGGATCACCTGCTTTACATCCAGGGGAAGTTTCCCGCGCTCGCCACCCGCAACGACTACTACATGGCTTTGGCGCACACCGTGCGAGATCGCATGCTGCACCGCTGGGTCAGCACGGCCGCAGCGTACACGACCGAGGGTTCTCGGACCGTCGCCTATTTGTCGGCCGAATTCCTGATGGGTCCGCATCTCGGCAATAACCTGATCAATCTCGGCTTGTACGAGGTCGTCGATGAAGCCATGCAGGAACTCGGTCTGAAACTCGACGACCTGTTGGCGGAAGAGGAAGAGCCGGGTCTCGGGAATGGCGGCCTGGGGCGTCTGGCGGCCTGTTTCCTGGACTCGATGGCGACGCTGGAAATTCCGTCGCTCGGCTATGGCATCCGCTACGAGTTCGGCATCTTCGATCAGCAGATCGTCGATGGCTGGCAGGTCGAAAAGACCGACAAATGGCTGCGTTACGGCAATCCCTGGGAGATCATTCGGGCCGAATGGGCGGTCGAGGTCAAGCTGGGCGGCTACACGGAAACCTTCATCGACGAGCGCGGACGCAGCCGCGTACGCTGGGTGCCGGCGAAGGTGGTGCTGGGGATACCCTATGACACCCCGATCCTGGGCTACCGCAACAACACCGCCAACACGCTGCGGCTGTGGCGCGCGGAGGCGCCTGAATCTTTCGATTTCGAAGTGTTCAACCGCGGTGACTATTACGGTGCTGTCAATCAGAAGATCGCTTCGGAAAATCTGACCAAGGTGCTTTATCCGAATGACGAGCAGATTCAGGGCAAGACGCTGCGGCTGGAGCAGCAGTTCTTTTTCGTCTCCTGTTCGCTACAGGACATGATCCGGATCCTGCGGGTTCAGAAGATCCCGCTCGAGCGCTTTCACGAAAAATTCACGATCCAGCTCAACGATACCCACCCTTGCATCGCCGTCGCCGAATTGATGCGTTTGTTCCTGGATGAGCACGGAATGGACTGGGACACGGCCTGGTCGATCACCCGGCAGACCTTTGCGTACACCAATCACACCCTGCTCCCCGAAGCCCTGGAGCGGTGGCCTCTCGGCATGTTCGGGGCTGAGCTGCCGCGGCATCTGGAGATCATTTACGAGATCAACGCGCGCTTCCTGGACGAGGTGCGGATGCGTTTCCTCGGCGACGACCAGCGCGTGGCGCGGATGTCGCTGATCGACGAAGCCGGTGAACGCTACGTGCGGATGGCCCATCTCGCCTGCGCCGGCAGCTACGCGATCAATGGCGTGGCCGAATTGCATTCCGAACTGTTGAAACAGGATGTCCTGAAGGACTTCTTCGAACTGTGGCCGGAGAAATTCAGTAACAAGACCAACGGCGTGACGCCGCGGCGCTGGATCGCGCTGAGCAATCCCAAACTCACCCGGCTGTTGAACGGGACGATCGGGCCCGAGTGGATCACCGATCTCGATCGGTTGCGCGCGCTTGAACCCTATGCGGAGGATGCCGCCTTCCGGCAGACCTGGACCGAGATCAAAAGGGCGAACAAGGTCATTTTGGCACGGCACGTGTTGTCCCAGACGGGTATTTCGATCGACCCCGATTCGTTGTTCGACGTTCAGGTCAAACGGATACACGAGTACAAGCGGCAGCATCTGAACATCCTGCATGTGATCGCGCTTTATCACCGGCTCAAAAGCAATCCGAACTTGGAGATGGAGCCGCGTACCTTCATCTTCGGCGGCAAGGCGGCGCCCGGTTATTTCATTGCCAAACTCATCATCCGGCTGATCACCGCGGTCGGCGAAGTCGTCAATCGCGATCCAGCGATCCGCAACCTCTTGAAAGTCGTGTTCGTGCCGAACTTCAATGTCACGACGGCGCAGTCCATCTATCCTGCCGCGGATTTGTCCGAGCAAATCTCAACCGCCGGCAAGGAGGCGTCCGGCACCGGCAATATGAAATTCTCGATGAATGGCGCCCTGACGATCGGTACGCTGGACGGGGCCAATATCGAGATCCGCGAGGAGGTTGGCTCGGAGAACTTTTTCCTGTTCGGATTGACCACCCCGGAGGTTGCTCGGCTGAAGAGCTCGGGCTACAAGCCGGTTGAGTGCTATCACACCCAACCGGAGTTGCGCGAGGTTCTGGATCTGATACGGAATGGCTTTTTCTCGCGGGGAGACACGGACCTGTTCCGGCCGCTGATCGACGGTCTGCTATACCACGATCCCTTTATGGTACTCGCGGATTTCGCCTCCTACGCGGATTGCCAGATGCAGGTGAATCAGGCCTACCGGGATCGCGACCACTGGGTTCACATGTCCATCATGAACGCGGCCCGCACCGGGAAGTTCTCCTCGGACCGGACGATTGCGGAGTACGCGGAAACGATCTGGCGGACGAAGGCGACCAAGGTACCGCTGGTGACGCCCGACGAGGTCAATTTTCGCGTGCTGCAGTAGCCGGTTGCAGGAATGGTAACGCCCTGCCGCCAGCGCAGGGGTAATGGCATTAGACTCAACCCGCATGTTCGATGCCGGCCATGCCGGGCGGGCAGAGCCTGCGGGAGCCCTGTCTCAGGCGGGGTCCCCGGCGTGGACGCGGGGGTAGGGAAGTCTGGATTGCACTTCGAAGCCGAGTGTCGCGGGTATGGTCCGTTGGCAGCCCGGGCCATGGCTCACCGCTGTCGCGGCGCTGTGGGGATCGAGATCTGCACGCGACCGCCCGGCTGATCGGGTTTGTTTACGCCCCAAAATGGGTCGTATCCTGGTAAAATTCCGACCGATGGAATTCGTGTTCATCCAGGAATCCGCTCCTTTCCCGTCACTCGCCCGCACCGGCGCTCAAGTTCGCGGATCACGAGAGGGGGTCTCCGCCGACGCCCCGTGCGTTGGTTCGCGTCGCCGTTTCGGATTTTGAGTCCCAGCGCCGCTCTCACAGCGGAGCGCAGCGATCTACGTGCTTCGATCCGCCCAATCAGCGTCTGTTATGGGTTCACGCTCTGGCGCAGAGCGATCGCCCGCTCGTTGCTGGCCACGTTCGATAGCCGCGCGCAATTCACGGGGCGTGGCGAAGACCCGGTGCCGCGTGCCAGGAGAAGGGAGGCCGGTATCGTCGTCTGGGCCAGCGAGGAGCCGCCCGGGCTCGCCCTGCAATGCTCCGAGGAAGGCATTCCACTGCTCAGGATGGAGGATGGATTCATCCGTTCTGTCGGTCTGGGTTCGGATTTCAGCTGGCCCTACTCGATGGTCCTCGATCAAGGTGGAATCTACTTCGATCCCGCGTCGGACAGCGACCTCGAGCGGCTCCTTGAATCCAATGACTTCGATGCGTCGATGCTGCAACGCGCGGCCAGGTTGCGTCAGCGCATCGTTTTGGACCGTGTCACCAAGTACCAGCAAGGAGGGGTCGCGCCCGCCCTTGGCCCATTGCCGTCCGACCGTAAGCGCATCCTGGTGCCGGGACAGGTTCCCCAGGACGCCTCCGTGGTCCGCGGCGGGGGGGAAATCCGGAGCAACCTGGCCTTGCTGGCGGCGGTGCGCCGCGCCAATCCGGAGGCGTACGTCCTTTACAAGCCTCACCCCGATGTCGCGCGGGGCAATCGGAACGGGGCCGTGCACCCGGACGATCTGCTGCGGTTAGCGGACCGCGAGGTCACGGACGTCCCCATCGCTTCGCTCTTCGCGCAGGTCGACGAGGTCCACACGCTGACCTCTCTGGCCGGATTCGAAGCCCTGCTGCGCGACAAGCCCGTTCATACCTACGGTAGGCCCTTTTACGCGGGCTGGGGACTGACGCGGGATCGGTGCGACTTCCTGCGTCGGTCTCGGCGGCTGACCGTTGACGAACTGGTGGCCGGGAGCCTGATCGCCTATCCCCTGTACTTCGATTGGGCACGCAGGGACCTGCAGACGGTCGAGTCGGCTCTGGATCAACTCGCGGCGGCACGGCTCCCGCTGCCGTTGCGCTGGCGCTCCCGGCTTTTCTACACCGGGCGTGCTCTGCTGAGAGCCACCGGCTTGATGAACTCGCTGCGCCGGTACAAAGGGAAAGCAGGCGAAATTCCGCGTGTCGAGCGCAGTGCCGCCCAGCGGGGAGATGAATGACAGCGTCCCAATCCCAAGCCCCTCAAGGCGCGCGCGCCTTTCTGTTCCTGCAGGGGCCGATATCGCCTTTTTTCACGCGAATTGGCGACGCGTTGGCTCAGCGTGGTCACGCCGTGCACTCGGTCCACCTGAGCATCGGCGACTGGATGCTGTGGCGGCGCGCCGGGGGTGTCAGCTACCGGGGACGACTCGCGGAGTGGGAGGCGTTCATCGCCGGCTTCATGGATCGCCACCGCATCACGGATCTCGTGTTGCTCGGCGAACAACGCGACTATCACAAACAGGCGATTGCGCTGGCGAGCGAGCGCGGCATCGCCGTCACGGTGACCGATTTCGGCTATCTCCGGCCCGACTGGATCACGTTCGAACGGGACGGCATGTCGGCGTGTTCGCATGTTCCGCGCGATCCCCAGGTAATCCGCCGCCTGGCCGAGGGCCTGGCCGAGGCGGACTGCTCCCGGCGCTATCAGGACAGTTTCTGGACCATGGCGTTTTGGGACATTGGCTACCATCTCGCCAACTACTTCCTATGGTGGCTTTACCCGCATTACCGCAGCCACAAGATGGCCAATCCGGTCCTGATCTACCTGGGAACCGGCTTGCGACTGCTGCTCGCGCCATGGAACCAGCGGCGGGCGGAACGCGCCTTGCAGAAACTGACCGCCGGGAACAAGCCGGTGTTCGTATTTCCGCTGCAGATGGCCTATGACTTCCAGTTGCGGGCCTACTCGCCCTTCAAGGATCAGGACGAGGCCATCGACAAGGTGCTGACCTCATTCGCGGCGCATGCTCCGCGCGACAGTCGCCTGCTGGTCAAGGTGCACCCGCTGGATCCTGGCATGCGCAGCTGGGGCGGTCTGGTCCGTAGGATCGCGCGCCGTCTCGGCATCGCGCAGCGCGTCGCCTATATCGACGGCGGGAATCTCGATCGGATAATTAAGACCGCCGTCGGTATGGTTACCATCAACAGCACGTCGGGGCTGCGCGCAATCTATCTCGGCTGCCCGGTGATCACCCTCGGTGACGCGATCTTCGACATCGAGGGGCTCACCTTCCAACAGGGCCTTGATCGCTTCTGGTCGGAATGCGCGCCGCCCGATCGGGCGCTCCGTGCAGCGTTCGTGAACCTGCTCGCAGCGACGATTCAGTTGCGCGGCGTCTACTACAACGAGCCGGGCTTGCAGGCGGCCGTGAAGGCGGCGGCTCACCGGCTGCATCACCGCGCGGTCAACGAGATACTCCCACCCAACAGTCCCGGACGCTGAAAATCGTCGGCAGTGCTTCAGCCGGTTGCCGGTTGCCCCGGCCGGCCCGTCAGGGAGGCCATGAGGTCCTGCCACCGGACCAGGCAGCCGCCGGTTTCATGCAAGGCCGCCACGTTGGCGGCACTCGGCCAGCTGTAATAGCTGCCGGAATCTTGTTGAGACCGTCCCCGCTCCGCCCGCAGAAACGCCCGTAGCCGCTGGGTCACGAGGTAGCTTCCGGACACATAGAGGTCAAGGGTGGTGCGCAGCACGCTGTCCGCCGGGCCGGGCACATGCTCGGACTGTGCGAGGATTTCGCCGGTGTCGAGATCCGCATCGATCCGGTGGACACTGACCCCGAAGCGCGCCGTGCCGCGCAGGCGGGTGTAGAAGACCGGATCGACCCCGCGAAAGTCGGGGAGTAGTGAGGGGTGGATGTTGATCCCTCCATTCGGTGCGATGGCGTACGTCTCTGGGGCGATGCGCTGGTTGAAGAACGCCGACAGCAAGACCTCCGGTGCCCGTGCGGCGATGAAGTCGCGTCCGGGCTGAGCGTTCAAATCGCGTGTCGTCAGTATTGGGATCCGCTGCGCGGACGCGATCGAGCTCACGGCACCGGCAGGGCCGCAGCGTCCGATCAGATCGCTAAGCCCCGTCGCGCACCAGAGGTAGAGCGCGTAGCGCAGTCCGCTGGTCCGGATTTGCTGCCAGGCTCCGCGAGACCATCCATACCGCGGCGATAGCACGCGCGACGACAGTATCACTCCGGTCACGGCAATGTCCGGGCTGGACACCAGGCTGCGCAGCACGCTCGCGCCGATGATGCCCTCGGTGGTGCAGAGCACGACCCGGACCGGCGTTGGTGCCGGTTCAACCGGATTCACAGGCGGCGGTACTCCTCGGCCAGTGCGGCGACGGCCTGGAGCACATCGGCTTCGCTGTGCTCGCAACCGATGAAAAAGCGCAGGCGAGCGGCTTTCTCCTCTACGGCCGGATAGAGGATGGGGGCGACGTTGATACCGCGTTCGAACAGCGCCTGAACCAGCCGCCCGGCGCGAATGGAACTGCCGGTGATGGCGGGAATGATCGACAGGCCTTCGCTGCGTCCGGTATCGATGCCCTCGGCCTTGGCGCTGTTCAGGAACAGCCGAGCTCGCGCACGCAGGCGCTCAGCCCGCTCCGGTTCGGCCTGCAGGATGCGTAATGACGCCAAGGCGGCGCCGGCCGCAGCCGGCGTCATGCCGACGCTGTAGACGAAGCCGGGTGCAGCCAGCTTCAGGTGCTCGATCAGGGCGGCTTCTCCGGCAATGTAGCCGCCGCAACTGGCCATCGCCTTGCTTAGCGTGCCCATCCAGATATCGACGTCACGGCCGTCCATGCCAAAGTGATCGGCGAGCCCGAAGCCACGCGGTCCCATGACGCCGAACGAGTGCGCTTCATCGACCATCAGGAAGCAGTGATGACGCTGTTTGATCTCGACGAAACGGGGTAGGTCGGGAAAATCCCCGTCCATGCTGTACAGGCCCTCGATCATGATCACGACGCACTCGTAGCGTCGGCGATGCTCCGTCAGCAGCGCATCCAGTGCCGCCCAGTCATTGTGCGGGAACGACAGGCGTCGGGCGCCGGACAGCTGAATGCCTTGCAACGCGCTGTTGTGAATCAGCGTGTCGTGCACGATCAGGTCCTTGGGGCCGAAGAGATAACCCACGGCGGTGACGTTGGTCGCATGCCCGCTGACGAACACGACGCAATCCTCGACGCCGTGGCTTTCGGCCAGGGCCGCTTCCAATTCGCGATGGATCGGGCGCTCCCCCGACACGAGGCGGCTGGCCGAGACCGAGGTGCCGTATCGGTCGATCGCGGCTTTCGCAGCGGCCCGGATCTCGGGATGCCCGGACAGCCCCAGATAGTCGTAGCCGGAGAAATTGAGATAGTCGTGCCCGTCGATGCGCGTGGTGCGTCCGGCGATGCCCTGATGCACCCGAAAATACGGGTTGGGGATACCCAGGTTGGCCGCACCCTCCTTGACGATGCGCAGCTTCTGATAGTTCGGATGCAGGGCCAGCCGATAACAGCGCTCGGGGATTGCCGGGTCATGCCCGGACAGCGCGTCGGCCAATCCTGTTGGCCCCGGTTGCGCAGCCTCCTTGTCGACGCGGCGGGCACGGCGCTCGAGCGCCTGATGGATGAGATGATCCTTCAGCTGACTGGTGAGACCCTGCAAGCCTTTGCCTTTTGCCTTCACGGGCCGCCACTTCCGGTTCTGATGTTCTTCAAGCGCTGTTGCACATCCGCAGTGATGGCGTCGACGTGCTCGCTGCTCAACTCTTCGGCGTGGACAGCGGCCATGTGACGTACCTCCTCTGCCAGCGAGTGGCCGTTCGCCGGTTCACCCCCGCTGCTCCCGCCACGCAACTGGCGAGTGATCCTCTCGGCGAGGCGGGCAATGCTGGGCCCCTCGCTCAGCAGCATGACCGGCACCCGGACGCCCACTCGCTTTTCGAGAGCGGTGATCAGTTCCATGCCCATCAGCGAATCCATCCCCAGGTCGTGCACCGAGCGGTGCTCGTCGAGACGATCCTGAGCGATCCGGAGGATCTCGGCCACTTCGCGCTTCAGTATGTCGATCAGGCGGGGAATGAACTCTTCGTCCGGCATTTGCGCGAGCCAGCGGCGAACGGTCTCGGCGTCGGTGGCGTCGTCGACGTTCGCTTCGGCATCCGGGAGCAGTGCGCGATACTTTGGGGCGGCTGCCGTCGGCATCATCCGGCGCAGGGCGCTCCAGTTCAGATTCACGACCCCGAAGCCGGATTGCTCGTTCGCGAGCATGCGCTCCAGCCAGTCCAGCGCTTCGGCGGCCGTTAAGGCCTTGCCGCCCAGGCGCTCCTCGAGGTTCTGGCGAATCCGGTCGTGTCGGGCCAGGTAACCGGCGTCGGTGATCGGTCCGAAAGCGATGCAATACGCGCGCAAGCCCTCGGCGCGGAGTTCCTCGGCGAGCGCCTCCAGGTAATGATTGGCGCCGACATAGTTCGCCTGACCAGGGTTGCCGAACAGCGTCGTTGCCGACGAGAAGAAGACCAGGAAGTCCAGGGGCGTGCGGCGGGCATGGTCGGCGAAAGCCTGTGCGCCGAGGATCTTGGGCGCGTAGGCCTGCATGATCTGCTCTCCGGTGAGGGCATGACTCATGCCGTCGGCGATCACTGCGGCCGCATGGATGACGCCTCCCAGGGGCGCGGCCGCCTGCTGTTGCAAATCGGCGAGCAGTGCGTTGACCGCACCGCGGGAGGTGACATCGCAGGCCCGGCACCGGATGTCGACGCCCTCGGCCGCCATCGCGGCGATCCATGCCTCACCGTCGCTCGACGCCTCGCCGCTGCGGCTGATCAGCGCCAGATGGCGGGCCCCTCTGGAGACTAGCCATTCCGCGGTCTTGAGGCCGAACCCGGACAGGCCGCCGCTGATCAGATAGGTTTTTTCCGGGCTCAATACCAGTGGCGGTGACGACGCCGCTACGTCCGTCGACTGGACCGCATCCGGTTCCATGGTGACGACGATCTTGCCGATATGCCGCGACTGCTGCATGTGTCGGAACGCGTCGACGATGTCCTGCGACCCGAAGGCGCGATAGGGTAGCGGTTTCAGCGATTCGCTTTCGAAGAGTTCCATAAGCTCGGAAAAGAGCCGGCGCGTCAGATCGGGCCGCTCGATCATCAACTGATCGGCGTCGATCCCAAAATAGGCGATGTTGTTGCGGAATGGCCGCAACCCGATCTTCGTATTCTCGTAGAAATCGCGTTTGCCGAGCTCGAGGAAACGACCGAAAGGCCGCAGAACCCTTAGATTGCGATGGATGGCCTCGCCGGCCAGCGAGTTCAGCACCACGTCGACGCCGACACCGCCGGTTCGCTCGAGAATCTCGTCGGCGAAGTCCAGCGAGCGGCTGTCGAAGACATGGTCCGCGCCGAGCAGGCGAACGAAGTCGCGCTTCTCGTCCGAGCCCGCGGTCGCGAAGATCTCCGCGCCACAGTAGTGAGCAAGCTGAATGGCGGCTATACCGACGCCGCCGGCGGCACCGTGGATCAGAATCCGCTCGCCTTCGGCCAGTTGCGCCAGATGGCGCAGCGCGTAGTACACCGTAAAAAAGGCGATCGGCACCGTCGCCGCAGCTTCGAAGGACCACGCCGCGGGTTTGTGCGCTACCGCGGCGGCCGGTGTCACCGCGCGGGTTGCGAAGCTGGCCGGGGCAAAGGCCATCACGGCGTCTCCCGGCTTGAAGTCCCGGACTTCGCTGCCGGTCGCGATTACCGTGCCCGAGAGTTCCATGCCGAGCGTCGGGCCGGCGAAGCCGGCTTCGACGGCCTCATCCGACAGCAAGCCCATGGCGTACATGACATCCCGAAAGTTGAGTCCGGCCGCCCGGACCGCAATCTCCACCTGATCGTTGGCGAGCGGCGTCGCGGCGACTCGCCGCCAGACCAGATTCTTCAAGGGTCCCGGAGCCGAAAAATTGAGTCTGAGCCCGCCGTCACCCGGTGCCGAGGGCTGCCTGGTATCAGCCAGCGGCGGCATGCCGGTCTCCATGAGTCGCGGGGCGAAACGGCCGCTTCCGGTCAGCACGATCTCATCCTCGTCCTGTGGCGTGAGCAGTTCAGCGACGAGGTCAGCCGCCATGCGCTCCAGGCGGTCCGGGTCGGCACAATCGACCAGGCGGATGGGAATGTCCGGATATTCATTCATGACCGTGCGCATGAACCCCCAAAAAGCCGCGTCGTCGCAGCGAGGGGGAGCTGACAGGCTGGAACGCACTGCGGCGGGCAGGAGGTGTGCCGCCGCTCCGCGCGTGACCAGCCAGCACGGGGTGTTCAGACCCAGTGCGCGGCACCGGTTGAGGATGTCGAGTGTCGCTTCACTCCGCTGGCGTTGCTGTTGGAGGCGGTTCTCCGGGTTATCGTCGGCGGCGTCGGGGTCGCCCAGGAGCACGATGCCTGTTACGTCGCGCCCCTGCGTCAGCAGCGCATCGAAGCGCGGCAAGGGTTTTTGTGTCGCGACACCGTCCTCTTCCGGTTCATGCGTGAAATCCAGACCCGGACGGGCGGCGATCACCCGATGGCCCAGGGAACGCAGCTTCGACGCGACGGCATTCCCTAGGGCTTGTGCGTAGCGGGTGGGTTGTGAGTCGTGGACGATCAGCCAGGTTTGCGCAGCC
Source organism: Methylotetracoccus oryzae (assembly GCF_006175985.1). GTDB lineage: Bacteria > Pseudomonadota > Gammaproteobacteria > Methylococcales > Methylococcaceae > Methylotetracoccus > Methylotetracoccus oryzae. The sequence continues at coordinate 147,648 of NZ_SRSH01000011.1, read as the reverse complement.
GTCGCCGCATCGACGACTGGCTCCGGCGGGCAGGCCGCGCTCCGGGCGAGTAGCAGGAAATGTCCCGCTTCGACGCCTGGCAGATCTTGAATTATCCGCGTCTGAGCGAAGCCCGAGCTCGCCACCAGCGCGCTCCAGTGGTGTACCGACCGCAGGCGGGAGACGGGTTCCGCGTGCATGCCGGTAAGCCACCAGTCTTGCTGCGCGCCCCAGACGAGGTCGGCGCGACGGGAGGGGCATTCGTCGATTACGAGCAGCAGACCGTCCTGGGCCAGCAGCCGCTCCGCGCAACCCAGCCAAACACGGGGATCGTCCAGTTCGGAGAAGCCTTCCGCCAGCACGAGGATGTCCGCGATGGGCAGGTCGGGTTCCAGCGACAGGGCATCCGCTGCGCTCAGGTCGAGCTGGCGCGTCCGCAGGTGACGGAAGCGCTGGAGCAGGGCAGTGCGGTCCGTCAGACCGACATCAGCCGGTGTGATGATCAGGTAATCCACCCGCGTCTGGTCGACCTGTGTCAGCACGCAAGGCGCCAGGGGCGCCAGTCCGCGGGACACTTCGACGATGCGCAGGCGTCGGTGCGGCGGCATCTGGGCTGCGGCCGTCAGGACGATGCCGGCTGCGGCTGCGCGAAAATCGCCGGCACCTGGATCATTTCCTCGTACCGATGCCCGGTTCAGGTCGCCCGGTTGAACCAGGGCAGCGGCATCGACCTGTCCCGTCAGCAATTCGAGGAGATGCAGGCCAACCCGCCCGGCCGTGATGACCGGCACTGCGTAGTCCGGGTAATCGCCGATCAGGCTGGCCCAGACCGCCACGGGGTCCGGCGTCCCCGAGTCGGGACACCAGCGCCAGACGCCATCGGCAGGTTCGATGATCCCATCTTCCTGCAAGAACTCCAGCAGGCGATGCACATAGGATCCCATGCCCGATCCCAGGGCCGCGTGGGCGGCAAGTCGAGCCGGGTCGATCGGCTGGTCCTCGGGACACAGCGAGCGCAGTGTGCGCTCGGCAAAGGCGGTGCACAGGACATCGACGAGCGGCTCGACTTCGTCGTAATAACGCGTTCGTTCCAGGATGCGCGCTGCGCGGTGCAAATCGGCCTGGGCGCTGCCGCAGAGCGTATCGGTCGTTGGCAGGGCGGCCTGGAGTGCCCTCAGGGGCATCGCGACCGCGGAAAACTTTAGCGGTCTGAGCGGCTCGCTCGAGCCCTCCGCGAGATTGACCTGCCTGAACCGAACGCCGTCCAGTTCCATTACCGGGGTGCCGAGCGCATCCCGGAGCGCAAAGTCGCCCAGCAGGGATCTCGGGTTTTGCCGCCGAAGGGTGGCCTGTGCCAGGGCGCCTGGACGTTCGCTGGCGTACTGGACGATCCGCGCAGCGCCGGTCGGGACGAAGGCAGCGGCCTCCGCGTTGCGGGTCCGGGCCTGAGCGATGATACCCAAGAGCAGTTGAAAACAGCCATCCAGTTGCGGAAGCGAAACAGGCTCCGCACGGCTAGTCGTTGCGGCGCAGACCTCCGTTCGCAGCTGAGCAATTGCGTTCGACGGTCCCAGCCAGATCTTGTCCAGGCTCTGAAAGGCGGGGCCATAAATGAGCCCGAGGGACTGGCAGGCCGCATAGTGCGCCGAGGCCAGCAGGTCCGGTGTTCGTCGCGGAGGCGTCTTGCGCGGCAAGGCCTTGACGGCTTGGCCGGGTGTGAGCAGCCGGCCGACCGCGTTGAGGTGCCATAGCCCGCCAGCCGATCGTTCGCGGCTGCGGATAGAGAAATTGCCGTACTCATCCTCGATGGCAAGTCGCACCGTCTTCGAGGTCGCGGCCTCGAGCAAGAGCGGGGCCCTGATCTCGAAGTCCTCGATGGTCTGCGATGCACCGCCAAACCTTAACTCGGCCGCTGCCAGCGCCATCGCAATGAACCCGGCGGCCGGAAAGACGACCGACTCACCAATGCGATGATCGGCCAGGTCCGGGAATCGGGTGCAATCCAGATGGTTTTCCCACTGCCAGGGGTTCTCGGCCAGACGGTAGCCAAGCAGCGGATGCTCGGCACTGCGATGGATCAGGTCGTAGCCATCCGGGGTGATCGGGTGCCAGCAGCGCTCGCGCTGCCAGGGGTAGTGAGGAATCTCGACCAGACGACCGCGGTGGGGAAACAGCTTGCCAAGGTCGACCGGGCTGCCGGCGATCAGGAGCTGAAACAGGGCGTCGCGGACCCGTTCGACACGGTCGTCCATGCGCAGCATGGCCGGTATCACGCGGCCTTCAGTCGCGCTTTGCCGCAAGCAATCGCCGATGTAGTTGCGCAATACGGCATGGGGACCGATCTCGACGAACACATTGGCGCCCCGCTCGATCAGGCTTTCGATAGCGGTCTGGAACAGGACGGGTTCGCGAACGTTCCGCCACCAGTAACTGCCATTGAGCTTGTCGCCGGGCAGGGCACCGCCGGTCACCGTCGAGAAGAAGGGCAGGCGCGCTGTCTTCGGCCTGAGGTCTGCGAGGCTGTGCCTGATCCGGTCCTGAAGCGGGTCCATGGCGGCGCTATGGAACGGATAGTCCAGCGGCAGTCGGCGGAAGTAGACTTCCCGCTCCGTCAGGAGGCGTTCGACCCGGCTTAGCGCGGCCAGAGTGCCTGCCAGGGTCACGCCGCGCGGGCTGTTGATCCCGGCGACGGCGGGTCGCTCGTCCGGCGGAAAAGTGGCCAGGATCTCCCCCATCGCGTACTGCGACAGTCCGACTGCCGTCATGCCGCCGGTATCGCGGGTGTGGCCCTGTTCGAGGCTGCGAACATGGACGACCTCGACCGCCTGGGGCAGGGACAGCGCGCCACTGGCCCAGGCTGCCGCGACTTCACCGACACTATGGCCAACGACCGCCATCGCCTCGACACCCCACGCGCGCAGCAGGGTCGTCAGACCGACCTGCACGGCGAATAGCAGCGGCTGCGCGATTTCGGTCGCATCGAGGCGCTGAGCTTCGTCTTCCGCGGCCAGTTCCGACAGGATGGAAAAGCCGCCGCGGGCGCAAAACAGTGCATCGACCTCCTCGACGGCGTGGCGAAAACCGGGCTCGCTCTGCAGCAGATTTCTCCCCATTCCGGCCCACTGCGACCCATTCCCGGAATAGACGAAAACCGGTTTCGAGGCCCGGCTCAGGGCGCGTCCCGAGCTGACACCCGGGGTGTCCTCTGCGCCGACCGCTCGCTGCAGCATCGCGGCCAAGGCTTCGCGCGTCGGGGCCCACGCAACCAATCGATGGTCGTGATGATCGCGGTGGAAGGCCGCGGTGTAGACGGCATCGTAAAAGGGCGATTGCCGCGGGTTCTGCAGGTAGTCGGCGAACTCCCGTGCTGCGGTCCGCACCGCCGTGTCGCTGCGGCCGGACAAAAGCAGCGGCGCGGCGAAATCATCGACGGCATCCGAGCGGGTATCGGTCCGGCCGGGCGGCGGGCTCTTCAGGATCACGTGCGCGTTGGCGCCGCCGAAGCCGAATGAGTTGACCCCGATGACCAGGGTTTTGTCCGTGGGCATCGATGTCACCGCGGACACGACACGGATGTTCAACGTGTCGAACGGGATGCGTGTGTTGGGTGTCTGGAGATGGATCGATGGGGGCACTGTCCGGTGCTCCAGGCAGAGCAGCGCCTTGACCAGTCCCGCCACGCCGGAGGCGGCTTCGAGATGACCCAGATTGCTCTTGACGGAACCGATCAGCAGCGGTTTGTCGGGGGCACGGCGCTGGCCCAGGGCCCGGCCGATCGCCGTTGCTTCGATCGGATCGCCGACGCGGGTTCCCGTGCCGTGAGCCTCGAGATAATCGAGTTCCTCAGGACTGACTCCTGCTCCGGTGTAGACCTCCCGCAACAGACGCGCCTGTGCGGCATCACTCGGTACGGTCAGACCCTGCGTGCGCCCGTCACAGTTGCTGCCGGAGCCGGCCACGACAGCCAGAACCCGGTCGCCGTCGGCAATGGCTTCATCCAGATCCTTGAGCAGAAACAGTCCGCCGCCCTCGGAACGGACATAGCCGTCGCCGGAGTCGTCGAACACACGGCAGGTTCCGGACGGGGAGAGCATGGAAGCCTTCGAAAAACCGATGAAGGCGAACGGGTGCAAATGCAGGCTGATGCCGCCGGTCAGGGCCTGAGTGCACTCGCCGCTGCGGATGGACTGACAGGCGAGATGGAAGGCGACCAGCGTCGAGGAACAGGCCGTGTCGACGGTGACGCTCGGTCCCTTCAGATCGAAGAAGTAGGAAATCCGGTTGGCGGCGATGCTGGCCGTGTTGCCGGTCATCGTCGAGGCATCGATGGAACCGAGATCGTCCGCGCGTCGGTACGCGTAATCAATGCTCGACAGGCCGATATAGACGGCACTGTGACTCCCCTGGAGTGCGCTGGGCCGGATGCCGGCATGTTCCAGTGTTTCCCAGGCTAGTTCGAGCAGCAGGCGCTGTTGCGGATCCATCTGGCCTGCTTCGCGCGGCGAGATGCCGAAGAAGCCGGCATCGAAGCCACTGACGTCACCAATGGAGCCGGCGGCAAAGGTGTAGGTCGAGCCGGGCTCCTTGCGATTCGGATGCAGGTAGTGATCCTTGGCCCAGCGCGCATCGTCGACAGTGCTAACCAGACTGCTCCCATCGCAGAGCGACTGCCACAAACGGTCGGTGCTGGCGCCCGGTAGACGGAATGCATAGCCGACGAGAGCCACTTTCCTCATTTGACCCCCCTCGGCCTGGCGTGCGGCTTGGATCTCTCCGACTTTGCGGCGTCAGCGAGCCGGGCGCTGACGGTCCGGAGGGGCTTCCCGCTCGACAACGGCAGTCGATCTATGGCGTCAAACCGGTCAGGCATGCTGTCTCAAAAAGTCGCTAGGATGCAATCGTCACCCCGGTTCACGGTGCTGTTCCAAGCATGAATGCGGCGGCACCTCTCCTTCGAGATGGTCACCTCCGGGAGCGAATGGTTAGGGGCGGTCGAGCAGGCTCGAGCGGAGTCAACTGGCCTTGCGTCCGTGTCTGCGGAAGCGCGGCTTGCAGCGTGTGCTTTACGCGCCTGATCCGGTTGAGTCATCGTGTAGCTCTTACGAGAGGTCTGGACTTTCCCCGCATACGGCGCTGCCTCCGTGGCAGCATAGGGGTACCACGAGGGTCCGGAGCGGTTACCGCTTCCTCAACGGAGCAGGATTATAACCTGCCTGGAGGTATGTCGCGGAGCGCAAAGCACGGTCGGGGCCCATCGGCAGGCTGTGATGGGTAGTAATTACAAAGACCTGGGATCGTATGTCCGGTTATTTACGTCAGACACGCCGCTTGCGGGTTGAGCGCCGGGCACCTGCGTTCAGGACGGCCCCGTCAGGGCGACACGGATTCTCGCCATGGGCCTACCGCTTTGGACAATCCAGGTCTCGTTTGGCAGAATCGCGGGCGGCTATACGGCGTGGTGGGCGCCGAAATGAGCACCGACCACCGGCGTGCAGACGGCGGGGTTGTCTGGCGATGTCGCCGCCAACGACTGAAATCGAGGCTTCTCCCGCGCCGCGGAAGACTCTCCCGCCGGCTCAATCGTCTCTTACGCCTACGGTACCACGATGGCTTCCCCGAACGACGGACAGCAACCCGGGTTCCCAGCGGAGTCGGCTGCGCACGCGCCTTTCGTAGACGTGCGCCGCGACGCGTCGGGCCGTCTCGCGGTGTCTTTCGGCGGGGACTGGCGGATCGGGTCGGCCTTGCCGGATCTGACACCCGTGCATGCCGCCCTGAGCGACAAGACGCCCCAGATCCTCGTGCTGGCGGCTCCGCGGCTCAGCGCCTGGGACAGCCGCTTTCTGACCCAGTTGATGGGACTGGCGGATCTCGCCGAGTCACGCGGGATCACGGTGGATACAGCGCAGTTGCCACGCGGGGTATGCAGTTTGTTGCAGCTCGCCCACGCCGTTCCCGAGCGCATGGACACAGGCCGGGAACCGGACGATCCGAGTTGGCTTGCCGCGGTGGGGCGTTGGAGCCAGTGGCTGGTGCAGGATTTCCGGGACCTCCTGGCCTTCGTCGGCGAGGCGACCCTCAGCATGGGGAGCGTCGTTGTCGGCAAGGCTCGGTTTCGTCGGGTCGACCTGCTGCGTCTGATGCAGGATTGCGGCGCGATGGCACTGCCAATCGTGTCGTTGATCAGCCTTTTGGTCGGTCTGATCCTGGCATTCGTCGGTGCGGTGCAGCTGCAGATGTTCGGTGCCCAGGTCTACATCGCGGACCTGGTCGGACTGGGCATGACCCGCGAAATGGGCGCCCTGATGACCGCGGTGATCGTTTCGGGTCGGTCCGGGGCCGCCTTCGCGGCTCAGTTGGGCACCATGAACGTCAATCAGGAGATCGACGCCTTCAAGGCGATGGGCATATCGACCTTCGATTTTTTGGTGGTGCCGCGCCTGCTCGCGCTGATCTCGATGATGCCGATCCTGTGCCTGTATGCGATGCTGATGGGCATTATCGGCGGTGCGATCGTCGCGGTGGCCTTTTTCGATATCTCCGTGTCCGAATACATCACCGAGACCCTCCGGGTCGTCCAGATGCGCCATTTTCTGATCGGACTGTTCAAGGGGCTCGTGTTCGGCGTACTCGTCGGTACTGCCGGATGCCTGCGGGGCATGCAATGCGGGCGCAGCGCGTCTGCGGTCGGCGATGCCGCGACCTCCGCCGTCGTGACGAGCATCGTGTTCATCGTGGTCGCAGATTCGGTGCTGACCCTTGTGTTCAATCGTCTGCGCCTGTGATGCAGCCCAATCCCGATCTCGGCGAGACCGCCTACATCGCCGTCAGAGATCTGACGATGGCCTTTGCCGATCGCGTGATCCAGAGGGATCTGAACTTTGCCGTCCGGCGCGGGGAGATCTTCGTCGTGATGGGCGGTAGTGGGTGCGGCAAGAGCACGCTGCTGCGCCATCTGCTGGGCTTGCAGCAGCCGGCCAAAGGAGCGGTCTTTTACGCTGCGCGCAGCCTGTGGGAGTCGCCGCCGTCGGAGCGGGCCGCGATCCTGAGGAAAACCGGCGTGTTGTTTCAGAGCGGTGCCCTGTGGAGCTCGATGACCCTGGTCGAGAATGTCGCCCTGCCTCTGGGCCAGTTCACGGACCTGCCCCCCGGCGAGATCGAGGCCATCGCGCGCCTCAAGCTGGCGCTGGTGGGACTGGCCGGTTTCGAAGAGTATTACCCGGCCGAGCTTAGCGGCGGCATGCAAAAGCGGGCGGGACTGGCCCGGGCGATGGCCCTCGATCCCGACATCCTCTTTTTCGACGAGCCCTCAGCCGGCCTGGATCCGCTCAGCGCCAAAAGGCTGGATGACCTCATCCTGAGCCTCCGCGACAATCTGGGGGCCACAATCGTCGTGGTGACGCACGAACTCGCGAGTATCTTTGCCATTGCCGACAATTCCATTTTTCTGGATGCCGAGAGCCAGACCATCATCGCAACAGGGAATCCCAGGGATTTGCTGGCCGATTCCACGGACGTGCGCGTGCGCGAATTCCTGACGCGTGGCCGGCACTACCGGGGCGATCGCGGCCCGGACAGAGCGGACGAGGGCAGGGTATGAGCCGCCCCGTCAGCCCCAGCCTGATCGGCGCGTTCGTGCTCAGTGGCCTGGCCCTGTTGGTGGGTGGCATCCTGCTGTTCGGCGGCGGCAAGTTCTTCAGGACGAAAGTCAGCTATGTGGTCTATTTCGATTCCTCGCTGAACGGCTTGATGATCGGCGCGCCCGTTTCGATTCAGGGGGTTCAGGTCGGCAGCGTCAAGGATATCGACATCATGTTCGACCGCGACCACAACGCGGTGTTGAAGCCCGTCGTGCTGGAGCTCGATCTGGAAACCCTGCGCGATGAGCAGGGGCGGGAGTTTCGACCGGCCTTCACGCTGCAGAAGCGGAAGGAGAACCTGCAGAAACTGATCGATGCCGGCCTGCGGGCGCGGCTGGAACCGCAGAGTTTCCTGACCGGGCGACTCTATGTCGAACTGAGCTTCTATCCAGGCGAGCCGCTGCATCTGGTCGGTCACGACTACCAGGGCTACCTCGAAATCCCCAGTGTGCCGGCCCGCGGGGATGAACTGCGCAACACGCTGGACGAAGTGATGCGTCAGTTTCGGCGGATTCCCTTCGACAAGATTCTCGGGGACGTGACGGTCACGCTGGAACGCATCCGGGTGTTCGTCTCCTCCGACGATCTGGAAGCGGCGCGCAAGGATCTCGCGTTGGCACTGCGGGATGCGCATGCGCTGCTGGCCAACCTGAACCATCAGGTCGGTCCTCTGGCCTCGGATGCACGTCGGACGAGCACCGAAATGCGGGGCTTGGTGCAGGATCTGCGGGAAGAACTGAAACCGCTGGTCAAGCGCACCGATGCTGCGCTGGTCGCGAGCCAGCACACCCTTGAGACGGCGACCGCGACCATGAAGAAGCTGCAGGGCACGTTGCATGCGGCAGAGGATTTCACGGCACCGGACTCCAATCTCGATCAGGCGATCGTGGAATTGCGGGAAACGGCGAGGGCCGTGCGGGATCTGGCCGACGCGCTCGAACGCAAACCCGATTCGCTGCTGTTCGGAAAACAGTGACGAGCGAAATGGGACGGCCGGAGACCCCGATGGTGACCTTACGTATTTGCCGCCTCGCGTTGATGTGCGCCGCCGCCCTGATGGCTGCCTGCGCCAGCCGGACGCCGCCTCCGTCCTACTACCTGCTGCAGGCGACGGCCCAGCCGGACCCGGCGGCAGTTCCGGCCGAGACCGTCGGGCCCGTCGTAGGCGTGGGTCCGATCCGCTTTCCCCGCTATCTCGACCGCCCGCAGATGGTCGTGGCCCTGCCCGACGGGGAATTGCGTCTAAGCGATAGTGAGCGCTGGGCTGACAATCTGCGGGAGAACTTTGCCCGGGTGTTGGCCGAAGATCTGGCGGCCAAGTTGCCGGCCGAGCGGTTTTTGGTGCATCCCTGGGCCCGGACCGAGTCGGTCGACTTCAAGCTAAGCTTGCGCGTCAACGAATTCCATCTGAGCGAAGACGGGCGGGCGCTGCTGGACGTCCGTTGGGACCTTTACCGCAAGGAGGGGCTCGTGCTGTCCCGCAAGTCGCGGTTGTACGCGCAGGCCGAGCCCAACGTCCCGGCATCGGGTGTTGCAGCCCTGAGTCGCACCGTCGATGCGCTAAGCCGGGAATGCGCCGATGCGATTCGCCGCGGCACCCTGGCAGCAGTCCCATACGGCGGCCATGAATGAGTCGGAGCGTTCCGCGGGCCGGCTTATCGAGATGCCGCGCACGGACGCCGAGCAGCCGGGGCAGTGTGATTGTGCCGAGCGAGCGCGAAAGTAATGTTAAGATCTAACTAATGCAGCTTTCTCCCGCGACCCTGTCGGAACTGGGCCGACACCGGGTGGCGATTCCGGAGAGCGCTGGCGGGACATGGGTCAGGCCGCGCCGGCTGCCTCACGCTCCACAGACAAACTAGAGCCGCATCAGGCATTTGCCACGCGAGTTCCGGTGCCGCTGCGCCGAGTCGGGTGGCGACAGGACCTAGTCCAGGGAAGGTCGGCGGCAACATCACCACTGTTTAGCTGACTGACAAACCATGACTTACTGCTTGGCTATCAAGGTCGATGACGGCCTGATCTTTGCGACCGATTCGCGAACCCATGCCGGCGTGGATTACGCCAGTGTCTACAGCAAGATGCACCGGTTCGAATTGAACGGCGACCGTTTGCTGGTGTTGCTCGCCGCTGGCAGCCTTGCGACCACCCAGGCTGTGTTGAATCAGATCCGCCGCGATCTCGATGATCCCGGGGCCGCCGCCAACCTGCACACGATGGACTACATCTTCGACGTTGCCAGCTACATCGGCGGCATCAGCGTGAAGGTGCAGGAGCAGCATCTTTCGGCCATGCAGCGCTGCGGGTTTTCCGGGGAGGCGAGCTTCATCCTCGGCGGGCAGATCAAGGGCAAGGATCCGGAGATTCTGCTGATCTATCCGCAGGGCAACTACATCACGGTCGCGCCGAATACGCCCTACCTGCAAATCGGCGAAACGAAGTACGGTAAGCCGATTCTGGACCGCATGATCTCGGCCACGACCTCGCTGGAAGACGCGGCCCGCTGTGCGCTGGTGTCGCTCGACTCAACCATGCGCAGCAATATATCGGTGGGGCCACCGGTCGAGTTGGCGATTTACCGGCGTGACAGTTTTCATGTCAGCCACTATCTGAACCTCGAGATGACTTCCCAGTTCTATACGGCGATGCAGAAAAACTGGGCGGAAGGCATCCGCCAGGCTTTCAACCGCTTGCCCCGCTTCGACTGGGAATCCAACTGGGAGCAACTGCCGGAGCCGGTATACGACCCCGCGGTTCCTTTCTGCACCGAGCCCGACGGCCTGTTCGAAGAAATGTCACCGAAGCAGAATCGCGCCTGACCTACGCGTGGAACCTTGCCGTTAGGGGGTACGAAGTCTTCGTTCAGCCGGCGGTCCTGTCAGGTCCCGGCGAGCGCTGGTCCCGCGCTGCAGTGATTCCCGCGAGAGCAGAGACGGAAGGCATTTCCCGACCGAGGGATAAGGCGTTGCTCTGATTGCAGTGCCGCGCTGCGGCGGGCTGGTCGCGCAGAGGCTGCCATCCCGTCACTCCCGCCGACCCAGCTTGGGGCCGCTCCCTGCTCCCTGGCTCGGCAGGCCATCGCGCCTGCCGCCTACCAGCCCTCCAGCGGGCTGTATTCCTTCCGGCTCTGCTGATCGGATATGGCGCCGACTCGGACGTAAGCGATACGGATGGCCTGGGCGCCATATTTGCGTTCCAGGCGGCGCACGATGAAGTGGCCTCGCGCGATGTCCTGGAAATGCTGCATGAAGATCACGTTGAGGGCCGCGCCGCTGAGCGCCCCGACCACCGGTACGATGCGTGCCGCGTGGACGTCGGACAAAGCCACGCCGAAACGCGCGGCGACGCCACGCAGGAATTCGACGCCGCCAGGCAGCGAGCCCGGCGTGGCCTGATGCGATAGCGTGCCTCCGAAGTGGAAGGCCAGGCTTCCTCGCAGCCCGAAATAACCGGTCTCTGCGCCGTCGTCGTCGCGGGATCGCGCGCCGAGGCCGAAGACCTCGACGCAGGCCAGGTGCGTCGCCTCATCCGCCAGATCCTCACCGTGGCGATGGGCGATGGCGGCAATCGAGCGCAGCATCAGCAGCGTCATCACGGGTAACTCACCCAGCAGTCCGAGCGGTCCGGCCAAGCCGCCCGCCGCGCCAGCGATGGCGGCAGCCGCCCGGTGTCGTTTGTCACCCGCCCAGGTCGTGTGGTTTTGCCCGAGCGTCGAGACGGCGAGCCGCGCGGCCCGCGAGATGCTTGCTTCAGCACCGGTCTCGACCGCGCGATACCAGCTCTGCGGTAACAACTTGAGCATCCGTTCGATGGGAACGCCAATCACGCTGCTGAGCCGCGCGGCCAGGGAGGGGTGCTCCAGCTGCTCATATGCCCAACGCAGCTCGCTGGCTTCATCGTCGCTCAGGATGCCAGGTTCGGGAAACATGATGTCATCTCCATCGCTATGGCCTCGTCGGGCCTCCGGTGGGGCAGCTTGCGAGCCGCCCTGCATTGCGTCCATTGGGCCATCAAGTGGAAGTCGGCCAGCCATTTTCGGACTTGGCAGGGACTTCCGACAGTGACCGGATGTCGTCGCCACTGACAACTTCCTTCTGCTGTAACAGCGCTGCGACACGGTCCAGCGTCGCGCGGTGTTCGGTCAGTATCGCGCGGGCCCGGTCCTGGCCTTCCTCGACCAGACTTTTCGCTTCGCGATCGATCGCGCGGGCCGTCTCCTCGCTGAAATTCCGTTCCTCGGCACCCTCGACATCCAGGTAGGCCAGCCTCTGGCGCCGTCCGAAGGTGAGGGGGCCGAGTGCCGCGCTCATGCCGAGCTGACAGATCATAACGCGGGCGATCTCGGACGCTTTCTCGAGATCGTTTTGCGCTCCGCTCGATACTTCGCCAAGTGCGAGTTCCTCCGCCGTTCGTCCGCCGAGCAGAATCGCGATCTGGTCTTTCAGTTCCTGTGCGGTGGACAGAAACTTCTCCTCGACCGGAAGCTGCAGCGTGTAGCCGAGCGCGGCGGCGCCGCGCGGAATGATCGAGACCTTGTGCACCGGTTCGCCGGTCGGCACGTGGAGTGCGACCAGCGCGTGGCCGGACTCGTGATACGCCACGCGGCGTTTCTCGCGTGGGTTGAGCACGCGGCTTTTCTTCTCCGGCCCGGCCAGCACTCGGTCGATGGCAGCTTCGAAGTGGCGCATGCCCACATGCGGCGCATCATCGCGCACCGCGATGATGGCGGCCTCGTTCGCGATGTTGGCCAGGTCGGCGCCGACCAGTCCCGGCGTGCGCTGGGCAACGATCATCAGATCGACGTCGGCGCTGAGAGTCATTGTCGCCGTGTGCAGTTTCAGGATCGCGTGGCGGTCTTCCAGCCCCGGTTTGTCCACGACGATTTGCCGGTCGAAGCGTCCGGAACGCAGCAGCGCCTTGTCGAGGATTTCCGGGCGGTTGGTCGCGGCCATCACGACCACCCCGACCGAGGGGTCAAACCCGTCCATCTCGGTCAGCAACTGGTTGAGGGTTTGCTCGCGCTCGTCGTGTCCGCCCATGATCGCGGGTCCGCCGCGCGAACGCCCGATTGCATCGAGTTCGTCGATGAAGATGATGCAGGGCGCCTTTTGCCGGGCCTGCTCGAAAAGGTCTCGAGTGCGCGCAGCGCCCACACCGACGAAAAGTTCGATGAACTCGGAGCCGCTAATATTGAAAAACGGAACGCCCGCTTCGCCGGCGACCGCACGCGCCAGCAAGGTCTTGCCGGTCCCGGGCGGGCCGACCAGCAGCAGTCCCTTGGGCATCCGTCCGCCCAGCCGCTGGATGCGGGCGGGCTCGCGCAGGAATTCGATGGTTTCCTTGAGTTCCTGTTTGGCTTCCTCGGCTCCGGCTACATCCCGAAAGGTTGCCTTCGGTGTCGTGTCGGCCTGGATACGGAAGCGATCACGGCCGAAGCTCATCAGTCCGCGCCCGCCCATCGTGCGGCGCGCCATCCAGTTCCAGATCATAACGATGAACAGGATGGGCAGGACCCAGTTGAACAGAAAATTCCCCAGCCAGTTCTCGCCGTGGCGGACATCGTAGGTGATCCCCTTCCGACGCAACTGCTCTGCCAACTCGTTGTTCCACAGCGGTACCGTCAGGAAGGGTTGCGGCTCGGAGTCACCGGCCTCCGGTTGGCGCAGCCCCGTGATGAGCTGGTCGGTGACCGTCAGACGCTCGATCTTGCCTTCGTCGACGAGTTGCAGGAATTCGCTGTACGGGATTTCCTCCTCGCGTAATTGCTGCATCCCCTGGAACAGGTACAGCAGGGTGAGAGCCAGCAGAACGTAGACGATGACGGGATTCCGCCGCGGAGCAGGCGGATCGCCGCCGGCAGGGCTGTCGGCGCGGAGTCGGGAGGCCTCGCGCGCGGCATGGTCCTTGGCTTTGCTGGCGAGGCGGGCGAGGGCATCCCACCAGGAGTCGGTTGGCTTTTTGTCCATGGCACACCATCCAGCGCGACGGCGCTAGCAGGCGGAAACCGGCCGGACGGCCGGGCCCGTCAGAGGTTTTCGGGACCGAGCTTGCGGGACTGGGACCAGAAGAACAGCACGTGCGACATACCCACGTAGAAGGCGGCGATGGAGCACCAGTGGTTGACCGGAATCCCGTTCACGCGGCCATAGTACTGCAACCCGCCGCTTACGAGCATGAACAGCAACCCCATCAGCAGGGCCTCCCTGGACTCGTTGCGGGTGTAGCGTGTGAACCACAGGATCACCTGGTTGATCGCCAGGATCAGGGCCGCGAAGAGCAGATTGTTGCGAATCGGGCCGAACAAGTCTTCGGCGTCGGGCACGATGAACTCGGGGCGGTTGAAGATCAGGATGCCGCCGGCGATGGACAGCCAGACCGACAGGTAAAAGTTGAAGCGGGCGAAGTTATCCATGACCTGGTCACATTCGATCGAGGGCTGGCCGATGCTTCCGGGCTTCGGCATCGGTTGCTGCGGCGTGCCGGGACGCGAGAGGCAAAACGCCCAATTACCGGCGTGGCGTCCTGAGTCCCGGCGGCGCCGCTTGCATGTCGGACCGCGGCGGTCCCTCGGGGTTCCTGTCATCGTAGACGCTTGGGTCCCCGGTGTCACCCAGCGCGTCGCTTAAAGGATCGCGGATGTGCTCCGCGGTAAGCCAGCGGTTCAGGATCTCGACGTCCTCGCGACTGAGCATGCTCGCGGCCTGCTTCAGATTGAGACTGTTGACGATGTAGTCGTACACCGCTTTGGCGTAGTCGCGTTTGTTGGCGAACAGATTTCTCAACACGACCAGGACATCGACCATGGTGCGGGTGCCGACTTCGAAGCCGGCCTGCTCGGCCTCCAGTGCCAGCCGTGTCGACGCGATGGCGGTTTTCAGCGCGTTCACCTGTCCGATGGAAGCGATCACGGTCCGAAACGAGTTCTTGACCTGCAACTTCGTCGCGCGGCGCTGGACGTCGAGCTTTTCCATGGCCTCCTCGTACTGAAAGCGGGCCTGATCGACGCGGGCGTTCACTCCGCCGCCCTCGAAAATCGGGATGGTCAGTTCCGCCCCGAGCAGTTGGCTTTGGCTCGAAATGCCGTTAGGGCGATTCGTGCTGAGGAAATTGGCATTGCCGACCAGATCGAGCGAAGGCATGTGGCCGGCGAACTGCAGGTCGATGCCCTTTTTCGCGAGGTCGGCCTGATTGGTGGAAGCGATGATCAGCAGGTTGTTCTGTTGCCCGAGTTCGTGCCACTTGTCGATATTGTCCGGGTTGGGCCGCTCGAACGGGATGTTGTCCTTCAGGCGGTCGAGGTCGCCCTCGTATTCCCCGATGATCTGCTTCAACGCTTCCCGCGCATTCTCCCACTCGTTTTCCGCCGCGATCACGCGGGCCTCAACCTGATCGGCGGCGGACTCGGCGACCTTGACGTCGGTGATGGCGATCAGGCCAACCTCGAAACGCGCCTTGGCCTGCTCGTACTGGCGTTCGGTGGCGACGTTCTCGGCCTGAGCGAAACTCAGGTTGGCCTCGGCCAGCAGTACGTCGAAATAGGCCCGCGAGGCGCGGAAGGTGACGTCCTGTTCCGCCGCTGCATACTGCGCTTCCGCTGCGGCAATCTGGTTGTCCGCCTGACTCAGCTGCACCCACAACTCGTGCCGGTAGATGGGCTGGTTCAGGTTGACGTCCATGGTGTTGTCCCAGAAGAACACATCCTGACCCCGTTGGGCCACGATGGGAGTCGACTTCACCAGCACGTGGTTGCGGTTCATTCGGCCCCGGAACGACAGGTTCGGCAACAACTGCGCGATGGCAATGGGCTTGGTCTGCAGGATGGCGTTGCGGTTCGCTTCCGCGGCATGGAATTCGGGATCGCGTTCGAGCGCCATCTCGTAGGTCTTCAACAAGTCCATGGCGCCTGCGCCGGGCGCGGACAGCAGCCAGCTGACCAGAAGCAGACGTCGTAGGGTCCTAGACATTAATACTCTGCGGAGTTTGGAGGCCGCTATTGTAGCTCCCGCGTGTTTTTTTGACGGGGGCTCCGCATGGCTCGGGGAAGATGAGAACCATCCGCGGTCCGTCAGCCATGCCACAGCGGGATCGTCACGGAATATTCCGGACAAGATCGGTGCTAGCCGCCGTCGCGGGCTCGCGGCAGCCATCCAACGCCTGCATGAGGGAGCGCGGCAGCCGCACCGATCAACATGTGGCGCCTGCGAAAGCAGGCGCCACGCGACTACAGGGCCACCGAGTTTCAGATGGGCGCAGCATAACACCCCACGGCGCGACGGTGTGGCCACGATAGCCGCCAGCGATGGAGCGGGACCGCAGAAATCATCCCCCATCTTCCTCCCGGGATTTTTAAACTCAACCTGTCCGGTTCGTCGTGGGCCACATCGGGAACCGGATCCTTGACTAAACTCCGGACCCCTATTCCTGAGTGGGCGATCCGGTTGGCTTCACTACGTCCATCGTTAAATCGGAGCGGGCTTCCGCAAGAAGGTCGGAAGGGTGGCCTCGGTGTTCCGTAGACCTCGATCCTGGCCATGCAGCGATGCCTGCGAGCGCGGCACCTCGCTCCTGAAGCTGATCTGCTATGATTGCGCGGCTTCCGACATGCTCCAACCGCCACCGAGAATTGTCCTGGGATACGTTACGTGGCTGACGACTTTCAAGCGGTAAGCCGTGAGCCGGGGCTGGATTGCCCGACGGCAGCGCCCCATGCCGCTCCATGGCAACGAACGAGCAGGCGAGCGGTTTTGCGAACACGGGTGTTTCAAGGCCTGCTGTTGGCTGTCTCGGTCGTGCTATTACTCGCCCCTGCCGATGGCGCGTGGGCTCGCAAGCGAGATGCCTCGGACAAGACGGCCAGTGCCGCCAAAGCGCCGGCGCAAGCCGCCCAGCCCGCCGTTGCCGTCAAACTCGGGTTTCTTACCGCAATCGTTCCTCAGGGTGGCCCGTTCTTTGACCCGGTTCCGCCCGTTCTCGGCGTTCAGGGCGCCCGCCTCGCGATCGGCGACAATAACACCACCGGCCAATTCACCGGGCAGCGCTTCGACCTAACCGAGATCGTGCTGGAGGCGCAGGCGGACCCGCTACCCGCTTTCGACAATCTCTTGAAGCAGGGGATCGAACATGTTCTGGTCAATCTGCCGGCCGACCAGCTCGTGGCATTGCAGCGCTCCGTCGGGTCTCGGCCGGTGCTGCTGTTCGACGTCGGTGCGCGCGACGACCGGCTGCGAGCAGTGGATTGCGCCGGCAACGTCCTGCACACCCTTCCCAGCCATGCGATGCTGGCCGATGCGCTGGGCCAGTATCTGCTGCAGAAGCGCTGGATGAAATGGTTTTTGGTGGTCGGGGCGGCGCCGGGTGATGCGTTGTTCGCCACTGCGGTCGAACGCTCGGCCAAGCGTTTCGGTGCCAAGATCGTCGCGCGCAAGCCGTGGGAACATCGTTTCGACGATCGCCGCACACCCGCCTCCGAGGTGCCGGTGTTCACGCAGGGTGTCGATTACGATGTCCTGGTCGTTGCGGACGAGGAGGGCGCATTCGGCGACGAGTTGTCCTATCGCACGTGGCTGCCACGTCCGGTCGTCGGTACACAAGGGCTGGTAGCGGCGGGGTGGCACCCCGTGCACGAGGCGTGGGGCGCGATCCAGTTGCAGCACCGTTTTCGGGAGAAAGCCGGGCGGGGTATGCGGGAAGTCGACTACGGTGCCTGGCTGGCGGTCCGCGCGATCGGCGAAGCCGCGACCCGTACGCGCAGTGTGGAGTTTGCGGCGATCCGCGACTATGTGTTGAGCGATACGTTCGCCTTGGCCGGCTTCAAGGGTGTCCCGCTGTCGTTCCGCTCCTGGGATCGGCAATTGCGCCAGCCGGTGCTGCTGGCCCAGCCGCGAGCCCTCGTGGCGGTGGCTCCGGTCGAAGGCATCATTCACCCGAAAAATGAATTGGACACACTGGGTTACGATGAAAGTGAATCAGGTTGCCGCTTGTCGCGGTGATTCAATGCCAGCGCGCGGGCTCACCGCGGCGCTGGCATTGTTCAGTCTACTGTCGGGCGGAACCCCGGCCGCTGCGGATACGCTGTACGTGACATTGGAGAAGGACAATGCGTTGGCGGTCGTGGACGGTGCAGCCGGCAAGCTCGTCAAGACGGCTAAGATCGGCAAGCGCCCCCGCGGCATCGTGCTGAGCCGCGATGGGCAGCAACTGTACGTCGCGACGAGCGACGACGATGTCATTCAGATCATCGATGCCGACAGCTTGCGAAAGGTCGGCACGCTGCCCTCGGGCGACGACCCGGAAACCTTCGCCATGGATCCGGAGGGCAAGTTTCTGTACGTGTCCAACGAGGATGACAATCTTGTGACGGTGATCGACATCGCGAAACGGGCCAAGGTCAAGAGCATACCGGTCGGAGTGGAACCGGAGGGCATCGCGGTCAGCCCCGACGGTCAATGGGTCGCCAGCACCAGCGAAACGACCAACATGGTGCACTGGATCGATCGGGCGAAGCTCGATGTCGTCGACAACACATTGGTCGATCCGCGTCCGCGCGCCGCATCGTTCACGGCGGACTCAAAACAATTGTGGGTGACGTCGGAGATCGCCGGAGTACTGCTGATCCTTGACGTCGCGACGCGGCAGGTGATCAAGCGCATCGGCTTCAAGATACCGGGTGTAACGGCCGAAAAGATCCAGCCGGTGGGCATTCGGATCGATCCCCACCGCCGCTATGGGTACGTTGCGCTCGGACCGGCCAACCGGGTGGCCGTGATCGATGCCGCAAAGCTGGAAGTCGTCGATTATCTATTGGTCGGTCAGCGCGTGTGGAACCTGGAGTTCTCGCCCGATTACACGCGCCTCTATACGACGAACGGCGTCAGCAATGATATCTCGCTGATCGAACTGCCCGAACACCGGGTGACCAAGTCGGTCGCGGTCGGCAACTATCCCTGGGGGGTCGTGGCGCGGCCGTGAGTGATTCCACGTCGCTATCGCCCGTTCTTGCCGTCGCCGGCGTTGCCTACGCCTATGGCGCGAGGCGCGCACTGGACGCGGTCTCGTTTGAGGTGCAGAAAGGACAGTGCGCTTTTTTGCTGGGGCCGAACGGCGCTGGCAAGACCACCCTGTTTTCGCTGATCACCCGCCTTTACGATGCGCCCGAAGGTCGCATCGAGATCGCCGGTTTCGATTTGCGGCGCCGCTCGTCGAAGGCGCTGGCCCGTCTCGGTGTCGTGTTTCAGCAGCCGACGCTCGACCTGGATCTGACGGTCATGCAGAACCTCCGCTATCACGCCGCGCTGCACGGGCTCGGCGGGCGCGAGGCCGGAGTCCGGATCGAAGCGGAGCTGAGTCGGCAGGCGATGTACGAACGGCGGTTCGAACCGGTGCGTCAGCTCAACGGCGGTCATCGGCGGCGGGTCGAGATTGCCCGGGCGCTGCTGCATCGGCCCGAATTGCTCCTGCTCGACGAACCGACCGTCGGACTCGACGTGCCGAGCCGCCTGGCCATTGTCGACTATGTCCACCAACTGTGTGAGGAAGGGCGGATCGCGGTGCTGTGGGCCACGCATCTGATCGACGAGATCCGCGACCACGACCAGCTGGTCATGCTGCATCGCGGCCGTATACGCGCCTCGGGTTCGGTAGCCGAAGTGCTGGCGGGGGCGGGCGCCGCCGATGTCGGTGCCGCATTTCACCTGTACACCGAGGCCAAGACATGAGGACGATGCACGCCTGGCGAGCGATGAGCGGCATCGTGCTGCGCGAACTGTATCGCTTCGTGCGGCAGCGGGAGCGTTTCTTTTCGGCGCTGGTGCGGCCGCTGGTGTGGCTGTTCATCTTTGCCGCCGGTTTCCGTTCTACCCTCGGGGTCGCCATCACCCCACCGTATGAAACCTATATCGCCTACGAGGTCTACATCACCCCCGGCCTGCTCGGCATGATCCAGTTGTTCAATGGCATGCAAAGCTCCTTGTCGATGGTTTACGACCGGGAGATGGGCAGCATGAAAACGCTGCTGGTCAGCCCGCTACCCCGCTGGTTCCTGTTGACCTCGAAGCTGATGGGGGGCGTCATGGTCTCGCTGCTGCAATGCTATGTGTTCCTCGGGGTCGCGTGGCTGTATGACGTTCAGGCGCCCTGGGCCGGCTACCTGCTGGTGCTGCCGGCACTGATCCTGTCGGGCATGATGTTGGGCGCGCTCGGCCTGCTGTTGTCGTCGTTCATCGAGCAACTCGAGAATTTCGCGGGTGTCATGAACTTCGTGATCTTCCCGATGTTCTTCCTGTCCACGGCGCTGTACCCGCTCTGGAAACTACAGGAATCGAGTCCGCTCCTGACCATCCTGGCGCGCTACAACCCCTTCTCGCAGGCGGTCGAACTGGTCCGTTTCGCCTTGTATGGTCAGTTCAACCTGCCAGCCTGTGTGTATACCAGCGTCGCGCTGGCCGTGTTTCTGGGGGTCGCGATTATTGGGTACAATCCGTCGCGAGGAATGATGCAAAAAAAGGGGTCGAGGTTATGAAGGACAAGAAGACGATCCTCGTCACCGGCGGTGCCGGGTTCATTGGGGCGAACTTCGTGTTGCGGCAGATGGCAAGGGGCAATGTCGAAGTGGTCAACCTCGACGCGCTGACCTACGCCGGCAATCTCGACACGGTCGACAGCCTGGATGACAACCCCAACCATGTCTTCGTGCTGGGGTCGATCGGTGACCGGGAACTGGTGGCCTACCTGCTGGACCGCTACGAGCCATCGGCCATTGTCAACTTTGCCGCGGAAAGCCATGTCGACCGCTCGATCGATTCGCCCGAAGCCTTCATTCAGACCAACATCGTCGGCACCTTTCAACTGCTGGAGTCGGCCCGCCATTACTGGCGCGGCCTAGAGCCGGACGCCCGCGCGGCATTTCGGTTCCTGCACGTGTCGACTGATGAAGTCTACGGGTCGCTGGGCAGTGACGGCTTGTTCACCGAGGAAACGCCATACCGGCCGAACTCACCTTACTCGGCCTCGAAGGCCAGCTCCGACCATCTGGTGCGCGCCTACTTTCATACCTACGGCCTGCCGGTCCTTACGACGAACTGCTCGAACAACTACGGTCCGTACCAGTTTCCCGAGAAGCTGATCCCGCTGATGATTCTTAACGCACTCGCCGGGAAACCGCTGCCGGTCTACGGTACCGGTGCGAATGTGCGCGACTGGCTCTACGTGGAGGATCATTGCCGGGCCATCGAGTGCGTACTCGAGCGCGGCGAACCGGGGCAAGTCTATAACGTCGGGGGCAACAACGAGCAGAGCAATCTGCAACTGGTCAGGGCGCTGTGCTCCCTGTTGGACGAACTGTGCCCGGATTCGGCTCATCGCCCCCACGAACGCCTGATTACCTTCGTCTCGGACCGGCCGGGCCATGACCTCCGCTACGCCATCGACGCGACGAAGATCCGGACGCAACTCGGCTGGGAACCGCAAGAGAACCTGGCTTCGGGCCTGCGCAAGACCGTACGCTGGTATCTCGACAACAGCGAATGGTGCGAGCGGGTGACGAGCGGCGAATACTGTGGGGAGCGACTGGGTCTGGCAGTGGAGGAGAACGCGGCGTGAGTGACGTCAAGGGACTGATTCTGGCCGGCGGATCCGGTACGCGGCTGCATCCGCTCACGCACGTGATGAGCAAGCAGCTCCTTCCTGTCTATGACAAGCCCATGATCTACTACCCCTTGTCGGTGTTGATGCTTGCCGGCATTCGGGAAGTCCTGGTGATCACGACACCGCAGGACGCGGATCTGTTCGTGAAACTCCTGGGCGACGGTCAGCGCTGGGGCATGTCGATCGAGTATGCCACCCAGCCGGCGCCGGAGGGATTGGCGCAGGCCTTCGTAATCGGCCGTCAGTTCATAGGAAACTGCCGCAGCTCCCTGATTCTGGGTGACAATATTTTCTTCGGGCATGGCCTTGCGGACCACCTCGGCAGCGCGGTCGCGAACGAACAAGGGGCGACGGTGTTCGGTTACTGGGTACGCGATCCGGAACGTTACGGCGTGGCGGCATTCAACGACCAGGGACGGGTGATCGACCTCGAGGAGAAGCCGCTTAAGCCGAAATCGAATTATGCGATCACCGGGCTCTACTTCTATGACGCGCAGGTGGTCGATATCGTCCGCGAGCTTAAGCCATCGGCCCGTGGCGAATATGAGATCACCGACGTCAATCGTCGCTATCTCGAATTGGGACAGCTAGATCTGGTCAAGCTCGGTCGCGGCACGGCCTGGCTGGATACCGGGACACACGCATCGCTGTTGCAGGCGTCTAACTTCATCCAGACGATCGAGGAGCGGCAGGGGCTCAAGATCTGCTGTCCGGAGGAGATTGCCTACGCGCAGGGCTGGATCACCGCTACCGAACTGGAGGCGCTGGCGCATCCGGTCCGAAAAAGTGGCTACGGCGACTATCTGCTGAGCCTGTTGGAAACGGGGCGTCCGACATGAAAGTCGAGGCGACTGCATTACCGGGCGTCCTGTTGATCGAGCCGCGGGTGTTCGGCGATAGCCGCGGGTATTTCTTCGAATCCTGGAACCGACAGCGCTATCGGGAACAGGGCGTGGAAATCGACTTCGTCCAGGACAACCTGTCCTACTCGGAGCGGGGCGTCCTGCGCGGACTGCACTGCCAACAACCGTACGGACAGGGCAAGCTCGTGCAAGTGCTCGAAGGCGAAGTGTTCGACGTCGCGGTCGACATTCGGCGCGGCTCGCCGACCTTTGGCAAGTCCGTGTCCGTCTACCTGTCGGCCGAAAACCGGCGCCAGCTGTATATCCCGCCAGGTTTCGCGCACGGCTTCGGGGTGACAAGTCCGCATGCGCTGTTCAGCTACAAGTGCACCGATGCGTACCATCCGGAATGCGAGTTCACGGTACTCTGGAACGACCCCGCGCTCGCGCTGGAGTGGCCCATCGCTAACCCCAGTCTTTCGGACAAGGACGTCAAGGGGCTGCGGCTTCAGGACATTCCTCCCGATCGGCTGCCGGTGTATGTCGCCCCATGAAGATACTTCTGCTCGGTCGCGAAGGGCAGGTCGCCTGGGAACTGCGACGCAGTCTGGCGCCCCTGGGTGATCTGATCGCCGCCGACCGGCGCACGCCCGGATTGACGGTCGATTTGGCGGATGCCGGCTCGCTGCGTCGGGCGATCGCCGACGTACAGCCAGACCTGATCATCAATGCCGCCGCTTATACGGCCGTCGACAAGGCAGAACAGGAATCGGATCTGGCCTGGCGAATCAACGCCGAGGCACCCGGCATCATCGCCGCCGAGGCGCAGCGTCAGGGCGCGGGTTTGATCCACTACTCCACGGATTACGTCTTCGGTGGTGGGAGCCTCTCCACGCCCTACCCCGAACACCATCTGGCGCAGCCGAAGAGTGTCTACGGAGCCAGCAAACTGGCGGGGGAGCAGGCCATACAGGCTACCGGCGTGCCGCATCTCATCCTCCGCACCGCCTGGGTTTACGGACGCCGCGGCCACAACTTCCTGCTGACCATGCTCCGGCTATTGCGCGAGCGGGAGCGGGTGACGGTGGTCGACGATCAGGTCGGTGCGCCGACGTGGTCGCGGCATATTGGCGATGTCACGGCCCTGCTGGTGGCCAGTTGCAACCAGGGAGACCGGTTCCTGCCGGGCGAGCGCGCCGGCATCTATCATCTGACCTGTGCCGGCGAAACCTCTTGGCACGGATTCGCCGCGCAGATCGCGACGGAAGCCCGCACTCGCGGACTCCTCGGCGATCGTGTGGCGCAGTTGGAGGCGATTCCCACCTCAGGTTACCCAACTGCCGCGCAGCGACCGGCTTACTCTGTTCTTGCCAATGACAAGCTGGCTGCAGCCTTCGGCCTGCGACTGCCCGACTGGCAAGTGGCACTTCGTCTTTGTCTCGATGATTTCTGCAAGTTGACCTGAGCGCTTCCGTGCGACACGGGCCGGCGGCGCTATGCGACGATGACGCGCAGGCGGCCGCCGGAGAGCCGAGCGGAGAATCCAGGCAAGCGCGCCCCTGCTCCGCCTTTCCAACCCCCCGCCCACGCCGTCCAGCGGGGTGCAATCTGTCCGGGCCGCCCGTGTCGTTCGCGGGTCGCTGAATGTTCGACGACGTTTCCCGACGCCAATGCAACCGCGATTCATCCACTTACGCGTCCACACCGAATACTCCCTGAGCGACGGTCTACCCGGCATCGGGGATCTGGTCGCGCGTGTTGCCGAACTGGGCATGCCCGCCGTCGCGATCAGCGACCAATCCAACCTGTTTGCGCTGGTCAAGTTCTACAAGGCGGCGCTGAAACGCGGCGTGAAGCCCATCGTCGGCGCGGACCTGTGGGTCCTGAACGAAGCTGAGCCGGGATCGCCGGACCGGCTGTCGCTGTTCGTGCAGAACGCGGCTGGATACCGAAATCTGGTCGAGCTGATCTCGAAGGCCTATCTCGAACATCAACGCCAGGGTATCCCCATGCTGATGCCCCAGTGGCTACCCGAGCGCAGCGAAGGTCTGCTGGCGCTTTCCGGTGGGCGCGAGGGTCGCATCGGCCGGCTGCTGCTTTCCGGGAACGTCGGCGAAGCGCGGCGCGAGTTGGCTCATTGGCAGCGGGTGTTCGGCGACCGATATTACCTGGAATTGCAGCGAACTGGGCGCACGCGGGAGGAGGAGTACATCGATCATGCGGTGCTGCTCGCAGAGGAGTCAGGGGCTCCGGTGGTTGCGACCAACGACGTCCGGTTCCTGCGGCGAGGCGACTTCGATGCGCACGAGGCCCGCGTCTGCATCCATCAGGGTCGGGTGCTCGAGGACCCGCGTCGTCCGCGCGATTACAGTCCGGAACAGTACCTGCGGAGCCCGGACGAGATGGCGGAGCAGTTCGCCGATCTCCCGGTGGCACTGGAGAACACGGTCGAGTTCGCCAAGCGTTGCAACCTTGAACTGACACTGGGGCAGACTTCGCTGCCGGATTTTCCGGTCCCCGAGGGTATGCATCTGGACGATTATTTCGCCGTGCAGTCGCGCACGGGTCTGGAGCAGCGTCTGGTGTCCGCGGGTATGGTCGACAACGCGGCCACGGCAAAGGTCTATCGCGACCGCCTCGAACTGGAACTCGCGGTGATTCGCCAGATGGGCTTTCCCGGGTACTTTCTGATCGTGGCCGATTTCATCCAGTGGGCGAAGAGCGAGGGCATCCCGGTCGGTCCCGGGCGCGGCTCCGGTGCTGGCTCGTTGGTCGCCTACGCGCTGCAAATCACCGATCTCGATCCGCTCGAATTCGATCTGCTGTTCGAGCGCTTCCTGAATCCGGAGCGGGTTTCGATGCCCGACTTCGATATCGATTTCTGCATGGAAAGGCGCGACGAAGTCATCGACTATGTGGCGCGCAAGTACGGCCGCGACCGTGTCTCCCAGATCATCACCTACGGCAGCATGGCAGCGAAGGCCGTCGTACGCGATGTTGGACGGGTCCTCGGACACTCCTACGGTTTCGTCGACAAGATCGCGAAGCTGATTCCATTTGAACTCGGTATCACGCTGGACAAGGCCCTGAACGACAGCGAGGACCTCCGGCGCTGGTATGAGAGCGACGAGGAGGTGCGGGCGCTGATCGACCTGGCAAAGTCGTTGGAAGGCTTGACGCGCAATCCGGGCAAGCATGCGGGCGGTCTGGTGATCGCGCCGTCCCGGCTGACCGACTACACGCCGCTCTATTGCGACGCCGGCGGCGACAATCTCGTGACCCAGTTCGACAAGGACGATGTCGAGGCCGTGGGACTGGTGAAGTTCGACTTTCTAGGCCTGCGCACTCTGACCATCATCGACTGGGCGCTGAAGACCATCAACCGGACGCGTGCCGCACGGGGCGAGTCGCCGGTCGATATCGCTGCGATCCCGCGGGACGATCCCAAGACCTACGAGTTGTTGAAGCGCTACGCCACCACCGCGGTGTTTCAGCTCGAATCGCGCGGCATGAAGGATCTGATCAAGCGCCTGCAGCCCGATTGTTTCGAAGACATCGTCGCGCTGGTTGCCTTGTTCCGCCCCGGTCCGTTGCAGTCGGGCATGGTGGACGACTTCATCAACCGCAAGCAGGGGCGCGCCAAGGTCGAGTATCCCCACCCGCTGCTCGAGAACATCCTGAAGCCGACCTATGGCGTGATCGTCTATCAGGAGCAGGTCATGCAGATCGCGCAGGTGCTCGCGGGCTACTCACTGGGCGAAGCCGACCTGCTGCGCCGGGCGATGGGCAAGAAGAAGCCCGAGGAGATGGCGAAACAGCGCGGCATCTTCGTCAGTGGTGCGACCGCGCGCAAGGTCGACGAGTCGGTCGCCTCGTTCATCTTCGATCTGATGGAAAAGTTCGCCGAGTACGGCTTCAACAAGTCGCACTCCGCCGCCTATGCGCTGGTGTCGTATCAGACCGCCTGGCTGAAGGCCCACTACCCGGCGGAGTTCATGGCGGCCGTGCTGTCCGCGGACATGGACAATACCGACAAGGTCGTCGTGCTGATCGAGGAATGTCGGCAGATGGGCCTGACCGTTCTCTCGCCGGACGTCAATCGTTCGGAGCACCGCTTTACCGTGAAGGACCCCGGCACGATCCTGTACGGGCTGGGCGCCGTCAAGGGGGTTGGCGCGTCGGCAATCGGCGAAGTGGTCGAGGAGCGCGAACGCAACGGGGCCTTCGTCGACCTGGTGGACCTGTGCCGGCGGATCGATTTGCGGAAGGTCAACCGGCGAGTGCTGGAGGCCCTGATCCGTGCCGGAGCGCTCGACAGCCTGGAAGCCAATCGCGCCGCGCTACTGGTCGCACTGCCGGAGGCCATGCGCGTGGCAGAACAGCATCTCGCGATGGACGCGATGGGGCAGGATGATCTGTTCGGTTTGCACCCTGCGACGGTGACAGGGACGACCACGTTGGCGATTGCCCCGGTCGAGCCATGGACCGAACGCGAACGCCTGGCGCATGAGAAATCGACGCTGGGGCTGTACCTGACTGGACATCCGATCACGGAGTATGAAGCGGAACTGGCTGCGATCATCAGCAGTAAGCTCGGCGCCGTCAGCCTGGACGGCCACCGCGGGAGTGGGCGCCAGGAGGTCAGGGTCGTCGTCGCCGGACTGGTCGTGGAGTTGCGCACACGGCAAAGCAAGTCCGGCAAGCGGATGGCCTTCGCCACGCTCGATGACCGGACAGGTCGTGTGGAAGTGGCGGTGTTCTCGGAGGCTTTCGATCAGTCCCGAGAGGCGCTCATCAAGGATGCGCTGGTCGTGGTCGAGGGCACGCTGGCGCTGGACGACTTCACCGGCCAGACACGCCTGAGCGCCGAGCGGGTGCACAGCATCGAGGCGGCGCGAGCCCGTTTTGCGCGGCAGCTCGTGATCGATTGGCCGGTGGGAGCAGCGGCCGCACCGGACGCTGAAGCCGGTCGCGTCGGCCAGCTCAGAGCCGTGCTGAAGCCTTTCCAGGGCGGGGGCTGCCCGATCGTGATCGATTACCGCGGGGCAGGCGCGGAAACGCGGCTACAACTGGGTGCGGAGTGGCGTGTACGCCCGGCCGAAGACCTGTTGCAACGCCTGAAAAAGACCCTGGGGCCCGATCGGGTCCGTCTGCTTTACAACTGAGCTCCGAGCGGATCGGCTTACACTGGATTTCCGATCAACAGCAGGAATTTACGGTCGATCGGAAAGGCCCTACGGTCCACGAGTGAAGAATCTGGTGGACAGACTGTTTTTTTCCTATACACTTTGCGTCGTTTCCAGGGACGGGACGCCAACGAACGTCGCCAAAGAGGAGGAGCGCCCTTGGGGCGTTGTGTGAAGAATAACTACAATGCGTCACCGGGGCTTGCGTCCAGACACAGGCCATAGCCGGGCACAGAACAATAAATAGAACCGCAAGCCCGCGTTACGCGGGCTTTTTTACGTTCGCGCACTCGACCGCCGGAGAGGCCTCTTCAGCTTTGCCGCTCACGGCGTCGCCTTCAGGGTGCATGCTACTTCCTTCATGCCTTCGGGCTGAGTTATAATACCCGGCTTTGTTACAATGCACCTCCGTGGAGGAGTTGATGGTCACGATTCGTTTGTCCCGCGGTGGCGCCAAGAAGCGTCCGTTCTATCATGTCGTCGTCGCCGACAGCCGTTCGCGCCGTGACGGCAAGTACATTGAGCGCATCGGCTTTTTCAACCCGATCGCCCGTGGCGGCGAAGTCCGCTTGAAGATCGACGGAGCACGCGCGGATTACTGGCTGGGTACGGGCGCGAAAGCGTCCGATCGCGTCGTGTCCTTGCTCAAGGAAATCGCCGCGCAGCCGACCGCCGTCGTCTGACGGCTTCGCCGGCGTCGTCTGCACGGACCGGACACGTGAAGTCACGTGTCGTCATCGGCGCCGTGGCCGGCAGTTATGGCATCAAGGGATGGGTCAAGGTCCGCTCGTTCACCGACCCCCCGCAGAACATCTTGCGCTACCAGCCATGGTGGCTCGAAGGCAAGGGCCTGACGCGCGCCTGTGAAGTGTTGCAGGGCAAGCCGCAGGGACACGGATTCGTCGTGGCGGCCGTGCAGGGTATCGAGACGCCGGAAGAGGCGAAGTTACTGAAGGGGTGCCAGGTCACCGTCGATCGAGCGTGCTTTCCGCCGCCGGCTGCCGGCGAATACTATCAGGTCGACCTGTTGGGGCTGACCGTGCGCAACCTCGATGGCTGCGTCCTCGGTACGGTCAATGAAGTGCTTGAAACCGGTGCCAACGATGTGCTGGTGGTGTCGGGAGAGCGGGAGCGGCTAATCCCGTTCGTGCAGCCCGACACCGTTCGTTCGGTCGACTTGGATGGCGGGCTGATCGAGGTGGATTGGGACGAAGACTTCTAGCGCTGGCCGCCCATGCGCTTCGACATCGTGACCCTGTTTCCGGAGTTGGTGGGCGAAGCGCTGCGCCACGGCGTCACCGGCCGGGCGATCGACCGGGGGATCGTGAGTTGCCGGCTCTGGAACCCTCGGGACTTCACGACGGACCGGCACCGCACGGTCGACGACCGGCCCTATGGCGGTGGTCCGGGCATGGTGATGAAGGTCGAGCCCCTGTGCAAGGCGATCCGGGCCGCGCGTGATGACGCGCCCGAGGCGGCGCGGGTGATTCATCTGAGCCCGCAGGGCCGCTTGTTGACCCAGCAAGCAGTTCGCGGCTTCGCCGAGTGCGAGCGACTGGTGCTGGTGGCGAGCCGGTACGAGGGGATAGATGAACGGGTGATCGCGCTGGAGATCGACGAGGAATGGTCGATCGGCGATTACGTGCTGAGCGGCGGTGAGTTGCCGGCGCTGGTCCTGTTCGATGCGGTGACGCGCTTGCTGCCGGGGGTGCTGGGGCACGAGGAGTCGTCCGTGTGCGAGTCGCATACGGCCGGGTTGCTGGATCATCCGCATTACACGCGGCCGCCCGAAATCAATGGTCTGGCCGTGCCCACTGTGTTGTCCAGCGGCGACCATGCAGCGATTGAGCGCTGGCGAATGAAGCAGTCCCTGGGGCGCACCTGGCTCCGACGCCCGGACCTGTTGGTCGCGGAGCATCTGGACGGGGACCAGCGGCAATTGCTCGACGAGTTTATACAGGAATTCGAGAATCGAGAGAGAGGAACACAGCGATGTCAATGAACGTCATTCAGGATTTGGAAGCGTCGTGGTTGGGTGGGCGAACCTTGCCCAATTTCAGCCCGGGCGATACGGTAGTCGTCCAGGTCAAGGTCAAGGAAGGCAACCGTGAGCGGTTGCAGGCTTTCGAGGGGATCGTCATTGCGCGGCGGAACCGGGGCTATCATTCCTCGTTCACGGTACGCAAGACGTCTCATGGCGAAGGGGTGGAGCGCGTCTTTCAGGCTTTCAGCCCGCAGGTCGAGGAAATCCAGGTCAAGCGTCGCGGCGATGTGCGCCGTGCCAAGCTGTACTACCTGCGCGGCCTGACCGGCAAGGCGGCGCGCATCAAGGAAAAGATCTAAGTCCGCTGCGGGGGCGGCGCGCGGAACGGACGCATGGGTTCCCCGTCTGCCTTCCGCGCGAGATCGCAGCCTGCCGGCTCCCTGCGTGGAGTGCTCCCGGTGCCTTTCGGTACGGTGTTCGTCTATGCCGAACGGCCGGATGCCATCACTGGCATCGAGTTGTCGCTGGAGCCCAGCACCGAGGTATCCGATTCCGGTGAGCCGCTGATTGCCGAGGCGCTGGCGCAGCTTGAGTCCTATTTCGAGGGCGGATTTACGTCCGTCAACGCCGTCCCCGTTCGCTGCATCGGCACCCCGTTCCAGCGGCGCGTCTGGGATCAGTTGCGCGCGATCACGCCCGGTACTACCCTCAGCTACGGCCAGGTAGCTGCCCGGTTGGGCAGCAGCGCCCGCGCCGTGGCGGGCGCCTGTCGCGCCAATGACTTCCCGATCGTGATCCCCTGTCATCGGGTCGTCAGCGAACACGGCCTGGGCGGCTACTGCGGTGCCACAGACGGCCCATGGCTCGCCGTGAAACGTTGGCTGCTCCGCCACGAGGCGGGCGCCATCTCGATCGAAGCCGGACAGCATGGCCGATGACGAGCGGATCATCGCGCGTTTCCAGGATGTTCTGTGGATAGAGGAGGGCTTGAGCGAGAACACTCGCAAGTCCTACGGCAGCGACCTGAGGCTCTTCGCGAACTGGCTGCGGCAGTCGGAGCGGACCCTGCTCGGGGTGAGCACCGCGGATCTGGAGGCGTATCTCGCCCACAAGCACCGCGCCCGGGTCAGCCAGCGCTCCAGCGCACGTCTGGTTT
This sequence comes from Methylotetracoccus oryzae, assembly GCF_006175985.1. Classification (GTDB taxonomy): domain Bacteria; phylum Pseudomonadota; class Gammaproteobacteria; order Methylococcales; family Methylococcaceae; genus Methylotetracoccus; species Methylotetracoccus oryzae. The sequence goes on along the minus strand of NZ_SRSH01000011.1, from coordinate 117,220 downwards.
CGACGCTGAAAAAGTTCTACGCCTGCGCGCAGGACCAGCAATGGATGGATGGCGATCCTGCCGCATCGCTGCAGGCCCCTTTCGTCGGTCGGCCCTTGCCCAAGACACTGAGCGAGGCCGATGTAGAGCGCCTGCTGGCCGCTCCTGATGTCGAACAGACGCTCGGTTTCCGAGACCGGACGATGCTGGAAGTGCTGTATGCGACTGGCCTGCGGGTCAGCGAACTGATCGCACTGCGCGTCGACCAGGTGAATACCCGGCAGGGCGTCGTGCGGGTTACCGGCAAGGGCAGCAAGGAACGCCTCATTCCCTACGGGGAAGTCGCGCAGGAATGGGTCGACGGGTTTCTGGCGGGAGCACGGCGGGACTTGCTCGGCGGTCGGGTCAGTGCTGCACTGTTCGTGACGGCCCGGGCCATGCCGATGACGCGTCAGGCCTTCTGGCATCTGATCAAACGGTATGCTCTACTGGCCGGTATAACGACCGACCTGTCGCCGCACACACTTCGTCACGCCTTCGCCACGCATCTGATCAACCACGGAGCCGATCTGCGCGTCGTGCAAATGTTGCTCGGGCATAGCGATCTTTCCAGTACCCAGATTTACACGCACGTCGCGCAGGAACGTCTCAAGGAACTGCATAGCCGCTGTCACCCGAGGGGCTGACGGTCGGACGCCAACTTCGTAGGAGAGTCATGATTCATCCCACGGCGATCGTTCATCCCGAAGCCAGACTGGGTCAAGATGTGAGCATCGGCCCATTTGCCGTCATCGAAGCAGGGGCAGAGATCGGCGACCGCTGCCAGATCGGTGCACATGCCGTCATTCACTCGCACGTGCGTATGGGGGCGGCCAACACGGTGCACCCGCACGCGGTGCTGGGCGGGCTGCCGCAGGATCTCGGCTTCGATCCGGCCCAGATCACTTACGTGGACATCGGCGAGAACAACGTCTTTCGCGAAGGGGTCACGATCAGTCGCGCCACGGCGCCGCTGGGCTCCACGCGGATCGGCTCGGGCAACTACCTGATGAACAACACCCATCTGGGCCATGACGGCGAAATGGGCGACCACAATATCCTGGCCAGCGGGGCGACACTGGGTGGCCATACCCGTGTCGGTGACCGCGTATTCTTCGGCGGGGGCGTGATGGTGCACCAGTTCTGCCGCGTCGGCAGTTTCGCGATGCTGCAGGGTCTGGCGGGCATCAACAAGGATGTGATTCCCTACACGATGGTCGGTGGCCGTCCGGGCAAGCACTACCGTCTGAACCTGATCGGTCTCAGGCGAGCCGGCATCGACGGCGAACGGCTGCGGGCCATCTCCCGGGCCTATCGCCTACTGCGGGCGCGCAGCGATTTGAGCGGACTGCCCGATACCGAAGAGATCCGGTATTTGAGAAATTGGCTGGGCAGCGGCTCGAAACGCGGTACGCTGGCGTTCTTTGAGTTGCGCGACGCCGGGACTGAGTAAAGGGTGAGACGGACGGGAGCCGCGTAATGGATGAAGTCAGGTGCGCCGTCATCGGCGTGGGTTATCTCGGCCGGTTTCATGCAGAGAAATATGCCGCGTTGCCGGGTTGTCGTCTCGTGGGCGTGTGCGACACGGATCCCGATGCGGCGGCCCGGCTCGCGGCCCAACTCGGCGTACCGGCTTTCACGGAGCACCGGCAGTTGCTGGGTCAGGTCGACGCGGTAAGCGTCGTCGTCCCCACCAGTGTCCACCATGCGGTAGCGCGCGATTTCCTCGACGCCGGAGCCGACGTGCTGGTCGAAAAGCCGATCACCGTGACCGTGGCAGAGGCGGACGAACTGATCGACCTGGCCGAGCGCCGCGGCCGGGTGCTGATGGTCGGCCATCTCGAACGCTTCAATGCAGCGATCCTCGGCCTGAACCTGCGCGACGACAAGCCGCTGTTCATCGAATCCCACCGGCTCGCGCCGTTCAAGCCGCGCGCGAACGATGTCAGCGTCGTGCTGGACCTGATGATCCACGACATCGACATCATCCTGGACGTCGTCGATGCGGAGCTCGAGCGGATCGACGCGAAAGGCGTGCCGGTATTGACCGGTGACGTGGACATCGCCAACGCGCGGCTCGTGTTCAGGAATGGCTGCGTCGCGAATGTGACCGCCAGCCGCGTCAGTTTGAAGGTCGAGCGCAAGATGCGCTTGTTCATGCCCAGCGCCTACTACTCGGTCGATTTCCAGAACCGCGTGCTGACCTGCCATCGGAAGGGGGAGGGCGAGATGTTTCCCGGCATTCCGGAAATCCTCAGCGAGGAATCGGTTTTCGAGAATGGGGATGCGCTGCGGACCGAGATCGAGCATTTCATCGACTGCGTGAAGACGCGCAGCGAGCCGTTGGTGTCGGGGCGAGCCGGGCGGCGCGCACTGGCAACCGCCACCGAGATCACCCGTCTACTCCAAGCCTGAATTACCTCAAGGAGTGTCCCGACTCATGATTCCGATGGTCGACCTGAAAGCCCAGTATGCCAACCTCAAGGAGGAGATCGACCGCAGTCTGCAGGAGGCGCTGGACAGTTGTGCCTTTATCCTCGGCCCTAACGTCCAGGCCTTCGAGCGAGAGGCGGCGGACTACCTGGGCGTTAAACATGCGATCGGCGTGGCATCGGGAACGGACGCGCTGCATCTCGCGTTGCGGGCCGCCGGGATCGGGCAGGGCGACGAGGTCATCACCTCTCCTTTCACCTTCATCGCCACGGCCGAGGCGATCCGTTACGTCGGGGCAACGCCGGTCTTCGTCGACATCGATCCACGCAGCTTCAATCTGCAGCCTGCCACGGTCGAAGCGGCGTTGACCGAGCGCACGACGGCCGTGATGCCGGTGCACCTGTTCGGCCAGCCGGCTGACCTGCCGGCGATCGGTGCGATATGCGAGCGGCGCGGTCTGAAGATGATCGAGGACTGCGCGCAGTCCTTCGGAGCAACCGTTGATGGGCGACAGACCGGATCGATCGGCCTCAGCGCCGGTTTCAGCTTCTTCCCGAGCAAGAATCTGGGTTGTTATGGCGATGGCGGACTGGTGACGACGAACTCCGACGCACTGGCGGAGCATGTGCGCGTGCTGCGCAACCATGGCTCGCAGGTCCGTTACTACCATCAGGAGATCGGCTACAACAGCCGCCTGGACGAACTGCAGGCGGCAATACTGCGAGTGAAGCTCCGGCACATCGAGGAGTACAACGGCAACCGCCGTCGCGTGGCCCACCGCTACTCGGAACTGCTGTCTGATCTGCCGCTGGACACGCCGTTCGAGGACGGGATCGGCCGCCACGTCTACCACCAGTACACGCTGCTCAGCGATCGGCGCGACGCGATCATGCAAGCCCTACAGGCGGCCGGGATCGCGTGCGCGGTGTATTACCCCGTACCCCTGCACCGGCAGCAGGCCTTCGCTGCGGACTGCGCCGGGGTGCAGCTGCCGGTGGCTGACGACATCGCCGGCCGTTGCCTGTCGCTGCCGATCTATCCCGAACTCGGCGAGTCCGACATCCTCAAGGTCGTGTCCGTGATCGCCGACGCCTGCGGTCGCTGATGAGCATGGCGGGGACCGACGGGAGGCTCCGCTCGAGCCTGGGGCCGTGATGCACGCTGTCGAAGGCGCGCTCCACGCCGGCGATACGCCGGGTGACAGCGGCCGCGAGCGACCGCTGGTCATGCTGGTCGCCGGCGAGGCCTCGGGCGATCGGCATGCGGCCGACTCCTTTCGTGAACTGCGCCGGCTGATTCCCGACGTCCGCGGCATCGGCATGGGCGGCCCTGCGATGCGGGAGGCTGGGGTCGAGATCGTGCAGGATTCGGCTGGTATGGCCGTCATCGGCGTCGTCGAAGTGATCCGTCATTATCGGCACATTCGTCGGGTGCTGAAGAAGATGCAGACCCTGGTCTGCGAGCGGCGGCCGGATCTGCTGATCTGCGTCGACTACAAGGAATTCAACTTTCATCTGGCGCGCGCCGCGAAAGCCTGCGGGGTCCGGGTCCTGTTTTACGTCGGCCCGCAGTTCTGGGCCTGGCGCCCCGGGCGCGTCAAGACCTATGGTCAGGCCGTCAGCCATATGGCCGTGATCTTCCCTTTCGAAGTGCCCCATTACCAGGCCGCCGGTGTGCCGGTGACCTACGTCGGTCATCCGCTGGCCGGCAAGGTGGCGCCCCGCATGACGCGGGCCTGGGCGTTGACGCGTTTCGGGTTTGGGAAGGGCGGACCGATCGTCGGCCTGCTTCCCGGCAGCCGGGCGAATGAAATCCGGCGGCTGCTGCCGGTGATGCTGGAAAGCGCGCGGCAGCTCGCCGAGCGCGTCCCCGGCGTCCGTTTCGTGTTGGCCGAGGCCCCTTCGGTGGAGTCCTCGCTGATCGAAGAGGCCCTGGCGCAGCACGGCCTGCCGCTGCGCCGGGTGCCCGGCCTGGATTATGACCTGCTGCAATGCTGCGATGCCGTCGTGACCTCGTCGGGCACGGCGACGCTTGAACTGGCCCTGCTGAAAGTCCCCATGGTCATCATTTACCGGCTCTCGCCGGTGACCTACTGGCTGGGTCGGTTGCTCGTGAAGATTCCGTTCATCGGTCTGCCGAACATTCTGGCGGGACGTTCCGTCGTGCGCGAGTTCATCCAGCATGACGCAAATCCCGAGAAGATCGTCGCCGAGCTCGAACATATCCTGAGCGACACGCCTTATGCGGCCTCGATGCGCGCCGCGCTGTCCGAGGTTGCGGGTATCCTCGGCGCCGGCGGCGGATCGGCCAATCTGGCGCGGCTCGCTGCGGAATTGTTGAGCGGGGGCGGCAGTCCAAGCAGCGGGAAATCTTCGATAGAGGACAAGTGATGAGTCGTGCCTTCGTCAAGGAAGAGGATGATAGCGATCGGGCTGAGCAGCTGCCCGATCGTCCACAGAGTCCACACACGAATTATGTAACGGCGGCCGGGCTGCGGCATCTGCAGGGCCGCGTGGCAGAGTTGACCGAACGACGTGCGGAACTGTCCAGACAGGAGAGCCTCCAGAGTCGGCAGGATCTGGGCGTCGTCGAACGTGATCTGCGCTTTTTCGAGGAGCGCCTGCAACGCGCGGTGCTCGTTGGTCCACGGACGGTGCCGGATGCTCGCGTGCGGTTTGGCGACACCGTGACGGTCTGTGATGCCGGTGGCCGGGAGCAGCGCTTTACGATCGTCGGTGAGGACGAGGCGGATGTGCAGCGCGGACGTATCAGCTGGGTATCCCCGCTGGCCACGGCACTGTTGCAGGCGGAACTGGGCGACAGCGTCGTGTGGAAGCGGCCGGCCGGGGATGAAGAACTGGAAATCCTTGCCATCGACGAGGGTGGCGAGTCATGATCGGTGTGACCCTCACACTCCCTGCAGGGATTTGGGGATGGGGCGCGAATGGCCAGTGAACCTGGGCTCGCCGGGATGGCCTTTCCGCTACATGTGCGCCGGAGCACCCGTGCCAAGCGCCTGCGCCTGATCGTGCGTGCGGACGGAGTGGAGTGCGTCCTTCCGCCCCGGTGTCCGGAGCGTATCGCGCGGGATTTCATCCGGCAGCATCATGACTGGCTGGTCCGGAAATACCGGGAGGCCATCGCCCATGCGCCGGCGCAGAGCTTCTGGCAGGAGGCTGGCGCTGCCCGGGAAGTCAGTTTTCCGCTGCAGGGGGTGCCAACGCCCTTTTTTTGGCAGGACACGCCGTCGGGCCGAGCCTGCGTTAGTTACAACGGCGAGGGTATCCGGCTCACGGGCTTGTCCTTGCCGATTGGGGCAGGGCAGATCGAACTGCTCACCTTTGCCTGGGCACGGGGATGGCTCGACCGGCGCGCCGGAGAATTGCTGCAGTTGCATGCCGAACGCATCGGGGTTCGTCCGCGGCAACTGCGCATCAAGCGGATGCGGACACGCTGGGGCAGTTGCGGCGCGATGAACGACATCAATCTCAATTGGCTGCTCATCGCCGTGCCGCCCGCAGTGCTGGAGTATGTCGTGGTCCACGAGTTGTGCCACATCTGCCACCGCAATCATTCCGCGCATTTCTGGACCTTGGTCGCGGAGCATTGCCCGGAATGGGAAAAGGCCCGACTATGGCTCAAAGCGGAAGGTGGACCTCTGCTGCATCGCTTCGGCGTGGTCCGATGAAGCCGCGGCGCACGTTGGGCTGGTGGTTCTGGCCCTTGCTGATCGTGGTTTTCTTCGCGGCGCAGGGCTGGAAGGATCGAACCTTGATCGAGGGGCAGGCCCCCCCGCTGACGAGCCGCTCGCTCGACGGGGCCGCATTCGAGTGGGGCGATCCGCACCGGGCGGGTCGGCCGGCCCTGCTGTATTTCTGGGCAAGCTGGTGTCCGATTTGCCGCGCCATGCAGGGGAACGTCGAGGCCATAGCGCGCGACTACCCGGTCGTCAGCGTCGCGCTGCAGTCGGGCTCGGATCAGGAACTGCGCGATTACATCCGCCAGCAGTCGTTCACGCTGCCGGTTCATGCAGACCCGGATGGTGCCATCGCCGCGCGCTACGGGCTCAAGGGCGTTCCGGCGGTCTTCATCGTGGACACGCATGGCACGATTCGCGATGCCGTGAGCGGCTACGCAACGGAATGGGGTCTGCGTCTGCGGTTGTGGCTGGCGGGTCTGGCCTCCTGAACGGAGCATACGCCCTATGACGGTCGCGACCATGCGGGTCATTGAGATCACCGAGCCCGGCGGTGCCGAGGTGCTGCGGCTGGCGGAACGGCCGCTGCCGGTTCCCCGAGCGGGGGAAGTACTGATTCGCGTGCAGGCGGCGGGCATCAACCGTCCCGACATCCTGCAGCGGTGCGGACTGTATCCACCACCGCCTGGGGCATCCGACATACCGGGACTGGAAGTCGCCGGGGAGATTGCTGCGCTCGGGCCCGACGCGGGCGGCTGGTCCATCGGCGATCGGGTCTGCGCGCTGGTCACAGGCGGCGGTTATGCCGAGTACTGCACTGCCGCCTCCGCGCTGTGTCTGCCCATACCCGAAGGCCTAACCGCAACCGATGCCGCTTCGCTACCGGAGGCCTTGTTCACGGTGTGGAACAACGTCTTCGACCGCGGAGGCCTGCAAAGCGGGGAGCACTTCCTGGTGCATGGCGGCACGAGCGGCATCGGCGTTGCGGCGATTCAGTTGGCCCGGGCTGCCGGCGCTGTGGTGTACGCAACAGCCGGAAGCTCCGAGAAGTGCCGCGCCTGCGTCGCGCTCGGCGCACAGGCCATCAATTACCGCGAAGAGGATTTCGTCGCGCGGGTCGATGCGCTAACGGGGGGGCGGGGTGTCGATGTCCTGTTGGACATGGTCGGGGGCGACTATCTGCCGAGGAATCTCGCGTGTCTGGCCGAAGGCGGGCGCTTGGTCCAGATCGCCGTCCAGCATGGCGCGAAAGCCGAGTTGGACCTGTTCAAGCTCATGGTGAAACGGCTGACCGTCACGGGGTCCACCCTGCGGCCGCGCCCAGTTGCCGAAAAGGCGCGTATCGCCGTGTCGCTGGCCGGCACCGTGTGGCCCTGGCTGGTTTCCCGCAGCGTGCGGCCGGTGGTCGATCGTGTCCTGCCGCTCGCCCAGGCGGCCGAGGCGCATCGCCTCATGGAAGCAGGCCAGCATGTCGGCAAGCTGGTGCTGCAGGTGGTGGATCCGATATGACGATGCCATGGCGCGCGGCGCTGTGTCTCTCGCTGTGTTGCGGAGTGGCCATGACCTCCCTTGCGGCGGACCTCGATACGGGACTGGACGCAGTCCGGCGCAAGGATTACGAGGCCGCCTTCGCTCAGTTTCGGCCGTTGGCCGAGCAGGGCGAGGCGGATGCGCAGGTGAATCTCGGCAACTTGTTCATGCGCGGCTGGGGGGTCAAACAGGATTACGCCACGGCCTTCGACTGGTATCAGAAGGCGGCCAACCAGAACCATCCGATCGCACAAGGCAAGCTCGGCATGCTGCATTACTATGGACTGGGCACCGTCCAGGATAGCGAGGCGGCGGCGAAATGGTTTCGCCTGGCAGCGGATCGCGGTGTCAGCGCAGCGCAGTCGGTGCTCGGCAACCTGTATGCTCAGGGCGATGGCGTGACCAAGGACCTGGTCCAGGCTTTTTTTTGGTTGACGCTGGCCTTCGAATTCGGTGATCAGGACGCGCTGCGCGTGCGGGGAGAGATCGCCCCGCAGATGACGCCCGGAGAAATCGGCGAGGCCCTCGGGAAGGTGGACGAGTGGAACCGTGACCGCGGTATACCGGATCCGGGCAGCGCGCCGGAGCCGGCCGCAGCGGCTGCCGAGCCGCCTACCGAGGCCCCGGCCACACGCTCCAAGGCCGCAGCGCAGGCCGTCAGGAAGCGTCACTGATGGTCCTCGCAGCAGCGGCGTGCGGTGGGCCCCGTGTTGCGTGAGATTCCGTGGGGTTGGCATGACAGTCCTCGGAGCAGGCGCCGCCAGCGAGCGAGTGCACGGAGTCCACGTCGGGCGCGTTGAGGCATAATACCGGTCGAAACTACCAGTAAAAGCGTACGGAGACTACGATGGAAAAGACATGGGTTGTTGCCGCCGAGAGCAGCCGCGCGAGGGTCTTTGTTTCGGAAAACCGGGTCAGTCCGCTGATCGAACTCGAGGACTTCGCCCATACCGATAGTCGAGTCAAAGACCAGGACATCGTTTCGGACAAGCCCGGAAGGGGGTTCGACGGTGTCGTGGAGGGGCGCCACGGTTTCGAGAAACAATCGGATGCGAAGCATCATGAGGCCTTGGTCTTCGCCAAAAGGGTGGCCGAGCGCATCGAACAGGGGCGCGCCCGCAGCGAGTTCGAGGCGCTCGTCCTCATCGCGGCGCCGGAGTTTCTGGGTATGTTGCGTCACGAACTGAGTGCTCCGACGGCGCGTATGGTCGTGAAGACGATCGACAAGAATCTGGTGCAAAAGCCCGAAGCCGACATTCGCGGCTACGTGTTTACGTGAGATCCCGTTGAACGCGGGGTGCGTGGAGCGGTCCGCGTGACCGCCCTCGCTGTCCCGCGGATCTGTTTCCTGTCGAGTGTAAGTCCGGAGGGGCCCCTGTCATGAAGATCGGAGTACCGAAGGAGGTCAAGGACCAGGAATATCGCGTCGCGCTGACTCCGGACGGAGCCGCAGCCCTGGTCGCTGCCGGTCATTCCGTCTTGATTGAGCACTCGGCCGGTGCGGGGTCCGGTTTCGACGACGCGGCTTATGTGGCGGCCGGTGCCGAACTCGGGACTGCCGACGAGGCCTGGGCCGCCCCGTTGGTACTGAAGGTCAAGGAACCGCTCGCAAGCGAGTACCGCTTCCTCGGAACGCAGACCGTATTCACGTTCTTTCACTTGGCCGGCGTGGACCCGGCATTGACTGAGGCCCTACTGCGTGCGGGCACCACGGCCGCAGCCTATGAGACCTTGGAAGATGCGGACGGTCGCCTGCCCTTGCTGGCGCCGATGAGCGCCATTGCCGGCAACATGGCGTCGCAGATGGGAGCCTATTACCTTGCCCGCTTCAATGGCGGGCGTGGCACGCAACTGGGCAAGGTCATGGGGCGCTCCTACGGCGAAGTCTTGATCGTGGGCGACGGGGTTGTCGGTTCTCACGCGGCCCGCACGGCGATCGGCCTGGGAGCAGAAGTCACGGTCGTGGGCCTCGATCCGCCCCGCGGCTCGGAACTGGCCAAGGAACTGGGCGACCGTCTCCATTACCGGATATACGACCCGGCGGTGCTTGCCGGCATGGTCCGCACGGCCGATCTTCTGATCGGGGCGATTCTTCACAAGGGGGCCCGGGCAGACTCCGTGGTCAGCGAAAGTATGGTCAGGTCGATGCCGCCCGGTTCCGTCATCGTCGACGTCAGCATCGACCAGGGCGGTTGTATAGAAACCTCGCGGCCCACGTCGCATTCGGACCCCGTCTATGTCCGGCACGGGGTTATCCACTATTGCGTCACGAACATGCCGGGGGCGTACCCGAGGACGTCCACGCTGGCCTTGACGCATGCAACCTTGCCCTACGTGTTGCGTCTGGCTGCGGAAGGCACCGGCGCATTCCGGGCCGACGCTGGCTTTGCCAAGGCGGTCAATGCCTGTGGCGGATACGTGACCTGCCGCGCCGCCGCCGAATCACTCGGGATCAGCGATCGTTACCGACCGCTGGAAACCCTGATCTGACGCGGCTGTGGCGTCGGGAACTGCCTACCCGCGAACATCAGCGTTCGTCCTCTGCGTCCAGGAGATCGTCGAGGTTGAAGTCGCGGTTGCGGTGACTGTCGGGGTCGCTGTAGCCCATGTCGTCGAGTTCGAGATCATCGAACGGGCCACTCCAGTCTTCCGGTGCTTCGATCGGGGAAAAGCCGGATTCAGCCCATGAGGCGAAATCGTATTCGCCCAGATCGCCGTTGAAATACTGAATCTCGATCGAGTCTGTGGCTTTGTCCACGGCAATGACTCTGAAGCTGCGGCCGGTAGCAGAATCCTGGTACCAGTTTTCGAGCTGAGCGGATGAGGCAACCATGGTAACGAGTCCTCCAGCGCGAGCACGCGGCAGGATGGGAAGTCGGCCGCGTAGGTGTTGCCGATAAGCAGTCTGCTCCGGGCTCACCGCAGCGGTGGATGTCGAACGGCGGGACTTGCCATACGACTCGGCTGGCTGCGCGCCCGGGGCGTCAGAATAGCATGAACTCTCCGCCCGGCAAGATCGGCGTCAGTTGCTGCCGACCATTTCGGTAATGGCCGTTTTCAGCGCCTCCCGGAGTTGGGCCGCGTGCAACGGACGGTTGTGCAGGTCGGTGATGTAGAAGATGTCCTCGGCATAGCTGCCGATGGTGGAAATCTTCGCGTTGTGCAGGCGGATGCCGAAGCGATTAAAGGCTTGCCCGACCTTGGACAGGAGGCCGGGACGGTCTGTCGCAACGAGTTCGATGATGGTGTACCGGCCTTCCGGGTCCTCCTTGAATTCGATGCGTGTCGGGACCTGAAAATGCTTGGTGTGACGCGGTTCCATGCGTTCGACCTTGAGGGGGGCCGCCCCCGGGTTTAGCAGGCAGCTCCGCAACTTCCGGCAGATGTCGATTTGCCGCATCTGGTCGCGGATCGGGCGTTCGCTCTGTTCGAGCACGTGGTAGCTGTTCAGCACGAAGCCGTTGCGCGTGGTGATGATCTTGGCGTCGAAGATCGTCAGCCCCAGCTGGTCCAGGACCGCGGTGCTGTGAGCGAAGATATAGTCCTGATTCCGAGCATAGACGAAGATTTCGGGGCTGCCGCGCTGACTCATCGGCCGCAGCAGGACCAGCGGCAGATCGCTATCGCTGCAGGAAGCGATGGCGATGGTGTGCCATGCGATCTCATCCGGCAGGTAGCGGATGAAGTATTCGTCGCCGAGATCGTTCCAGATGCGATCGACGGCTTCGCGTGGCATTCCATGCGTGTCGAGTAGATGGAGCGTCTCGGTCTTTATTGCGGCGATCTGTTCGGTGCGTTCCAGCGGGTTGTCGAGGCCTCGCCGCAAGGCCCAGCGTGTTGCTGCGTACAGGTCGCGCAGCAGTGCATCGCGCCAGCTGTTCCAGAGCGTCGGATTGGTGGCGCGGATGTCCGCGACGGTCAGCAGAAACAGATAGTTCAGCCGGTTCTGATCTTCGACCTGCTCGGCAAACTCATGGATGATCTTCGGATCGCTGATGTCCTTGCGCTGGGCAGTCAGCGACATCAGCAGGTGATTGCGAACCAGCCAGGTGACCAGCGCCGTGTCGCGACGATGAACGCCGTGGCGCCGGCAGAAGTCCTCGGCGATGTTCTCGCCGGCCACCGAATGATCATGCCCGCTGCCCTTGGCGATATCGTGCATCAGGCCCGCGATGTAGAGCAACTCGGGTTTGTCGATCAGTTCGAAGATTTCGTTGCACAGCGGATGATCGGGTCGAAACTTCTCGACGGAGAAACGGCGCAGGTTACGGATGACGAACAGGGTGTGCTCGTCGACCGTATAGACATGGAACAGATCGTACTGCATCCGGCCGACTACGCGCCCGAAAGCCGGCAGGTACGCGGCCATGACGCCATAACGGTTCATCCGGCGCAGCTGATGTGTAATGCCGCGCGGCTGCCGGAGGATGCTCATGAAGAGGGCACAGGCGCGTGGATCGTTCCTGAAACCCTCGTCGATCAGATGCAGGTTTTGCCGGATGAGCCGGATGCTGGAGGCCCTCACCCCGTGCAGTGCGCTGTTCTGCTGAAGGACGAGGAAGATTTGCAGCAGCGCCAGCGGCTCTTCGTTGAAGATGTCCGGATGGACGGCTTCGATGTAGTTGTTGACGGCCTGAAAATACCGGTTGATCGGCAGGATGAGGAAGTCTTCGGCGCCGTGCAGTACCGCTTCCTTGAACAGTTGCAGCAGCATCTCGTTGAGCCGCTCGATGCCCATGACGGTCCGGAAATAATCCTGCATGAACCGCTCGACACGTTCGTTGACGTCGTTTCCCTCGTAACCGAGCTGATTGGCCAGATCCTTCTGATGATCGAACAGCAGCCGATCCTCGCATTTACCGGTCAGTGCATGCAGTCCGAAGCGAACGCGCCACAGAAATTCCTGCGAGGTGACCAGTTCGGTGTACTCGTTTTCCGTCAGCCAGCCATGGACGATCAGGTCGCGGAGATTCTGGGAATTGTAGTGTCGCTTGATGATCCAGCCGATCATCTGTATGTCGCGCAAGCCGCCGGGGCCTTCCTTGACGTTCGGCTCGAGATTGTAGGCGGTGTCGTGAAATTTGGCGTAACGTCCGCGTTGCTCGGCCAGCTTGGCTTCGAAGTAGTGTCGGGAGGCCCAGATGCGGTCGGGGCCGATCTGCGTCCACAGTGCCGCGTACAGGTCGGCGTTGCCGTAGAGCAGGCGCGATTCCATCAGATTGGTGATGTCGGCCTGATCCTTGCCCGCCTGATCGATGCACTCGTCGAGGGTGCGCACCGAAAGTCCCGGCTTCAGCCCTATGTCCCATAGGAAGTTGCTGAAATTCGCCAGGTCGCTCTGGTAAATGACATGATGGAGACATTCGACGCCGGGCGTGTGCGTCGCGCAGTCGAGTAGCACGATCAGATCGATGTCGGAGCGCAGGCTCAGTTCGCCGCGGCCGTACCCGCCGCCCGCGACCAGGGCCAGGCGGTCGGCGTAAGCACCGAGGAAGTGCTGCCAGAGTTCGATCAGCAGCGCATCGATGAAAGCCGCTCGGGCCCGCAGCAGATCGCCGACGAGTTCGCCGTTGCGGAAACGCCCAACGAGAGCGGACTCGAATTGCTCGATGCGAGCGCGGTAGGCCCGGATGTCGAGGGGCGCCTCGACGAACGCCGCTTCAGGCGCCAACGGCCTGGGGATGGCCATAGTTGGGCATTTCCTCTTGGCGAAGAGTCAGGATCTCGTACCCGGTTTCGGTCACCAGAACCGTATGTTCCCACTGCGCCGACAAGCTGTGATCCTTGGTCACGGCGGTCCAGCCATCCGGCAGGATCTTCACGTGGCGTTTGCCCTGATTGATCATAGGTTCGATGGTAAAAACCATGCCCGGTTTCAGCTCCAGTGTCGCTCCGGCCTCATAATAGTGCAGGACTTGTGGATCCTCATGGAATTCACGCCCGATGCCGTGTCCGCAAAACTCGCGTACAACGGAGTAGCCATGGGCTTCCGCATGCTCCTGGATTGCCTTGCCGATGTCGCGCAGTAGCGCTCCGGGGCGGACCGTATCGATGCCGCGGTACATTGCTTCCTGGGTGACCGCGACCAGGCGGCGCGCGCGGGTCGTCGGTTCGCCGATGAAGAACATCTTGCTGGTGTCCCCGTGATAGCCGTCCTTGATGACCGTGATGTCGATGTTGACGATGTCGCCGGACTTCAGCTTCTTCGGGCCCGGTATGCCATGACACACCTGGTGGTTGACCGAAGTGCAAATGGACTTCGGAAAGCCGCGGTAATTCAGCGGCGCAGGTATGGCGCGGAGCTTGCCCACGATGTACTCGTGGCAGATGCGATCCAGTTCATCGGTACTGACCCCGGGACGGACATTGTCGCCAATCATTTCCAGGACTTCCGCGGCCTGCCGGCAGGCGACGCGCATCTTTTCGATTTCCTCTGGGGACTTGATGGAGATGGTCATGCTTGGAAACGGATCAGGGGGAGGGAAGGTGTGCAGCGTTGTCGGGTCCCTGCAGGTATGGTATAAAGCGCGACTTTAATAAGCAACACACACGGTCCGTCACGGGTGGCTGGGTGCCGGAGCACGCTCCGGTGGCCGCTTGGGGATCGTGGAGGCGTAACCCGAACGCCGGCTGATCGTCTGCCGCGAGGCACGCGACCGGTTGGCCCTTTATCTTTGGAGAAATTAATGTCGAATGTGACGATGCGTCAGATGTTGGAAGCCGGTGTGCATTTCGGCCATCAGACGCGTTACTGGAATCCGCGGATGGCGCCCTTCATTTTCGGAGCGCGCAGCAACATCCACATCATCAACCTCGAACAGACGCTGCCCCTTTTCAACGAGGCGATGCGGTATCTGGAACAGGTCTCCGCCAATCGCGGAAAAATTCTATTTGTCGGCACGAAGCGCACGACCCGCAAGGTGATCGAAGACGAGGCCCGCCGTTGCGGCATGCCCTACGTCAACTCGCGCTGGCTGGGCGGCATGCTGACGAACTTTAAGACGATCAAGCAGTCGATCGCCCGAATGAAGGAGCTCTCCGCCATCCGCGACGATGGCCGCCTGTCGCGCTTCAACAAGAAGGAAGGTCTCGGCATGATGCGCGAGCTCGAGAAGCTCGAGAGCAACCTCGGCGGAATCCGCGACATGGATCGCCTCCCCGACGTGATGTTCATCATGGACGTCGGCTACGAGAAGAATGCCGTTTCGGAGGCCAAGAAACTCGGCATCCCGGTCGTCGGCATCGTCGACACCAATAACAGCCCGGTCGGTATCGATTACGTGATTCCGGGTAACGATGATTCCATTCGCGCCGTGCTGCTCTACGCGCAGAGTGCTGCCACGGCGATCCTGCAAGGCAAGGCAAGCGGACTGGATATGGCCGCCGGCGCCGAAGACGAGTTCATCGAGATGGACTCGACGGGCGCGGACCCGGTCGTGGCCGAAGCCGACTACGCCGGCAGTGAAATGCTCTGATAGACCAGCCCGCGAGCGCCGTTAGCGATTCTCCGAGTCGGCGGCGCTCCTGCCACAGGCCTCCAGACGGGGGCTTTTTTTTGATACGCGGGCCTGCGTGTCCAGCTTTTAACAAGAGGTTTTGATTGATGACGATTACCGCGACCATGGTGAAGGAACTGCGTGAACGAACCGGTTCCGGAATGATGGAATGCAAGAAAGCCCTGGCCGAGACGCAGGGTGATTTGGAAGCGGCGGTGGAGTTGATGCGCAAGGCCGGTCTGGCCAAGGCGGATAAGAAATCCGGGCGCACCGCAGCTGAAGGTACGATCTCGATTCAGGTATCCGACGACGCCCACCGCGCGGCCATCGTCGAAGTGAACTGCGAAACCGATTTCGTGGGCAAGGGTGAGGACTTCCTCGCCTTCTGCGACGCGGTGGCCCGGACCGTGCTGGCCTCCGATGCAGCCTCTCCGGAGGCCCTGGCCGAACAGACCTTGGCCGGCGGTCAAGCAACGGTCGAGCAGGTGCGTCGCGAGTTGATCGCGAAGATCGGCGAGAACATCTCGGTGCGTCGTTTTGCGCGCTTCGACTCCGCCAACGGTCTCGTTGCTGCCTACCGCCATGGCAGTCGCATCGGTGTCCTGGTGGAGTTCACCGGCGATGCCACCGTCGGCAAGGACGTGGCGATGCACGTAGCCGCCAGCAAGCCGGTATGCGTTGACGAGACCGGTGTTCCGGCCGACGTGATCGCCAAGGAGCGCGAGATTTTTGCCGCACAGGCCGAAGCCAGCGGTAAGCCGGCCAACATCGTGGAAAAAATGGTCGACGGCCGGATCAAGAAATTCCTCGGAGAAGTCACGCTGCTCGGGCAGCCCTTCGTCAAGGATCCCGAGCAGACCGTCGCTCAATTGCTCAAGGCAAAGGGCAGCGAGGTCATGCGCTTCGTTCGCTTCGAAGTGGGCGAGGGCATCGAAAAGGTCGAATCGAACTTCGCCGAAGAGGTGATGGCACAGGTGCGCGGCAGCTGAGCTGACGGCGCGCAGTCCCGATGATTATTGGATGTCGCCGGCGTTTTCGAGCCGGTCGACGGGTCACATGGCCGCGAACACTGTGAGGCATTGATGAGCAACCCCCCGGTATACCGACGGATTTTGCTTAAACTCAGCGGCGAGGCCCTGATGGGCAGCCAGTCCTCGGGCATTGACGCCAGCGTGCTCCAGCGTCTGGCGGTCGAGATCGATGAGATCTGCAAGATCGGGGTCCAGGTTGGCTTGGTCATAGGCGGTGGCAACATCGTTCGCGGCGCCACGAAGGCAGCGGAAGGCCTGGATCGTGTGACCAGCGACCACATGGGCATGCTGGCGACGGTAATCAACGCGTTGGCGATGCAGGATGCCCTCGAGCAGGTGGGTCGCCCGACGCGCGTGATGTCGGCCCTGAAGATCAATCAGGTCTGTGAGGACTACATTCGGCGCCGAGCCGTGCGCCATCTGGAGAAGGGACGCGCCGTGATCTTCGCGGCGGGCACCGGAAATCCTTTCTTCACCACCGACTCGGCAGCCAGTTTGCGTGCGATCGAGGTCGATGCCGACCTTCTGATCAAGGCGACCAAGGTCGACGGGGTCTATTCCGCCGATCCGAAGAAGGACCCCGATGCGAGTTTCTATTCACGTATGACCTTCGACCAGGCGCTCGACCAGCGTCTGGACGTCATGGATGCGACGGCCCTGGTGCTGTGCCGCGACCATGCGATGCAGTTGCGCGTGATGAACATCTTCGAGGCTGGAGCGATCATGCGGCTGGTTCAGGGCGAGGACATCGGTACGCTGCTTCAGAACGGGAATCCGGAGGCTTAAGGTATATGGTCGAGGATATCGCGAAACGCACACGGGAGCGGATGCAGAAGAGCATCGAGTCCCTGAAGCATGAACTCGCAAAGATTCGCACCGGTCGAGCCCATCCCAGCTTGCTGGAACATGTGAAGGTCGACTACTACGGTAGCGAGGTTCCGATCAGTCAGGTGGCCAATGTGGCGATCGAGGATTCGCGCACACTGACCGTGACCCCCTGGGAGAAGACCATGGTGCAGGCGGTCGACAAAGCCATTCGTGCTTCCGATCTGGGTCTGAATCCGGCAACGACGGGTCTCGTCATTCGGGTGCCGATGCCGCCACTGACCGAACAGCGCCGCAAGGAACTGATCAAGGTCGTTCGCCACGAAGGTGAGGGCGGCAAAGTAGCAATCAGAAACATCCGTCGCGATGCGAACGCCGAAATCAAGGCGGCACTCAAGGAAAAGCAGATATCGGAAGATCAGGAGCGCCGCGTCGAGGAGCAGATTCAGAAACTGACCGATCAGTCGATCAAGGAAATCGACGTCTTGTTGGACGAGAAAGAAGCCGACTTGATGGCTATCTGACGCGGGCGCAAGCCCGCATCCGTCGCCCGGCACAAGCCCTGCCGTAGGTGCCGGGGCACATCCAGCGAATTCTCGGCACTCGCCCGAGTTCACGATTGCCCGGGTTGAGAGTGAAGTTTTGGTAGTTTCTACAACAGCCGCCCTGATGGAAGCCGAACCAAGAGCGTTTCCAGATCACCGAATGCCCCGGCACGTGGCCATCATCATGGATGGCAACGGGCGCTGGGCGCAACAACGGTATCTGCCGCGTACCGCCGGCCATCGCGCGGGCGTGACCGCCGTGCGGAAGGTGGTGGAGCATTGCGTCGAGAAGGGGGTCGAGGCGCTGACGCTGTTCGCGTTCAGCAGCGAAAACTGGCGCCGCCCGCAGGAAGAGGTCTCGGTTTTGATGGACCTGTTTCTGTCCACGTTGGGACGCGAAACCGAGAAGCTGCACGAGAACCGCGTGCGCTTGCGGATTATCGGCGACCGCAGCGCCTTTTCGCCACAGTTGCAGGAAAAGATTGCTGCGTCCGAGGCGCTGACGGCGGGTAATTCCGGCATGAGCCTGATCGTCGCCGCCAATTACGGCGGACGTTGGGACATCCTGAACGCGATGCGTACCTTGGCGGCACAGATAGCAGCAGGTTCCCTGCGCGCGGAGGATCTGACCGAGGACTTGCTCTCCCGTCACGTTTCGCTGGCGGATCTCCCCGAACCGGACCTTTTCATCCGTACCGGGGGCGACCAGCGCATCAGCAATTTCATGCTGTGGCAACTCGCCTATACGGAATTGTTCTTCACTGCCACCCTGTGGCCGGACTTCGACGAGCAGTTGCTCGATCAGGCCTTTGCTGACTTCGCCCGGCGGCAGCGCCGTTTCGGCTACACCGGCGAGCAGGTCGAAGCCCTGTCATCCGGCCACGGCGACATCAGTTAGCTTGCAATAAGGAAAACCTTGCCATGTTGAAAATCCGCCTGATCACGGCCGCGGTGTTGGCGCCGTTGATCGTCCTGGCCATTTTGCAGTTGCCGCCCCTGTGGTTCGCCTTTTTGTGGGGTGTGGTCCTTGCCGTAGCGGCCTGGGAATGGTCGGGTCTGGCGGGTCTGGCCGGGGTGCCGGCCCGGCTGGTTTTTGTCGGAGCGCTGATTGCCTGCCAGGTCTCCGGCAAATACTGGGCCAATTACGCGATTGATTGGCTGCCGTGGGTTGTCGCTGCATGGTGGTTCGTCGTCGGCATGGCACTGCGCATGGCTCCAGACCGCGTGCTGGCCTGGCGCTACCCGACTGCCGTGAAGCTGGTGATCGGCTGGTTCGTACTGCTGACGGCCTGGATACTGATGCTATGGCTCCGGGTCAATTTCGGCGTCAAGCAGGTCTTGTTCCTGGTGTTATTGATCTGGCTGGCCGACGCCGCCGCCTATTTCGCCGGGAAGCGGTTCGGGCGCACGAAACTCGTGCCGCAGATCAGCCCCGGCAAGACCGTCGAAGGGGTTTATGGAGCGCTGCTGATTTCAGCGCTGTACGCTGCCGGCGTGGGGATCTATTTCGACTTCAAGCCCATTGTCATCTCGGACTTCGTGGTGCTATCCCTGGTGACGGTGATCATTTCGATCGCGGGGGACCTTTTCGAGAGCTTGTTGAAACGCCAGCGCGGGGTCAAGGACAGTGGCGCGCTGTTTCCTGGGCATGGCGGGGTGCTGGACCGCGTGGACAGTCTGGTTGCAGCCGTGTCGATCTTCTACCTGGGTTCTTATCTGCGGGAGATCTTCCTGTGAAACGGCTTTGCGTCCTCGGCTCCACCGGATCGATCGGCGTCAATACACTCGATGTCGCTGCTCGGCATCCGGACGAACTGTGTGTCGTCGCCCTGACGGCAAACCGCAATATCGAGCGCCTGGCCGAGCAATGCGCCGCCCACCGCCCGACCTATGCGGTGGTCGTCGACCCGGAACAGCGACAGCCGTTGCGCGAAAAGTTGGAAGCCCGGGGCGTGCGCGGCGTCGAGATCCTGGCGGGCGCATCGGGTTTGGAACACGTCGCATCCCTGCCGGAGGTGGATACCGTGATGGCGGCGATCGTCGGTGCCGCAGGCTTGCTGCCGACCCTGGCCGCTGCCCAGAAGGGTAAGCGTGTACTGTTGGCAAACAAGGAAGCCCTGGTGATGTCCGGACCGCTGTTCATGGCGGCCATCCGACTTTCGGGCGCCGAGTTACTGCCGATCGACAGTGAGCACAACGCGATCTTTCAGTGCATGCCCGCCAGTTATCGCGCCGGCACCCGGGCCCGCGAGGTCCGGAAGATCATGCTGACCGCGTCGGGTGGGCCGTTTCTGAAGGCGCCGCTGGAGACTCTGGCGCACATGACGCCGGAGCAGGCAGTCGCGCATCCGAACTGGGTAATGGGCCGCAAGATCTCGGTCGATTCGGCGACGATGATGAACAAGGGCCTGGAGGTGATCGAGGCCTGCCTGTTGTTCGATCTCTCGCCTGACGAGGTTACGGTCGTCGTCCATCCTCAGAGCGTCATTCACTCGATGGTGGACTATGTAGATGGTTCCGTGCTGGCTCAGATGGGCAACCCGGATATGCGTATCCCGATCGCTCACGCGATGGGTTGGCCTGACCGCGTGGAATCGGGGGCCGAACCTTTGGATCTGTTCAAGGTCGGACGTTTAGAGTTCGTTGAACTGGATACGCAGCGTTTCCCGTGCCTGCCGCTGGCCTATCAGGCGGTCAGGGCGGGTGGAACGGCCCCCGCCATCCTCAATGCCGCCAACGAGATGGCGGTGGCGAGCTTCCTGGACGGCCGCATCCGATTCACGGCGATTGCCGAGACGATCCGTCATTGCCTGGACGTGCTCCCGGCTTCGGCGGTTGGTAGCCTCGACGACGTGTTGGATGCCGACCGCACCACCCGTCACACCGCCAGCCTTTATCTGGAGAAAGCCTCGACCGCTTGATGCCATGCCTTCCATGATTCACACCCTCCTGTCCTTTGTCGCTGCGCTGACGGTTCTGATCGCCGTACACGAATTTGGTCACTTCTGGGTTGCACGACGCTTGGGTGTGAAGGTTCTGCGCTTTTCGATCGGCTTCGGACGCGCGATCTGGAGGCGCCAGAACGGGCCTGAGGCGACTGAGTTCGTGGTTTCGGCGGTGCCGCTGGGTGGCTACGTGCGGATGGTGGACGAGCGTGAGGGCCCGGTAGCTCCTGAGGATTTGCCGCGAGCTTTCAACCGCCAGCCTCTGGCGAGTCGCGCAGCCATTGTGATTGCGGGCCCATTGGCGAATTTCCTACTGGCGATTGTGCTGTACTGGGTCGTGTTCATGGTCGGTGAGCCTGGCGTGAGGCCCGTGTTGGGCGAGGTGACCCCGGGCACTCTGGCAGCTGAATCCGGTTTCGTCAGCGGCGATGAAATTCTCGCAGTCGATGACGAGCCAACGCCGACGTGGGGCGAAGCCATGGGGCAGTTGGTCGAGAAGGTCATGGATGCGGAGCAGGTCGATGTCACCGTACGCACGGCGGCAGGCGAGACCCGCCAGCTTGGCCTGCGTGTCCCGGCCGAAGTCGCGCGATCTCCGGATCAACTCTACGACCGGCTTGGCTTGACGCCGTGGCAGCCCGATCTCGACCCGGTCGTCGAAAGGGTCGAGCCTGGAAGTCGCGCCGAGGTGGCGGGGCTCCAGTCAGGTGATCGGGTGATCCGTGCTGACGAAGTTCCAGTCGCAACGTGGCAGGAATGGGTCAGGATCGTGCGAGCGCGTCCCGAAACCGTCATTCACCTGATCGTTCGCCGCGGTTCCGAAGAGATACCCTTGCAGATCACACCGGCCCGCGTGGAAACGGCGGGCGGGGTCGTCAGCGGGCGTATCGGCGCCTCGGCGCGAATTCCTGCGGAAATCGAAGAGGAGATGCAGGTCACCTATCGCCTGGATTTCATCCCCGCGCTGGTTGCTGCCACTGCGAAAACCGCGGATTACTCCTTCCTGACGCTGAAGATGATCGGCCGTATGCTCATCGGCAAGGCGGCGCTGGAGAACCTCAGCGGGCCACTCAGCATCGCCCAGTACGCCGGCGCGTCGGCACGGCTGGGTCTGGCGCAGTTCCTGAAGTTCCTCGCAGCGATCAGCGTGAGTCTCGGCGTGTTGAACCTGTTGCCGATCCCAATCCTGGACGGTGGCCACCTGACGCTGTACGCGATCGAGTGGGTCAAGGGTCGCCCATTGTCCGAGCAGACCGTCATGTTGTGTCAGCAGGTCGGACTGTTCATTCTGATCTCATTGATGAGTCTTGCATTCTATTTGGATCTCGAACGTCTGCTGAGTTAGGTTTCGGCGGCGCTCACACCGGGCTGCCTACCCTGCCATTTTCGGAATTTCTATGAAACAGTTTCTCTCGCTTGCTTTAGTGGCCTTTGCCGTGGTTCTTGCAGGCCCGACCGTGGCACTCGCCGATGAAAAGGCCATACGCGATGCGTTGCAGAGAGCCTTGCCCGGTATGGAACCGGATTCGATACAGCCCACCAAGTTGAAAGGGCTCTACGAGGTTCTCTACGGCCCCAAGCTGTTTTATGTATCGGAAGACGGCGCCTATCTGATCCAGGGCTCCCTGGTGGACGTGAATTCGCGGCAGGACTTGACCGAGCCGCGCTTGGCACAGGCTCGCGTGGGCGCGTTGAACAAGGTCGGCACGGCCAACATGATCGTCTTCAAGCCCCAGAAGACCAAGCATATCGCGTACGTTTTCACCGATATCGACTGCGGTTACTGCCGCAAGCTCCATTCCGAGATCAAACAGTACCTCGACGCCGGTATCGAAATTCGGTACCTGTTCTACCCGCGGGCGGGCGAAGGCTCCGATTCCTACAACAAGGCCGTCAGCGTCTGGTGCGCCGACAACCGAACCCAGGCGCTGACACAGGCCAAGAAGGGGGAGGCCCTGCCCGAGAAGAACTGCGACAACCCGGTGACCAAACACATGGCGCTGGGGACCGCCATGGGAGCGTCCGGAACGCCGATGATCGTGACCGAAAAAGGCAGTGTGCTCCCCGGTTACGTACCCGCGGCCCAGTTGCTGCAGTTGTTGGGCGACGAAAAGAAGGGTTGATCACCCGGAGCCCCGGTCACCGCGTGCCGGGGCGCGTCGCCTTATGGCACGGCCCCCGTTCATCTGTCGGTCAATTCCTTGAGCTGATATAGGACCTCCAACGCCTCGCGCGGCGTCATCGCGTCCGGGTCCAGTGACTTCAAGCGTTCGGCCAGGCGATCATTGCGGCCATCGACGAACAGATCCATCTGTCGTGGTCCATCGTCGGTCATCGACTGCTCACAGGCCTGGCGCTCCAGGCGGCGGAGCACCGACCGCGCTTCGTCAATGACGCGCCGCGGCACGCCGGCGAGCGCGGCGACCTGTAATCCATAGCTCTGGCTAGCCGGTCCCTCCTTGACTTGATGCAGGAAGACGATGCGGTCGCCATGTTCGAGCGCGTCGAGGTGCACATTGCGGATCGCATCGCTCTGCTCCGGCAGGGTCGTCAACTCGAAGTAATGCGTGGCGAATAGGGTCAGGCTCTTCGTTTCGCGCGCCAGGGTCAGCGCGACGGACCAGGCGAGCGACAGCCCGTCGAAGGTGCTCGTGCCGCGGCCGACTTCATCCATCAGGACGAGGCTGTGTTCCGTGGCGTTGTGCAGGATTTGCGCGGTCTCGGTCATTTCGACCATGAAGGTCGAGCGTCCCGTGGCGAGATCGTCCGCTGCCCCAATGCGGGTGAAGATGCGGTCGATGGTGCCGATCTCGGCTCTTTCTGCGGGTACGAAGCTGCCGATGTGGGCCAGCAGGCTGATCAGTGCGGCCTGACGCATGTAGGTCGATTTGCCCCCCATGTTCGGACCCGTGATGATCAGCATCCGGCGTTCGCCGTCCAGATGCAGGTCGTTGGGGGTGAAAGGAAGTTGCAGGGTTCGCTCGACGACCGGGTGCCGGCCATCCACGACGCGGAGCCGGCTGCCCGGCACCAGGGTGGGGCGCTGATAGTTCAGAGCGACTGCGCGATCCGCGAGGGTTCCGATGACGTCCAGCTCCGCCAGCGCATCGGCACAGCGCTGCAACGCGGCGACGTGTTGGCCGAGCGACACCAACAAACCCTCGTACAGCGCCCGTTCGCAGGCCAATGCGCGCTCGCGTGCGCCGAGCACCTGGGCTTCGAATGCACGCAGTTCCGGAGTCGTAAAACGCTCGGCATTCTTCAAGGTCTGGCGCCGCTGGAAATGCTCCGGGGCGCGCTCGGCTTGCGCGCGGGACAACTCGATGTAGAACCCGTGCACCCGGTTGAAGTTGATCCGCAGCGAACCGATGCCCGATCGTTCCCGTTCCCGGGTTTCCAAGTCGACCAGCATCCCGTCGGCGTTCTCGCTGAGGTTGCGCAAGCCATCCAGTTCCGCGTCGTAGCCCGGGGCCATCACTCCGCCATCCCGGATCAGCACAGGGGGCTCGGGGATGATCGCCCGTTCCAGGAGGCTGCACACCTCAGCGTGGTCGCCGACGCGCTCGTAGACATCGGCGAGCAGCGGGCAGGATTCCAGCAGCGCCAACGCCTGACGTAGCTGGGGCAGTGACTGTAGTGTTTGACGCAGAAGTGCGAGATCCCGCGGTCGGGCCGACAGCAGTGCGATGCGTGCAGCGATGCGTTCGATATCCGCGACGGAGCGCAGGTGTTCCCTCAGGGCGTCGAGCGCTTCCGAACGAAGTAGCGTATCGATCGCGTCGTAGCGTGCCTCGAGGCGGTCGCGCGCCCGCAGCGGCCGCTGCAGCCAGCGCCGGAGCATCCGGCTACCCATCGCCGTAACCGTATGGTCGAGTACGCCGAGCAGGGTCAGGTCGGCCCGTCCCGAGGGATGCGTATCGAGTTCCAGATTTCGGCGCGTCGCCGCATCGAGCACGATCATGTCCTCGCTGGACTCCACGCGCAGTCCTCGCAGATGGGTTAGCGCCGAGCGCTGTGTCTCCTGCAGATACTGGAGCAGCGCACCGGCGGCGCCGATGGCGGCCGGCATGCCCTCGCAGCCGAAGGCGCACAGATCGCGGGTGGCGAATTGCCGGAGCAGCAACTGCTCGCCACTGGCGGGTTCGAAATGCCACGGGGCGCGCGGCGTCAGCGCAAGTTCGGCCGCGAGCGATTGCGCGATCTCGGAATGTTCGGCGACCAGTATCTCGGCGGGGCGGAGACGTTCCAACTCGGCCGCCAGTGCCTCCGCGGAAAGCAGCTCCTGCACGGCGAAACGGCCGGCCGCCAACTCGAGGGTCGCCAGTCCGATGCGACCGCCGCTGCCGCAGTTGATCGCGGTGAGCAGGTTGTCGCGTCGTTCGTCCAGCAGCGAATCGTCGGTCACGGTGCCGGGCGTGAGGATCCGGACGACCTTGCGCTCCATCGGGCCCTTGCCGCGCAGGGATTCGCCCACTTGCTCGCAGATCGCGACCGACTTGCCGGCCTTGAGGAGTCGCGCCAGATAAGCTTCCGCCGCATGATATGGGATCCCGGCCATCGGTACGCGTTGACCGCCGGATTCGCCACGGGAGGTCAGCGTGATGTCCAGCAGCGCGGCGACACAGCGGGCATCGTCGAAGAATAGCTCGTAGAAGTCGCCCATCCGATAGAACAGCAGGGTGTTCGGGAAATCGGCCTTGATCCCGAGATACTGCTGCATCATCGGCGTATGCGCCGGCATCGCGGGGGGGGACGCGGAGGTGGACATCGGGGGCTGGGATACAATGAAGTTCGGCAGACGGGGCAGTTTACATGAACGATGAAGCGCTGATCGGGCTGGCAGGCGAGGTGGGTGCGGCGCTGGGGAAGCGGGGCGACACCCTGATTACGGCCGAGTCGTGTACCGGAGGCGGCATAGCCGAGACCCTGACTGCGATCGCGGGCGCATCCGCCTGGTTTGAAGCCGCCTTCGTGACCTACAGCAACCACGCCAAGACGGAATTGCTGGGGGTAGCGCCGGAGGTGCTGGTTCGCTGCGGCGCAGTCAGCGAGGAAACCGTGGCGGCGATGGCGCGAGGTGCGTTGGCACGCCTCGGAGCCGACTGGGCCATCGCGATCAGTGGGATCGCGGGACCGGCCGGCGGATCGGCTGACAAGCCGGTTGGGACGGTCTGGATCCATTGGAGCGCGGCACACGGGCAGGGCTGCTCGCGCTGTTTCCACTTCGAAGGCGACCGCGCCGCTGTACGCCGGCAGTCGATCGAGGCGGCATTGCGAGGCCTGCTCGATGCCCTGCGAAGCTGACGCAACCCGCGCCCGGCACCGGGTCTTCTACGCCCTTTGGCCGAGCGACGGCGTTCGCGCCGCGCTCGAGGCCAGCGTCCTGGAGCTGGCCCAGCACGCGCAAGCGCGCTGGGTTCGCGCCGAGAACTTCCACATCACGCTGCGGTTCCTAGGCTCCGTATCCCCGGCGCAGCTGGAGTATCTTTGCCATCAGCGGGAACCCGACGCTGCGTCCTTCACGCTGCAACTGAATCAGCTGCGATATCGGCGCCGCCGCCAGCTGCTGTGGATGGAGCCCAGTGTCGTGCCTCCTGAGTGGGGCGAGCTCGAGGCAGGCCTGCGCGCGGCGCTCGACCGCGGCTCCGCAAACCCGGAAGCTTTGGCGCCGATACCGCACGTCACGCTGGGTCGCAAGGTATGCCTGACCGTGCCGTTTCCGCCCGCGACCCCGACGATCATCTGGCCGGTCGAGTCGGTCGTCCTGGTGGAATCCACGCTCCGCCCGTCGGGGTCCGAGTACCGTGTGCTCCGGCGCTGGCGTCTGCAATCTACTCCCGCTGGCGGCAGTATGAAATAATGACCCCGTTTACTGATGTGGATGCAGGTAAATGGACGACAATAGAAAGAAGGCGCTCAGTGCGGCATTGCTGCAGATCGAGAAACAGTTCGGCAAGGGCTCGGTCATGCGCATGGGTGACGCTGCGGGCGCCCGGGATATCGAGGTCATTCCGACGGGGTCGCTGTCGCTCGACATCGCGCTCGGCGTCGGTGGTCTGCCCCGTGGGCGCGTCGTGGAAATCTATGGGCCTGAATCGTCCGGCAAGACCACACTGACACTGGAAGTCATCGCCCAGGCGCAACGGCTGGGCGGCGTCGCAGCCTTCGTCGACGCAGAGCATGCCCTGGATCCGGTGTATGCCCAAAAGATCGGGGTCAATCTCGACGATCTTCTCGTGTCCCAGCCTGATACCGGGGAGCAGGCGCTGGAGATCGCGGACATGCTGGTGCGCTCCGGGGGCGTGGACGTGGTCGTCATCGATTCCGTCGCGGCGCTGACGCCGAAGGCCGAGATCGAGGGTGAAATGGGCGATGCCCATGTGGGTCTCCAGGCGCGACTGATGTCCCAGGCACTACGCAAGCTGACCGCCAACATCAAGCGTTCGAACACGCTCGTGATCTTCATCAACCAGATCCGCATGAAGATCGGCGTGATGTTCGGCAGCCCCGAGACGACCACCGGCGGCAACGCACTGAAATTCTATGCCTCCGTGCGGCTGGACATCCGGCGGCAGGGGGCAATCAAGGATGGGGATGAGGTGATCGGGAACGAGACCCGCGTCAAGGTGGTCAAGAACAAGGTGGCGCCACCGTTCCGCCAGGCCGACTTCGAGATCATCTACGGTGAAGGCGTTTCCTACGAGGGGGAACTCGTCGACCTCGGTGTTCAATACGACATCCTTACCAAAGCCGGGTCATGGTACAGCTACGGGAACGAACGCGTGGGGCAGGGCAAGGACAACGTGAAGAAGCTGCTGCGCGAAAGGCCGGAACTCGCGGCCGAGATCGAGGCCCGGGTGCGGGAAAAGACGCTCACGGCGAGCAAGACGACGGTGGATTCGGCGGCGCGTTCGGACAGCGTCGAAGCGAGCGACTTCTGACATCCGATACAGTCGCGGCCGAGATCCGTGCAGTCAGCCTGCGGTATCTGGCGCGTCGTGACTATGCTCGGGCGGAATTGGCGCAGCGGCTACGAGCCAAGGGCTTTTCCGCGGACAGCGTGGGCACGGTACTCGCGTCGCTTTCCGCCGAGGGCTTGCTCGATGACAGCCGCTTCGCGGCGATGATCGTGCGTAGGCGCGCCGAGCAGGGTTATGGGCGGATGCGCGTCGTGAGTGAACTCCGCCAGATGGGTGTGGATCCTTCCGTGATCCCCGACGAGGACATCGACTGGGACGCCGTGCTGGAACGGCTCTACCGAAAGCGTTTCGGGGCCGGCCCTCCCACTTCCGACCGGGACCTGCAATCGCGCTGGCGCTACTTGCTGCAGCGCGGGTTCAGCAGCGAACAGATACGTCGCGTGATGCAATCGCCTTTGCCCCGCGACTCCTTTTCCGATTTGCCAAACCACTGAATCGCGTATGACCAGCGCAGAGTTGCGTTCGCTTTTCCTTCGCTTCTTTGAAGAACGAGGACACACGATCGTGGCCTCCAGTTCGCTTGTGCCCGGGGATGACCCCACCTTGCTGTTCACCAATGCGGGGATGGTACAGTTCAAGGACGTTTTCCTGGGACGTGAGGACCGACCCTACGTTCGTGCAACCTCGTCCCAGCGTTGCGTCCGGGCCGGCGGCAAGCACAATGACCTCGAGAATGTGGGTTACACCGCTCGCCATCACACCTTTTTCGAGATGTTGGGCAACTTCAGTTTCGGCGACTACTTCAAGCGCGAGGCGATCGGCTTCGCCTGGGAGTTCCTGACGCAGACGCTGGCGCTCCCCGCTGAGCGACTGTGGGTGACGGTCTATATCGATGACGGCGAGGCCGAGTCCATCTGGCTGAACGACGTGGGTGTGAGTCCTGCGCGCTTTACGCGGATCGCCGGCAAGGACAACTTCTGGGCGATGGGCGATACCGGCCCCTGCGGCCCTTGCACCGAGATCTTCTACGATCATGGTCCCACCGTTCCAGGTGGTCCGCCCGGGTCGGAAGACGCGGAGGGCGACCGCTACGTCGAAATCTGGAACCTGGTGTTTATGCAGTACGAACGAGCCCAGGATGGGACCTTGACGCCGCTGCCTAAGCCCTCGGTCGATACCGGCATGGGCCTGGAACGGCTCGCTGCCGTCATGCAGGGCGTCCACAACAATTACGATACTGACCTGTTTCGCGGTTTGGTGGCGGCGGCGGCGCGGCTGGCCGGAACCTCGGACCTGACGCACAGCTCGCTGCGCGTGGTTGCCGACCATATACGCTCCAGCGCCTTTCTGATCGCTGACGGCGTGCTGCCGTCGAACGAGGGGCGGGGCTACGTGCTGAGGCGTATCATCCGCCGCGCTATCCGCCACGGCTACAAGCTCGGCATTCGCGAAACGTTCTTCTACCGGTTGGTTGGGCCCTTATGCGACGAGATGGGCGCAGCCTACCCGGAATTGCCACGTGCGCGGGATACGGTCGAGAAGGCCCTGGAACGCGAGGAGCGCCGCTTTGCCGAGACGCTGGAGCAAGGCATGCGGATTCTGGAAGCGTGTATTGCCGAACTGCCGGGACAGGTGATCCCGGGTGAGACGGCGTTCCAACTTTACGATACCTATGGTTTTCCCGTCGATTTGATCGCCGACGTGGCACGCGAACACGGCTTGTCGGTGGACATGGCCGGTTTCGAGCAGGCGATGGCCGGACAGCGCCAGCGGGCGCGAGCTGCGAGTCATTTCAAGGTGGGTCACGGACCCGACCTGCGCATCGCGCAGGCCTGCCAGTTCACCGGCTACGAGGAATTGGTCACCGAGTCGCGGGTCGTGGCGCTGTTGCATGAAGGCGAAGTGGTTGATTCGCTGCCCGCGGGGGGACGCAGTGTCATCGTGCTGGAGCGGACGCCTTTTTATCCCGAGTCCGGCGGGCAGTGCGGCGATCGCGGCTGGATCGAAACGGCGAAGGGTCGATTCGAGGTCGACGACACGCAACGTCAGGGTGCCGATGTGATCCTGCATCACGGCCGGGTCACCGAAGGCGTCATTGGTGTCGATCAGCCCTGTCGTGCCCTCGTCGATGCCACCGCTCGAGCGATGACCGCCGCCAATCATTCGGCAACGCATCTGCTGCATTCGGCTTTGCGGCGGATTCTCGGAGACCACGTCACTCAGAAGGGGTCGCTGGTCAATCCCGAGCGCTTGCGCTTCGACTTCGCGCACTTCGAACCCGTTCATGCGGATCAGCTCGTCGCCATCGAGCATCTGGTGAATGGTCAGATTCGGCATAATTGGGCGGTGGACGCCACCGTGATGCCGCGCGATGAAGCCTTGTCCGCGGGCGCCATGGCGCTATTCGGCGAGAAATATGGTGACGAAGTTCGCGTGCTTCGCATGGGTGACTTCTCGACCGAGCTGTGCGGGGGCACTCACGTGTCCCGGGTCGGGGATATCGGGTTCTTCAAGATCGTTGCGGAAACCGGCGTGGCTTCCGGTATTCGGCGGATCGAAGCCGTCACGGGCGAGAAGGCCGGCGCCTGGGTCACGGCAAGCGAACAGCTGCTACAGACCGTGGCCATGCGCATCAAGGCCAACCGGGAACAACTCGACGAGCGCCTGCAGCAGGTGCTGGAGCGAAGCCGGGCGTTGGAGAAGGAACTGGAGCGGATCAAGGCCAAGGCGGCCAGTTCGGCCGGAAGCGATCTGGCAGGCGAAGCGGTGGACGTCGAGGGCATCCGCGTTCTTGCCGTGGAGATCCCCGACGCGGATGCCAAGACGCTCCGGGATCTCGTCGATCAGCTGAAACAGAAGTTAGGCTCAGCCGTCATCGTGCTCGCTGCCGTGAAGGACGGAAAAGTGAGCCTGGTGGCCGGCGTCACTCAGGATCACACCGCGCGCTTTAAGGCGGGAGAACTCATCGCTCAGGTAGCGGCGCAGGTCGGCGGCAAGGGCGGTGGACGCGCCGATCTCGCGCAAGCCGGGGGCACTGATGCATCGGGC
This sequence comes from Methylotetracoccus oryzae, assembly GCF_006175985.1. Classification (GTDB taxonomy): domain Bacteria; phylum Pseudomonadota; class Gammaproteobacteria; order Methylococcales; family Methylococcaceae; genus Methylotetracoccus; species Methylotetracoccus oryzae. The sequence goes on along the minus strand of NZ_SRSH01000011.1, from coordinate 86,732 downwards.
CTGCCGAATGCGCTGGCCGGCGTCGTGCCATGGGTGCGATCCAGGCTCCAATAGCGGGCAACCAACAACTATTCAAGCAACGATGGCGCTGTACGTTCACAAATACGGTGGGACCTCGGTCGGATCGGTCGAGCGGATCAAAGAAGTCGCGAATAAGGTGATTGCGGCGCGTGAGCGCGGCGAACAGGTGGTCGTGGTCGTCTCGGCGATGAGCGGCGAAACGAACCGGCTCGTCGCTCTGGCGCACGAAATCGACGGTTCGCCGGATCCGCGGGAGATGGACGTCCTGCTCTCAACAGGCGAACAGGTGACCATCGCGCTGCTGAGCATCGCGCTGCAGGCGCGCGGTTGTCCAGCGGCCTCGTACACCGGAGGACAGGTCAGGATCGTCACGGATCAGGCCCACACCAAGGCCCGGATCCTCGATATCGACACCGAGCGGCTCCGGGAGGATCTGTCCGCGGGGCGGGTCGTGGTCGTCGCCGGCTTTCAGGGCGTGACCGAGTCGGGCGACATCACCACTCTGGGGCGTGGAGGGTCCGACACGACAGCGGTCGCGCTGGCAGCCGCCCTGCGTGCTGATGAATGTCTGATTTATACCGACGTGGACGGTGTCTACACCACCGATCCGCGGATCGAACCGCGTGCGCGTCGATTGGACAGGATCACCTTCGAGGAAATGCTCGAGATGGCCAGCCTGGGTTCTAAGGTTCTGCAGATCCGTTCAGTCGAGTTCGCGGGCAAGTACAACGTGGCGTTGCGGGTGCTTTCCAGCTTCGTGGAGGGGCCCGGAACGCTGATCACTTATGAGGAACAAGGGGTGGAGAAAGCACTGATCTCCGGAATCGCGTTCAATCGCGATGAAGCAAAGCTGACCGTTCAGGGAGTGCCAGACCGTCCGGGCGTCGCTCACGCGATACTGGGCCCGGTCGCGGCTGCGAACATTGAGGTCGATATGATTGTCCAAAATGTCGCGGGCGACAAAACGACCGACTTCACGTTCACTGTCAACCGGAATGACTACAGCCGAGCGCTGGCTGTGCTGGAAGGCTGCAGGAGCGAGTTGGGTGCTCGGGAAGTGACGGGCGACACCCATATCGTGAAGATTTCGCTCGTCGGCGTCGGCATGCGTTCGCATGCGGGTATCGCCAGCAAGATGTTTGAAACCTTGGCCAACGAGGGGATCAATATTCGAATGATCTCCACGTCGGAGATCAAGATCTCAGTGGTTGTCGATGAACGGTACCTGGAATTGGCTGTGCGTGCGCTGCATGAAGCATTTCAACTCGAAAACTCGCATCATGCGGACTAGCCGAAGTAACTTGTTTCTCGGGTAGCGAAAATTTGCTAATATGCACCTTCCCAGGCGGTTGAAGCGTGGCAGTTAAGCTCCAGAGGGTTGGTGCCTGCAGCGATGTTGGGTTGAGGCGGAAAAGGAAGTAACTATGTTGATTTTGACTCGTAGGGTTGGGGAGACGTTAATGATCGGCGACGATGTAACGGTCACCGTCCTCGGAGTGAAAGGTAACCAAGTCCGCATCGGAGTCAACGCCCCGAAAGAGGTTTCCGTTCACCGTGAAGAAATTTATGAACGGATAAAAAAGGAACAGCAAGCGCAGGGAGCACACGACCGGTCTGCGCCGGACAACGACTAGCCTGCTAGTCGAACCAAACTTCGGAGAGATGGCCGAGCGGCTGAAGGCGCTCCCCTGCTAAGGGAGTATGGGCACAAAACGCCCATCGAGGGTTCGAATCCCTCTCTCTCCGCCAATTGATTCAAGACGTACGCTCTACCCCTCACCCTGCGTGACCGTTGGGGAAGTCTCGGGCGGCCGGGCGAATATTACCTGGCACTTTCGTCGCTCACGTATGCTGGAAACGCATGAGGCGGGGCTGGAGTGCGAGAAGAACCAGGCGGCGGAAGGTCACTGACTGGAACGCCCGATACCCGTCTCGGCTCATGATCCGGAATCGTCGGCGTATGTGTGGTGCGTTGAATGCCCCCTCCGGTGCGCATCCAGGCGGAATGGATTCGGCTTCAGTCGTTTGAGCGCACCGCGCCGCTCCAGGCGCCGCTGGCCCGTAACAGGCTGGCGGTCGCTTCGGCAAGACGGTGATAGCCTTCGTCGTTGGGGTGCACCAGATCTGACTTGAGGGAATTGTCACTCAAAATGGCCGGCAACGTTTCGCCGTCGATCGGTGTGCCGGTCGCGTCTGCCACTTGTTTGTAGAACTCCGCACTCGACAAGCCGAACAAGGCTGGTTGCGGTACGCCTAGCATCACGACCGAGATCCCCCGGCTGCGGGCCTCGGCAATCATTGCCTTGAGATTCGCAGCCGTCTGCTCCTGCGGCAGGTGGCGCAGGAAGTCATTTCCGCCGTGAATGAGGATCAGAAGATCGGCGGGATTCTGATCCAGCAGCGCGGGCAGCCGAGCCAGGCCCTCGGCACTCACCTCCATGGGGACGCCCGCGTTCGTCACCCGGAAGCCGGTCAGGCGCGCCAACTGGCTTGGATAATCCTGGCCTGGTGCTGCACCAACCCCCGACGTGATGCTGTCGCCGAATGCAATGATGGAAGCATCCGGGTACAGTGCCGGAAGTCGTGGCCCACCGTCTCCGCAGGCGGTGAGAAGCAAGAACGCCAGCCAGAGCGGCAGTCGACACCCGCGACGGAACGCTATCGCTCTTATGGGCTCGAGGGTCGATTGGGACAGCGAATAGGGGTGCATGATTTGCGTTACTCCTGGAGTGTCGGGTTTCCGTAAGCGGGGTGACACCAGGAGCGGCGGGGCGAACCGACGCTCCCGCAGATCCGCTACACGGGTTATCTGATATTCTAGTTGACGATCCCCTTGGCCTCGGTGGTGGAACAGGTAGACACACGGGACTTAAAATCCCGCGGGGTAACACCCGTGCCGGTTCGATTCCGGCCCGAGGCACCACTTTCTTGCTTTCTCGCGAACCTGAGCGGCTGGGCCCAGCGCCAGACACGCGTCAGCGCCGCGCGCAAGGCGCTGGAACTGCGAGATCTTCCGTTAGGCCAGACACCATTCCCACCGTTCCGATCCGGCTCAGCCACCGTCACTGCGCGCACTGCCTTCGCCGAGAAGCTTTCCTTGCGACCAGTCGCGGAGAGCAGCGACTTGGGCGCCAGGGAACACACGGCTCAATTGCTTGCCTCTGTCGTCCCTTAGCCGCCCTCGGATGTCTTGCTGCCAACCGGGAAGTTCAGGTCGAACTCGCTCGGGCCTTTGCGCTGCCTGCCGCGCGAGCGCGTCCGGCAGTTACAGAACGCCGCCCTGAAAACGTTGAAGCAACGGGCCGAGGAACAAGGCTACGACGCCGACCTGCTGTTCCATTGAAGATCTTCGATCGAAGGCTGGTTTGGCCGAGGTCTCCTAAACTTCAATCGTCCCCGAGAGACGGAATTCTCCGGGGGCTGACAGCAGGCTCGATGGACGGCAACGGCATTGGGCCAGCCCGCGGAAGGTCACCCCCTCCCCTCCGATCTTCCGCGGGCGCTGTTACCCGTTAAGGCCTTCCGCATATCGTTTGCCCGACCACCGACTTTCCGCTGTACCGACTCAGGCGCTTTTGCACCTCACACCGCTGCCTGCGGCTTTGACACACTCTGGTAAACTTCGGCGTCGTCGTTCTAAGCCAAGGTGCGTAGAACGGCCTTGCTACAGACGCTAAGGAGCACGGCCGCTGCAACTACAGGCTGCGGACCGCTGCAACAGCATCGGCCGAGGACTCCGTAACCCATTCGGTTTCCCACCACATTGACCTGAAAGCACTGGATCATGGAAAAAGTCGAAGCGGCCATCACATTGCTGTCGAGCTGGATTTGGGGCGCGCCGATGCTGGTCGCCTTGGTTGGGACGGGTTGCTATCTCACGATCCTATTAAAGGGCTTGCAGTTCCGGCGGCTGCCCCTGGCATTCAGACTGATCTGGCGCAAGGAACATGGCGCGGACGGCGATATCAGCCATTTTGCGGCTTTGATGACGGCGCTGGCCGCCACGGTGGGGATCGGGAACATCGTCGGTGTCGCGACGGCCATCACGCTCGGTGGCCCCGGTGCCGTGTTCTGGATGTGGATGACCGGGCTGGTCGGTATGGCGACGAAGTACTCCGAGGCGGTCCTGGCCGTGAAGTATCGGGAGAAGGGCCCGCATGGAATGCGCGGCGGGCCGATGTACTACCTCGCGAAAGGCGCAGGACTGCCCCGTCTCGGCTGGCTCTTTGCTGTTTTCACGGCCCTGGCGACCTTTGGCATCGGCAACATGACGCAGGCGAATTCGGTCGCCGCAGCGCTCTCTTCGTCGTTTGGTCTTCGCGATTGGCAAAGTGGTGTCGCCATGACGCTGCTGACGGGCCTGGTGATTCTGGGAGGCGTCAAGTCCATCGGACGCTTCACCTCGATTCTGGTTCCATTCATGATCGTGGGCTACGTCGGTGCCGCCTTGGTCGTGCTGGCCATGAACTGGGATGAACTTCCAGGTGCGTTCGCCTTGATCTTCCGTCATGCATTCACACCCGCGGCCGGCGAGGGCGGCATGGCGGGTGCCGGTGTGGCGGCGGCAATCCGTTACGGAGTCGCGCGCGGGGTGTTCTCGAATGAGTCGGGACTCGGCTCCGCGCCGATCGCCGCGGCCGCGGCAAGAAGCCGTTCACCGGTGGAACAGGCGCTGGTCAGCATGACTCAGACCTTCATCGATACCCTGGTTGTCTGTTCCATGACCGCGCTGATCATCCTGACTGCGGATGCGTGGAAATCCGGGGTGAGTGCGGCGGATCTGACGGCGGCGAGCTTCGCCGAGACGCTCGGCGTGGCGGGTGGCCTGATCGTCACTCTCGGGATTTCGCTGTTCGGCTACTCGACGCTGATCGGCTGGAACTACTATGGAGAAAAGGCCATCGAGTATCTCGTCGGACCGCGGGGAATCAAACCTTACCGGGTCGTGTTCGTCTCCATGATCATGGTAGGGGCGATGACGAAGCTGGAACTGGTATGGAGCTTTTCGGACCTGATGAACGGCATGATGGCGGTGCCCAACCTCATCGGATTGCTGCTGCTGTCGGGTGTCATCAGGAGCGAGACCAGGGAGTATTTTCGCCCCACCGCGGCACGCACCGCTGGGAAGCGGAACCGCTGACCTCCCGTGTCGATCCGGGCATTGTCGTGACGCAGATTTACCGCCTTTCCTGGGCGCACTAAGGGGATCCGTCGAGCGGTTCCCCGGCCACTGGCGGTGGGCGGCGGGAGCACAACAACAGTGCCGCCGGCAGGACAGCGAGCAAGTGGGCCGAGCCAAAAATCAGCGATACGGCAAGGCGTTGTTCCGTCGTCAGCCCCGAAGGCGCGAGGATCACGATGGCCAGGGCTTCCCGCTTGCCCCAATCCGAAACCAGACCCGGTAGCGCACCCACGCCCAGTAGTACGAGTGGACCGAGCAGGAAGACCCTGCTGGCGGTCGCTTCCGACACCCCGATCCCCAAGGCACTAAGAGCGAGATTGCTGGCGAGCAAGAGCTGAATGATCACCGACAAGCCGTAGTGTCCCGGAGCTTTGAACGGATTGCATAGTGCGATCACGCGCCGCGGATGCAGGCGGGCAATAGGCCAAAAGCGCCTTAGCAGTACGGCCACGAGCGTGATCCCGGTGATCAGCACCAGCATCAGGAATCCGATCTGCTGCGCGGGGAAGGAATCCAGCCAGTCCAGATACAGCGGTGTCAACATTCCGACGATCAGCAGCAATATCACCTTGCCGGAAAGCCGGTCCAGAATCTGGCTTATAACCAAGGGCCAGTTGTCGGCATGGCGTCGGAGTTGCTGAAAGCGCGCCAACTCACCAACGATGAGCGCCGGGCCGAGTTCGCTCACACATTGGCTGACCCAGATCGCGCGCGCGAACAGCCGAAAAGGAGCCGCGACGCCCAGCGCGCGGGCGATCGTGCACCAACGCCACGCGAAGAGACCGGTCAACACCAGATTGACGATGAGCAACAGGGCGCCTATCAAGGGATCAAAGTCGCTCAGACTGTCGCGCAATTGCGCGCGATCGATCTTCCACAACAAGGCCGCCATGACCACGACAACCAGGAGCGTGCGTACGCTGCGGCTGTTCAAGCGGTGGGCCCAAGGGGCGAGTGCATGGCGAGCGGTGTGGAAGCGGAGGCCCATGCTGGGGAACCTAGCCGGGCCGTGGTGCGCTGTCAAACGGCGTCGAGCGCGGGAACGTCGTGGGCGGTTGCACCTGCCCGAATCACGCATAGCGCATGCCAGCCGGCTTATTATTACGAAACGCGATTAGGAAATGCGTTTTTATTATTTGTCGTTATTGGACACCTCATCTAGCATTGTCGCCGAAGCATTTCATTCCTTGAACCACCGAGGCCAGGCTGCATGCAGAAACACACGACGCCCGCGAACAAACCGGACGCCCGTTCCTCCCAACCCCTTCAAGGTCGCATACTCGACGCTCTCGATGGTCTGCAGTACGGCGCCGTAGAAATCACCGTGCACGACGGCAAGGTCGTGCAAATCGAGCGCCGTGAGAAATTTCGGCTCCCCAACCAAACCGCGACCAGTCCCTGACGCTTGGGCGCAGCGCAAAACGACGCTTCACCGTCGCGCCGTTTTGTCATCTCCCCCCGTTGCTCCTCACCGGAGCGCGAACGTTTGAAGCGGGGCCGTTGACCAAGGCCCAGCCAATTCTCCCCGCCGACCCGCCCAACGGGAGGCTGACGGTAGAACCTACAGTTACCCCCTGAACTGACCGGACCACCGGAGGTTCTCTTTTCAAAAAAGGGAGAGCCTTCATGCAACAACCAACAAAAGCTCCCGTGCTGGCGATCGCCGTCGCTGGCCTGGTGGGCGGTGTCGACTCCGCCGAAGCCATGGTGTCGGATGCCCAATACCGAGCCTTGGAACGGCGCCTGCTACTCCTCGAGAAGCGTCTGGAAGAATCCGAAGCGGCGAAGGCACCGTCCCCGGCAGCGACTCCGGCCACCGGTGCGGCGGGAACGGCTGCCGCAGCCAGTGCCGATGAGGTCAAGCAGCTCAAACAAAAGGTCAACGTGTTGGAGCGCAAGGTCGAAGTCGACGAAGAGACCCAGAAAGCCGCGCTGACCAAGTTCCCGAAGAGCGAGGAACTCGGCACACAGGGCCTCAAGGTCATCTCACAGGACGAAAACTTCATTATGTACCTGCGGGCGCTGATCCAGGCCGACGGCAGTTATTTCATGGACGATACCGAGCAGGCGGGCAACACCAACGGCGACTCGTATGCCGACAAGTTCTACCTGCGTCGGGTGCGCCCGATCATCGAGGGTACGGTCTGGAAGTATTTCGACTATCGCATCATGCCGGATTTTGCCGGTGGCAACTTCCGTTTGTTCGACGCCTACACCGACTTTCGCTACTTTCGCCACGCGAGTCTGGCAGCCGGCAAATTCAAGGCACCGGTCAGTCTCGAGCGTCTGCAGAGTGCGAGTGCCTTGCCCTTCATCGAGCGCGCCTTTCCGACGCAGCTCGCGCCCAATCGAGACGTCGGCGTCATGTTGCACGGCGAGTTCGACCGCCCCGACCACGGAACGGATTTCAGCAAGCTGGAGCGGAACCGGACCTATGGCGGCAACTTCCCGATGTATCAATATCCGGATTTTTTGAGTTACCAGTTCGGCATCTTCGACGGATCGCGCAATAACGGCAGCATCGACAGCGACCAGAACGACTCGAAAGAGCTTCAGGCCAGGATATTTTCGCACCCCTTCCTGCACAGTGGCATCGAACCGCTGGAGGGACTTGGTCTGGGTGTGGCCGGCACCTGGGGGCAACCGAATGACGATCAGCTATCGAGTTTTCAGAGCCCGGGCCTGAACACCATCTTTCGCTACAACTCGAACGCCCGATCGGATGGCACCGCTTACCGCGTCTACCCGCAGATGTACTGGATCTATGGACCGTTCCAGTTTGTCGGCGAGTACGCCTTGTCCGATCAGGATCTGGAGAACCAAACCGTGGTCAACGGCCAGAGCCATGCCGTGGCAAAGACCAACGAAACCAGCCAGGCCTGGAATGCGACCGTCTCGTACGTGCTGACGGGGGAAGACAACGTCTTTCTGAACCAGGGCATCAAGCCGCGTCACCCCTTCGATCCCTTCGAGGGCCATTGGGGCGCGTTCCAGGCAGCAGCGCGTTTCTCGACCATCAATTTCGACAATGACGTTTTCGAGAACACCGGCACGGCCGAAAAGCCGATCTATCCCTTCGCGGATCCGCGCAGCGCTGTAGCGAACGCGACCACCTGGGCGCTCGGCGTCAACTGGTGGCTCAACCCGAACTACAAGCTGATGTTCGACTACTCGCAGACGTCCTACAACGACGGCGCCGGAACTTTCAGCAACAGCGGTGTGCTGCTGCCCTACGTGCGGAGTCTCCAGACCGAAAAAGTCTGGCAGACGCGCGTACAGGTCAACTTTTAGGTCCCACCGCAACCCGACTCAACGAATTGACGGAGCTTACTCATGCATTGGTTAACCCCTCGGCTGATTCACGCGATTTTTGCAGTTAACGCGACCCTGCTGCCCGCCGCTTTTACTTACGCGGGCGATGATGTCACTTTGCTCAACGTGTCCTACGACCCGACGCGCGAGCTGTATCAGGAGTACAACGCGGTCTTTGCCAAATACTGGAAAGCCAAGACCGGCGATACGGTCACGGTAAAACAGTCTCATGGAGGGAGTGGCAAGCAGGCCAGGGCCGTCATCGACGGGCTCGACGCCGATGTCGTGACGCTGGCACTGGCCTACGACGTGGATCAGCTCTACGAGAAGGGACGTCTGATCCCGGAAAAGTGGCAGGAGCGGCTGCCGCAAAACAGTGCGCCGTATACGTCGACGATGGTTTTCGTGGTCCGGAAGGGTAATCCCAAGGGAATCAAGGACTGGGATGACCTGGCCAAACCGGACGTTTCGGTGGTGACGCCGAACCCGAAAACTTCCGGCGGCGCCCGCTGGAACTATCTGGCGGCATGGGGCTACGCGATCAAGAAGAAGGGCGGTGACGAGTCTTCAGCAAAGGAGTTCGTATCTCGCCTGTACAAGAATGCGGCAGTCCTCGATACCGGCGCGCGCGGCTCGACCGTGTCCTTTGTCGAGCGAGAGATCGGCGATGTCCTGATCACCTGGGAAAACGAGGCGCATCTGGTGCTCAAGGAATCAGGGCCAGACAAGTTCGAGATCGTGACGCCATCGTTCAGCGTTTTGGCTGAACCCTCGGTCACGGTGGTCGACAAGGTGGCCGGCAACCACGGTACGGAAGAGGTGGCGAAGGCCTATCTGGAATACCTTTACAGCAAGGAAGGGCAGGACATCGCGGCCCGCCATCACTATCGCCCGCGTGATCCTGCGGTCGCCACAAAACATTCTGCCGAGTTTCCCCGGCTGGAACTGGTACCCATCAGCGACCCGGTCTTCGGTGGCTGGGCGGCCGCTCATAAGAAGCACTTCGCCGATGGCGCGGTGTTCGATCAAATCTTCGCGACGCGCTGAGCGCGCCGCCTTAGCATCGGAGTATCCCCTCATGAGTTCCATCGTGGCCGTCAACGCCAAGAACCAGTTCCGCGGAACCATCAAGAAGCTCGTTCCCGGTGGCGTGGTTTCCGAGATCGTCATCGAGACGGCAGCCGGGCCCGTCAGCTCGGTGATTACGACGAGTTCCGCTAAGGAACTGGAGTTATTACCCGGCGTGGCCGTGCTGGCGCTGTTCAAGGCGACCGAGGTCAGTCTGGCCAAGCTCGAGGCAAAACCTACCGGAGATATCGTATGAGCATCGTCGCGCTGACATCACCCAATCAGTTCCGTGGCCGCATCCGCGCGATCAATCTCGGTCCCGTCGTGTCCGAGGTCGAAGTCCAGGTGGAAGGCGGCATCGTAACCTCGGTTATCACAAGCAGTTCGCTTGAATCGCTGGGCCTGAAGGTGGGCGACCAGGTTCTGGCCCTCGTGAAGTCCAGCGAGGTCGCGGTGGCCCGACTCTACGACCGCACGCGCGGCGCAGGTCCTTACTTGGACTGAGGAGGTCAAGGTTATGTCGCTCAACACATTCGTTCGCGCCTGCAACGATCGCATGACGGCGGACACGGGTGTCGCCGATGCCTTGCTGAGGTCGGCGCGCGGCCGCGTTACGGCGCGCTTCTGCGATGTCGATCTGGCCAGCGCGCTCGATCCCATTCGCCTCACCCAAGCCCCCGGTCTGACGGTAGGGTACATAGCCCGGTTGCAGTCGGTCGTCAGTCAGGCCGCACCCGTGCCGGTCAGCGGCCGCAGTCACTCCGGAACCGACGCGATCCGGCTCGTCAACTTCGACCGCCTGTGCCGCACGTTGCACATGCTGAACTTCGTCGCCGGGAACTACGATCCGGCCGCGCAGCTGGTGCTGGATGTCGACCCCCGCCATATCCTGAATGTCCCGCGCGACCATGGCGCCTATTTCGCGGGTTTGATCGAGCAGTGCGGGCTGGCCACCGAGCGGGTCGTGCTGTCGACTTCCCTGGATTTCGGAGCCAAACCGGGGGATTACCTCCACCGTCTGGGGCAAGGTCTGGCCAATTACCGCAGCCGGGGCTACCGGATCGGGGTGCGGCTGGATGAACTGCCGATGTCGAAGGCGACCGCCCACTTCTTTTTTCGTATCGCTCCTGATTATTTGCGGCTCGACGCCCGGCACTTTGCCCGCTCGTCACGGCTGCTGCCGAGCGGGGTAGGGCGCTACCTTGGTTTGTTGCAGCGTCTGATGTTTGGCTTCGGCGGGAAGGTCGTTCTGGAGCACATCGAACAGGCGGAGACCCTGGCGCTGGCCGCCGACGCCGGCATCGAATGGATACAGGGGCCCTTGCTCGAACGGCGCCGTCGCGAGCGGCGGGGGGGAGTTCTCTGGCAGAAATCGCCGCGGGCGATGGAGGGTACCTATGTTCAGGCAATCTAATGTGCTGCCGGGCTTCAATATCTCACTGGGATTCACGATCTTCTACCTGAGCCTCGTCGTGCTGATTCCCCTCTCGGCGGTTTTCCTGAAGTCCTTTACGCTGACCTGGGACGAGTTTTGGGCTGCCGTGACGGCCCCGCGCGTGCTGGCATCCTACCGGCTGACTTTCGGCGCCTCGCTCGCGGCCGCGTCCATCAACGCAGTCTTCGGTCTGTTGGTCGCGTGGGTGTTGGTCCGGTACGAGTTTCCCGCGAAGAAGCTGGTTGATGCCCTCGTCGACTTGCCCTTTGCACTGCCAACCGCCGTGGCGGGGATCACCCTGGCGACGATCTACGCGAAAAACGGCTGGGTGGGGCAGTTCCTGGCACCGTTGGGTATCAAGGTGGCGTTTACGCCGCTGGGCGTCGTCGTTGCGCTCACTTTCATTGGCTTGCCATTCGTCGTGCGCACGATCCAACCCATCCTCGAGGACTTTCCGAAGGAGATGGAAGAGGCCGCCGCGAGTCTGGGCGCAACGCGGGTGCAAACTTTCGTCATGGTCATACTGCCGAGTATCGGTCCCGCGGTCCTGACGGGATTCGCGCTAGCCTTCGCCCGGGCGATCGGGGAGTATGGATCGGTCATCTTTATCGCCGGCAACATTCCCATGGTGTCGGAGATCACTCCGCTGATGATCGTCACCAAACTGGAGCAATACGACGAGGCCGGAGCGACTTCCATCGCCGCCGCGATGTTGGTCGCGTCATTTCTGCTGCTGCTCGGCATCAATCTGTTGCAGGCCTGGAGCAGCCGCGTGTTGCCCCCGGCGGCGCCTGACCAACTGGAGGAGCCCGCATGACGAGCCAAGCCATGACATTGCCGCGCGTCTATCAGGTTGACGCCGGCCCGACGTCCGAGTCGACGCCATTTCGCCGGTTGCTGATTGCCGTGGCGCTGACGTTTCTGGCGGCCTTTCTGTGGCTGCCGCTGGCGGCCGTTTTCGTAGGCGCGTTGCGGGAGGGATTGGGCGTTTACTGGGAGGCATTGACCGATCCGGATGCGCTGTCGGCGATCAAACTCACCGTGATTGCGGCGCTGATCTCGGTCCCGGTCAACATGGTGTTCGGCATCGCCGCGGCGTGGGCGATCGCAAAGTTCGAATTTCGCGGCAAGAGCCTTTTGATCACGTTGATCGATCTGCCGTTCTCGGTATCTCCGGTCATTGCCGGCCTGCTGTTCGTACTGTTGTTCGGATCGCATGGCTGGTTCGGGGAATTTCTTGCGGAGCACAACATCCGGATCGTCTTCGCCGTGCCGGCGATCGTGCTCGCGACGCTGTTCGTGACCTTTCCCTTCGTCGCTCGCGAATTGATTCCGTTGATGCAGGAGCAGGGCACGGAAGAGGAGGAAGCGGCGATCGTACTCGGCGCATCGGGCTGGCAGACCTTCTGGCACATCACGCTGCCCAACATCCGCTGGGGTCTGCTGTACGGCGTGATTCTTTGCAATGCCCGAGCCATGGGGGAGTTCGGTGCGGTGTCGGTCGTTTCGGGTCATATCCGCGGCCTGACCAATACGATCCCGTTGCATGTCGAAATCCTCTACAACGAGTACAACGCCACCGCCGCGTTTGCGGTAGCGACGCTACTGGCCTTTCTCGCGCTGGGAACCCTGGCCGCCAAGACCCTCGTCGCGCGCCATTTGCGCGGCCACCACTGAACCGTAATCCCCCCTCACCTCACACGAGGACACTGCATGAGTATTCACGTCAAGAAAATCGTCAAGCGCTTCGGCGCCTTCAATGCCTTGCGCGAGATCGATCTCGAAGTCGGCGAGGGCGAACTGATCGCCCTGCTGGGGCCGTCGGGATGCGGAAAGACGACTTTGCTGCGGATCATCGCCGGGCTGGAAACGCCCGATTCGGGCGAGATCTGGTTTCACGGCAATGAGGAGGGCGAGGTCTGGTTTCACGGGGATGACAGCAAGTGTCAGCACGTGCGCGAACGGCAGGTCGGCTTCGTGTTCCAGCACTACGCCTTGTTCCGCCACATGACGGTCTTCGACAATGTCGCGTTCGGCCTGAGGGTTCGCCCGAAAAGCGAGCGGCCGACGGAGGCGACCATCAAGGAAAAGGTCATGGAGTTGCTGCGGCTGGTGCAACTGGACTGGCTGGCCGAGCGCTACCCGGCGCAGTTGTCGGGCGGGCAGCGCCAGCGCATCGCGCTGGCGCGGGCACTGGCGGTCGAGCCCAAGGTCTTGCTGCTCGACGAACCTTTCGGTGCGCTGGACGCTCAGGTACGCAAGGAACTGCGGCGCTGGTTGCGCCGCCTCCACGATGAACTGCACGTCACCAGTGTATTCGTGACCCACGACCAGGACGAGGCACTGGAAGTCGCTGACCGGGTCGTCGTCATGAACGAAGGTCGCATCGAGCAGATCGGGACGCCGGACGAAATCTACGACCACCCCGCGACACCCTTCGTTTACCAGTTTCTCGGCGATGTGAACCTGTTTCACGGACGGGTCTCGGACGGGCACGCGCATATCGGCGCGGCGGCGATCCAGCTGGCGGGGCACGAACCCGCGGATACCGCGGTTGCGGCGATGTTCTATACCCGACCGCACGACATTGAACTGTCGCACGACGGGGGCGGGCTGGAGGCGCGGATACAGGGCGCGCGGCGCGCTGGTGGGGTGGTCAAGGTGCGGCTCGAGCGCATCGACGGGCACGGAGCGGTGGAGGCGGAGGTACCGCGGGAGTCCTGGGAAGCCGAAGCCTTTTGTGAAGATCAGGTGGTGCGGGTCTATCCGAAGCGGCTGAAGGTTTTCACTGCCCCCGAGACGGCCCTGGCCACCTGATCAATCCATGGGTACCGGCAGGTCGCCGCGAGGGAACCGCGGCGTTGGGGGCGCTCAGATGCGGTGGCGCCGGCTGCCGCCGTAGCCGAGACCGCGCAGCATGCGCAGCGACAGGGCCGGTGGCAGCACGCCGAGTGCCCACAGGCCCCAGTCCAGCAGGAACGGAAAGCCGATCCGCGCGCAGTCTCGCGCCAGGCCCCTTCGAATCCGCTCGGCGGCCTGCTCCGGTGACAGCACGAACAATTTCGGGCCCGGAAACTGGTGGCTCATCGCGCTTTCGACGAAGCCTGGCAGTACCACGTTGATGGCGATCCCCTCATGAGCGAGCCAGCCTCGGAGCGCTTCGCCGTATGCCTTCAACGCGGCCTTGCTCGCACAATAGCTTGGCGTCAGTGGGAGACCGATGTAGGCAGATACCGAACTGATCAACGCAATCTGTCCATGACCGCGACGCCGCATCGTTGGTATCAGCGCCTCGGCCGTGGCGATGGCGGCCCGGATGTTGACGTCGATCACGGTATCCACTCGGCTCCACTCCTCGCCCCGGCCGTCGGGCCCGATGTGGCTGGTGACCCCGGCATTGATGATGGCGAGGTCGATCGGCTGCCGTTCGGCCGCGGCAGCCAGCCAAGTCATCCAAGCTTCCGTGTCACGGAGTTCGTGCTGCTCGACCTCGACGATTGCGCCGAGATCACGGCATTGCTCCGCCACACGCTGCAATTCAACGACTCTACGGCCGTGCAGGATCAGTCGGCGGTTCGGGCGGGCGTAGGCCGTCGCCAGCGCGCCGCCGATGCCGCCGCTCGCGCCCGTCACGAGCACCGTATCGGGTTCAGCGAGTCGTGTGCGTTCGGGCTTCATGATGATGGCGGAAGGCTTAGGTGGTGGACAAAGGCCCAGCGGAAGTCGCGTGGGGATCGGCGCGCCGCCGCATCAAGCACGCCATCGGACGAACAGTCTGGAAACTATCGACCGCCGGGGTCCGATGCTCCGGGCAGTCGCCAGATACTCCGCGACCCGTTCGACCTCGCACCGCTGCCCCGTTTTCGGGTCCACGTAGCGTGGATAGAGGATATAGGCGGCTGCGAGGATCTCCAGCACCGTGCGCCGCCGCGTGCGACGCGCGCAGCTCAGTCGGTCGTCGGTGATGCCCCACCCGGCATAGAACGGCAGGCCAAAGCAGCTGACAGGCTTGCCGAGCAGGGTGGCTTCGAACCCCATCTGCGAGGTCACCGTATAGACCCGGTCGACCTGTCGCAGCAACGAGGGCGGGCTGACGTCGGCTGCGATCCACGCCAGTCCCGGTTCGGATCGCGCAAAGGCGAGGGCGCTGCGCTTTTTCCCGGCGATGACGTCCGGGTGCGTCTTGACATAGAGGTCGGCTTCGGGGTTCTCGTCGCGCGCGGCGGTCAACAGGTTCCGGAAGGTGTCTTCGTTCGCCAGCCCGCAGCGGATGGACGCGTCGCCGGCAGTCTGGTCGAGCAGCAGGACCCGTGGCCGCCCGGTGCTGGGAATCAGCCCTTCCGCAGCATCCGGTGCGTGATTGTACTTGCTGAGATGGTGATCGGCGATCAGGGACCGCAGCCGCGCCGCGCGCGCGAGCAGGTCCGGCGACAGGTCGGCCTGGTTCAGCAGGGCTTCGAGTTGCGAGGGCTGGCTGGCATCGTAGTAGATGCCCCGGTCGTCAATGGCCAGCGACAGGGGCGGTGCGCCGAACGCGCCCAGTCCGACGGAGCGCAGAAACCCGTCCTCCAGCCGCACACACGGAATGCCTCGCTCAGCCGCGAAGGCTGCGGCTTTCTCCCCGCTCGGCTTGCAACCCCAACCGGCCGTCAGCGCGATGCGCGGGTCGTCCGGGTGAGGATCGAAAACCACGGGGTAATCCAGGAATGCACAGCCACGCAGGGTTTTGACAAGCCCGCGCGAGAACACGCCGACCCGGGCGGCGTCGGGCGCGATCATCCTTTCAGGCGGTAGCCGACACCCGACTCGGTCAGCAGAAATTCGGGTTTGGCCGGGTCGGCCTCGAGTTTTCGACGCAACTGACTCATGTAGATGCGGAGGTAATGGGCGTTGTCGGTGGAGGCTGGTCCCCAGACTTGCTGCAACAACTGACGTTGCGTCATCACGCGACCGGCGTGCCTGACCAGCACCGACAGCAGTCGATACTGGATCGGTGTCAAATGAACCTCTTCGTCATCGACGTACACCAGCCGTTTCTCGAGGTCCACTTTCAACCGCCCGCTGCTGTACACCTTGTTGTCCGGGCCGTCCCCGGTTCGGGCAGAATGCCGCAACGCCACGCGGAGGCGGGCGAGCAGTTCACCGATGCCGAAGGGCTTTGTCAGGTAGTCGTCGGCGCCGGCATCCAGGGCCTGGATCTTGTCTTCCTCGGCGCTGCGGGCAGAAAGAATGATCACCGGCAGGGTGCTCCACTCCCGCAGCGAGCGTACCACGGCCACACCATCCATATCTGGCAGGCCCAGGTCCAGGATTACGAGGTCCGGCTTTCGCGTGCCGGCTTCGATCAGGCCGCGCTGTCCGGTCTCCGCCTCGAATACCTGGAAGCCGTCTGCCGCGAGGCCGGTGCGCAGGAACCGGCGCATCTGCGGATCGTCTTCGATGATGACGACGGTGGGTACCGATTGCGACATCGCAGGACCCGGTGTTCTAAACCTCGGGCTCAACCACGGGCGGATTTTGCTCCAGCGGCAGCATGAACGAAAAGACCGCGCCACCATTGCCCCGGTTGTGGACATGTATGGACCCGCCATGCGCCTCGATGATGGCGCGGCAGATGGCGAGTCCGAGCCCGACCCCGCTCTGAGCGCTTTCGCGCTGGCCACGAAAAAACTTCTCGAACAAGTGGTCCTCCATTCCCTTCGGAATGCCCGGGCCGCGGTCCGCCACGGCCACCGTGATCGTGAAGGCCGAGGCTTCGGCCGAGAGGGTGATCGGACTACCCGCGGGTGTGTACCGGATCGCGTTTTCGAGGAGATTGGTGAGTACCTGCTCGATCATCACGCCATCGACATGGATCAGCGGCAGATCGGACGGCAGTCGCACGCTCACCGTACGACCGGCGAGCGGCTTTTGCAAGCGCGTCAGTACCGTGCCGACGATTTCTTCCAGCATGTGCCACTGGCGGTTGAGTTGCGCTGCGCCGGCATCCAGCCGCGCCATGTCCAGAATGTTGGTGACAAGCCTGCTCATGCGCTGGGCTTCGTCATAGATCGCCCGGCTGAGCTCATCGCGATCCGCGGCGTTGAGTGCCCCGTCGCGTTCAGCCAGCGTGCTCGATGCGCCGACGATGGTCGCCAGTGGAGTGCGCAGATCATGGGAGATCGAGCTGAGCAGCGAGTTCCGTAGCCGCTCGGCTTCCATATCGACCGAGGTCTTTCGCGCCAGTTCGATCAGACGCACGCGTTCTATGGCGCCGGCAATCTGATCAAGGAAGGCCTCGAGCAGCTTGCGCTGCTCGGGGAGAAAGATCCGCCGCAGGTTAGCGGGCTGCATGGCGAGCACACCGGCGACGTGATCGGCGGTGGTGAGGGGAAAGTAGACGGCTTGGGCGCCCGCCAGCGTATGGGTGCCCTGGCCGGCCGCTTCGTCGTGGTCGTAGACCCACTGTGCGACACTCAGATCGCTGCCGCGCAGCGATTCGCTCAGGCTGCGATCCGCAGGATACGCGAGGTGCCCGGTCTCACCCGGAAATAGCAGTACGTTGGGACTCTCGAATTCGGCGTGAACATGGCGGACGGCGCAGCGAGCGACCTCGGTCTCGGTGCGGCAGGTGACCAGTTCGCGGCTCATCCGGTACAGCACCGTGGCTCGCCGCTCGCGATGCGCTGCCACACGTGCCTGATAGCGCACGCTCGCGACCAGATTGCTGATCACCATCGCGACGGCCAGCATCGCCAGCAGGGTCACCAGGTACTGGGTGTCGTGCACCGACAGACTGAAGTAGGGCTTGACGAACAGGATGTCGAACAGCGTCACGCTGAGGACGGAGGCGATGATAGACGGCCCGCGGCCGAATCGCGTCGCGACGAAGATCACCCCGAGCAGGTAGACCATGACGAGGTTGGCGAGGTCGAATCGCTCGAACATCGACCAACCGATGACCGTGCACAGTGCCGTCGTGGCAATGGCCCACAGATACCCGCGGTAACGCTGCAGCCAGCCCTTGCCGGACGACGCCTGCAGACCGGGCGGGAGTTTCAGGCGGTCGAATGCGCGCGGGGTGGAGCGTTCCGCATCGGCTTGGGATGCGCCCGGGCTGCCCAACAAATAGACGTTGATGTTGTGGGCATGCGCGATGACCGTGTCCACCACCGAGCCCAACAGCCAGCGGCGCCATCCCCGCCGACTCGGCTTGCCCATGACGATCTTCGTTACATTGCGTTCATTGGCGAAATCGATCAGCAGTTGGCTGATCTCGGGGCCGGACAGGGTGGTCGTCTCGGCGCCGAGTTGTTCGGCCAGGCGCAGCATGCGCAGTATGCCGTCCCGGCGTTCGGGGGCGAGTCGCTGCAACTGTGGCGTTTCGGCGTACACCACGATCCACTCGGCTTTCAGGCCGCTCGCAAGACGCTTGCCGGCGCGCACAAGACGCTCGGCCAGCGGTGTCGGGCCGATGGCGACGAGGATGCGCTCGCTGACTTGCCATACCTCGCGGATGGCATGGTCATCGCGGTAATCCTGCATCTCGGCATCGACGCGGCTTGCCGTCTGACGCAATGCCAGTTCGCGCAACGCGATCAGATTGCCCTTGCGGAAGAAGTTCTCCAGGGCCCGCCGGGCCTGTTCCGGAAAATAGACCTTTCCTTCCTTGAGACGAATGAGCAGTTCGTCCGGCGGAAGGTCCACCAGTTCGACCTCATCGGCGGCTTCGAATACGGTGTCGGGGACCGTTTCCCAGACCCGGATGCCGGATATCTGGCTGACGTCGTCGTTCAGGCTTTCCAGGTGCTGGACGTTCAGGGTCGTGTAGACGTTGATACCGGCTTCGAGCAGTTCATCGACGTCCTGCCAGCGTTTCGGATGCCGTGAACCGGGGGCATTGGTATGCGCGAGTTCATCCACCAGGATGACAGTGGGCCGGCGCTTCAGCGCCCCATCGAGATCGAACTCGCGCAACTGTGCACCGCGATGTTCGACGATCCGCGTCGGCAGCACTTCCAGGCCTTCGAGCAGCGCAGCCGTCTCCTTGCGGCCATGGGTCTCGACCAGTCCGACGACGACGTCGAATCCCTCGGCGCGACGTTCGCGCGCGGCCTGCAGCATCGTGTAGGTCTTGCCGACGCCCGCTGCCGCACCGAAGAACACCTTCAGCCGCCCGCGCCGCGCCTTCTCCTGAGCGCGTTCGACCTTGGCGAGCAACACGTCGGGATCAGGGCGTTCGAACTGATTCATTGGACAGGGCAAGTGCGGTGGGGGTAAACCCTCGTTCGGCTCGGCAGCGAATCAGCGCACCGGCTTCAACGAGGTCGAGCGGTCGAGTGCGAGGTTGAGTTCGACCACGTTGACGCGTGCTTCCCCAAGAATACCGAATTGTCTGGACTCGACGTACCGCTCTACGAATTCCTGCAGTGCGGCGACAGGTAGGCCGCGTTGTTTAGCCACCCGTGGCACCTGGTAGGCGGCAGCTGCGGGACTGATGTGCGGATCCAGACCGCTGCCCGACGCGGTCACCAGATCCACGGGGATCGACGCTGAGTTGCCCGTATCGGTGGCGCGCAGCGCGGCGATACGTGCGCTCACCGCTTGCACCAATGCGGGGTTGCGCGGCCCGAGGTTGCTACCGCTGGATGCGGCCGCGTTGTAAGGATAGGGTGCAGTTGCCGAAGGGCGCCCCCAGAAGTATTTTGGATCGCTGAAGGGCTGGCCGATCAGCCGCGAGCCGGACGGCGCGCCGTCCGGGCCCAGTAACAGGCTGCCTTCCGACTGTTCCGGGAAGAGCAGGTAGGCGAGGCTAGTCACGGCGGTCGGGTAGACGGTTCCCGTCAGCAACGTCCAGACCAGCAGCATCAGGATCGCGGGTTTCAAGTGTTGATACATGGCATTCTCTCCGGCGCCGAACCGGCGGGTTACCCGGACGGCGGTGTTGGTCCAAGAATTAAACGAGCCCTACGCTGACCAGCAGCATATCGATCGCCTTGATCCCGATGAACGGCACGATCAGTCCGCCCAACCCGTAGATCAACAGGTTGGTACGCAGCAGTTGCGCGGCTCCGACCGGGCGGTAGCGGATGCCTTTCAAGGCCAGTGGGATCAATGCGACGATGATCAGCGCGTTGAAGATCACGGCGGACAGGATCGCGCTGGCCGGTGTCGCGAGGCCCATCACGTTAAGGACCCCCAGGACGGGATAGGTGCTGGCGAACGCCGCCGGGATGATTGCGAAATACTTGGCGACGTCGTTGGCGATGCTGAACGTGGTCAGTGCGCCGCGTGTCATCAACATCTGCTTTCCGGTCTCGACGATCTCGATCAGCTTGGTCGGATTCGAGTCGAGATCGACCATGTTGCCCGCTTCCTTGGCGGCCTGGGTGCCGGTGTTCATCGCCACGGCGACGTCGGCCTGGGCCAGCGCCGGAGCATCATTAGTGCCGTCGCCGGTCATCGCCACCAGCCGGCCATCCTCCTGGTGCTTCCGGATCAGCTTGAGCTTGGCTTCCGGGGTCGCTTCAGCGAGGAAATCGTCGACGCCGGCCTCGGCTGCGATCGCGGCGGCCGTCAGGCGGTTGTCGCCGGTGATCATGATGGTCTTGATGCCCATCTGCCGCAGTTCGGCAAAGCGCTCCTTGATGCCGCCCTTGACGATGTCCTTGAGTTCGATGACACCCAGCGCCCGGGCACCGTCGGCGACCACGAGCGGCGTGCTGCCGCGGCGTGCCACATCATCCACCAGGGACTGGATCTGGCGTGGAAACGTACCGCCCAATTCCAGCACATGGGCACTGACGGCGTCCGCAGCGCCCTTGCGGATCTGCCGTCCCTCCAGATTGACGCCACTCATGCGCGTCTGCGCCGTGAAATGCACGAAGGTCGCGCCCAATGCATGTATGTCGCGTTCGCGGAGCCCGTACTTCTGCTTGGCGAGGACCACGATGCTGCGCCCCTCCGGGGTCTCATCGGCCAGCGAGGCCAACTGGGCGGCGTCGGCCAGTTCGTTTTCCAGTACGCCGGTAGCGGGAATGAAGGTCGATGCATGCCGGTTGCCCAGCGTGATCGTGCCGGTCTTGTCGAGCAGCAGCACATCGACGTCCCCGGCGGCTTCGACCGCGCGACCGGAGGTTGCCACCACATTCTTCTGCATCATGCGGCCGATTCCCGCCACCCCGATGGCTGACAGGAGGCCGCCGATCGTCGTCGGGATCAGACACACCAGCAAGGCGACCAGGACCGTGATGGTGATCGGTTGCCCGCCACCGGCGGTCTCGACGCTGTACAGAGAGAACGGCAGCAACGTTGCCGTCGTTTTCAGGAAAATCAGCGTGAAGGCGACCAGCAGGATCGTCAGCGCGATCTCGTTCGGGGTCTTCTGGCGCTTCGCGCTCTCGACCATCGCGATCATGCGATCCAGGAACGATTCGCCCGGATTGGTGCTGATCCTGACGACCAGCCAGTCCGACAGCACGCGGGTGCCGCCGGTGACCGAACTGAAGTCGCCCCCGGACTCGCGGATCACCGGCGCGCTTTCACCGGTGATCGCGCTTTCGTCGACCGAGGCGACGCCCTCGATCACTTCACCGTCGCCGGGGACGAAGTCGCCCGCTTCCACGATGACCACATCGCCGCGACGCAGTAACGGGCTCGCGACCTTCGAGTAGTTGGCATCGCGTCGCGGCGCGTCCAGCTTCTTGGCCATGATGTCCCGCTTGGCGCTGCGCAGGAAGGCGGCCTGTGCCTTGCTACGGCCCTCGGCCACCGCTTCGGCGAAGTTTGCGAACAGGACCGTAAACCACAGCCACACCGTGACGGCGAAAATGAATCCCGCCGGGGCCTCGCCCTGTCCGAACAGTGCCTGTAGCCACAGTAGCGTCGTCAGGATGCTCCCCAGGTACACGACGAACATGACGGGGTTCTTAAACTGGGTCTGCGGCGCCAGCTTTCCGAAGGATTCCCAGACGGCCTGCTGCAACAACTCCGGGCCCAGCAGGGCCGAGTGGGGACGCTTCAGGGCCGGCGTCCGAATGTCCGGACCGTATAAACTTGCGTGTGACTTCTCGTTGCTCATAGTGATCCCTCGTTGACTCGTCAGTGCGCGCCGAACAGTTGCAAATGTTCGACCACCGGGCCGAGCGCCAGCACCGGCAGGAAGGCCAGCGCGCCGACGATCAGCACAGTACCGATCAGCAGCACCACGAACAGCGGGGTGTGGGTCGGCAGCGAGCCGGGCCCGAAGGGCACGACTTTCTTCGCGGCGAGGGCGCCGGCGATCGCCAGCGTCGGAACGGCCAGCCAGTAGCGGGCGAACAGCATCGCCAGGCCCAGCGCGGTGTTGTAGAAGGGGGTGTTGGCGGACAGCCCGGCGAAGGCGCTGCCGTTGTTGTTGCCGGCAGATGAGAAGGCATACAGGATCTCGCTGAAGCCGTGGGCTCCCGCATTGGCGACTGACGCCTTGCCGACATCGACCATCACCGCAACAGCGGTTCCGACCAGGACGACGAACGGCGGGATCAGGATCACCAGCGAGGCCATCTTGACCTCATAGGCCTCGATTTTCTTGCCGAGGTATTCCGGGGTGCGCCCGATCATCAGGCCGGCGACGAAGACCGCGACGATCGCGAACACGATCATGCCGTACAGACCGGAGCCGACGCCGCCGTAGATGACCTCACCCAATTGCATCAGCCACATCGGAATCATGCCCCCGAGTGGGGTGAACGAGTCGTGCATCGCGTTGACCGACCCGTTCGATGCCGCTGTCGTCGCGAGGGCCCACAGTGCCGAATTGGTGATGCCAAAACGCGTTTCCTTACCTTCCATGTTGCCGCCGGGCTGGCTCGCCTGGGGTTGCTGGTCGACGCCGAGAGCGCTGAGGGCTGGGTTGCCTGCCTGTTCCAGCGGGACGATGACGACGATCAGCGTGACGAAAACCACCGTCATCGCCGCCAGTATCGCCCAGCCCTGCCGGGTGTCGCCGATGAGCACACCGAAGGTGTGACACAGCGCCGCGGGGATGAGCAGGATCGCCAGCATCTCGAGAAAATTCGACAGCGGCGTCGGGTTCTCGAACGGGTGCGCCGAGTTCACGTTGAAGAAGCCGCCGCCATTCGTGCCGAGTTGCTTGATCGCGATTTGCGATGCGGCCGGTCCGACTGCGAGCGTCTGCTCCCTGACTGCAACCGTCTCTGTGACCGGATTTCCGGCCGCGTCCTCCAGCGTCTGGCCGTCGTCGCCCAGTTTTGCTTGCTCGTAGGTCACCGGTTGGGTCAGTGCCACGGTACGGTATGGACTGAAGGTCTGGACCACGCCCTGGCTCACCAGCACCAAGGCCAGCGCGGTCGCGAGCGGCAGCAGGATGTACAGTGTGCCGCGGGTCAGGTCGACCCAGAAATTGCCGATCGTGTCGGCGTTGCGACGCGCGAACCCGCGGGTCAATGCAACCAGCGCTGCCATCCCGGTTGCTGCAGAGACGAAGTTCTGCACCGTCAGCCCCAGCATCTGGGTCAGGTAGCTCATCGTGATCTCGCCGCCGTAGCCCTGCCAATTGGTGTTCGTCGCGAAGCTCACCGCGGTATTGAAGGCGGAATCCGGGCTGATGCCGGGCAGGTGCTGCGGATTCAGCGGGAGCACGCCCTGCAGGCGCTGCAGCGCGAACAACGCCAACAGCCCGAGCAGGTTGAACAGCAACAAGGCCACGGTGTAGTCGGTCCAGCGCATTTCGACCGCCGGGTTGACCGAGCACAGGCGGTAGATCAGGCGCTCGACCGGTGCAAGCCAACGGTTCAAGCCGGCAGGCCGGTCCTCGTAGATGCGCGCCATGTAGCCGCCCAGCGGCTTGGCGCAGGCCAGCAGCACCAGCACGTACACCGTGATCTGCAACACACTGTTGGCAGTCATCAGAATTTCTCCGGGAAGAAGAGGGCTACGACCAGGTAAACAAACAAGGCGAGCGCCAGGCCGCCGCAAGCGATGTAAAGCAGGTTCATGGCGTTCTCCGCAGGCGGTCGCAGCCATAGATCAGCGCTGCCGTCAGCGCGGCGAAGACAGCCAACAGCGTGAGGAAAATCAGGTCCATAAGGTCACCTTTTCGGAGGTTGTCGCGGCTCGCCCGACGCGGCCGGGTATGCGGCAATCACAAAGCGATGTCAGTTGGCAGGACCCATGCGGACGCTGCCGACGCGGAGCAGGTTAAGTCAGGTGCGAGTAAAAAGTTCGCAAAAACACCAGGCTCTCGCGTAAAGAGGATGTTCTGGGGAAAGCGGAAAGACCGTGCAAACTGGTTGTGGAATGGCGTTGTCGCAGCCGCGGCCCCGGACTTGCCGGCGGTCGCTCCGGGTACTCCAAGCCCTGGGTATTGATTCGAGGGGAGCCGGGCATCCATCCTCGTCTGTCAGTGAAGGGTCGGCTGGCTGGCCCGCCGCGGTGCTGCGCGTTGCAGACGTCAGCCTAAGGCATGGGGTGAGTCTGAGGAGACCGGGTTGGGCCCTGTTCATTGCCCTTGGGGACAGGGGCAGTGAATGTGCCGAGAATAGGGAGGGGGGCATTGAGCTGTGACCACGTCGAGTTCATGGCTTCGGCTTCAGCGGAAGCACCGAACGATATGCTCGTGGCGGTGCTGTTTTGCCAACTGGAGGGACCGGTGGCTGCACCGCTGGCCAATGAGGTCAATCAATCGGTAGCGAAAGCCCTCCAACGTTTACAACAGGTTCCGGGGATCTCGGCACAGACGCTGGATTGGCGGACGGAGGCGGTCCATCAGAAGGCCCGGGTGAGCGGCTGGCGGGTCCGGCAGTCGCTCCGACTGGAATGCCGGGATGCCGCCTTGCTTGGATCATTGCTGGGAGAGTTTCAGCGCGACCTGAGCCTGGAATCAATCGCGTATCAGGTCTCGCCGGAACGGATGCGGGAGGTCGAGGATAGCCTGATCGCGGCGGCATTGAAGGCCTTTCAGGAGCGGGCCGATCTGGTCACCCGAGAATTGGGCCGAAGCGGTTAACGCATCGTTACGCTGCGGGTCGATACGGGCGACTCCTCGCCGCTACCGGTCTATGCGAACGCGCGAGCGATGATCATGGAGGCGGCTGCCCCGCCGCCGATCGCCGCCGCGCAGCGGACGGTCAAGGTCAACAGGGTCATCGAGCTACAGAATTCCTGAACCTTCAGTGGCGAGTCATCTGCTGTCATCGATGGGCGCGTTGTTTACCCTTCGCCCGCGGGCGGCTCGATGAGCGTGCCGTCGTGCGGGTTCGTCCGTTCTTCGCCGCTGCAGGGCTGCGGCCGCCGCTGCGTGCGGCAGTGTGGCGCGATGGCCGGCCCGGAGCTTTGGCGCGGGATTTTGGCGATGGGTTTAACTGCCCCCGGCGCTGCCCATGGCCTGGCTTTGCCGAGCGAGTGGATTTGGTGTGCGCGGCGGGTCTGGCCTTGCCGGCGGCCGCGTGACCATGACGCGCGGGCCGCCGCTGTCCCGTCGCGCGGTCGCGCGCGCGTGCTTTCGACGCGCTTGCAGCGCGCCGCGTGCTCTTGGTGTGAGCCCTTCGGCTCTGTGGCGCGACATGCCGCTTGTCCCGCTGCCGCGAGTGGCTATGCCTTCCTTGCTGCGTGTAGCGCCGAGACGAGCCGTGGCGGGCCGCTCGATGCTGGCCGGATTTCTTGAGCGATGCGCGATGGTTCGAATGCGATCTCGACGCGACCGCCTTGCGATGGCTCGCCTTAGCCCGATAGTGGGTCGCCGCGGTGTGTCGGCGCGCAGCATGCCGCGTTGCGCTGCGGTGCGATGCCGGCCGTGCGGCAGCGCGAGACCCCGTGTGGCGATGGGCGGCGTGCGCGTGACGATGGCGGGCGTGAGCCTGCGCGGGCCGATGCCGGGTCACATGCCCGCGAGTGGTCCGATGAGGTCGCTGTGCGTGATGGGCCCGGGCGCGGTGGGATGCTGCGACATGGCGCGTCGATCGGGATCGATGTACCGGTTTCCGGGCTGGAGGGTGTCGTTTGGCGCGGTGCGGCGCAGCGCGCTGGGGGGCGCGGTAAGTATCGTAGTGATAGTTCCGTGCGGGAGGCGTGTAGGCGCGTGGTTGCGATGCACTGCCGGCCCCGTAGTCCCCATCATCGTCGTCCTCGTCGTCGTCCTCGTCGTCATACTGCGCCAGCAGCATCGGCGCGGTGATCGTTCCGCCCACGCTGACCTGGGCCAGTGCCAACCGGGGCAGGGCGCTGATGCCGACAAACAGCAGCACCAATAGGCCCACGGCCCGGGCGGCGGCAAGACCGGGAACGGTCGGTCCGGCATATCGATCCGGGACTGGTGACGAAGCACTTCGCACGGTGGGCAAGCCTGCCGGAGCAATGAATGTCTCACGCATCTTCTTCAGGAACAGGAAGGCATTGATGGGGCCGTCTAAGGGGGTATCCGCCCCAAAGGGGCGATGGTGCCGACGCGGGGCCGCGTAACTTCGATGCCGCTTGATGATCGATGGGAAGTCCGTCCGGCCCTGGACACGTCGACCTCTCACGCGGGACACAAGTTTAACGCAAAAGGCGTCGACGCCGATGTGCGGGTTGCGACTTCGCCCGCCGATAGGGCACGTTCTAGCGTTGGCGCGCGAGCTATGCAGCGCCATGAGCTCGATACCTCGCGCGCTGAGTGTGGTTCGAGGGATGAGATACAATCCTCCGATCCCGGAACCTTGGCGTTTTTTTGGCTGCCGCTTCCGTTGTCTCTGCCTGTCGGTAGGGGAATGGCGGTCTGCCGACCGACGCTGTCCGGACCATGGTAGTTCTCAGGACGGCGATCGCAATGCCCAGCACCTTTCTGACCGAACCGCTCGACGCACTGCTTGCCGGTCATACCGAGAGCGCAGGCGCGGCCGCGGCGGCGGCACTGGCGGCTGCCGTTATCGACAAGGTGCCGGCCTACCGGGAGTTTCTGCGCAGCCACGGTGTGGATCCCACCGCGCCGCGCGCGGACGCAGACTTCGCGCGGCTGCCGCTGATGACGAAGCCGGGCTACATGCAGTGCTACCCGCTGCCCGCGCGCTGCTGGGGCGGTGAGTTGAGCGTCTTCGATCGGGTCGCGGTATCCACCGGGTCCACGGGGCGTCCCACATTCTGGCCGCGTTCCGCTGCGCTGGAGCACGACGTTGCCGTACGTTTCGAACAGGTCTTCAGAGACGGCTTCGACGCGCACCGGCGTCGCACCTTGGCGATCGTCTGCTTCGCGCTGGGCAACTGGGTCGGCGGTATCTACACCACCTCCTGCCTCTGGCTGCTCGCACAGAAGGGTTATCCGATCACCGTCGCGACACCCGGCAACAAGAAGGACGAGATTTTTCGGGTCGTCGAGGAACTGGCACCGCATTTCGACCAGACGGTGTTGCTGGGCTATCCGCCCTTCGTGAAGGATGTGCTCGATGCCGGCAAGGCCGCGGGGGTCGACTGGACAGCGTACAACATCCGGATGGTATTTGCGGGCGAAGTGTTCAGCGAGGAGTGGCGCGCCCTGGTCTGTGCCCGCGCGGGTGGAGTCGACCTGTGCCGGTCGACGGCGTCGCTCTACGGTACCGCCGACGGGGGCGTTCTGGGCAACGAGACGCCCCTGAGCATCGCGATCCGCCGCTTTTTTGCGGCGAATCCCGCTGCGGCCCGGGAGTTGTTCGGGGAGTCGCGACTGCCGACGCTGGTGCAATACGATCCAGTCAGCCGCTATTTCGAGACCTACGACAACACGCTGGTCGTGACCGGCGACGGTGGCGTGCCGCTGGTCCGATACCATATTGCCGACCGGGGTGGCCTGGTCGGTTTCGACGAGATGCGGGCCCGGCTCAGCGACTTTGGCGCACCACCGATTGAAGACTTCGGTTTTCCTGCGGACGGTTCGGCGCGCCCGTTGCCCTTCGTCTATGTCTTCGGCCGAGCGGACTTCACCGTGTCGTTTTACGGCGCCAACATCTATCCCGAGAACGTCACGGTCGGCCTGGAAGCCCCGGAATTCGCCAGGTGGCTGACCGGCAAGTTCGTGTTGCAGGTCCCCGAAGCCGCAACGGGCGACACGTTCCTGAGCCTGGTCGTGGAGCTTGCGCCCGGCATCGATCCCGCTGCCGTCGATGTTGCCGGGCTCGCCGGGTCGGTCCAGCGCGAACTGCGGCGGATCAACAGCGAGTTTGCCAACTACGTCCCGCTGGAACGACAATGGCCGACGGTGACGCTTCGAAGCTTCGAAGACCCGGAGTACTTTCCTGCCGGAGTGAAGCACCGATACACGCGCCGCTGAGCCGCAAAAAGGGAGAACGCCGGAGCTGTGATGGAACACGCGATCATCGTGCGCGACCTGCGAAAGCAGTACAAACAGGTCAATGCAGTGGACGGGATTTCGTTCAGCGTGCCGGCAGGAGGAACCTGTGCCCTTCTCGGCGGCAACGGCGCCGGCAAGACGACCACGCTATCGATACTGCTGGGGCTGCTATTGCCCACCTCCGGCGAGGTGCGGATCCTCGGCACGGATGTGATCCGGCATCGGCATGCCGTGCTGCCCTCAATGAATTTCACGTCGCCTTATGTCGATCTCCCGCACCGGCTGACGGTGGCGCAAAACCTCGACGTTTACGCTCGCCTGTACGGCATCCGTCGCCGGCGCGAGCGCCTGCGCGAAGTGGCGCGGACCTTCGATCTCGATGAAATCTGGCAGCGCAAGTACGGTTCCCTGTCGGCGGGACAGAAGACCCGCGTATCGCTGGCGAAGTCGCTGATCAACGAGCCGCGGGTGCTGCTGATGGACGAACCGACGGCATCCCTGGATCCGGCCTCGGCGGACCGCGTCCGCGGCTGGCTCAGCGACTACCAACGCCGAATCGGAGCCACGGTGCTGCTCGCATCGCACAATATGTTCGAGGTCGAGCGGCTGTGCGACGATGTGGTCATGTTGAGGAAGGGGCGCATCGTCGACCGTGGAACGCCCGCCTCGCTGCTGCAGCGCTATGGACGGTCCAATCTGGAGGAAGTCTTCATCGACATTGCGCGTGGCGATGAACGCCAACCGGAGGGAGCTGCGCGATGATCGGCGCCAGCCGCAGGGTGTTGGCCCTTATCGTCCGATACCTGTACCTGATGCAGAGCTCATGGCCGCGCCTGCTGGAGCTGGCCTATTGGCCGACCGTGCAGATGATCTTGTGGGGACTGATCAGCAAGTTTTTGGTCGGGCAGGGGCATTGGCTAGCCGAGGTCTCGGGATTGCTCATCGCTGCCGTGCTGTTGTGGGATGTGCTGTTTCGCGCGCAGCTCGGCGTGGCGCTGCCTTTCTTCGAGGAGATGTATTCGCGCAATCTGGGCAATCTGTTCGTCAGCCCATTGCGGCCGATCGAACTGATTCTGGCGTTGCTAGTCATCAGCATGCTGCGGACGTTAATCGGCGTCGGGGCCGCGGCAGGATTGGCAATCCTCCTGTACGAATACTCGATCTTCGATATGGGGTTGCCGCTGCTCGCGTTCTTCGTCAACCTGATCGTCATGGGCTGGTCCATCGGGCTGATGGTCGTTGCGATGGTGTTGCGCTGGGGGCTGGGAGCGGAAGGCCTGGCCTGGGCGATCATCTTCGCCTTCGCGCCGCTGAGCGGAATCTACTATCCGATCGCGACATTGCCGGAGTGGTTGCAGGGAATTGCGCTGTCGCTGCCTTCGGCGCATGTTTTTGAAGGCATGCGGGCAACGATGCAGGAACACCATTTTTCTGCGGATCATTTCTGGGCCGCCGTGGGTCTGAATGTGATCTATCTCGGGCTGGGCGTGGGCGTGCTGTTGCTGGGCTTTCACATCGCCCGGAAGCGCGGTCTCTTGTTGCAGATGGGAGAGTAGTGCCGGGCGTCGTCTGCAGCGTGGAGTACGAGTCCTGGGAAGCTATCGCCGGGTCTGAAAGAAGTTCCTGAGCACCTGCCCGCAAGCTTCGGCCAGGACCCCGCCGCGGTACGCGACGCGGTGATTGGCGAAGCTTGCGTCGGTCAGTTGCAACTGGCTGCAGACGGCGCCGCGCAGCGGATCCGTCGCGCCGAATACGAGGCGCTGCAGCCGGGCATTCAGAATGGCGCCCATGCACATGACGCAGGGCTCCAGCGTCACATAGAGCGTGCAACCGACGAGCCGGTAATTGCCCTCGCTCCGGCCGCCTTCCCGCAACGCAACGATTTCGGCATGGGCCGTGGGGTCGGACAGTCGGATCGGTGTGTTGAAGCCCTCGGCGACGGTCCGCCCCTCCCTGACCAGCACCGCGCCCACCGGAACCTCACCCAGGGCCTCGGCGCAGCGCGCGAGTTCGAGCGCCCGGGCCATCCACAATTCGTCGTCCGTCTCGATCGTGGACGTAACCGGATTGCCTATTCCCACTCGATCGTCGCCGGCGGCTTTCCGGAAATGTCGTAAGTGACCCGTGAAATGCCGGGGGTTTCGTTGATGATCCGGCGCGAGACGATGTCGAGGAATTCGTAGGGCAGGTGGGCCCAACGCGCGGTCATGAAATCGATGGTTTCGACCGCGCGCAGCGCGATCACATAGTCGTAGCGCCGTCCATCACCCATTACCGCGACGGATTTCACCGGTAGAAACACCGCGAAGGCCTGACTCACCTTGGCATAGAGGTCATGTTTGACGAGCTCTTCGATGAAGATCGCGTCGGCCCGGCGCAGCAGGTCGGCATACGCCTTCCGGACCTCGCCGAGGATGCGGACGCCCAGGCCGGGCCCGGGAAACGGGTGTCGGAACACCATGTCGTAGGGCAGCCCGAGTTCCAGACCGACCTGACGGACCTCGTCCTTGAAGAGTTCGCGCAGCGGTTCGAGCAGCTTGAGGTTCATCCGCTCGGGCAGACCGCCGACATTGTGGTGCGACTTGATGACGTGCGCGCCGCCGGACGGAGTGCCGGCCGACTCGATCACGTCCGGATAAATCGTGCCTTGTGCGAGCCAGCGGGCGGTTGCGAACTTGGCGGATTCGGCTTCGAAGATCTCGACGAAAAGGCGGCCGATGATTTTTCGCTTCTGCTCGGGATCCTCCACACCGGCCAGCGCCGAGAGAAAGGTCTCCTCGGCGTCGACGCGGTCGACGCGAACCCCCATGTGCTGGGTGAAGGTCGCCATGACCTGATCGCCTTCGTTCAGACGCAGCAAGCCCGTATCGACGAAAACGCAGACGAGGCGATCGCCGATCGCCTTGTGCAGCAAGGCCGCAACGACGGATGAATCGACGCCGCCGGACAGGCCCAGAATGACCTGGTCGTTGCCGACGCGTTCACAGATCGTACGGACGCTGTCGTCGACGATGTTGCGGGCAGTCCACAGTGTGTCGCAGGCGCAGATTTCCTTTACGAAACGTTCGAGCAGCCGTTTGCCCTGGCGCGTGTGTGTGACTTCGGGGTGGAACTGCAGACCATAGAAGCCCCGCGCCTCATCGGCCATACCGGCGATGGGCGCGGTATCGGTGCTGGCGATCAGCTTGAAGCCGGGTGGCAAGACCGCGACCTGATCGCCATGGCTCATCCACACATCGAGCAGGCCATAACCCTCGGGTGTGGCGTGGTCTTCGATGTCGCGTAGCAGCTGCGAATGCCCGCGGGCGCGCACCTGCGCATACCCGAATTCGCGGTGGGCTGCGGCCTCGACGGTACCCCCGAGTTGCTGGGCCATGGTCTGCATACCGTAGCAGATGCCAAGCACGGGAACGCCGAGGTCGAACACCGCGTCGGCGGCGCGCGGGGCGTCGGCACCGAGCACGGTTTCGGGACCTCCCGACAGGATGATGCCACGCGGGGAAAATTCGCGTATCGCCGCGTCACTGGCGGCGTGGCCATGGATTTCGCAGTAGACCCCGATCTCGCGTACGCGGCGGGCGATCAACTGGGTGTACTGCGAACCGAAATCCAGGATCAGGATCCGGTGTTGATGGATGTTGGACATGAAGTACGCGGGAAGGCAGTGGATCGGTCAGTCGAGGCGGTAGTTGGGCGCCTCTTTCGTTATGGCCACATCATGGACATGGCTTTCGCGCATGCCCGCGCTGGTGATGCGCACGAAGCGGGCTTTGGTCCGCAGCTCTTCTATCGTGCGGCAGCCGGTATAGCCCATCGCTGCCCGGACGCCGCCGAGCAATTGCAGCACGATGGCGCCGAGCGTGCCTTTGTACGGCACCCGACCTTCGATCCCTTCCGGGACCAGTTTCTCGGCTTCGGCCGATTCCTGGAAGTAACGGTCGCTGGAACCTTGCTGCTGCGACATCGCGCCCAGTGAACCCATGCCGCGGTAGGACTTGTACGAGCGTCCCTGATACAGTTCCACTTCGCCGGGCGCTTCCTCGGTCCCGGCAAACAGGCTGCCGATCATGACCGTATGCGCGCCTGCGGCGAGTGCCTTAGCGACGTCGCCCGAGTAGCGAATGCCGCCGTCGGCGATCAATGGTACGCCGGTCCCTTCCAGCGCCGCAGCGACATTGGAAACGGCTGTGATTTGCGGAATCCCCACGCCGGCGACGATCCGGGTCGTGCAGATCGAGCCGGGGCCGATGCCGACCTTCACGGCATCCGCGCCGACGTCGACCAGCGCGCGGGCGGCATCGCCGGTTGCGATATTGCCGCCGATCACCTGTACCGCGGGAAAGTGCCGCTTTACCCAGGCAACGCGGTCCAGGACGCCCTGCGAATGGCCGTGAGCGGTATCGACGATGATGACGTCCACGCCGGCCTCGATCAGCGCCTCGACGCGCTCTTCCGTGCCGGTTCCGGTCCCGACCGCTGCTCCGACACGCAGCTGTTCCTGATCGTCCTTGCAGGCTTTAGGGTAGTCCTTCGACTTCTGGATATCCTTGACCGTGATCAGACCGCGCAGCTGGAAGTCCTTGTTGACGACCAGAATCTTCTCGATGCGATGCTGGTGCAGCAGCCGTATCGCTTCTTCCTTGCTGGCGCCCTCGACAACGGTGACAAGTTTCTCTTTCGGTGTCATCGCCCTCGTGACCGGCTCGTCGAGCCGGGTTTCGAAGCGCAGGTCGCGGCTGGTCACGATGCCGACCAGCGCATCGCCTTCAACGATGGGGACGCCGGAAATGCGCTTTTCGCGAGTCAGTTCCATGACCTCGCGGATGGTCGTCTGCGGTCCCACCGCGATCGGTTCCTTGATGACGCCGCTCTCGTACTTCTTGACGCAGCGCACCTCGTAGGCTTGTCGCTCGACCGACATGTTCTTGTGGATGATGCCGATGCCGCCTTCCTGGGCGATCGTGATCGCGAGGCGGGATTCGGTCACCGTATCCATGGCCGCTGCGAGCAACGGGATATTGACCGAGATGGAGCGCGTCAGACGCGTTTCCAGAGCCACGTCGCGAGGCAGGATGGCCGAGTGGGCGGGCACCAGAAGAACGTCGTCGAAGGTCAGTGCTTCTTGTTCGATACGCATCGGGTAAGACCCTGAAGTAAAGCTTGTCAAATCTATCGGATCGGCGGCCAAAGTCAAATCCGGGCATGAAGCGGCCGCGGCGTCACCGGATGCCGCGTTGCCTGAGGTAGCACGTGGGAATCGCCTGCCGTCAGGGCTCAGCCTCGCGCATCGGCACCGGAAGCGATCTCGCGAAACTCGGGAATCGATTCCATGAGTCCGGTCGCCAGGGCCGGTCCGGGCTCGGTCCGGTCCATTTCCTGATCGAAACGGATTATCGCCGCTTGGGCGATCGGGTCGAGGAAGGACGCTTTGAGGTTCCAGCTCAGCACAGCCGCGACGACATAGGGCCAGAAGCTCGTCGGAAAGGGGAGCGCGGCAGCGATCTTGAGGCAGGGAATCAGCAGCACTGCGTAGGCCACGATCCAACCGACCAGCATGACCAGGGCGACGTAGCCCCGTTGCGTCACGTAGGTCTTGAGGTCATGCGACTGTCTCATTATGCCAAGCTGTGCGACGCGCCAGGGACCTTGTTCCCGGGTGTTCCCCACGCGTGCGATCACGGCATCCGCATTCGAGCGGCTGATCCATGCCGTGAGCCGTTGGATGAACGGAGCGAGTTTCGGATGAACGGGCGGCACGACGGAAAGTCCGGCGAGCTGCGGCAACTCACTCAGTGTGGCCCTCACCTTTGCGTTCAGCTGGCGCGGCTGTGCGGTCGCGGGCAGGTACTCGGCGGCTGTCTGCTTCGCGAATTGCAGCTGCGCCTTGCCGGCCGGGATCAGCTCTCCCTTGACGACTTTGCTGAGCAGCAGCAGATGGGGAGTCACGACCGCCGTTTCGACGCTACCCCAGAAACGGCGCAGGAGCCAACCGAACGCCGTGAAGCCGGCCACGGCACCGACATTAGCGAAAAGCGTCGGATTCGCGCTGAGCGAGAACACGGCGATCGCCGTTCCCGCGCCGGCCAATGCCGCGAAGATGAAGCCGAACGCCAGTGCGAGAAAAACGACCCAGCGATAGAAGACGAAAGGCATCGTCTTCTCGACATTCTGCGTAGCGGTCAACAGACTGACTTTCATGCAGGGCAATCCTCTTCTTTTGTTGGGCGCTCCCGGCGGGGGCGCAGTGCGGGGACTTGCAGGGGGCTAACGGGTGCGGGTGGTCCCGGTGCGGTGTCGGCCGGCGCCTTTCTTGTTCGACCTGACGCGGTCCGGGAGGCCCGTGTGTTGCGTGCGGAATGGTTGTTTGGATCCGCGCGGCGCCGCTGACGCGTTGCCCGGTTCAGCAGGCTGCCAGGCGGGAATCAATTGTCGCTGGCCATTGCCGATCAGGTCCGCTCGACCCATCCGCCGCAGTGCGTCGCGCAGGAGCGGCCAATTCTTGGGGTCGTGGTAGCGCAGAAATGCCTTGTGCAGCCGCCGCTGCCGGTGGCCGCGCGGTACGTAGACCGACTCGCTGTCGGACGAAATCCGGTGCAGTGGGTTCTTTCCGGACCGGTACATGGCTGTCGCCATGGCCATGGGTGACGGCAGGAACGCCTGAACCTGATCGGCTCGAAAGCCATTGCGCTTGAGCCACAGCGCCAGCTCGAGCATGTCCTCATCCCGTGTCCCAGGGTGCGCCGCGATGAAATAGGGGATCAGGTATTGCTCCTTTCCGGCCTCACGCGAGTAGCGGTCGAACATCGACTTGAAGCGGTCATAGGACCCGATACCGGGCTTCATCATCTTGGACAGTGGGCCGGATTCCGTATGCTCGGGCGCGATCTTCAGGTAACCGCCGACATGGTGGGTCACCAACTCCTTCACATATTCCGGGTCTGTGACCGCGAGGTCGTAACGCAGCCCCGACGCGATGAGAATCTTCTTGATGCCGGGCAGGGCCCGCGCACGCCGGTAGAGCCGGATCAACGGTGCGTGGTCGGTATTGAGATTCCGGCAGATTCCGGGGTAGACACAGGAGAGCCGGCGGCAGGCCTGCTCGATTTCCGGACTCTTGCATGCTAACCGGTACATGTTGGCCGTGGGGCCGCCCAGATCCGAAATGACCCCGGTGAACGCGGGTGACGTGTCTCGAACCGCCTCGACCTCGCGGATGATCGAATCCTCCGAACGATTCTGGATAATGCGTCCTTCGTGTTCGGTGATCGAGCAAAAGGTGCACCCGCCGAAACAGCCCCGCATGATCGTCACCGAATGCTGGATCATCTCGAACGCCGGGATCCGCGCGCTGCCGTAGGACCTGTGCGGCATTCGGCTATAGGGCAGCTCGTAGACGCCGTCCATTTCCGCGGTTTCCAGCGGGAATGCGGGCGGATTGACCCACACCTCATGATCACCATGCCGCTGAATCAACGGACGGGCATTGTGCGGATTGGTTTCGAGGTGCAATAAACGGGACGCATGGGCGTACAGCAGCGTGTCGTCCTTGAGTGCGGTGTAGTCTGGCAAACGGATCGCCGTCCGGAGGTTGCGCCGCTTGATCTGGATGACCGCTTCGCGCGATCCCTCATCCGGAGATGCCGTAGCGCACGCGACCGGTTTCTCGGCGTAGGGGTCGGTAGCAACCGGCCCCAATGTGCCCGGCGGTGGCGCGGCCGGTTCGAGAATTCGCCAACCCTCGGGCGCGCATGGCAGGACGACGGCCGTCCCGCGAATGTCGGTCAGGCTGCGGACGGCTTCGCCAGCCGCCAGGCGGTGCGCGACCTCGACGATCGGGCGTTCGCCGTTGCCGAAGACGAGCAGGTCGGCCTTGGCATCGACGAGGACCGAACGTCGCACCTTCTCCGACCAATAGTCAAAGTGCGCGACCCGTCGCAGGCTGGCCTCGATGCCACCGAGGATGATCGGCACATCCTTGAACGCTTCGCGGCACCGCTGCGCATAAACGGTGACGCACCGGTCCGGGCGGGCGTCCGCTTGGCCGTCGGGCGTGTAGGCATCATCGGAGCGCAGGCGGCGGTCCGAGGTGTAGCGGTTCACCATGGAATCCATGTTGCCGCCGGTGACCCCGAAAAAGAGCGTGGGTCGCCCGAGTCTCGAAAAATCTGCGGCGGACCTCCAGTCCGGTTGCGCGATGATTCCGACACGAAAACCCTGAGCTTCGAGCAGACGCCCGATAAGCGCCATGCCAAAGCTCGGATGATCGACATACGCGTCGCCGGTCACCAGAATGATGTCGCAGGCATCCCAGCCGAGCGAGTCCATTTCCTGCCGTGTCATCGGCAGCTGGTAGGCCGTACCAAAACGTTGGGCCCAAAATTTCCGATAACTGAACAGGGCTGGAGGTCGCGACATGGAACTGGAGCGAATGACGGGATTTGGGGTGACTCGGCGCAGGGGGGATTAGCCGCCAATTCTGCCCGTATTCGTCGGGTGGAGCAAACCGCTCGGCAACATTCCTTCGCTGCGGCCGGCTGATGGGATCAGCCCCAAGGCTGCCCGCTTAGGCGGCGTAAGTGGAATCTGATCAATCGGACCGGCGGGAAGACTTACTGACGAGATCCCGCTCGAAGGGCGTACCAGATCGAGTTTTCGACTCCTTGATTACACCGATGCCCCAGATACCCCACGACGCTGTTTTGAGCATCAGCAGCGGTATTGCGACCGTCTTGATTCCCCAGATCAACACAGCGACGGCGCTGGCGCCGGAAACACTCCACGCCAGGATGCCGAGTGGGCCGCCGATGGCTATTTTCAACCAGCGGTATAGTTTTTGTTTTACTACTTCCATGGCCGCCTGAGGACGTAGAGCTATCCGAAAGCGGCCTGCTACCGGGACTGCGTCGAAGCGGCGCTTCGCTCCGCACTTAGCTGCAAGTCACATCCGCACTATCCGCCTTGACCGCCCAAAGGTGCGACAGCCAACGCCTCGTGATCGTAACAAGGCGCAGGTGTCCGTGCAATCAAACTTTGGTCGCCCACTGCGACAGTGAACACGCTGGATGGCAAGCACCTGTGACATCGCGTGCCAGGCAGGTTCATGGCCCGACTCCCAGGTGGTGCGACAGGCCGATCGGTAGAAGGGCCTGCCACTCCATTTTCCTATCCCGAGGATTCAGCTTTCGCGTATGTCCAGACCCTGTAGGGTCCAATTGCTCTGGTCCATTTCGTCGCCGCCCGTGTATTGCACATTGCAGGCGAAATTCTTTCGAACCTGCTTTCCAGATTCGTCTTGTTCGATGACGTAAGAACTGACGAGGTACCGGCCGCTAGCAACTTCCCAGGCTTTCGACTCCTCGGTTCCAAATTGAAGGATATGATCCAGCCCGAGATCGTCGCGAACGAACTCGACGCAGTGCGACAACGCAATCTGGCTGCGATCTTTCTCCACAATTGCGCCGGGAGATGCGTCGAACGCATCCGATTCCACGACGCCCTCAACGAACGGCATCACGGCCTTGTTCTGGAAAAAGTACAAACCGACGATGAAAGCGATGAGAAGCAAACCCGAATATTTGACATGCGGTTTTCTGCTGGGTGGTACTGCACTCGCCATTTTATTAACCCTCGCAACGCGTTTAGTGTGATCGTTTCGGCTCGCCCGCAACCCGCGGGTGATGGTGCGGCCGACGAAGCCTTATCTCTAAGGGAATTACATCAATGAAGCCACTGCCGACGTTTCATCAGCAGTGGCCCTCGTCAAAGCGGTGCGCACCGCCCTAAAAGCTCGACGCGCACCGCGATCAGACTCAGAACGGTCGTTTATGCCAAGTCAGGGCAAAGATCGTTCTTGATCAGCTTGGTGAAGCTGTAGAAGGTCTGGGTCAACGTACCCATCACCGCCAGCGCCAACCAGCCGAAGATCACGAAGCCGTAGTGCAACGGCGCGACGAACAGCTCTTCCATGAACCAGAAGGTGTGACCCCACTCGTTCAGACCGACGTTCGGCAGAATCATGAACGGACCGACGACCAGAATCAGGTACGGCAGCGAAACACCTTCGCTGAAGTACGGCAGACGGGTCTTCGCGTACAGGAACGCCGCAAAACCGGTGATGATGTAGATCGGGTAGCTCAGGTAGAACTCGATGATGTGCGACGGCGTGAAGTCGGTGTCGCGCACGATCGTCTGATGCCACGTGCCGTCCTGCTCGGTGAAGTAGGAAGCACCCCAGTAGATCGCCCATGCGTAAGCAACCAGCCACACCAGGTGGGTGAAGTTGCGACGCAGCTCTTCGCGCGGCGCCAGTGCCGCCAAATTGCGGTCACGCGTCTTCCACAGGTAACCCCACAGGATCGACGCCGTGGTGATCTCCAACACGATCTCGGTGTACAGGAAGTTCATCCAGTACGTCTCGAACTCCGGTGCAAAAGAGTCCAGACCGGCCGACCAGCCGTAGACGCCTTCGTACCAGCGAACCCACATGTAAAACACCGTGTAAATAGCCAACGCAAACGTCAGCCACTTCATGTCGAGTAACGGTTTGTCTTGTACGGCCACGCCGCCAATGGTTGTTGCAGCCATTTCTTACCTCGTTAGTTGTGTGTATCAAAGCCGCTCGAGCCTGACTGTTTGCCCGGCGACGAAGGTGAGACTTGCATCACATAAAAAAATTCCCCGTCCGCTAAACTCCTCGCGGTTTGGGGCCCACCGGAGGGCGTCGCGAGAGGGTTGGTTCGGACCGGCCATGGCGCCGCCGAACGGCTCGCAAAGCGCCTCCATGGCGCGAACGGCCTAGCCCACAAGCGCAATAGTCGGGGCTGGAAGGGCTGGGTTAGACTCCGGACTAGCTGACCGACGGAATTTACACTCGGGCCGGTGCGGTCTTTTTAAGTTGTTGAAATGAAATGCCATGAAAAGGATGGCATCGAATGTGCTTTATTCGGTGCGCATTGCTTGCAGTGCAATACGTGCGAACCGTGTCGGGGGGGCGGTTCGTCTGTCATCGTGTTCCGCGCGGCTGGAGTCCGCAAGGAGCCGATTGGTACCTTCAGACTCCCGATGTATCGTGAAACCTACAATCTTTCTTGTCGATGATGACGATGCGGTAAGGGCTGGCCTGGCGGCTTTCCTCCGCAACAGCGGCTACAACGTGACGGCCTTCTCCTCGGGGCAGGACTTCCTTCGGGCCTTTCAGCCCGCTCGCGGGCCCGGTTGCGTACTGCTCGATCTCAAGCTGCCCGGCATGAGCGGCCTCTCGGTCCAGGAGGAACTGATTGCCCACGGGATCGACCTGCCGATCATTTTCATGAGCGCCTACGCGACCGTTCCAGAGTCCGTGCAGGCGATGAAGACCGGTGCGGCCGATTTTCTGCAAAAGCCGTTTTCCAGCCCGATGCTGCTCGATCGAATCTCCGAAGCCCTGGAGCGGGATCGCGCTGCGCGTGAAAGACACTCGGCGCAGGAGCATGCCCGACAGCTCTATGCTCGGCTCACGCATCGTGAGCAGGAAGTCGCGCAACTCGTCGTGGCAGGCAACACCAGCAAGGACATCGCACAATTACTGAAGATCAGTCCGCGCACGGTGGATCATCACCGCACCAGTATCCTGGTGAAGCTGCAGGTCGAGTCGATTGCGGAACTCGCCGCGCTCGTTGCTGCCGTCGGCAGCGATGAGCGTCAAGCTGCGGACCGTCCCTAGTGGATACCATGGCGTGGCGGGTCGAGCGCGATCCCCTTGCATGGTACCGTCTGTGCCGGAACGGGTTGGACGGACTGCAGAGCCCATGAACGTTGAATGCTCTGATCAGATCGATAGCCCCGAGGCGGAGGCGTTTGCCGTTCCCGATACGGAGTCGATCGCCGAGGCACTGCTGTTCGCGAGTCCCGGCTGGGCGCATGATGTGGGTAATTCGCTGCAGGCTGCGGGCCTGAATGTCGAACTCCTTAAACTCCAATGCGGCCAAGGGCCAGCTAACGCACAGGCGCGCAGCGCTGTAGACGCATTACAGATCCAGCTCGACCGCATTCGCCAGTTGGTCGCGATCTGGGTCCACTTATCGATCCCGGATGCGGTCGAGGCTTCGCCATTCGACTGGCGGGAGCTTTTCAACGACCTCGCGATCCTGTTGTCCGTGACACTCCGCCATCGTGATTGCTCGGTCGAGATCGCTTGCCCCGAGGTCGATCTCGTGGTCGACGGCGACCGCTTCGCCTACCTCCATGTCTGTCTCGCGCTGACCCGGGCTGTGCTTGAGAGCATGCCGAGGGGTGGGCACTTACTGTTTCGGGCGGAGCCGAAAAGCGGCAACGTGCTGCGTTGTTGGATCGCTCAGGACACTGCTGCCGCCGTGACGCCCGAGTGCGAGTCAGTAGGGACTCTAGCCGGGATGCAAGCAGTTCAGGCCGCGTCGTCTGGGCGCGGCGTGAGTTTCGCGCGGCGTACCATCGAGCGGGATGGCGGGGTGCTCTGGTGTGAGGGTTCCGCTGCCCGCCCGGTTGCCTTCTGCTTCGAACTGCCGCTGGTTGGTGACGATTTGAAGTCGCAGTGTCAGGCACCGGGCTACGAGTCCCGCTACAAGGCCCGTCTACCGGACGGCATGTCGTAGGCGCTACAGGCGTAACGACATTCTCAAGCAGTATTCGTATCTAAACACGAGCCATTGCCTGTTGAGAACAATTACTGTTTAATGAGGGGGTAGTCCAATACGGAGACCCTCTCATGACCCATTCCTCCACCATTGCTCGTTCCGTCGGGACGGTAATGGCTGCCGTGTTAGCCGCGTTGGCCGACGATGCTCTCGCCATACCCGCTGGCATGCCGGCCAGCATGGAAGACATGTGGAAGATCATCCAGCAGCAGCAGCGCGAGATCGAGGCACTGAAGAAGAAAATCAGCGGGGCGCCCGCTCCGGCTGAGGCCGCAAAGGAGACGGCGCCTGCCGGCGGCGGTGCGGCGGTCGCCTCGCAGGAGGCCTCCGGCGCCACGTCGCAACCGGCTGGCCAGCCGCCCGCAACGTCGAGCAAGAAGTCCGGCAAGACCGAACAGGAGCGAAAGACGGACATCCTGGCGACCGAGGTCGAGAAGCTCAAGACGCAACTGAACATCCCGGACAAGCGCGAGTACAAAAGTCTTTACGGTATGGGGCCGGCGGCTTCGCAGGTCTATATGGTCAAGCGAGGCTTGTCGATCGGGGGTTACGGTGAGTACTTTTACACCAACTTTCAGAACGAAAGAGATACACGACGTCGAGACGAGGTCGATTTCGTCCGTCTGGTCCTTTACGCTGGCTACAAGTTCAACGACTGGATCGTATTGAACAGCGAGATCGAGTTCGAGCATGGCACGACCGGGTCCGGCGCGGAGGACAGGGGTGAGGTCTCGGTCGAATTCTCGCAGTTGGACTTTCTGCTGGATGAGCGGGTCAACATCAGGACGGGTCTGATGCTGATGCCCATGGGATTCATCAACGAAATCCACGAGCCTCTATTCTTCCACGGCAACCGGAGGCCTGATGTCGAGCGTTACATCATCCCGACGACCTGGCGCGAAGTGGGTGCCGGTTTGCATGGCGAGGCGCTGCCGGGCCTGACCTATCGAGTCTATGGCGTGAACAGTCTGAACGCCGGAACCACCGCCGATACCGGCTTTACCTCGGCCGGCATTCGTGACAGCCGGCAGAGCGGCAGTCGGGCCGTCGCGGAAGACTGGGCTTTCGTAGGGCGCTTCGATTACGCGCCGGAAGCGCTCACGGGGATGTTTTTCGGCGGATCGGCCTTTGTCGGCGATGCCGGCCAGGGGGCGACCTTCGTGGGCCGGAAGGCGGATGTGTTGACGCAGCTCTATGAGGGGCATGTGCAGTGGCATTACCGCGGTCTGGAGTTCCGAGCACTCGGTGCCTGGGGTCATATCGGCGATGCTTC
Source organism: Methylotetracoccus oryzae (assembly GCF_006175985.1). Taxonomy (GTDB): domain Bacteria; phylum Pseudomonadota; class Gammaproteobacteria; order Methylococcales; family Methylococcaceae; genus Methylotetracoccus; species Methylotetracoccus oryzae. The sequence continues at coordinate 44,513 of NZ_SRSH01000011.1, read as the reverse complement.
CCTCGTCAGTGCGCAGAAGGGCGAGACGATCGGGAGTCAGAACTATGGCTACTATGCGGAACTGGCCTACGACGTGATGCCCTTTCTGTGGCCCACGTCGACGCAGTTTCTGGCGCCGTTTTTCCGGTTCGAGCGCTTTGATACAATCGCCGCCGCGCCTCGCGGGTTCTCCGACAACGGCTTTTGGAACCGTACCATCTACCAGGGCGGTCTGACCTATAAACCGCATCCCAACATCGTGATCAAGGCCGACTACCGTAATATCGGCGCGCAGTCCGGGGGGGTTCCTGACGAGTTCAACCTCGGCGTGGGCTTCATCTATTAATCGGGTCGAACCAGCGAGCCAAGACGAACTTACGGTGTGAACACGCGAAACTTGAGAAGATGGATTCCGCTCACCGCTCTGGTTTGGGGTCTTGGTGTCGGCGATGCCGCGGCAGTGGTCTACTACGCCAAGGACGAGGCCTTCGAACTGGCTTTCGGCGCAGGCGCCGTAATCGAGCCCCGCCCGCTGTTCCTGACCGACGAGCAAGTCGCCGCGATCGAAGCGAAGGCGAAGGTAAAGATCGAGTCCCAACTGTTCACCTTCTACGAGGGACAGCGGGGAGGCGAGGTGCTCGGTTATGCAGCGCTCGAAAGCCATAACGTCCGCACTCAGGCGGAGACACTGATGCTGGTTTTGTCACCGCGCGGGGAACTGACCAAAGCCGTCATGCTCGCATTCCACGAGCCTCCGGAGTACAAACCACCCGATCGCTGGTACGACGGTCTGGTGGGGAAGCCCGCGCAGGAACTGGTGCTCAACCAAGGGGTTGATGGCGTCAGCGGGGCTACGTTGAGCGTGCGAGCGGCACTGGATAGCGTACGGAAGGTCCTGACCTTGTACCAGATATCACCACCTGCGGGAGGGAATCAGTAGATGCGCTTCTTCGTTACCGGGGAGCAACGCCGACAGTCGATGATCAATCTGATCATCCTGATGTTTCTGGGCTACATCGCGCTTTTCTGGGTCAGTAATGCGCTGATGTACTTTCACAAGATGAATCTCACGCCGCAGTCGGTCGTCGCGTATTACCTCGGGTCAGAGGAGCAGTTCACGCAGCCGAAGAGTTACCAGAGCCTGCTCGAAGTGACTCATTTCCATTTGTTTTCGATGGGCATCCTGGTCCTTACGCTGACCCACCTGCTGCTCTTCACGGCGCTGAACCCGACGTTGAAGTTATGGCTGACGGGGGCGACTTTCGTCTCTGCCGTGGCGGATGAACTTGCGGGGTGGCTGGTCCGTTTCGCCCACCCCGCCTTTGCCTACTTCAAGATTGGAGCCTTTCTTGCGCTCGAGATCAGTCTCGCAGCGCTCCTGTTCTTTACCGCGGCCTCGCTGGTTGCCCAGCGTTCGGCATGGCGGGCAGCCGCAGCGACAAGCGGCGCGCGCGCCGACGATGCGGTCCGCGAGACCAGTGGTCCTTAGTCTCCGGACGCTACCAGAGCTTGAGGTCTTCTCCTCGGTATCCCTCGGGTACGGTCATCGCCACCGTCGCGTCCCCCGGTTGGCCGACGGATGCCAGTTGGGCCTGTTCGGAGTGCTTGCGCCCAATCGACCGGATTTCCACCGGAATGCCAGGCATACTCTCGACTTCGACCACCGGGATCGAGAAGCCCATCAAACTGCTCAGCCCCTGCGTCTTCTTGGCAACGCGCTCGGCGAAATCGAGTAGCGAACGCAGTGTTGTATAGTCGTCCTCGGCCAGGCCAAGCGCATGCGCGTCGGACAGACACACTTCAGCGACCTTGTCCTTGCCGCGCTGCACGGTGACCGGAGTGCAGGTATAACTTCCAACCGTGCGCGCGGGTCCTTGCTTTGACAAAAGCATGGGCGTCCGCGTCTGGGTTGCGGCCACCAACTTGTCCAGATCGATTCCGCCGAGCATTCCCTGCCATTTGGCGCGCTGCTCGGGGGTCAGGTTCTTCAACTGGGAGCCCAACCCGGCCAACAGCGGCTGCAGCGGTTCGGTCTGACGGCTGATCTTCTCGATTGCCTGCTTGTTCACCTTCACATAAGTCTGCGTCTTGTGATCGATCAGAATCGCTTCCCGAAGGCTGCGGTCGAAAAGCAGGTCGCGATGGTGATCCGCACCGTCGAGATTCGGGATCAGCACCTTGCCGTCCTTCACCAGAATGAGGTGGGTATCGGGTTGCCCGTTCAGCCGGTATTGCAGGGCGCTGTCGGCATGCGCGCCGGCGGCGGCCAGCACGCCCAAAAGGCAGCTCAGTTTTGCGAAGTGTGCCATGGCGAATCCTCCCGGCGAGTCGGGTTATCCAAATCGTATCTGTGACGGGTCCTGCCCTTCGACTCCGAGTGAAGTCCGGAAGTCAGTGGAGTGGAGTTCAGTACGCTGAGAATCGCGCGGCGCCGTCCGCCCGCGCTTGCCCCGTGGGAGCCACGCGAAACGGGCCGAATCGCGCCTCTGGCCCGGGGAACTTGGTATAGTGAACCGATATTGAGCTAGCGGCTGGAGGTCCGCGAACCGTGGGATCGGGACATACACATGCCGCACATCACAAATCCTCACAGGTTCGGTTGGCGCTGTCAATCGGCTTGACGCTGGTGTTTGTCGGGGTCGAGGCCTGGGCTGGGCTCAAGGCCGACAGTCTCGCGCTGTTGACCGACGCAGGACACAACCTTACGGACGTCATGGCGCTGGCCCTGAGTTGGTACGCGATGCGCCTTGCGGCGCTCCCAGCCAATTCCTCGAACACCTTCGGTTACCATCGCGTTGGTATTCTCGTCGCCTTGATCAACTCGACGACGCTGGCCCTGATCGCGCTCGGTGTCATGTACGAGGCCTACGAGCGCTATCGCGCACCGCCAGAAGTGCAGGCCGACATCCTCATTGCTGTCGGTGCGGCGGCCCTCGTCGTTAACTTGATTACCGCCTGGTTGGTGAGCCACGGGCGCGAGCACGATCTGAACCTGCACAGTGCCTTCCTGCACCTGATGGGGGACGTGTTCTCGACGCTCGGCGCGGTCTTCGCCGGGGTGGGCATCTGGCTGACCGGACTGAACTGGCTGGATCCGTTCGCCAGCGTCTTGATCGGCCTGCTGATCTTGTGGAACGCCTGGCTGATCCTCAAGGAAACACTGGAAATCCTGCTGGAAAGCGTGCCGCGCGACATCGACATGAGCTTGATGGTGCGCGATCTGCTTTCGGTGCCGGGCGTACGCAGCATCCACGACCTGCACGTGTGGAGCCTGTCAAAGAGCCTGCGGATGCTTTCCGCGCATGTCGTTACCGATGACCAGCGCATCGGCGATGCGGCCCGCATCCTCTGTGAGTTGAAAGCGGTCTTGGACGACCGCTACGGTATCGTTCATAGCACGCTGCAACTCGAATGCGTCGGCTGCGACCCGGATCACCTCTATTGCAACCTGGCGGGCGCCGGCCTTCCGGGCGCTCATGCCTGCCCGGGACATGCGCACCACGCGCCGCACCCTGGAACGGAGCCCGCGGGCGCATTCGAAACCGCCGGCGAGTCAGGGACGCCAAGGCTAAGGGCAGAGGAGTCCCCCCTGCGACCATGACGGCGCGCGCGGCGCAGCCGCAGTCCGACTCTCCGCGCTCGCTGGGCAGACGCGCTAGCGCCGGGCCCGGGCGAGGGTTCGCTCCGCAGACCCTGAACCCGCGGCACGGTCCGTTCCCTGCAAGGCCATCGGTTTGCGGCCGCGTTGGATCAGGTCGGCCGCTTCGGAGCGCATTGCCGTGGCGGTGTCCGAGACGGCGTCCAGTTGATCATCGACCGCTTCACGCAGGGTGTCGAAGGCCTGTTCCAGTCCGCGTTCCAGTCCCCGGCGCGCCGTCTTTTCCGTGGACGGTTTCAGCTTGTGCTGCGCCGCATAGGGCAGAAGCCACGCGACGGCGATCAGCAATGCGCTATGGATCGCAAACTCCGTACCCAGGAAGGGTGTTTCGGCCTGCACGCTGCGGTAGTACAGCACGACGACTTCATACGCGACCCAGCCAGTGGCGCCGAGTGGGGCGATGACCGAGAGCAGTCCGGCCAGCTTCAGCAACAGGCGCTGCCCTCGAGTTCCGGGCCTGGCGAGTGCCTCGCGCAGCGAGGTCTGGCCCGCGTCGAGCACCCATCGCGAAGCCTGATGCCTTAGCGGTTGCAAGGCGTTCCGCAACGGTGGCGACGGCAAACCGATGGTTTCCGCGTCAATCAGCAAGCGGTCCAGAGCATCGTCGAAGCACAGCTGAGCCCAGTCATCCCACAGTAGTGTCAGCACGGGTCCTTCGGCGGGTACCGACCGCGCGGCATTCAGGTCCATCGATCGCCGCAGCGGATCCGCTTCGCGGTTCACGAACCGCATCACGAATTCGTCCATGGGCCACTGCAGGCCCTTGCGCAGTTTCGCGGAGGTCGCTCGCCAGAGTTCTGCCCAGCTCTCCCGCAGTGTCTTGAAAGATTGCGGTTGTCCGAAACGCGCCGCCAGGGTGTCAACGGTGTCGGCCAGCTCATTGAAGCGCCCCTGCAGATTGTGCTCGGTCAGCAGCGCCATGGTTCGCTGTTCGGACAAGTCGCGGATCGTCGCTTCGAGCAGCGCGAAGTCATCGGCCGGTCGCGCCGCACTCTCAGGCACGGATGCCGTCCGAAAGACCAGCGGGGCGTCGAAGCCTCCCTCGGCGAGCAGTCGTTCGAAATCCGGGAGCTGGCTGGGATGGGCGCGATCCCACTGGTTGATTACGAAGATCCAGGCGTGATCACGCTCATGCTGCAACAGAATTCGCCAACCCCGGTCGTCGCGGTAGCGTTCGGGGCTGACCACGTAGACCAGTACGTCGATGTGCGGCAGCCACTGCAGCGCCAAATCGTGGTTGGTCCGGTCCATGCTGTCGAAATCGGGTGTATCGACCCACAGCACATCCTTGTACCGCTCGCTGTCGTGGGTAATGGCATGGATCCGATCCAGGGGCAGGTAGGACGGTAGCGGCCGCATCCGGACCGACTCATGCAGATAGACCGTGATCTCGCGCGAAGTCGGCCGGATCACCCCGGTGCGCGCCACCTCCCGTCCCGCCAGACGGTTCAGCAGCGTACTCTTACCCACGCCCGTTCCGCCAAAAAACGCGACGACCAGCGGTCGCCGTTCCAGCCCCTCGAACAAGGCGTCGGGTGAGCGATGTTCAAGCCGCTCCAGGCGTGCACTCTCCTGCGCCGTCAGCCAGCCCTGCACGACGGCCCGCTGACTCCAGCTAACGGCCTTGTCCCGGAGTTGTTGCAATCCGCCGTCGTCAGACATAAGCCTTCAACAGGTCTTCGATGCGGCCGACACGCTCCCGCGACACGCGAAAATGCCGCGCGGGATCGAGTTGATCGGGCAAGGCCGCCAGAGGGCGACGCAGTGCGTCGTCGAGGAAGGCCGTCACGGCGGCCAGTTGCCGGCGCTTGAGGTGATCCGCGGCGCGGTCGACGTAGCGCCCGAGGGCGCTTTCGGTCAGCATCGACGTCACGGCCAGCGTTGCCGGGGCGATCACGAAATCCTGCATGCCGATGCCCCCGGAATGCAGTGCCAGCGCCAGTGCGGCGGCATCCGTCGTGAAACGGGTGGCACGGAGACTGTTCAGTACGACGGGACGTTCTTCGAGTCGTTGGTACAAATCCCGTGCCGTGCTTTCCACTTCCGGCTGAAACGAGCGCAGATAACTGCGCAGCGCCGCACTGAACGGTGCTTGCAGGCCGGCGCGAGACTGCCGCAGCAGTTCTGCCACGTCGCCCCACCAGTCCTGCGCGCCGTTTTCGGCGTCGCGCCGGGCAACCGCGACGCGATGCAGCCGCAGCAACACATGTTCACCGATTTGCAGCAGCAGCGCTTCTTCAGTGGTCATGGCCTCATCGTCGGCCTCCCCCCGGTGTTTGCCGCGACCGAGACCCGAAACCTGCCGAAAGGGCCAGGTCAGTGCGCGGCGCGCCTTCGCAAGCGCGCCGCCGACGCCTGGGACTTCCAGCAGGGTCAGCAGTCGCGCCAGCGCGAGCTGAAAGGTCTCGTAATGCTGTGGGTGATCGAGATAGTCGAGGGTGTAACGCTCGACCGCCTCTTTCATGGCGGCATCGATTTCGGTGTTCCATTCGGTTTGAGCATCCTGCTCGGCGCGCACCGGCGTCAGCCAGTCGGGCCAGAAGCGCGCGACTAGATCCCGCGTCTGCCGGCGCCGATCGTTGCGGAGACGCTCCGGCGATGCGAGCCGGTTGCGTAGTGTGGTCAGCAGAGCCTCGACGGCGGCCGGCGTCCCGGCCTCACTCATCCCTGCGGTAAACGGGATGGTCATCGTCTCGGGCGAGTGGTCGCGCCGTACCGCGCGCCATTTTTCGTGGAAGGAGCTCACTACCAGTTCGCTGGCCTGTGGTTCGATCTTGTTGATGACGACCAGCACTGGCTGATGCAGGGCTTCCAGCAGTTCGAGCATGTCCCAGACCGTCTGGTCGGCATATTTGTCCTTGCTGACGACCAGGATGGCCAAGTCGACCAGGGCGGCGATGCGCAATACCTGGCTGCGGTAAATGTCGGAGTCGACCGAGTCGAAATCCGGGGTGTCCCAAATGCAGCCACTTGGGGCGAGTCCCGTCGGCAGCGTTGCGGCGGCTGGCGAGAGCGTGTAGCGGTCGAGATGCTCACGACTGAGCGCTTCGGCTTCCACGCGCTCCAGCCCGCGAAAAAAAGGCGCCAGGTCCTCGGCCGGACGGTCGTGGTCCGGGCCCCAATAGAAACCCTGGGGATGAATTGTGTAGCCAGCGAGCGGGCTGACGCCGGCGCGTGTGACACCCAACAGCCAATTCGTCAGGGAACTCTTGCCCGCCTGAGTGGGGCCAAGCAAACCGATCTGGGGAGGGAGATCGGGTGCCGCCCGGTGCAACAGGTCCCGATCGACGCTGGCGATTGACAGTTCGAGCGAGAACACGCCTCGATTCTCATCCGGCACATCGGGTGAACGTAGCGCGCGCCGCTGCCGCGCCCGGAAGCAGGACTCGAGGTGTCGCAGGAAGCTGGCAATCTCGATCGCTACGGGGTCGCCGGCCACGAGCGCATTGCGCGGGGAATGATCCGGATTCCGGGAAGACGGCATGCAGGAATTCTTTGCGTTGCAGCGGTGGGCGCCGGCTGGGGTGTCAGATACCCGTCCGGCAGTCCGCCGTGATCAAGGCGGTTTCGCAAGCGGCGTCGGGCATCCAGGGCGAAGGATTTGTCAACATTGCACGGAATGATAGCAAAACCGGTCGCGCAGGGGCCGCGCCGGACGCGACGCGCTTATTCCGCCGAGGACAGAGCGCGGGACTCTATCGGACGGCGCGGGCCGTCGGGCGCCGGCCCGGCAAGCGAGACCCGGCCTCGATACGGCATCAGACGGTCAGGACGATGCGCACCGCATCGAGTCTTAGTTGGGCGGACTGTATGCAGTGATGTAATGCCACGCCTTCCTGTTTGAGGCGATCGAGTTCCTCCCGCCGCACTGAAGGATTCACTCTGCGCAGTGCAGCTAGCCGTTTCAACTCGTCGGTCATCACTGTCAACATCAGACTCTCGGCGTCGGCAACCAGGCTGGCGAGACGACGGTGAGCCAATCGTTCGGCACGCTTCAGCAGGCGCTCGATCAATCGCTGCTGGTTCCGCAGGAAGGGAGCCACCGTCGCGGCTGGAATGGACTCGTCGAGGTCCGAACCATCCGGCGTGTCTTCCGCCGACACCTCATTACCCTGCGCATCGATCCGGCTCTCGATCAAGTGAGGCGGCAGAAAGCGTCCGATCTGCAGGTGCCTTGGCGCGGGCGATTCGACGATGTGAAAGGTTTCGACGAACAGCTGACCGGGGGGGTGGCCGGAGCCTCGCACGAGGCTCAAGGCGGCGTTCCCGTATTCGCCGTTCAGCAGCAAATCCATGGCACCGCGCACCAGTGGATGCTCCCAGGTCAGAAAAGCCATGTCCTCGCGTGCGAGCGCGATCGAGCGATCGACGGTCGCGGTCAGCCCGTCTTCGGGCAACTCCGGAAAGTGCGGGACGCGCATGTGTTCGCTGGGCGTCAGGATCACACAGTGGGCGGAGTGATCTTCGACCGTGACGCCGAAGTGGTCAAACACACGCTCCAGATAGGACGACAGCTCGGGATCGCGGTCGATGGCAGCGATCTGATCGATCGTGCGGCTCGCGGCGTCGGGGCGGCAGGAGCTCAGCTCCAGGAGGCGATCCCGACCGCGATGCAGCGCGTCCGCCAGTTCCTCCCGCAAGTTTTGCGAACGGCGCACCAGCGCTTCCAGCCGCTCCGGGTCGGGGTGGACGAGCGTGTCGCGCAGATCGGCGCCAACCTGTGCCAGCACGGCCTGGGCCGCCGGACAGGGGTGTCGGAAGGCATCAAGACCCTCGGAGTACCAACGCAGCAGGCATTCCTGCCCGCTGCCACGAAAGTAGGGCACGTGAATGTTGACCGTCGCCGTCTGGCCGATCCGATCGAGACGACCGATGCGCTGTTCAAGTAAATCGGGGTTCAACGGCAAGTCGAACAGCACCAGATGATGCGCAAACTGGAAGTTGCGGCCCTCGCTACCGATTTCGGAGCAGATCAGGGCCTGAGCCCCCTCGGTCTCCTGGTCGGCAAACCACGCTGCGGCGCGATCGCGCGCCACGATCGTCAGTTCTTCATGGAAGGCCGCGCAACGGATTCCCGCCTGTTGTCTCAGTGCCAACTCCAGCTGTACCGCCGTCGCTGCCTTGGCGCAGATGACCAGAACCTTGGCGGGTCGCAAACGTTTCAGCAAACCGACGAGCCACGCCACGCGCGGGTCGTGCCGCGGCCAGTCGGTCGTTGACTGAGGCTCATCGAGAAGCCGCACGCTTTCCGGATGGAGATGGTCCTCGGGTTGCGCGGCAACCGAGCTCAGGGCAGTCCGGTAAAACTCGGGCAGTTCGAGGGCGTGGGGGTGGAGTTCCCGGTCGGGGAAACCCTGCACGGTGACGCGGGTGTTCCGAAACAAGACACGGCCGGTGCCGTGCCGGTCGATCATCAGCTGGATCAGGGCGGCTCGAGCAACGGCAAAGCTGTCCGGTTCACCGAGTTGGGACAGGAGGGTCTCGGCGCCATCCGCAGCGAGCACCTCGGCGAGCCGTGTGAGAACCTGGGCACTGGGTTGGCGTTCATCGATCAGTCGATCGATCACTTCCGCCAGTTCCCGGTAATGACGTTCCTCTTCCAGGAAGGCTGCCAGATCGTGGAAGCGCTCCGGGTCGAGCAAGCGCAGGCGGGCAAAGTGGTCGCTTTTCCCCCATTGTTCGGGCGTGGCGGTCAACAGCAGCAAGCCCGGGCAGCTGCGGGCAAGCCGTTCGACGAGCAGGTAGGCGGGGCTGGGCTGCCCGGGAGTCCAATGCAGGTGATGGGCCTCGTCGACGACGCACAGATCCCAGTTGGCAGCCATGAGTTGCTCTGCGCGGTCAGGATCCGCCAGCAGGAAGTCCAGACTGCAAAGCACGAGTTGCTCTGCTAGGAACGGATTGCTTTGCTCCGCCTGGGAGTAGCGTTCCTCATCGAAAAGGCTGAAGCGGAGATTGAATCTCCGGCGCATTTCCACGAGCCATTGGTGCAGCAGAGGCTCGGGTACGATCAGCAGAACGCGTTCGGCCCGACCGGTCAGCAGGCGATGGTGCAGGATCGAGCCGGCCTCGATGGTCTTGCCCAGCCCCACCTCGTCGGCGAGCATCACCCGTGGATCCGGGCGGCCGGCGACTTCGCTGGCGATGAATATCTGATGAGGGATCAGACTGACGCGCGCACCGATCAGACCCCGCACCGCAGACTGCTCGAGCTCGGCCAGTTTGCGGCGCGTTGCCAGGCGCAGCCGGAACAGGCTCACCGGGTCGATCTGGCCCGTGAACAGCCTGTCCTGCGGCTTGTTGAACTGGATGAAATGGTTGAGTTCGATCTCTTCGAGGGACAGCGGCGTGCCATCGGCAGCCTTACCCTCATAGACGAGCAGGCCCGCGTCCTCGGCGACGGCGGTCACGGTCAGGACATTGCCGTCCACATCTTCCACCGTATCGCCGGGTACGAATCGGACGCGGGTCAGCGGCGCGGTGGCGCCCGCATAGATGCGTTCTTCGCCGCAGGCGAGAAACCGGATCGTGACACGGTTGGCGTGTACGTCGACGACGGTGCCGAGGCCGAGTTCGGGCTCAGTGTCGCTGATCCAGCGCTGGCCAGGAATGAATTGGGGCAAACGCGCGTCCTCTTGGCGGGGCTTACAGATGGAAAAAGGGCGGCGATTGTAGCAGGGGCGTTGGTCGGGACGGTAGGTCTGTGCGCTGCGCAAAGGTTCGAGACCGTTAGCGCGGGGCGTGGGGGCGAGCCGCGCACCTCGGCTCTCTAAACGCGCCTCGGGTAGTGAGGGGCCTCCGATTTGGGTAAGCTTGAACCCAGGATCAACGTGCAAGGCACGATGATGCCGACTGTGTCTTCGGTCTCACGCCACGCTTGTGCCTGCCATGCCGCTGTATCTGAAGGTGCTGATCGCCGTTGTCTCGGGCGCGGTGCTGGGCGTCACCTTCGGTAGCGATCCCTACCTGTTCGGACTCAAAAACGAGTATCTCGGACAACTTGGAACGCTGGTCGTTCGCCTGCTGAAGGCTTTGGCGACACCGCTGATCCTGTTCGCAATCCTGGACGGGTTCATCCGCTCGGAGTTGTCGGCCCGGCACGGCATGCGCTTGCTTGCGATCTGCCTGATCAACGTCAGCGTTGCGATGGCGATCGGTCTGGCCATCATGAATACCTGGTCTCCCGGGACTGCCTGGGCTGGCGATCTTGCGGCACTGACGCGGGAAGTCGAGAGCAAGTCTCCCGGACCTTTGGTGCCTCCCCAGCGCGCCCCGAACGTCTCCCTGAACCCACTCAGCAATCTCGCGGGGTATGTGCCGGAGAGCCTGCTTGAGCCGTTCCTGAAAAACAATGTGCTCAGCATCGTGCTCCTGGCACTGCTCGGCGGGGTGGCGCTGCGGGCCGTGCGCCGCAGCCAGCACGCTGCCGGCGACCTGCGGGGAATCGAGTCGCTGGAGCGAGCGGTGGGAACGGTGTACCAGGTGCTGGTCCAGATGCTGGAGTGGATCATCCTGATCGTCCCGTTCGCCGTGTTCGGGGTCGTGGCGCAGGTGGTGGGCAAGGCCGGTATCGGGGTCTTCGGTATCCTGTGGGTGTTCCTGCTGACGATACTCGCCGGACTCGCGCTGCACTCGCTCGTCTACTATCCCGCGGTTGCGTGGCTGTTCGGCGGCAAGCGTCCCTCGGTTTATCTGCGCGGCGGTGCCGACGCGATTCTGACGGGGCTGTCGACCAATAGCAGCCTCGCGACGGTTCCGGTCACCTTGAAATGCCTGACGGAAAAGCTCGGTGTGTCGGATCGCTCGGCGCGGCTTTCTGCTTGCGTCGGAACCAATCTGAACAACGACGGCATCACCTTGTACGAAGCGATGACGGCCCTGTTTCTGGCTCAGGCGGCAGGTTACGCGCTGAGCCTGCCGCAGCAGGGCGTGGTCTTGATGGCCTCGGTCTTCGCGGGGGCCGGCATCGCCGGCATTCCGGAGGCCGGCCTGATCGTGCTGCCGCTCGTGCTCGGTGCGGTGGGTTTGCCCGATGCGATGATCGCTGCGGCCATCCCCCTGATTCTGCCGGTCGATTGGATCATCGCCCGCTGTCGCTCGGCAGTGAATGTGATGAGCGACATGCTCGTCGCCATCCTGCTGGACCGCCTGGAGTCCACATCCGCCGATGGGACGGACAGCAAGCAGTGATGGTCGCGAAGTCGGACCGAGGCCCTGCTCAGCCGGTTTAACTGAGCCGCCCGGAGAAGCAAGTCATCGGTGACGGCACGCAAATCCTTCCGTGGAATGGATTACCGAAGATGTCAGTGAGATCAGCTCAAGAGACGGTCTACGCCTACCACCAGCGGACCAAGCACGCGTTCGAGCGCTACGCGGCAGGCCCTGGCCATCTCGACTGGGCTACGCAGCCGAGCCCGTTCAGGGAATTCAAGGGCGCCGAGCGGGTTCCCCTACCGCTGGTCAGCGAGCGGAACCTCATCCCGTATCGTGCCTTGTTCGAGCCCGGGTACATCGGCGCGGCCAAAGCGGATCTGGCAGCGTTGGGGCTGTTGTTTGAGCTCTCGTTTGGGCTGTCGGCCTGGAAAGTTTATGGCGAGGATCGCTGGGCGCTGCGGTGCAACCCGTCCAGTGGAAATCTTCACCCGACGGAGGCGTACCTGATTACCCCGGGGCAACCGTTCCTGCCCGGAGGTGTCTATCACTACCACAGCCATGGGCATGCACTGGAACGTCGCTGCCGCGCCGACTTGGCGTTTTCCGGTTGCCTCGTGGCGCTGAGTTCCGTGTTTTGGCGGGAGGCATGGAAGTACGGGGAACGAGCCTTCCGTTACTGTCAGCACGATGTCGGTCATGCCTTGGGTGCCTTGAATTACGCCGCGGCGGTACTCGGCTGGTCGGTTCACTTGCTGGAGGCGTGGGGCGACGAGGATATCGCGGCTTTGCTGGGACTGGACCGGGAGGCCGATTTTGCCGGCGCCGAGCGAGAAGCACCGGATCTGCTGTGCTGGGTCGGACCGGCCGCTTCCACCCCCGACGCCATCGATATCGATCGCTTGCTCACCTCGGTGCAGAGCGGCACATGGAGCGGTCAGGCCAATCGCTTGAGCGCGAGCCACCGTCACGACTGGCCTGTGATCGAGGAGGTCCACGCCGCGAGCCTCAAGCCGCGAACCCTTACGACATCCGGTCCCCCCGGGACGGCCGCATGGCCGGAAATTCCCTGCCGTTCGGAACTCGCCGCCGTCGAGGTCATTCGCACGCGGCGCAGCGCGCAGGCCTTCGATGGCGTCACGCCGGTCGCTGCCGACACCCTGTTCCGGATACTTGATGCTACAGGCTTCCGCGAACGGTGTCCGCCCTGGTCCGGCTGGCCGTGGGCGCCACGCGTCCATCTGGCGCTCTTCGTTCACCGCGTGCCAGGTCTTGAGCCCGGGCTCTATGTGTTTTGGCGCGGCGATGTCGACAAGACCAGAACGGCGCCGCTCTTCCGGGACCAATTCGAGTGGGCAGAGGTTGGACCCGAGTCGCTGCCGCTGTTTCGGCTGGCGGTAGGGGACGCGCGGGATGCGGCCCGAATGCTTTCGTGCCACCAGGCGATCGCGTCCGACAGTGCCTTCAGCCTGGGCATGCTGGCCGAGTTCGACGCGGGCCTGCGAGAGGGCCCCTGGGTGTACCGGCGGCTATTCTGGGAAACGGGCCTCATCGGTCAGGCGCTTTACCTGGAAGCGAGAGCCGCGGGAGTTGGCGGGACCGGGATCGGCTGCTTTTTCGACGAGTCCGTGCATGAGCTTCTGGGACTGGAAGGGACGGTGCTCCAGAGCCTCTACCACTTCACCGTTGGCGGGCCGTTGGTCGACTCGCGTCTGCAGACCCTGCCGCCGTATGCTCATCTGGGGACGCGGCGCCCGGCGCCGGGTTAAATACGGTATTTCCGGCGGCGCGCTGAACGAACGATCGGGTCGTATAATCGAAGCCCCAACCCAGCCCCGAGCGAACGCCGTCATGATCAAAGATCCTCGCCGTCGCCGCCGTGTTGCCTATGGTCTGATGACCATCGGCGCCATCTTGCTGTTACTGGCACCCGAAAATGCCTGGATCGGCATCACCGCCATCGTGGTCGGTATCGTCCTCGAAGCCATTGGAGTGCGGATCGCGCATTCCGGTTGAGCCGGCGCGTTTCTCGCGTTCGCGGAGGGCTCGCACCGACGCAACTCGGGCCCGAAAGCGGCGAAGAATCGGATCCCTAACGAATCCGTTCGCGGGATATCGCGGTCGGTCCCGGCCGCTATGCCTGGTGGGGACCCTCGTGCACTCCGCGCTTCAGGCTGTCCTGAAAGCCGTGGATAAGCTCTGCGATGTGGGCCCCGCGGCTGACTCGGATCGGCTGTATGCCGCTCTCCATCAGTCGCTCCGTAGCGGATGCTCCAATCGCCTCGCAATAGATCGCTGCGCCGCATCCGTCGAGCAGTTCGATCATTGCCCTCAGTCGCGTGTCGTGTTCTTCCTCGGCGAGGTCGCTGAAGTCAGCCGCCTTCACCAGTTCCGCGCGGTCGGGGTTGACGTGATAGACAGCGAAGGTCTTGGCTGACGTGAATGGTTGATTGACCTGACGGACGTCGTCGGTCGCGAAGGCGAGCTTGAACAGGTTTGGCATGGGAACGGTCCGGGTTGCGCCAAGAAAAGGATCCGCCACTCAGCGGCGTAAGGCGGTTCGGGAACGGCGACTACGCGGCGCTCCTCGCGCGCGCTCAGCGCGGTCTTCGCTTAGACAGGAAAGTCGCCTTTCACTCCCCAGCACTTGTTGTGCCATTCTCAGAAATCAATAAAAACAGTGATGTATGACTGTCGCTTCGTGTCGAAAACCCAACATGGGGCATGTTTTGTCAGGTCGGCCGTAAGTTAGGGCGGATATGCGGTGCGGGACCAGGCATTCGCACCGCGTTCAGTGCCAGGGCGGGAAGCCAGAACCCGGACCGCGCTCAGACTTCCGCGCGACACCGACGGCTGGTCATATCTGCGAATGGCCACTTGCAAATCCCGATTCCGGGGCGTATGGTTTCGATCGCGAACGACAGGTGGTTGCGGATCGAAACGTGATATCGATGCCGTGTCCGGCCTTCATTCGCTAACAAAACAAAACACGCGTGTCGCGCTGACTGACCGCTGCTTGCGGAATGCCGACTCGCCGGCGTCGGGAACCCGTTTCCCGACTCTGCTCAGATCGCCGTCGGAGGAGACCACCGTATGATTCGCAAACAACTGAACTACTATCTGGCGCACCTGGGACAGGACATACCTGCCGGACTCGTGGTGTTCCTGGTCGCGTTGCCCTTGTGTCTCGGGATCGCGCTGGCCTCGGGTGCGCCTTTGCTGTCGGGCATCGTCGCGGGGATCGTCGGAGGCCTGGTGGTGTCCTGGGCCAGTGGTTCGCAGGTCAGCGTCAGCGGGCCGGCTGCGGGCCTGACGGTCATTGTCATGGCTGCGATCGAGCAGTTGGGCGGATTTCAGGTCTTGCTGCTCAGCGTCGTACTCGCCGGTGCCATGCAGGCGGTCCTGGGCTTTGCCAAGGCGGGCACCATCGGGGCTTACTTCCCCTCGTCGGTGATCAAGGGCATGTTGGCGGCGATCGGAATTATTCTGATCCTGAAACAAATTCCTCACGCGGTGGGCTATGACGCCGATTTCGTCGGTGACGAGGCCTATCTTCAACTGGACTCCCAGACCACCTTGTCCGAGATCGCGGTTGCGTTGAAGGCGATCTCGCCGGGCGCGATCATCGTCAGCACCGTATCCATTCTGATCATGCTGCTGTGGGAAACGCCAGCCATCCGGAAGTTGGCGTGGCTCAGATTCATTCCCGGGCCATTGGTCGCGGTGCTGTGGGGCCTTGCCTTCAACCAGCTGGCGCCGGAGATTTCCCCGACCTTGGCGATCGCTGCACACCACTTGGTCAGCCTGCCGTCCATCGACAATCTCGACGGCTTCATCCATCAGTTGACTTTTCCCGATTACTCCCGCATCAGCGACCCGCAAGTCTGGGTGGTGGCCGGGACACTGGCGGTCGTCGCGAGCCTGGAAACCTTGCTGAGCCTCGAAGCCGTCGACAAGCTCGACCCCTTGCGTCGGGTCGCCCCGACCAACCGGGAACTCAAGGCGCAAGGCTTGGGCAATATCCTCAGCGGCATGCTCGGGGGGCTACCCCTGACGGCGGTCATCGTCCGCGGCTCGGCCAACATCAATGCCGGCGCGCATACCAAGGTCTCGTGCTTCCTGCATGGCATTCTCCTGCTCGTCAGCGTCCTGTTCATCGCGCGAGTTCTGAACATGATTCCGCTGGCCTGCCTTGCGGCAATTCTGCTGCTGACGGGTTACAAACTGGCGAAGCCCAAATTGTTCATGGAACTCTATCGCAAGGGGACGAACCAGATCGTGCCTTTCGTTGTCACCATCATCGCAATCCTGTTCACGGATCTGCTGAAGGGCATGGGGATCGGCATGCTGTGCGGTCTTTTCTACGTGATGCGAGCCAACTTCCATGCCGCACTCACCCTGACTCGGGATGGCAACAACTACCTTCTGCGCCTGCAAAAAGACGTCTCTTTCCTGAACAAGCCATTACTGCGCGAGTTGTTGGAACAGGTCGAACCATGCAGTTCCTTGATCATCGACGGGCATCGGGCTCAGTTCATCGACCAGGACATCCTCGAGACCCTCTACGACTACCGCCGCTCCGCGGTGGACGACAACATTGCGCTGGAGTTGCGCGGGCTTGAGACGGCTGCCGTACCACGCAGGCGGAAGGTGACCAGCGCCCCTGCCGGCTGGAATCCGCGTCAGTTACCGGTCGTGTTGTCGATCACTACCGGTGCGGCAGCAACGCCGGCACTGGCAACGCCCGTTGCGGAGCATAGACAAACCTCTGCGCGGGCGGCATAGGAGGCCTCGGCCCGAGATGAGCGGACTTGCTGCGGGGTCCGCCTCGCGGGATATCGAAGCCGGTCAGAGCGGTGGGGAGTACGGTGGTCCACACACGCTCGGGCAGCGGTCGAGGTCAGCTACGTGCGGTCAGGAAATCCCGGAGAACCGAGAGAAACTCGGCCGGGGTCTCCACGTGCGGCCAGTGTCCGGCGCCCGCGATCTCGCGATGCCTGGCCTCGGGGAACAGCGTGCCGATGGCGTCGCGATGATCCATGATCCGGTAGGGGGACAAGGCCCCGGAGATGAACAGGGCCGGTCCGGGGAAGGCCGTCTCAGGACTGAAGGCGGGAAAGTCGGAAAGCACCGGGCCGGCACTGGCGAGGACCGCAATATTGGGCTGCCAGGAGAACCCGTCGTGGGTCTGCACGAGGTTGGTCAGCAGGAACTGACGCAGGGACGTATCGGGGATCCTTGCCGCGAGTTGCTGGTCGGCGCTGCGCCGGTCCGACAATTCCGCAAGGGGCAGGGTGCGAAGGGCTTCCAGAATAGGTGCATTGCGGTTCGGGTAGGCCACCGGCGCCATGTCGACGATGGCCACCGACTCCACCAGGTCCGGTTCGGCCAGCGCCAGACACATCGCGACCTTGCCACCCAGGCTGTGCCCGATCAGTCGTACCCGCCCGAGCTCGAGACCATGGATCAGGCTGGCCACATCCGCCGTGAGATGTGGATAGTCCATCAGGTCCGAATGCGGGGACTCGCCGTGGTTGCGGAGATCGGCCGCATGGACGCGATGATCCGCTGCCAGCGACTGGGCGATTGAACGCCAGTTTCGATGAGAGCCGAGCAGGCCGTGTAGGATCACGACGGGCGGTCCGGCCGTGCCGTAGGCGCGTGAGTGCAAGGTGACGGCCAGTTCCTCTGGCTCGGTGGGGGACAGCCGGCCGTTCTCTGATCCGTACGCGGGACCGGTGGTCGACAAGGAAGGGCCCGTCTTGGTCAATCAATCAGGGGCCGTGTCGTCCTCAGGGACTTCGCCGGCCTTCCGGCGCGCGTGCCAGGCGGCGCCGTGTAGCGCCGCCTGCGCGTCGAGGATCACATGAACCGGAAACCGTTCAATCAGGCTGCGGGAGCGCCCCTTCGACACGATTCTCTCCAGAAAGTCGCGGTGGCGCAAACGCGACAGAATGCGGGGCGGAATGCCGCCACCGAGGTAGATGCCGCCGGTCGGCAGCGTCAGTAGGGCGACGTTGCCGATGGCGCTCGCCAGTGTGGTGACGAACAGATCGAGTGTGGCGGCGCATAGCGGAGCGCGCTGCTCCATTGCTGCCGCTACGATGATCGGGGTCCGGTCGGCCGCAGTGGCCAGTTGTTCCCGCAGCCAATCGGGCTCCTCGTACCGGCCGGTGCCGAGCAGGTAGTCATAAATGTTCGGCAGGCCGCTGCCGGAGCAGATGCGCTCGAAGCTCACATGGCCGAAGCGGTCCTGGAGGAAGGTCAGTAGCCCGAGCTCATCAGCCGTCACCGGACTGAACGAACTATGGCCGCCTTCGGAGGGCAGGGCGCGATAACCGTCATCGGAGGGGACCATCAAGGCCATGCCAAGGCCCGTGCCGGGGGCAATCACGGCGATGGGGCCCTGTGGCACCGGCGCCCCGGCACTCAGGGTGCAAATGTCATCGGCCAACAGGAAGGGCACGGCAGAGGCCGTGGCCTGCAGATCGTTGAGCAGGTCCACGGCGCGGAAATGGAAGCGTCTCTCAAGTTCGTCGGCGTCGATCAGCCAGGGCAGGTTGGTCGTCTGTACACGGCGCCCCTGGATGGGCCCGGCGATGCCGAAGGCACCGACGCGCGGCGTGGGTTCGATGCCGCGCAGAAACTCGGCGATGATCGGTTCCAGCGCATCGTAGCTGCCGCTGGCAAACTTCTGCGAACGAAACGGGCGGTCGATCGGATCTTCGGCACCGTACAGGGCGAGAACTGTCTTGGTTCCGCCAATATCACCGGCGAGTATCATGAGCGTCTGAGTTTGTGTCTGTGGGGCGGAGGATGCGTTGCATCGCAGGCCACGGGGCGGACGGGCGTGGGCAACCGCACACCCGCTACGGTTTCGATACCGAATGAGCAAACATCTTGCCGTCTGTCCCGGGTGGCAACAAGGCTTCGGCGGTTAACACGCTGTTCAACTGGATGATGCGCGCGATGCAGCCGGTCCAGCCGGTCTGGTGACTGGCACCGAGGCCGGCGCCGTTGTCGCCGTGGAAGTACTCGTAGAACTGCAGCAAATCGCGCCAGTGGGGATCCTCCTGGAACTTGGCCGCCGTGCCGAAAACCGGTCTGCGCCCCTCGGGCGAGCGTAGAAACAACCGGGTCAGGCGCTCGCCCAGTTCCTTCGCCACCTCGAGCAGGGTCATCTGCTGCCCCGAGCCGGTGGGACACTCCACGCGGAACTCGTCGCCGTAATAGGTGTAGAGACGGATCAGCGCCAGATACAGGAGCAGATTGACGGGCATCCATACCGGCCCTCGCCAGTTCGAATTGCCACCGAACATCCCGCTGTCCGAATCCCCGGGCAGGTACTGTACCCGGAACTCCTGTCCGTTGGCATGGAACACGAAAGGATTTTCCTGATGGAAGCGGGACAGGGCCCGGATGCCGAACTCGCCGAGGAATTCGTTTTCATCCAGCATCCGCGACAGGATGCGGCGCAGTTTGTCTGCGGTGAACAACGAGAGCATCCGCCGCCCGGCAACACCGGGTTCGTTGGGCAAATGGACGGTGCCGCACAACTCCGGGTGCCGCGCCATGAAGGCGGCGGCGCGTTGTCCGAACCACGGCAGGCGGCTCAGGATATCGTCCTCAAACACCGCGATGGCGGCAAGCGGCAGCAGACCCACCATGGAGCGCACTTTCAGGCGGGTCGAGGTGCCATCGGGCAGACGTAGCACGTCGTAAAAGAATCCATCGTCTTCGTCCCACAATTCGTCCTGTTGGACACCGATGCAGTCCATGGCGCCGCCGATCCACATCGTGTGTTCGAAGAACTTCTCCACGTACTCCTCGTACAACGGATCATGCAACGCGAGTTCCACGGCGATCCGCAGCATCTGCTGGCTGAAGAAAACCATCCAGGCGGTACCGTCGGCCTGCTCGATATAGCCGCCGGTCGGCAACGGAGAACTGCGGTCGAAGACGCCGATGTTGTCCAGGCCGAGAAACCCGCCTTCGAAGATGTTGTTGCCGCCTTGATCCTTGCGGTTGACCCACCACGTGAAGTTGATTAGTAACTTCGAAAAGGCGTACTTGAGGAAATCGATGTCGCCCTGGCCGCCATTCCGTTCCCGGTCGAGCAGATAGGTGTGTATCGTCGCCCAGGCATGCACGGGCGGATTGACGTCTCCGAAATTCCATTCATACGCTGGGATCTGCCCGTTCGGGTGGAGATAATCGTTGCGCAGGATCAGGTCGAGTTGCGCCTTTGCGAAGGCCGGATCGACGAGGCCCAGCGGGATCATGTGGAAGGCGAGGTCCCAGGCCGCGAACCACGGGTATTCCCATTTGTCCGGCATCGAAATGATGTCGTCGGCGTACATGTGAAACCAGTCGCTGTTACGGACTTGCCGCCGCTGCTCGGGTTTGGTTTCCGGACGAACATCGCGCTCTTCCAGCCATCGGTCGACGTCGTAGTAGAAGTACTGTTTCGTCCACAGCATGCCGGCCAGGGCCTGACGCATGACGCGGGCGCGGTCGACGTCAGCCTGCACGGCAGGCGGAATGATTTGCGCGTAGAAGGCGTCGGACTCCGTGCGGCGCGCGGTCAACACCGCTTCGAAATCCGCAAAAGGCACCGCTGCGGTGCGGGCTTCGGCGCTGGCGAGTCGTAGCCGCAACATCCGGGTTTCACCGGGTGCCAGGTCGAGTCGGTAATGAGCGGCGGCTTTCGTCCCTCGCTGCGCAGGATTGATGGTCTTCTTGCCTTGCACGAGATACTCGTCGATGCCGTCCTTCACGTAAGGTCCGGCATTGACGCCGCCGAACAGCCGCGCCTGATTGGTCTCGTTCTCGGTGAAGAGCAGGTCGGGCGATCCTTCGCAGTCCAGCGTGTAGTCGTCCAGAAATCGCTGGAACAGGGGATCCGTATGGTGAGCGTTGATCGCGACCGAATCGGCACCGCCGGCTGCCGACAACTCGGGTTTCGTGCCGCCGCCAGCCCAGGACCACGTGTTGCGGAACCACAGGGTGGGCAGCAGATGCGCCGTGGCTGGATCCGGGCCGCGGTTGATCACGGTGATCGCGATCAGTACATCGTCGGGGGCTGCCTTGGCGTACTCGACGGTGATGTCAAAGTAGCGGTCGCCGTCGAAGATACCGGTGTCCAGCAGTTCGTATTCCGATTCCTGCCTGCTTCGCTTGCGGTTCGTTTCGACCAGATCCTCGTAGGGGAAGGCGCCCTGGGGGTATTTGTACAACCACTTCAGGTACGAGTGGGTCGGTGTACTGTCAAGGTAGAAATAGTATTCCTTGACGTCCTCGCCATGGTTGCCTTCGCTGTTCGAGAGCCCGAACAGGCGTTCCTTCAGGATCGCGTCGCGCCCGTTCCAAAGAGCGAGTGCGAAACAGAGAATCTGGTGGTCATCGCAAAAACCCGCGAGGCCGTCCTCGCCCCAGCGGTAGGCGCGCGAGCGGGCCTGATCGTGGGTGAAATAGTTCCAGGCATCGCCCGACGGACTGTAATCTTCCCGAACCGTGCCCCACTGGCGTTCGGCCAGATAAGGGCCCCACTTCTTCCAGGGCGCGGCGCCCGTGTTGGCTTGTTGCAGGCGTTCGTGCTCGGACTGTGCGGGGACTGATTTGCTGCGAGCCATTTCTTGCGTTTCTCCCGGGGGGACACGATTCCGTCAGTTTCGGAAAGGCGCTGTGGTGGCGGTCGGCCATCGCGGCGTTTGGTTCGGCAAGGGCGGAGTCACGCCGGTTGTGATCTTCCGCCATGGGGTGGTGGGTCCCGACGAAAGACCCGTCCCCGTAAGGTACTATCGCGTTGTGGCTACCCATCCGGCGACGACCCGTGGCGGATTCTCACATTAGGACATCTCCGTTAGCCTGTGAAGACGGGGCGACTGCCAATACTGTGTTTCAGCGCTAGGACGGGAACGCGCAGGGTTGGCGGTTCGTCAGCGTCAATCCCGAGGCCGGCCCACGCTCGCGCGAAGCATGCAGCGATCCGCTCGCGTCGGTGTTACGATTCGACGCCGACTGCGGGCCTTCGGTATGGAGGCAGCAGATTCCACCACGGCGCCCGAAACGAGCGAAACAATAACAGGTGGCAGCCGGCGAGTTCCGAGCCTGCCTTCAGCATTCTTTGCGAGGAAAGGAGGTTGCATGAAATCCGAGCACGAAAGAAAAATGTCCGGGGTTGGGGCCCGGCTGCTGCTTGCAGTGACGATCGCCTGCGCGGCGGGCTGCGACAACGCACCATCGGGCAGTCGTTCCGGGGCCGCGCCGGTGTCGACTCAACTGACCGGGCACGTGCTGAACGACGATGGGCCCGTGACGGCAGCGACGATCGAAGCGACCGATGGTGCGGGGGTGGTGGCAGCGCGGACCGAGTTGAAGGGCGATTCGGTATACCAACTGACGATTCCTGCGGGAACTCGCTATCCGCTCGTCATCACAGCGTATCCGGCCGAAAATCCCGGGGAACCCATCAAGGCGGCCGTCACCAACCCCGACGCGGCCGAGCAGGACATCAGCGCCGTGACGACCATTGTCGTCAATACGGCAATGGGGCTCGGTGGGCTTAGCGAGGCCAACTTGGCGAAGGCGGCCGGTGCAGCCATCGCACAGCGGCGGAAATCCGGTGGCGGGAGTGGCGGTGCTCAAACCACCGAGAGCTTTAAGGGCGATCCGACGAAGCAATACGGGGGCTGGCATTGATGGAGCGCAAGGCCTGACGTCGCTGCATCAGCGCCGCAAGCGCCCTTGCGCAATGGTGCTCATGCGGCAAACGGTGGTGCGCCGCGGCGAGGGGCGCATCAGCTAGACGGTTTAGCCCGTGTTTCGAGCCGGATTGTGCGTCGTGCCGAACAGCACTGCGACGCCGATCCGGTTCGACAGCGGCTGGAGTACAGTCGCAATGCGGCGGGGGCGTTCAGGCAGGGATAATGGAGGCTGAGGTCGGAATCGAACCGGCGTACACGGCTTTGCAGGCCGCTGCATGACCACTCTGCCACTCAGCCTTGGGTAAACCCGGAAGATGCGAGATATCGCTAAGCGGCCCGAGGGCCAGAACTGGAGCGGGAAACGAGACTCGAACTCGCGACCCCAACCTTGGCAAGGTTGTGCTCTACCAACTGAGCTATTCCCGCGTAGAGATCGCCATTATGGGTACTTTCTCGTGCCATGTCAACTATCCACCCGAGCATCAATCGCACGTGGTGCCCTGGGTCAGACCGCCCCGCACGCCGTGCTAGGTGTCCGCGACCGGTTGGCCGCATGTGGGACACCGAGGATGCCGGCGCAGTCGCAGCGTGTGCCACTCCATCGCCAAGGCGTCGAAAACCAACAGGCGTCCGGTGGACGGTTCGCCGAGATCGAGCAATAGCCTGATCGCCTCAAGTGCCTGGAAGCTTCCGATCAGACCCGGCAACGGTGCGATGACGCCACTGCGCACGCAGCTTTGGTCGAGGTCGGTCTGCGGTGTCTCCGGATACAGGCAGTGGTAGCAGGGCGCATCGGGCAATCGCGCATCGAAGACTGCAAGCTGGCCTTCGAAGCGGATCACGGCACCCGAGATCAAGGGCGTTCTGGCTGCGACACAGGCCGCATTGACGGCGAAGCGGGTGGCAAAGTTGTCGGAGCAGTCCAGAACCACATCCGCCTGGGCGGCCTCCACCGCGAGTTCGCCATCCCCGAGTCGACGCGGTATGCCGATGACCCGCGGATCGGGATTGAGCCGGTACAGCGTGTTGGCCGCCGATTCGACCTTGGCTTGGCCGATCTGGTCGGTGTGATGGAGGATCTGACGCTGCAGATTCGAGAGATCGACCCGGTCATCATCGGCCAGCACCAGCGTGCCGACGCCTGCTGCCGCGAGGTACATCGCAGCGGGTGAGCCGAGTCCGCCGGCTCCGACGATCAGGACCCGGCTCGCGAGCAACTTTTCCTGACCCTCGATATCGACTTCCGAAAGCATGATCTGGCGGCTATAGCGCAACAGTTGTTCGTCATGCATCGCCAACATCCTCACCACACGGCAATGCGCGACCGCTCCGAGCGGCTGTCGCTGGAGTGGGGCTCAGCCCGCCGGAGCGACCCGAAGGCCCCTTATGTGATTGATGGAACTCGGTTCGATCGGGAAGGTCTGTTGCTTTGAGTCTTTGCATGACCGCGTAGCTAGCAGCGAGCGCGGCGTTTGCAGGGTGTGGCGCTGTCGCCACACCCTTTTTTTTGTCTGGCTGCCTGGGCAGGGCGCAAAGCGGGCGGGCAGTTCGTGGCCGGGGCAAACAGGGCAGGATGCTCATCATCGTGTGTCTGGGTATACAATCCGTTACGCGTTTCGCAGTTAGAAAATAACAAACACTGGTTTCGGAGGGGAGCATGCAGGTGTTTTCAGTGCGGATCTTGTCGGCCGCGGCCTTGCTCGCCGGCGGTATGGTTTCTTCGCCGGGTTTCGCGTCGTCGGCAGATCTGGAGCAGGCCGTCAGCCTGTTGCGCGATACACGGGCCGATCGGTGTCAGCAGAGTTCGTTGCGCTCCAAATTGCTGGTGGCGCACCGTTCGCATGATGAAAAAACCGTCAACGAGTTTTACCCGCAACTCGAGGCGCTCAACGCCAAAATGAAACCAGCTGAGGACAAGCTGAAGGCGCTGCAGGCCGTCATCCGG
The DNA here is from genome assembly GCF_006175985.1 of Methylotetracoccus oryzae. GTDB lineage: Bacteria > Pseudomonadota > Gammaproteobacteria > Methylococcales > Methylococcaceae > Methylotetracoccus > Methylotetracoccus oryzae. Next base: position 20,077 of record NZ_SRSH01000011.1, on the reverse strand, counting down.
TTGAATTCCGAGGAAAACAGTGCCTTCGAGACGGCGCAACTCGAGTACGGCAGCTGCGAATAGCGGCTGGTCAACCCGTCCCGGAGACGCGGCCCTCGTCTGACAAGCAGGGTCGCGGACGGTTCGAGCCGGCGGCCGGCCGAAGGCCGCTGAAATGCCGGGAGGTCTCGTCAGTGCAACGGTGCAGCGGGTCGGAAACTGCCGACGCCGAGCGGGCAGGCGCTGACCGCCCGGCCGTGGTCTTTGCAGTTCATGGCCGTTTCCGCCGATACAGGGCCGAGATATCCTCGTCTCCGAAGCCATCGGCCATCAACGCGGTATAGTCATCCAGCGTCGCAGCCGTCAACGGCAGGTCGATTTGCATGTTCGCTGCCATCGACAGGCAGATCGCGAGATCCTTGTGATGTAGCGCCAGTTTGAATCCGGGCGCGAAAGTGCCACGGGTCATCGTCGGTCCCCGTTTCTCCAGGAACCAGTTTCCGGCGGCTCCACCGGACACCACGTCGATCACGCGGTCCATGTCGAGGCCGAGTTTCTCGCCGAACGCCAGGGCCTCGGTCACGGCCTGATTGATACCTGCGCACATGACTTGATTCACGGCCTTCGCGGCCTGGCCTGCGCCGGTGTCGCCCATGAATACGATGCGTGTCGCCATCGCCGAGAGTGCCGGCTCAACTTTTGCCAGCGTTGCGGGGCTCCCGCCGATCATCATCGCGAGTCTGCCGCTGCGCGCGCCTTCGACGCCGCCGGTCACGGGTGCGTCGAGGAACTCCGCGCCGCCTTCGCCTAGCCGTTGCGCTGCTTTACGGGCGGTGTCCGGGCTCACGGTCGAGCAGTCCACGACGACCAGACCGGGCCTTGCTGCCGGCCGCAAGGCGTCGACGATACGGATGACGTCGGCGTCCGCCGATACGCAGATGATGACCACATCCACTGTTGCCGCGAGTTCGGCCGGGGAGGGTGCAGAGTCGATACCGAGCGCGGCGCTCAGCGCGGCGGCCCGCGCAGGCGTCCGGTTCCACACCGCGGCCAGTAACCCGGCCGCGGCCAGATTCCGTGCCATTGGCTCGCCCATGGCCCCGAGTCCGACAAAGCCGACCTTCACGAAGGCTCTTCCAGGTAGGAATAGCCGTTCAGGCCGGCGATCAGCTCGCTTTCGTAGAGCTTGCGCTCGGCCTGCGTGAGCTGTGCCTCGTTCAGCTTCTTGCGGTAGGCCCGTTCCAGTTCCTCGGGATCGATATGCACGTACCGCAGCAGGTCGTCGACACCGTCGCCGTGGACCGGTTGCACGAAGCGGTAGTGGCCGTCGTCTCCTACCTCGACATTTACGGAATGGGTGTCGCCGAAAAGGTTGTGCATGTCGCCCAGAATTTCCTGGTAGGCCCCGACCATGAAGATGCCGATGAGGTATGACTCGCCGGGCCGCATGCCATGGATGGGCATCGTCTTCTCGATACTCTGACAATCGATGTAGGCCCCGATTCGTCCGTCGGAATCGCAGGTCAGATCCTGAATCACCGCACGGCGGACCGGTTCTTCGTCCAGGCGCTGCAGCGGCATGACCGGGAAGATCTGATCGATGGCCCAGCCGTCGGGCATCGATTGAAACACCGAGAAATTGCAGAAAACCTTGTCGGCGAGCCTCTCGTTCAATTCATCCAGTGCCTCGCGATGCGCCCGCAACCGCACGTCGAAACGGCGTCGCAAACGATGAAAGACCGCGAAACTCAAGCGTTCGACCCGGGCCAGATGCGGCAAGTCGCTCTTGCCCTGCAGGAACATGTTGCGCGCTTCCTGCAGTTCGAATTCGACGTCGTGATAGATTCCGAGGGGTTGTTCCACGGCGCTGCGTTCCAGCAGGCTCTCGAGATCGTGGGTCCACGTCACGCCCCCGTCCATGGGCGGCGGCACTTCGTCCGACACCGATTCGATGTCGATGATGTTGGTGATCAGCACGGCATGATGCGCCGTCATCGCACGACCCGCCTCCGTGATCAGATGCGGCTCGGGCAACCGGTGCTCGGCACAGATCTCTGAGACGGCCCGGACGATGCTCTGCGCGTACTCCTGGATCGTGTAGTTGATGGAGCAGGAGCTGTTCGAATGCGTGCCGTCGTAGTCGACGCCCAGCCCGCCGCCAACGTCCATATAGCGGATTGGCGCACCCAGACGGCACAACTCGGCGAAGAAGCGGGTCGCTTCCCGCAATGCCGGCTTGATCTCGTTGATGTTCGCAACCTGCGAGCCCATGTGGAAATGCATCAGCTGCAGCCATGACAGGCCGCCGGCCGCCGCGAGCCGTTCGGTCAGTTTCAGGATATCGCCGGGATTGAGGCCGAATTTCGATTTCTCGCCCCCGCTGTTCTGCCATTTGCCGGCATTGACATTGTGCAGCCGGACGCGCAGTCCGAGCTGCGGCTCGATCCCGAGGGCTTTCGACTCACTGATGATCAGGTCGAGTTCCGAGAGCTTCTCCACGACGATGAACAGGTTCAGTCCGAGCCGTCGACCGATCAGCGCGAGGCGGACATAGGCCCGGTCCTTGTATCCATTGCAGATGACGGTATCGGAACCCGCCAGAGCCAGAATGGCGAGCAGCTCGGATTTGCTGCCGGCTTCGAGTCCGACCTTGGCCTCTCCGCTGCGGTACAGCGCATCGATGACACTGTGCTCCTGGTTGACCTTGATCGGATACACGGGCGTATAGGTGCCGGTGTAGTCGTGGTCGCGCCGGGCGCTTTCGAACGCGTCATGCAGCAGAGCGACACGATCCTTCAGGATATCCGTGAAACGGACCAGCAAGGGCAGAGAAAGGCCCTCCTGGCGCGCGGTCTGGGCGATATCGGTCAGGCTCAGCTTCCGGTGTTCATCGGCCCGGCGCGGGCGCACGATGACCTCGCCGCACTCGTCGATGTCGAAGTAACCGTCGCTCCAATGTTCGATCGCGTAGGTCTCGCGGGCGCGCCTGATGTTCCAGTCGGAGGATGTCATGCAGTATTCCTTGAAAGGCCGATGATTATGTGGAAAATCGCCGGTCTTGCCAAATTCAGGGTTTAGCGATGCGCGACGAAGAAAACTGGTTTACCGAAACCTATCCACAGCACGGCAGCGCGCTGTCATTGCGCATCAAGCGCAAGCTCCACGAGGAGATGACGGCGTTTCAGAAAATCGAGATCTTCGACACCGAATGCTTTGGGAAGTTGATGGTCATTGACGGGTGCACGATGGTCAGCACCCGCGAGAATTTCCTCTACCACGAAATGATGACGCATCCGGTGCTGTTCACGCATCCACAACCCGAAACGGTCTGGATCATTGGCGGCGGCGATTGCGGAAGCCTGCGTGAAGTCCTGAGACATCCCGGTGTCAAAAAGGCCACGCAGATCGAGATCGACGAGCGGGTGACCCGCTTGGCGGAAATCCACTTTCCCGAGTTGTGCACGGCCAACACGGATCCCCGCGCCGAGTTGCTGTTCATCGACGGCATCCGATGGGTCAAGGAGGCCGCGCCGGCCAGTGTGGACGTCATCATCGTCGACAGCACCGATCCGGTCGGTCCGGCGGAGGGGTTGTTCAACGAAGCGTTCTATCGTGATTGCCTTAAATGTCTGCGTCCGGGCGGAATTCTCGCTCAGCAAAGCGAGTCTCCGCTGTTGCACCTGGATCTGATCCGTTCGATGTATCGTGTCATGGGCGCCGCCGGCTTAACGCATCGCCAGACCCTGTTCTTCCCGCAATTCATCTACCCCTCCGGGTGGTGGAGCGGCACGATGGCCAGTGCCACCCCCTTTGAGCCCTTCCGGGAGCAGGCGGCGCTCGCCAAGCCATTCGCAACCGAGTACTACAGCGCTGCGATGCACCGCGCCGCACTCACCGCGCCGCCGTTCTTCGAGCGCGCCGTCAGCGACCTCTGAGTAACTAGTTGATTGCGGCTCGGTTTTCGCCGTGCCGCAGTCCTGGCAGGACGGGCGACGCCGTCTCCTGTGCGCCCTCTCGCATACCCATCATTCGCGTGAGTCCGGTCATCGGTTGCCGCCGCGATGACGATTCGCTTCTTTGCTTGTCAAAGACTTAGCGATCCGCTACGATTTGATGTCATGAAAGAAACAATCGCAAATCACGCTTACGATTACCTGGAACGTATCGGAAATCTCGTCCGGATGGGCGCCCGCCGGGTTCCTCCGGTGAACGGCATCCAACCCGTTCAGCTCGAAGCGCTCCATTACCTCAGCAGTTGCAACCGCTACTCGAATACGCCGCTGGCCGTCGCGGAGTATCTTGGTCTAACCAAAGGCACCGTGTCGCAGACCTTGAGCGTGCTTGAAGCTAACGGGCTGATCGAGAAAATCCCGGATGGCAAGGATCGACGCGTCGTCAGGCTGGTGCTGACGCCCACCGGGGAGGCCCTGTTGGCCGAGGCGATCCCGCCGCGCGTCCTGGCTTTGGCGATGGGCGAACTGACGGAACAGGCCTCTCAGGAGATCGTGGCGGCCTTGCAGGGCCTGTTGCAGGCGATGCAGAAGGCCAATCAGTTGAAATCCTTTGGTGTCTGCGGCACTTGCCGCCACCATCGGCTGGAGGCGGACGGGAGCCGATGGTGTGGGTTGACGCTCGAGGCCTTGCAGCCGTCCGACGCCGAGAAGATCTGCCGTGAACACACTGCGCCGGACGAGGCGCTGGACGCCCCGCCTTAGTCCCTGAGCTGACGGGCAGCCAGGGACTCTGCCCGGATGTCAGAGTGCGTGGTCGCCCGTTTCCCCGGTCCGGATGCGGATGACCTGCTCCAGCGACGTGATGAAGATCTTGCCGTCGCCGATCTTGCCGGTGTTCGCCGCCTTTACGATCGCTTCGACGACCCGCTGGCACTGGTCGTCGGAGACCGCCACCTCGAGTTTGACCTTCGGCAGAAAATCGACGACATATTCAGCGCCGCGATAAAGCTCGGTATGCCCTTTCTGACGGCCGAAACCCTTCACTTCGGTGACGGTAAGACCGCTGACACCGATGTCGGAGAGGGCTTCCCGAACGTCATCGAGCTTGAAGGGCTTGATCACGGCGCTAACAAGTTTCATGGCAAACTCCGTCTGTAATGAGTATTGGCGAGTTGTCTACCCGGACATTTTAACCCGGTTTTGAATGATGTCCTCGACCACCGAAGGATCGGAGAGCGTCGAGGTATCGCCGAGTTCGTCGAACTGGCTGCCGGCCACCTTGCGCAGGATTCGGCGCATGATCTTGCCGGATCGCGTTTTCGGTAGCGCCGGCGCGAACTGGATGTAATCCGGGCTCGCGATGGCGCCGATCTCGTTGCGGACGAGGTCGATCAGTTCCCGCCGTAGCTTCTCGCTCGGCGCGACATCGGCCACGGGCGTCACGAAGGCGTAGATCCCCTGGCCTTTGACATTGTGGGGGTAGCCGACAACGGCGGCTTCCGCGACGTCATCATGCAGCACCAGGGCGCTTTCAATCTCCGCTGTCCCCATCCGGTGGCCTGAGACGTTCAGCACGTCATCGATACGTCCGGTGATCCAGTAGTCGCCGTCGCTGTCGCGTCGGGCTCCATCTCCGGTGAAGTAGTAGCCGGGATAGGCTGAGAAGTAGGTCTCGATGAACCGCTTGTGGTCGCGGAAAACCGTGCGCGCCTGACCGGGCCACGAAGCAGCGATTACCAGCGAGCCTTCGCCGGGACCCTCGACCACGGTGCCGCGCGGGTCGAGCAGCGCCGGTACGATGCCGAAGAAGGGTCGGGTCGCCGACCCGGGTTTCAAGGCATTGGCGCCGGGTAGGGGTGTGATCAGGATGCCGCCGGTTTCGGTCTGCCACCACGTGTCGACGATCGGACAGCGGGCGTCGCCGACCACATGGTAATACCACTCCCACGCTTCGGGATTGATCGGCTCACCCACCGATCCAAGCAGGCGCAGGCTGTCACGTCGGGTCGCAGTAACCCATTCGTCACCCAGTCCCATCAGGGAACGGACGACGGTCGGCGCCGTGTAGAAAATGGTGACCCGGTGTTTGTCGATGATCCGCCAGAGCCGGGACGGATCCGGGTAGGTGGGAACCCCTTCGAACATCAGCGTGGTCGCGCCATTGGCCAGCGGCCCGTAGACGAGATAGGAGTGCCCCGTGACCCAGCCGACGTCGGCCGTGCACCAATAGACATCGCCATCGCGATGGTCGAACACATAGCGGTGCGTCATCGCGGCAAACAACAGATACCCGCCAGTCGTGTGTAACACGCCTTTCGGTTTGCCCGTCGACCCTGAGGTATACAGGATGAACAGGGGATCCTCGGCGTCCATTTCCGTGGGCTCGCAGTCCTTGGACTCCGCGGCCATAGCCTCGTCGTAGGCCACGTCCCGGGACGGTAACCAGTTGACCGCAGCGCCGGTGTTGCGGACCACGAACACGGATCGGACGCTTGGGCAGGCCTCTAGCGCGCGGTCGACATTCTGCTTCAAGCCGATGACTTTGCCGCCGCGGCGACCCTCGTCGGCACAGATCACGAACGCACATTCGGCATCCTGAATCCTGTCCTTCAGCGCTTCGGCCGAGAAGCCGGCGAAGACGATGGAGTGGATAGCGCCGATGCGCGCGCAGGCCAGCATCGCGATGGCCGCTTCCGGAATCATCGGCAGATAGATACAGATCCGGTCGCCCTTGGTGGCACCGTGGCGCTTCAACGCGTTGGCCAACCGGCAGACTGCCTGATGCAACTCCCGGTAGCTCAGGCGGCGAACGGTTTCGCCATCGTCGCTTTCCCACAGAATGGCGGTCTGCTCGGCGCGCAACGGCAGATGACGGTCGACGCAGTTCTCGCAGGCATTGAGACGCCCGCCCGCGAACCAACGGACGGTCCCGCTGCGGAAATCGCAGTCGGATACCGTCTCCCAGCGTCGCGTCCAGTCGAGAAAATGGGTTGCCTGCTCGCCCCAGAAGGCGTCAGGGTCGCGTACGGACTGTTCGTATAGCCTGTGATAGCGCGCGTCGTCGATCAGCGCGTTCTCGGCCCATGAGGACGGAACATCGTATACCTTTGGAATCGTCATTGCCCTGAGGTCCGGAAGCGGATCGCATCTGCCGAAATGGCCCTGAATCGTATTCGATAATCCGCGCCGAAGCCAGCCGTGCGCCGAGCGGCAAAACCCCGGCGGCGGCGTCATGCCAGGCTTTCGTCCGGATGTGAGTCGGTCGCGCGGCCGAAGGGCGCTCAGCCTCCGAGCAGCGTGTCTTTGGCCCGGTTGATCTGGGATGCCAGATAGTCTGAACCGCCGCGGTCGGGGTGAACGCGCTGCATCAGCTTCCGGTGGGCCTGGATGATTGCCTCGCGCGTGGCTCCGGTCGCCAGCCCCAGTATTTCGTAGGCCTCATCCCGGCTCATGCGTGCCGAATGAGTCCCCGCTCCGGAGTCGGAAGCGTTCGCCTTCGCCTGCCACCCGGGACCGTGTAGGCGCTCCAGATAGGCTTCGATCAGAGCGACCGAATCGGGATCCACGCCGCTGCATTCGTGCCGTAGACGAGCAAGTTCCGCGAGCGACAGGGACCCGAGATCGCGCCCGGCGAACGCGCCCTGCAGCACGCGCCCGCTGATTTCGCCGGTGGTCTGGCGGAGCTCCATGCGGAGGTAGCGGGTTTCGGTCGTCGTGATGTCGCCATGCCCTCCGGGCGGCACCGTCGCCGTGGCACGCTGGCGCCAGAGCCGGTGGAACACCGGCAGCAACTGCACCAGGAGCGGTGCTAGGCGGAACATGGCCGCTACCAAAGCACCCGCCAGGGCAACGACGACGGCGAGGCGCCCGGTGGCCGCCAGGTAGATCAGAATCCCCACGGCCAACCAGACGACGAGACGCTTGCCCGCCTGGCGCAGCACGGTCGCTCCCGTCGCTGCCAGGCCTCGCAGTGAGAGGACTAGGATCAGGACGAGCGTCAGCAGAACAATAAGTTGAATCACCGGCTTTGCAACTGGCGAGTCAATTGCAGCACGCTATCGCCGCGCTGGCGCCCGTAATCTTCCAGGGCCTGCAGTCCGCCGCTGACATAGGCCGCGACCGCTCCGAGGAGGTCCCGCAGGCGATCTGCACTGTGGGCGTCGAAGTGTGCATAGGCGCCACCGGTAATGCCTGCAATCTGCCGGAAGGCGCGCTCCGCCGTTGGGTCGCGGCCTTCCTGAAACAGAAAACCGCGTACGCCGAGTAGCGCGAGCAGCCCGGCCTGATGGCAGAGTTCGTCCACCGGCTCCTCGACGCTATCGCCGACGAAAAGAAATGCTCTGACAGGCCGGGTTTTGCGCTCCCGCGCAACGTGGGCGAGCAGGCGGGCAATCTGGGTGTAACCGCCAACACAGCCGACGCCCGCCATGGCACGGCGCAGTTCCGCGGTATCGGCTGTCCAGGCGCTGGCATCGAAATCATCCAGACCACGGTAGTAGCACAACTGAATCTCGATGCCACCGAGCCCCGAGGCGACGTCGAACATCTCCCCCTGAATCTTTTGTGCCGACCGCCAGGTTGGCTCACGGCTCGCCGTCGCATCGAGGGCAAAGATCAGGTGCTGTCGTTCCGGGGCCGACTTGACCACCGGAACGCCCGACAGGCGGTCAAGAAACGATGTCACATCGCCGGCCCGCCGCGTCGAGGGGATTTTGCTGGTCATCGGTGAATTCTCCGGGCCATGTGCTGAGCCCGTCAACTTGGGAAGCGTGCTGGTGAATGTAGGGCCAGTCGTCCAGGCAATCAAGTTTGCCGGGGCAAGTTCCGGACACATGCCGTCCGTTCCGGGCATGAAGCGATGGCGTGCGACGAGTCATGGACTCGGAAATTTCTACACCTCAGGGCGTATCGGCTGAACCAATAGCGGGGAGCGGTGACAAAGGAATTGGGGCAACGGATGACTGCGCTCGTGTCTCCGGCGAATGTCGAAAGGGGGTACAGCGGGCCATACTGCCGTGGTGGTGTGCAAACGGATGCGTGGTGATTAATGCGGAAGGCACTCACGGCGCGCGGAAAATTCCGGCATCAGCCCCAGCGTTTACGAACCCAGCAAGAAGTTTGCAAGGCTTGCACAACGTGATAACGTGCGCCTACCCTCGCGGGTCGGGGTTTTGCATCCCATCTGGATAAAACAGGTATAAGTCAGAGGAGGTCAACGATAATGGCAGACGACACAACGAAGGCGGTCGCTGAAGAGGCCGCGAAGGCAGCTGGGGAAGAGGTCGCAAAGGCGGGAGATGCAGCCAAGAATCTTCTGGGCAGCTTCCAGTCGAATCCGAAAATCTTGTATGTTGTCGTGGGTGCAGCAGCCGTGATTGGTTTGGTGCTTGCGCTCAGCGGTGGCGGGAGCGAAGGCCAGGTCGCCAAGGCCTCCGTAGCCATCGGCCAGGCCGTGGTGCTGAAGAACCCCAACGGCGGAGACACTCAGATCAATGCCTTGCCGCAGCTCACCAGCGTCGCGATGACGGAAGAAGACGACAAGCAGATCGTCTGTCATGTGTCGCCGGGCACCGCGGGTGTCGTCGAGGCTGAGCAAGGCGTCGGCATGCTGAAGTTTGTGAAGGTCAAAGTCACGGAAGGCCCCTGCCAGGGCAACGGCGGTTGGGTCGCCGACATCAATATTCAACCCAAGTAGCTCGCTGCTGCAGCACGCGCGAACAGTTGCGGCACTATTCGCGTTCGCCGCTCAGTTCGGCGTGATAGAAAATCTCTAGGTGCGCTTCGAAACTCCCGCCGGGACTACCGGCGGGAGCAGGGCGGGGGACCTCACCCGCCCAGCCTTTCAACTTCCCTGCAAGACCCGCGTCACAACTCCCTGAACACCGTGATCGGGCTTTTGCGCAGATAGCGGCGCGCGTTCCAGTAGCCCGCGGTGCCGATCGCAACAGCGGCGATCAGCGGCGTGCCGAGCCAGAACAACGGATGCACGTGCGGATCGAGGTTGAAGCCCCGTTCGAACACGACCCAGGCAACCAGATCGGCACTCAAGGCCGCCAACAGGCCGGCGATCAGGCCGAGCGCACCGAACTCCAGCCACAGACTCCGGCGCAGCACGCTTTGTCGTGCGCCTAACGCCCGGCACACGGCGTCCAGATACAGGCGGGCATCCAGTGATGCACGGACGGCTGCGAACAACACGATGAACCCGGCCGCGAGCGCAAACAGCAGCAGATACTCCACCGCACCCCCGACCTGCCGGATGATCATCTGGAACTGCTGCAGCAGCCGGTCCACTTCGAGCAGACTGATGTTCGGGAATGCTTTGGTCAACTGCAGCAGGAAACCCTTGTTGTCAGAGGGTACGTAAAAACTGGTCAGGTAGGTGTGGGGATGGCGCTCCAGGCTGCCCGGCGACAGGATCATGAAGAAGTTCGGCATCATCGTATCCCAGCGAACGCGCCGGAAACTTGTCACCGTGGCGTCCATTTCGCTGCCGGCAATATTGAAGCTCAAGCGGTCTCCCAGGCGCAGCTTCAGATTTCCTGCCAGCCGCTCCTCGACCGACACCTGCGGCGTTCGGTCTTCGCTCCACCAATGCCCGTCGGTAATCAGGTTCTCGTCGGGTACCGTCGCCGACCAGGTAAGGCTGAGGTCGCGGTTGAGCGCCGCGTCGGCGGTGCCGTCGCTGGTCCCGCGCTTCCGCACGTCGACACCATTGACGGCGGTCAGCCGGCCGCGAACGATGGGGTAGAAGGCACTGGCCCGGATGCCGCCCGATTTCAGCACCTCAGCCATGCCCGGAACATCGCTCTCAAACACGTTCAACGCGAAATGATTCGGCGCATCCCGCGGCAGTTGCCGTTGCCACTCGGCGAGCAGTTCGGTGCGAACCAGCACCGTCAGCAACATGGCAATCAGCGTCACTCCGAATACCAGCACCTGAGAGATTGCCAGGGCCCGGTTGTGGGAGAGATTCCGCGCCGCAAACCGCCAGGCGATGCCGAGCCGGCTTCCCGGCAGGTCGACGATGCTGAGCAAGGCCCAGGCAATACCCGCGAGCAGGGCGATCACGAGTAGCGCGCCGCCCAGGATAAGGGCCGTCAGTTCGAGATCTTCGGTGCGCTGCCACAACAGGAGTCCGAGCGCACCCAGGGCGAGTCCGTAGACGGTCCAGACACTGCTCGGCGCGGGCTCGAGGTCGCGCCGCAGTACGCGCAGCGGCGCGCAGCGGCCGAGGCGGAGCAGCGGTGGCAGGGCAAAACCCATCAGTACCAGCAGACCGGTTGCGATGCCCGCCCCGATCACCGTACCGCTGGCGGGGACCAGCGCCTGCGGTAGCATATCCTTTAGCAGGTAGACCGCGCCCTCCTGGAACAGCCAGGCCAGGCCGCATCCCAACAGGCTGGCCATGCTACCGATCGCCAGGAACTGCAGGGCATAAAGCGTGGTGACCTCCGTGGCCGAAAGTCCGAAACACTTGAGCATGGCCGTGAGGTCATAGTGCCGCTCGGTATAACGGCGCACGCTCATCGCGATCGCACAGCCGGCGATCAGAATCACCGCCAGTGTGGTCAGGCCCAGATAGCGCTGGGCCCGTTTCAGCGCATTCCCGACTTCCGGGCGATCCTCATGCACATCCAGGATGCGCTGGCCCGGGTGCAACTGAGGTTCCAGCCAGCGTTTGAAGCTCAGTATCGCTTCCTCCGGGCCACTGTATAGGGCGTAGTGGTGGACATGGCTGCCAGGCTGGATGACCCGCGTGGCCGCCAGGTCGTAAAGATGCATCAGCACGCGCGGCGCCAGGCTGTACAAGTCGCCCCGCGGGTCGGGCTCGCGCGTCAGGATACGATCGATGGTCAGGCGTTTGTCGCCGACCTCGATCTCGTCGCCGATGCCGAGGCCGAGTGTGGTCAAGACGCGTTGGTCGACCCAAACCTGTCCGGGTCGCGGGACGTCCGCCGTGTCGATCTCCTCCGCAGGCCCCCGGGTCGTCGTGCGCAGGCGTCCGCGCAGCGGATAGCCGGGGCTGGCGGCCTTGATTCCTGCCAGCAGAATCTGGTCGTTGGCCATTAGTACGCTGGGGAATTCCACCGTCTCGGCCTTTGCCAGACCCTTGACCGATGCCTCGGCGGCCCATGCATCAGGCGTCGGGTCGTGCCCCGTGACGACCAGATCAGCCGCGATGAACTCGGCAGCCTGCAGGGTCATGGTGCGATTCAGACGGTCGCTGAGCAGATTGACGGTGGTGCTGCTCGCGACGGCGATCACGATGGCGGCGACGAGGATGGTCAACTCGCCCGACCGCAGTTCGCGTCCGGCCAGCCGAAACGCTGCCATCCAGCGTGTCATCATCGTACGGCTCCGGTGGCGTCCGACATGATCTGCCCGCCATCGAGCCGGATGATCCGGTCGCAGCGTCCGGCCAGTGCCTCATCGTGCGTTACCAGGATCAGCGTCGTGCGATGCTCGCTGTTCAGGCGAAAGAGCAGATCGATGATGCTCTGGCCAGTACGGCGGTCCAGATTCCCGGTGGGTTCATCGGCAAACAGGATCTTGGGGTTCGTCACGAAAGCGCGGGCCAGCGCCACGCGCTGCTGTTCTCCACCGGAGAGCTGTCGCGGGTAGTGACGTAGACGGTGTTCGAGTCCGACGCGGCCCAGCATTGCTTGAGCTTCCTCGCGCGCCGATCTCCGCCCGGCGAGTTCCAGGGGCAGCATGGCATTTTCGATCGCGGTGAGGCTCGGAATCAGCTGAAAGGACTGAAAGACGAAGCCAATCAACCGTCGGCGGACGTCGGCCCGACCGTCCTCGGACAACTCCGTCAAGGATGCGCCGTCGAGAACGATGCGGCCGGAAGACGGCAGGTCGAGACCGGCCAACAAGCCGAGCAGCGTCGACTTGCCCGAGCCCGAGGCACCGACGATGGCGACGCTTTCCCCTGATTTGATTGCAAGATCGACTGCTGTCAAGATAGTCAGGACGCCCTCGGCGGTGTCCACATACTTGTTCAAGCTGAAGACTTCGATCAGGTTCGGTTCACCCGAAAGCTGGCCGGCACCCAATCCTATTTCCATGTTCAATAAACTCGCTTTCATTCTCGCCTGTCTGTTTTCCGGGGCGTTGTCAGCGCAGACTGTGCTCGTGTTGGGCGACAGTCTAAGCGCCGGATATGGACTGTCCAGCGTAGACCAGGGCTGGGTCTTTTTGTTGCAGCAGCGGCTGGCAGTCGTCAACGGTGACCGCGTCGTCAACGCCAGTATCTCCGGCGACACGACGAGCGGCGGGCGGGCACGACTGCCGGGCCTGCTGGCCGAGCACAAGCCTGGATTGGTGCTCGTCGAACTGGGAGCCAATGACGGGCTGCGTGGGTTGTCCCCAGCCCAGATGAAGACTAACTTGAACGAAATCATCGGGCAATCGCGCGCTGCCGGTGCCGCTGTCGTGCTGATCGGCATGCGGTTGCCGCCGAATTACGGGCGGCGTTACGCCGAGGCCTTCGAAGGTGTGTTTCCCGTGCTGGCAAAGGAGAGCGGAGTGCCGCTGGTGCCGTTCATGCTGGACGGCGTTGGCGGGCAGACGCAGTACATGCAGGCCGATGGCTTGCACCCGAATGAGGCGGCACAGCCCGTGATTTTCGACAACGTCTGGCGCGCGGTACAGCCGCTCGTGGGTGGGCAGGGGAAGCGATGAAAGCAGCGGAAAAACCTATTGCTTGGTCCCGCCAGTGGCTCTTTGTTATCAATGCGGAGTGTGTGACTGATGACCCCCGATGAACTGGTCCGTCGTGTCAGGGCCGGAATGCCCGTCACGTTCAATGAGGTCATGGCCGTCATCAACGATCATTACGTCTATCGGCCCTGCCGCTTCACGAACGGGCTAGGGGACGACCCGATCGTCAACGAGGCCGGCACGAATGAGGGATCGTGCAAGATCTTCTATCTTGGGCGGTTGCTCGGTCTGGACCAGCAGGAGACCCTGGCGCTGTTCGGAGACTTTTACCGTCGGGATGTCCTGAACGCGCCCGAAGGAATGAATCACGCGAATATCCGTCGCTTCATGTGCGATGGTTGGGCCGGTGTCTCGCATGAAGGCATCGCACTGGCCGCGAAGGCATCGGCCGAGCAACCGCCCCGCTGACCTTGGCTGCCATGCGGCGGGCCGTATTTTCCACGTCGAAGAACGAAGGAGACCGAGTATGACCGATCAACCGACCGTACCTCAGACCAGTCCCTATGCCATCGATGTCGAGCCCGGAACCTACTGGTGGTGTGCTTGCGGGCGTTCGGCGCGGCAGCCCTTTTGCGATGGTTCCCACAAGGGCACGAGTTTCGCGCCCGTGCGGCTCGACGTTGCGGAGCCCAAGAAGGTCTGGTTCTGCGGCTGCAAGGCAACCCTCAAGGCGCCGTTGTGCGACGGATCGCACAGCCGCCTGTAGCGATGATTCGGCCGTTGCGAGAAGGGCAGAGTGCGATGCCGGCAGCAGGAGCTTTCCGGGGCCGGCGACGCCACAGGTAGAGAGGGTTCCGGACCACCCGCGGGTGGGATGGCCCGGCCGCAGGATCAGGCTGGCGCTGCGGAAACGTCGGCGGGTGGGGAGGACATCTCCGCCTGTTGGCCGCGCGCATCGAAGTCTTTGCGCGCTGCTGCAGCGCCATCATGCACGCCTTCTCCCATCGCGTTGTTCGACGGGATGAGGCTGCCGACGAACAGCGTGCCGTAGACGACACCGTAGGTCACGTAATAGAAACCCGAGTAAATCGTCTTCCGAGCCACCTTGCCGGCTGCCTGTGTCGCATTCGAAGCCGCGGTGCGGGCATCCGCAGCGCTTTCGGTAATCACGCGAACGAGGCCCTTGGGCGTTTCCACGACTTCTTCCACGACGACTTCTTCGGTTTTGGTGCGTTTTGCTACCATCAATCGATCTCCAACTTGAGCGTTCAACAACCGCCCGGTGCGTCAACGCGCCGGGTCGGACGAAGGGCCCTAAGTATTCAGGGACTTTGCGCGATCGATGTTACACATAAAGCGGGCAGTCATGTCACCTCGTCATGTGCATTTAGCTACCCTGTGCGACAATATGCCGCACCTGAGACTTAAGGCTTAAAACTCAGAGGCTTGACGGTAGCAGCCCGCCGCCGATCAGGACGGAAGGAACTGCTTGGGCCAGTCGCGGTAATTGAACACCTGACCGGTGTCGCGAATCCGGCCGATCGACTCCAGGTCGATGTCCGCATAAACCCATTCGGGCCGGTTGCGATTGCCGATTACGAGAATACCGCTGTCGGGATAGCCGTAGTCGACCGGCGTGTAGACCGCTGCCGCGCCGATGTTGGAGTCCACCGCTTCCGACCAGGGTGCCGCCCCGACCGTGGGCGACTGGACCACGTAGCACTGGTTTTCCAGCGCCCGCGCTTGGCAGCCGATGCGCACGCGGAAATAGCCGGCGACCGTGTCGGTGCAACTCGGCACCAGAATCAGGTTGGCGCCCATTTCCACCTGGCGGCGCGCGATGATCGGGAACTCGCTGTCGTAGCAGACGTTGATGCCGACACGCCCGAAGTCGGTGTCGAACACGCGGATCTCCTCACCGGCGCCGATGAACCACTGTTCGTTCTCGAACCGGGTCATCATCAGTTTGTCCTGGTGATCGCACCCGCCCTGCGGTTTGAATAAATGACAGCGGTTGCGGTAGGAGCCGTCGGACTGCTGGACCGGGAATGTGCCGGCCACGATCCAGACCTGATGCTTGCGCGCCAGTTCGGAAAACAGGGTCGAGAAATCCGTCAGCAGGCCCTGCAACGCTTCCAGTTGCCGCGACAGGGAACTGTAAACTTCCTCCGGAAACAGGGAGGCGAGCTCCATGCTGAAGTATTCGGGGAATACCAGCAGCTTGGCGCGCTCGGCCACCGCAGTTGCAACCCACTGCTCGACTTTCGCGCGGTAGGTATCCCAGTTCCGCAGGAAGCCGATGTCATACTGCGCAGCCGCAATCCGGATGGACGTGTTTGCCGCCATCAGGCGTTTCCGCCGATTGCCTTCAGCCAGAAAACCATCGGCTTGTCGGTCTCTTCGGACTCGCCGACATCCTTCCACGCATAACTCGTCTGCAGTTCCGGATGCCGCACGTAACCGAATTTGGTCCAGATCGGGTCAAGCGGCGCGTAATCCGCCGGACGCAGTGGGTGGTCCGCCGGACGCACGACACAGCAGAAAGAGCAGTAATCGAACCGTCCGAGCTTTCGGGCCTGGCCTTCGCGCCCGGTGAAGAACTGCTTGTAGATGCCGCGGCCCCGATAGGCTCGTTGCAACACCGACTCGCCACAGTAGAAAATCCGCGCCGGATCGTAGCCATGCTGGACGAAGGGCTGCTTGAATTCCTCGGTCTCGTGTTCCATCGGCAGACCGGTCGACGCGCCGATCACGCGTCCTTCATCGATGGCCAGCACGAGGATGCTGTCCGGCGACTCGACGTAGGTTTGCAGATAGCGCTCCTCGTATTCCAGGGTGCCGTCGTACAGATACGGGAATTCGCGGAATACCTCGATGCGCAGGCGCGCCATGTCGCCCAGATAGGGCTCGATGTCGCGGCCCGACAGGTGCTTGATCTCGATGCCGCCGCTCATGATCAGCTGCGCTCGACCTGAGCGATCCAGTCCTGCAGGTTGTAGTAGTTCGTGATCCGCGCGACCTTCCCGTCGCGGATGTCGAAAAATGCGCCGGCCGGCAGACGGTAGGTCTGGCCGTTCGCCGGCGGCAGGCCTTCGTCGGTGCTCAGGTACTCACCCAGCACGACGAATTCCGCCGCGGCCCGCGTGCCGTCCTCGGATGCCATGATGACCATGTCGACCAGTTGTTCCTTGTAGTGCGCGTTCATCTTGCCCATGAAGGTGCGGAACGCGTCCTTGCCGATCTCGCGGCCGCCCTGGTTGACGTCGTGGATCACGTCGTCGGTCAGCAGGCTCAGGAAAGTGTCCATGTCGCCGGCGTTGAAGGCGTCATAGTAGGACTGGATCAGGGACAAGGCCTTTTTGTTGCTCATCAGTGTCATGCTCCGTACGGAAGAAGTGGCTGGCGCTGAAGGCCGCGGGGCAGGGAGCGCGGGCAGCGCGAGAATCTGGCGCCGGCGCGCGTGAAACACGCCGATTTAGCCGCGGAAGGATACTGGAACGGCCCGGAACTGTCGACCCGACCGGCCGGGTCCAGCGGGCGAAAAAAGGCCTCTCACCGGTATTCAGCGTTGTCCGCAATGGGGTCGGTTGCGGCGTCCCGGTGGCTCGGGCTGGTCTGTGCTGCAGGCGACTTATGTCGATCGGGAATCGCGGCGGTTCACTCCGCTCGTCTTTACCTGCCGCGTTGCCGCGCGGGAGCCCGAAGGACAACGGCCTAGCCGATGGGCTTGAGACGATAGCCGCGGTCGCCCATGCACTTCCGATAGCGGCTGTCGACGACATCCCGGCAGATCGCGGCACCTACGCCGCACAGCAGGGTGCGCGCCAACGGGTTGATATGGCTCTCCCTGTCGCATTCCATGACGTCGCGTGTCTCCGATGACAGATCCCGTGCCGCAGGTGCAGCGGTGATCTGATAGGCTGTCTGGGCGCAGGCAGCCAGGCCGAGACCCATAGAGGCGCGAAGCACGAGCAGTTTGGCGTCCATATCAGTCGCGCTCCGTCACGGCATAGCCCAAGGTATTCATGCACTCCTGGTATCCCGCCTTGCGCAGGCTGTAAAGAATGGCACTGCCCACCCCGAGCAGCCACGGGCCGTGAACCTGATTCTTGCGCGAGCATTGCGCCGTATCCAGCGCCTGTTGATCCGCCGTGGTGCCGGCCGGTGCCTCGGTGATATCGAACCGCGGCGTCCCGCACCCGGTCAGCGTGATGAGGAGCAGCAAGACAAGCGCTCGATACATGTCCATTCCTGATGAGAGCCGAGGCGCGTAGTTTCGTGAACAGGTCTCGCGAGCGCACCGCTTTACAACCTTGGCGTCCGCCTCGGGTAATGTCTATGCGGGCCGCCTGAGCCAATCGACGGGGTGCCATTCTACACCCCGGACGGGGCCCCGCGTGGCGCACCGCTCTGACTGCCTTGGTCGCGCGCGCCTGCATCGATCGCGAGGAATAGGGCTGGGGCCTCTCACTGTGTCACTGGATCACGATGCCGGGTTCCGAGGATCACCGGAAGCGCATGGCTTTAACCTGATCGGTTCGGACCAGTTCCGGGTCAGAACTCCTGTATGGTCGGGCGCAACACGATTTCGTTGATATCGACATCAGCCGGTTGTTCGATGGCATAGGCAATGGCCCGCGCGACCGAATCGGCGGGAATCTCGTTCGCGTCGTAGAAGCTTCCGACGAACCGGGCGGTCTCGGGATCGGTCGTGCCGTGCTGCAACTCGGACGCCACGGCACCCGGTGAGATCAGCGTCACGCGCAGGTTCGGCCCGGCTTCGGCACGCAGTCCTTCGGAGATCGCGCGCACCGCGAACTTGGTGGCGCTATACACGGTGCCGACCGGGGCGAACACCTTCAGTCCCGCGACCGACGCGACATTGATGATGTGTCCGGAACCCTTGGCGCGCATGTGGGGCAGGGCGGCGGCGATTCCATACAGCACACCCTTGATGTTGACGTCGATCATGCGATCCCACTGGTCGACCTGCACCTTGTCCAGCGGAGCGAGGGCCATCAAACCCGCGTTGTTGATCCAGACATCGACCTGGCCGAAACGGTCGACAGCCTCGGCGAGCACCCGCTCTGAGTCCTCGCGTTGGGAAACGTCCATGCGGACGGGTAGGGCGCGGCCGCCCGATGCTTCGATCTCTGCGGCCAGACGTTCCAGACGGTCGGTTCTGCGCGCGGCCAGCACGACAGCGGCGCCGAGCGCCGCCAGATGGCGTGCCGTTGCCTCTCCGAGTCCGCTGCTGGCGCCGGTGATGACGACGGTCTTGTCGGCTAAAGGGAGGGTCATTCGGATTCTCCGGTAAGTTCGGAATGGATCTGGGGTGATAAGGCGCCGCCTCCGGGGTCATGCCTCGTTGCCAACATGGGGCGGTCCTTTCACCGCGCCCGGTAAGGCGTCATTGTCTCCGAACGGCCCGCAGCACAGAAGTCTTGCATGCAGGGAAACACCTGATGATCCGGAAATGCGAGTGCTGCCCCTCATTCCTCGGGCCTTCCTTCGGTCACCTGCAGTGGATTATCCGCGTTGGACCGTCCTTTTCCGATCGAACCGAAGGCAAGGGTACCGAACGGCTTCGTCGAATATCGGGCAGCCTCAAATCGGCCCTGAATATGCCGGGTATCCCGACCGTAGGGTCACCCGCCTACAATCCGAAGCCTGTCTCTTTGCGTGTGACGACAGGGATGACCCGTAATGCCTCCGTAGCGGTACGGATTGAAAGATCGGTTGAATCCGAGGACTTTATGCTCAAGCCGTGAATCCTATAGCGAGTCGGCATGCTGGCGACCGTCTCGATGTCATTCGATTCGCGATCGACGACCTGATTCGCAAAAGGAAAAATGCCGTGGACGAAGTCAAGAGACTGAAATATCTCAAGATCGCACTGATCGTGATTGGTTTAATGTTTATCGTTGGCCTCCCGGCAATGATGATGTTCGTGTGGCCCTCCGGTTGGGGCTGGACGCCACCCCAACCGGAGTACGAACATATGATTCTCGGGGTTTATGCTACCCTGGGCGTATTCCTGATCCTGGCAGCAAAGGATCCGTTAGCGAATTCAAGCCTAATCTGGTTTACGATTTGGTCGAGTGTCGTCCATGGCGTTATCATGTTGATTCACGCGATCCTGGACGAAACCGATCGGGTAAACCTGCTAGGAGACGTGCCGGCTCTGCTGCTGTTTGCCTTGGTTCTATGGCGCCTAATGCGTGAACCGGGTACGGCATATGGATGATAGCCGCTTCTCCGTTTGGCAAAATCGGAAAATGAAGTCCGGCTTTTTGTCAAAGAGATCGGAATAGGGTACGTGTCGCCGGATTGGTCCGTTAGAAAGGGATTTATAGGGAACCTCTGAACAATTCCGAGTTGACGCGCAAGGACGCATCCCGCGGAGAATCAGGCGTCGAAAATGGACTTTAGTGACGCAAATTCCGCGTTTGAGAGGGCGATTTCCGCCCGGATTC
>NZ_SRSH01000010.1 GCF_006175985.1 Methylotetracoccus oryzae | reverse complement strand
TCGTTCACTTGAACCCGGACCAGACCAACACGCCTGACCACCCTGACAAGGAGCTGACCCAACCGTCCCAAAAAGCCGCATGAAGCTTAAGCACCGAGGCGACAACTACCTTGAAAACTTCCGCCGCCGTCCAGTTCATAATCCCTCGCCAATCGGCTCACGGTGCCCCGCAGTCATTGAGTGATGCTTGATCACATCGATCAACCTCGATGGTTCACCCTTGACTACGTCCCAGCACCAGGTACCAAATCCACCGCGGTCGTTGACGGCGCGCACCCAGGCATCGAGCGCCAGGCGCTTGCTACGGTTCTGGTCCGAATCCTCGCCCTTGATCTCCAGCACCATGAATTTGCCGTTGGCCAGGCGAATCAAGAAGTCGGGCAGGAAGCGGCGCTTGCTGCCGCGCCATAGGTAGTAGATCTGGAACCCCAGATGGTCGTTCTTGGCGTAGGCCGCTACCTCGGGCCGCTGTTCGAGCAGTGACGCCGTGTAGTGCTCCCAGGTGCTGTCGGCCACCGCGTGGCTGATCTGCGACTTGCCCGTTTCGAGACAGGGCTTGGTCGAATACCAGGTGCGCATCAACCGCGTCGAGCCAATGGGAAACTCGGGATCGAACACCGGTTCCAGGCGTTCGGTGTTCTGCTGTTGAATCTGCGCGACAACGTGCTGAACCACCACGTCGATGGACAAGGCGATCAGGATGCGCTTGCGGAGCGGGTCCTGATGGAACAGCGACGGAATCTCCAACTGGTCCGAATTGAAAAACTGCTCGACCAGCCGCACCAGTTGCTGGATCAACAGTTCACGTCCGCCGGCGAAACCGTGTTCGAGGCTGGCGAGTGCCTTGCGGGCGGCCAGGAACAGCAACCGTTGCAGGCGAAACTCCTCTGGCAGCGCCTCCAGGTCGATCGACACCGCCTTTGACAAATCGGCCGCGCCGCCCAGCGCAGGTGCTAGATCGGCGCTCACATGGACCAGCGCCGGATCGATCTTCAGCGGCGGCATCTGGGACCAATCGATCGTCAGCGCTGGCCGCACCACCACGTCCACCCGCAGCACATTCGGCCAGGCAATTTCCAACTCGGCGCGGTCGGGGATCGATTCGATCTGCGTGCTGGGCTTCGGGGGCGGCGGCGGTTTCCCATCGTCGCCGACATCCTGAAAGATCGAGAGCGGCACCCCGAACACATTGACGAATTCGGCTCGGAACAAGTCGCGGGTTTGGCCGTCCGGGCACACGACGGGCTCGGTGTCGTAGGACACACGCCGTAGCCCGCGACCGATCACCTGCTCGCACAGCAACTGACTGGTGAAAGCCCGGAGCCCCATGATGTGGGTGACATTCTTGGCATCCCAGCCTTCGGACAGCATCGCCACCGAAATCACATTCTGTAGATCCTGGCCGGCCGTGCCGCGTTTGCCGACGTTGTCGACGATGGCGCGCAGCAATTCTTCCTTTTTCAAGGACCGGAGGTCGTCCTTGCGGGTTTCCGGGATGTCGGCAGCGTCGAGGATGGCGTGCAGCACCGCTTCGTACGCCTTGTCGGTGCCGGACGTCTCGCCGATTTCCGCCTTCTCCAGCACCCGCGAATCGACGCGCAAAGTGCGTTCCGGCGCCTTGAGCTCCGGCCAGTAGGCATCGCCTTGACGAAAGAAGTGCTCGATACGCGCTGCCGTTTCGGTGCGATTGCACACGGTCAGCATCACCGGCGGCGACAGGTGGCCAGCATCGCGCCAGGCAATCAGCGTCTCGCGCCAATCGGCCCCGAGCAGGGTATAGGCTTCCTGTACCAGTGAGGGTAAGGCTTCGCTGGGCGCGGCGCCGCGCCGGTTCAGGTCTTCGACGACTTCCGGTTCGCGGTACAGGTGGTACAACTTGCTGCGATAGGTCTGGGCGTTGGGCAAGGCGTTGTCGCGAATCACCACCCGTGGGGTCTTGACCAACCCGGCCTCGATCGCATCGTTGAGGCCGAAATCCGAGACGACCCACTCGAACAAGGCCGCTTCGGTGCTGGTCTTGCCGGTCGGGGCGAAAGGTGTCGCGGACAGGTCGAAACACCGCGAGATCCGGCGCATCTTGTGAATGCGGTCCAGTCCCTCAATCCATCGGGTGGCTTCATCCAGATCGATACCGAGCGCTTCCGCATCCTTCTTGCTGACC
The DNA here is from genome assembly GCF_006175985.1 of Methylotetracoccus oryzae. Lineage (GTDB taxonomy): Bacteria > Pseudomonadota > Gammaproteobacteria > Methylococcales > Methylococcaceae > Methylotetracoccus > Methylotetracoccus oryzae. The sequence goes on along the minus strand of NZ_SRSH01000010.1, from coordinate 181,711 downwards.
TTGAGCTCGGCAGGCTTGCGGTAGGCGTGGTGGGCCTCGTCATTGATGATGGCCAGATCCTTGTAGATCGCCAGCTTGCCCAGCACGCGCCGCACATAGGCCTCGTCGCTCTCGGCGCCCTTCTTGACCACCGAGCGGTCGGGCTCCTTCTTTGGCATCAGGTTGTGCCAATTGTCGATCAGCAACTCGACCTGGTTGAGCTTCTGGCGCAAGGCCTCGTTCGGGCACAGCGAGAACCCGTCGTAGTAATTCTCCGGGTGGCCCGGCAGCAGGACCTGCAAGCGCTCCTTGACCGTCAGGCCCGGCGCCACGATGAAGATCGCGCGGGAGAAATCCCTGTTGCGCTTCGGATAGGTCAGCGCGTTGAGCACCTGCCAGGTAATGATCATGGCCATCACCGTGGTCTTGCCGCTGCCCGTCGCCATCTTGTTGCACAGCCGTTCGAAGGCCCCGCCGTCCCCCGGAATGCCAATGCCTTGCTTGAATTCTGCGGCGCCCTCGACGTGCCAGATCAGGGTCTCGATCGCTTCGAGCTGGCAGAAGTAGAAGGCGTAAAGCCGGGTCGCGTCCGGATCGCGCCAATGCGCCAACAACTGCCGCGTGACCGCCGTGACGCCAGGATAATCCGCCTGCCGCCAGTCATCGACCCGCTGCCGGATGCGGTTGACGAGGTCCAGTTCCACGCCGCGCACGGTGTTATTGCGGGTATCGAAGATCTCATAGCCCGCGGGGCGCCGGCCCTCGACCAGATCCAGCCGGCTGTCGCTGGCGCGCCGCCAATGGTTGGTCGGCCGCTCGAACGGCGAACTGATGATCAGGGACTTGGGAGATGCCATCGCGCCCAAGACTTCAATTCAGCGGGATCACTTTGAGCGATTCGATACCCCGGTCATCGACGATCTTGACCGCGATCTTGCGGTTGTCGCCAACCTCGAACGGCAGGCTGACGGTGCCGTGAAAAGCCGCCAGGCGCGTCTCGTCCAGTTCCGCGCGGATATCCTTCTTGAGCTTCTCCCAACCTTCGCCCTTACCGGCCATCGGAAAAAACACCTGGCGCGGAAACAGGCTGCGCTCATCGTAGTCGGTGTCCAGCAGCCACAGCGCGATCTTGCTCTTACCGCCGGAGACCAGTTCGCCTTTGACGGTATCGAAGTAGTCGAAGCCATGGACTTCGACCTCATACAGACCATCCGCGCGGGTTCGCACCTCGACCTCGGGCTGGCCCATCAGCCAGAAGCTTTGATTGCTGGCGCGAGCCTTCTTCAGATCCTCGGTCAGCAGATCGGTGTTCATCTGCGCCTTCAGCGCGGTGATGCCCTTGATCGCGTCGATGTCCTTGGCCGCTTCCGGATCGAAGGTGAAGGCGCAGAACACGATCATCTTCGGGAGCGGGAACAGGTTGCCGGCCTCGTTCAGCGCATTGGCGACCTGGCGTTGTTCCAGCGCCGCGTGCTCGGGCCCAAAACTGACGACGACGCGCTCGCCACTATCGAGATGTCCGCTGGCGTGCAGATGGCGGAAGTCGGCATCGGCCGGCAGCGCCTCGAGGTCGGCGAACGTGAGCCGCTGCCCGCCCTTGCCGCGGATTCCGGTCTTCAGCAGTTCATCGCGCCATTGATGTTGTCGCCCGCTTTCCCCGGTGCGGGCGATGCTGGTGTCGGCTTCATCCGGACCGCTGGCCTCGTCGAGCGATTTGACGCTCGGGAACGGCACGGCCTCCACCGTGAATGGGCCGCTGATGCGCAGCTTGGTCTTGGAGACGGCCGGCTGGTCATACAAGGTCTCCTGATAGGCATGGGCCGCGATACTGCGGTCCATCTCGCGCTGCATCGCTTGCCGTGCAACGTGAAAGGCGTCGAAGGCGGGCCGCACCGCCTGATCCCAGCCTTCGGGAAAGTCGAAGGGCACTTCCCATTCCGAAAAAGCCTGCTCCGCCGAGCCAAGCGCGAGTTGCTGGCCCTTCCGTGCGCCTTCAGTAACGGTGTAGCGCTGCGCGGGTGGATGGGTCTTGAGGATGTCATTCAGCTCGGACAGCGCCGACGCGATCGCCGGATGTAGCCGTTCGTAGATCGTATCGATGTCGGGATTGTTGGCGATGGACTTCAGTGTGACGTGCGGGACGGTCTTGTAGATGAAGCCGCCCTTGAGTCCCTCATGCGGGTATTTCAGCTCGAAGTAGTCATAGCTGGCCGTCATCAACCGCTGTTTGGCCAGCGTGATCGCGACGCGCGACGTGTCGCAGGTGATCCAGCGACGGCCCCATTTCTCGGCGACGAAGGCTGTGGTACCGGAGCCGCAGGTGGGGTCGAGGACCAAATCCCCGGGGTCGGTGGTCATGAGCAGGCAGCGTTCGATAACGCGCTGGTTCGTTTGCACTACATAGGACTTGTCGTCTGCGAAACCAGCTGTAGTTGTGTCATCCCAGAAGTTATTCAAGGAAAATGCCGGGAAGTCATCGATAAACCGAACGTATGAAAGCGTGTTTCCTAGAGCGATCAACCTATCCGCCCTTACAAGATGTTGCATGCCTGATGTATTCGTCTTCCATCCGCCCTTTGACGGCCGGAAGACCTGACCATATAACAATACGTCGAAGACCGTGGTTTGTCCTACGCGGGTAGTCTGCGAGGTCAAATTGTCGGCACGAAAAATTCTTGTTCCCGGTGGCGGTTGGATTCTTTCTTGTTCATTTGCCCGTAGTCGCGCACCTGACGACGCCAGTTTCCAGGAATAAGCTCCTCCACCCGCTCCACCGGCTTCCTTATCTCTGAAAAGTTGGTGATATTTCACACGCTCTAGATTGCGTGCGAACCAAAGCAAGTAATCTGAGGTAGCGGGCAATACATTAGTTCCTCCCGCAAAGCTGCCGGCGCCAGAAGTTTTTTTGAATGTAATAACAGAAACAAGATTCCTGGCTCCAAATATCTCGTCCAACAACTCTCGCACGTGATGAAGATTCTCATCCGAAATCTGCACGAACAGGCTGCCCGACTCATGCAAGAGCTCGCGCGCCAGCAATAACCGGTCACGCAGGTAAGTCAGGTAGGAATGGATGCCCAGTTCCCAGGTATCCCGAAATGCCTTGATCATTTCGGGTTCCTGGGTCAGGTCCGCGTCGTTGCGGTCCTTGACGTCACGCTTGCCGACGAAAGGCTGAAATTGCTGCCGTACTTGATGCCATAAGGCGGGTCGATGTAGATCATCTGCACCCGGGCGGCCATGCTCTCCTTTTGCAGCAGACTGTTCATGACCAGCAGGCTGTCGCCGGCGATCAACCGGTTCGCCCAACCGCGTTCGTGCCGGTAGAAATCGATCGCGTCGCGCAGCGGCAGGTTTTCAAACGGGGCATTGAACAAGTCGTACTGGAAGGCTGCCACCGCACCCTTGCTTTTGCCCTCCACCTTCATGGCCTTGCGCACGGCCGACAGGATGCTGGCCGGGTCCACCCGTTCGTGGACATGCAGACTGACCGTGTCGATCTCGAAACTCGTACGCTCCGCCTTGCCGGCCCAGTTGAGGTAAGGGGTTTGCCGGCGCTTGAGTTCCTCCAGCGCTTCGCGCATCCGCTCGGCATCGCCGGAGGCCAGCGCCTCGTCGATCAGCGTCTCGATCGCGGCCCGCTGCGAGTCGAATTGAAGGGCCGGATCCAGATGCGGATCATAGGCCCAGCGGGTTTTGTCGCCATCCGGATCGGTGGCCGGCGTGACCATGCCGACTTCCGGATTGTTCTTACGCTTGTCGGTATGGCGGTAGGCGATGATCTGCGCCGCCTGGTCGGCAACAGCCATCCGCGGGCCTGCACGACTTGGGGCACGCGCTTTGACCGCATCAGCCGGTTCTTCTGCAGACGGCGAAATCGTTTGCAAGGTGAAGCTTTCATCCGGCGACTCGACCTGCACCGGTCGGCGTACCGAGCCGCCGCGGCCCTGGCCTTTGAGCAGCAGGCCTTGGGCGATCAGCGTGGTGTGGGCCTCCCAGTAGTCCTGTTCGGCCAGTATGCGACCTTCGGCGGCAAGTCTGGCCTCCATGGCCCGCCGCAAGGCGACATTACCGATTGGGGTGCCATCCGTGGGGACCAGGGACAGCAGGAGTTCACCGAGATCTGGACGCGTAGCGCTTGAATCAGAATCAACGGTCAAAGCGTTCCCCCGAGTTCCTGTTTATGTTTCGACCGAGACGCGTGTTTCAACCAAGTTGGACACAACCGAGTAGATGTCCACTGTTTCATCGGGCACGTCAATGCTCACGATGAGGCTGTAGGAGACATTTTTTTGCCAACGATCGTCAGCCCTACGATACTTCCACCATCCACCGACGGGGTACACAGCGATGGTGTGCATATCCGCAAGTGCAGCAGCCGAGCCAGTCCAGACGTCTGAATGGAGGGAACCACGGGTGCGCAACTGTGGCCCCAGATGCCAGCCATCGGCATCGCCCTCGGGCCCGTCATAGTCATCTGCATCCGCTAATCCATTGATGAACGCGCGGAAGTTCTCCAGGGTCTGGCCGGGACGTATCACCTCAAAACGAAGTCCATGCGACTGGTAGCTAAACCGCCGACGATATCCACGTCTGCCGGGATTCGGCTCGATGAAGTACGACAACGTAACGCGAAGCCTTACCTCCAATTCCGGAGGGAGTTGCAGCAACGACTCAACAGGCCACGGCAACTGATACAGCTGCATTTCGTTCAGCGTTGGGTCGCCGGAATTTCCTGCCTCCGCCTTTCTAGTGAACGGTTGCAGTCGGTCTTGAGCGATAAGCGTCAAAGCGTGATTGGCGCTGTACCGGGCACGCTCCAATTTCGGAACACCATAGCCAACGGTTCGCAGCATCGTCTCTTTTGCGACTTTGTTGCTATGCTGTCTCAGCAGTAATCCAAATCTCTCCCACATACGGTCGGTCCATTCGGCTGAGTGCACCAGCAGGCCGCGTATTGTTTCCGGCCCGTATTCAGGATAGTCACTCATGAGTATGGCTGCCTGGCGAGATACCAAGGCACAGGCTGCACTCGTATCTGCGGTGACTTCGAAGAGCTGTCCGGTGGTTCTACCCGATGTTGTCAACAAGGACACGACATCAGCATCAGTAATCTCGGTATGGTCAGGCGATATCAGCCTATTACCTCCCTCCGCGACGAGATCGGGCTTGTAGGGAGCATGCTTCCGCCACTGCCAGTTCACCGAGGATCGCGATGCAGGCGCGACATCACCGTAGCGCGCGAACGGTGACCATCCCTCAAAACTCGGATCATCGTTGGTTGTCTTCTCAGTGTACGCACCGACCGTAAGCGCATTCCATGCCTGGGCGGGATCCTCGATCTCAGCGAGGTGGACTTGGTCCCAGTAATCGGTGTGCGGCAACACATTTCGATTGTTACCGGCAGAAATCACGAAAAGGCGGGGTCTTCCGTCCGACACACCGGACGTGAACTGATCGATCTCGGCCGACCAAGATGATGGTTGTCCACCCATCCCTTCGGGGTCGGCGGTCACAGCAAGTGAATAAGCTCGGTTCAGCTGTGGCCGCTCAATCTCCAGCTTCGCTGCTGTGCCAACGGTTACAGCGCCATACAAATCCGGATCATTCACACCGATCGGCGGCAGTATGCGTCCGGACTCTATGCGGTGTCTCAGAACAACGGGTTGGTCACTTACCAATTCCGCTTGCAGATCACCAAATGTGGCAAGTCCTGCTTGTCTAGACCCGTGATCATTGAAAGGCGCCAACGGAGTTGCAGGATCAACAGCGTCGAAATACGGCCACTTAGGATTCCAGCGCTCGGCATACGCTGAACTGCAGACAGTGGCTATTATCGAATGCTGATAGTTGACGCCGGCATCAAGAATGGTAACTGCGGTGGATACGCCATCGTCGTACACTATTCGCTGTAACAAATCCTCAGCCCACTGCTGCTGATCTTTCGGCGAAGATTCAACGAATACGGTCGGCGTCTCCCTGGCTCGACGCAGCTCTTCAAGTGATGCGATTAACTCCAGCGCGTCTTCTAACTGGTGTGCAGAAGCCCGGATCAAGACTACGACGCTATCGAAGAAATCGATCGAAGTGTTGCCCATCCGGCCGTTTATCCGGTCCGCAAGACGTCGAGCGATACCGAGAGTATTCTCGTCTAAGCTCCGCTTGTTCAGCCACAGTTCCCACCATATCGCCTGATCCGGGTCATTGGGAAAGTATTGCGGGTCGTCAGTCCAAAATGACTGCAGGTCAGCCAGCTTGATCTGGGCGATACTATCGACTAGGTTGTGGTTTCGTGGCCCAACCTTTCCGTCCTTTTCGGGGTCGAGGTACTGCGCCAGCTTTTTCTGAAAAGCTCGCCGCCTGGGTTCTGGTATAAAAACCAGAGCGACTTCGTGATCTTCCTCTTTGCGGCACGATCGAAGCTTGAAATCGCGCGTATCCAAGCTGTCCAATGGAAGTTCACAGCCTGGGGCACTCACAATCTCTACATAGATCCCGATGTCTTCTGTTATCGGGCTTTCAGCTAGAGCCCGCCGCGCTTCAAATTGGTCAACCAGTGCGCTGTAATGTGACGAAAGATATTGCCCATGCGCGACTCGGTCTTGGGGAGGAATTTGAGGATTCCGCGGTTGCTTTCTGGATCGAAAGTCTTCGTTGTGGGCGAATCCATTAACCAGGATGTGTCGCTTCCATTCGGGCATTGAGTCCCCTTAATCCTTGCCAGTGTGGCGCCGTTCAATAGCCTTGATGACGAGTGACGTTGAGATCTTGCCTGCATGGTGCAGGACAGCCTCCTTCGCGGCGTCCTCAGACGCTCGAGTCACTTCTGCTGCGCTCAATCCTTCTGCGGCAGCCGTGATCTCATCCCACACCAGCGAACCGGTTTCAAACAGCGCCAAGCGGTTCTCAACTAGAGCTTGGATTTGCTCTCTACCTGGTTTTTCAAATCGAATGATGTCGTCAAAGCGACGGTAGAGAGCCTTGTCGAGAAGTTCAGGGTGATTGGTGGCCGCGATGATCACGCTTTCGGAATCATCCTGCTCAACGAACAATAGGAACGAGTTGAGCACTCGTCGAATCTCGCCAACGTCATTTTGAGAGCCGCGCTGGGTTCCGATGGCATCGAACTCGTCGAACAAATAGACGGCGCGGGTCTGCTTGATATGATCGAAAACCAAACGAAGCTTCGCAGCGGTCTCACCCATGAAGCGCGTGATAAGGCTGTCGAGGACGATCGTGTAGAGGGGCAACCGAAGCTCAGTTGCCAGAACCGCAGCGGACATTGTCTTCCCGGTGCCCGGTGATCCTGTGAATAGCAATTTCCTTCGGGCAAAAAGACCGAACTGAGCGAGTCTATCCTTTTGGCGCTGTTCCAAAAGCACCTGGTCGAGGCGCTCGCGAACGGCACGGACCAAGACCAGTTCGCTACCGCGGATCTGAGCGTGAGTCAGCTCCAAGAGGCCTTTAAGGTCCCCCTTGGGCTGTTGAATCAAAGGAGTCGGCTTTGAAGTTGCTGGCCTCAGGTTCGCAGCCGCCTGGGACTTCTCGACCATGGCCTTGATGTCACTAGCCAGTTTGTGATGTCCCTGTCGTGCTTCCTGGGCGGCTACCTGTAAGGCGATAGAATAGAACCGTGGATCATCACGATCCGCGTGACTTCTCAATAAAGCTTTTATTTGTTCAGCGGTCGCCATTCTTGCTTTGCCCTCGACTCGCATGATAAGCGAGTTTGCGACCGAAATTCACGCCGTTTAGTCAGCTACGGGTAGTGCTCTGCCCTAGCACTGCTCAATTCGAGCATCTGCTCGCGCTTCCGGTTGGACGCGACATCCTAGACTGATCCCTCAGCGATCATTGAGCTCCAACACCTCCTGGCTTCGATGACGCCTGTCTCGATCAACAGCGGCAGGCGCAGCGTCGCTTCGATCTGCCGGCCGGTTTTGGCCAGGATCGCGAGGCCGCGTTGTCGGGGCTAAAGGACAGGGTTCCGGGCGCTGATGCCTCGCTCAGCGTCCTTCCATGCATGCCAGCACGCGTGCATCGACCAACTTGTCCGAGCGCATACAGGCCGACAGCGGCCGCTTGAACAAGGGCATGCCCAACATTGGGGTTGACCCAGGCGAAGCCTCAGCAGCGTGCTGCGCGTAGTCGGCCGGCTGCCTCAGGATCAACTGGCCATGGCTCTGCATTAGTTCGAAGCCTCGCAGAGCGCTCATGCCGAGCAACACCGTGTCGTCGGAGTCATGCGGATTGAGGGCGCCCGGGACCTCACGCAGTGCCAGTGGCCCGATCGACAGCTGTTCGATACGGGTCGCATAGTTGCCGACAACTCCATTTGCGGTCCGCACTTTGAAATAGGTACCTCTCGATAGGCCCAAGGCCCCTTTGAGTCGTTCGGGAACCGTGACGAAACTGGCCCCGGTATCGATCAGGAAGCGAACCGCCCGGCCGTTGATCGTCCCCCGCGTAAGATAGTTGCCGTTCGCCTGCGGTGACAGCGCCAGTTCCGCATACCGCACGACAGGCTTGGGACTCGACGGGCCCTGGGGCAACGAGGGATCAATCAGTAGACGTCCGGGTAATGTGGGTGGGGAAGGATTGATGCGCTCTTCAGGGCTCGTCGTTTGGCGTTGCCCAATAGGGGGGCTGGACCGAGCGGGCGAGTGCCTCACAGCGACCGAATGTGCCCTGTTTTCGTAAGCCCATTGCAGGACCAACGACGCTACGAGCAACAGCAGGACCCAGAAGGCGATCCAGCGAAACAGGCCAAGGTCAGAACGCGATCGACTCCTTCTCGCCTGCGCCTGTTTCGCCCATTGCTCGAAGGCGGATGCGGCACGACGTTCTTTGGCCGAACGGTCACCACCCGCGCCTTCGCGTCTGCGCTGACGGGCTTCTTCCCGGTACCAGTCACGATCACAAAGGCTCATCACTGCCGCCCGAACCAAATAGCTCATAACGCCCGATTCACTAAAGACTAGGCGACGGTTCAGGCTGATGTTCCGGGGAAAGTGAGCGCCGCGTGAATTTTTCCGCGAAGCAGCCTTTTGGTGACTGGTCTGTTATCACCCAGCCCTTCTAACCCGAAACCCGCGGCAGACTGTTGGGAAAAGTACCCATGACAGAGGTGCTGGCATCCTTTGCCGACTACGAACTGCCGGAGCCCTGGCGTCAACGGCGGACGAGTGGAAAGTTAGAGCGTAAGCCTTCCAAAGGCTGCGCGCGAGCCCAAGTGCAGATTAGGTCTCAGCGAAATTTGGATTAGAGTAGGCAATCCGTTCACCCTGAATCTCATACGCTTCCTGTATGCATTCGGCTCGACTCTTGAAAAGATCGCCTTCGGGGATCTTCAGCAGCCTCAGCAATCGGCCTTCCATTTCCCCGTGCGGCTCCAGCGCTCCGTCACCGAGTATGTGTGACACAGGCACACCACGATCGTGCAGCGCTCTTGCAACCAGTACCGCCCGGTGGCATTCCAGAGGATCTCGTTCGGCACACATCAGGACAATTTGATGGTTCGCCATGCCCCGAACGAGGCGCTCCAAGCCCGTCTCAAACGTGGGCTCCATCGCCAACGATGCGTAGTGAACCTTCCCGCCTCGGTAGCAGGCAGGATTTTGCGAGCGAGCACCTAACTCCTTCCCGAGAAATACGTACTCCACACCGCCGTCCCGTAGGGTCTCTCTGAGCGGCTCGCGCGAGAAATGGGGAAAGCGGCGGCTGTAGGGCTGGGAGCGAACGTCCGCCAAGGCAGTTACGCCATGACGGCGTAACAGTGCGATAAATTGATCCAGAGCATGATTGGAATGCCCGATCGTAAGCAGTTGCTCACTCACCTTGTGGTCATGCTCGGTTCGATGATCGACGCCACCAGCTTATAGGCATACCCTTCCCACAGGGTTCCAAGGCTGATGCACGCCAGGACGGGCCCGAGACTGAATCGACCCTGACCCCGGCGACAACATTCAGACTCCCAGATTGGATCTGTCACGTCGAGAGTGTAACAACTCCCGGCGTAATCAAAGCTCGCTCTCACAACGAACTTTTGGTTACCGAACTGCGGCGCCTTCGGACCAGCATCAAGGGTCAGACCGTTCAGCGCGATAAACCGGAGGGAACCCTTGCCCGGATCGAGCAAATGTTCCGGGACTCGGTCGTTCCGACCATGCAGAGTCGAGTAGCCTGTTGTCCACAGAGGCTCTGGTTCATCGACGCACCGGGTCACCAGCCCAGAGGTGGCGGTACCGCGATACGTCCAGCAGCATCGGTCATCAATCAAAATATTCTCTGACTGGTGACGATCCGGCTGAGCGTAAAGACAGGGCACATCGAGGATCTCAAGCAGCTTCACCGCATGGCCATTCGCATACCGTCGTTCTTGATCCGATATTTCGTGTGACGGACGACCACTCACGGGGCGCACCCAGACAGCACCGAAAGACTCAGAGCCCAGCGTCTTGCCGGCGATGCAGCGACCTGAGCATTTTCGCGAGGTCGCCAAGCAGATGATCCGAGTAACCCGCGTTGAGGCATGCTTTACCTCACACTGTCGCGCCGATCCTTCCGGAGATGGTGGTATGGCACTGACTCGACTGACCAAGCCGTGACAGCGGGGACAGCGTATCGGGCGGTTGTCGACGCTGAGGTAGGTGTCGAAGATGGACCTGCAGCCCTCGCAAAGGAACCACCGTTTCGCACCGTCCGCGGTCACACCATCGCCGATAGGCGAGATGATGGCCCCGTACTGCATCCCGGAGGTGTTCATGGAACGGTGTGCGTATCTTTTGCTTCAGGCTTCTCCGTTGAAGTTTAGTTAGCGCTGAGGGTAGAAGACTTGCCATCGCCCCAAAGCCGTCCTTGCTCCGGAATGAATTCAACGAGCGGTTGCGACCACGCGATTGCGCCGGCACGGCGGCACCCACCGCGACATCGCCAGCGAGGCGCGCTGACGGATTGATCAGCTTTCCTACCCAGCCAACCTTGCCGCCCGCCGCTTGGCCAACGAGAACAGCCAGCCGACCGTCTGCCACCCGATCCCGCCGGCCATGCCGGCGCCGAACATCACCAGGTACGCTTCCATCGCAAAGTGCAGCGCCAGGAGTCCGATCAGCACGCCGCAGAATCCCGAGATCATGGCCGAGACCCACAGCTCGAAGAAATGGAACTGCCGCTTCTCCTGTAGCACCTCGTTGAGTTAGCGCGCGACGCCGTCCCACAGACCGAACAGCAGGGCGAGGATCAGCGAGAAATAGTCGACCGAGCCTTGCGGCGTGGTGACGGGATCGTGCATGGCGGTGCTCCAGATAAAGAAAGACCCGCTCGCGTCGGGTTCGGGGATGAAGGACTTTGCGGGACATCAGATCTCGATCAGCACCACCGGCAGACTCGGCGCCACGGACTCGACGACGCCATCGCGTACGAACACGGTCTGGCCGACTTCGACACTGCCGCAAACCTTGATCTGACCACCGCCGGGCAAAGCGACTGTGACCGTTGCCGCTTCCACCGCGACGACGGTCCCCTCCTGCAATGGCGACTCAAGGAGCCACGCGCGTAAGCGATGGTAAAGATTCCCAATAGGGTTCGATCCCCAACGCTTGCCACGCCTCCGGTAACGAGGCCTGGACTGTGGTGGAACGAACGAGCCCGAGCCGCGCTATGCTTCCGCTCCGGTATTCCAGGACCGCCCTTGTGTCGATGATCCGGGTCGCTGTGAGCACTGGCAGGCACAAGCTAGATTGGACCTGCCCGCTCGCGTCAGACAGGATCGCGAACCCGCGCCGCAGCCGCCTCGGTGTTCGGCGGCTCGACTACCATTGGCGCGAAGGCCTCACTCGCGGTCCCGGAGTGCGTGACCTGACTGAGCACACCGATCGTGGAGCGGTACTTCCTGAAAATGGAGCGGCGGACGCTGCCGCGACCGCCGCGACCTCTTGCCGGATCACGCCCCTCGGTACCTGTCGGGCATGAACCGGCTTCTTCGGAGATTTCTCAACTAAGGGGACCCAGCCCCCTCGCGCCGGCCAGAACAATAACGGCTTTCCCGGCTGAACGCCGCAAACCTTCCGTGATTGTTCTGGCCCTTGCTACCCCCCGGTCTCGCCGACGGGCAGGCCCGCAGCCGCTGCTGCAGACCACACCCGACAAAGGAGCAAGACCATGCGCAAGACGACTTCCCCGAAGCTGGACCTTTACACCCGCGTCACCGACAAGATCCTGGCCGACTTGGCCCAGGGCGTTCGCCCCTGGCTTAAACCCTGGAATGCCGAGAACACCGTCGGGCGGATCTCCCGGCCCTTACGGGCCAATGGCTCCCCGTACCGCGGCATCAATGTGCTGTTGTTGTGGGGCGCCACCCTGGAGAATGGCTACCGCAACCCGACGTGGTTGACCTTCAAACAGGCCGACGCATTGAGCGCCCATGTCCGGAAGGGCGAGAAGGGCTCGCTGGTCGTCTACGCGGACACCTTTCGCAAGACCGAGACGAATGAGGCCACCGGCGAGGAGACCGAGAAGGAGGTTCCGTTCCTGAAGTCCTACACCGTGTTCAACGTCGAGCAGATCGAAGGCTTGCCGCCGGCATACTATGCAACCGGAGAACAATCCATCGAACCCGAAGCGGGGCGCGATGCGCGTTTGGAGGCGTTCTTCAAGGGTACGGGTGCCGTGATTCGCCATGGCGGGAACCGGGCCTATTACACCCCGGTCACTGATCACGTACAGATGCCGCCTTTTGCGGCCTTTCAGGATGGGGAAGCGTATTACTCGACCCTGGCGCATGAGATGACCCACTGGAGCGGAGCGGGCTCACGTCTGGACCGTGATTTCGGCCGGAAGCGCTGGGGCGATGAAGGCTACGCCCTGGAAGAACTGGTCGCCGAGCTGGGCGCCGCCTTCCTGTGCGCGGATCTCGGCATCACGCCGGAGGTGCGGGAAGATCACGCGGCCTACATTCACAGTTGGTTGCAGGCCCTGCAGAATGACAAGCGCTGCATATTCACCGCCGCTGCGCATGCGCAGCGCGCGGTCGACTTCCTACTGGCAACACAGACGAACGAAGAACCCGACACCGAGGCCACCGCACCCGTCGACGTGGCGGCCTGACCAGACGTCAGGACACCGGGCGGGTCCCTTCCCCGCCCAGCGCTCCGCCGGCGCGGCCGCGTTGCCGTTCCCGGAACGCGGCCGCTTTTGAGATGAGCGATCGCGCCCGCTCAGCGCCATCGCGCCTATATTGAGCCTGGCGCGCGGGATTCCGCTTCTCGCCGAAACCCGCGCGCCTCACCTCACGGCGTCACCCGCCGTGAGGGAACAGCCAAAATGCGAAACCCACAAGCATAAACAGTGTCAGCAGACTGACGCCCAGTTGCAGGAGTAACAGTCCGCGCAGCTGGCGCACGGCGGTTTGCACGGCGCCCAATTCCTTGCGCACCGCAGCGGTCACCGCGGTGCGATGCTGCTGGACACTCGCCGCCGCTGCAGCGCGATTCAACTCGCCCGCTTGCTGCAGCAGACTTTGGGCGCGTTGCTGGCTCTCCTGGCTCCAGCGCTGGGAGGCGCCGGCCATTTCAATTCGGAACTCTTCCAGCAACTGGCGTTGCGCTTCCCGACTCTCCTCGATCAACCGCTCGTTCAGCGTCGCCAGGATCATCACTGGATCATCGCGGCTGACGGCAACGCCATGCCGCGTGGCGATCTCGCCGATCAGCGCCTCCAGATCCATCACAGGACGCCCGATGCGCTGATCTCCTCGAACAGCGCCTGACGGTAAAGCTTCAGGCGCTGGCGGACTGCCAGGGAGCGGTCCGGGGAGGCCAGTGCTTCGTCGAACGTCAACCGGGCTTTCAACAAGTCTTCGACATCGCGCCCGAACGTCGCCGCTTGCATCGCCGGGATGGTGATCACTGCGGCGATGCGGGCGCGATGCTCCAGATAACCCTTGAACTGCCAGAATGGCTTGCCGTCACTCTCGATCGGGCCCCAGTAGGGATTGAGCCAGACCACGAACGTGGCCGGATCCGGAAACTGGCTGATCAGGTGCGAGCACCCGCTGACCGTGTCGACCAGCGCCTGACCGCCGGTCACGACGGTATGGATGACCAGTTCGTGGCCCTGCTCGGCGAGCAGGGCCGGGGTTTGGGTGATCATCAGGTAGTTCACCAACGGCACGAACGTCGCGGCACCGTTGTCGACGATGGCATCGACCTCGGAGCTGGCCAGCCAGTCCAGCAAGGTATCGAAGTTCCGGACGTCGATCTCGTCGCCGTTGAGCAGACTCAGCTTCCGGACGTTCAACGCGGCATAGCCGGTGAACGTCGCGTTCATCGGATCGGTGTCGATGCACAACGGTGTTTTTCCTTGGGCTTGGTGGTACTGCGCCAGCATCGCGCTGATGAAGCTCTTGCCGACGCCGCCTTTGGCTTGCAGCACCAGATGGATCTTTGCCATCAGACCAGGTCCTCTTTCTTGGGTTGGGGGTTTAGGGTGAAGCCGGTCGTGGGCTTCGGACGGGGATGACCGTCCGGCCGCGAGACGGCACCCGTGTTCGGGGCCAGTGATGGAGCGGGAGGCACGACGGGCTCCCGGATCCAGCGATTGACGTACTCGCAGAAGGCCTGATAGCCGACACGGATGCGGCCTTCCTCGGACAAGGTGCGCCAGATGTCCTTGACCGACCAGCCGGCGGCCAAGGCCTGCGCGATCTCCTCCTTCTGGGCCAGAAACGCGGCGCGCTGAACGCCCCGCTTCACGGAGTCGCTGCGCCGAATCCGGTCGGCAATGCGTTGATCGAGGGTCTTCCCCATGGTGCTGGATACTTGGGCGGCTCTGGACGATTTAACCGTTACGCGACGGCGACTTTCCGGACTGAAGACGATTCATGACGACCGCAAGACGACTCGGCCGCGAATCGCCCCGAATCGCCCGCTGTCGCTGAAGAACGCCCGGAATCCACAGCCGATCGTCCCTGATCGTTCCAAAAAAACGGGCAGGACATGTGAAGTTGGCTACCCGGAGGCCGGGCCCCCACACTTCACCCGACCTTATTCGCACCACGGTGCTCAACGGGCGGCCTCGCGGCCGAAGACCCAGACCGGCACGACAACACCGCGGAGATGCGTCGCAGCGACCAGGCCGAAGTAGCGGCCGTCGAACGAGGCGGCGTGCTGATCCGACAGCAGGAGTACCTGACCTTGGGACAGGATGGTGTCGAGGCGCAGGAGGGGCAGCGGCCGACCGGCCGAATCCACCGCACGCTGACGGCTGTGCGGGACCGCCACGCCGTTGACCGTCGTCCCTCTCTGCGCGATGACGACGTGATCGTCATCGACGGCGACCACGCGCTTGATCAGCGCGCTGGTGCCAACCGGGCAGAACCCTAGACTCAGGTAACCGCGTGCCAGGGCGGTAGTGAACACCCGCTCGCGCGGCGGGCAGAACAGCACGAGGTCGCCCTTCCCGGCCGAACGATGGAGTTGCCAATAGAGCCCGACCGGGAATGAGGCGGTCGTGTTGACCCGCGCGCCGGCGAGGCCTAACAGGCCGAACAGCGCGAAGCCACTCATCAGGCTCACTACCACCCGCCTCATCGCTGTTCTAAACCGGCCACCGAGACATGGGCAGCACCCAACCCGTCGTCGCGCCTTGAGTCATCGACGAACGCATCGGTCACCCCCGGCGGCGGAATCTCCGCTCTGGCCTGAAACACCGGATCCTGGAAGTACAGCGGTTGACGGCCATAGATTGCGGGGCGCCCGGCGGCGAACACCACCATGTCGCCCGGCGTGCTGATATGCCCTTGGGCATCCTTCTGCGGCCCAGGCATCCGCAGCGCTTCGTCGACGGTCAGCAGCGGCCTTTGCACTTCCTGCAGCGACTTCGACGCCTGGCCGAGCCAGCCGGTCCGCTGACCGCTCATGGTCACGGCCGTTTTGACGATCGTCGTCTGGCCGGTCATCTTGGAGAGGTACTCGGCCGTCTCCACCCGGTTCGGCGGATAGGCGTTCTGGATGTGGCAGTTGGAGGTGATCGACTCTTCCGGCCCGTAGCCGGTCTCCCGTGCCTTGAGTTGGGTCAGGTCCTGGCAGATCAGGTAACACTTGATGCCGTAACCGGCCAAAAAGGCTAAGGACTCCTGCAGGATCTCCAGCCGCCCGAGGCTGGCGAACTCATCCAGCATCATCAGCAGCCGATGCTGGTAATGGGGTTTCGGCCGGCCGTGCTCGAAGGCCATCTTGCCGGCGAGGTTGCGGATGATCAGGTTGATCATGACCCGAAGTAAGGGTCTGAGGCGGGCTTTGTCGGTCGGCTGGGTGATCAGATACAAGGTCACCGGCTCGTCGGCGTGCATCAGATCGGCGATCCGGAACTCCGAACGAGACGTGTTCTGGGCGATGACCGGATCGCGGTAGAGCGACAGATAACTCTTGGCGGTGGAGACTTTCGAGCCGGCCTCGCGCGCCGGGGTATCGATCATGTCGCGGCCGTACTGGCCGATGATCGGATGGCGCTGGCCGTTGGCGTGTAGGTATTCGACCATCTCGACCCACAGCTCCGCCACCGGTTGCTCGGGATTGGCGAGCAACGCATCGACCGCGGCGAGGGTTGCGGGCGTGCCCTCGTTCAGACGTTTGTACAAGACGTGCAGGATGCAGCCGACCAGCAGGGCTTGCGCGCTCTTCTGCCAGTGATCGTTCAGGCCCCGGCCATCGGGATCGACCAACAGCGTCGCCAAGTTTTGCACATCGCCGACTTCGTATTCGGTCCCGAGCCGGATCTCGTCGAGCGGATTGAACGCCACACAGTCGGTGGCCGAGGCCGGTTCGAACCGCAGCACCCGATTTGCCGCATGGCGCTGGCGCCAACCGGCGGTCAGCGCCCACAGTTCGCCCTTCATGTCGGTGACGACGGCCGAGTGCGGCCAACTGAGCAAGGTCGGGACGACCAGCCCGACACCCTTCCCGGAGCGGGTCGGCGCGTAACAGAGGACGTGTTCCGGGCCGTTGTGGCGGAGGTAGTGGAACCGCTCTGGTCGCCACCAGCGCCGGGGTTCGATCCAGGCGCCGACATAAACCCCGTCGTTGGCCAGCAGCCCTGCGGCTTCGATGTCGGCCCGGTTGGCCCAGCGCGCCGAGCCGTGCAGGTCGACTTCCGGCCAGGCGGTGTTCTCGGCGATGCGGCGGCGGATCTGCAACATCAGCAGCCCGGCGGCGGTCACGCTGAGCCCGACCGAACCGGCCCGCAGCAAAGCCTCGCCACACTGCGTATGCCACTGCAGGCCCCAGGTTACGATGCGCCAGGGCGGATAGAGACCGGCGACCGCGGTACCCAACGCCGGCTGTCCGCCGTACTCATGGGCAAAATACTGCGTGGCGGACGCCAGCCCGAGACCGAGTAGGCCCAGGGCAGCGAACACCGGCTTCTTCGCGTGACGCGCCACCCGCCCGGTTTCGGACGGCGGACCGGCGCTGTGGGACCGACTCACCGGCCGCGTTCCTCGTCATCACGGGCCGAGTCGCGGCTCCGTGCCCGGTGGCCGGGTGACGTTGAGGCAGCCCCCAGTGACGGAGTCCTCATCCGATCCACACTCCGCTCCAAACCCGGTCGCTGCGAAGTAGTCACAACAGCCCGCCGCCGCGCTTGCAGCTTCAGCCACTGCTTCCAGGAATGCAGCGGATGCTCGGCCTGGAGCTGCTTCCGGGCTTCCGAGTAGGCGGTCTTCGCCTGCTGGATCTCGCGGTGCAACTGGCTGCGGATGGTCTGGTAGGCCACGGTGGCTGCAAGACCTCGCCCCAACAGCTTCACCGCGGCGCGGCGCAACCTGGCCTGCCGCCGGGCCTCGGCGATACGCCGCTCACAGAGCACCTTGGCCGCCCGCCGCAGTTCCGTCTTGCGGCGTCGGGCGGCGTTTCGCTCAGCCAGGAAGGCCGCATACAGCGCGGTTAGTTGCGTCTGCTCCGGCGGGGTCCGGCGGCGATAGGAACGAGCCGTGGGTACAACCGTCGTTCCTGGTGTTACCTCCGGCCGCGGCCCGAGCCGCGCTTCCAGCCCCGGCAATGACAACGTGCGGCTGACCGAAGAGGCCTTGCACTGGGTGCCATCACCGGCGACGAACACCGCGCCATTGCCGCGCAGCCGGAAGCTGAGATCATTCTGCTGCAGCACTTCCTGGAACGCGGTCCAGGTCGGGGCTTGCTCCAGTTCAGCCTGACACTGGGTCTTGATCCAGTCCAGCAGGCTGGCGACACCGGTGTGCGCGGTCAGATCGTTCCCGTGCGCCGCGGCGGTGGATTGCTGCGCCGTGTGCGGATCGCGCTGCAGGCCGAACTCGACTTCGAGCTCAGCACAGACCTTGGCGCGGGTCCGGTGGTCGTAATAGGGTTCGTGCAGCGTATGGGTCCGCGGATGGATCTTGTTGATCGCGACATGCAAATGCAGGTTGTCGGTGTCGTGATGCACGACGCTGATACGCTGGTGCTCGCCGAAGCCGAGGGCCTCACACAGCCGGTCCTCGATCGCCTGGAGTACGGCGGAATCGGGTTGCTCCCCTTCCCGGAAACTGATGATCATGTGGTAGGTCTTGTCCGACCGCGCGCGTTGGTTCAGCGCCTGCACCGCCTTCATCTCGGCCGCGGCCCAGGTGGCATCGACCGCCTGGCAGTTCGTAATGCGCACCGCCCCGACCCGCTCGGCAAGGCCCTGACCGTTCGTCATGTAGCCGACCAGGTCTTCCGGGTCGCCGACGGTCTGCTCATCGGTCAGGTAATCGATCAGCCCGGCCATACTGCTTTTGCGCTGCGCCCGCATACGGACCTTTTTGGCGATCATGGCGCGAGTAGGGAAATACAATGACCCGGCACACTCACACCCGCTGCACAGTGGCGAGCAGCGTGGCCTGCACTGTCTTGAGCTCCGCCAGCACGGCGCCTATGTTCCGCGTCAGCGTGGCGCGCTCCAGGACGCTGAGCCGGTCGTCGTTCTGGAGCCACTGTTCGAGCAGCTCGCCGATCCGGGCGAGCTCACGGTTCGCACGACTCAACGCCAATACCGCCTCGGCATCGAACACGCCGGTCACCGGATGCCCCAAACCAAGATTACGGAGATAGGCGGCGGTCGAGAGCCCACAGCGCTGAGCCTGACTCTTGATCGCGACGGCTTCGTCCGTCCGCACCGGGACGCGCAGGCAATAACCAGAATTCCGGTTATCGGCCATGAGCAGTCCTGAGCGTTGTGACGGAGGTCGGTCCGTGCACCGGCATCACGCGCACGGCAACGTGCTTCGCAAGCCAGAGGGCCCAACGCGCAGCGGCCTGCACCAGCTTGCCCCGGTAGATCGCGTTGTAGCGCGGCGTGCGGCTGTGATAATTGGCCGCGCGGGTCCATAGATCGCCGCGATCGCGGGCGAGGTGACCGGCCAAGCGCCAGGCGGCGAGCTAGAATGGGTAACAGTCGGCACCGGCCACGTCCGCCGGCTGGATCCCGAACCGGGCCAGGCCCGAGAGGTACTGGGTGTTGAACTGCAACGGACCGACATCGTGGGTGCCGTTGGTATTACGGACGCGCTGGCCCGGTCGGCCGTTCTCGATCTCGGCCACCGCCAGCAGTACATTGGCCGGGATGGCATAGCGCTGGGCGGCTTCGACGGAGCAGACGATCCGCTGTTCCAGGTGCGGGGGTGGCAAGGCGTTCATGCGGACCGCTCCGCATCAGGGACTGCGGCGAATGCTTCTCCGGACCCTGCCAACCCTCCAGACAACGCCGACTCGCCGGCGCTCGCGTCGGCCAACGCCGCCCCACTCACCCCGTCATCCAAAGCGGCCTCGGCCTGCCCGGCCCGAATGCGCTCGAACAAGGCCTTGGCGCCAGTGACTTCGGCGGCACTGTGGAGCGCACCGCCCATCCGATGCGCAGCGATCGAACCGGCGGCGGAGGCCAGACCCCCGACTGCCAGGGCCGTCCCGGCGCCGAAGGTGCCGATCCCGGCATGACTGAACCCGTGACTGACGATACCGGCCATCAGGCCCGGCAGCCGGTCGAGCAGGAGGAACAGGATCAGCACCACGACCAGGATGACGGTCAGCTCCTTCAACTGGATGCCGCCGCTCATGGCGGTGAAGTACTGCGTCAGGATCGAACTGCCGACGCCGAGCAACAGGATCATCGTCATCAGGCTGAGGCCGATGCCAAGCACCGTCTTGTAGTAGCTGAGCGCAATCTCCGAAGTCCAGCGACTGCCGCCGAACCCCAGCAGGATGCAGCCGGCATACAGCACGATCCAGGCAGCGCAAAACTGCACCGTCAGGTTGGCGGCGATCAGGGCCAGAATGACCAGAATGGCCAGGGCCACCACAATCCCGACCAGCGAGACGATCGGGCTGGTCAGGCTCATCGCATCGTAAGTCTTGAAGGCGAGTTCGAACCCGAGATCGAGCACGCCCGACGGCGCGGTGATCCCGGCGCCCATGGCATTCCCACCAATACGAACCAGGGTGTCGACGAGCGCCTTGCCGATCGCCGGACCGTGCAAGAGCAACCAGTAGAAGAGCCCCAGCGTCAGCGTGAAGCGGACGAACCCGGCGAAGAACTCCTGCGGGTCGGCCTGGCGCAGCACCAGCGTGGCACCGGTCCAGACCAGGCTGATCACCGCGAGACTCCAGAACAGCGTCCCGGCATAGCCCAGGATCACTCCGCCCCAGGTCGCGGCGACGGTGTGGAAGCGGTCGGTGACATTGGTCAGGATGCCGGCGTTATCGATGGCGGCTGAGGCGTCTACGGAGATCAGCATCAACGATACGATCACCCCACCCGACCATGTGATGGGATTCCGTGACTGAGGCCTTCCCACGCAGTCCCGAGACGAACCCATCATCCTCACGTGGCTGCCCAACCCAGACGTGGCCACATTGGGATCAGGTCGACCCGGAGACGGGAGTTGCAGCCTCCGCGCCTCAATACTTCGCATAGTTCAACACCGGGCTTTTCACGAACTGCCCAGCCAGCGCGGCATGATCGGCCGCCTGTTGCACGGCTTCGCGGTTCATCAGCGTGGCATTCCGGGCATTCTCGGCCGCCTGCTGCTGCAGCATCAGCGTCCGGATCGACAACAGGTTATTGGCATTGGCCGCGGCGAGTTGATTCGAGGCACCCAGCAATTCGTTGCGACCTTGCGCCGCTTGGGCAAGGCGCTGCATCGCCCCGAGGTCGGTGGCATCTTGCTGCGCCTGCCTCTGACCCAGCTCGACGCCGCGCAACTGCGCATCGTTGGCCTTTTTTTGTGCCTCACTGGCTGCGCGGTCGCGGGCGTGGATCGCCTGGATCTCGGCCCAGGTGCAGCCGCGCGCGGTGAAGCAGGGCGACCCGGCGTAGTAGCCGGCACTCTGGAAGCGGGACAGATACGCTTCGACCCCGCCGCCTTCGGTGTAGTAGCGCAGCAGATCGGCATAAGAGCGGACCCGTTGGTAGGTCAGGGTCGCTTCGTTCCAGACCCAGGCCACCGGCGCGACGGTATTCTTGACCATGTCCTCGTACTGCTGCAGTTGCAGCGCATAGTCGCGGACCTGGTTCTCGACCTGTTTCACGGTGTTGGCGGCGGTCGTCGTCGCCTCGGCCAGGACGGCGGTGTCGAGCACGAAGTCGATGCTGTAGGCCGGCGCACTCAGGGCGGCGATCACACAAGCGGCAAGGGAACGGGTTCGGAGCTTCATTGGGAGTCCTCAGTGGGCAAAGGGCCGATACGGCCGGTCGAAGGTCAGGTCTTTGGTCGCCACCACGGTCAGTCGGTAGCCGGCATGCACCGCGATGGTCGGGGCGATGTTCAGGTTCTTCATCAGTACCGCCGCCCCGGCCGCACCGAGTTGCTGGCCGAGCGCCGCCGACAAGGTGCTGCCGGCGGTCTGCAGACCGAGTCCGCCCGCGCCACCCTGCGGCTGCTGCGAGTAGGTCGCGCCGGCGGTGATCAGGCTCATCAACAGGGCATTACCGAACACACGCCCCAGGTGGGTATCGACCTCGCCCGAGAGTCCGGTCAACCCGGCGCCGCTGGTGCCGGGCTGCTCACCGATGTCCATGGCCTGTCCATCCGGAAACACCAGCCGCTGCCACGCGACAAACACGCGTTCCTGCCCAGCCGAGACCTCGTTCGAGTACACGCCGATCAGGCGGGTGCCTTGCGGGATCAGCAACTGTTCACCGGTGGCACTGTCGTACACCGGCTGCGAGACCTGAGCGATGACCGGGCCCGGCAACTGACTGTTGATGGCGCTGACCATGACCGCCGGTATGACGAAGCCGGTGCGGAGCACGTAGGCGGTCGCCTGCGACTCCGGGCGGCTGTCCAGGCGCCAGCGGTCGGGTGGGGGGACTGCAACTGACACGCGGTCATCGGTTGATTCATCCGTCTCTGAAGGACTGCGGTCAATCGACGCCCCTCCATGCTGCGGTGAACCCTTGTGGCTCCGAGAAGCCCGCGGTGCTCGCCAGCCCTCCAACGGCCCACTGGTCGCCCCTTTGACGGCGTCCTCGAAGGCGGTTTGCTTCAGCTGCCGCAGGCGCTGCACCTCCGGATCCGGCGGGGCATTCGACTGCAACCGCGGCGGCAGCGGCGGATGATCGAGATCCACCGCCGCCACTGGCACCGGCGCGGCCGCTACCGACTCGATCGGCGGCGTAGGTGGCGGTGGCGGAACTAGCGGCCGCTTGGCGGGGATGAGGCCGTTCGGATAAGCCCGGGTGAGGCTCTGGGCAAAGCGCGTGGCGTTCCCGCCCTGCGGCTTTTCTTCCGTACCGGACGCCTGCGGCTGCGCCCGTTTGACGGCGACCAGCGCCATGATCACCAGGAACCCGAGCAGCACTAACCCGGTGAACACCAGCGGCAGGTTGTTGACACGGCGCACCCCGGTGCGGGCACCGCCCGGCGAGGCCGCCGGCGACATGCGACTGGTCATGGCTCAGTCCTGCCGCGTCCAGGCGCTGGCGGGTTGCAGTGCGCCGCCCTGCGTCCCGTACAGCCGCTGCAGCGAACGCTCGCCCACCTGGATCCGCACCCGGTAGTGGTTGGCATCCGGACGATCGACGACATAGCGCAGGGCGCCGGGTGCACCCGGCGTTGCCGATTCGACGGCATAACCCGTCTTCCGCAGTTCGGTTACCAGGGCACTCAGGAACGGCTCGTCTTCCCGACCACCGACCCCTATCGGCGTCGTAGCGGGGGCCCACACCACCCGCATCGCCGCGGCGGCATCCTGGGCCAGGCGCTCCGCCTGCGGCGTTGGCACCTGGGCCAGATTGCCGGTATGGGCACACCCGACAATCAAAGCGGCGGTCAGGCCCAACACTAGTCGTGGGAGAAAGCGGTTCATCGCCCGCCCTCCTTCTCTTCTCGGGTGATCGTCACCTTGGTCTGATGCTCGCCGGCCCCGGCGATCAGCAACATCCGCTCCGGGATGCTGTCGACGACGTAGCGGTTGCCCTGCACGCGGTAATTGACCATGACCTCTTCCGCCTTTTCGCCCCATGGCCAAAGGCTGTCCTCACCGCGTAGGACCAACAGGCTCGGGGCTTCCATCTGAGTCAAGGTGTCCGGTAGCTGCAGAATGGTCTTGCGGCCGTCGTTGAACACGCGGACCGGCTTCCAGCTCGCCTCGCCCTCGATCCGATAATTGAAGTCGAGGCGGTCGAGGTAAGCTGCGTTGGTGGCCGGGCCACCCTGATCTAGCCCTATCCCTGGGCCTGCTGCACCGCTGGTGGAATGGCTCTGCCGCTCTCGATCCGTGGCCTTGAACGCCGCCCATTGCTGGTGGACATCGTCCGGGTACGCGAAGGACACCCGCGGCATGTACTCGGTCCGGTGCGAGACCAGTTGCAGGTAATAGGTGCGGCGATCGGTGGTGATGATCAGACTGGTGCGGAGGCCCACATCCAACGGCTTCAACATCACGTGCTCGATCTCGCCTTGCGGGGAACCGGAGCGGGCGGGTTCGATGCGCCAGCGCACCTGATCCCCGGCGTTGAAGTTGGAGATGATCTCGCCCGGCTGCAACTCGATGTCGCAGACCTGGAGGACGGCACAGACCACGCTCGGTTGGGTCGCGCCGAACAGGAACTGCACCGAACCATCGCCGCCGGCCACGGGCTTGATCCCGGTGGCACTGGCAGTGCGCCAGCGTTGTCCGATGGCAAGGCCGGCTTTCTCTTGCGGGGACAGGGAGGGGTTCTCCGGGTTGAAAAAGGGCTCCGGCACGCCCTCAGCGGGCAGTGCCAGAGCCAACACGGGGAGGAACGCCAGGAGGTAAAGGATCTTCATGCTTGCCGACTCCACGACAGGTCTTTGATGAACAGGCCCAGGGGGTTCTTGCGGATCTCGGCCTCGGTGGTGGCCGAGGTGGTGGGAACCAGATACACGGTGATCAGCGCCGTCATGCGCTGCGGCGGGGCTTTCGGCGCTCCGTCGCGGGTGTAAGTGGTCTCGCTCCAGTCGACCCGCCAGGTGGTCTCGCTCTGGGGCAGGACCGAATGGATCTCGACCGCGACCGTCTCGGTCTCGGCGCGGCGGAAGGGACTCTCGCCGAACCAGGCGTTCAGCTTGGCCGTCGCCGGATCCTGGGGATTGAGCAGCGCATAGACCTTGAAGATGGCCTCCCGCTGCAGCGTCACGTCGGGGGTGACCATCCGGGCAGAGGTGATCCAAGTCGCGAGACTCGCGTGGATGATCCGCTCATCCGCAGTGCTAGCCCGATCGGCGATCTGGACCGCCTGCAATTGGCCAAGTTGATCGACTTCCACCACGTAGGGGATGAACGTCGACTGCACGCCGAGGTACAGCGCACCGCCGATAGCGACAGCGGCGATGCCGAGCGCACTGACCGCGACCAGTTGCCAGATCCGCGCGGCGTGCAGTGTCGCGCCGACATGCGCGTTCCACTGGATCCGCGCGGCGAGGTAGGGATTGGTGACAGGCTCCGTCATGCAAAATCCTCCAGGGAAAGGTTCCGGCGTTGCAGCCACGGGTGGATCCAGCCGGCCCCATGCTGGGCCTCGAGTTGGCGAAGGGTGGCGATGGACTCCTTGTCGCTGACGCCGATGACACTCAGCGCCAGGGGTCCCAGCGCGAGTTCGAAGAGCCGGCGGCCTTGTTCCGAGACGGCGTAGTAGTGCTGTTTGGGTTGGGCCGTCGCGACGATCTCGATCTGGCGGGCGTTGAGGCCCATGCGGCCATAGAGCGCGGCAGTGTCGGGATCGCGTGCATGCAGGTTGGGCAGGAAGATCTTGGTCGCGGTCGACTCGACCAGCACGTCGAGGATCCCGGAGCGGGCGGCGTCGCTCAGAGACTGCGTGGCCATGACCACCGCACAGTTAGCTTTGCGGAGCACCTTCAGCCACTCGCGCAGCTTGTCGCGAAACACCGGATGGCCCAGCATCAGCCAGGCCTCGTCCAGCAGGATCGCGGCGGGCTGGCCCTTGAGCGCCCGTTCGATGCGACGGAACAGATAAAGCAGCACCGGCAGCGCGTACTTCTCGCCCAGCGCCATCAGGTCCTCGATCTCGAACACGGTTAGCCGGTTCAGGGCGAGTCCGTCCTGCTCCGCATCGAGCAAATGCCCCATCGCACCGTCGACGGTATAGGGCTTCAACGCTTCGCGGATCGCGTGATCCTGGACGCTGAAATAGAAGGCGCTGAGCGTGCGTTCGCCGGAGCGGTGCATGCCTTTCAGGGCCTCGGCGATGGCGTTGCGTTGGGCCGGGGTCGTCGTGACGTTGTTCAGTGCGAGCACCGTATCCAGCCACTCGGCCGCCCAGGCGCGGTCATTGGCCGTGTCCAGATACTGCAACGGGCAAAAGGCCAAGCGTTCTTCATCCCCGGCGACGCAGTAGTGCTGGCCGCCGGCGGCCTTGGTCAGCGCGAATAGCGACAGGCCCTTGTCGAACCCGAACAGGCTCATGCCTGGGTAGCGCAGGAACGAGGCCGCGAGCAGCCCCAGCAGCGTCGACTTGCCGGCGCCGATTGGGCCGAAGATCAGCGTGTGGCCAACATCACGCACATGCAGGTTCAACCGGAACGGCGCGGCGCCGCGGGTGATCGCCTGCAACAGCGGCGGGGAGGCCGGCGGATACAGCGGACAGGGCGCCTGAGCCGCACCGGTCCACACCGTCGAGGTCGGCAAGAGGTCCGCCAGGTTCAGCGTATTCAGCAGCGGCCGACGGACGTTCTCGTAGCCGTGGCCGGGCAGGCTGCCGAGGAAGGCCTCCAGCGTATTGACGGTCTCGATGCGGGCGACGAAGCCCAGACCATTGATGACCTTCTCGACCCGCCGCGCGGCCTGTTCGACGCCGGAGCGGTCCTCGTCCATCAACACCACGACGCTGGTGTGGTAGCCGAGACCGACCAGACCGGAGTTGACTTCGGCCATCGCCGCTTCGGCATCGGCGACCATGGCCATCGCATCCTGATCGACGGGTCCACGGCCGGTGTTGAACACCTGATCGAAGAAGCCGCGGACCTTCTGCTGCCATTTCTTGCGGAACGTATCCAGGGCCGCCAGGGCTTCGTGACCGTCCAGCGGGATGAAGCGGCTGGACCAGCGGTAGGCGATCGGCAGTTCCGCAAGGGCGTTCAACAGGCCCGGGGTGGACTCCAGCGGAAAGCCTTCGATGGCGACGCACTGGATGAACTGCCGGCCGAGCTTCGGAATGACGCCGGTCCACAGTTCCTGGCCGCCGATCAGGGCATCCAGGTAGATCGGACAGGCCGGCAGGATCACTGGCTGTTGTCGACCGGTGATACACGTCTGCAGATGGCTGAGGCTGTCATCGAAGGTCAGCGTCGTGCCGTCTTCCTGGAGAACGGTGCGAGCACGAAGCCGCTGCAGCGTCAGCACCGTCGAGAGGCGACTCTCCAGTGCCTCGCAGGATCGCTGAAAACGCTCTATCAGACCACGCGTTTGGGTATGGCCGTCGGGTCGTTCGCTGTCATCGTCGAACAGCAGCGCGACGAACCTGGCTTCGGCCAGCAGCGGCGGCAGCCAGGTGACGGTCAGCACGAACTGGCCTTCATACAAGGTACCCAGCCGCTCGAACAGTCGGCGGCGTTCTTCGTCGAGCGCGGCGGTCAGGGGATCCGGGAAGTGCGAGGCGTTGCGGTCGGGATAGCCCGGCGCCGGACGTCGGATAGCATCGACGTGGAGCATCCAGCCGGCACCCAGTCGCGCGAGGGCCTCGTTGATCCGCAGCGACACCCGTTCGCGTTCGGCCTCGGGGCTGCTGGCCTGATCGCCGCCGGTATAGGTCCAGGCGGCCATCAACGCACCGTTCTTGCCAACGATGACGCCATCGGCGACGACCGCGGCATAGTTCAGCAGATCGGCCACCCCGGCCGCAGTCGACCGATGCGGGCGCAGGCGCTTGGGTTTAGTGAACATCAGCGTCGCACCGCGCCGTTGAGCCGGAAGGGCGTCGAGCGGGCGGGGTAATACACCCCGTACCGCCGATGGCGCAGATACACGGTCCGCAGCAGCGGATCGGCCTGGGCCATGCGGCGGAACAGGGTTAGCGCGGTCAGCCACAACGCACAGCCGAACCCGGTGGCGAGCCAGTCCTGCGCGGCGAACACCAGCGCGAACGCGAGCACGCCGGTGAACATCACGCCCTCCCGGTCACCGCCGAGGAACAGGTGCGGCCGGTTGCCGGCGCGGTGGATGGGCGTGGCCCGGAGGGTCATGCCGTGACCTCCTTGGTCTCGTCGCCTATCAACGCACCCTGACCGAAGAAGGTGCCCATGAGGTTCTGGGCACCAACCGTCAGCGCCATCACCAGCACCAGGAAGATCATGCTGCGGAAGAAGTTATTCAGCTCCCCGCCGAAGATCAGCACGCCGCCGGCGACGACGATGCCGATGATCGACACCGCGAAGGCGACCGGACCGGTGACGGAGGTGCGGAGCGCCGTGAGCCAGGCCTCATACGGCAAGGCGCCCCCGGCGCCGACGGCGGCGTTGGCTTCAAAAGGGACGGCCAGCAGGAGCAGCAGGGCTAGCGTGAACCAGGCCAGCCGTGGCGGAACGGCAGCTAGAGTCGCACAGCAAGGGGTAAGGGAAACAGCGCAAGGAACAGTAGGGAATGACATCACGGACCTCGGGTCAGGTGGGAAGAAACAGGTATTGGCCATCGCGGAAGCCCGTCAGGCGCAGGATCTCGGTGACGCGTCGGCCGCTAGGGGTCAACGCGATATGCACGACGACATGCACCGCCTCGCCAATCAGGGGTTCGACGACGGCAGGGGCATGCGGATGCTGGGTGACGTAGAGCGCGAGCTTGGTCAGGCCGCCACGGGCGTGATCGGCATGCAGCGTCGCGACGCCGCCGCTGTGGCCGGAGTTCCAGGCCAGCAAGAGATCCAGCGCTTCCGGTCCGCGGACCTCGCCGACGATGATGCGGTCCGGGTTCATGCGCATCGCGGTGCGCACGGCGCGGGTTAGGCTGAAATCGGTGGTCGCGACATAGGCGACGTTGTTCGGCGCCCGGCACTGGATCTCGCCGGTGTCTTCGATGATGAACAGCCGCTCGTCCGACGCGTGCTCGACGATGGCCTGCAGGATGGCGTTGGTCAGCGTGGTCTTGCCGCTGCCGGTGCCACCGACCACCAGGATGTTGCGGTGGGCGGCAACGGCGTCGAGCAGGAGGGTTTGTTGCTCCGCGGACAGGACGCCGGCGGCGACGTAGTCATCGAGGGTCAGCACCGCCACGGCGCGCTTGCGGATCGCGAAGGCCGGCGCGGTCACCACCGGCGGGATCTGCCCGGCGATGCGGCTGCCATCGAGCGGCAACACCCCTTCGAGCCAGGGCTTCTCGGCGGTGATGGTGGTATGGAGCGCGGCGGCGAGGGTGCGCAGCGCCATCTCGGCTTGGGCCGCACTCATCCGGCCGATGGCCTGCATCGGTTCCCCGAGCCGGGCCTGCCACAGGATCCCGTCGGGGTTCAACAGCAGATCGGTGGTCTTGGGATCGGTGAGCGCAGACAGGACGGCCGGGCCGAGATGGCGCCGCAGGCTCTCGTCCAGGCGGGCGGCGGACCGGGTGATCTCCGGGACGGCAGCGGTCACGTCGAAACTCCCGCAGCGGAGTACGTCGCAGGCGGGAACGACAACATGACCTCCCCGGTGCGCGCGAACGCGCACCGCGTCACCAAGAACCAGGCTGTTTGACGATCAGGAAGCATGGGGCTGTCTCCACGAAAAGCGTGGAGACAGTGTCGCGAAAGCGCGGCGCGCTGTGCGGCCGAAAGCTCACCAGAATCGGCCGCTTTCTCGGGGTTTTTGGCGTGAAGCCGAAAACGGACCGGTTGAGTGGAGAGAGGGAATCACCGCGGGGCGCTAGCCGCAATCCGGGCGGAACACCTACGCGGGTGGGTGCTGAAAAGGAAATCCGGAGAAAGAGCGCGAAAGTGGTGAGCTTTCGCGCCCCCGAATGCGACGAGTGCGCTTAGCCTGTTCGGGCGTTGAATCAATCACGGGCCCACCGGGCACCGCCATGCCATTTAGTGAGATAAGCCTTTCGACCGACGCTTCGGCCGACGCTCAGACCACTCCAGGCGCCTCCGGCGCGTTGGATAGCGCCGAACGCGCTCCGCGAAGGACTGCGGTCACGGCTGGTACCTTGACCGAACGCATCGCGAGCATCGCCGCCGCAAAAGCACAGTCCGGGAGTCTGCCGAGGTCGATGCCTTCTTGGCCAGATGTGTCCCGGGGCGCACCCAACGTCCTATTGCGTTCGGCGCTGTTCGCCGGCGTTCAGGGCAGACAGCGGCAAGTGTTCAAGAAGCGCACGCTACTGGCTTCGACACAGGACATCGAACTGAAACTGCAAGGCGTCCAACTGGACCAGTCGGATCTGGATGTCTGGCTGCAGATCCTGCACCTCGCCCGCCACCAACTGCCGGGGTATCCGGTGACGTTCAAGGCCCACAGCTTGCTCAAGGCGATGGGCCGCGGGATCAGCAAACCGCACTATGCCTGGCTGGCTGACTCGCTGGCCCGGCTCAGCGGCGCGCTGGTCGAAGTGACGTTCAAGGGACGGCACACCTTCGGCGATCATCTGCTGCGGTACTACCGGGATGAGGACACGCAGAGCTACGTGGTCGAACTGACCCTGGAAATGTGCCGCCTGTTCGCCAGCGGGTATACGTACCTGGAATGGGAACAGCGGCAACGGTTGCGGCGGAAACCTTTAGCACTCTGGCTGCACGGGTATCTCTGCAGCCATGCCACGCCTTACCCGGTCAAGGTGACGACGTTGCACCGACTCTCCGGCAGCTCGGCGCAAAATCTCCGCGACTTCAAGCTGCGCGTGCGCACAGCGCTGCAGGACCTGGTCGCCATTGGCGCGCTGGCACAGGCGACGCTCACAGATGACGGCCGGGTAATGGTCAAACACACCACCGATCAATAACGCTCCTCTCCGCCCTCACCGAGACGAATTGCGGCTCCGATCGGGGTAGAACGATCCGTCCGCACTTCCAACACGTCATCCGAGCAACCTCCTCAGGGCTGGTCCAGCTCAGCTCCCGCAGCGCGCACCGGGCTCGGCAACCTCATTGCTAGGATAATAGCCTCGGGCTCCTCGGCCGCCCTTAACATTGAGCGGTCGTCCACATCGTGATGTTGTCAGGCGACTTATCGGCCAAAACAGCTACCGATGAACGAACGAAACAATAAAATCAACCCACCGTGAACAGATGTTGCGCATGTGCTTCAACGCCGACAACTGTATCTTAAGGTCGATATACGCGTGGCTTATCATTTCGTGCGTTTAACATACCGTGTGGGCTCGCCGAGCCCATCCATAAAGGATCCACTATGGCCTTTAAGAAACCAACGTCTCACGCCGCGGTGCCGGAAAGTCCGGATCGACTGTTTCGCGACCTTCCTCGCCGCAAGCATGCCAGCTTATTTGACCATCAGGGTCAGGTGCTGCGGAACTACGTGGCACAGGCGCTCAAGGCGTCCGACGTGGCATTGCAACTGCCTACTGGCAGCGGAAAGACGCTGGTCGGGCTTCTTCTGGCCGAATGGCGCCGGCGAAAGTTCCGCGAGCGTGTCGTCTACCTGTGCCCGACGCGGCAACTTGTAAACCAGGTAGCGGAAGAGGCGTTCGCGAAATGCGGGCTGACGGTGCAGGCCTTCACGGGCAAGGTCAGGAATTACACGCCGGAGGCCAAGACAGCCTATATGGACGGCGAGCGTGTGGCCATCACAAATTACAGCAGCCTGTTCAATGTCAATCCGTTTTTCGAGAATCCGGACATTATCATTGTCGACGACGCGCACGCTGCGGAGAACTACATCGCCAGTCAATGGACGATGCGGATCAGCCGCTTCGACGAAGGCGACGAGACGCTGTTCAAGGCGATCGCCGGTGTGCTCAAAGGCGTTCTCTCCGATAGCAACTACACGCGCTTAATCGGGAATTGGCAGACCGTTGACGACGCAAGCTGGGTCGATAAGATTCCGACCCACAAGCTGATCGAGATTGCTGACGAGTTTCGCGCTGCCATCACGGAGAACATCCGAGAGGCTGACCAACGGTTCGCCTGGCACATGCTGGCGGATCATGTGCGCGCATGTCAGCTCTACGTGTCTTCCTCGGAGGTGCTGCTGCGCCCCCTCATACCTCCGACCTGGTCTCACAGGCCGTTCGCTGATGCGACGCAGCGCATCTTTATGTCGGCCACTCTGGGCGCTGGAGGCGATCTTGAGCGATTGACCGGGCGATCGGACATCAAGCGGCTGCCGATCCCAGAAGGTTGGGATCGGCAGGGTATCGGCCGCCGCTTCTTCATTTTTCCCGAGAAGTCACTCAACGAGGACGACACCCTAAAACTGCGCCGGCAACTGATGCGCAGGGCGGCGCGCAGCCTGGTTCTAACGCCAAATCAGGCCGATGCCGACCAAATCACGGAGGATGTGACCGAGGAACTTAAGTGTCCGGTCTTCTCCGCAGCGGATCTTGAGTACAGCAAGGCGATGTTCACGGAGTCCGCTAGTGCCGTCGCTGTGATTGCCAACCGGTACGATGGCATCGATTTTCCTGGGGACGACTGTCGGCTGCTATTTGTGGAAGGTCTGCCCCGCGCGACCAACCTTCAGGAGCGCTTCCTGATGAATCGCATGGGCGCCAGCCTACTGTTCAACGAGCGCGTGCAAACGCGGGTGCTTCAGGCTATCGGCCGGTGCACGCGGGGTCTCAACGATTACTCAGCTATCGTTGTGACAGGCGAGGACCTGCCGGCCTACCTGACCGATCGCAAGCGACTCTCGTACTTTCATCCTGAGTTGCAGGCGGAACTCGAATTCGGTATCGACCAGTCTACGCAGGTCAACTCAAAGGACATTCTCGATAACTTCGAGATTTTTCTGGAGCATGACCAGGCCTGGGAGGACGCCAACCAGGGGATTCTAGAAGCGCGCGAGGCCGCTACTCAGGCAGAGTTCCCAGCCATGGATCAATTGGAGGGTGTCGTCGCCCACGAGATCGCATGGCAGGCATCCATGTGGAACGAGGACTATGCCAAGGCGTATGAGGCGGCCCGAGAAGTCTTGGGCGGGCTAACCGACAGTGGGTTGCGCGGCTATCGGGCATTGTGGCACTACCTGGCCGGCGCGGCCGCGGAACTGGCAGCTGCGGACGGGGAGGTTGGTTTTGGTGTCCACGCGCGGACCCAATATCGAAAGGCCAAGGATGCAGCCACCGGCATCCCGTGGCTCATAGCACTGGCGCGGGGTGGTGCGGCCACTCCAAGCGCTAAAGAACGGGATCAGACCATCGTCATGCTGCAGGTGGAGCAACTCGAAGCACAACTCGTCAATCTGGGCATGTTGCACAACCGGGGGTTCTCGGCGCGGGAGAGGGAGATTCGTGAGGGGCTCCAGGACGGCCACAAGTTCGAACAGGCACAGGTGATGCTGGGGCAGCACTTGGGCTTCTCGGCAGGAAAGCGCGAAGGCGATGCGTCGCCGGATCCGTGGTGGATCGTGGGCGGCATCACGCTTGTGTTTGAAGATCACGCAAACGCCAAGGGCGATACGGCAATCATCGACGCCACTAAGGCCAGACAGGCTGCCTCACACCCAGATTGGATGCGAGAACATGTCCCGGCGTCAAAAGATGCGTCGATTCAGCCTGTCCTCGTCACTCCTGCGAAGAAGGCAAAGGAGGGCGCCATACCCCATCTCAGCCGGGTAGCTCACTGGGACCTTGAAGAGTTTCGTGCGTGGGCGGAAACAGCGTTGGTGACAGTGCGAGAGCTCAGGCGTGAATTCCGGGAGCCGGGCGATCTTGTTTGGAGGGCCCAGGCTGCCACAGCCCTGAGCGAGGTTCGCGCCGACGCTCCCGGCCTCTACAACTGGCTGACCGAACGTCCAGCGCGCGATCACCTGGAGAGAGTTCCCTGAACCGCAGGTGGACATCAAAGCTTTGTTGGGCATGGCGGCTAGGCGGAAATTATGTCGATGGCACGCGACCATATGCCAAATTGTTCGTCGTAAGCGCCTCTCAGTCGGTGTTGAAGCGCAGGCTCCAAGTCCGCTTACGGGGGGTTGATGAATTCTTTCGGAGTGCCATCAATGACTGCTTCGGCCGAGAAGTTCTCATCCATCACGTGAGCGCATCTGACCGCTATCCGAGTCCTGCGGTCGTTTGAATGACGGGCCTTGTCCTCGGCCGAACGGCCGGACCTGGCCATCAGCACGCACCGCCGCTGATGCCTGAAAGCGGCCACAGGGGAGCAATCATGTGGCCGCGGGGTGTCCACCTAAATTTCGGTCTGCTCGGCGATTACCAGGGCGTCATCGACTTCCATGTCGAGGTAGGTCACTGTGCCTTCGAGTTTACTGTGGCCGAACAACAACTGAAAGGCTCTGAGGTTCTTCGTTAGCTCGTAAATCAGCGTCGCCTTGGTGCGCCGCATCGAGTGCGTGCCGTACTCCGATGTATCCGGGCCGGCAGCCTCGACCCACTGATGCACGGTGCGCGCATATTGGCGTGTCGAGACATGCGGCGAGTTCACAACCCGGCTCGGAAACAGGTACTGGTCTCACCGGTAGATGGGCCTTCTCGAGCCAGGCCGCTACCGCCGATCGAGTTGGCTCCGTGCGTTCAAATTGAACCGGCCGTTGCGTCTTCTTCTGGATCAACAGAGCCGTGGAAGAATCTGGCTTCCATGGGAGATGCGTTGGGCCCGGAGCTTCTCGGCGAAAACTGCCACCCTCGGCCCGTGCTCACGATCCCACTCATCACGAATACCGGCGGCTATCGTGCATAATCAACCACGGTCGGATTTGCGCCCGTCTAGCGCGCGAGCCGCAGGCCATTCCGGCGTACCCGCGACCAGTGACGAGCCCTGTGGATGCCATCCGAGCCGAGCCTGAACTCGGCCCAGAGCACGGCAATGAGGCTCCGTTTAATCGTCATGCCGGTGGGGCACCAGAGTGAAGTGTCTCAACTTTTGACACTACGCAGGTACTCAGACCGTGAACTCCATGAATCCATCACTTAGTCTGTGTCAGTCTTCGGCGTGTCAAAAGATTCCAACTGGTCGACTACGCAATTCCAGTTCCCGGCGTCAATCAAAAACCGGGCGACGAGGGTTCCTGTATCTTCAAGAATTCGAACTTCAACTCCGTCGGCAGACGCCGCCCATACTTCAGCCTTTATGGTCGAAACGCTAAAGCCATCCTTAGGAAAGCTTTTCTCCCAGTTAAACGATTTCCCATACTGCGGACGATATCTGCACGCGCTCAGTTCATTCCTGAGCGCAAACGTCGGGTTGCTGCCTCGCCGTTCTTGATTGCCCACCTTCACGATAAGACGACTCGCCGTCGTGCTCCGCATGGGAGGATAATCCTCCCACCTGACGACAGTTTGCCGATGTCTGCGTTCAAGTTCTTCTAAAAAAGGGGACCTGTTTTTCCCATCCGTGATGATAACCAACTTTTCAACCGCCCTTGTCAATGCAACATACAAGAGCCGTCGTTCTTCCTGGGTAATTGTTTCAGGGCTGTCGCCAAGAATTCTCGAAAAGGCCCAATCAGGGTGGATCAGCGGATAACTACGGGCGACGGCGTCCAACACGATCACCATTTCCTTTTCCAGGCCTTTGTGCTTGTGTGCGGTCGAGATGGTTACACGCTCTTTCAAGCCTTTTGGGAAAAAGGAACGTATCAGATCTAAGTAGCGATCGAGTCCTTGACCGTCTCGACCAAGTTGCGCTTGGGCTTGGTAATTGACGTACCAGGGCAACCCATTTCTCCGGCACAGCATGACTACGTCCAGGTCATCTGCAAAAGCTCTATTCACGAGTCGCAACACTGCGGGCGTGATGATGTCGCCTGAATGGCGCTCCTTCTCGACCAAAGAGGGTTCGAATTCATTGATATCCGACACAAGCATCGTGCCGACCGATCCTTTATGTCCGATTGCGGGTTTGCCCAACCCCTTCATCAAAGCATTACCTACGGCAACAATCGAAGCCGAGGACCGATAATTGGTCGAAATATACAGCCGGCGTGACTCTCCGATGAAGTTTTGGAAGTTGTTGAAGAACCGCAAATCCGATCCCGCGAATCCATTGATCGCCTGCCAGTCGTCACCAACGCAGAATAGCTCCACCGTTGGGTCTTGTTTTCTGATCGCACAGAGCAATCGGTAGAAAAGGTCCGAGAAGTCCTGGAACTCGTCTATGCAGACGTAGCGCAGTGAAGCAAGATCGCCGGCTCCTGTGTTCCTTCGCAGAAACAAGGTCTGGCCTGCACTGATGGCGTCGGCTGCGCGTTGCATCAGACCATCAAAATCTTCCTCCCCTGTGGCCGATAACCGATTCAGGTAGGCACCGTACAGGCAGTGTGCAAGGTCAAGAAACATTTTCTCGACAGACGAGAGCGGGGAATAGCTATCGATCAACTTGCGAAGTTCGGGCGGAAATAATGACCGCTTTCTGCATCTACCGATAAAGCCGACCATGGCGGTTGTGAAGCGATCGATGGCACGGTCTCTGATGCGGTGCCAGATTTCTTCTTCGGACAATCGGATGCATCGGATTCCCTCAGATGCGAGACATTCCTTGAGAAGTGCGCGGAACGCATCGACCCCTTTGGCCTTGATGTTGTAAGGAGAAAATTCAATTAAGGTCCAGTCTTTTTGGGCCTCCCAATACTCCCGCTTTTTCTCGGACATGTCGTCATAATCGGCATCACCTTTGAGACCGAAGTACTCAATGATCACGCCACTCTTTGGTGCCTTAAAGACGGTGAAGTCCGGTCGGTAGTTAATGCCACTCCACCAATGGTTACGTTCGTATTTGTAAGGAATGTCGTGCTCAAAGAGGAAGTCAGCGATGACCTTTTCGCCATAGGATTTGACGTACTCGCCAGCCAAGCTCTCCTTCGGCAGGGAGCGTCGAAAGCGAAGAAGTTCTTCCTTGCTCTGGTTGTAACAGCCTTCAGCGATGCGATCCCAGTCTTCTCGAAAATGAGCAAGCATCAACTGGCGTATTTGCTCTTTGATGGCAGGTATCTGAAGATGGTCGTCGATCACTTGCTGAACTACACGGCTCAATCCTTTAGCTTGTCCATCCGCCTCGTTATATAAGAGGCTTTCCTCGGGATGGATGACCGCATAGGCAAGAGCATGGAACGTCATTACATGTGGCAGCGTGATGCCGAATTGTGCGGCAATGGCATCCACCGCGCTGGCCTCTATTTCCTCTTTGTCGATTTTTTTATGCCAGCCGGCCTCACGAATACGACGCGCAACTTCATTTGCTACCGCTGCGTCGGTCAAATCATGCAACAGAGCTAATAGCCTTCTACGGATTTCTAAGGCGGCCTTGCGGTTGAAGGCGAGTAACAGCATCTGATCGGGTGCGACACGGCAGTGTTTCATCAAGAAAAGTGCACGATTGACCAGTGTTGTCGTTTTTCCACTACCCGCGCGTGCAACTACCTGGATGTGCCCATGCACAGCAGCGATGGCTGTGGCCTGCTCATCATCTGGAAAGTATTTCTTGCCGCTTTTGGATTTTGGCGTGTTTTCAGAGACCCACCACTTAACAAAAGCAATTTTTTCCTTTTCAAGCTCCGCTTTCGAAATCAGCCCAAAACATGAAGAAGAGAAAAATGAATCGACGCTCAGAAATTCGTTTTGGAGGCGTTTGCGAATGTCACTTAATAATTCATTTCGCTTTACTTCGGTCTGTTTTCGGTATGATTCTTGGCGGCGTTGCTGCTGTTCTTCCTCTTCTTTTTGCCTCCTGTAATCTACAACGACGTCCTGAAGGCGGACATAACGCACAGCTAAATCGAACTGAACTTTTGCATACCCTGCCAGGTCCAGATTCTGAACTACGCCCTTTCCGTAATCACAATGGCTGACCCATTGGCCGACTCGAACTCCGATATCCATACTGCACTCTCGATGCAGGGGCGTACGACGCCACGGCAAACGTCGCGTAGCCCGGGAAATTTTCACGTTGGTCGTGGTTCACAAAGCATTTCCCACAAACCTAAATGTATGCTGGGAGAGAAAAAGTCTTCTGGTGCCGGGAGAATCCTTTCACCAAAGAATAGCCCATAGACAAGTCAGGCGCGTCGGTTTAACCACTCCGGCAAGAGCCGTACGAACGCCTTTTCTTGGTTCGCATGCTCATTGATACGCCGAGTCTCCGTGGCACCGAATTCGAACGCCAGCGTGGTGCTCCGATTGATGCATAGGTGCTGCCGTGCGGCGCGATGAAGCGTTCGTAGTTAGGTGCCTCCTTGACTTCCTTGGCGGGGCGTCGAGGGTGTCGGCATCTGACGGCGAAGATCCCACCGATCTCTACCTCGTCAACGGTCCGTTTAGTGTGGGGGTTGAAGTTACGCGGCTCTCGGAGTTTACCTTGTTGCCGGACGGGACCTTGGCAACCGGGTGACTCAGGATTCCTTCAGACTGAGCCTACTTGAGGATCTCAATTTCCAGAGTGGTTCATCACATCCTGATGCCGTCAGTCTGCTCGTTGGCTTGTGGGTGCCCGTTTCAAACGCGCCTGGATTCCGAAAACGGCTAGTGGAATGCGTTGCTGAAGTCGCCTTAATACCGGAGACGGGAATGCTACTGGACCGAGAGATTGAGGGCGCAAGGACGTGTGTGTCAGTGATCCCCAATCAGTCTTCTGGAAAAAAGATCGTCGAATTCGTGGTGAACGCGAATTCTTCGGCGGACATCGGTACGTAACGTACGTGAGCTTCTCGAGGACCGTACCCGCGTGAAGAGTCAGATCTGCGCGCTTTTACCAAAGCCAATCTGGTTAGCCATGCAGAACGACTACTGGCTTGCCGACGCCGACTCCTACGCTGTGACCTTTAGGCAGCTAAAGCTGACGCACTGCTTTGAACGGATCTTTCTCGTGTCAGCCAATGCCTCGGTCAGCGAACTCACACTCGGGGCATAATCAACCCATGCCGCGGATAGCATAAAAGCATTTTAACGCCTGTTTTCCAACGACCGCTGACTGGCTGCATAGAAGCCGTTGAGCCGTTGAATGTCCCAGAAGGCACTAATGTCCCTTCGCATCACGCTGCCCGCATTCAATTTTTGGGAAAGCGGCCGTTCGAGAACGGCGGCTATCGATCGGTCCGACTGACCGTTGTCGGCGAGGAGTGGACATATGACGGTAGCTCCCGCACGTCCGCTGGCCGATCAAAGCGGCCACCTGAACGACCACCTCGGGAGTCAAGAGCGCAGGCGCGGCTGACGTGATCCCGCAAGAGACTCGAACGACAGGACTGGCCATTGATCCAATGACCTGTCGACCATCCCCGGATCCCTTCAGATCCTTACCCGTGTCGCTGCCCCCCTATTGCACGAACCTGCCTCACTGCGAAGCCGGCATTTTAGCCGGACTCACGAGAACCCTGCGCGAACCTCGTCTCGGCCACTCACAGCGGCTTTCGAGTGCTCTACCGGCCTTTGGGCATGTCCGTGGCAGTCGGTGATCTGTGGATAACATCCATCGCTGTGGATAAGTTTTTTGACACTTAAAGATTAAAAATAAGATTAAAGAAAGATTAGCAACGCCGAAACGGCCTTGGCCAAATGCCCTGCAGCCCGGGGCTGGCGCGGCTTCCCGCGAAGTTGGCCAACCTCCTGGGCGTCGGCCGTATAACGAGCTTTGCGTCGGTCGTATAACGAGTCTTCCGTCGGTCGTATAACGAATTCGTCGGCCGAATAACGAGTCCGCGTCGGTCGTATAACGAGTCGG
Organism: Methylotetracoccus oryzae; assembly: GCF_006175985.1. Classification (GTDB taxonomy): domain Bacteria; phylum Pseudomonadota; class Gammaproteobacteria; order Methylococcales; family Methylococcaceae; genus Methylotetracoccus; species Methylotetracoccus oryzae. Next base: position 142,453 of record NZ_SRSH01000010.1, on the reverse strand, counting down.
CCGGGATTGAATAGCCCCGCTCGGTGCGCCGACCGGGACCGCGGGCTATGCCTCGCCCAGCCACCGTCAGGTCCACCGCGGCGTGGCATGTTCTATCCTCTGAGTAACCGGTCTCGGTACTGCCCTTACCCGCTGTTTCAAGGAGGATTTCACCTATGCCGTCCCGCATCCTGATCATCGAAGAGGAGCCCGCCTTAGCGGAGGCCGTGGCGTTCCGGTTGGGGTCCGATGGCTTCCTTCCGGAGATCCGCGCCACCGGCGCCGATGCGCTGCTGGCCCTCCGGAACGTGACCTTCGACTTGATCCTGCTGGACATCGGCTTGCCCGACGCCAACGGTTTCGATCTGTTCCACGCGATCCGTACCCTGTGCGCCGCACCGATTCTGTTCGTCACAGGCCGTTCGCAGGCCATCGATCGGGTGGCGGGTCTGGAACTCGGCGCCGATGATTACATTGTCAAACCGTTCTGCTTGCGGGAACTTGTCGCGCGGGTGCGCGCCGCCTTGCGCCGCGCCCACGCCGTGGCACCCGTCGCCCACGATCGGGCGCGAGTTTTTCGCGTCGACGAGGAACGACGGCAGATCCGTTATCACGGCCAGGCTCTGGCGCTGACCCGCTTTGAGTACGGGATTATGCGACTCCTGATTCGTCGCCCAGGACGCATCTTCAGCCGGGAGGAGTTACTCGACCAGGTCTGGGAACATCCCGAGGAACGGTGTGACCGGGCGATCGACGCACACGTCAAGGCGCTGCGGGCGAAACTGGACGCGGTAAAGCCGGGCCTGTCCCCGATTCGCACGCATCGTGGCGAGGGCTACGCCCTGGAAGAGGCCTGAGTGGGATGCGCCGCCGACTGACACTCGGACTGCTGCTGGGGCTGGAAGTCCTGCTCGCCGGCTTGATCTGGCAGGAGGCCCGGGACCTGGAGCGGCAGTGTCGCGCCGCGACTGAAGCCCTGCTGACCGACACCGCGCAAGTGATCGCCCGCTTGCTCGCGGCCGACCTGCACCAGGGTCACTTGCACCCGGACCGGGTGGGACGCGTGCTGGCACCCTTGGTGCCAGCACGCGTCCCACGCGACGGCGCCGAGTCCTGCGGGTGAGACTCCCTCGGCACTGCACATCCATGTGACGGATCAGACCGGTCGCGCCTTGTTCGACTCACACCGTCCCGAGGTGCTGGCTGCGACACCCGCATCGCAGTCCGACGACGTCGCGCTGGATCGCTACACTGCGCGCTTGGATCGCAATCCGGCCACGGACGCCCTGAGCTCGATGGTGGTCGTGGCCGCGCCGATCCTGTGGCAGGCGCGAGCCATCGGCGAAGTTCGGGTCGGTAAGCCGATCGTCGGCTTTGAACTGTCGCTCCGGGCCGCGCGCTGGCATTTTCTGTTGGGCGGTTTGTACCTGGGCCTCGCTCTGCTCGTGCTGGCTGGCGGCTTCACGCTGTGGTGGCTGCGGCCGTTGGATCTGTTGGCGGAGTACGCTGCTCTGTTGCGGCGTGGGCACTTTCGGGCCTTGCCCAACGTCGGTCGGAGCACTCTCGGTTGGTTGGGCACGGTGCTGGATGTCCTGCGCGATGCCATCGCCGGACGACGCTACGTGGAGGAGTACATCCAGGCGCTGACGCATGAGATCAAGACGCCGTTGGCGACCATCCAGGCCAACGCGGAAGTGTTGGAAGATTCCATGTCGCGCGGGCAGCGGCAACACTTCCTCACGCACATCCAGGAGGCGGTGCATCACCTCCAGGCGGTCGTCGAGCGGCTGCTCGAACTCTCAGCCGTGGAGACACGGCGGACCCTGACGGAAAAGCGAACGATCCGACTGGCGGACGTCGCAACCGAAGCGATCACTGCCCTGTCGCCGGAGGCCAAAACCAAGCACGTGACCGTGACCACCGCGATACCGGCCGGCGCGGCCGTGCGCGGGCAACGGGCGCTCTTGGTCTGTGCCGTGGTCAACCTGCTGCAGAACGCGATCGAGTTCTCGCCGGAGGCCGGTCGGGTGGAACTCGCGGTCTCGGTGGTGGGTGATGACTGCACGCTCACCGTCCATGATGAGGGGTCGGGCATTCCAGCCTACGCCCGGAACCGGCTGTTCGAGCATTTCTACTCCCTACCCCGTCCCGGCAGCGGCAAGCGCAGTACCGGGCTCGGGCTGACCCTCGTGCGCGAGATCGCCGAACTGCACCACGGCCGGATCGACGTGACCAATCACCCCGACGGCGGCGCCATCGCGCGCTTGCAGTTGCCGCAGGCATAGACGCCTCGCCTGCGGCGCAACCGCGCCGTTTCTTCACATTGTCTTCACACTTCCGCGCGGAATCCGCGCGAATTTCGCATACGGCGTTCACACAACGGGTGGATGCTGTCGGCCTCATTCATCGAAGCGAGGCCATCCCGATGTATCACGCTGCTTTCGCCGACAGGCTTTGCGGTCACGCGCCGGACCCCTGGTCTAGGCTCGGTACCCGCGTCATTTCGCCTCCGAAACCAAGAATCCCGGGAAAGCGGCCGATTCTGGTGAGCTTTCGCCCGCACAAGGGCACGCAGTCCCGGTACAGTCGGAATCCGATAGCCAACCGATATGACCGCTGAGGCCTGCTTGATGGATGCCGACATTTACGATCTCAACTTGCTGTTTCTGCAGAAGGCGCGGGAATGGCTGGTCTCCGGTCAGGAGCACAAGGCGCGGTTGCTCCTGGGCGTGACCCCGGACGCGGCCGCGGCGCTGCGCCGCCTCCCGCTGTCGGCGCTGCGGGATCTCGCGGCCTCGAATGTGCTGTGCTACACGCTGCGCTTGCCGCCGCAGCTGTGGCGGGAACTGGCGCGGCAGGAATCGGCGCAGCGCTGTGCCGACCATCTGCGCTGGCATGTCTTGGCGGCGGCCACCCGGAGCAACGATGACCCCGTCGCTCCATAGACACCGCCAGCGCACGCTGGCCCTGCAGTTGCTGCAGCGCCGACTGCGGTCGACGCCGGTGCAGCACCTCACTGGGCTGCCGATCAAGGAAGTCCGGGCGTTGCACCGGGCGGTACATGGGGTCTCAGCGGCCTCCGGCCCCCTGTATCACACCGCCAGCCTGATGCTCAACCGGCGGGTTCAGGCGCAATTGTCAGTCTACGCACTGCTGTACCGGCGCCTGGCTGACGCGACCGCGCTGCAGGACATTGATGTCGATGCGTTGATCCGCAGCTACGACCTGTTCGTGGAACTGGGAGGTCAGCGAGGCGAAACAGGCACCGGGCGTGACTTCGATTTCACGGCGGCCTTTGTGCTGGTCCGCGATCTCTGCGACGGAGCGGTCCACCTCCTGCCTTGTGGTTCCTGTGGGATTGGCTATCTCGTCGCCGCAGAGGCTCCGGTGCCGCCGACCTGCCCGTTCTGTCCGCAGCGGCGGGCACGGCCGAGAACGGAAAAACGGCGCTCCTCGCCGTTATGACCTGCCCGGAGTTCATGCCATGAGTCCACTTGTTCCGGTGCACGCGAACCCTTTGGCTGCAAACTCGCTATCCGTCGCCGATATCCCCGTCCGAAAAGATTCCGACGGTTGGTACTGCCGCAATGATCTGCATCAGGCGGCCGGCCATGCCCAGCGGCATCGGCCGCGGTATTGGCTGGCGAACCGACAAACTCAGGCCTTGGTCGCTGAAATCGCAATAGGCGGAAATCCGCCTATTTCCAGGAGGCTGGTCCGGGCTTACTTCGCCTGCTGCACTCCGCGCCGTCTCCCGGAAGTGGGCATGCTATCAAACGGCAGCTGTGCGGTTAGTGAAGCGAGGCAGGTCGAAGTTGACTCGCTGTTGGAGCTCTCTGCCACCCTGACGGTGAAGATGGACAATGAGGCAGTCGGTTTAACAGGGACGACGTCTGGGCACATCGCGCCGCGCCAGCCTGACTCAACGCACCGGCGGTTATGAGCGTTCGGTCCGGCTCGGGTAGCGGAGCCGCGCCGCAGCGAGGCGAGGAGGCGAGAGCCCACGGGACAGAGTGTCTGCCCAGCTCCGAGTTCTTGACCGCCGACGACTTGTATCAGCTAACCGGCTACCGCAACCCATCCCGCCAGTGCCGTGTCCTTGCGGAGTCCGGTTTACGTTACATTAAGCGTAAGGACGGCCGCCCAGGGATCACATGGGCTGCACTGCACGACCACCAACTCGGAATTCGCCCACGGCCGTTACCCCACGAAACACCAAACCTGGAGGCCCTAGCCCGTGGGAAGAAGACGCAAACACGATAAAGGCTTGCCGCAGCGTGTCTACCGATCACACGGTGCGTACTACTTCGTCGACGAAGACCAGAAGTGGATCCGTCTTGGCAAAACGGAAGCCGAGATGTACGCGGAGTTGGCGAAACTCCGGTTGGAGCGACCGGCTGTCACGATGGCAGACATCTTTGCCCGCTACGCCGGCGAGGTGTTGCCGCAGAAGGCGGTTCGCACGCGAAAAGACAATGAACGAGAACTCGCGATCCTCGGCAAGGCCTTCGGTCACATGACACCGAGCAAGATTACCCCGCAGCAGATCTACCAATACATGGACGCCCGAGCGGCCCCAGTGCGAGCAAATCGGGAAAAGGCGCTACTGTCGCATGTCTTCCGCTACGCGGTCCGGTGGGGGCTGGTCGCAGACAACCCTTGTCGGTTGGTTTCCCGTAACGCGGAGAAACCTCGCACACGGTATGTTGAAGACCATGAGTATGAGTCGGTGCATGCACTGGCACCTGAACCGATTAGGGCCGCGATGCAGATTGCGGTGCTTACCGGCATGCGACAAGCCGACATACTTGCACTGACGCTACAGCAATGTCGCGATGACGGCATTCACGTCCAGCAGAGCAAGACCGGCAAGCGCCAGATCTTCGAATGGACCGAGGGCCTGAAGGCCGCCTACAACCTAGCGCGCGCGACTCCCCGGCGCATCGAGTCGATGTACCTCATCGTCACTCGGGAAGGACTGAAGTTTTCGTCCAGCGGTTTTCAGACTGCGTGGCAACGACTCATGGCTAAGTGCCTCACTAGCGGCGCGCTCGCCGAGCGATTCAACTTCCATGATCTCCGCGCCAAAGCCGGATCAGAACACACGGATGCGATGCGACTTCTCGGGCATCAGTCGCCGACCACCACGCGACGGGTCTACGAGCGAAAGCCCGACAAAGTGAAGCCGATTCGTTGAGTTTTATTAGGCAGAGCGCGCTTTATTAGGCAGACAGCCCAAAAAAAAAGAACTAAGTGATTGATTTAATGGTGGGCCATGTAGGGATCGAACCTACGACAAACGGATTAAGAGTCCGCTGCTCTACCAGCTGAGCTAATGGCCCAAAGATATCGATCGATGGGGAGGGCTGTAGACGAGAGTCGAGCCCGTGACGGCCGCGCGGTGATTTAACGGCTGTCACTCGAACCAGCAGGTCGCATCAATGAGGCCGCACTGCTGTTCGAAGCCGCGCATTATATGTCAGAAGCCTGTCGCATTGCAAAGGCCATCTTGGGTGGCATTGTCGCTCCCTGGCTTTCGGTCGCTGACTTCACTGCCGCCGCGGCGTGCTCGACACGCTCTATTCGTCGATCCCGACTGCAGCGAGCATGGCGCCGTAGCCGCGCTGGCGTCACTTTCCCGCTGATGTGTCCTGCGAAAAGACACCGGGCTGGCAACCTACCGGTTGGAACATCGGGCGCCGTCGTAAGCTCACTGGCTATCCGCCCCGTCTCAGCCTGCGTCTTCTGATGTAACGGCCAGTTGAAGGTCGACGTCCCGGCTAAGCCATCCCACGGTGATCGCCCGGAGCGCGGCGTCCTCGGCATCGTCCCAGACCACGCACAGCAGCGCCTCTTCGCGCGTCAGCAACTCATCGTTGTCGATTTTCTTGACCGCCGCCGCTGCCGCCGCAACGTCGGCATTGTTGCGCGCGAACACCTCCTTAGCGGCCTTGATGCCGCGCGCGAGTTCGTCCGGTGACGCCAGGTGTGCGTGTTTGCCTTCGATACCGAGGACTGTCGGCATTCGTGTCTCCGTTAGGGGTTGCGCGGTTGAGTTCATGCTTAGATCACAGGGGGATGCCGAAGAAAGTGTCGTCGCTGCCGCCCCACGCCTGATGCAGTCGGAATGCAGACTGCCAGCGCGCGGCTTCGTCATGTTCGGCGTCACGATGGGTGACGATCGCGTCGTCGGGGAGACCCTCGGTCAAATACCCGTGGCCGTTACGCAGAAAACGGGCCAGTGCCTTGCGATCGACGGGCCACACTACAGCCCTCGGGACATCGTTGACGAGGATTGTCGTGACACGCACGGTCAGCCCTCCCCTGACTCTATGCTGCCTCGGCGACAGTACGTGATTGGTTGATGCTGGCCCATTCGATCGGCTGATCCACTATCCATTGGCAGTTGGTCCGCCTATGGTCACCCGCAGTGGTTCCAGGCCCGCGACCGTCGCTTCGACCACGTCGCCACTGGTCACTGGGCCCGCATCGCCGGGCGTACCGGTGTAGATCAGGTCGCCCGGAAACAGCTCGACGCGAGTCGACAGGTAGTGAACGATCTCGGGTATCTTCCAGAGCATGTCTGCGACATTCCCGCTTTGGCGCACCTCGCCATTGACCGTCAATTCGATCTTCCCGGCGGCGATGTTGCCGCAGAAGTACTCTGGCGTAATCGCCGTGCAGACCGCGGAATGGTCGAACGACTTGGCCCGTTCCCACGGCAGGCCCTCGGACCTGGCCTGCTCCAACGCATCGCGCAGCGTCATGTCGAGACCCACCGCGTAGCCGAACACGTAGTCGTAGTCGACACGCGCGGCCGGGATGTCGCGGCCTCCCTTGTGCAGCGCCACGACCATCTCGACTTCGGGCCGCAGATCAGCCGTCCCCGGCGGATAGAGCAGCGTCGAGTGGTTCTGCGCCATCGCGCCGGCCGGCTTCATGAAGTAAATCGGTTCTTCGCCTTTAGCCCCTGCCCCGCCGGCACCCGGATAATTGCGCCCGATGCAGAAAATCCGGCGCACCGGAAACGGATTGCTGGACATTGCCTCGAGGGTCACGACGGGCGCGGGCGGGAACGCAAGATTCATGGGCAGCGGCTCTCCTGAGTAAGGCGGCGTGGGGAGGGAGACATCTTCAAGCGCGGCAGCAAGGTCCACCGCGCCCGGTCTGCGGCCCGAACATTACCGCGATACGCAGGCACCTCATGCCCGCGAACGCTGGTATCCGAGTCCCTGGCGGCTGACGGCCGATCGCCGCAAGGCTTGGCCCTGCCACTCAATGGGCACTCGGCCTCCCGATGTCGAGACCGCGAAACACGGCGCAGCGTTTGAACACCTCGGCCGAGGGCGGCACGGCCTTGTGGGCACAGAACTTCGCAACGAGCTTGGCCAGCCCCTTGATGTCGCGCCCGGTCGCCGCCGGAAACAACTCGGTCAGTTCGTCGATCAGGGCGGGGTCGACCGGCAACTGAAACTGTGCGGTCATCACGGTCCAGATCTTCCGCCGCGCATCGGCATCCGGCGGATAGAACTTGATCATTGCGATGCAGCGGGACACGATCGCCTCGTCGATGTCGTCCACCCGGTTGGTGGTCATGAACAGCAGCCCGTTGAAGTATTCCAGCACTCGAAGAAAGACCCCGACCACCGCGTTGGTCGCGATGTTGTCGTCCCGGCGCCGAATGTACACGTCGGCCTCGTCGATCAGCATCACGGCGCCCCACCGCTGGGCCCGGGTCAGGACATCCTTCAGCGCCGTTTCCATCGCGCCGACGTTGAGCCCGAGTTGTCCGGAATGCACACGGTACAGCGGTCGCTGGATGATTTCCGAATAGACCTCGGCCGTCAGCGTCTTGCCGACGCCCGCCGGACCGGCGCATAGCACCGTCGTGCCGCCGGACTTGCCGGCAATGATGTCCTCGGCCAGCACATCCATCTCCGCCGTCAGTATGTCGATGAGCTCGGTCTGTTCTTCGGGCAGCACCAGCTTGTGCTTCAGTTCCGGCTGATAACGGTACGGCACGAGGTCGTCGACATGCACCCAGACGTAATGGTGCAGTTCCAGATGAAACATCAGAATGTAGGCATGCACCGGCAGATGCGTGAACAGGTCCGCCGGCATACTCTCCTGCAGTGCCTGGACTTCGTCCTCGGCTTCGTAGCGATTGCTCTTCGCGGCCTTGCGCAGATAAGGGCCGAGAATGTCGCCCGGCGCGTCCAGCGTCAACACGCGAGAGGTCAGAATGCCTTCGTCGTTGACCAGCCGCGCCATGCCGTCACCGGAACACAGTACGACGCAATCCTTGCGCGTCCAGTCTGTACCGCGGTGCGTGGCCGAGGGGTCTTCGGCATAGAAACCGATCCCCTGCCCGGAAAACTGCACGCCATAGCGCGCGCGCCAGTCGAAATAGCGCTCGGCCGTCTGGTCGTAGGCGGCGATCAGGTCCGGGGTCTCCTTCAGAAAGCCTTTGGCCGCGAAAATTTCGCTGATCGTCTTTCCGGCGATGTCACTGGCGGTGATCCGAATGGTACCGGTCGCCAATCCGCCTTTTGCGTTGGCCTTCAGTTCCATGAAGACCTTGCCGGCCTCATCGGTCGAGGTCGGCGTGTAGTCCAGCCGGGTGATCACATACGGGAGCGGACGCCCGGTGACCTGAGCGCTGAACAGCCAGCCGCGAATGGCACCCACGGCCAGGTAGCGCGCCATCGCCGGCACGACCATCTCGAGGTCGTTTCCTTCGAAGCGAACCCCGTCATCGTTCAGTGCCTGCTGCAGCGTCGCCAGCTGGACCGCATGCGACTGCCAGTCCGGACCGGCCGACGCGTACAGATTCTGCAGAAACGCGACCTCCGCGCTCGCGAGGCGGGCGAAGGGAACCTCGACGGTGTTGCCGAAGCGCAGCTGATCCTTCAGCGGTGCCAGGCCGGGGAACGCACCCACCATGGCCTCCAGATGACAGCGGTCGATTCGCAGTTTCATGGGCGTCGAAGTCTCGGAGCGTGAAAGCTGACCAACCCGTAGCTGGTCCGGGCCGCTAGCGGGTGCGCGGCCGTTCGCTGCGTTTGTAATTGCTGAAATGCCCTTCCCGCGCGGCCTGGCTCCGTGCCTTGGCCAGGATTCCGGCCGTCTGACCCGGCGCGGCCGGGCGCGACACCTGTTTCTCCAGGTGTGTCCCCTGGCACTCGGGACAGGTCGGCGTATCGGACAAGCGCACCAGCAGTTCGAAGGTCCGATCGCAGTCGGTGCAATGAAAATCGTACAGTGGCATCGGATTTCCTCATGGATCGCGGATCTTTCGAATCACACAGCGTGCTACCGGGCCTTATTGCTGGCTAGCCGGCAACGGCTTGCGCTGCGCGCCACTCGTCCGGCGTGTACACCTTCATGCTGACGGCGTGGAGCGCTCCGGTCGACAACGGTTCGCTGACGGCGGCCAGCACCCGTTGCTGCCGCTTGACAGTATTCAGTCCGGCGAAGGACTCACTGACCACGACCAGCGTGAAGCTGCAGCCCTCGCCGGAGACGATGACTTCGCTATCGGGCAGCGCCGCCTTAATCAGGTCCTGGACTTCGGCGATCTCCATCCGGCTAGCCGGCCGCGGGCTGGCTGGCGACGGCCTGCTCCAGCATCGGCTTCAGCTCACCCTTCTGGGCCAGCTCGTCGACGATGTCGCTGCCGCCGACCAGTTCTCCGGCGACGAACAGTTGCGGGAAAGTCGGCCACATCGAAATGCTGGGCAGCTTCTCGCGGATCATCGGCGCCGCCAGGATGTTGACGTACGCGAACGGCACACCGGCCGCCTGCAGGCAACCGACGGCTTTCGCCGAGAAACCGCACTGGGGCATGTCCGGCACGCCCTTCATGTACAGCAGCACCGGGTGCTGGGCGATCTGCTCTCTTATGGTCTCTTCAATAGTCATCGGTCCGTCCGCTAAGGGGTTGAAGAAAAGCGCCGCGGCACTCGTGCTCGAATTCAGAATCCCGACGCGAAGCCGAGCAGTTCGATCGTGATGTCTTCGTCGCCGATGATCCGCGCCTGGCAGGCCAGTCGGGACTTCGAACCGATGCCGACCATGGTGTCGAGTTTCTGGTTCTCGATCGGCTGGATCCGCGACACACTCTTGCGACCCGCTTGCACGAACAGGTGACAGCTCCCGCATTCGGAATTGCCGTCGCATTCGTGTTTCAGTTTTTCGCCAGCGGCAATAACGGTTTCCAGCAAGGTCTTGCCGACCTCGGCTTCGATCGTCTTGCCCGACGGCAGTATCGTGACGGTTGCCATAGTGATGTGACTCCTATTTGTTGTTTTGTCAGAAATTCATCGTCCGGGGCCGCTGTCGCGCTACAGGCCCGACCGCACCTCGGCTCCAAATCGGGTGCTCAGATCGCGGCGGCGATGGAGCCGATAACCGAAGCGCCAACGCTGTCGCCGTGATCAAGCTCGGCCAGCTTCTCCAGAATCCGGTCGCAGCCCGGCTTGTCGCCCCGCCGCAGGCGTATGAACGCCAGCGCCTTCAGCGAAAACAGGTAGAAGTGCTGCGGTCCGTCGTGCCGAGACCAATCGACGGTATCCGCCGACAGCTCGCGAAAATCACCGGAGAACCCCCCTTGGCGCGCCGCGGTGGCCAGAGCCAGCCGCGCCGAGGCTTCGGCGTCGGCCAACCGCCCCTTGTAGAAGTAGAACTTGTACAAAGAGAAATACACCGGCAACGCCTCCGGCGCCTCGCGCTGCGCCTGTTTCAGCAAGGCCTCGGCACGCGTCGTGTCCGCGTAGGCGGTCATCGCTTCGTCGAGCAGGCCGCTGATCTTCGGCGAGACGGTTCCGGCGTATAGCGCGCGCATCGGGATCTCCGGTGCCTGGCCGTGCAGCGTTCAGCCCCAGACGGCCGCGGGCGCCAGCAGACTCTCGACCGGCTCGCCGCCCTTGAGGTGCTGTTCGACAATCGTGCCCACGTCTTCCGGCTTGACCGCCGCGTACATGACGCCATCGGGATACACCAGTACCGTCGGCCCCGAATCGCAGGCGCCCAGACAGCCGGCGGCGGTCAGCGCGAACTCGCCATACATGCGGCCCTGCTCGAACTGCTGCATGAACGCCTGAAACACGGCGGTGCAGCCCAACTGGCCGCACGACCCCCGCGGGTGGCCCGGCGGCCGGCTCTGAGTGCAGACGAAGACATGCTTGTTCGGTTTGGGCATCGATGACTCCGAGGTCGCTCTGTTGGGAATTTGGGGTTGCCAGCTAGCTGGTCGCGGCCTGTCTCAGGCCTTCTGCGAACGCGTCGCCAGGCTGACGCGCATGCTGTCCAGCGACACGCTCTTGCCGTCCTGCTCCTGGAAGACCTTGAAGACCTTCTCCTGCGCGGCGGTTGACGACACGAAATCGTCGTGGGCCCGGGTCAGCAGCACCTTGCAGGCCTCGCGGGCTGCCGCCTCGTCCATGTCGTCCGGAATCGGGGACCGGTTCAGGTATTGGTTGAAGCGCTTCAGAATATGCAGGCGGTTCACATGCACCACGTCCGGCTGGTAGTCGACCCCGAAGAAATCGAGAAACTCCTCGGCCGCCGAGAACGTCTGGATGCGCTGCAATAAAGGATTCATGCGTTGTGCTCCTGGCCGTTGAATTGCCGCTGGTCGCGTCGGCGACCGTACGCGGTGGGTGATTGAGCGCCGGCCGCGTCGCGGTAAAAGCGCCGGAGTTCGTTGTCGCCGGGCGTCTGCTTGGTTTCGTTGGCATAGACCCGGATACGTTGCAGCAGCTGCGTGGCATCGCCGTCGCTGAGCTCGATGCCCAGCGCCTGGTAGCGCCGGACGACCGCGTGCGACCCGGAATGCTTGCCCAGTACAAGACGATGCTCGCGACCCAGAGCGTGGGGATCGACGCCCTGATAATTCAGCACGTTCTTCAGCAAGCCATCGACATGGATACCGGCTTCGTGCGTGAACACGGCCTCGCCGACGATGCTCTTGTCGGCGGCCACCGGGCGGCCGGAGGCGCGGGCCACCAGATCCGAAATCGCCGGGAACTGCTTCACGTCGATTCCGGTCTTGCGCCCGTACAGCACGTGCAGCGCCATGACCGTCTCTTCGATGGCCGCGTTGCCCGCGCGTTCGCCCAGACCGTTGACCGTGGTGTTGACGCGCGTCGCGCCCGCGCGCACGGCCATCAGCGTGTTCGCGGTGGCCAGGCCGAAGTCGTCATGCGCATGCATCTCGATCTCCAGGTCGACCGCGCGCACCAGTCGCTGAATCCGCTCGAAGGTCGACAGCGGCTCCAGCAGTCCGAGCGTATCGGCGAACCGCATGCGTCGCGCACCCGCCTCCTGGGCAACACCCGCGACCTGCAGCAAAAAGTCCATGTCGGCGCGGGACGCGTCCTCGCACCCGACGGAGACCTCCAGTCCGGCATCGCGCGCCTTGCGCACGAAGCGGGCAATCGTCGATAGCACCCAGGCGCGCGAGCGCCCGATCTTGTGTTGCAGATGGATATCGGAGACCGGGATCGACAGATTGACCAGATCCACGCCGCACTGGCCGGCGGCCGCGAGGTCCGCGTCGCACATGCGTCCCCAGACCATCAGCCGCGAGGGCAGACCGAGGTCCGCGATGGCGGCGATGACCTCGCGTTCCTCCGGGCCCATCACCGGTATGCCCACTTCCATTTCCGGCACGCCCGCTCGCGCCAGGGCGCGGGCGATGGCCAGCTTTTCCTCGGCGTTGAACGCGACTCCGGCGGTCTGTTCGCCGTCGCGCAGAGTCGTGTCGTTGATGATGATGCAGGCGTTATCGCTCATGACTTCCCCTACTTGTGCGGCGCTTCCTTGGCCAGGTTCAGGCTGTAACGCGGAATCTCGATGACCAGATCCGTGGTGCCGACGATCGCCTGGCACGAAAGTCGCGAATTGCTTTCAAGGCCCCAAGCGCGATCCAGCATGTCGTCCTCCAGTTCTTCCGAGGGTTCCAGCGAGGCGAAGCCTTCACGGACGACGACATGGCAGGTCGAGCAGGCGCAGGAAAACTCGCAGGCATGTTCGATCTCAATCCCTGCCTCCAGCAGCGCGTCGCAGATCGAAAGGCCAGTCTCGGCTTCGATCGTGTCCCCGTCGGGGCACAGCTCGGCATGGGGCAGAAGGGTGATGGTTGGCATACGAATCAGCGGTGTGAAATGGCCGGAGAAGTCACTGCGGGCAGCTTTGCTGATCAGATGCTCAAGGCATCGACGCGCTGACCGGTCAGCGCCGTGCGGATACTCAAGTCCATCCGCCGCGCGGCGAATTCGGTGCTCAGCTCGTTGAGGGCATCGGCCGCCCCCTTGATGGCCAGCCAGTCGGTCCCTTCCGTGGCCGCGCGCAAGGTCCGCAGGCCTTCGAAAATGCTAGCCTGTTCGTCCGCATCGAGCAGATTGGCATCCTCGGCCAGGGCCGCTTCGGTCGCTTCCAGCAGGCGCACGGCTTCGGCACGCTGTTCGTGCAGCCGCCGCGCTTCCAGGTCGTCCTTCGCATGGGCGTAGGAATCCTCGATCATGCGGGCGACTTCGCCGTCGCTGAGTCCGTAAGACGGCTTCACCTCGACCCGCGCCTCGACGCCACTGATCTGCTCGGCCGCCGAAACGCTCAACAAACCGTCGGCATCGACCTGATAGGTGACTCGGACCCGCGCCATGCCCGCCACCATCGGCGGGATTCCGTGCAGTTCGAAGCGCGCCAGCGAGCGACACTCGCTGACCAGTTCGCGCTCGCCCTGCACGACATGAATCGTCATGGCCGTCTGGCCGTCTTTCCAGGTCGTGAATTCCTGCGCCCGGGCCACCGGGATGGTCGCATTGCGCGGAACGATCTTTTCGGACAACCCGCCCAGGGTCTCGATGCCCAACGACAGTGGAATCACATCGAGCAGCAGCCAGTCGTCGCCTGTCTTGTTGCCGGCCAGCAGATTGGCCTGCATCGCCGCGCCCAGCGCCACGACCTTGTCCGGGTCGAGGTCGGTCAGCGGCGTCTGCCCGAACAACTCGGCCACGGCCGCCTGGATGATCGGCATGCGCGTCGCGCCGCCGACCAGCACCACGCCCTTGACGTCCTCGACCGTCAGATCGGCATCGCGCAGCGCCTTGCGCACGGGGCTCAGGGTGCGCTTGACCAAACCTTCGGTCAGGCGGGTAAATGTCGTCCGATCGATGGCAATATTGGCGATGGAACCGTCCGACATCTCGGTGTGAAAATCGACTTCCTCAAGCTTCGACAGCAGTTCCTTGGCCTCGCGGGCCGCGCTCAGCAGCCGCCGGGTGTCGATCGCCGACAGCGCCGTATAGCCGTTGCGCTCGCACAGCCAGTCGTAGACGGCATGATCGAAGTCGTCGCCGCCCAGCGCCGGATCGCCGTTGGTCGCGAGCACCTCGAACACGCCGCGCGTGAGCTTCAGGATGGAGATGTCGAAGGTGCCGCCGCCCAGATCGTAGACCGCGTAAGTGCCCTCGGCCGCTTGATCCAGACCGTAGGCGACCGCCGCGGCAGTCGGTTCGTTCAACAGCCGGAACACCTCCAGACCCGCCAGCGCGGCCGCGTCCTTCGTGGCCTGCCGCTGGGCATCATCGAAATAGGCCGGAACCGTGATCACCGCGCCGACGATCTCGCCGCCCAGCGCCTGCTCGGCCCGCTCGCGCAGGGCCTTCAGGATTTCCGCGGACACCTGCACCGGGCTGATCAGCCCCGCAACGGTCTCGAACTGCACCATGCCGGGCATGTCGACCAGGCGGTACGGAACCTCCCCGCGCGCGGCCACATCGCTCAAACCGCGGCCCATGTAACGCTTGACCGAAACGAAGGTATTGGCCGGGTCCTCGCTCTGATAGAGCTTCGCCCCGTGCCCCACTTCGATCTCGCCGTCCTTGTGATAGCGGACAACCGAAGGCAGCAGGCTGCGGCCTTTGGCATCAGCCAGAACGGTTGTGCCCGAGTCTTCTACGGTCGCCACCAGGGAATTCGTCGTGCCGAGGTCGATGCCGATCGCCAGCCGCCGAACCGTCTGCTGACTTGGCGAGGGTGCCCCGGGCTCTGAGATTTGCAGCAGCATCAGTCCTCCAGTGCGGCCAGAGCGTCGTTGAGATCGCGGCCGAGTTTGTCCAGGAAAGCCAGTTGGCGGACCAGAGCGGCCGCCGCCGGCAGCTTGTGATCGTCATCGAGCAGCGTCGCCAGGGTCTCGAACAAGGTGTTGCGCTCGACCTTCAGGCGCGTAACGAGGCGGCCCAGCGCACAGGCGTCCCGATCGCCGGCGGCCGTCTGCAACTCCTCCCGCCAGTCGATCTGCTCCAGCAGGAATTCGGTCGGCATCGCCGTGTTGTCCTCTTCCTGCGTGTCGACACCGCGGATCTTCAGCAGATACCGGGCCCTGGCGAGCGGCTGCTTCAAGGTCTGGTAGGCTTCGTTGGTCAGCGTCGCCCATTGCAGGTGCAGGCGTCGCTCCGCATCGCTCAGATTCGCCGAGCGGTCGGGGTGCACCCGCGTCTGCATTTCGAGGTAATGACGATCCAGTTCGGCTAGGTCCAGTCGAAAGCACACCGGCATCTGCAACAGTTCGAAATGATTGCCGACGCCGGCCGGACTCATGACCTGATTCATCTAGACGTTGAAGCTCTCACCGCAACCGCACTGTCCTGTCACGTTGGGGTTGTTGAACTTGAAGCCCTCGTTCATTCCCTCGCGGACGAAATCGAGCTCGGTCCCGTCCAGGTAGGCCATGCTCTTGGGATCGACCAGCACCGTGACCCCGTGGCTCTCGAAGCACTGGTCCTCGGGGGCTGACTCGTCGACGAACTCCAGCGCGTAGGCCAGGCCCGAGCAGCCAGACGTCTTCACCGCAAGCCGCAGTCCCAGGCCGTGACCGCGTGCGGTCAGGTGCTTCTGGATTTGTTTCGCCGCTTTTTCCGTCAAGTGAATCGACATCGCACACCCCTCGCGATCACTGGGTCGAGGCGCAGGATGCGCCGCCGTCGACCGAAAACGAGCTGCCGCAACTGCAGGAGGCCGAGGCGTTCGGGTTCTTGATCACGAAGCGCGAACCCTCGAGGCCTTCCTGGTAATCGATCTCGGCACCGGCCAGATACTGCAGGCTGGCGGAATCGACAAGCAGGGTCACGCCATCCGTCTCGACCGTGGTGTCGTCGTCGGCGATGCCCTCTTCGAAGGAAAACCCGTATTGCATGCCGGAGCAGCCGCCGCCGGAGACGTAGACGCGCAGCTTCAGGTCGGGATTGCCCTCATCGGCAATCAGCTCGCTGACCTTGCCGGCGGCGTTACTCGTAAAGATCAACGGCGGCGACGCCGGGGTCAGATCCTGCATTGCATTCGTAGCGACCATGTTCATCGTTCTCCGTGCTTCACGCTGCCGACTGGCAGACTTTGTAACCGTCTTCGGCCGTTCCGCTCTTGGCCTTGTAGTCGGATACCGCGGCCTTGATCGCGTCCTCGGCCAGCACCGAGCAATGGATCTTCACGGGCGGCAGCGCCAGCGCCTCGGCGATCTCGGTGTTCTTGATCGCGAGCGCCTGCTCCACCGTCTTGCCCTTGACCCACTCCGTCACCAGCGAACTGGACGCAATGGCCGAACCGCAGCCGTAGGTCTTGAACTTGGCATCCTCGATGACGCCTTCGTCGTTGATCTTGATCTGCAGCTTCATGACGTCGCCGCAGGCGGGCGCGCCGACGACGCCGGTGCCCACACCGTCGTCTTCCTTGTCGAAGGAACCGACGTTGCGTGGGTTTTCGTAGTGATCGATGACCTTGTCGTTGTACGCCATGACGGGGACTCCTGAGGTTTTTGCAGATGAAGAAGACCGATTAGTGAGCGGCAGCGGCCCATTGCACCGAACTGATATCGATGCCGTCCTTGTACATTTCCCACAGCGGGGAAATGTCGCGGAGGCGCTCGACAGCCTTGTGAATCAGTGAAATCGCGAAGTCGACATCGGCTTCCGTGGTGTAGCGCCCGATGCTGAAGCGGATGGAACTGTGCGCCAGCTCGTCGCTGCGCCCCAGGGCGCGGAGGACATACGACGGCTCCAGACTGGACGAGGTGCAGGCCGAGCCGCTGGAAACGGCCAGATCCTTGATCGCCATCATCAGCGACTCGCCCTCGACATAATTGAAGCTCGCGTTGAGGTTGTGCGGCACGCGCTGCTCCAGGTCGCCGTTGATGTAGACCTCTTCGATGTCCGCGATGCCGGCCAGCAGCCGGTCGCGCAAAGCCCGGATACGGGAGGACTCCGCGGCCATCTCTTCGCGGGCGATCCGGAACGCTTCGCCCATGCCGACGATCTGGTGCGTGGCGAGCGTGCCGGAGCGCAAGCCCCGCTCGTGGCCACCACCGTGCATCATCGCCTTCAGGCGGATGCGCGGCTTGCGGCGGACATACAGCGCGCCTATGCCTTTCGGGCCGTAAGTCTTGTGGGCCGAGAAGGACATCAGGTCGACCGGGAGTTTCGCCAGGTCGATGGCGACCTTGCCGGTCGACTGGGCCGCATCCACGTGGAAAATGACGCCGCGCTCGCGGCACAGGGCGCCGATCGCGGCGATGTCCTGAATAACGCCGATCTCGTTGTTGACGTGCATGATCGACACCAGCGAGGTATCGGCACGGAAGGCTTCGCGGAAGGCTTGAAAGTCGAGCAGGCCGTCCGGCTTCGGGTCCAGATACGTCACCTCGAAGCCCTGGGCTTCGAGTTCGCGCATCGTGTCGAGGACCGCCTTGTGTTCGGTCTTCAGCGTGATCAGGTGGCGACCCTTGGTCTCATAGAAGTGCGCCGCGCCCTTGATGGCCAGGTTGTTCGACTCCGTCGCACCGGAGGTCCAGATGATCTCCCGAGGATCGGCGTTGACCAGCCGTGCGACTTCTTCGCGGGCTTCCTCGACGGCCTTTTCCGCCGTCCAGCCGAAACTGTGGGACCGGCTTGCCGGGTTCCCGAAGTTCTCAGTCAGGAAGGGAATCATCTTCTCGGCAACGCGAGGATCGACGGGAGTCGTTGCGGAGTAATCGAGATAAACCGGTAACTTCATCAAATGCTCTCCGAGGTTCGCTCGCCACTGGGATCGATCGTTCATCGCCAGCTGCTGTGGATTGCGCGTTCTTGCTACAGGACAAAGCAATACCTGCGCCATCATTGGAAATCGCATAAGCAACTGACTTTAAGTTATTTCTACCAGCCGATTCGGCGGCGAGCTTTGTCTGTTTTCCGACAAAACGGCCACGGAGGCCTCACGAGAGACGCGGAATCGCTGCGTCGGGACGCATTCATGCGGACGGCGTAAAGCACGTGAGAGAGTGACCCGTGACGGAAGAAAGCACGCCGGGACTGCACCACGATGCCGGCTGCAAAGCTTGTACCGGCAGAGGCCGCTGACCGGCTGGCCGCGAGCCATGCACCGCCGCCCGTCAGTGCGACGGCTGCGGACCAGGGAATCCCCGCCGCGCGAGACCTCGTCGGCTGGGCAGCAGCGGCCGTGGACCGCAGACCGTCCGCAGTACCTTCTGGTTGTCGGACCCCGATCCACCGATGGCGTACCGGTCAGGTACCAGCCGGGGCGGCTTGTCGCATTTGCTACAAAACGGCCCGGCACGTCGATGCGACGTGACAAACGCGACAGCAATCATGACGGTGCCGAAAGCGCCTGAGAGCCATTCCCATTTGGTATCCGACCAGTCCGCGCTTCAGCGGCACGCCTCGTGCTTGGTCGTAATTGAGTCACCGTCACTCCCGGAGAGATCGATGTACGTATGCATCTGCAAGGCCGTCACCGAAACCCAGATCCGCGAAGCCGTCCGCGAAGGTCTGTGCACCCATCGGGACGTCTCGCGCTGCCTGCGGGTGGGAACGGTATGCGGCAAATGCGCCCCGGACGTGCGCGCCCTGTTGCCGCCCCGGCATCAGCCGACGAACATCAGCCCCACCTCGTGAGGGTTCTCCGCGTCGCGCCTGTCAGGGCGACGCGGCGCGTAATCATTCGCCGCCATTCCCGCACCTCGGGCTAACCCGGAACGCCTCCGCCACGACCGTTGGCGCGGATCCGCTGCCCTGTCAGTCCCGGTCGCCAGCGGACACGCCAACGACCTCCGCGACATCGTATCGCACCCCGCCGCACTCGCCTCGATCCTCGTGCCCCGGCCGAAAGAGCACGACGCATCCCTATCAGCTACCCCCACTCCCGCGCCTTGACTTTTAGTTTCTTAGGAAACTACACTGCCGCAAAGTTTCCAGGGAAACCAATGAAACAAGCCATCAAACAGGTCAGTCCGCTCGAAGCGCACCTGGGCTTCTGGATGCGCTTCGTCTCCAACCGGGTCTCGGAAGAGTTTCAGGCGGCGGTCGAGGAATGCGGCGTGTCGGTCACCGAGTGGGTCGCGCTCCGCACGCTCTACGATGCCGCCGACACCAACCATCGCAGCCTGACCGAGGCGCTGGGCATGACGAAGGGCGCTGTTTCCAAGGTGATTGCCCGGCTCGAACAGAAGGGGCTGGTCATGCGACGCGGCAGCGAGTCGGACGCCCGCGTTCTCAACGTGAAGCTGACCCGGGCCGGACGCAAGCTCGTGCCCCGGCTGGCCGAGTTGGCAGACCGCAACGACGCAAGATTCTTCGGCCATCTCCCGGAGGCCAAACAAGCGGAGCTGCGGGAACTGCTGGAAGAGATGGTGCGCTTGCACCGACTGAGGAAAGTGCCGGTGCGCTGACCTCCCCCACCCACAGGAGATCACCATGAACGAACAGACACGAGCCATCATCGAAGACTGCGCCCACGCCTCCAAAGCCGGCACGGCGCACTTCGGCGACGTCGTAAAGGCGTTGACCGACGCCGGCGTCGAGAGCTACTACGCCGACTATCGGGGCAACGCCACCACCTACTATCTGCCGAACGGCGACGCTCACTCCATTGCACTAGCGCCGCCCGCCACGCCGATTGCTGAGGCCTTCGACACCGCCGCCATCCAGGCGGCGATCAAGGCTGCACAACAGGGTGAGGTGATGTTTCCCGAATTCCTGGCGCGGTCGCGCGCCGCCGGCTGCGTCGGCTACATGGTCTGGCTGGCCGGACGTCACGTGACCTACTTCGGCCGACTGGGACAGACTCACGTCGAGCCCTTCCCCAACTGAACCGCGCCCGCCGCACCGTTGCGCCTGAATGCGGGCAGGGCCGCGCGGTAGACCCAGCGGCAAATCCGTAAACCTGCGTAGGTCCGATTAGCGAAGCGTAATCGGACGCATGCCTTGGACGAAGGATGCAATGTCTCCGCAAAGAAGCCACCGATGCCCAACTACCGACGCGCGTTCATCCCAGGTGGAACCTGATTCTTTACGCTGAATCTCTTGCAGCCCATCTGCGTCGGATTCGCGGGCGTTACACCTTTCAAATCGACGCAGGGTGGTTTTGCTCGATCATTTGCACCGCGTATGGGCGCTACTGCCAAGAAGTGCCAATTGAAAAACTCGCTGGAGCTTGATCGAAATTCGCGCTTCCAAGAGTGTCACACGAGCGGGTAAAGCGTTTTGATCTTCGGCTTCCTGAGAAGAAGCGAGGAATAAAGGAATGGAATTTTTTGAACGCCTTTTCTCGCGACCTCTCGGACCTCGAACGAGATGAGAATTACGTTCAAGTGAATCCGCTCAGGCCCAGCCGACACGGTATTCCTACCAATGCCAGGATCCGAGGCAACGATCCATTCGTCCGATTACGCTGCGCTAATCGGACCTACTCGCTGTTCACGCAATCGCTTGCGGCCTATGATCTTGTTGCGATACGCGTGCATCCGAACAAGGACTGCGCGCTTGGATCCTGAAAGTTTCAGGAGGAAATCCAGGTGATGGCAGGCCGACGCGCCTGAATTGTTCCACAAGGGGGCCAAAAAAACGGGACGATGGCGCGGAAACGTAAGCTAACCGATTCTTCCTGAACCACCTTCCCTGTGGTGGGCATGGTTGTCGACAATGACGTGGACAGCCAGGGTCTTATCGGTCCATCGGTCAAGTTTCTTCAAGAATTTGCGACACTCGTCGTTCTGCTGCTGCGCGCGGCACTCGCCGATGACGGTCCCGCTGTGGACGTCCAGTGCGGCGAGCAGAGCCAGCGATCATCGGCGTTCTAATGAACGCCAAGTCTTTCCAGAACAAGACTTTGCCGGGGAGATTACACTAGCAGCCCTGCCCGGGAAACACCGCGGCATTCGCGTCGTTGCAGTCCACCTGGCTGCCCTTGGCGCAGAACGAATCGCCATTGGACCCGAACCCATCGCCGTCAGCGTCGACGCAGGTGTCGCGCACGAACAATCCGACGCCGCCGTGGCTGTTCTTGAACGCGGTATGCCCGCTCACGCCGTTCTCCGCCCAGAACATACCGCTATCGTTTTGCGCGTGCGTGCCCTCGCAACCGAATTGCGGGTCCTCGGTATTGACACCCTTGCGATACAGGTTGTTGGTCGTCTCTGGGATGTTGTGCGGATAGCCGCCCAGGATCTTCACGTTCCGCGCGTTGAGGTCGGTGTTCACCCTCGTCAGGGCGCTTGCCTTGGCGGAGCACCATTGGGTCATATCGCCCGTGCGGAACAGCAGCAGGCGGTCCGGACCGCCCGCGATGCCGGCGTGCGGCATGTAGTAGGACTTCTCGTGTGCCCACGCGGCGGAATAGACCCCGGTGGAAGCCCCTGGCGCCAGGTCCGTGTCGGCGGCGATCCAGTTGCCGACGCCCGCCTGGTTCGCCACGAGCGTCCATCCGTTGCCGATCCCGTAGCCGGAGCCGACGTAGTCCGCCATGTCGCAGTAGACGTCGGTAAGCGGGGCACCCGGCGCCTTGCCGGTCGGTGCGACGGAGTAGGGTCCCGAGTTGCCGAGTGCCTGCGGATACCGGAGCAGCACATCCTTGCAGCTCTTGGGACGCACGGCCTGGATCGCTGCGGCCGGGCTGCAAGAGCATTGTCGGGAGACGCCCGGCTTGTGGGCGTTCGCCAACCATCCGCTCCGCGCGTTTCGGGGCGTGCCTGCCCCATCCAGACTGCACCCGAGGGTGTCCCTGGAACGCTGGATCGGCGCGGTTATGCCGCGGTCCTGCATCACCCTGCGGCATTGAGCGTCGGTCAGGTCCTGGGCGGGTCCCGATCGAGCCACGTTCACATCGTCGACGTTGGCGGCACCTCCGCAGACCTGGTCGCAGGACTGGTTCGGCTCTCCCAGGTACCAGCAGCTGAAATTGTCGTTGCCGAGCGCCATCGCCGTCCCGCCATCACCGCACGCCATGGTCACGACGCGGTTGCCGGCGCCTCCGAAGAACTGGAACGAGCGGAACGATTTTGCGTCCGTGCTGCAGCCCGTGCCGCGTAGGCGGGTAAAGCTTTCCGGTGACCAGGACTGCGCGCCCTGCGTCGCCACGGGAGGGCTGACGCTGGCGATCGCGCCGGTGCCCGGAGGATTGCACCCTCGCGCAATCGTGTCCTCGTTCACGTTGAAGCCCCAGCTCAGGAACAAGGGCCCTGCAGTCGCCAGTTTCAGCGGAATGCTTCCGGCGAACTTCCAGGGGATCTCGGCGCCGGTGTACTGAGTGCGCGTCGCGGCCGGCGTGCTGCGATTGCGCAGGTAGAAGCCGAGCTCGAACTGCCCGGGGCCGGCGAGCGGCGTCAGCGTCGCCTTGTATTCCCACTCCTCACCGGGCTTCCAGGCGTTGGTCTTGCTCTTAAAAAATGCGATGTAGCATGGCGGCTTGTAGCCGTCGCAGTTGACGGTGTCGATGCCGCTCGCGAAACCGGCCCCGGCCTTGCCCTTCACGCCCTGTGTGTCGAAGGCGGCGGGGTCCTGCGCGAAGAAGGTGAAGTAGTGCACATACTTCTGGCTGGGGTCCTCAGGCAGGTACTGTGGACCAGCGTAGATGCTGTCTCCCAGGCTGGTATAAATGTTGTGGTGCCACGAGAAGAACCCGGCGATGCCCCCGGGCTCGTCGAGAACGCTGATCTTCTGCGTAATCGTGTCGGGCGTAGCTCCTGCCGGCATCGCATCCCAGTTGATGTTCATTTGCGCCGGTGCGGCGCCCGCGATCGCGGCCATCAGGAAAGCGCAGGCCCATCGGGTGATGTTCAGCATGTCCCATTCTCCGAGTATGTGAGGCACGCCATCCCTGCAGAATCGGCCGAGGCCCCTTGTTCCACGCCCGCAATCCGCGCGCCCGGCGACCGCCGCGAAGACGGCGGTCTAAGCGGAATAGCAAGGCATGGGGATAGAGTCCACCAGTGTGGCGACTGGTGTGAGGTTGAACGTAGCATTGAGTGAGTAATTTTTGCAAGTTCAATGAAGAACCTACGGTCGCCGACGGGAGGAGAGACGGGGAGCGCGCCGGACTGAAGCGCCGTGTAGCAATGTGCCTGGCGGGGTTTGGGGGAGGACAGGATCGAGAGTGTGGGGTCAGAGAGTCTGGGGTCAAGCCTTGCAATCACGCATTTCGAAGCTACCGTGGGCATTATGGCAAGACCCCTTCGCATCGAGGTCGCTGGTGACCTTATATCATCGGACTTAGGGGGGGACCGGCAAGAAGCGGTTTTTTTCGCGACGATCCGGACCGGCGAGACTGGCTGGCGCTGCTCGGCGAGGTTTGCGAGCGTTTCAACTGCCGCTACCACGCCGAAAAATGGAGTCGGGTTCCTTTTCGCGTTACCACGAATGCGTAAGTTCCCCGCTTTCGCGGGAATGAAGAGAACCGAATGAAGCGTTAGACCTGCGGGGGTGAAGGGGCTGGAGCCCGCGGAAATGGCAGGGCATTGGGCCAGTCAGGATCGCACATTCGCGATGACAAGGAATTTCGGGAATGACGGGAGGGAAACCCGCGGGAACGACGGGGGTCGAAGCATTCCAGCGATCTCGGTGGAATCCCGCCGGAACGAGAACGGCGGCACTCCGCGTCGATTGGAACCCCCGGTGAGGCGGCGGACGCCGTATCAAACTCCCAGGGCGGACGCGGCGCGCTGCCAGTTGGCCTGCTGGGAGTTTTTCCGGCATCATCCCGACAGGAAGCGTGCAACGCGGTTCGGATGGCCGTGCACCGAACTGAGCGCATGGGCAGCACGCAGTTTCTCCGCTCGATTCAGCGTGTGAAGGGCCAGCAGCGGCTTCACAGTCCACGCGGACGGCCGAGACAGCCATGTGAGGAGCAGGTCGAGATGCCCGCGGGCCGAACCCGGGCACTTGTTGGTTTAATCGACCCAGGCCCCTTGCACTTCGGGCGTGGCGTCATTGCGCTACAGGATATACAGATGATCTACGTGGTCGAGTTTCCGCATCAGGGGAATCCCCGCGCCTGGTTTGCCTTCGACAAGGAAGACCTGGCACGCAAGGTCCACGCCCGACATACCGGAGAGAAGCTTATCTTCGGGACGGCGACGCCGCGGCAACTGCTCGCGGCAGCAGGACACGCACCGGAGTCAGCCGCTGCGCGCAGCGAACAGGCCGCGTTCTTCACGCTGGGCGAGACCCATGGCTGGGACACGACACTGTATCGGGCGGATTACCTGCTCGGAGACGGCGTCTACGACGCCGAACCGTTCTCGGAGTTCGAAGCCTGCGTCGCCGCGATTGCGGCCGATCTGCAACTGTGCCGGGTGTACATGTCCGACGATGCGGCCACCGCAGCGCTTTACGGCGACCCACTCTACAGCCCCGACGAAGGCTTCCATGCCCACATGGCGCTGCGGGAGCAGCTGATCGCGATGGAAGTGATTGCGGACGACTTGTAATGAGGGCCAGGGCTACAGTGTGAAGCGCCTGTTCCTGGTGCTGGCTGCCTCCGGTGCGGGATTGATGCCGCCCGCGGTTCGGGCCGAGGCCTGCCCTGCCCTGCTGGAAGGCGCACGGCGCCTCGCGCTGGTCACCTTCACGACGATGTCCTCGCCCGCGGCAACCTTGCGGCTATTCGAACGGCAAAGCGTTGACGACGTCTGGCGCGCACTCCAACCACCAGAGCCGGTCATGCTGGGAGCCAAGGGCGCGGCCTGGGCCCAGGCGTTCAGGCACTTCAAGCGCCGCCGCGATCCGGTGAAGCGCGAAGGCGACCAGCGAACGCCGGCAGGTATCTTCGCGTTCGGACCGCCATTCGGGTTCGCTCCGTCTCCGCTGCCGGACTACCTGCATCTCCAACCCGACACGGTCTGCGTCGACGACCCTCGCTCGGCTGCCTACAACACGATCACCGCGCACCAGAGCATCGAGCCCGGCGTGAGCGTCGAGATGATGCGCAGCGGCCCGCTCTATCGCCGTGGCCTCGTCGTGCAATACCCCACGAGCGCCGCGACACGCGCCGGCTCGTGCATCTTCATTCACGTCTGGAAAAATCCAACGACCGGCACTGCCGGCTGCATTGCCCTGCCCGAGCCGCGGGTTGCCGCGCTGCAGGACTTCGCTGCTGAGCCAGCCGCCGTGCTTGCCGTCCTGCCCGAGGAACCCCCCGCCCCACTCACACGATGTCTGCCGCAATTGAAGGCGGCGCCGCGCTGACCGACACCTTAGAAACTCTGTCCTGAGAAACACTGTCCTTTCGCCTGGAGCGTCACCCCAGGCTCTTCGTCATCTCCAACACGTGGCCGTCCGGGGTTCGGTAAGAGGCAACCGAATCCATCAGGTTCCGGATCAGGAACAGGCCGCGCCCGCGTTCGAGCATATCGTCGAGATCTGGCGGCGGCAGTGTGTCGAGATCGAACCCATGACCCTGGTCGCACACGGTCATCCTGAGATCCTCGTCGGCCAGGCGAATGTGGACGTGAACCTTGTGCTCGGGTCCGTTCGGGTCGGCGTGCTCGATGGCGTTGACCACCGCTTCGGTCAAAGCAAGATTCAAGCTGTAAGCCAGCAGGTCACGGTCGCCCGAGTAGCGGTCGATCGCGCTCGCGATCTGTTCCCCGATATTCCCCACCATCGCGAGATAGCGGGTCTGGCCGGGGATGACGACGTCGACTTCGATCTCTGGTATCCCCATGACCGCCCCCGCTGTTAAATGGTCAGGCCACTGGCCCGAGCCAAACCTGAATCTACCGGACCTGCAACAGCATGCACTCCCCCGAGCCCGGCGTCCACTGTACTCAAGCTTCTGGGGTCGATCGCCCGCGTAGACCCTGGTCTCGGCTCGCCAACGGAATCGACGATCAGAGATCCGGGCACAGATCGGCCTTGATCAGATACGCGATGCTGGAAAAAACCTGGGACAGTACACCGCAAATGGCGAGCGCGAACCAGCCGAACACCACGAAGCCGTAGTGCAGTGGCGCTACGAAGACTTCCTCCATGAACCAGAAGGTGTGGCCCCATTCATTCAGCCCCACGTTGGGCAGGATCGTGAATGGCCCGATGACCGCCAGCAGGTAGGGCACGGATAGGCCCTTGGCAAAATAGGGCAGGCGCGTCCGCGCATACAGGAAAGCGCCAAATCCGGTGATGATGTAGATCGGATAGCTCAAATAGAACACCACGATATGGCTGGGTGTGAAGTCCGTGTCGCGCACGACTGTCTGGTGCCAGGTGCCGTCCTGTTCGGTGAAAAAGCTGTTCCCCCAGTAGATGGCCCAGGCGTAGGCCATCAGCCACAGCAGATGTGTCAGGTTGCGGCGCAGTTCCTCGCGCGGCGCCAAGGTCACTAGGGCCGCATCACGACTTTTCCACAGCAATGCCCTGAGGCCGCTGCCTCCGCGCCGCGCCAGCTGCGTCTCGGTCGCGATGAACCGCGCCCAGTACAACTCCAGGTTGCGATCCCGGGTCCGCCACAGCCATCCGCACAGCAAGGCGCCCACTGTGACTTCGAGCACTAGGTTGATGTACATGAAGTTCATCCAGTAGGTCTCGAACTCGGGAGCGAAGGCGTCCAGCCCGGCCGACCAGCCATAGCGGCCTTCATAGGCGCGCACCACCAGATAGACCGCGCTGTAACCCGCCAGCACCCACACGACATGCAGGCGCCGAAACAGGGGCGCTGGCTCGATTTCCCCATGCTGGCCATGCTCCGCACCGGCTTCGACGACCGGAACAGGCATCGGCTCCCGGAGCAATTCGTCTGATGTGCTCACGTTGCACCTGCTGTGTGATTCACCCGTTGGACCCGGTGGGGAGCCGATAGATTCCCCACGATACCCGCGGTTTTCGCGGCCGGCCCCCGGCCACTCAGGTCAGCTTCAGCACCACCATCGACACGTCGTCCGAGAAAGCCCTGCTCTCACAGAAGGACTGGAGACGGGCGATGACCGCATCGATGATGTCCTGGGGCGCGGCTTCCGTCTGTTCCGCAAAAACGGCGCGCAGGCGGTCGGTGCCGAAGAATTCTCCCCCCTTGCTCTGCGCCTCGGTGATGCCATCCGTGTAGAACAGCAGGGTATCGCCCGACTGCAGGCGGAGCCGGCGCTCCTCGAAATTCGGGTTTTCCTGGACTCCCAGTATCAGTCCCTCGGCATCGAGTTCGGTGCAGACACGGCTCCCCTGCCGCAACAGCAACGGACAGTTATGCCCGGCATTGGCGTAGGTCAACTCGCGCGTGGCCGAGTCGTACTGGGCGTAGAACATCGTGATGAAGCGATCCGAACGGTTCAGATCGGCGAACAGCAGTTCGTTCAGATGGGACAGGATGGCAGCCGCACTCCGCGCTGGTCCGGTCATATCGCGCATCATCCGGTGGGTTTCCAGCTTCAGCGTCGTGCGCGCTTCCGCCATGATCATCGCCGCGGCCACGGAGTGCCCGGACACGTCGGCGATCACGACATCGACCGCTGTGCCGGAACTGAAGTAGTCGAAATAGTCGCCGCCGACATGGGTCGCCGGCAGGCACATCCCCGCTGCTATAACCCCGTTTCCGGACAAGGGCGCGGTGGGCAGCAACGACAACTGGATCTGCTTGGCGATTTCCATCTCGTGACGTTCCTCCTCCAGCCTCCGCAGCGCAGTGACGTCGGTCTGCGTCCCGATGAAATGCGTCAGCCTGCCCTGATCGTCCCGGACCGGCGAGATCAACAACTCGTTCCAGAACTCGCTGCCGTCCTTGCGATAGTTCTTCAGCGTCAGGTGACAGTCGCTCCCGTCGCGCAGCGCCTGACGCATCTGCTCGATCGCCTGGGGATCGGTGTCCGGTCCCTGCAGGAACCCCGGATTCCGCCCCATCACCTCATCCCGCGCGTGACCCGTCATCGCGATGAAGGCAGGGTTCGCGTAGATGATGGGGTTGCCGCGCTGGTGGGGGTCGGTGATGATGATGCCGACACTCGATGCCTCCATGGCCCGATCGCGCAACCGCAACGCATCTTCGAACCGCTTGCGTTCGGTGACGTCACGATCCACCCCCCGCCACTTCACCAGATTGCCTTCGGCATCGAGGATCGGCGCCCCGGTCGACTCCGTGAATACCTCGTGTCCCTGCTGGTGCTGATAGCGGTTGACGATCCGATGGAAGGTCTCTTTGCTGGCAAGCAGGGATGACAAGGCCGGCGCGACGCGGTGGCGATCCGCCTCGGTGAACAGGTCGTAATAGAACTTCCCGAGAACCTCGCCGGCGCTATAGCCCAGAATGGACTGCACCGCGGCGCTGGAGTAGAGGTAACGCCCTTCCGCGTCCTGCTCCCAGATCCACTCGCCGGTCATCTCGGCCACCTGCCGGAAGCGGGCTTCGCTCTCCGACAGATTTCTTTCGGCCAGTTTGCGCTCGGTCACGTTTTCGATCAGGCCGATCGCGAACTGCAGTTCGCCGGCGGGTGCGTAGACACCCGATACGGTCTTGCGCACCCAGACCGCGGTCCCCGCTTTCTGGATGAATCGCTTCTCCAGTCGGTATTCGCTGCGCTGCCCTTCCACCAGTTCCTGGAACCAGCGGCGGGTGATTTCCATGTCGTCCGGCGCCGTCAGATCGAACACGGTCTTGCCGTGCAGTTCGTCGCTGTCGTACCCCAGCATCTGCTGCAGGGCGGGATTGCTTTCCCGGATGCGCCCAAGCTTGTCGAGCAGCGCGATACCAAGGCCCGCCCGTTCGAAGAGGATGCGGAATCTCGCCTCACTCTCGCGCAAGGCCACCTCGGTCAGCTGTCGCTCCGTGATCTCTGCTTGCAGTCGTGCGCGCGCTGCAGTGAGTTCGGCGGTCTGTCGTGCGGATTGCTGCTCCGACTCGGCACGCATCCGATGCACTTCGACCTTGTCACGCTGGAACTCGGCAATCGTACGGTCCTTTTCACGATCCGCCTCCAACAGCGCACGGTGGTCCTCCAGGACGCTTTCGTAGGCGGCATTGCGAATCTTCAGCGCTTCTTCGTAACCGCACAGAATGGTCTCCAACAGGATCGAGGTCTGTTGGAGGCAATGGTCAAGCGTGGGCGGTGTCTCGTCTGAAAGCCGGGATGCGGCGGGCTCGCGGCAGAGTTCATGCACCACTTGCTGATGCACCGCCGCCAGGGTCGGCGCCGTCACTTTCTCGACGACGGCCTGGCAGCCGAGCTCGTAACTCCGCAGCCGGGCTTCATCCGACGCGCCCGACAGGTAGTCTGCTACGGCCGCTCGGTAGCGGGGCCTCAGTTCAGTCGAAACCCACGGACTGTCGTCAGTCATGCTCGCCTCCCGAGTTACCTCAGTCAGAGCGTGGCATTGGCCCCGTGCCGGTGCTGAAATCCGGCTGACCTTCGCGGCACTGCGGCCCCGTCATCCCGGCGGGTGGGAAAGGCTGCCCACGCCGGGGCGCGGGTCAACCTCCGGGAGCGCGCGAGGTGACATCCGGCTTCACCTCACCCATTTCTTCATCGTCACCGTGGTGCCCTTGCCGCGTTCCGACCGAAGCTCGAATTCATCCATCAGGCGCTTGGCGCCCGACAAGCCCAGACCGGCTCGACCGCTCGTCGAATAGCCTTCGCGCAGGGCCAACGTGGTATCGGCGATTCCCGGTCCTTCATCGCGCGCCTCGATGATGATGCCGCGAGCACCCCGCTGCTCTCCCTCGGAAAGCACGATGTCGCCGCGGCCGGCATACTGAAGTATGTTCAGCGCCAGTTCCGACACGGCGATCGCGATGAAGGTCTGTTCGACGGACCAGAAGCCCAGAGCAACGGCCAGCGTCCGCGCCTGCTGACGGGCTGTCAGGACATCGTCGTCCGATGCAATCGCGACACGAACTTCATCGGCCACAGGCATGTCCCGGCATGATCGAAGGGCTGGCCCCGGTTCATTCGTCGGTCCCGCGATAACGGTAGCGCTTCGCCACATTCTCAGCACATCCTCGTTCTCGACCAGGGCCTGCGAAATTCCATACCAATGCGTGCGACCGGGCAACATTTTTGCCGCCTGGCGCCTCCCCGAGCGCGCCGGTGCCATGCCACAGGGATGGCGGCCGCGCTCGATTCGCTGGTGTGTCGGATGCCGCCCCGCGGCGACATCGGGACGCGCTGGTCAGCTACGCGCATCATCGCAAGGGGCTCCCGGCTTACCGGCCAGCGCCGGCGACCAAGATCGATCCGATGCTGCCTCCGCTGGTCGTTAGACAGCCGGCAGCCCCTTTGCTCCCGCTCGGGCGGTCTTTTCCAGGCTCGGTGTCGGGCTGCAGCGCTGCGCGGCGGCCTCGGTTACGCTGAGCACCAGTACATGATGTCGGCCGAGCAGACGGCTTTGGCAACGCCTGCAGTGTGCGGCGAGCACAAATTCGGCATGGGTTCAGGCATTCTGTTCTCCCGGATCGACAGAGATGTCGGATAAGCTCCGTACCAGCGACGGCCCGGCGATCGACCGCTAAATAACGCAACGAAGGCCCCCGTGAAATGTCCGTGCCTGCCGGAACTGTAACGGTTCACACCTCCCCGCCCGCTCCCACTTCCCAGCAAAGGGGGGGTGAATGGTTACACCGAAACAGACCGCCAACTTGCGATGGCAGGAACCGCGCCTGCGCCGCCAATCCGCCGCGCTGGCAAATGCCGGCCGGTCATGACCAACCGTACCCAACCGCGAGGAAAGCCCATGTATGTCAGAACCTATCTGTTCTTCGATGGCCGCTGCGACGAAGCGCTCGCCTTCTACCGCGAAGCGTTGGGAGCCAAAGTGGAAGCGCTGATGCGTTTCAGCGAAAACCCGGACCCGCCAACAGCCGACTGCCAGATGCCGCCCGGATGGGAAAATAAGGTCATGCATGCCAGCCTCCGCATCGGCGACACTACACTGATGGCCTCTGACGGCCGATGCGCACAGCAACCGGACTTTCAGGGCTTTTCGCTGGTGCTCAACGCGTCCGACGAGGCCGAGGCTGACCGTCTGTTCGCGGTACTGGGCGAAGGCGGGCATGTGGAGATGCCGCTGGGCAAAACGTTTTTTTCGCCGCGCTTCGGCATGGTCGCCGATCGCTTCGGGGTCTCGTGGATGATCATCGTCGAATAGCGAGGGGTACTTATGTTGGCGAACACACTGATAGGCATCGCGGTGTTGGTGGCCGCGTTGCTCGTTTACGCAGCGACCCGGCCCGGCACCTTCCGTATCGAGCGCAGCATCGTCATCCAGGCACCAGCGGAAAAGGTCTTTGCTTGGATCAACGTTCTGCGCGCGTGGAGCCGTTGGTCACCCTGGGAAGCAAAGGATCCGGGCATGCGGCGCAGTTTCAGCGGCACCGACAGCGGCAAGGGCGCGGCCTATGCCTGGGAGGGCAACAAAAACGTCGGCACCGGCCGCATGGAGATCATCGAGGCGTCGCCGCCGAACCGGATCGTCATCAAACTGGATTTCATCAAGCCGTTCGAAGCCCACAACACGGTGGAATTCACTCTGCAGGCGCGGGGTGCAGCGACGCAGGTGACCTGGGCGATGTTCGGCCCGATGCCCTACCTCTCCAAGCTGATGACGACGTTCTACAGCATGGACAAGATGTGCGGGAAGGACTTCGAAGCCGGTCTTGCCCAACTGAAGGCCGCGGCCGAGCAGGATTGAGACGACCGACCTGGCCTGCCCACGTGCGCACCGCACGAATGGCGATCCGGGCAGGCCATGCAGCTGCGTGTGGCGCCATCCCCGGCGTTGGAGTTGAACCGAACCATCACGATGAACATGCCCGAGGCGGTCCCGTCGGGCATGGCACTGATCGGCAGTCTGCCGGCATGGCATGAACTGGTAGGCTATCGCCTGATCCATGCCGCCAAAGCCGACCTGTGCGCGCGGCGTCCCCGGGGCCGGGGACCGACGCGACCGCCCCCGACTGGTTTGGCCGGACGCGTCCGTCGTGCCGTTCACCGAGCAATTGGCGGGCAGAAGCGGTCCCTGGAAGCCAGGAAGCTGCACCAACCGAGCGGGTCTGGCCCTGATTCCATCCATAGTCCCGTTACCCAGGAACCTTCATGACCTTCGCCTTCGACAACACCTACGCGCAACTGCCCGAGCGATTCTTCGAACGGCTGGCTCCGGTTCCGGTCGCGCAGCCACGGCTCGTCAAACTCAACGAGGCGCTCGCCGAGAGCCTCGGGCTGGACCGGGACGCCCTGCGCTCGCCCGAAGGTCTGGCCGTCCTCTCGGGCAACCGCGTGCCCGAGGGCGCGGCGCCCTTGGCCATGGCCTACGCCGGCCATCAGTTCGGGCATTTCGTGCCACAACTCGGCGATGGCCGGGCGATTCTGTTGGGGGAGATACTGACCCCGTCCGGCGAGCGCTTCGACATTCATTTGAAGGGCTCCGGGCGCACTCCCTTCTCGCGCGGCGGCGACGGCCGGGCCTGGCTCGGTCCGGTGCTGCGGGAGTACATCCTCAGCGAGGCCATGTATGCTCTCGGGATCCCGACGACGCGTTCTCTGGCCGCGGTCGCGACCGGCGAGCAGGTCGTGCGCGAGACCGTGCTGCCGGGCGCTGTGTTGACGCGGGTCGCACGCAGCCACGTGCGGGTGGGCACCTTCGAGTACTTCCATGCGCGCCAGGACGTCGACGGACTGCGGCGGCTCGCCGACTATGTGATTGCTCGCCACTACCCGGAGGCGAAGGCGACGGAGCAGCCCTACCGAACCTTTCTCTCGGCGGTCATCGGACGCCAGGCCGAACTCGTCGCGCGTTGGCTCGGCGTCGGCTTCATTCATGGCGTGATGAACACCGACAACACCTCGATCGCCGGCGAGACCATCGACTACGGCCCCTGCGCCTTCATGGATGCCTATCACCCGAACAGGGTTTACAGTTCGATCGACCACCGCGGACGCTATGCCTACGGCAACCAGCCCCGGGTTGCGCAGTGGAACCTCGCCCGTCTGGCCGAGTCGCTGCTGCCGTTACTGGATCCGGATCCGGACCAGGCCCTGGCGGCAGCCCAGGACCTCATCGAAGGCTACACCGCGCGCTTCGAACAGGCTTACCTTGCCGGATTCCGGGCCAAGCTCGGTCTCTTCGAAGCACGGGACGAGGATCCCGAGTTGATCGATGGACTGTTGCTGGCGATGTCGGAGACCGCGGCCGACTTCACCAACACCTTCCGCAGCCTTTGCGACGCTGCGGCGGGCACGGCCGGGCCGGATGCGGCCCCGCTCGCCGATGCTGCGCCGCTCAGCCCATGGCTCGGGTTCTGGCATGCGCGCCTGGCCAGCGAAGCGGGCGACCCGCAGGCCCGGGCAGCCGCGATGCGCCGCGCGAATCCCGCCGTGATCCCGCGTAACCACCGGGTCGAGGCCGCTCTGAATGCCGCCGTGAGCGGCGACCTCGATCCGCTCGACTCGCTGTTGCGGGTCCTCAGCCGCCCCTGGGACGAGGGTCCCGAGACTCGGGCCTACAGCCTGCCCCCCGAGCCCCATGAAGTGGTACAGAAGACGTTTTGTGGAACCTGAAGTCCCGCTGAGCGAGTCGCGGCCCTGATGAGAGGCTTTCCGGTGGTGCTGATCCGATCGAAGCGAACAGTTCGGGCAGCCGCCCGGCCCCCACCGACTCGACGTCGCAGCCAGACCGGATGTCAGGTCCGATCACGCGTCTTCCTGGCGAGCAGTCCGGAGGCCACGATGATCGGCGAGAGCACCGGGCTGAATGGCGGCGCATAGGCGAGATCTGCATTTTGCAGGTCGTCACACGTCAGCTTACCCAGCAATGCCGTGGCGGCGATGTCGATGAGTTTGTCGACCCGGCCGGTGCCGGCTGCCTGGGCCCCGAGCAGGCGCCCGGATCCCGCTTCGGCAACCAGCTTCAACGTTAGCGGATTGGCTCCGGGATAGTAGCGCGCGGCGTCTTGCGCCTGAATGCGCGCGGTGATCGGATCGAAACCCGCCAGGCGGGCATCCGCCTCGGTGAGCCCCGTCGCGCCCACCGCAAGCTCGAAACACTTGCAGATACTGGTTCCGAACACACCGGGAAAGCGCGCATCGCCGCCCGCCGCATTTTCCCCAGCCACCCGACCCTGCAGATTGGCGCTGTCTCCAAGCGGTAGCCACGTCGCGTTCTGCGTGAGGCGGTGCCGCGATTCGGCGCAGTCTCCGGCGGCGAAGACATTCGGCGCACTGGTTGCCATTCGTTCATCCACCGCAATGGCCCCGGTCGGACCGATTCGGATGCCCGACGCGGCCGCCAGTTCGACTGCGGGTCGCACACCCAGGGCCAGCACGACGAGTTGTGCCGGCAGGGTGTTCCCGCCCGAGGTGAGGACTGACTCCGCGCGATCGCCCCGCCCATTGATGCGAATCAGACTCTCGCCAGTGATGATCCTGACCCCTTTCCGATCCAACAGGCCGCGGACCATCGGGGCAATTTCCGGATCCACGCGCGGCGGGAAATAGTCAGCGCGTTCCAGCAGGCACACCTCGAGCCCCCGCATCGCCAGGGCCTCGACGAGTTCGAGCCCCACGTAGCCACCACCGACGATCACCGCTCGCTGGCCCCGAGCGTTGTCCAGTTCGGCCAGCAAGCGATGCATTGCCGCCATGCCGCGCAGAGTCGTGACACCCGCCAGGTCGATGCCGGGTACCGCCGGCACGATCGCGCGGGCACCTGTTGCCAAAATCAGCCGATCGTAGGGCACTATTTCCCTGTGATCGCTTTCAAGATCGTGGACATGAACGCGATGGCCTACAGGGTCGATCGCGGTCACATGGTGACGAACGCGCACGTCGATGCGATCACGCGCGAAGTCTTCCGGACGCCGGATGATCAATGCATCCGGCTCGGCTATCGCACCACCGAGCACGTAAGGCTGGCCGCACCCGCTGTAGGCAACGCACGCTTCGTCCTGAAACAGGGTGATGGCGAGATCAGGATCGACCCGGCGCGCCCGCGCGGCGGCCTTGGTACCCGCGGCAACGCCGCCCACGATTACAAGACGCACGAGAGTTCCGGGCTGGAAGCGGCGCGGTCGGGCAACCAGGCGCCATCGCCGGCGAACAAGGCGGGCTCGCCCCCGGTATGCAGGAACACCACGGAGCGGAAGGGCAGCTGGCCGGCTTTCCGCAAAGCAATCAGGGCAGCCATTGCCTTGCCGGTGTAAGTCGGGTCCAGCAGGATCCCTTCGGTGCGTGCGACCAGACGGATCGCATCCGTGCCCTCGGCGCTGGGGATGCCGTAACCCTCACCGAGGAACCCCGCATGCACGATCGGAGGAGCCGTAGCGGCGAGTAGTGCGGATACTCCCAGCAGCGAAGCGGCCTCCGCTGCCAACCGCTGGATCTGCGCGATGGTGGCGCCCGCGTCGCGGCTGACGGCGATGCTCTGCAACGCCCAGGGGTAGCCGAGCAGCGCCTTGCCAACCAGCCAGCCGGCGTGAGTCCCACCCGAGCCGGCCGCGAGCAGGATGGCTTCCGGTTCGATCCCTTGAACCTGGCATTGCAGGAAGAGTTCGCGCGTTGCCAGGACGTGCCCCAGAGTGCCCAGCGCACAGGCCCCGCCGCGCGGTATGGCATAGGGTCGTCGCCCGGTTGTGCGGAGGCGAACGCACTGCTCGTCGATCCCACGATCCACCGATGCCCGGTCGGAGTCGCCCGTAAAGCTGACTTCTGCGCCCAACAGCCGGGTCAGGCGGTAGTTGCCGTCGATGACGGCGGGCGGATCGCCCCAGTAGACGGCGACACACCGGAGACCGCAATGCGCGGCAGCCGCGGCCGTGGCGCGCACATGGTTGGACTGGCAACCCGCACCCGTCACGAGCGTGTCGGCTCCCCGCGCGAGCGCGTCGCCCAGGAGGAATTCCAGGCCGCGAACCTTGTTCCCACCGAGCCCGAAGCTGATCAGATCGTCGCGCTTGAACCAGATGTCGAGCCCACCGAGCGCAGCGCCGAAGCGCTTCATCCGCAACAGCGGGGTCGGAAACTCCGCAAGCCCGACGCGCGGAATCTGCTCCAGCGCACGCCATGCCCTTGCGACGACACTGTCCTCGCCTCGACCCGCCGGGGTCATTGGTTCGATTCCGACCCGACGCTGCGCAGCACCCGATCGACCATTTCGGCACACTGGCCGGTGTCGATGGGTGCGCACCGCAGGGTTCGCAGCGCCTCATCGCCGAGTTGCGCGCGAATCTCCTCGGAGCCAGCCAAGGCCGCCCGGAACGGAACACCCCGCCGGGCGGCGTCCGACGCGAGGCGGTGAATCAGGGCATGGGCGGATTGTTTGCCGAGCCGCGGCGCCAGCGCGAGCATGACGCGTTCCGCGTGCACGGCTCCCTGCGTTGCCTCCAGGTTGTGCCGCATGCGGGATTCGTCGACTTCCAGGTGCATCAACGCATCATGCAGCAAGGCCAAAGCCTTGTCGGCGGCGAGACACGCCACTGGCACAATGGCCCATTCGGCCTTCCAGGCGCGGCCGTCGCGTTCGTGATCGTGAACCAGGTTCTCGGTCATCTGCGCGGCGGCATGACGGACCTGCCGGGCGAGCGTGCCGAGGTGTTCGCTGATTTCGGGATTGCGCTTCTGCGGCATCGTGATGCTGCCGATGACACCCGCGGCGCTGGCTTCGCGCAGTTCACCGATCTCGGGCCGCTGCAGATTGTAGATTTCGTGCCCGATGCGGTCTCCGAGCGCGGACAGCAGTGCCAGCAGGTTCAGCCATTCGGCCAGGCGGTCGCGCGAGGCAGTCCACGAAATGGCCGGCACGGCGAGTTCCAGCCGTTCCAGGAAACGCCGTTGCACCGCAAGTCCCTGCGGACCGAAGGAAGACAGGCTGCCAACGCCGCCGGCGAGCTGCCCGACCGCGAGGCGGGGTGCGATCTCCTCGATCCGTTGCCGATGGCGCAGGAGCTCGTCGAGCCAGCCGGCCACCTTGTAGCCGAACGTGATCGGCAGCCCAGGCTGGCCGTGTGTTCGGCCGCACTGCGGGGTCATGCGATAGCGTGCGGCGAGCCCCGCGAGCACACCGATGAGCCCGTCCAGGCGCTCTCGCATCAGGCCATGGGCTCGCTTGAGCACGCGGGCGTTGTGTGTGTCGGTGATGTCCTGCACGGTCGCGCCGTAGCAGAGCCATTCGCCGCTGTCACCGGGACAGCGGCGTTGCAGCGCATGAATCAAGCCCAGCAGAGAGTGATTGGTCTGCTCGAAACCGCGCCGGACTTCGGCGAAAAAGGGATCGTCGAGTTTGATCCGCGGGCAGGCTTCGCATAGAGCGTCGGCCGCGCGCTGGGGGATCAGGCCGTACTCGGCCTCGGTCGCCGCGAGTGCGCTGAGCACCTCGATCCAGCCGGCCACGACCGAGCGTTCCTCGAACAACGCACGCATCTCCGGGGTCGCCCAGGAATTGCCGAAGATGGCCGAATCCATGATGTGCACGCTCATGTCGGGCATCGCTCCCGGCACCGCTGCAGCAGGGATTCCTCGGACGC
Organism: Methylotetracoccus oryzae; assembly: GCF_006175985.1. Taxonomy (GTDB): domain Bacteria; phylum Pseudomonadota; class Gammaproteobacteria; order Methylococcales; family Methylococcaceae; genus Methylotetracoccus; species Methylotetracoccus oryzae. Next base: position 104,716 of record NZ_SRSH01000010.1, on the reverse strand, counting down.
TCGTTGTCGCTCCTGTTGCTCGGCCGTCCATGCCCGAATCTCGGCCAATCCCGCACGCTGGTCGGCGAGCACCGCATCCAGTGCAGGCGGAGCGGCGCCGCCGGGCCCGATGCGCGCGTGGACGGACGCTTTAGGATCCAGCGCGCGGACCAGCGCGGCAGGCGTCAGCTCGGCCCGGAAGCCGAGCACTTCGATCGAACAGGCGGTCAGCTCGTTCACGCTCAGCGCGGACAGCGGCCGCAGCCCGGCGGTCTGTCGGACCAGCGTGCCGACCAGCCGATGCGCCTGGCGAAAATCCAGACTGCATTCCGTCACCAGCACCTCGGCGATATCCGTCGCTGCGGCATCACTACCCGCCAACAATTCGAGGCCGCGCCGGGCGTCGAAGCGCAGCGCGGCGATCACTTCATCGAGCAGCAGCACGGCGTCGCGCGTGTCGGCGACCGCGCGCGGGATCGCACCGTAGAGGGCCAATCGGTTGTCCGACTGCCCGGAAGGCGTGCGGGCCGCCGCGGCGGTGGCCGCCAGGGTCCCGATCATCGCGTTGGCCATGCCGCGGATATGCGTCAGTGCGAACGGGTTCTTCTTATGGGGCATGATCTTGCTGGCCCGGGCGTGGCGATCGTCGAGTTCGACCAGCCCGAACTCGCGGGTGGCGAAGATCTGCAGGTCCTCGGCCAGGCGGTCCAGATTGATCAGCATCGTCGTCATGAGGCCCGCGGTTTCGATCGGGAGATCCGCCTGCCACATCGCATCGCGCGCATGCCGGACGAGCCCATCAAAGCCCAGCAGTTCAGCCAGGCGTTCGCGCGGTTGGGTCAGTCGCGACCCATTGGTGCTGCCGCACCCCGCGGGCGAACGGTTCACCCGCGAATAGACGCCGCGAAGCCGGTCGCCGTCACGCAGGAGCGGTTCCGCGAAGCCGGCCAGATAGTGGCCGAATGTCGTCGGCTGCGCCGCCTGCAAATACGTGTAATCCGGCATCAAGGCCTCGCGCCACTCCGATGCGCGGGTAGTCAGCGTATGGCCCAATCGGGTTGATGCATCGGCGAGATCCAGCAATGCCGCGCGAAGTGTCATCAGGAACGCGGTCGTGGTCGCCTCGCGCCGGGCCCGGCCTATGCCCAGCCAGCCGGCCGCCGATGTCCTGACCGCAAGCCAGGCTTCGCGGTTGGTATAGAGATCCCCGCGAATCGGGTCGGCGTGGAAGTCCTCCGGCTGGGTTTGGAGCTTCAGCAGGGCGCCGAGCAACTCGCTGCCCTCCGCGGCGGGAATCACGCCGACCTCGATCATCGCCAGCGTATGCGCCAGGTCGGTCAGACCGAGTGCTGCAAACAGTCCAGCCTGATCGGCGAGTTCCCGCCGGAATACCGTGTCGACCAAGCGCGCCGACGGCCCCTCGGCGAGGCGCGAGCCGACCTCGAGCACCTGGCTTGCGACACCAACGGTAGGGTCGTAGTCAGGATCTATGGACATTCAGCTTCACCGGTGTTTCGTCCTGTTTCGGCTCGATCCGCGCCGGATCCCAGGCACCGGTGCGCAGCAATTCGTCGGTGACCCAGTGCAGGGTGTCGAAACGCAGGCGGCATCGCAGACACTCGACGGCCAGGATCTGATCCGCCGGGACGTTCCCGAGCCCGACGTTGGTACCGAAGCGCCGAATCAGGGCCGTCTGCTGTGCCGCCAAGGGTGCTTCCCAGATCAGGCGGCTCGTCGCATCGCCCAGCAGCGCGCAGAGCGTGGTCAGCGTGTCGTCGATCACCTGGCCGTGCTCGTCATAAATGCCGACGGCCCGCCCCGACTCTCGCGCCTCCATGACGACCCATTCGGCGCCATGTTCGATGTCGGTCAGCGCCTGCTCGGCCATCTGTTCGGCGGACGGCTGCGCGCGCGGGTCCTTCTTGCCGACCTCGGAGATCGGAACGAGGCCGGCATCTCGGGCGCAGGCGATGATGTTCCTGCGCCGCACCGCCGGCATCGGAATCGTGCCATCGGAGATCTCGATGGCACTGAATCCCAGATCCTTCGCATGTTTCATGTAATCGCGGCAATGGTGTTCGACCAAGGCGACCTCAAGCAGCGTTCCGCCGGGCAAACTCAGGATGCCGTGATCGGCCAGCAAACCCAGTTTCCGTTGCAGCAAGGGGCGCGGCAGGAATACCGAGGTGCCGAACGCGAACTTCCAGTGGTCGATGAAGGCGGCGGCCTGCTCCAGGGTATCCAGCAGACGGCGCTCGCCGACACCGGTGTCGATCACCATGGTGAGTCCCCGGTCGCGGGGCTTCCGGGTCCGGTCACGGATCAGACCACCGACGATGGCGTCCCAGGCCAGTTCAGTCATCGCGCGACTCCATTGCGAGCAGGGAGAGGGCACGTTCGATCGTCGGGAGGTCCGATCCCCAGGGTACGATGACCGTATTCCCCTGTTGCTCGAGTTCGAACTCCAGCAGACAGCACTTAACCAGAGTCGGCTGCGAGGAGGCCGCGGCGAGTTTGCGCGGACACATCTCGATCCGGGGCGGCTCGTCGCCATAGTAATGGCGATGGAACTGCAGGCTGCGCTCGCAGCCGATCAGGGTCCAGGCTTTCCGCTCGGGCGGCCGCTCGTCGAGGAAGTAGACCGGAGCCCCGAGGTCGTCGAGACCGCCGGAGCGACAGGGAACCAGATAGGCCTCCGACGCGCTCCCGCGGCACAGTGCCGGTAAATCAATGGGCTCGAGTTCCAGGCAGATCGGGGGCAGATCCGCATAGCTCAGCACGTGCTCGGCCATGGTCAGCAGTTTGGGCGGGGCCGGCGGCGAGACCTCGACAACGCGGACCACCAGGGGGTCGGGATGGTGGATCAGGTTGATGTGATCGAAGGCCCCCTGAACGATCAGGGTGCCATCGGGTCCGACGCCGAGCTCCCGGGCCAGCCGCGCCAGCGCCGAGCGGTTGGCGGGATCGATCTGCGGTGCGTGGGCGAACACGGCCGAATCCGGCAGGGCCAGCAACTCGACCGCCACGACGCGGTTGAACAGATCCTCAGCGCCGTCCCGCCGAATCGCCGCGACGGCGCAGCGCGAACCCGGACCGTGCAGCACGACGACGTCGGTCCGCCGGTAAACTTCCCGTTCCAGCAGGTGCCCCTGGATTGCAGTCTCGGTCATCGGACCGTCATAAGGCTGGAAGCTGACCCGCCGGTACGGCAGCGGCACGAAGTTCTTTGTCGTCCTGAGACCTCCGACCTCTAGCACCGCGCCGTTCATGCGTGTCTCTCCGGGCGGCAATCGGGACCTGAAAAAGTCCGCGACCGGTCCTCAGGCCGCAGCTCCCGCTCGTGAATCCGCAGCGGATCGAGGCTACGGATCAGCTCGCAGACAGCCGCGGGCGGCAGTGGGGTGGTAGCCACAGGCTCGCTGATCGGGAATTCGAATGCGGTATTCGCCCGCACTAACTCCGTATCGGTATCCGGGAAGACCTCACGGAGTCGCACGTGCCCGGATTCGTCGAAGTCGAATACTCCGAGTTCGGTGATCAACCAGTCCGGGCCATTTCCGACCAAGCCCATGCCCTTGCGGGTACGCCCATCGGCCGCGCGATGCCCGGGGCTGGTGATGAAATCGCAGCGCTCGACCAAGCGAAGGCGTCGCGCGCCTCGACCGTCGGATACGGCGCGGTGCGCCGCGGTCCACAGCGTCAGGTGACGGGCGTCACAGGCCAGATTGCAGCCGCCGCCACCGCCGGGGAGTTTCAGTTTCAGTGACTCCGTTCCCAGTCGGGTCGTGTTCAGGTTGCCCCAGCGGTCGATCTGCAGTCCCGACAGGAACATCCGTCCCAAACGACCGGCTGCAGCCAGATCGAACAGCTCTTCGATGTCGAGCCGGCATTCCGCGCCGCGATCCATGACCCAGTCGTTGCTGGTCGGTGCCAGGAAGGGCGGCATCGGGTTGACGGCGTAGGTAGCGCCCGCAACGAGGACGAGATTGGGTGCATGCGTACGTTTGGCCACGTGCAGCGCGAGTTGCACCAGGGGCGAACCGAAGCCGTGAAAGGCCAGGATGCCGTCCTCGATCGTGCGGGCGATCCGATAGATCAGCGCTTCGCCCAGACTACAGCGATCGACGCGAGGTTCATTCATAGAGCTTCATCCACGCGTCGGGTCCATCCTTCCAGGAGGCCAGACGCTCAAGGGTGGCGCTCCCGCCGATCGCCGCTAGGTAGGCGGCATGATCGGGGCATCCGTGGACGAAACGGTGCAAATACTCGTCTTCGAAACGGCCGGCACCCGCGCTGGCGCAGGTGTGGTAGTGCGCGGTATGCGGGCGGTCGTAGCCATAGAACGGGTAGCAAGCCGTGGGATGCGCGCCGTAGGCGACCTCGGCGACGGCGGCCACGTAAAAATACGGGACCGTCACGCCCAGGCGCTGGAGTTCTTCGGTCGACACGATCTGCTCCACCGTCGCGATCACCTTTTTTGCCGCGCGCGCGAACAGCCGATCGGCCACCGGAGGCCCCGCGATATGGAGGTTGCCGTGCGCGTCGCCGTATTGCGCGTGCAGGATCGCGATGTCCGGGCGCAGGGCCGGAACGAGGATCAGCTCATCGCCGGTGTAGGGACATTCCAGCGTCTTGAACTCCGGATGCAGGTCGAGAAACCCGCTGCCCTTGACCGAGCGGATCGGCATAAACGGCAGACCGGCGATCGCGGCACGCAACTGCTGGACCAGCGTGTAGCAGCAGGAATCCCTGACCGCGACCGCCCCCGCCTCGCAGGCGCGGCGGTAGTTCGGTGCCATACCGAAATCCTGCTCGAAGCCGACATAGGATTCCGCGCTGGCGGCGACCAGCCCGGCTCCGCACAGCAAATCCACGTCGATACCGTGGGCCGAGCCGATCAGTTCCAGATCGCCGGTACCCGCCCGGATCAATGCCCGCAGCGCCGCCATTGGCTCACGGGACGACAGCCCGCCGCCGATCGCCAGACAGTCGCCGGGGCGAATGTATCCGATCAGAGTCTCCAGATCCGTCCGTTTGTCGGCTTGTGTGTACATCGCGGCGTTCATAGGGCGGTCATCGCACCGTCGACGCAGAAGGCCGTCCCCGACACGAAGCTCGCCTCGTCGGACGCGAGGAACAAAGCGGCCTGGGCAATCTCCTCCGGCCGGCCGAAGCGGCCGATCGGGTACTTCGCGATCTTGTCGCGGGTGTCCTCGTCCGAGTCGCGTGCCATGATCGCGCGGTCGAGGTCAGTCCCGGCGACGCGGCCGGGGCACAGGCAGTTCACGCGGATGCCGAGCCCGGTGTAGTCCACTGCCATCTGCCGGGTCAGCGCGATGACCGCGCCCTTCGACGCGCAATAGGCGGCCATCCGCGGAATGCCGATCACGCCGGCGATGGAGGCGATGTTCACGACCGAACCGCCTTCGCGGCGCATCGCCGGCAGCGCGGCACGGGCACACAAATAGGTGCCGGTCACATTGACCGCCAGGGTGCGATGCCAAAGTTCGGGTTCGGTTTCCTCGACGCCGGCGAATTCGGCGATTCCGGCGTTGTTGACCAGCACATGGATGACGTCCCCATAGCGGTCCCCGATCGCCATGAAGGCTTGCTCGACGGCCTCGGCCTGGGCCACGTCGGCTGTATAGGTTTCCGCGTCGATACCCTCGGCGCGGAGTGCGTCCAAGGCCTGAGCGAGCCTGCCCTCGGCGCAGTCGATCAACGCGACGTGCGCGCCCTGCCGACCGAACAGCCGCGCCATCGCGAAGCCGAGACCCGCGGCGGCGCCGGTAATCACGGCATGCTTGCCGGCCAGTCGCCCGGTCACCGTCGTCACAGGCTGCGCAAGGTCCGGCTGCCGGCGCGCAAGCGGCACAACTGGATGAAATAGGACGGATTCAGGAACAGCTCGTCCATCTCCCCGAGTTCGTCCACCGTTAACCCGTTCCGGACCATCGGCGCCAGATACTGGAATCCGTCCTTCGCGCCATAGCCGACGTGGAAGGCGCCCAGAATGCGCCGCGAATCGCCGTCGATCACGAGTTTCTGGAAGCCCGACAGCTCCGGCTTCATCATCGCGTACAGCATCACGCGATCACCCGCAGGCAGCGCGACCGTGTGCCCGTCGGGGTTGTCCGGCGGCAGTTTCATGACAACGACGTTGCTGTAACGCTCGCGCGCCTGTTCTTCGCCGAGCCCCAGCCAGCAGACCTCGTAGTGGGTATGCAGGAAATCCGGATAGTCGCGCGGCTGGTAGCGCGCGTCCTCCCCCATGATGTTGCGCGCCGCGCAGGTCCCGCCCTTGCGCGCCTTGAACATCTCCATCGGCCGGCCGACCAGATCGCCGACCGCGTAAACGCCCGGCACCGAGGTCCGCATCCGGTCATCGACCCGCACCGAACCGTCGTCGTCGAGGTCAACGCCGAGGACCGCATGAGCTTCCTCGGAATTGGGTCGCTCCCCCAGCCCGAGAAACAGGAAATCGGTCGCGATGCGCCGCGGCCCCTGCGACCCCGACAGCGTCACCCCACGGATGCGACCGCTCGCATCGTCCTCGCACGACACCACCTCCGCAGGGTTCACGAATTCGATCCCCTGCTCTTCCATGCGCGCGATCAGGAACCGGCGCGTTTCGGCATCGGGCAACAAGGCCAGCGGCGGCTGCCGTGACACGACGAAGGTCTTACGCCCGGTTGCGTTGAAGAAGCACGCGTACTCGATCGCGGTCTTGCCACTGCCGACAACGATGGCCGTCGGTCCGGGCTCGTAGTTCAGCGCGTCGACCAGTGTCGCGTAGTTGAAGACGCCACCGATTCCATCCGCGATGCTCGGCAGCGGCCGAGCGCGCGCGCCGGTGGCCAGCACGAGGTTGCGGGCGCGGTAGACCTGCTCACCGACCGCGACGCTACGGGCATCCAGCAAGCGGCCGGGCTGGCCGAGCACGAACTCCAGTTCCAGTTGTTCCGCGCTCTGGTAATTCATGAAGGCATGGGGTCCGGTGCGTCCGCGCCGGAACATTTCGACGATGTCCAGCATCGAGACGGTCTTGCCCCGCAAATCCTGGAACCACAGCTTTCCGGAAAAGGTGCGCTCCAGCATCAGCTGCGCGGCGACGTCCGAGAAGACGTGGTGCGGGACGCAGGCATGGTGCGGACAGGAACCGCCGAGGAACGGCCAGCGGTCGATGATCAGTGGTCGCCCGCCCATGGCACGCAGGTAGGCGGCGCCGAAGCGGCCTCCGGCGCCGCCGCCCAGGAAGAGCGCGTCGAACTCACGGGTATCGCCCCGTCGGATGTTGACCAGCGGATCGCCCGCCGCCCCCTCCGTCAGGCGAGCCTCGATGGCCTCCGCCCAGCGTTTCGTCGACCAATGCGCCTCGCTGACATCGACCACTTCGGTTACCCCGGCAACGTCCAGGCTTCAAGCCTTGTTCGGGTCGTGCACTGGAGCGCCGCAACAGGGGCATCCGCCCCCCTGCGCGGACTCCAGCGGATGCGGGACCGGCGGCATGTCGCGTAGGGGCCGGGCGCGGTTCCCTCCGCAGGCCGAGCAGACCCACTCCTCCGGCTCGCGGGTGCCGGACAGCACCATGCCGGAGAAGGTGTGGCCACAATCGGGGCATTCCAGCCGGTAGACCGGCACCGGGACAACCTCGCTAAAGGCGGCGTGTGAGATGACCCGTCAGGCCGCGGCTTTCTTGGCGAGTTCCGCTCGCACCAGTTCGGTCCCCTGAACCAGAGCGTGCAGCTTGTCGATGGCGATGTAGCGCTGCAGCAGGATCAGGCCGCAGTCGGTCGTGACGCCGAGCCGGTCCGCCGGGATCACGTCCAGCAGGCGACGGATGCGCTCGGCGACCTGCTCGGCAGTTTCGGTAATCGTGCTTTTCACATCGATCACACCGGCCCAGAAATTGACATTCGGCGGCAAGGGATGGGCCCGCAGCACGTCGAGGCCACTCATGTCGTCGCTGCGCCGACCGCAGCTTTCCAGGTTCAGCACGTCGATCTTGGCCTGATAGGCTTTCGGCACGACCGATGCCGTTGCGGATGGCTCCTTACCGCGGCGTTTGGTCAGATCGAAGATCTCGCCCGACTGCGCGGTATCGTCCGGAAGATATGCCGGCGTTCCACCCCAGTTGCCCCAACACACGTGGACGATGATCTGGGCGTTCGATACGCCTTCGACCGCGCGGTTGAACGCCTCGATCGCCCAATCCTCAAATCCGTACGGCCAGGTGAATTCGTCGATCTGTATGAAATCGACGCCCAGCCGATCGATCTCGCGGAGGTCTTCGTTGATGGCAGCCGCCAGGGCCATCGCGCGTTCGCGCGAGGATTTGTAATGCAGGTCATTGGTGCACTGGGCCAGCACCTGAACCCCCGTGTACTGCACCTTGATCGGCTTGCGGGTAGCCCGCTTCAATGCGCGCGCCTGTTCCACCATCATGCCGCCGTGCCGGCGAATCGCCTGGTCGAGCGTTCCTGCGTGCAGACGACTGTAGATCGGAAAACCGAGATGACCGCCCTTCAGGTTGTAGCCCAGGCGGCGAAGGTAGTAGTAAAGGGCTTGATCGGCGTAGTTGTCGCCGTGCACCCGGCCATCGGCGATGATGTCCAGGCCGGCGTTCTCCTGGTCGCGCGCGATCGCACCGACGGCATCTTCCAGCGCTTCGCGCACCAGCGCGTCCGGCGGTTCCTGGTCGCCGGTGAAAGCGCGCGCGAACTCGGCGTCCCACCAGCGCGGGTTCGGATAGTTACCAACCATGCTGGTTGGAATCGTGACCTCTTGACCGCGAATCTTCATACTCCCCTCCCCAGCCTCTAGGGCCCGATGCGTCTTATTCGGTAGATCCGTCTTCTTTTGATGCTTCCAGGCACTTCCGGCCACATGTCAAGCCATCACTGGGCCGAATCGAGAAAATACGCCCTCCACTCTCAGTTGACAATCCGTATTTGTTCTCGGTTGACAAGTGGATTTTTCCGGTTAGGGGCAAGCGCCGAGTCATCGACGCGGTGGTCACACATCACGGTGATGTCGTTGCAGGATCAGATCGGCCGCCTTCTCGGCAATCATGATGGTCGGCGCATTGGTGTTGCCGCCGACGAGGGTCGGCATGATGGACGCGTCGACGACGCGTAGGCCGTCGATGCCGCGCACGCGGAGTTCCGGATCGACGACGGCGCGATCGTCGCGGCCCATCTTGCAGGTTCCGGCGGGATGCCAGGTCGTCGAGGCCACCCTGCGGACGAAGTCTTCGAGGTCCCGGTCGCTGCGCGCAGCGACCCCAGGGGCAATCTCCCTGCCACGGATGTCATCGAAGGCGCTCGCGTACAGGATTTCGAGGTTCCACCGGACACCGGCGATTGCGCACCTCAGATCCTCGGGGCTGGCCAGGTAGTTCGGGTCGATGACCGGCCGGTCGAGCGGGTCGGCAGAAGCCAGCGTAATGCGGCCGCGGCTGACCGGCCGGTTGACGTAGGAGGTGAACGATACGCCGTGGCGCCGCACGTAGCCGGCTTCCGGGTAGTCCGGGGACAGGCTCATCAGGAAGAACAGCTGCAAGCCGGGGACGGCCTCGTCCGGGTGGCTTCTGACGAACGCGCCCGCTTCCAGTGCGTTGGAACCGGCCGGGCCGGTAAGGTCGGTCTCGTAGGCACGCAGGGCTGCTGCACGCGCATCGGCCCCGAGCGCGGAAAAGCTCAAGGGCTGCGTGATCTCGCAGCGAACGCGCGTGTGCAGATGATCCTGCAGGTTCCGGCCAACGCCGGGCAGGTGCAGACGTACCGGGATACCTGAGGCCCTCAGCGCGTCTTCGGGACCGATCCCGGAAAGCAGCAGCAGTTGCGGTGAGCGGATCGCACCCGCGGAGAGAACGACGCAGTGCGCGGCCTCCGCGCGTTCCGCCGTGCCCCGGTGCAGGAGATCGACCCCCGTCACGCGACTCCCCGCGAAGCGGAGTCCGGTGGCATACGCGTGCGTCAGGACCGTCAGATTCGGCCGTGTCCGTGCGGGATGCAGGTAAGCATTGGCGGCACTGCAGCGGGAACGTCGATCATAAGTCGCCTGCAAGGGACCGCAGCCTTCCTGGCTTTGCCCGTTGAAATCCGGGTTGTACGGAATACCGATCTCCTGCGCCGCGGCGAGATAGCGTTCCACCAACGGATTTCCGGCAGGGTGGCTCTCGACGACCAGCGGCCCGTCCACGCCGTGAAAAGGGCCGGCGATCGCGCGGTTGGACTCGGACCGGATGAAATAGGGAAGGACCTCGCGATAGCTCCACCCCGGGTTTCCGTCTGCGTACCACGCGTCGTAGTCGGCGGGATGTCCTCGGATGTAGATCATGTAGTTGATGCTGCTCGACCCGCCGAGGACGCGGCCTTGAGGCATGAAGATCCGGCGTCCGTGCAGATGCGGCTGCGGCACCGTGCGATCGGACCAATCGTTGGGGCTATCCTGCAGCTGTGGGTAAAGCGCGGGAATGCGTATCGCGGGCGCATCGTCCTCGCCGCCGGCTTCGAGCAGCAGCACCCGGCAGGCCGGATCGGCCGACAGGCGGTTCGCCAGCACGCAGCCGGCCGAACCGGCGCCGACGATCACATAGTCATATCCGGCGGTGCCTGCTGCCATGGGTTCGCCTATCGCCCGTGGCGTTCCCAGTGCGACCGGAACAAGGCATCCTCGCTGATCGGACGTGGCATTATCGGGCGCGACACCCAGGTCAGGTTGACGAAGTGACGCGCGTTGACGTTCTCGGTCGTGATGTTGCGGCCCCAGGTACCGCAGCTGAGGCTCAGCGTGTAGGGCAGGCCGTTGCGGGGGCTGCCGGCGCCTTCGTTGAGGCTCTGGTTGACCATCACGCGCGCGGTCCGGGTACCGAAGGCCAGCGCATCGACGTGTTCGTCCAAAAGGGTGTGAATGCCGCAGGTGTGGCCGCGCCCCTGGTAGTCGGTGATTGCATTCACCCGTTCCACGGCCCGGGCGATCGGACCCTGGTAGCGATACAGCGTGAGCACGATACACAGCTTTTCGCCGGAGAAGGGGTAACCCGGACCAGTGCCCTCCTCTTCGACGATCAGGAAGCGTGTGCTGTCGGGCACCGCGATGCCGGCCAGCCGTGCGATTTCCGGTGCGGACTTCGCGATCACGGCCAGCGCGGGAATGTGCGCATCAGGGTCGGGCCACATCAAGCGACCCAGCGCGGCCTTTTCGTCCGCCCCGCACAGGTACCCGCCCAGGGCGCCGAGCCGGGTCAGCAAGTCGTCGTAGATCGAGGCTTCGACGACGAGGGCGTTGTCGGCCAGGCAGCTTGTCGCGTAGTCGAAGGTCTTGGCCGCGGCGATCATCTTCGCGGCATCATCGAGGTCCGCGGATTCATCGACCACGTGCACCGCATTGCCGACACCGACGCCGTAGGCCGGCGTCCCCGAACTGTAGGCGGCCTTCACCATGGCCTCGCCTCCGGTCGCGACGATCAGGTCCGCCTGGCGCATCAGTGCCTGGGTCTTGCCGAGCGAGGGTGGCGCAATCACTTGGATCAGATCAGCCGGTGCACCGACCTGCTCGCAGGCCTCACGCATGTAGCGCACCGCCAGTTCTGTGGTGCGCTGGGTGCGCGGATGGGCGGCGACGATGATGGCATTCCGACCTTTCAGCGCGAGCAAGGCCTTTAGCGGAGGCGTCGCGTCAGGCCCGGTCGTCGGGATCAGCGCCGCGACGACGCCGACGGGCTTGGCGATCTTGACCAGCCCCCGCTCCGGGGTCTCCTCGACCACGCCAACGGTGCGCAGCCCCGCCATATCCGCGAGCGTTCCGATGATGCGGTTGCGGATCTTGACGACCTTGTCGGCGAAGTTGCCGAAACCGCCTTCTTCGACGGCGAGCTGCGCCAGCGCCTCGGCGCGATCGGGACGAACGACCGACCACGCAACGGCCGTCGTCAGCGCGTCGACCTCGTCCTGGCGATAGGCCTCGATCTGCGCCTGAGCCGTGCGCGCACGGCCGACCAACAGGTGCGCAACGCTTTCGTCGTCCGAAAATTCGGCAAGCATCGGCAGGACCTCCCCACATTCCACTGCTGCCATACCGGTTGCCGCCGCTCTGGGCACGTGGTCGTGCCCCATCCCAGGCGGACATCGGCTGACTTCGCGGAATAGTCCTTCGAACCGGCGAGGGTTGCAAGCGGAGGATGCGAGTCGTGTGGCTGGAGAGTGCGGACTAGCCCTTGAAAAGAGGACCCCTAGACATGTTTGAATACTTCATGTCGGCTTCTCGTCCGTCCTGGCTGGCGACCCAGCAATGAACGTCCTGCTGTTCGACGCCCTCGCGTCGCTGGCGATGACGGTGATGCGCTTCCGGCGGAAGATGTAACACTTAGAGGGTAGCGATCAATCACCGCTTTCTCGATGGAAACGGCGCTTCTATCGGGTACGACGGTCACTGAAAGCCCTGGTAGTCAGTCGGAAGCCGTGGTGGAGGGCCGTGACGGGGCGTCACAGCCTGGCGGAATAACTTGTCCGTTTAGTGAAACAGCACCTCGGCGTCGTAGCCCTGTTCCTGCGCCAGCCGCTTCAGTTGCTTCAGCGCGGCATTCTGCAGTTGACGCACTTTCTCACGCGGCATCCCGACCGTGGCGCCGATGGCCTCGAGTGTCTCGCCGTCACCGCCATTCAGACCGAAACGACGGGTCAGGATTTCCTGCTGCACCGGCGGCAAGCTGGCCAGCCAGACGGGTAGCTGACGCTCGACCGCCCTCTCGTGCAATTGCTCGGTGACGTCGACCTGGGCTTCGTCCTCAACCGTATCCACCATCATCTGGTCCGAGCCCAGCTTCACCGGCGTGTCCAGCGAGGTCAGCTTCTCGTTCAGGTGCAGCAGCTGCTCTACGGCTTCGACCGATGCGCCGACGTGCGCAGCGACATCCTTCGGCTCCGGATCCCGCGGCAGCTTCATCGCCAGCTCGCGGTAGGCGCGGAGGTAGGTGTTCAGTTCTTTCACCACATGGATCGGCAGGCGGATCGTCCGCGACTGGTTCATCAGCCCCTTCTCGATTTCCTGGCGGATCCACCACGCGGCGTAGGTGGAGAACCGGAAGCCGCGCTCGGGCTCGAACTTGGTGACCGCATGCATCAAGCCCAGGTTGCCTTCTTCGATCAGGTCCAAGAGGTCCAGGCCACGGTTCATGTAGCGGCGGGCCAGCTTGATCACCAGGCGCAGGTTGCACTCGACCATGATGCGGAAGGCCTCGGCATCGCCTTCACGGGCCAAGGCGCCGTAGTGCTTCTCTTCGTCCGCCGTCAGCAACCGCGCATTGGCCAAGTCATGGAAGTAGACCTGGGTGAGATCCCGCTCGACCGTCTCGCTGATCGGTTCCGGTGCGAAAGCCGTTACGGCAACGTCCTGCTCAAAAAGGTCGGCCGTGTTGTCGGTGATGGCGTCCATGTGAGTCTCCCCAAGTCGGTCACAGTTTTCTGTTCGGTTCGTGCTATGGATCGGCACGCGTGCGGAAAACTCGAGCGGAATTTTTGCGACTTCGGTCACAGAATCACGCCGACACCTCGGGGGGTGCGTCGGGTGGCCCGCGGGAGATCTTGTGCTACGCCATCGCGGCGAAGGAAACACATTCGAAAGGGGAAAACGCTGAAGCCGACAGATTCGGCCATGGGCGGCAGCCGGCTGCTTGACTCCCCGGACTGGTTGTCATCCGTTGCGTGACAGTCTCCGCAAAGCCAAGCCGTCTCCGCCGATGACCGATTCCCAAAGCCGTTCCGATTGGCGAGCCTGCGCACCGCGGGCGATCCCCACGAAGCATGATCTCACTCAACTTGAAGCGTGGCTGGAGACTCTACCCGTCCCCAGCTGCCTCCTGGATCTCGGCTGTGGCACCGGCCAGGTGAGCGCCTGGCTCCTCGACCGCAGCCATGCGGTAACCGGTCTCGACATCAATCCAGCCGCGATAGCCCAGGCCCAAACCACCCTGCCTGGGGTCTCGTTCGCCGTCGCGGACATCGCGGCCGCCAATGGATTGCAACCGCCGGACGCACTCTACGATGGCGTGGTTGTTCAATTGGTACTCTCGGTCATCGGCGATGCCGCAGATCGACACCAATTGCTGCGCAATGCCTTTGCCGTACTCAAGCCCGGGGGATCGCTCTACCTGTCCGCGTCCGGTACCTCCGACGACATCAATACCGAGTACGCACGCCTCTATGCGACCGACGCTGCGGTGACCGGCGAGCCCTTTACCTACCTGTCGCGGGATGCCGCGGGTCAGGTGCTCTATCGCACGCATCATTTCAACCGCGAAGAGTTACGGACCCTGCTGCAGGACGCCGGGTACAGTGAGATCGCGATCAGCGAACGTATCGAGGCCAGCAGTCGTCGTCCCGAACAGCGCGCAAGGTTCTTCTACCTGTCGGCGCAACGTCCCCACGACCACGGGTGACCTGCGGTGAGTTTTGCCGCGCACCATAGCGACTGCACGCTCGCATCCAACCGAGCGGCAAGACCGTCAGGCGCCCGTGGTTCACGCACCGGGCGTGTTAGCTCCGCTCGGAAGCGCCGGGTATTCGCGACCTTAGTCGCCATGGTTAAGCCATGCATGTGCTCCGCGCTCCGTCACTTGATCAAGCCCGAACGGCCGGTGCTGAAGGCTCCGAACGCCTCCATCAGGTCGAGGAGGACAGCCGCGATGCGCTCCTTTGGACGCCGAACGGTCAGCAGCGACCGCTGGTCGCGACCGGTTGCGGCACATCCGTCGCTAACGTGACACATTAAGCCGTTAGAGTTTCAAGCGTTGACCGTGTCGCCGCCATCCCGCAACGGCAGTGCCGGAATCCTTGCCTTTGCGGCGCCTTAGGTAGTATCGCCTATGGACTATCCGGGGCAAGCCTGTCACGATTTCCCTTTCTCGGCGTATGGGCATCGGCCCTGCGCTGGATTACTTGGGATTTTATGGTAAGGAGACTCTCCCTTGTCGAAGAACCGCATTGATCAGCGCAGCGATACTTGGCAGTTGGGCTTCAACTCGGCTGCGGCCGGCTGGGCCAACATCCCCCCGGCCGGCGTCGAACACCCACTCTGGCTGGCCGGTTGGGAGGCGGGCAGAAACGCCCACGTGGAAGCCCGGCGCAAACTCAACGAGGCGTGGCAAACCTTCTGCGTTCAGCGCCGGGTACCGGTGATCCTGCCGGATACTTTGAGCTAAGCCCGACGTCGGGGCCGGCTGGCCGGTTGCGTTGGGTTCACGGCCGCACTGCGGTAATCCGGCGGGCTGGCCAGTTGCGCAACGCACTCCCCCATCGTGACCGTATCGTCAGCGGGTAAGGCTCCCTGGTCCATGAGTGCGTCCAGGGACCGCTTGATGGCCTGCTGTGCCGCAAACAGACAAGGGGGGCTGTAAATGATGAGTACCACGTCGGCATCCTTAGCTCCGCGATGCTCGAATTCGGTGGCTTGCCCCCGTGCAACTGGTTGACCATGACCGGTACGCCAGTCTGCTCGACGATCGCCCGCACGAACGCCAGGTCGGTCACGACCTCGACCATCGCACCATCGGCCCCCGCCTCAGCTTAGCGAATGGCTCGGCGGAGCCCGTCGCGACTGTCGGCGGCATCCGTGCGGGCGATGACGCACAGGCTGCGTCGCGCATGAAGAGCGGCCCGTAGTTTGGTGATGAACTGCTCCACGGGCAACACCTGCTTGCCTTCGAAGTGGCCGCAGCGCCGCGGGCGCTTCTGATCTTCCAGCATCACCGCTGAAACACCAGCGGCTTCCAACTGGCTGACAGTATTGGCCGTAATGATTTCTTCGCCGAAACCATCGTCGATATCCACCAACAGATGCGTGTGCGGCAGCACGTGGCGTACCCGAGCGGCGAAGTCGTTGATGTCCCGCCAGTTCACATAGCCGATATCGGGCAGACCGTATTGGCTCGCGGCATAACCGAAGCCGCTGCAGAAAACGCCCTCGAAGCGTTGGGCTGCCAGCCTGGCCGAGAAAGCGTCGAGATGCCGCACAGCGGCAGAGTCTGCCCGGTGCGCAGGCGCTCGCGCAGCGCATCACCCGCCGCAGAGCCAAACAACGGGACGCCGCGCATCTCCTCCGCGGAACACAAAGCCGACATGATCATCCACCGCGTTCTGGGCACAGAACGTCTGTTCGCTGCCACTGGAAGCAGGGGTGGCTCAACGCCATCGGTTCCTTGGACGCTCAGGGTAGAAGCGGTATAGCGGCCCCCCGACGCTGAACTCGAAACGTCCGCGCTGCGGACACCTGGGCTTGCCCTGCACTGTCAGCATCTCCCCGGTGCCCGTTCGCCACTCTCGAGACATCGGGTGGGATTTGATTACATTGGGCGCTCTTCCGCCGGGGCGGTGAATCGGCAGCCAGCGCGGCGACCTGTACTGATCGAGGGTTCAGTACCCAGCTCACCCTTTTTCCAAACGCCCTTCCAGCCCTACCCACTGAAACCCAGATGTCCGGGAGCTTTCGCTTCTGCCCAGCCGGCCATGAGCGGGACACGGTGGTCCTGGTCTGGCAGCAGATGGACCGATGTCGCGTTGGCTTCCTGGTACCGCCAACAAAGAGCAGAGCCGGACCTCAGACGTCTCCCATGGATTGAAAATCTCTAAGTCGTTCGACGAGCCGACGCGATACCTTGTCCATCTCATCCAGCGAAGGCTCGATGAGATCTCCGGCTTCTCCGGCGTTTAGACGCGCTGCAAGTTTGCCTGCCAGGTCATGAAAATGCGCGTGCAGTTTGTCGACCTCAGCGTGCGCCGATTCGGTGAGCAGCGCATCGATGAAGGCGCGCTGGAGCCATCGGCTGAACTCGCACCCTGTGCAATCCCCCGCCTTGCTCACGTCGAAGCCTTTCACATTGATGCCCTTGATGGCATTTTCGAAGCGGACCAGCCATTGCCGATGGACCGCTATGGCCTGTTCAATCGCAG
This sequence comes from Methylotetracoccus oryzae, assembly GCF_006175985.1. Lineage (GTDB taxonomy): Bacteria > Pseudomonadota > Gammaproteobacteria > Methylococcales > Methylococcaceae > Methylotetracoccus > Methylotetracoccus oryzae. Next base: position 87,788 of record NZ_SRSH01000010.1, on the reverse strand, counting down.
CGTCCCTGGCGGATCCGGGCCGACGGACCGGCCTCACGATCGGCGCTGGGTCTGACGGCTTCTCCAGATACCTGAGCAATGTCGAGTACAGTTCTTCCGGAGGCACCGGCTTTGAGATAAAGCCGTTCATGCCGGCTGCGGCGCACTTTTCCTGGTCTTCCCTGAAGGCGTTCGCGGTCATGGCCAATATTGGCGTGTTGGCGTGCAGGGGTAAATGCCGAATTCGCTCAGCGGCTTCGAGTCCCCCCATCCGTGGCATCTGCAGGTCCATCAGAACCAGGGCATAGGCATTCTGCTTGGCATGGTTCAGTGCCTCCAGGCCATCCTCGGCACAGTCCACGTCGAGCCGAACGTCCTGCAGCAGGGAGACGGCGACTTCCCGATTGATCGGGTCGTCCTCCGCCAACAGGATCCGGGCGCCTGCGTGTTCACGTCGGAGCACGGTCTCGGGATCCTCCTCCGGTGAGACCTGCTTCGGAATTGCGGCTGACACACTCTTCCGGAGCCGAGCGGTGAACCAGAACGCACTGCCTATACCGCGGCGCGTATCAACACCCACATCGCCCCCCATCAATTGGGCAAGGCGCTTGGTGATAGCCAGGCCGAGTCCCGTTCCGCCGTACTGCCGGGTAATCGAGTTGTCTGCCTGTTCGAACTCGCTAAACAGCCGTGGAATGCTGTCCGGCTGGATGCCAACTCCGGTGTCGCTGACTTCGAACAAAATGAGCGCGCTCACCTCGGTTTCATCGATGACGCGGGTTTGAATACTGATCCGCCCCTGTTCGGTGAACTTGATGGCATTGTTGCCGTAATTGAGCAGCGCCTGCTGTAGGCGCGTCTGATCGCCGATCAACTGGACGTGTGGACTCATCGGTTCGACGACTGCTTCGAGCGTGAGCTGTTTGGCCCTGGCTTTGCTTGCCAGCATCGCGACGGTGCTGGCCACCAGTTCATCAATTTCGACGGGCGCTTCGTCGAGCACCATTTTTCCGGCTTCGATCTTGGACAGATCCAGAATATCGTTGATGATCGCAAGCAGGTGATGGCTGGCCGTTTCGAGCTTGTCCAGACGGTCCATCTGTTCCCGGCTGACACCGGCTCGCCGAATAAGGTGCGCCATACCGCTGATCGCATTGAGAGGGGTGCGAATTTCGTGACTCATGTTGGCCAGGAAGGCGCTTTTCGCCCGACTTGCCGACTCCGCAACCTGTTTGGCTTCGATCAGCGCCTGTTCTGCCTGTTTGCGCAGACTGATATCCAGGATGAAGGCGAGATGGATGTCGCTGCCGTTACGGGCGGCATCCGGACAGTAAAGCGTGACTTCAACCGGGATCACGTGGCCGTCACGCCGCTTGACGACGCTTTCGAAGTTGGTTCGCCTGTCTTCTCGCAGACGCGCGAGGGTTGCCTCGAAGTCATCCTTCGGACAGTTTGGGTCGATGTCCGGTATGGTCAAGCGCAATAGCTCTTCGCGCGCATAACCGGTCATCTCGCAGGCACGTTCGTTCACATCGACCAGACGGGCACTCTTGTTGTCCACCCAGTAGACGGAAATTCCCGCGCGGCTCATCGCATCGAAGGTTTCCGTCAGGCGTGTATGCGCCTGTTCGAGAGCGGCCGTTCGCTCCGTGACGAGTTCTTCGAGGTGGTGACGGTATCGCGTCAACTCCTCTTCCAGCTGTTTTTTTTGAGTGATGTCCTCGTGCAATCCGACGTAATGCGTGACCGTGCCATCCGCCCGACGGATCGGCAACACATGCGCTGAATCCAGATATTCGCTGCCGTCCTTGCGGCGGTTCCACAACTCCCCTTTCCACGAACGCCCCGATGCGAGATGGGCCCACATATCCTGAACCGTGGCTTCGGTCGTCCTGGAGGATTTCAATAGCCGCGGGTTTTTCCCAACGGCCTCATCGGGTGCGTATCCGGTCTTCTGGGTAAAGGTCGAATTGACGTACTCGATGGTGGCGTCCAGATTCGTGATGATGACGCTCGCCGGACTTTGCTCGACCACCTGGGCGAGCTTGAGTAATTGTGCCTCGGCCTGCTTGCGGTCTGTCAGGTCGCGCAGGATCGCAAAATAGCGATCCTCGCCGAGTGCTCGTACCGTCACTTCGGCCACGAAGGTCGAGCCGTCCTTGCGCCGGAGCACCCATTCGCTTCGATGCGGAACGCGGCTTATCATTCCGCGCACCTCGCGGTCCAGGCGGAACTGTTCCGCTTCCGCCAGTACGGCCGGGACGGTCAATGCGGGTAATTCGTTCGACTCATACCCGAGCAGCGCCAGTGCCGCCGGGTTGGCATCCAGGAAACGGTGGTCTGATGAAAGCACCAGAATACCGTCCAGGGCCTGTTCGAACAGGTTGCGGAAGCGCATTTCGCTTTCACTGAGCCGGTCCTCGGCTTGCTTGCGGTCCGTGATGTCCAGACCGATGCCGGCGACGTAGCGGAGTCCGTTCGTATCGGCGAAAGCGAACTTGGAGTTGAGCCAGTAGGACGGACGACCATCCGCGTCGACGGTCCTTTCGATCACTTCAAGCGGACCGTCTCCGTGCAGTACCGTGAGATCATTCTTTCGAAATTCCTCTGCGACCACCGTGGGCCAGAGTTCCGCATCCGTCCTTCCTTTCCAGTCTTCGAAACTGACTCCGAAGCGCTGCTCGTAGGTCTTGCTCAGATAGACATGGCGACCTTGTTCGTCCTTGATCCAGGTAATGGTCGGACTGTGGTCCATGAACAGGCGAAAGCGTTCCTCGCCTTCCGCCAACGCCCGTTCCGCCCTCACGCGCTCGGTGATGTCGGTGATGGCCGCCAGAAACCCCACGACACGCTGCGCAGCATCCAATCGCGGCACGTATCCGACATGCATCGTCCTGGGCCCGTCCGGCGTCATCATGTCGTCCAACAGGTACTCGACCGGTTGTCCGGACAGTACCTGGGTGATACGAGGGTCCGCCTTGCGGTAGGCCTCCTCGCCAATGATCTCCGCAACGGTCTTTCCGATGATCGCCTCCGGGGCCAACCTGAAAAACGCCGCCAGACGCTGATTGACGAAACGGTAGCGACGTTCGCGATCCACCTCAGCGAGGAGCACCGGCGCGTTGTCGCTCAAGAACTTGAGGCGCATCTCGCTCGCCACCAGGGCAGCTTCTGCCCGCTTTCTTTCGCTGATGTCGCGGGCGGTTTTGGATGCACCAACGATTTCGCCGTCGCTGTTCCGCAGCGGCGATACCGTCACGGAAACGTCAATCCGTGTGCCATCCTTGCGAACCCGCACGGTTTCGTAGTGATTCACCGTCTGACCGCGATGGATTCGTTCGAGGATCCCGTATTCCTCCTCGGCGAATTCCTGCGGGATGATCAGCGGGACGAGCGATCTTCCCATGGCTTCCTGCTCGGAATAACCGAACATCCGTTCGGCGCCTCGATTCCAGGCCGTCACCCGTCCCTCACGATCCTTGCCGATGATGGCGTCGTCCGAAGACTCGACGATCGCCGCGTAGCGCATCATCAACTCATCGTTGCGTTTGCGTTCAGTGACATCCCGGATGGAATTGAACAGGACGATCTGGTCGCCGCAATCCACCTGCATGCCACTAACCTCGACGTCCAACACGCGCCCGTCCCTGGTTCGTACCCGCGTCTCGAACTGCGTACGCTGGGGCTGTGCGAATTGCCGCTCCAGCAGGTCAGCGAGTTCATTTGGGGATAGCTCAACGTCGATTTGCGACACATTCATGGTCAGCAGTTCGTCTCGGCGAAAACCGAGCAACTCGCAGAGGTAGTCGCTGACATCCAGAATGTTGCCGTGCTGGTCCAGGATACCGATGCCATCGCTCGCATTCAGCAAGAGCGCTCGATTCATGGTGGCATCCCTACGCACGACGGCCAGTTCGGTTCCATCCAGTAACCGGGATTGGGAAACCGCACGCCATCTCCAGCGATGCAGACCTTCGCCCAACAGGCTCACCAAGAACCCGTTCGCTACCAGCACGCCCCACTGAAGGACATCGGGCGGGGCTGCGATGCGGAGGCTCCCGATTGGCGGCAGAACGAATAATGCGGTCAGCAACGCGGACGTGATCGTGGCGAGCACACCCGGACCCAGCCCTCCGAGGACCCCTGAGATGAACATCGGAAACGTGAACAGGATCAGCCGTGCCTGTTCACCGAACACATTCGACAGCCGTGTTTCGATCAGCAGGACAAGAATCGGCAGACCGATCGCCAGAGAATAGGCCGGTACGGGATGCCAACGCGTCTGAGCCAGTTGTTTTCGCGAGATTGAAGCGTGCATGTTGCCCGGCGCCGGCGATCCGGCGGTCTTGGAATGGCGCCTGACCTGGATGGCGGACGCGTCGTGACGGGATGGTACGCCGGTTTCAGGCCCGCAGGACATCCGCGTCCGATGCCGTTGAACCATGAGCGGCAAGCGGAACGTCAGATCTCCCGGCGGCGCGAACCACGGAGGATGGCGATGGGACCTCTTACCCTGCCCCTGGCGTGCAACGGCGCGAGGTCGCCCGCTCTGTCAACCTGAAGGCATGAAGCTCATGCAGGCCTTGACGACGAGCACGATCGGCGCTGGACTGGCCGAGCCAGTTTACTCAGACAGCATCATGCGCTGGAGATAGCCCAACAGGCCGAGGCCTGACCACCGAACCGGGGCCCCTGGCGCCCGCGATCCCTCAGGCTCCGCTCTGAAGGAAGCCGGTCGCCACGGGCTTGTGATCCGACCTTCTCCTGCACCCAGATGGCCAACCCTTGCAGACGGGACGCCAGAGATATCGGCCGGTGTCGAAGTTCGGCCGGCATATCCCGTGGGGCAACAAGTCGACGTTTTGCTGTCGTATGGGCGTCGGAACGGGAACGGCGGCTTTCGCATCCGGCCACGGCTTACAGCCGCCCCTGACCTGTGCGATGTGTCGCATCAGCTTACCAGGTGGTCGAGGTGCCGTTGCAGTGGTCTGGATGGAACCTCGGCGCCCGGCGTCATCGTTCCAGGCTCGCTTGCCGCAGCATTGCCAGCCGATACTTTTCCATCGTTCAGAAGGGCGCTTTCGAAACCTTGTGGAACCGTGCCGTGACGTCCCCCGACAACGCGATGTTGTCAGGTTGAAGGATCATGACCGGCGACCCGGGCTTGAGCTGGAATTTCCCGAGGTTGGCCCAGAGCACGTTCGGGCTGGTCGTCAACTCGAAGAAGTAGCGCTTGTCGGTAAGATCGGCCACGGTGCGGTATTCGGTGTTGTAGATTCCGAAACCCTTGTAGGGTGCACCGAATGGCACTGACACGTTGCGCGCGATCGCCAGGACAGAGGCCACGGCTTCACGATCGTTCTTTGGTTCCGGCAGCATGGCCGAGTAATACGCGGCGCGCTGGAAACGGTCAGTCGCCTTGACGTTGCCGGGCAGGGGTAAATCGCTGCTCGGTTTGGAGAAGTCGAGCTTCCCGAGCAGCGCGAGCTGTTCGTCATAGGTCGGGTCGTTCGTCATGATCCGATACTCTCGGCCATGGTGCACGACCCGCTTGCCGTTGACGAATTCGATGATCGCCGAATCGCCGCTGGCATCGTCGATCGCGAGGTGAACATTGGCCTTGTGGCCGCGCGCTTCCACGGGGACGACTTGAACGGTGTCGAGCAGTGCCAGCGCTTCCGTGACGGTTGCGGCGTCGTCGAGCAGGAACTGCGCCCATAACGCGGCATGCAACGCGGGCTTGCTCGGGTCGCGCGGGCCGAAGTCGGCGGAATTGAGGTAGAGCATGTGGGCGGCCAGTCCCCGCTCGTTGAGCCCGTCGGCGGTGCCGATCCCGTAAATCGTCGTAACGAGACTGCCATACTTGGACGTCCAGCGCGCGGGGTTCTCCTTGACGACCACCTCGGAGCCAGCGCGACCGCCATCGCGTTTCATGCCGCGCGGTAGCACGGTGAGCACGGGCTCGGTGGATTCAGGCCAGTCCATGGTCCGGGCGACGAAGACCGCGACCTTGTTGTCATTCCATAGAATGCGGGAACAGGCATCGACTTCCGGTTGCCACGCCACGAGGGCAGCGGTGACGGCAGCCAGTGCGCCGACGACGCTGCGGCCGCTGGTACTCTTGTGAACCTTCATCGGGCGACTCCTGAGGAGTGGAAAGGGGCTTCGTGTTGCAAGAACCGGAACATGGATCCCGTGCCTCACGACCGACTCGCAGTCGCAGGGCTTCGGTGGATCCTCCGCACCGCCTCTAACATGGTGTCAGCTGACGAACAAGTACTGCTGACGTTGCTCCTGGCAGCCATCCCGATGGACCTGCTATTCCCTGCCGTTCTCGTGCGGCAGTGATCCCTCTCCGCGAGCAACTCATGACCCTGACCTTCGCGCAGAATCCATCCCCGTGGAAAAACAGGCCCAATCAGGTCGTTTAGCGCCTCCCATCACCCAAAGCGCCGGAAATCCGCGCTTGTCAGCCACCCTTCACGATCGTCGACGGGATCTCGTTACCGACACGTGTCGGCATCTGCCATCCGCCCGTCTGGCATCTCAACCCGTAGCGGTGAGTCCGGAGTAACCGTCTGCCCGATGCTGCAGGGCCGTGCAGGGCCATTTCCGCCTGAGCGTCGGGAAACCGGCACGTTTCCGACTGATCCAGAAGGCAGCCTCGATCACCGGGCGGGTCCCGCTCTTCGCGGCCCACAGCCGATCGCATCCGAGCACTGACGACGCAGATCGGCCGGCAATAGGCCAATCATTTCAGCGGCAATTCATCGGGCGACGGACCCCACGGTGCGTTACCCGCAAGCACGACGCTGGTCTCGAAGCAGCATTGCCAAGCTCGGTAACTGCATCGACATGGTTGCCGAACGGATCATGGTCCAAGCGTTTCAGTGCGTCACACTCCCGAGCCAATGCAACACCTTATCGAAGACAATCTCCGGCTTGATAGGCTTGGCGATGAAGTCGTTCATCCCGGCCGCCAGGCACCTTATGCGATCATCGTCGAACGCATTCGCTGTCATGGCGATGATGACGAGACGCTCCCGGCCCGGCATGGCACGCAGTTCCCGTGTCGCACCGAGTCCGTCCAACTCCGGCATCTGCATGTCCATTAGCACGATGCGTAGTCCGTCTGCCGGACTCTCGACCCCAACCGTCTCATCGGCTGTTGCCCCCGGCCCTGCCTCCGCCAGTGGGATTACAGGGCGAGGTGCGCCTTCCAGTAAGGCGTCAGGAAGACGTTGTCGGGATCGAGCCGCTGCCGCAGCTGGGCCCAGGCGGCCCAGTGCGGGTACTGATTCTGCAGATACGCCGCTCCCGATTGCCCGGCGATGGTCGTCGGCAGGTACTTGCCCCAATGACAGCGAAAATCGTACTTCGCAAAGCGATCCCAGTAACGTTGAAAAAGCGTCACAACGGGATCCTTCGGCGTATTGGCGAACCAGAACACATCGATGCGGATGACGTCGCTGCCGTAAGAAGGTCCGAGCCAGAACTTGCCACCCTTGGCGCCGTATAGTTCGACGCAGAATGACCCGGTGTTGTCGGTGTTCTGTCCGGACTGGCCATAGAAGTCGAGGAGTTCGTTCATGACTTCCGGCGCCTTGTCGATCGGGATCCACAGTTCCGTAAACTTGACCGGCATCAGCTTGTCATTCATCTGGTTGTCCATGCAGAGCCCGCTCCACCAGTAGTCACGGAACTGCTGCGGCCCGGTCGCGGGATCGTCGACCGGCACGAAGATCGATAGCAGCGCCGGCAGGATCATCGGATAGAACTGCGAAGAGATCAGATCGGCGAACAACCGCGACTCCGGTGAGTTGTTGAACGTATCGGTGAACCAGTCGGGCCAGTTGCCGATTGCGCTGTAGATCATGTCCGCAGCGACCGAAGCCGGGATGTTGGAACCGAAGATCGCCGGCACCTCCTGATAGGGCTTGGGCTGGAAGCCGCTGACCGGCGGAATCTGCTTCGCCTGCCAGACCACCATTTTCTGCACGGACTCCTGGGGCCACCAGATCAGGCGGGTATATTCGGTCTTCTGCATCCACGACTTGAGATCGTTGGGCCCGGAACCGAACAGGTCGATCGCACAGTTGTCCACGGTCGAGATCGTTTCGGTACCCTCGATGTTGAAGGTGTCGACGCACCGAAAGGTGGCCGACACGATGAAGCCGAACAGCCCGAGTGCGATGCCCGCGGCATGGAAACCATCGGGATCCGCGTCATCCACCGAGAAGGTGCGGAGCTGCGGCGGGTTCTCGGCCGTCAGGATCGAGAGGCTGACCAGCATGTCGTCGAAGGAATAGATCAGGGAACCGCCGGAGGATCCCGTCGACAGGAAGCCACCCACCGTCTGGTGCGTGATCCCGCCCATCTCGGGAATCGCCCAACCATGCTGGAAAAGTTGGTAGAACAGGCTGTTTTCCAGCGTCGAGCGTCCGGTCGGGTCGTAGGGGTCCAGCCCCAGGTGGCAGCCGCCACCCACGGTGACCCGCTGCTTGGCATCGTCGAACGAGACCGAATCGAAATACGACATCAGCACGTAAAGACAGGCGTCCATCGCCTCGCTGTCCGGGATCAGCGGAAACGAATGCCCCGAACCCCGCAGACTGATGGGCCTGCCCGTCGAACGCGAGCTCTCGATCAAGGTCGACAGATCCTCGGTCGTCTTGGGCAGGTAGTACGTGACGCCGTTGACTGGAAGTGTTTCGATGCTGGACAAGGAACTCATGACCGGATTGGACCTCAATCAAGCTGTGGGGCCGCGAAATTGCGACAGTCACTGTATGCGACCCTAACCGCCGGCTCAACCGGATTGTGCTTGATGGAGACCAGTCCCGATACGTATCCGGATCGCCTCGCGCCAGGGGATCGTGTTGTCGACCGAATTCCGTGCGTTACATGACGGTCGGCATGCAACCGGCTCCGGGCCATTGTCACAAAGATGACAAAGTCCCTCCCATCTGTCGAAAGAATGACAAAGTGAGCATCGAATTCAGCCCTGCCACAAGTCCGTTTCCGTAATAGAGACAATCCTTTATATTGATGGCACGGTTATTTCCTAGGTTTGAGCGAGAGAGCGATCGAGCGGGACATCCGCGGCCGAGACGCAAGCGGTTGTCCTCGCAACGAGCGGCCGCACCCGCGAGCCGGATCCCGTCGCCAACCAGCCCATAGCCGATATTGACGAGGTAATGCCATGCCACAACAAACGACTGACGTGAAGCCGGCCGATGTCGCGACACTTGATCGTTCGTCGCCGCCAACGAAGGGTGAACGCACCGACCGCGCCCAGCGAACCGTCCTCGTCGTGACCGCACCACCGAGGCCCGGCAAGATGAGCTGGAGCATCGCGCCACTGTAGCGGCGATACACTTTCCGGAAGGTACCCCGCCCTGCGGCCCGGGGCCTTCCGAAGAAGCGCCGACAGAGTCGCGCTCCCACCCCAATAACCGCAAGTCCAGTCTAAGCCAACCTTACGCCTTGACGTAAGGAAAACCCCGACGCACCATGCCGGAGCGATAGGTCGACTACACCTATTTGCCATCCTGACTTCCCGATGCACGGGGGCTCCGAGAACCAACATGGCCGCTCGGACGGGAGAGCCAGGGACACGGTCTCACTTCACTGGATTCTGGCCGGGATGCCGTCGTCTCGTTATGTCCCCAGCCAGCCCGTCATCACTTCCTGGAGGAACGGGTATGCGTAAACCATTCAAGCTTCGTCGAGTTTCCCTTGCCCTCGTCGGCACACCACTGCTGGCGGTTACCTTGGCCGCGCACGCGGGCAACGTCAGCTTCCGCAGGGTGTACGACGTCAGACAGATCCCGCCTGGAATCACGCTGGGGCCCAGTCAATTGATGGCGATGCCCGGAGGTGTCGAGAATGCCCCGGCATTTGACGGTCGTTATGTTGTCTTCCCGCTGACGGTGTCGGGTGCGGCGCCCCTCTCGAGCCACTTATGGTCATACGACACGCAGACCGGAACCCTGGCGCGGTTGATCGATGACACCGACCCGTATCCCGGCACCGGCAGTTCCCTGATAGGGTACGCGACCGGCTATGGTTTCGCGCCGTTCAATGTCGATGCGGGACGCGTCGCGTTCAGCGGCAGGACCATCACGCCGTTGGGCGAACTCTACGGCTTTCTCGGCAAAGCCGCTCACGATCCGGCGGCGCCGACGATCCTGGTCGACACGAACACCGCCGTTCCGGATGCTCAGGGCTACACCGGCAACTTTCACCGTTTCACCTTTGGCGCCGCAGTCGTCATCGCCCAGGACAATGGTCTGCTGATATTCAATCAGGACACGGCTATCGGCGATGGCGGAAGTTATCGCGTTCGCAACACGGGTGGCACCGTGTTCGAAATTGCGGATGACCGACTACTCGGCGGGAATAGCATTTTTAATAACCCGGAATGCTGCCAGTTGTCGGACTACAACAATCGTAGATTGGTCTCGGACACGAGTAACGGCTTCGGCACCGGACCTATTGTTTCCCTCCGGGATACCGGCGCAGAACTGGAGGTGGTCGTATCGGCCGAACGCGGCGACAAGGTGCCGAACGATCCGGCGCAACGAGCGTTTGACAACTTTCGACTCCAGGCACCGCAGATCGAGAACCGGAGCGTCGTGTTCATGGGTGCTGCAACGCCGATCTCTGTCGGGGGAACGCGGGATCTGGCTGGAATCTACAGCTTCATCTACAACGCCGGCTTCCCCCGCGCGCCCGGCACACCGGACACCCTGCCACCCTACGCGCCGGGACGAGTCATCCGTTTGGTCGACTCGAACATGGCAGTTCCCGGCGGCACGGGCAAATTCACGCGCGACGACCCCCTACAGGGCACCCTGGCGGGCGGCGGCTTCAGCTTTTCCGGCACCAGTGTCTTCTTCCTGGGGAAGGACGAGGCCGGCAAACAAGGCCTATACCACGTTTCGTCCCGGGGCGGCGCGATCAAAAAAATCGTCGCGAATGGCGACACCCTACCAGATGGACGCATCGTCGCAGGTCCCAATGGCAGTCTGAGCGACCACTTGTCGTTACAGATCGATAGCGCGGAGAGCGACGCGGTCGCGGTCAAGCTGACCGTGAGGAACAGTGGCGCCGGCAGCACGCCGTTCAACGCGGTGTACATTCTGGGAAGCGAGGGCGTCCCGGCAAGTCCGGTCATGTGCAACGGCCAGCGCGCGACGATCCTGGGCACGTCCGGAGACGACGCGATATACGGCACGCCCGGTCGGGATGTCATCGCCGGCCTCGACGGCAATGACACGATTTTCGGCTTGGGCGGCAACGATGTCATCTGTGGCGGCGCAGGCAGTGACACGGTGAACGGCGGCCCCGGCCAGGATACCTGCGCGGCGGGCGACACGAACACCAGTTGCGAGGTCACGCCCTAGTTCAATCACTGCGCGGCAGCGAGCCGTCAGCCGCGGCGGCTCGCCTCCCGTGACGCGCAGCGTCATCGTCGCGCTCGCCGGTTCCGTTCGCGATCCCTGGCAACCAATACGCCAGCCCTGCGCTCAGCCCGGGCGGTCCAGCGCCGCCTGCAGCACCCGCGCCAGATGCACACTCTCCCGGCCCGCACCATCGTGAATCTGATGGCGGCAACTGGTGCCGTTGGCCACCACCAGCGCATCGGACTCGGCCTGCCGCACCGCCGGCAATAGCGACAGCTCGCCCATGCGCATCGAGACGGCGTAGTGCTCCGCTTCCAGGCCGAACGCGCCGGCCATACCGCAACAACTCGACTCGATCAATTCGAATTCCAGGTCGGGAACCAGACCCAGTACCTTGCGCATCGATTTCATCGCCCCGAAGGCTTTCTGGTGGCAGTGGCCGTGCACGAGTGCGCGCCGTGCCGGCAAGGGCCGCAGCGGCAGTTCGAGCCGCTTGGCGTCGTGTTCCTTGGCCAGGAACTCCTCCAGCAGCAGCGCAGATTTCGCGACCTTGGCCGCCGCCGGTCCGAGCCCGAGCGCGAAATACTCGTCGCGCAACATCAACAGGCAGGAGGGTTCCAAGCCGATGATCGGGAGTCCGCGCTCGGCGTAATCAACGAGCGCAGCGATCATTCTCTCCGCCTCGGCGCGCGCCTGGGCCACCAGCCCGTTCGACAGATAGGTGCGACCGCAACACAGGGGGCGCTGCCCCTCCGTGGGACGGGCCAGATGGATCCGATAGCCTGCTGCCAGCAGGACGTCCACGGCCGCTTGCGCATTGGCCGGCTCGAAATGGTTCGAAAACGTGTCGACGAGTAGCACCACTGCGCGCCCCTGCGGCAGGCCGAGCGGTTCGCGTGACTGTCCGTTGAGGAAGCTGCTCGCGCGGCCCTCCGGCAATGAACGCTGCGCCGCAATGCCGAGCCAGCGCTCACCCAGGCGGGCCAGCACCGGGAAACGGCGGCGCAACCGGATCAGCCAGTTGAGCCGCCCCAACCACGGTGCCAGGCGTGGCAGGTTGGCCAACAGGCGCTCGCGCCCCGGCGGACCGCCGAGTTGGGCCCAGCGCTGCGCAAGCGACTCGACGCGCAGCAAGGCCATGTCCACGCCGTTCGGGCATTCACGCTTGCAGCCCTTGCACCCGACGCATAGATCCATCGCCGCCTCCAGTTCGGGGCCGATGAACGGCTGCGGGCCGTATTCCCCGTTCAGCGCCGCCTTCAGGGTCGCGGCGCGGTGCTGGGTCGAGTGCGCCGGGTCGTCGGTCACCCGGAAACTCGGGCACATGACCCCGTTGCCGGTGCGCTGACACTGCCGGTTACCGATACAGACCGCGGCCGCCTTGCCGAACGCGCCGCCAGCCGACGGCGTGGCGGCAAAGGCGTCGCCCAGTCCATAGCTGTCGTAGGGGGACCAGTCGAGTTGGGTATCCATCATTCCTGCGTCCGCGGTCTGGATCGGGAGGCGACTGGGGCCGGTCGCGCGGCTTGGTGACGCGATCGCTGCCGCAACCGATGCGCCGGTATCCCGACAACACCTCCCGCCGGGACGAGCCGGGATCGGGTCAGCGTGGCTGCAGCTCAGATCCGATTCTTGGTGCAGCAAATCGGGTGCCAGGAAGTGGTCCTTCCTAAGCCGCTGAATCTGCGGGCAACTCGTCGCACGACCTGAGCAAGGGAAAGCCCCCGCCCTGTCGCAACCCTGACAAAAGGCTCCAAGTCGCGGACTTTCGCCGGTGCGGCGAGGCCCGCTTTGTCAGCTTTGCGACAGGAAAGAAACGACCGCACGACCGGTACAACATCATAATAATCATACACCTGTAACACACAACGGGGATGGCGGACATCTTGCTTGCTCCGACAGGTAACACCCGTTGCCCGATCGACGGCGAGCACGAGCGGACTGGTGGCGCAAGCGCCATCGGTCATTTCCGGCGAGACGATTGGGCCCTCGCACCGTTTCGGTGAGATGCAGCGAATCGGAATCCCGGCGTGACCCTCCGCCGAGCCGGACGAATGCAGCGGGCAACCCGTCGGAGACACTGAACCATGACCAACCGGATGCCACCGCAGACCATGCAGCGCGAGACTCCGACCCAACCCGGCATCACAGCGCCCCGATGGAGCGCTTCGGCAACCCCGCTGGCGCCACCGCTAAAGCTTTTCGCACAGTGGGCCGAAGACGTCACCTGCGTCTTCGAGCGCGATCCGGCCGCGCGGAACCGCTTCGAAGTCGTGACGACCTATCCCGGGGTGCACGCCATCCTGCTCCATCGTCTGAATCATCGGCTGTGGCGTCGCGGCTTCCGCTATGCCGCGCGCTGGCTGGCCTTTTTTTCGCGCTGCTGCACCAATGTCGACATCCATCCGGGTGCGCGGATCGGGCGCCGCTTCTTCATCGATCATGGTGCGGGCGTGGTGATCGGGGAAACGGCGGTCATAGGCGACGATGTGACGCTCTACCATGGCGTGACGCTGGGCGGCACCAGCTGGAGCAAGGGCCGGCGCCACCCCCGGCTCGGCAATGGTGTGCTGGTCGGCGCCGGCGCGAAAATCCTCGGCCCGATTGCGCTCGGCGACAATGTCCGTGTCGGCGCCAATTCGGTGGTCGTCAAAAGCGTGCCGGCCAACAAGACCGTCGTTGGCATTCCGGGGCGCGTGGTGCAATCCCGGGAAGGCGTCGCAATGAATCCGAGCGGGGTCCACCTGGACCACGACCGGATCCCCGATGTGATCAACCAGACGCTGGCAGAACTACTGGACCGGATTGCGGTGCTCGAGGGCCGCCTGGAAGCGACCCAGCCCACCGACATCCGGGATGCCGGGGCGCCGATCCCGAAACTGGAAGCCGTCGACACCTGTGCCTGCGCCACCCCGCACAGGCAATCCAAACCCGGATTCCAATAGGCTCCCCGGACACTACATCCGGGGCATCCCGCGGGGTCCCAGGCCGGCATCGCGCCGGCCGGATATTACCGACCGCCACGCCTCTCATCCCCATCGCACCGCAGCGGAGCGCCACATCCTGGCACCCGAGTTGCTTGATATCTTCTACAGACGATCGTCAACAGCACTTAAGAGGGAACGGCTGCTCCCGGATCGGCACCCACTCGTGCCCCTGCTGCCACCCACTTTGCGGAGTTACCTTTGTTGGCCAAAAGCGAATCGCAAGCAGCTGAAACTGCTGATACTTTACAGCTCATCACGATCTACGAGATCAGCAAGATCCTGGGCTCGTCCCTGGATCTGTGCAAGGGTATGCGGGATGTCCTGAACCTGCTGTCGTCGCACATGCACATGTGCCGCTGCATGATCGCCTTGGTGCAGGACAGCGGCGACGTGCATATCATTGGGGCAAGCGGACTGAGCCAGGACCAGATCGATCGCGGCCGGTTCCGCAAAGGCGAGGGCATCATCGGCCAGATCATCAAGACCGGCCTGCCCATCGTCATTCCGAACGTTGCCGACGAACCCCAATTCCTGAATCGCACCGGTTCGCGCGAACTGGCCAGCGGCGATGTGATCGCCTACGTCGGCATCCCCATCAAGATTGCTAACGAAACCATCGGCGTGGTCAGCGTCGATCGCGACATGAGCGCCTATCGCGGCTCGCTGCAGGACGATGTCCGGCTGCTGAAGATGGTCGCGAACCTGATCAGTCACACGCTGCGCCTGCACCGGCATGTCGCGACAGAGCGTGAGCAGTTGATGCACGAGCAGCATCGCCTGCAAAAGGAAGTTCGCCCCGTGCAGGGGCTGGTGAACGTCATCGGCAACAGTCGTCCGATGCAGGACGTGTTCGGCGACGTGGAGCGGGCCGCGTCCGTGCACTCGACCGTACTGCTGCGCGGCGAAAGCGGCACCGGCAAGGAAATCATCGCCAACGCCATCCACCAACTGAGCCCGCGACGCAACGGCCCGTTCGTCCGAGTCAACTGTGGCGCGCTGTCCGAGACGCTGCTGGAATCGGAATTGTTCGGGCATGAAAAGGGCGCCTTCACCGGCGCGACCACCGAACGCAAGGGCCGCTTCGAGTTGGCCGACGGCGGAACGTTGTTTCTCGACGAGATCGGCGAAATCTCGCCGGCCTTTCAGGTGAAACTGCTGCGCGTGCTGCAGGAGCGCGAATTCGAACGGGTGGGCGGCAACACGCCGATCCGGGTCGACGTGCGCTTGATTGCGGCCACGAACCGTAACCTCGAAGCAGCCGTGACGGAAGGGGACTTTCGCGCTGACCTCTATTTCCGCATCAACGTCATCTCGATCATCCTGCCACCGCTCCGCGAGCGGCGCGAGGATATCGCCCCGCTGGTCGAGCACTTTCTGGAGCGTTTCAATCGCACCAATGGCCGTCAGGTCAGCCTGTCGCCCGAAGCGATGCAGATCATGACCGACTGCTACTGGCCCGGCAACGTGCGCGAACTGGAGAACTGCGTCGAGCGGACGGCGGCCATGACCAAGGGCAAAACGATTCAGGACATCAATCTCCCCTGCCAACGCAACATGTGTCTGTCGATGGCCTTGCGGCCGGTCACTCAGATGGTCAGTCCGACCCCGAAACTGCCGGAGTCCGCCAGCGCGCCGCTGCCGGCGCGCGATGCGGCGTCGCACCGCCATGGCGAAGAAGCGCCGCAGTTCGCCTCGACCCGCGAGAAGCTGATCTGGGCCATGGAGGAATGCGGCTGGGTGCAGGCCAAGGCGGCCCGCTTCCTCGGCATGACGACCCGCCAGATGAACTACGCACTCCAGAAGTACAACATCGAGATCAAGCGGCTTTAGCGCCGTTCCGACCTCACAGAGTCAGCCCGCGTAGGTCCGATTAGCGCAGCGTAATCGGACGCATGGTGCCAGTGCGGTAAGCTTGGCATCAAGGAAGAGCCAAGCCATGGCCAGCTATCGACGCGCGTTCATCCCCGGAGGAACCTGGTCTTTCAAGGTGAACCTGCTGGAGCGGCATCGAAACGATTGGGTGGTGCGCGAAATCGATCGTTTGCGAGAAACCGTTCGGCGCGTTTGGGTGCGCAACCCTTTCCACATCAACGCCTGGGCTGTGTTGCCCGATCATCTGCATTGTATCTGGATGCTGCCGCCGAACGACTCGGACTTCAGCACTCAGTGGCGTCTGATCGAAAGCAGCTTTTCCCTTGGATTGCCCAAGACCGAACGACTTTCCGATGCAGGCGAAGCGGCCGGGGAGCGTGGCACTGGCAACGGCGTTAATGGGAACACCTGACCCGCGATGAAGCCTCAACTCAGGGGCACGTGGATTACGTCCACGTGAATCCGCGAAAACATGGTCTGGTGAAGCGTATGTCGGTTTGGCCGTACTCCACCTTTCACCTTTATGGTACGCACGGCGCCTACCCTGCCGACGGGTGCGGGGATGCGTCCGGCGTTGTGCCTGGGGATGCCTGATTCATTCGTCCGATTACGCTGCGCTAATCGGACCTACGTCGCTGCGAACAAGCTATCCATCGCGTACGGTCCGGACACGGGCCCTTGCCCCAACGCGTCCGTGCGATGCGCCGGTAGGTGAGGATTCGACTCGCCGTCTGCGCGGGTCTTTCCGCCAGTGCCCCATACCGAGACCCTGCGAGCGATCCGCCTCCCGCCCCTGTCGTCTTTCCGACAAAGTCCGACAAAGCACAAAGGTTTTGTTCCCCTCCGAACAGCGCCAGACCCACCCAACCGGAGCTTATCTGACTGTTTAGCTTGGCTAATTTTCAATGGTACGCCGTTTGCTTCGATCAGCCTGACACAAGTGCTACGCCCATCGGCTGCAGATCGCCCGTCTGAACGGCGGCCTGCGAGACCGGTAAACGGCAGTGCGCAGGCCCATGCCGAACCAACGAACCTGGGAGTAAACGATGCAAGCAGTTCACAACGAAGCCGCAGCGGCCGCCGGCGGCGTCGGCACGGTCGTACCGGACGAGATCATGCAGAAGGTTGCCGAGCACAAGGGCTGCGGAACCTCCGGGGGTTCGGGCAAGGCGAGTTGCGGGTCCAGCGCGGGCGAAAACGACCTCCCGGCGGAAATCTGGGACAAGGTCAAGAACCACCCCTGCTACAGCGAAGAAGCGCATCACCATTATGCGCGGATGCACGTCGCCGTCGCGCCCGCCTGCAATATCCAGTGCAACTACTGTAATCGCAAGTACGACTGCGCCAACGAGAGCCGGCCGGGCGTGGTCAGCGAAAAGCTGACCCCGGAACAGGCGGCCAAAAAAGTGCTGGCGGTCGCCTCGACGATCCCGCAGATGACGGTGCTGGGCATCGCCGGCCCCGGCGATCCGCTGGCGAACCCGGAAAAGACGTTCAAGACCTTCGAACTGATCGCGAAGACCGCGCCCGACATCAAGCTCTGCGTATCCACCAACGGGCTGTCGCTGCCCGATCACGTCGATCGTCTGTCGCAGTACAACATCGACCATGTGACGATCACGATCAACATGATCGATCCCGAGATCGGCGCCAAGATCTATCCGTGGATCTACTACAACAAGAAGCGCTACACGGGCGTCGAGGCCGCGAAGATCCTGACCGACCGACAGCTGCAGGGACTGGAGATGCTGACCGCACGCGGCATCCTGTCGAAGATCAACTCCGTGATGATTCCCGGCATCAACGACCAGCATCTGGTCGAAGTGAACAGGGCGGTGAAATCCCGCGGCGCCTTCCTGCACAACATCATGCCGCTGATCTCGGCGCCCGAGCACGGCACGGTATTCGGGCTGACCGGCCAGCGCGGCCCGACGGCCCAGGAGCTGAAGGCCCTGCAGGATCAGTGCGAAGAAGGCCAGATGAACATGATGCGGCACTGCCGCCAGTGCCGGGCCGACGCGGTCGGCCTGCTGGGCGAAGATCGCAGCGCCGAGTTCACGACCGAGAAAATCGAGGCGATGGAAGTCACCTACGACCTCGAAACCCGTAAGGCCTATCAGGCCGCGGTGGAACAGGAACGGCAGGCGGTCGTCGCGGCCAAGAAAGAGGAAATGCAGAGCCTCGCCGGCGCGCAATCCGACATCAAGATGCTGATCGCGGTCGCGACCAAGGGTGGCGGCAAGGTCAACGAGCACTTCGGTCATGCAACCGAGTTCCAGATCTACGAGCTCAGCACGACCGGCGCGAAGTTCGTCGGACACCGCCGCGTGGACCTGTACTGTCAGGGCGGCTACGGCGAAGAAGACGCGCTGCAGACCGTGATCCGGGCCATCAACGACTGCCACGCGGTGTTCGTCGCGAAGATCGGCGGCTGTCCTAAGGGCGATCTGAAGGCCGCAGGCATCGACCCGGTCGACCAGTACGCCAACGAGTTCATCGAGCAATCGGCCATCGCCTACTTCAAGGACTACCTGGACAAGGTGACGGCTGGCGAGATCGAACACGTGGAGCGCGGGGATGCGCAGATCCGCCAGGGGGCGCTGATCGCCGCCTAGGTGCAGCGGCTTCCGCTGATCTGGTACCCGCCCGTCCCGGGCCGGCCACGACGGCCCGGGACTGATCCACCGCGTTGAGGAGCTGACAATGGCTTACAAGATCGTTGAGGAAAACTGTACCGGCTGCTGCGCATGCGAGCCGGAATGCCCCAATCAAGCCATCTCGGAAACCAAGAACGGGCTCTTCATCATCGAACCCGCGAAATGTACCGAGTGCCTCGGCCACTACGACGAGCCGCAATGCGTCGCCGTGTGCCCGATCGATCTCACCTGCATCATCGACGACGACTACCCGCGTTACGAAGCGGCATAGGTAAAACATCATGGATCTAACGATTACACCCAGTGCAGAGAAATTCATTCAGCGCATGGTGCGCTTCGGCGGAGCCGGGCCCGAGGCCGGCTTTCGGCTCTCGGTGAGCCCGGGCGGCTGTTCCGGCCTGGCGTCCGAGTTCAGCGTCGAACCCGCGCCCCTGGCCGGCGACGCCGTAGTCGTCATCCAGGGCGTCAAGCTGTTCCTGCCGGCAGAAAGCCGCTTGCTCCTGCAGGGTGTGATCATGGATTTCAAGGACACGCCGCTGCAGAGCGGACTGGTGTTCACGGACCCCAAAGCGACGGGCTGCGGCACCTGCAGCACCAGTGCGCCGGCCACCCCCCCGGGTGAGGTCTCGGTCGCACTCAGCGCCATTCCGGTCAAAAGCGCCTAGCACCGCCGTGGTCGCCAGTGGGAACCGCGTAACGGAACCGGGCCCGGTCCGGTGGACGGCGGACCATGAGCTGAGCGAAGACGAGCGTGTCGCGGAATGCCTTGGCGCCGGCCTGCCTCCGGAAGCCGAAGCGCACTTGCGGCTGGCGGGGCAGAACTATCACTGCGACGAGGCGGCCCAGGCGCATCTGCAAGCCGCCTGGGACATGGCCCCGGGGCATGCGGCCGTCTACATCGGTCGCTACCGGTACTTCTTCTACAAGAACCGGTTGCCGGAGGCGCTGGCGGTCTGCACCGAATGCCTCGCCAAGGCCGCGGTCGACAACGGGATGGCGCCGGACTGGCGTGAGGCAAAACCGACGGACGCGGATTTCAGCAGCTTCGGCGCCCTGCTCCCCCGCTTCTTTCTGTTCACGCTCAAGGGTTATGCCTACCTGCAGATGCGCCTCGGCGCGCTGGAGGAAGGACGCGTCGCGGCCGAGAAACTGCTGGAGCTCGACCCCACCGACAAGGTGGGAGCCAAGGTGCTGCTGACGGTATTGCAGAGGCAAATCGATGGCGACGACGACTGAAATCGAAGAAGCCCGCGACTGGCAAGGCGAACTGCTGAACTGTGCCGCCTGTGAGCACGGTTCCGGCAAGTCGAATGCGCGCTGCCAGCTCGGCCATGCCTGCGTACATGACCGTTATGCGCGCCGGATCGACCGGTTCTTTCGCTGGAACCCGTATCTGGCGAAGGACTATTTCGAGCATCCGTATTTCGAGACGCGCGCCGTCGCGGCCAAGCACGCCGAATTGTTCTATCTCCCGCGCCTGATCGACGACCCGGACGAGACCGTCCGGCAAAGCGTCGCCCAGCGGCTGCCGCTGCACTCCCGGCACTTCCGCGGTCTGCTCGGCGACCCGCACCGCGAGGTCAGGGTCCGGGTTGCCGAACGCGCGGAACCCAAAGACCTCGTCACGCTGATGGACGATCCCGATTATTTCGTGCGCCAGATCGTGGCCCGGCGACTGCCCTGTGCGCTGCTGGTGCGCATGGTCCGCGACCGGGATCCCCAGGTGCGGAAGGTCGTGGCCGAGCGCGTGGCCACCGAATGGCTGCCGACCATGGCGGGCGACGCCGACCTCGCTGTCCGTCTTGCCGCCGTCTCCCGCATGAGCCCCGGTCAACTGAAACTGATGATCCGGGATCCGGACTGGCGGGTGCGCTACGAGGTCGCCAGTCGGCTCGATCCGACCGAACTCGAACCACTGCGCGCCGACCCGGACCGCGAGGTGCGGGAACTGGTGGAGCAGCGCCTGGCCGATTACTGGCACCGAACCGAATTACCGAAGGCCTGCCAACAAGGGTGAGGATGTAACGATGGGTGATATCAGTCGCGACAGCGATAGCAACGAGTTGAACGATCCACCGCGCTTCAACTTCGGCGAGAAGGTGAAATCGAAAAAGGTGATCCGCAACGACGGCACCTTCACCGGCGCGGAAATCGGCGAGGTGCTCGTCAAGAAAGGGGACGTCGGCTACATCAAGAGCATCAACACCTTTCTGCAGCAGTTCTACATCTACGCCGTGGACTTCCCGGACCACGGCTACGCCGTCGGCATGAAGGGCCGCGAGATCGAGTCGCTCGACAACCCGCCGCCGCCCAAACCCGTGGCCGGAACGGAGCAGCACGCATGATCGAACCACGCACCGCGATTTACCAATGGGGACAGAAGGTCTATGCCGAGGCCGATCTGTTCAACGACGGCAGCTATCCGGACCACCCGCCGGATGCGCTGCTGGTGGCAGCCGGCACCGAGGGCGAGATCGTGCAGGTCGGGCATCACGAGGAAGCCAACCTGCCCATCTACCTGGTGGAATTCCCCGGCGGCTATGTGATCGGCTGCTTCGAGGAGGAAATCCACGCCGAACAGCAGGCGGGGACGATTGCCGGGATCCTCTGAACTCAGGTTCCGCGGCGCGGCAATGGCCACTCCGAAGAGCGCAGCGCAGGGACTCCGGTAATCCAAGGCCCTGACGGAGAACATCGAGCGTATGAATGCCAACGTGGCGAAGGCGAACGTGACCAGCCTGCAACGGCACCCGAACGAGGTGGATCGCCGGCGCATCGAACGCGCGCTCGAAAGCCGCAAGCGCTATCGCTACGTGACGCCGGAAGTGCAGCCGGACGTCAATGGCTATCTGATCCAGAGTTCGTGCTGCTCCAGGAATGTCGACCCCGATGGCGGCGTGATCGACATCGCCCGGATCGAATACCGCGCGGAGCGCGGCTGCTGGTGGCTGTACCACAAGGACCACCAGATCGATCACTGGATCATGCACGGGGAATACGCAACGCTGCCGCAGGTCATCGAACTGCTGAACCAAGATCCGAACCGGCGCTTCTGGCAATGAACGACCCGCTGATTTATCTCGACAACAACGCGACCACGGCGGTCGCTCCGGAATGCATCGAGACCATGCTGCGTTGTCTGCGGGATTGCTACGGCAACCCCTCCAGCAAGCACGGGTCGGGCGAAACGGCCAAGGTGGAGACCATCCGTGCGCGCGGTCAGCTGGCGGCGCTGCTGGGTGCCTCGCCGCCGGAGATCGTGTTCACCGGCAGCGGCACGGAAGCCACGCACCAGGCCATCCTTGGCGCGCTGGCGCTACGCCCCGGCAAGCGGCGTATCGTGACGAGCCAGGTCGAGCATCCGAGCACGCTGCTGCTGCTCAAACATCTGGAACAGGACGGTATCGAAGTCGTTTACCTGCCGGTCGACGGCGAAGGCCAAATGGACCTCGACGCGGTCGAACGCGCTGTGACGGCCGACACCGCCCTCGTCACGCTGATGTGGGCCAACAACGAAACCGGCGTGGTGTTCCCGATCGCAGAAACCGCGGCAATGGCCGCCGCGAAAGGCGTGCTGTTCCACACCGACGCGGTACAGGCCGTCGGCAAGACGCCGATCGATCTGCGCACCTTGCCCGTTGACTTCCTGTCGCTGTCGGGACACAAGCTGCATGCCCCCAAGGGCATCGGTGCGCTGTTCGTGCGAAAAGGCCACAAGATTCCGCCGCTGCTATTCGGACATCAGGAGCGCGGTCGGCGCGGCAGCACCGAGAACGTGCCCGCGATCGCGGCCTTGGGCACCGCGGCCGAATTGGCGGCCACCGGTCTGGACGGCTACGCGGCGCAGGTTGGCGCACTGCGCGAACGTCTGGAGAGCGGACTGCTGGCCCAGTTGCCGGGCGCCTCCATCAACGGCGCCGGCGCCACTCGCCTGGCCGGCACGACCAGCCTGAATCTGGGCGGCCCGGAAGCCGAATTCGTGCTCGACAAGCTCGACCGCGCCGGAATTCACGCCTCGGCGGGGGCCGCCTGCAGCGCGACCGGAACCGAGCCGTCCCATGTCCTGTTGGCCATGGGACTGAAGCCGCAGGACGCGCTGTCGACGATCCGCTTTTCGCTCAGCCGGTTCACCACACCCGGGGAAATCGATCACGTCATCCGGATCCTACCGGCGCTGACGCCGGCTCAGCCAGCCGCTGCCGCCTGAGCCCGATCCGCAACCGCCTCTTTTCAATCAGCCAGGAACCCGTATGAAGGTCATGATCCGCAGAGACAATGCCGGCGTCCTTTCAGCCTACGTCCCGAAGAAGGATCTCGAGGAACCCATCGTGTCGCAGGAAAAACCGGACCTGTGGGGCGGCATGGTGACCCTGGCCAACGGTTGGCAACTCGCGCTACCCGAAATGGCGGAAGGCACGACCCTGCCGATCACCGTCGAGGCCCGCAAGGTGAGCGACTAGACGTGGCGCTGCCTGCGGATGCACTCGAACGGATCCGGTCCGTCCTGGAGGCCGAAGGCACCACGGCGGAACGGCTCGCGAACCTGCGCCAAGCCTTGCCGGGTGTGTCGCTGACGCGCTGCGATGTCAGCGACGTGGACACCGAGACGCCCGCGCTGCAAACGGCCGGGTTCGATGTGTTCTTCATCGATACCTCTGAGCACTGCCCCCGGATCACAGCGGATCCCGCAACGGCCAGCGGCCTGATCGTGGCCGAAAAGCGCTAGGAACCCGACATGAGCGATCAACCGAGTATTCTGCTTTCCGACCCGGACATCAGCCTGGCCGAGCTCGAAGCCGTCGAGAATGTCCTGAAGTCGCCCCGTCTGTCCGCAGGGCCGACGGTCGAGACCTTCGAAGCGGCCTTTGCCGAATACCTCGGTCGGCGGCACGCCGTCGCCGTCGGCAGCGCCACGCTGGGGTTGTTGGCAACCTTGCGGGCGTATGGCATCGGCCCCGGCGACGAAGTCATCGCCCCACCGTTCGGCTTTCGCGAGACGGTGCACGCAATCACGCTGGCGGGTGCCAAACCGGTCTTTGCCGACATCGATTATTGGTCGTGCACCCTCGCCCCCGAGAAGGCGGCGGCCGCGATCACAGACAAGACGCGGGCGATCGTGGCCTGCAACGTCAACGGCCACCCCGCCATGTGGGCGCCGCTGCGCGAACTGGCCGACCGGCATGGCCTGCTGCTGCTGGAGGATTCCAGCGAGGCCATCGGCTCACGCTATCAGGGCAGGCTCGTAGGGTCCTTCGGCGATTGCGCGATCTTCGATCTGAGCCAGCCCGGACCGCTGACGGCCGGCGAAGGCGGCATGGTCGTCACGGACGACTCGGCGCTGGCGTCCAAGCTGCGGTCCTGCCGCGGGCGGCGCAGCGACGAACGCCATTCCATCATCGCCGGCGGTTTCCCGCCCTATCGAGCCGAAATGGGGGAAATGAACGCCGCGCTGGGTCTGACGCAACTGCAGCGGCTGGATGACATCCTCGATCGCCGCCAGGACGTCGCCGACTACTACGACCGGCACATGCTGTCGTTCGAAGGCATCAAGCCGGCCTACATGGCCCCGGAAGTCGACGAGATCCATTGGACCGTCTACCTGATCCACCTGGGAACCCGTTTCTCGAAGTCCAGCCGCGACGCCATCGTGCAGGACCTGTCCACCGAGCGGATCGAAGCGGCGGCGTTCTGCTACCCGCTGCACACCCAGAGCCACTACGGCACGCTGGGCTACCGCAAGGGCGATTTCTTCGTCACCGAGAAGCTGGCCGACCGTGCGATTGCGCTGCCGTTCCATGGCCATCTGACCGAAGACCAGATCGGCTTCATCGTGAAGACCGCGAAAGATGCCTCGGTCAATGTGGGGGCCGGCGCGGCGATCTACTGACGAGCACCGGGCATGTCGGGGTTCCTGCGCAGCAGCACCAGGCGCAACGGGAAGGTCAGCGTGACCGTGCTGCCGCTGGGCAAGACCTTCGAGCTGGCCAGCGGCTCGCGGTTGCTGGACGCGGTCAAGCTCGCCGGCGACATCGTCACCCGGCATTGCGGCGGACGGGCGCGTTGCGGGGTCTGCCACGTCACGGTGCTGCAGGGAGGACGCGGCTTGTCGAAGGTCCGCAAGGGCGAGAGTGATCGGCTCGCCCTGATCGGCGGAAATACGTTGCGCTCCCGGTTGTCGTGCCAGGCCTTGCTGGGCCACCACCGGGTCACGATCGAATGGGTCAATCACTGAATTTGTTGGGAGTTACCATGACAGCCACTGAAACGGTCTCGAAGGAGACCACCACCGTCGAATGCGTCGTGCACGTCCGTTTCAACAACGACGGCACGGTGATGGAAATTGGCGAGTGCCCCGAGGCGCTCACCCCCAACGCCTGGTTCAAGCTCTTGAGCCGTAAGACGCTGAACTGCTATCAGGCACTGGCCGGCGGCCGTGGCCTCTTCCGGCTGCCCCGCACCGAAGTGGATACGCTGAAAGCGGCGGCGATTGCGGAGCAAGCGTCATGAGCACCCCGTTACCGCCCGCCATTCGCGAAGGGCTCGCGGCCGGACGCATCATTCCGTACCTCGGGCCCGGCGTGCTGACGCTGGACGGCAGTTCGAGCGTGCCCGATGCGCCCGAAACGCTGGTCGAACTGCTGACGGCCAAGGTCACCGTCCCGCACAAGATCCGCAAGAACCTGACGGCCGCCGGCCAGTACATCGAGAACTTCAAGCATCGCAAAACGCTCGTCAGCCTGCTGAACGATGCGTTTGCCGCGACAGCGGAACCGACCTCGCTGCACCGCTTTCTCGCAGGACTGCCGCTGCCGTTGATCGTCGATGCGTGGTACGACCGCGGCATGGCGGACGCACTGGCCGGGCGCGCCGATTTCGGACAGATCCAGGGCGTCAGCCGCTCCGAGCATTTCCAGGACTGGGTGCACTACTTCGCCGCGGACGGATCACGCGTGGAGCCGGCCGAAGCCAGCCGCTGGGCCACGGTGCTGTACAAGCCTTTGGGTTCGATCGCGCCGGCCAGCAATTTTATCCTGTCGGACTCCGACTACGTGGAAGTGCTGACCGAAATCGACATCCAGACCCCGATACCCGAACGCGTGCAGGAACTGCGCGCCGGCCGCAGCTTCCTGTTCCTGGGTTGCCGCTTCCGCACCCAGTTGGAGCGCACCTACGCACGCCAGATCATGAAGCGGTCGTCGGAGCATCACTGGGCCGTGCTGCCGGACGAGTTGACCCGGAACGAGGCGCGCTTTCTGGACGAACAGGGCATCGAGCGGATCACCCTGCCGCTCGCCGAGTTCAACGCGCTACTCGTCGCCGATACCGCATCGATGCCGGTCGCGGCCGTGGCATGACGCGCACCGCGCTGGTGAGGTAAGCCATGGACCGTACCGAACGTCTCGCAACCGCTTTGAAACAGGCCTTTGAACCGACGCGGCTGTCCATCGACGATGACAGCCACGCCCACGCCGGACACCGTCACGCGGGCGGCGGCCATTTCACCGTGGCGATCGCCTCCGCCCGCTTCGAGGGGAAAAGTCTGGTCGAGCGACACCGGATGGTATACGGGGCGGTGGCCGACATGATGCCCGCGGAGATCCACGCGCTCAGCATCAAGGCCATCGCGCCCTCCGAAGAGCAGGTCTGAAACCGGCGTGGCAACCGCTCCCGATCTCGCCGGCGCCGCGCGACCGGGGCGGCTGACGGAGCCCGAGCGGGCTCTGGCGGCGGTGCCGCTGAGCCCGCGCTATGCAAGATTCGGCGACCCGTTCCACGTGCCGGTCGCGGCCACGCCGTTGCGCGAACCGCATCTGGCCCATTTCAATTCCCGACTGGCCGACGAACTGGGACTCCCGGTCGAGGCGGGGCACGAACTGACTGCGGCACTGGCGGGTGACTGTCCCTGGCCGGGCTATTCGGCTTCGGCATCGGTGTATGCCGGGCACCAGTTCGGTCACTGGGTCCCGCAACTGGGCGATGGCCGCGCGCTGCTGATCGCCGAGTTGCGCACCCCCTGTGGAGAACGCCGGGAACTCCAGCTGAAGGGCTCCGGTGTCACGCCCTATTCCCGCGGTCTCGATGGCCGTGCCGCCCTGCGCTCGTCGATCCGCGAGTACCTGTGCTCCGAGGCCATGCACGCGCTCGGGGTTCCGACGACCCGCTGCCTGAGCCTGATCGCTTCAGCCGAACCGGTGCAACGTGAAAAATCCGAAACAGCGGCCGTGGTCTGCCGGGTCGCGCCCAGTTTCGTCCGTTTCGGACAGTTCGAATATTTCTCCTACCTGGGGCAGCCCGAGACGCTGGCCCGGCTGGCAGATCACGTGATCGACGAGCACTACCCGCACCTGCAGGAACGCGCTGATCGCCACGCCCTGTGGCTCACCGACGTGGTCGAACGAACCGCCGAGTTGATGGCGCAATGGCAGGCGCTGGGCTTTTGCCATGGCGTCATGAATACCGACAACTTCTCGATCCTCGGCCTGACGCTGGACTACGGACCCTTCGGCTTCATGGACCGGTTCCGCCAATATCACGTCTGCAACCACTCGGACTTCGACGGCCGCTATGCCTATGGTGCCCAGCCGGAAGTCGGTCAATGGAACTGCTCGCACCTGCTGCGCGCCTGCCTCCCGCTGCTATCCGCACAGCCGGAAGCCGCGCGAGAGACGGCCAACGGCATCCTCGAAGGCTACGCCCCTGCCTACCACCAAGCCATGCGCCGCCGTTGGGCCGACAAGCTCGGATTGCGGGAAGTGCGTGAGGGCGACACGGGACTGGTCAACGATTTGCTCGCGGTGATGCAGCACGGTCGCAACGATTTCACGCGCACGTTGCGCCATCTCGCTGACATCCGCACGGATACCGATGGGCCCGCCCACGGCGTGCGCGAACACATGACCGACATCGAGGCCTTCGACGCCTGGGTCGTCGACTATCGCCGGCGCCTGCGCGCCGAGCAGAACACCAATGATGCGCGCCGCGCCGAGGCCATGAACCGCGTCAATCCAAAGTACGTGCTGCGCAACCACCTGGCCCAGGCGGCGATCGAGAAAGCCGAGGCCGGCGACTATTCGGCCATCGCCACGCTGTTCGAGATCCTGAGCCGGCCCTATGACGAACAAGCCGGCCGCGAGGCCTACGCGGCGGAACCGCCGGCCAACCAGCGCGATATCGAGGTCAGCTGTTCGTCGTGACGGAGAAGCACCACTGATCTTGATGCGAACCTGATTTTTCGGCTGCCCTGGAGCGAACGCGATGGCTTACGAGAATGTCTGCAAGCAAAGCTTGCTGGGGGAAGGCGAACTGGTACCGTGCAAGGTCGGCGACAAGGAGATCGTCATCATGTGGCCCGATGGCGGTGAGCCCAAGGCTTACGACGCCCGCTGTCCGCACGAAGGGGTTTCGTTGGGCCGCGGCGATTTCAACGGCCGGATCCTGTACTGCATCGCCCACGGCTGGGTATTCGATGGCCGCAATGGCCGCTGCCTGCAGCCCGAGGGCTGGCAGATGACTGAATACCCCATGCGATTCGAAGGCGGCATGCTGCAGGTTGATCTGGGCGATGATTGACGCAGGGCCCTGACGCCAAGGTTGCATAGGGCAATGCTCACTCATTCAGCGCTGTGTCCAACTCGCTCGGCGATCCCACCGCGAGAGCCACTGCGGGACAAGGTGTCCCGCAGCGCAAAAACCCCTGGATGATGACTTTTCGGGGTCCTCTCAGGGAATCCCTCTTTGAGTCAGAGACTCCGACGGTGCATGGAGGGACACGGTCAAACTCGATTGCCGTGAGCGAAGCGAGTCGATGAGTCACCGGCAAAGCCGCACTTTGAAGGTGACGGCCCCTGAACAAGTTCGTCCTGGACTTGTTCAGAGGTCCCCTTCAACGGACGGCTGTGCTCCCTAAAGTTCTGTCCCGTCGAAGCACCCGACGGTCATGTTCGTGTCAAACACCGTCGTGGGTTGGTCCGCAGCGGTGGCCCTTGACCCCAGCCAGGAAATCGTGTGGGTGCCGCTCGGGATATTTATGAATCGCGTCGAACAGATCGCGACGCTATCCGGATCATCGACACCGCTGTTTTGGCTCATCTCGAGCGAACGCTCGGACGAGGTGTCTATGCCCGGGCTGGTATCGTCAACCGAGATGACGAACCGATAGTCATTGTCCGTGCCGCTCCCCGGGTGACCTACGTCGGAGCAGGCCGTAACGATGCACCGGCTAGCCGTCGTCAAAGTCAGTCCTTCCGATTCCAGAATCTCCCAAATGTCGGTCGCCTCATCCACGACATTGTTGAGAGTGACATTGCTGTTTGTCGTTTCGCCCCCGCCCCGCGTGTCGGCCAGAGCTGCGGCCGGAAAGACGGTAAGAGCCGATATCAACAGGAACAGTGGTGTCGCTTTCGCTTTCATGATGCCCTTCTCCTCATCGAATAGGTACACCGATGGCATCTGAACCGGCCCCGCTTGCAAGCAGCCGCCGTGGAAGCGATGGCAAGACGCATCAGCCCCCAGTTGGTAAGCTCCCCCCAAGACGATGCCGTTTACTGCCTCACGGACCATGCAAGCGCGCGCTCCTTGAGCGCACTGCGCGGATAGAGTGGTGGCGCCAGCAGTCGCGGTCAATCCGTAGGAACACCGAGGGTCACAACACTTTGGAGCTGACCATGCCTCCTATCGTGCCTCTCCTCAGCGGCCCGGAAGGCCCGCAAAACTGGGTTCAACCAACCGCCAGCGTGGCGGAGAACATATCGGAGCCACTCGGGACAGGAACCCAATCGCCTGGACATTCTTTAGTCGCCCCTGCGAAATTCCTTCAACCGACGTTCGACAGCATCTGACCGGCCGACGCCGTTGGCGGCAGGGTGAGGTCGAGACGCTCGAAGCGGGGGCGCAAACGGGCGGTGGCGGCGGGCGACGGCCAGTAAACCAGCCAGGCGCGTAACCACAAAGGCCAAAAGCGCGGCTTGATGCGGCCCCGCAGGACCGCCCGGATCAGCCAGCGCAGGTTATAGCCAGCCGCGCACAGGACCGCGTGTAGGGCATCGCCCAAGGCGCCCTGTAACCAGCAGCGATCCATGCGGTGATCTTGTTTGAGATGACCGATGGCGGGCTCGATGGCCTGCCGCCGTTTCAGCCAGCGCCGCTGCCTCCGGCTCAGCGAGCGGTACTTGCCGCGGTGAATGATCTCGACCTTGGGGTTATCCGCATCGACGCCGCGAAAGCCCAGGTCGACCAGCACCTGCTGCGGCGCGATGGCATGCGGCTCCAGCAGGATCGTCGTCTGTTCCAGTTGGGCGTGGAGCAGATGCCCATCGTAGGGGTTGCCGGGAAAGGTCCGCGCCCCGACCATCAGCCCCTGTGCGTAGGTGACGGCGACGCTGGCTTTCACCCCGAATTCATACGGTTTGCGGGCTTTGCCCTTGCCAATGCATTCCACTTCCGGAGCATGGAGCGCGTAGAGCTTGTTTTTGTCTTTCGGCTGCTGCGTCCGGATGCGCTCCGCACGCTGCCAGAGCGTGTCGAGGTGTGACAGCGCGGTCGCCGAGGCGACGCCACTGACCTGGGCCCGTTGGCGTTGCACCGCCCGGAGTACGATCCCCAGGATCGTCCGCTGCCGCTTGACCACCCGCCGCAAACGTTTGAATTGGCGCGCATGGGCGTAACCGCCCGCCTTCCGCCGCAATAATGCACCCTCCCGGGCGTAGGTCTGCTTCAAGGAGATCCCCACCGCTTTGGCCGCTTGGACCACCTTCGCCCGGGCGAGCTCTAGCAAGCGACTGTCCACCGGATGGGCGATCGCTTTCTCCTGCACCGTGGTATCGACGATGATCCGTTCGAATTCCTGCGGCCGCACCGCCTGGGTCACCACCGCCGTGTCCACGGTCGCCCGCAGCAGCTCTTCCACGCCCGCTTCACCGATGGCCTTCCGGAACCGACCCACCTGCGTCGCATCGCACGGCAGCCGCGGCTCGTAGTACTCCTGGCCACTGAAGTACTGCCAGACCACATTTTCGGACCAGCGCTCCACCACCGCTTCGTCGCTGAGATTGAAGGCATGCTTCAGATACAAGAGCGAGGCCATCAGGCGGATCGGTAACCGGGGCCGCCCCGCGGCACTGACGCCACCGCCGACCGTCTGCAGACTGGGACCGAACAGGTCGTCCACCGCCACCACCCGCCCTTCGCGATCCCGCCGCTGGAAGGTCGGCCCCAGTACCGCTTCGAGTTGCCCCCAGGGCATCCGCCTTGCCAACACCGCCAGCGGGTGCCGCAGGTCGATCATCTGGTCCAAGCGTGCCCGGAAGAAGTCGTCAGTCATCATCAGCCCCAAAATCCCTCAACTATTGCGGCCTATCCCAGCAAATTCCGCGGGATTTCGATACCCCGCTAAACGCCAAAACTCCATATACCATGCGGCTTCCAGCCCTTCCGCAGGGGCGACTCTTTATGCGCACCGGGCACCCGAAGAAAGTGGGGCGAACCATGACCGAACACCCAATGCGCTTCGAAGGCGGCATGCTGCAGGTTGATCTGGGCGATGACTGAGCCGCCTGCTCGCTGATCCCGCTGCCGTGTACAGCACCGGCTGCTGCGCCGGCGCGACTCAACACCATTCGCTAACAGCAACCAGTGACCGCTAAACCAGTCCTTTCACGCAGGCTTCCCGGAGCGGATACTCGCCCGTCCAGCGCTCCGAACGGACGGCGGCCCTTCGCCGCACCCACCGGGACCGGCAGGGGATGAAGGGCCGCGAGGCGAAAACTTGACAGCCGGCGGGCGCCGTTCGGACGGGAGCCGGCCGAACCGGCGCCGACAGCGCGCGGGTTACTGCGTCTGGAACAACCCGCCGGCGCTCCAGTCGTAGTTCCCGATGGCGCTGCGGTTAGCACCACCCGAGACCGTGCCCAGAGTTCCGCTCGCGATGTTGTTATACCCACCCGAGACGCTGCTGGTGGTGCCGCTGGCGGTGTTGTTGTACCCGCCAGAGATGCTGCTGAATTGGCCGCTGGCGGTGTTGAACATCCCGCCCGAGACGCTTGCCCAGGCTCGGTTAGCTGTGTTGCGATACCCAGCCGCGA
The DNA here is from genome assembly GCF_006175985.1 of Methylotetracoccus oryzae. GTDB lineage: Bacteria > Pseudomonadota > Gammaproteobacteria > Methylococcales > Methylococcaceae > Methylotetracoccus > Methylotetracoccus oryzae. The sequence continues at coordinate 55,806 of NZ_SRSH01000010.1, read as the reverse complement.
AGCCGCCCCAAGCGGAATAGCTGTTCCCCTCACCTGCCACAAGGTTGTGCGAACCGCTGCGGTGTTGATCGGACCACATCCCTCCGTTCGCGGTGCAGGTCGGCTGATCGGCATACTGACCGTCGGAGCAACGGGACTGGCCCCCGGCTTGGTTGTAGCCCACGATCAGATTGCCGGTCCCGTTCTTCGTCTCGGTCGAACCCAGGCCATTGACGATCTGCAGGTTCGCACCGCTGATCTGCACCGTCGGATACGCATCACCCGTGCTCGGATCGGCCGTTTCGGTCAGGTTGAAATAGGCCAGCAGATTCTGCTGCGCCGTGACCTTGGTTTGCAATGTCGTGACCTTCGTTTGCAGTGCGGCATTGGCCGTCTCGAGCGCGGCCACTTTGGCCGACAGCGCGTCCATCGTGGCCACTTTGGCCGTGAGTGCGTTGATGGTGGCCATCACAGTGGCTGCGAGCTTGGCTTCGGTGACCGCGCCGTTGGCGATCTTGGCCGAGTTCACCGCATTGCCGGCCAGGTCGGCGGTGTTCACGCAGCCGGCGCAGGCCACGTCGTCGGCGGTCACGGCGGAGGCGGCGTGGCTGCCGAACAGGCCGAGCGCGGCCACTACGGCCAGGCGGGTCTGGGTGCGCGAGTTCGAGTGACGCGAATTCATGTTCATCGTTAAGCTCCTCAGGTTGCGTATTCGGGTGGGTGTCGTTCGCGGAACGCTTGGCGTCCCCGTTGCCAAATACATGGGAGAAATCGTGCCAACAGAAAGAAATCTTTTGAAATCCGCACCCTGAGGCGGAAAGGTGCAAACGCCGAGCCGGCGGAAGTGTTGGTGCAAGCCAACACCTCCCGCAGATAGAAGACCTAAGCGCCTGAATAGATGGAGAAACATAGGTGTTCGTTCACACCAACACCGGAGACCGTGAATAGTTCACAGACGAACGACACGGCTTTTTGGCAGGAAGCGGAGAGGGGTTTCGCCAATGCACGGTTTGACTGTATGGGACCCGACACTGCCCAGCTCGGCCCGGCGAAGCGGCTAGCCGCCGCTCTGCTTGTAATCGCCGGATTCCACCCGGTGGCGGCGCAGCCGCGTGTAGCAATCGCTGCGGTTGCGCTGGGCGAGCTGCGCGGCCTGGGTGATATGGCCGCGAGCGATCTCAGGTCGATCGGGTACTGTGCGTAACGCAATCCATGTCAATCAAACCGTCGTTCCGGGTGGGAACCCGGAACCCAGGAAGTCCAGGGATGGCGAAGCCGCCACCCTCCCTATCACTGGATGCCGGAGTCCCGCCCGGCGTAACGCCAGGACACGCCCGTTTTGACCAGCGGCAAGGGGCGATCGAAGGATTTATTGGCGTCGTCAAAGGGTCCGATGGCGGAGGGCGGCCGCTGCAGCCTTCGCTGCACCGACAAGGGGGCGGCACGCTCTGGCCCGTCGCCAGTGCCATGAGCTTCGTGATGGACTTGGGCAACGGCCGAATAGTGCCGGGTCAGGCACCGGTCAGCCGCGGGACCGCCGGTTCACGCCGCCTTCCCGAAGCGGGTGTTGCCGTTCAACGCGCCGAAAGGACGGCGGCCCTTCGCCGCACCCACCGTGACCGGCGGGGGATGAAGGGCCGGCATGTGGAAACTTGAGGGCTGGCTGGGGCGGTTCGGACGAGAGCCGGCCGAACCACCACCCGCGCGGAGGTTAATTTGTCTGGAACAGCGCGCCGGCTACCCAATCAGTTGACCCGACGGCGCCGCGGTTGGCACCTCCCGAAACGCTGCTCCACTCGCCGCCAGCAGTGTTTTGATATCCGCCCGAGACGCTGCTGTATTGGCCACTGGAAGTGTTCTTGTACCCACCAGATACGCTGCCAAAATTGCCGCTGCCGGTGTTGCCCCAGCCGCCTAAGACGATGCTGTATTGGCCGCTGGCGGTGTTGCTGTCGCCGCCTAAAACGCTCGCAAAGGGTTGATTGATGGTATTTCGGGCGCCAGCCATGAAGCCGCCCCATGCGGAATAGTTGTTTGCCTCGCCAGCCACGATGTTGTGCGAACCGCTGCGATGTTGGTTGGACCAGAGCGCGCCGTTCGCGGTGCAAGTCGGCTCATCCGCATACCAGCCAACGGAACAACGGTATTGGCCAGCGGATTGGTTGTAACCCACGATAAGATTCCCGGTACCGTTCTTCGTGGCGGTAGCGCCGAGGCCATTGACGATCTGCAGGTTCGCACCGCTGATCTGCACAGTCGGATAGCTATCGCCAGTGCTGGGGTCGGCGGTCTCGGTCAGGTTGAAATAGGCCAGCAGATCCTGCTGGGCCGTGACCTTCGTTTGCAGCGCGGCATTCTCCGTCTTCAAGGCCGCCACGTCGGCCACCAGCGCGCTGATTGTGGCCATGACGCTGGCTGCGAGCTTGGCTTCGGTGACCGCGCCGTTGGCCAGGTCGGCCGAGGCGACCGCCCCGTTGGCGATCTTGGCCGAGTTGACCGCATTGCCCGCCAGATCAGTGGTACCCACGCACGCGGCGCAGGCCACGTCGTCGGCAGTCACGGCATAGGCAGCGTGGCTACCGAAGAGACCGAGTGCGGCCAGCACCGCGAGGCGGATCGTGTTGCGCGAGTTCGGGTGACGCGGAGTCATGTTCATCGTTAAGCTCCTCATGTTTCGTATTCGGGTGGGTGTCGTTCGCGGAACGCTTGGCGTCCCCGTTGCCAAATACATGGGAGAAATCGTGCCAAGAGGAAAAACTCTAGTTAAGTCAGCACCCTGATGCAGAATGGTGCGGATGCCGAGCGGGCCACAGTGTTGGCTTGAGCCAACACCTCATCCAGACCAATGCGCTAAGCCTCTGAATAAGACAAAAAATACAGGTGTTCGCTCAGACCAACACCCGAGGGCGTGAATAGTTCACAGACAAGCGGGACCGCATCTCGGCAGGAAACGGGATAAGTTCCCCCGGACCCGCACCGTAACCGACTGGGAACTGACACCGGCCAGTTCGAAGGAAACGGAACGGCTAGTCGCCCTTGTCCTTGAAGTCCCCGGGTTCGAGTTCGTGACGGCGCAGCAGGCTGTAGAAATCGCTGCGGTTGCGCTTGGCCAGCCGGGCCGCCTGGGTGACGTTGCCGCGGGTGACTTTCAGCAAGCGAATCAGATAGTCGCGTTCGAAAGTTCGCCGTGCCTCTTCGAGTGAACTGATTGCGGACGCGGGGCCCTGCAGCGCTCGTTGCACCAGTGCCGACGGAACGATCTCGCTGCTCGCCAGTGCCACGACTTTCTCGATGACATTGAGCAGTTGACGCACGTTGCCGGGCCAGGAATGACCGAGCAGCAACTCCATCGCATCCGGAGCGTAACCGTTGACCCTCTTCCCGTATTTATCGGCCAGCCGTGTGGTGAAATGCCGGATCAACAGTGGAATGTCATCCACGCGCGCACTCAGCGGCGGCAACGCGAGGTTGACGACGTTCAGACGGTAATAGAGATCCTGCCGGAATCGTCCCTCGGCGGTCTCGTGCTCCAGATCGCGGTGCGTAGCCGAGACGATACGCACATCGATCGGCGTGGCCTGCAGCGCGCCGACGGGACGCACCGTCCGTTCCTGCAGGACGCGCAGCAGCTTCACCTGCAGCGACGCAGGCATGTCGCCGATCTCGTCGAGAAAGACCGTGCCGCCGTTGGCCGCAGCGAACAAACCCTTGTGGTCGCGTGCGGCCCCGGTGAATGCGCCTTTGACGTGTCCGAACAACTCCGATTCGAGAAGGTTTTCCGGTATCGCGCCGCAATTGATCGCGATGAACGGCTGAGGCGCACGCGGGCTCGCCTGGTGGATAGCCTGGGCCAACAGCTCCTTGCCGCTACCCGAGGGGCCGTTGATTAACACGCTGGCATCTTGCGCTGCCACCATGCGCGCCTCGGCGAGCACGGCCTCCATCGCAGCATTGCGCGTGATGATCGCGCTGGACCAATCGAAGGCCGGTACCGGCGACGCTCCGCCGCCTTGGCCAAGCGCCCGCGTGACTTCTGCCAGCAGATTCGCGGCTTCGAACGGCTTGGTCAGATAACCGAAAACGCCCCGGCGCAGGGCATCGACCGCGTGGGACACCGAACCATGCGCCGTCAGGATGATGACTGGCAGCGTCGGATGACTGCGCCGTACCGATTCGAAGAGCGCCACCCCGTCCATACCGCCCATCTGCATGTCGGTGATGACCAGATGCGGCTGGCACGTTGCCAACTTCGCCAGGGCTTCCTCGCCACTGGACGCCCCGACGACGTTGAAGCCCTCGATGTCCAGACGCATCGACAACAACTGGAGCAGCGCCGGGTCATCGTCGACGGCGAGGATTAAGGGTCGTGCCCTCATGCGGAGATTCCCGCCGCGGGAAGCAATCCCCGGATCGTGGCCAACAGTTCGGTTTGGTGAAACGGCTTCGTCATGAAGGCTGAGGCGCCCAGTTCAATGCACTTTTCACGCTCGCTAGGGGCAGCGCTGGCGGTCAAAAAGACCAGCGGCACGTGTGCCGTGCGTGGATTCCCTTTTAATGCTTTCAGCACCTCGCAGCCGTTCATTTCGGGCATGACCAGATCGCACACGACAAGTTCGGGGGCTTGCATGTCGAGCGCCTCCAGCGCAATCCGCCCATTCTCTGCGGTAGCGACGTTGAAGCCCTCCAGTTCCAGCAACTGGCTGATGAGCATGCGCAAAGCCGGGTCGTTCTCAACCACAAGGATGTTCGTCATGCGGCGTTCACTCTGACGGGAATCAGGACCCGGAAACGGGTCCCGCGACCCAATTCGCTGGTGAAGTTGATCTCGCCGCCATGAAGGTCCACGCACTTGCGGACGATGGCCAGCCCCAGGCCGGTACCCTGGATGTTGTTGACGTTACGGGCGCGGTGAAACGTGCTGAAAAGATTAGCCTGGTCTTCTGGTGGAATGCCGAGCCCCTGGTCGGTCACTTCGAAACACAGGCGGTCTCGCAGTCGATCGCAGGTAAGGGTTACGGTGGAGCCCTTGGGCGAAAACTTGATGCCGTTGCTCAGCAGATTCGTCAGGATTTGTCGCAACAACTGGGCATCGATATGGGCAGGCAACGGATGGCCGGGACCGGTGTAGACGACCTGATGCGCTCGGCCGACTCCGGTACGAATCTCCCGCAACAACTCCTCGCAGAAAGCATCGACATCGGTATCGGTGGGGTTGAACTCCAGATGCCCGGTATCCGATTTCCCTATGAACAGCACTTCGTCGAGCAGACCGGTCATATTGCGCACTGCGGTCTTGATCATGCCGTGCAACTCGGCCCGCTTGTCGGCGCCAAGCCGCTCGCCATACGCTTCGAGCATCTCGGTCGACGAGAGGATGGCCGTCAGTGGCGTGCGAAACTCATGCGAGGTCATCGAGACAAAACGTGACTTCAACTCGTTAAGCTCCTGCTCGCGCACCAATGCCTGCCGCACGTCCGCCTCGGCCTCACGCAGTTCCGCCTCGGCCTGAGCCCGGCTGGCCGCTTCCAGCGTCAGCGCGACCAGATTACCGATCGACAGAGCGAAGCCGGCCTCCTCGGCGGTCCACTGCCGGGCGGGACCGATGTGTTCATGACAGACCACGGCCACGACGTGTCCATCCAGCCACACCGGCACGTTGAGCATCGACGTGATACCGAGAGGCTCGAGATAATCCCGGCGAAACTCGGACGTGTTGGGATCCGTCCAGGCGTCATGGGCGACTATCGGCCGGTTGGACATGAGTGCCGCATAATATTGCGGAAAACTGTTCATGCCGAACGCGCCGAGCGCCGAGTCCGGTGCCGTGTCGCCTGAACCTGCGCGGAAAATCATCCCGATCCGCAGTATCACCCCTCCCGCCTGCTGCTCGAAGCGGCCGAATACCATTCTTTCCAATCCGAGTGCATCGGCTGCGGCCGCAAAGATCGTTCGCAGCGAGCCGGAGAAATCGGACTTGTCCATGCGCGCCAGCTCATACAAGGTGGTGCGAAAACGAAGGGCCTGATCGGTCTGAGCCGCCGCCGCCAACTCAACCTGCTTGCGCTCGGTGATGTCACGGAGAAAGGCGCTGAAGAGGTAGGTACCACCCCAAGGCACCGGCCAAACCGTTAGTTCGATCGGGAACTCCTCCCCCGAACGATTCAGCGCTGAGAGCTCAATGGTGCGGTTCAGAACGTCGCCTTTTCCGGTGGCGAGGAAGCGCCGCATGCCGGCTTCATGGGCTTCGCGGTATCGGTGCGGAATGATGACCTCGGACAAGCGGAGTCCGATGACCTCTGCGTGGGGCCAGCCAAACATACGTTCAGCGGCTTGGTTCCATTCTTCGATTAGTCCGCTCTGATCTATGGTTACTACCGCTTCGGCGGAGGATTCGATCATCATCCGCATCCGCTCGGTACGCTCCGCAATCTTTTGCTCGAGTTCTCGGTTGCGGCGCTGCAGCGAGTCCTGGTCTGGGGAGGCAGAATAGTCACCGGTGGCTTCGACGAGAATCCATGCAATCCTGTTTTCGTCATCCAAAACCGGCTTCAGCGACAGATCGACACGAATGGAGCGGCCACCTTCATGACATGTGTCGGCGAACAGGTGGACGTGCTCGCCCTGGGCTGCGCGCGCCACGGCCTCCCGAACTTCGCGCTGCACCGACGGCTGCTTATACCACCAGGGTCCAAGCCAGAACGGTCTGCCGATCGCGGCGCCACGCCCGACGGGCAAACCTGAAAAAGCCGCACGATTGACGGTCGCCAAAGTACCGTCGGGATACATCACGCCGGCAAGGACGAACAGCGACTCGCAGGCCCTGTGGGGCGCTGCCCGGCGTTTGCTTGAGCCGTCCAATCGAGGGCTCCCCGTTATCTGACCGGCGCCATCGCAGAGTAAGCCTTACTGTCGCTCACGTCAGGCAACTTGCCGGGCACCGCATTCGCTGGACGCGTTGCGGCATGGCTCGACGACGTCGGCGGTCCGCGCCAGATTTCGTGTAGGGTATCTGCCGAGCATCGGGGTATATCAGCGTGTGAAAGCCTAAAGGCTTAGGCACATTATTCTACGGGACAACCCGAACCTGATCGACCGTTGCGATCCCAGGCGTAACCTGGCTCGACCATATCGTCGATTCCGGTCACTCCACCACGCGCACCGGCATGCCGGCATGTTCGCGAACGGCTCGGGCCACCGAACCCAGCAACAGCGTCGCAATGACGCCATGCCCGCGGGCGCCCATGACGATCTCGTCGCACCCCTTTTCCTTCGCATACTGAACGATGATGTCGGCCGGCTCGCCCACGCTGATGTGAACGGCGTAGGGAATGCCGGCATCGTCCAACTTCTTGCGCGCTGCTGCCAGGGCCTTCAGCCCCGCTTCGCGATGATAGCCACTGATCTGCTCATGATCGAGAAACCGGCCCACATCGCCGATCAGGGGGTGCTGGACGTTCAGCAGGTGTAGCTCGGGACCATGACTCCCGGACATTCCAGCGATAAGGTCATCGATGGCGCGGAGCGCAGGCTCCGAGCCGTCCACCGGAACCAGGATCTTTTTCTTCATTGCGTGCTCCTTCGGCTCAGCGGCCGGTCCTGGATTGCTCGCCCTCGGCGAGATCGACCAATTCGCGCGGCCGAAGCTTCTTCCTGCGCCCCGCCAGCGACAGTCCGCCGACGATGACCAGGATGGCGGCGACGAGCGGAATCAGGTCGCCCAGCCAGAATATCTCCGTCGCCTCGAACCAGTGCTCAAGCGCCGGGTCGGTCACCAGCATCTCACCCGCAACGAATCCGAGCAGCGCGGCGCCAAGTTCGATGACGATCGGGACCCGGTCCATCAAGCGCAACACCAGGGTGCTGCCGAAGATCACCAGCGGGATACTGATGGCCAGCCCAATCATCAGCAAGGTCATATCGCCCTTGGCCGCTGCCGCGACGGCGATCACGTTGTCGAGGCTCATCAACAGGTCGGCTAGCAGGATCGTCCGGATGGCGGCGAACAAATGGTCGCGAGGACTGATTTTCTCGGTGCCATCCTCGCCCGGAAGCATCAGTTGTAGGGCGATCCAGAACAGCAGGACACTGCCGATCAACTTCAAGTAGGGCTGACGCAGCAATTCCAGCGCGACCAGGGTCAGCACGATACGCATGACGACCGCCGCCCCCGAACCCCAGATCACGGCCAGCTTGCGCTGGGCGTCCGGCAGGGATCGGGCGGCCAGGGCGATCACCACGGCGTTATCGCCGGACAGAACGATGTTGACCAGGATGATCTGGCCGAGTCCGATCCAGAAATTCAGATCGGCGGCTACGTCGGGCATCTGCTTATTCTCCGATCGCGAAATTCAGGATGACGGATTTTTGAGCCAGCCGCGATATCTGTCCTCGAGCCGACTGGGCGTGCCATTCTAGCCCGGATGTCGGGTCCGGGTGGGAATGTCAAAAGGATTAGGCCCCCGGGAGTGAGTTTGGATGGCGGGTACATGGCGCGGTCTATCGAAAGTCGCACACGGCCTTCTCTCCGGCGTCGATAGTGGCGCATCTTCCGCGGGCGTAAAATGCGCGACTTAACCCACAGACCCCGGGAATCCTCAGACATGGGCAACACCGTGACGTTTGGTGCCGTCGGCGACATTGCGCTCGCCATGGGCGTCAGCCAGGGAATCGCAACCAGCGGCGTACAGTGGCCCTTCGAGCGCATGGCGCCGATCCTCTCTCGTGCCGACCTGCTCTTTGGCAATATGGAAACGGTGCTCCCACCGCCGGACTATCCGGAGGATGAAATCGACCGCAAGGCTCTGATCGCAACCTTCCCCGGGCCCGACTGCGCCCGGGCCCTCAAGGACGCAGGCTTCGATTTCCTGAATCTCGCGGCCAATCACGTGCTCGATGCGGGCGTGGTGGGCATGGCGTACACGCGACAGACCCTGGAGGATGCGGGGCTGGTCACGGCGGGTGTCGGACGGACACAGAGCGAAGCGCGCCGGCCCGCGCTGGTCGAGGTGGACGGCATCCGTTTCGGTTTCCTGTGCTACGGGGAGGATTCCAACTATTCGCTGGGAACGCGCGGGCCGTGCTACGCCTACTACACGCTGGACGCCGTGCTCGAGGACGTGGCCAAGCTAAGGGATTCGGTCGACATCGTCGTGGTGTCCGTTCACGCCGACATCGAGTTCATGCCGACGCCCAGCGTGCCGCGGTTGGAGCAGTTCCGGCGCATCGCCCGCAGCGGAGCGAACATCATCCTGGGCCATCACCCGCATGTGCCGCAGGGCTGCGAAATGATCGACGGCTGCCTGGTGGCCTACTCCTTAGGCAATTTCATCTTTCCCGCGTACAGCCTCCCCTACATGAAGCGGCACCGGGCCGATTCCGCCTATTCCTTCGTGCTGCTCGCCGAGGTCGCCAAGGACGGCGTGCGATCCTTCGAACGCATTCCCTTCGAAATAATGCCTCCACCGGAAGAACGCCCGCATCCGGCCGAGGGGGCAGCCCGCGACCGCATGCTCCGCCGGTTCGCCGAACTCGACGGCTACCTCCAGGACGAGGATTTCTTGCGGAGAACGTGGTCGGAGTTCGCGAAACGGCATTTCGAGAGCTATCTCCGGCTGGCCGTTGCGCCCGTCAAACCCTCGCGTTGGCAGTCTTTCGGACGCCGCGTCGCGCGCCGACTCGGCCTCGACATCACTCCGGACATCGATCTGATCGTCGAGGAACTGGTGGGCCGCCTATATTTCACGGCCGAGAACCGCAACTGTCTGGAGGAGGTTCTGCGTCTGGCCCGCGTCGCCTGGGAAGAGCGACTCAACGAGCCGCCCGACCCGCTGCACCGTCCTCAGCACCGCCTCCGCTTGAAATAGCGGGCTGCGAGGACCGACTCGGGCCGACCAGCGCGCCATTCCGGCAAGGCCAGTCCTCACTCTCGCCGCCGGCCAGCACGCAAGTCACGCAAGCCCAATGGTCATACCCGCGCAAGCGGGACTCCACGGCACACGCGACGGTGCTACCGCATCATCGGCGGCGCTATCCGTCCCGGTTCGCCAGCGCCGTGTTCTGCGCCTTGCGCATACGTTCGGCCAAGCCCTTCGGACTCGTCTCGTAAGCCAGGCGGTTGGCTTCCAGCGCCGCCAGCGCCGCTGTCGCTTCCGCCGCCGTCAGTGCCAAGCGGCCGGCCATGTGGGTGGCGTCCGGCGCCGCTTGCTGGATGTTGGCGCGGTTGGGATGTTCCGCGACCGGCACCAGATGGTCCGCTTCCGTTTTTCCGTCCAGACAGATGGCCTGGTCGATGACTTCGACCTTGCGGCCGTCCTGGGTCGTCTTGATGTAGGTGCTCATCGCTACTCTCGTCGTGGCTGAAAGAACGGGCATGCCCGGGAGGTCTAGTGCCTGGTCGGGGAAAACGGCTTCTCGAGCGCCGGCAGCACGGCTGCCCGCTCCCGTTCGTCGCCACCCGGTAAGGCGACAGTCCCCGCGCCGGCGCTCGTTGCGAGCGGCGAGACGGCCCGCCTGGCTGGCGGTGAAGGGCTTTCGGCGACATGGGCGAACGCATGTGCCTTGATCAGGCAGTAGACGTTGTCCCCCTCCCGGAGATCCATTTGCTTCAGCGCCCGCAGCGACACGCCGGCCAGCAGCGTCGTGCCGCAGTCGATCTGCACCACGACGTGGTCCGGCGCACAGATGATCGCGCCGATGCGCCCCTTGATCTGGTTCTGAATGGAGATGCCGTCCAGATAATTCCTGGAGAGGGCGATGGCGCTCGAACTGACCGAGACGAGCGCGGACTCGTTCAGCGGCAGGTGCGGAGCGATCGGCAATACCAGTTCGGCACCATAGTAGTAGGCCGTGGTGCAGCCGGTGTCGGTCTCGTGGCCGAGGATCGTGACGGGCAGGACGTTGTCGACCCCCTGCAGCGCCGAGCTCGCCAACAGGATCCGCTCCGCAATGATCTGGTGTACGTCGCCGACGCCGAGCACCCGTCCGTTGGCCAGCAGCACCATCTGATCCGTCAGCTGCAGCACCCCTCCCAGAGTGGGGCTGACATACATGACCGCAATGCCCAGATCGTCCCGCACGCGTTTCAAGAACGGCAGGATGCGAGACACGCCCATACCGTCGCGAACTTGCGAATGATCGTCGAGCAACAGCAAGCGCGGCGAGCTCATCAGCGCGTGAGCCAGCGCGACACGCTGCTTCTCGCCCGGCGAAAGCTGATGGGAGTGGCAGTCCAGCACCTTGTCCAGTTCCATCAGTTCGATGACGTCGCGCAAGCGGATGCCGTCGCTCCGAAACGGTGCCTGGCCATATGCCACCTGCAGGTGTGTCCTGACCGGATAGCGGGGATAGACCGTCGGATCAGGCGTGACCAGTCCCACCCGGCGCCGCCTGGGCGGGACGCGTATGCCCCGCCCGCTATCGAACAGCGTCTCCCCTTCGAGCTTGATCCAGCCGCGCTGCGGATTCACGGTGCCGGCGATCATGCCGAGCAGGGTGCTCTTGCCCGACCCCGGAGGACCGAAACAAGCCGTGACGGGGCTGTCGACGGCAAGCGCGGCGGCCAGATCGAAGCGGTCCAGACTCAGTTTGACGTCCAGCTCAAGCATGAGTCCTGCCCCGCTCCCCGGCGGCTGTGACCCGCCCCGCCCCGATCCGTGACGAACTGCCGGGGCCGAGCCTCGGGGAGCCGCGGTCGCCCGCAAAGGGCCCAACGCCGGGGCGTCGTGGCAAGCCCTGTATGTCGGAAGCGGGTCCCAACGAGCGCCCCATCAGGCTGCACTGGCGATGTCATTGACCGCAGGAGCCCGGCTGCCGAGCTGCGCGTCGACGCCGAAGGCGAACTCGCGCCAGGCTGCGGCCAAGTCCCGCGCAATCGTTTCGAGGTATTCCGGGGAAACGACGTGCTCATCAGGGAAGTTGGACAGCGCACAGGACGTGCGGTTGAAGGCCAGAACCTGATCCAGCAGCGCCTTGTTGAAGCCCACGAAAGGCGACAGCAGCTGGTGCGTCAGTTCGGAGTTGGCTTCCTGATCCGGCTCGAAGGGCAAATCCTCGATGACCGCCAGGGCCTCGCTGTAGATCTGCTCCATCGTGCCCAGCACGGCGCGTTGGGTGATCTGCTCCCGGAGTTGACTGGCCAGCTTCTGGTTCAGGTGACGGCGATACCGCTCGAACACGTCGCTGCGCTGCGCGTTTACCCAGGTCCGGAAGCTCGACAGGCTCGCCGCGTTGGGCGCATCGCCGAGAACGCGGTCGGCGCGGGCGAAGGCTGCGGACTGGATCAGCGTGCGCTGGATACGCGCGGCTGCCTCCAGTGCACCTTCCAGGTAACCACCGCCGTAGCTGGCCGTTTCCGACCCGCCGAACAGCAGCTTGCCACCCCACTGGGGCCGCCGCAAAGCGGGATGCCCGTATTCGGGATGGTTGTCGGGCGGAGTCCGGTCCCGCCTGCTGCAGGTATAGAGTTCGTCCGCCCAATCCTGGATGTGTTGCTCGCTCGAGTCAGCGTCGGGCCCAAAGACCTGGACCAGCTGGCTGGAAACCAACATGGGCATGCCGCCACGAAAGGCCGCCCGCTGCTCCGCGGACAGCGCAAAGAAGGCACCGAGTGCGGCCTTGTCGCCGCTGGCATCACAGGCGTCGTAGATTTCGCCGAGGACTACATGTTCGTGGTGGACGAAGGCGTTGCCGGACTGGCCGGCGGCGCGCCAGAAGGCCCGTTCGTAGCCGATCACGGCCTTGGCCTGATCCGCCATCCAGGTGTAGGTTTCGCGCATCGCCTCCTGCAACTGGCCATCCAGCGGTGGCTCGAAGCGCACGCGTTCCTCGACCAGACGCGGCGGCATCGCCAGCACCACCCGCCGCGCGAGCACCTCCGTGACTTCGCTACCGCAGCGGAAACTCAGTGCGACATGATCGCCCAGGTCGACGACACCGGTCAGGACGTGGTCGAAGTGCATCGCGGTCTCGGGAAGGTCACGGCTCAGGGCTGCCACCAGCGCGCCCATCCCACCCTCGATGCGCCGGGCACCGCCATTCAGGTCTGGCCTTTGGAGGGTTTCCGCCGGCTTGTCATGATCGGTGAGGTTCAGGACTTCGCCGGTGTCATGCTGCGGAAAGCTGCGCAGGCCGAGATCCTCGACCAGGCGCGCGATACGCGGCTGGGTATCCGGCCAGAACCACGAGGGTCCAAGGTCCAGTGCCATCCCGGCCGCTTCGCTCGGAACCGAGAGGATGCGGCCGCCCAGCCGGCCGCGTGCTTCGAAGACGGCAAATGCGCTCCCCTGGGTTAGCAACTGATGGGCCAGCTTCAATCCGCACAGGCCCGCGCCTACGATCGCCGTCTCAAGCATGACTGGGTTCTCCCGGGAGTGACTACCCGAAACACGCAGCAAGCTTTGCGCCATCACCGGATGGCACCCGGTTTGTTTGCGTTCTCTCCGGATACCCCGCTTTTAAATCAATACCCTGCTGGCTCTGACCGAACCGCAGACGGGTCGTCGTCAGACGCGGACCGCCTGGCGCATTTACGACATTTCGAAGTGGTGCAGTCCGGGGATTGTCGGCTTCGTAACGTGCCGCGTACTTCGCTCTCGGCCGAAGGCAACGGCCCGAGGACACGACGCGCCAGTCGGGGGTGGAGGACCGAGGGCCTCGACGAACCCGCCCCGAATCGGAGGCGGGAGCGTCAGCCGCAGAAGACGCGTTTCGGGAAACCGGTCGCGACTAGGCGCCGGTCAGCGCAGGTGTGATCTCCTCGAGCCACGCGTCGAGGCGTTCGTCGGTCTGGTCGCTCTGATTTTCGTGGTCGATGACCAGGCCGACGAACTGGTCGTCGACGATGGAATTCGACTTTTCGAACGTGTAACCGTCGGTCGGCCAGAAACCGACCACCTTGGCGCCCGCGTCGATGACCGTGTCGTACAGGAAGATCATCGCGTCGACGAACTCATGGCCATACCCTTCCTGGTCGCCGAGTCCGAACAGCGCGACGACCTTGCCGCTCATGTCCTGTCCGGCCAGCTTCGGCAGGAATTCTTCCCAGCTTTCGTCGCTGGCGCCGGCGGACAAGCCCGGCAACTCCCCATCACCGAGCGTCGGCGTGCCGAGGATCAGCGCATCGTATTTGAGCAGGTCATCGACACTGGCTTTCTTGACATCCACGGGCGCGTCGGCCGCATCGCCGAGCTTCTTGGCGATGGATTTCGCGACACGGCGCGTGTTGCCGGTATCCGAACCGAAGAATATGCCTATCTTACCCATACCTATCTCCTCTCAAAAAAGCTTAAGGAAACTGTGTAGAACGATGGCGTATCGCCCGCTCTCCACCGGAAGAACCTCACTGCCGGACGATGACCTGCAGCCACTACCGGCCGCCGATCAACCGGCTCGCGCCGACACAGCGGCAATCCGGCAACCGCGCCGGCTCAGGCCGATGCGCACTGCGGCTCGTCACCCTCGAAAATCAGATAGGGCGCCACCTCGCCATCGACGACGCGCTGGTCGACGACGACCTTGCTGATACCCTCCATCGACGGAATCTCGTACATCGTGTCGAGCAGGGCCTGCTCGATGATCGTCCGCAAACCTCGCGCCCCGGTTCTGCGCTCCAGTGCGCGTTCGGCGATGCGCTGCAGCGCGCCCGGCAGAAAGTCCAGATCACAGCCTTCCAGTTCGAAAAGCTTGCGGTACTGCTTGGTCAGCGCGTTCCTGGGTTCGGTCAGGATCCGCACCAGCGCCGGCTGGTCGAGTTCCTCCAGCGTTGCGACGACCGGCAGCCGGCCGACGAATTCCGGTATCAAGCCGTAACGAATGAGGTCTTCCGCCTCGATCCCGGCCAGGATCTCCCCCAAGCTGAGGCGCTCATCGCGGCTTTTCACCTCGGCCGAGAAGCCGATGCCACCGCGCTCCGAGCGCTGGCGTATGGTCTTCTCCAGACCGGCGAAAGCGCCACCGCAAATGAACAGGATGTTCGCCGTGTTGACCTGGATGAGTTCCTGCTGCGGATGTTTGCGCCCTCCCTGCGGCGGCACCGACGCGACGGTGCCTTCGATCAACTTGAGCAGCGCCTGCTGTACGCCCTCGCCGGAAACGTCACGCGTGATGGAAGGGCTGTCCGACTTGCGCGCAATCTTGTCGATTTCGTCGATGTAGACGATGCTCGTCTCGGCCTTCTTGATATCGTAATCGCAGTTCAGCAGGATCTTCTGGATGATGCTTTCGACGTCGTCGCCAACGTAGCCGGCTTCGGTCAGCGTCGTGGCATCGGCAATCGTGAACGGCACGTCCAGTACGCGCGCCAGGGTTTCGGCCAGCAGTGTCTTGCCCGAGCCGGTCGGGCCGATCAGCAGGATGTTGCTCTTGGCCAGTTGCACGTCATCGCTGTCGGCCTGCAGATGCACCCGCTTGTAGTGGTTGTACACGGCAACCGCCAGGATCCGTTTCGCACGGTCCTGCCGGATGACGTACTCGTCCAGCACCTCCTTGATCTCGGCGGGCTTCGGCAGGTGCTGCATCGCTTCCGAAGCCTTCTGCTCCGAATCCTGGCGAATGATGTCGTTGCACAGTTCCACGCATTCGTCGCAGACGAACACCGCGGGCCCCGCGATCAGCTTATGGACCTGATGCTCGCTTTTTCCGCAAAAGGAGCAGTACAGCGACTTTCCGCCCGTTTCCTGCCCCGCTTTCTCATCACCCATCGCGTTGCCCCTTATCTGCCATATAAAGTACGGGTAGTTCTGCAGGCATGGCGCTCATCCGGCCGACAACGCTTCCCGGTTCAACAGTACTCGGTCGTTCGAACCGACGGAGCGGTCGATATGGCGTGCTCATCGGTTCGACGGCGGTGGCACGGGCTGCATCGCAGTCGTCGGGCTATGCAACCGAGTCGAGTTCGGGCGCAAACTCCCGATAGCGCTGCATCAGGCCCAGGGCTTTCGCCACCGGCAGGCAGGTCAGCGACCCCTGCCAGGTGTTCACCGCGCGCGCCAGCCGGGCATCTTCCGCCAGGAAATCCAGTCCCTTGTCGGCGAGCGCCGTGACGTAGGGCAAGGTGGCCGTGGTCAGTGCGATCGTCGAGGTGCGCGGATAGGCGCCGGGCATGTTCGTCACGCAGTAGTGGATCACGCCGTGGCGGACGTAAACCGGGTCGGAATGGGAGGTGGGCCGCGAGGTCTCGATACAACCGCCCTGATCGATGCTGACGTCGACCACGACCGCACCGGGACGCATCGAGCGGATCATGGCCTCGGTGATCACCGAGTCGGCCTTGGCGCCCTTCGTCAGCACGGCGCCGATCACCAGATCGGCATCGGCCACTCGCGCCGCGATGCGGCCGGGATCCGATATGAAGAAGTGGATGTCGTCCGCGATTTCGCGGCGCATCTGCAGACCCTTCTTGGTATCCAGGCCCGCCACCGCGACGTGGGCACCCAGGCCTCGGGCGGTGCGTGCGGCGTGCATGCCGACCACGCCATCCCCGACGATCAGCACCTGGCCATGCCGGACGCCCAGCACTTCGCCCAACTGGACGCCTCGTCCGCCATGGTGCCGGGCCAGGTATTGCACTCCAACCGTGACCGCCATGTTGCCGGCCACGGCGCTCATCGGCGCCAGCAGCGGCAGACGCCCGGCAGCATCCTCCAAGGTTTCGTAGGCGATCCCGGTCGTACCGGCCGCCAGCAACGCCTCGGTCAGGGTCGGCGTGACGCCGGCCAGATGAAGGTAGGTGAACAGCAACTGGTCGCGCAGATAGCCATATTCGGCCTCCATCGGTTCCTTGACCTTCACGACCAACTCGGCGGCCCAGGCCTCATCCACGGTTCCGATCGATGCACCGGCCGCACGATACTCGTCGTCCGCGAAGCCGGATCCCAGGCCGGCGCCCTGCTGCACCAGCACCTGGTGGCCCCGCCCGACGAGCGCGCGAGCCCCGTCCGGCGTCAAGGCAACCCGCCCTTCGCGATCCTTGATCTCTTGCGGTACGCCTATCCTCATTAGTGGAGTCCCCGCGGCTGCGCAAGACTGAAGAGGCTGATCGGCGCTTCGAACGGAATGCCGTCGTCGGCCATCAACTGATAGCTGCCCTGCATGCAGCCGACCGGTGTCTCTATCGTCGCGGCGCTGGTGTACTTGAAGGCCTGGCCCGGCATCAGATGCGGATGCTCCCCGACGACCCCCTCGCCGACGACCTCGACGGCCTTGCCGTTGCCGTCGGTGATGACCCAGCGCCGACCCAGCAGCTTGGCGGGCACGGTACCGGTGTTCTGCATCGTCACCGTGTAGGCGAAGGTGTAGCGGTTTGCTTCCGGCTGCGATTCCGATCCCAGATAGACCGTTTCGACTTCCACCGTCCATTCATGCGACTTCCGCCGCTTCGGCAGGTTTCCGGACACGCGTTAGCCCTCCATCGGCTGGTAACCCGGATCCGCGCCGCCAGTTGCTACGGTGAGCCGGGGCCCTTCCGCGCTCTGTAAACGGATATCGCCCTGCTCGAGCTGTTCGATGACCACGACGGCCAGGATGGCCGCCTGTCCTGGCCCGGCGGGCGCGGCGGCCAGCACCATGCCGATACTCTCCGAGGTGCCCGGGCCATAGAGCTTCGTGCCCGGTAACGGAACCGGATCGGCCGCGACCGTGGCCAAGACCATGCGGCGCTTGAGCTGCCCGCGGTAGTGCAGGCGCGCCACGACTTCCTGGCCCGGATAACAGCCTTTCTTGAAGGACAAGCCGCCAAGCGCTTCGAGATCCACCATTTGCGGGATGAACTCACCGCTGGTTTCCGGCAGCAGCAGCGGTATCCCGGCGAGGATATCGAGCAACGACCAGCCGGCATCGTCAATAGGCTGAACGGCGGGTAACCGCCCGGAGCACAGGGAGCCGAGCGCTCCCGCCGGTCCGATCGCCAGCCAGCGCGGCTGAGCGGTATGACCGAGGGCGACGACAGTGCATCCGTCCAGATCGAAAGTGCTGCCTCGCGCGGCGGCGGCGTCGATCCCGGCACTGCCCAGGGCGGCGGCCACGCCCGCACCGGACAGGCCGACGCGCGCCAGCGTATCGCTGGCATCGCTGATGGTCGCCTTGGTCCGCAGCAGGAACTGCTTCAGGCGGCTCACGGTCGTGGGCAGCAAGGCCATCGGCAGCAGCAGGTAGTAGCCGTCGCTGCGCATGAACAGCCAGAAGGTCGCCAGCATGCGCCCTTTGCCGTCGCACCAGCTCGTGAACTGTCCCAGCGTAGGCGAAACCAGTCGTACGTCGCCAGTGAAAAGGCTGCCCAGGAATTGTCCGGCTTCGGGACCTTCGACCGAAATCAGGCCGAAATGGGATAGATCGGCAAGCCCATCGCCGGCCGGCCCTGCGGCCACCGCGAGCACGGAAGCCGCATCACGCGATGGCATGTCTAGCGCCGTGTCGGCTGCCATGCGCCCTCCTCTTCCGGCCCGAAACACACCGCGTATTCGCTGCAATCCGCGCAACTCGGCGAGCGGCAGACGAAGGCGCCGTTCCGCTCGCAGAGCTGCTTGTAGAAGAACTTCTTCCAGCGCATGCCGCCGGTGTTGCGGGCGTACAAATCAGGGAAATGTGTCGCCAGCAGATCGGACAGGGACTGGCGGCTGGGCAGGCCCAGGTCCTGCCACAGATGGTCCTCGCCCATGCTGCAGGCCGTGACCGCATAAGCCAGCCAGCGCGTTTCGCGCCGGTCGTCGCGGCGGTAGCTCAGCAGCAGCGCGGCCAGATCGTCGAACTCGTCCAAGCCGCGGCTGACCTTTGCGTCCACCAGCGCAGCGCGCGCGGCAGACGGCAGATAGGCACTGCGCGCCCCGGGAAAATAAGCATCGAGCAGGGCACCGAATTCCGCTAGATCCAACCCGAAGCCATCCATGCCGGGCAGGCGGGACGAACTCCGTGCCATCTCGATCGCCGAGGCGAACGCGAGGGTCATGGGATCTCCCGGGTCCCGGGCATGCCTCAATAACGGGTCGTAGGTGAGATATTCGTTCGTGGCCAACAAGTGCGCGACTCCCCTGCGAACGTGAATGGACGGATCCGGCCCCGACGGCTCAAGCGGCGGCGGCCCCGTGCGTGTAGCACTGCTTCGGGCAAATCTTCGAGCAGGCCTCGCAGCCGACGCAGTTCTCGACGTGAGCGATCGACATCACCTTCTTGTCGTACTCATCATCGTCGTCATCGTCTCCGCTGAGGTGCACGACCTGACCGTCCTCGTCGATGCCGACCAGTTCCAGCACCTCGCGGCCGCAGACCTTGTAGCAGCGTCCACATCCGATGCACTTCTCCTGGTCGATTGCGTCGACGAACTGCGGGACCCAGACTTTCCCGCCGGGCAGCACTACACTGAACTCGCTCATCTTCGTTCGCTCCTAGGCGTTGGCCTTGCGAAATTCATCCAATAACCGGTACGCCTCGAAGGTCTTCTGAGCCAGCTCCGGGATCTTCTCCCACCCGGTAGGCAGGTCCTCGGCCAGATCGTGCAGATCCATCTTGAGGGCCGTCGCCTGGGCATTCAGCTTTTTCAGTTTGACCTTGAGGTCCTCTACTTCCGACATACCTAACCTCGCTGCGCTACTGTCTTGTCGCCAGGGGCCTGCTACAGGCCGCCCTGAGTGAAATCCAGGATTGACCAGAGCAGCACGTAAATCATCAGTGCCACGATCGCCCGCGGGGCGAAGATTTCAACTATTCGTTCTTTCATCTCTGCAATTACCCACTAAAGGCCCGTCCTTCAGCCGTAATTCGCTACATCCGGGTAGGTTTCGATCATCGTCAAGCCGGCCGCAACGGCCTTTTCGCCTTCTTCGGCCAGTTTCTCCATCGTCGGAAAGCCGAAGCGGTGCACGTCCCGCAGCTGCTTGTTCAGCACCACCAGGCGCCCGGCCAACAGGATCTGTCGGCCGAAGCCTTCATGCGACATCTTCATCATCGGCGACACCATGACGCCGCTGGCGCGCTCGATACACAGGCCGATCGCGTTGTAATACAGCTCCATCCGCCACAGCGTCTCGGGGTCCGGATCGCCGATGATCGGGATGGTCCTGCGCTTTTCCTTGTCGAGAATGTAGGGCTCGAGCAAGTCCTCGTCGCTCTTGCGCTCCCAGGTGCCGTGGGTGTCCTGGGCCCGCCACTGCTTGACCAGTTCCTTGATGAACACGGAGTCCATCGGCGACGTTTCCGCAGGGGTTTGTAGGGCAGCCGCTTCAGGCATGTTCCACCTCGTCTTCCTCATCAAAATCGAATGTTCGTTCCTCGCCCTTGTTGTCCTTGGCCAGGACCTTGCGCAGCCAGGGGGGCGGCGTACCCTTCAGGACCTGCTGCAATTTCTCCAGCAGATCGGTGATCGGCTCGGGTTGCGGCACCTTCATCGGATGGATCCCGAGTGCCACCACACGGGCCGCACCGGAGCCGCCGATGGCGGCGACATACAAAATCGCGCAGTCCTTGACGGCTTCCAGCTTGGGCGCGAGCTTGTCTTCGTTCCCGTCTTCCTGGAGGTCGCCCTCGAACTGGACGGCTTCCAGGAACTGGTAGCCGTCCGCCGACAATTCATAAATCGCGATGTTCTTGGCCCAGCCGAAGTGGGCGTCGACTCGCTGCAGGTCCTGCGTGGCAAAGGCGACTTTCATACTGCCTCCGAAAGGTTTTGTTTCGATCACCGGGTCGTTTGACTTAACCAGCCGCAAGCGCCGTCTCGCCAACATGCTCTGTATTCTCCGGAAGGGCCCACGTGTCGGGCTGCGGCTCATGTCCATCGGCCATGAACATGTTCGCAATCTCGAAAATCAGGTTGCGCGTGCCCCGATAGCCGACGATGGTCTGGTGCGCCGCGCCGAGCCGGTCGAACATCGGAATGCCGATGCGGTAGAACGGGATCGCCAGTCGTTCCGCCGCCTGCCGCCCGTGGGAATGGGTCATCAGCAGATCGCAGCCGCGCGCGCGGGCTTCGAGATCCTCCAGGTCGCCGATCAATACTTCCGCTGCCGGGACTTGCTCCAGCAGCGGCGAGGCCGTCGTGGTGACCGCACCCACGACTTCCGAACCCATCTCGGTGATCCACTGACTCAGTGTCCACAGCAGGTCCGGCTCGGCGCCGATCGCGATCTTCTTGCCGCCGAAATGGAAATGGCCGTCGAGCATTGCGTCGACCAGCTGGCTGCGCTGGCGCTTGATCTTGTTCGGCACCGGCCGCCCGCTGAGTTCGGCCAGCAGCGCGATCAGCCGGTCGTTGACCTCGAGCCCCGTGAGTCGGTCGAACAGCGTGAACGGCACACCGGTCCGCTGCTCCATCGCCTCGGCCGCCGGCTGCATCTGCTCGCCGATCGCGAGCGTATGGCAGGCGCTCCCCATCGCGGCGATCTCGTCCAGCGAAATGCCGCCCAGCGTCGTCGGCGTGAAATCGTCGGGCACGTGGCCGTCCAGCGAACCGGACAGATCGGGCAGGACGACCGCTTCCAGGCCAAAGCCCTCCAGAATGTCGCGCAGTTCGTCGATGTCGCCGGGCGTCAGGTGCGCGCCGGGCAGCACATTGATCCGGTCGCGCTCACGCGGTGCATCGGCCGGGGTCTCGGTGACGAGCTGATCGACCATGCGCGTGACCGTCTTGGCCCAGCCATCCTGGAACGCGTCCTTGAAATCGGGCGTGGACACATACACCAGCGCGATGTGGTCGAGTTCCGGGTGCCGGTCACGGACCAGCTTGAGGTAGCCTTCGACGTCGTCGCCCTTGGTCTCGGTGACGCCGGTGGACGAGATGCCGATGATGGACGGCTTCTGCCGTTTCGCGATCGTGATGATGGCCTGTTCGACGTTCTCGAAGCCGCCCAGCACGGTCGCGACCTCGCTCATGGCCGTCGTCTGCAGCGGAATCGCCTCCTTGAAGTGGCGCACGAACAGCACCAGCCCGAACGAGGTGCAGCCCTGCGAGCCGTGAAACAGCGGCATGCAGTTCTTGACCCCCATGAAGGCCAGCGCGCTGCCGATCGGCTGACTCATCTTCAGCGGGTTGACCGTGCAGGACTTCTTCGAAGTGGTGACGGTAGCCATGCGCGTCGCCTCAGGCGGCCTGTTGCGACTGGGCCGCCGCGGCTACGGCCTCGGGATTCCAGTGGTCCTGGGTTTGCAGGATCTTGTCGAGCTTGCCGATGCAACTGCCGCAGCCGGTGCCGGCCTGCGTCTGCTCGGAGACGGCCTCAACCGTCGTCAAGCCGCCGGCGACGATGGCATCCTCGATCGTGCCGCGCGCCACGCCCGCACACTGGCAGACGGTCGTCGCGCGGCGCTTCTCGGCTTTCCGGGCCGGGTCCGCCGCCAAAGCGGCCGCTTCAGCCGCGATGGCAGCGTCGGCCACCTCCTCCCAGGTCTGCTCTTCCCACGGCGCGCGCAGGCGCACCTGTTGCCAGACCGGATTCGACAGCGCCTTGTCGATCTCCTTGACCAGCGCCACCATGCCGACATAACCCATATAGGCGTGGTGCCGTTCCTGATTGATGTCCAGCCAGGGCATCTTGGCCTTCAGCGCGATGAACTGGGAGCGCCCACCCGACAGCATGATGTCGGCCTTCGCGTCCTTCAGCAGCTTGTACATTTCGCGCGGGCTCATGTCGTCGATCATGTGCGCGTCTTCGCCCATGATCTCCTTGATGCGCTCCTTGTCTTCCTTGGTCGATTTCTTGACGCTGGTGCCGACGACCTCTAGCCCGGCCTCCTGCAGCGCGGCCACGACGGACCAGGATTTCACGCCGCCGGTGATCAGCAGCACCTTCTTGCCGGCGAGCCGTTGCTTGTAATGCTCGATCCCGGCCCAGGCGCGCGCTTCCTCGCGGGCAATCAGGGCGTCGGTGCGATCCATCAACTCGGCCGGAGCCCCGCGCTCGATCAGCAGCCGGGCGATTTCGCGCAACGCTTCGCTGGTATCCTCGATGCCGTAGAAGGAACCCTCGAAGAACGGGATGTCGTAGCGCTCCTCCATCTTCCGGGCGATGTTGATCATCGACTTGGAGCACACCATCATCGCCGCCTTAGCGCGGTGGGACGAAGCCAGGTCGTGGTACTTCGCGTCACCTGAAATGCAGCACAGGATGCGGATGCCGAGTTCGTCGAGCAGCGGCTTCACCTGCCACAGTTCGCCGGACAGGTTGTATTCGCCGATGATGTTGATGTCGTACGGCGTCGTGTACTCGGGTTCCTCGGTGCCGATGACGTGGTCGAGGATGGCCTCGCCGGCCAGCTTGTTGCCGAGATTCTTCGGGCCAACGAAACCGGGCGAATTGATCGGGATGACCGGCTTGCCGAACTTCTTGCTGGCCGCCTTGCAGACCGCCTCGATGTCGTCGCCGATCATCGCCGGCACGCAGGTCTGGTAGACGAAGACCGCCGGCGGATCGTATTTGTCGATGATCTCCTTGACGGACTTGTACAACCGCTTCTCGCCGCCGAACACGACATCGGTTTCGTTGATGTCGGTCGTGAAGCTGGTGCGCCACAGGTTGGAGCCGGACGACTTAGAGCCGCGGTTGTCCCAGGAGTTGCCCTCGCAGGCGATGGGGCCGTGTACCAGATGCGCGACGTCCGTGACCGGCTGCAAGGCGATCTTGGCGCCGTCGAAGGCACAGCCCCCAGCCGCTCCGCCCGGCTGAAGCTGTTTGGTGCAGCCCTTCTTGCGCTCCTTCTCCGACTTGCCCTGGTTCTTGCCGCAACCGGGCTCGTTGAAAACTTCCTGGACCTTGCTCGATAAGCTGCTCATTCGGCACCTCTGGAACTCTTGCGTCATTCTAAGCAGAGCTCGTGCCACTCTTCTTTATCGCTGTTTTACTTGGGCGTTTTCCCTTTCTACAGCCATTCCAACTGTGAGGTAATGAACAAATGGCGGGGCGAATGTCAGGAAGCGGACAAGGGGCGGAGGAAGACGCGCAAGGGATCAGCACAGCGTATTCGCTGGGACTCCACCGGTTGCCGGAGCGGGTTGGGGCAGATATCGTGCGCACGGCGCACGAGATGCGCGGTGCGGTGGTGCTTTCCGGTTACCCCTGTCGCTACGCGACCCTTTCACATTATCGTGACAACCTCGCGTAGGTTGGATAAGGCGCAGCGCGCCGCATCCGGCAAACAGGCGGATCCATTCTTTCATCCCGGTGATCGCCGGATGCGCTGCGCCCTTCGGCTTCGCTAAGGGCGTGCTTATCCGGCCTACCCGTTGCCATGCTCGGGGGTGCCGCGCAGCCTGGACGTCAAGATGCGCTTCAGCAAGCCCCTTTGGCCCTCGGGCGATGGCCCTGAGCCCGGCCCAGCCAACCTCAGCGCGACATGCTGTCAATCCCCATCGCAAAGCCATACCATCCGGTCGGAGAGTCTTACTTTTCGCGAGAACGTCATGAGCACCAGGCTTACCCGGAAGGGACAAGTCACCATTCCGAAACGGATTCGCGACATGCTCGGTTTGCGGGCCGGCAGCCCGGTCGTCTTCAAGGTGACCGAAGACGGTCAAGTGCGGCTTGCGCCGGCCGAAACCCAGCAGCCTCCAAGCCGCTTCGCAACATTGCGTGGTGTGGCCACGGTAAAGATGAGCACCGACGAGATCATGGCCCTGACGCGTGGTGAACGCCAAGAGATCGACAAGGTCACTTCCGCGCTGGCCGGCTTGTAGGGGCAACTCATGGTGCCCCTACGGTGGTCCATTACCTTGGCGTTGCGAACGTTCAGCATGGATTCTTGGACCTGAAGGCGGGCTGAGGATTGATGGCTGACGGCAGGACGCACCGCATTGGACGCTCGCGACGCTGCAGTACAACGAAAAATGCCGGCAGCCCTTCGGCCGCCGGCATCCTGGTCCGCTAACTTGGACCGGGTTCGACTTCGACTAGACCACACCCGGCTCGCCGGAGAATTTCACCAGAATGTCTTCGTGCCGAACGATGAACTGGCAGGCCAGGCGGAACGGCGGCGGGCGGTCGTTGACCACCGCGTCTTCGATCTGCGCCTTGGTCAGCTTGCCGGCCGCCAGCAGGGTCGCCCGTTCCTTCTCGGTCAGGGATTGGGCCATGAACGGCTTGTCGGACAGTTCCTGCACTTCGATGACGCAGGAGCCGCATTCGCCGTCCTCGCATTCGAACGGCAGCGGGATCTTATGCTGCTTCGCGACTTTCAGCAGCGTGTGGGTATCCCCGGCGACCGCGTAGACCGTCAGGTCCTTCGGCATCAGGGGACTAGAAAAAGTGACGTTGCCCATTTTGGGTTCCTCGATGTTCGGGAGTGCACCGGAGCGTCCTGGGTCAGGGCGCTCCGGCTTGGACTATCCCGTTTTTACGGTGGGTGCGGTTGGTTTACCGGATGATGTCGAAGCTGTAGTCCGTCTTGGCCGGGACATTCGTGTTCGCATCGAAGGCATCGAAGATGCGGTCGAGGATCCAGACCAGGACGTTCAAGCCGCCCTGATAGCCCCACACCGGGTAGCGGTGCTTGTGGTGGCGATCGAAGATCGGGAAGCCGATACGGATCAGCGGGGTGCCGGTGTCACGCTCGAGGTACTTGCCGTAGGTGTTGCCGATCAGGAAATCGACCGGATCCGTGAACAGCAGCGAGCGCATGTGCCACAAGTCCTTGCCCGCGTAGACCTTGCAGTTCTTGCCGAACGGCGAGGAGTCGAACAGTTCCTGCATCTTCTTTTCCCAGGCCTTGCCACCGTTGGTCGCCAGGACATGGGTCGGCTCAGCGCCGAGCTCCAGCAGGAAAGCCGCCAGGCCGTAGCACAGGTCCGGATCGCCGTAGATGGCGAATTTCTGGCCGTGGATGTGAGCCGTGGAGTCGGCGATGGCATCCACCAGGCGGCCACGCTCCTTCTCCAGTTCAGCCGGGATGGGCTTGCCCGTCAAACGGGAGATTTCCATCAGGAACTTGTCGGTGCCGGCGACGCCGATCGGGTGATTCAGCGCAACCACTTCCTGGCCGTGCTCGGCGATGAAGGGCAGGGTCTTTTCGGTGCAGTATTCCTGCATCGAGATCGTCGCCTTGGCATTCAGCGCATTGGCCGTCTCTTCCAGCGTAGTGCCGCCGTCATACATGCGGAACTCACCGTCCGTCGGGGTATCCCAGACATCGCTGTTGTCACCGAGGATGGTGTAATCGATGTCGAACAGATTGAAGATCCGCTTGACTTCACGCAGGTTGCCGACGGTGTAGCCATCGAAGCCGCCGATGAAGTTGATCGACTCATTCGGCGTGCGCTCCAGCGCCGGCACCGTGCCCGCCTTGCCGTCCCAGAAGTGCTGGACGATGCCCTTCATGACATTGTCGTAACCGGTAATGTGGCTGCCCACGAACGCCGGGGTATGAGCGAACGGCACGTCGAATTCGGCCGGAATGCTGCCCTTTTCCTTCGAGGTCTTGATGAAGGCGTTCAAGTCGTCGCCGATGACCTCTGCCATGCAGGTGGTCGAAACCGCGATCATCTTCGGCTTGTACATGTTGTACGAGTTGGCCAGACCGTCGACCATATTGTTCAGACCGCCGAACACCGCCGCATCTTCGGTCATCGAAGACGACACACACGAGGTCGGCTCCTTGAAGTGACGGCTGAAGTGCGAACGGTAGTACGCGACGCAGCCTTGCGATCCGTGCACGAACGGCAGCGTGCTTTCGAAACCCACCGCGGCAAACACCGCACCCAGAGGCTGGCAGGCCTTGGCGGGATTGACGACCAGGGCTTCGCGGGCGAAGTTCTTTTCCTTGTACTCTTCGGTCTTCACCCATTCGCGAACTTCCGCCACCTGCTCGTCCGGCGGCATGAACTCGAACTCCTTGCGCTTCTTCGCAAACAAGTCGACGTATTCCGGCTCGCGGAACAGATTGAAGTGATCGAGGACCTTTTCTGCATTCTGGCTCATGGTTAATCTCCGATGTAGGGTGGTGGGTTATCGTGCAAGGGACAGGCTCCCACCGAGGCAGTGGCTGGTGGGTTGCGTTTCAAGTCGCTAACCCACCCTACATTTGCTTTCCGATCAGGCAGCTGTCTTCCAGGGTGTCTTGGCCAAACCCCAGACCGGGTTGTTGATGGCCATGTCCATATCCCGGGCGAAGATGGCAAAGCCGTCATAGCCGTGATACGGGCCCGAGTAATCCCAGGAGTGCATCTGGCGGAACGGCACGCCCATCTTCTGGAAGACGTACTTTTCCTTGATGCCGGAACCGACCAGATCGGGCTGGATCTTCTCGACGAACTTCTCGAACTCGAAGCCGGTCACGTCGTCGTAGATCAGCGTGCCGTCCTTGACGTAGTGAGTGGTCCGTTGGTAGTCGTCGTTGTGGCCGAACTCGTAGCCGGTGCCGACGATCTCCATGCCGAGATCCTCGTAAGCGCCGATCACGTGACGGGGACGCAGGCCGCCCACGTACAACATGACTTTCTTGCCTTCCAGGCGCGGGCGGTACTTGTCGATCACGGCCTGCATCAGCGGCTGATACTTGGCAATGACCTGCTCCGCCTTCTCCTTGATGGTGTCGTCGAAGTAGCTGGCGATGGTGCGCAGCGACTCGGCGATCTTGGTCGGCCCGAAGAAGTTGTATTCGACCCACGGCACACCGTACTTCTCTTCGAGGTGGCGCGAGATGTAGTTCATCGAACGGTAGCAGTGCAACACGTTCAGCTTCGCTTTCGGCGTGTTCTCGAGTTCCGCCAGCGAGCCGTCGCCGGACCATTGCGCGATCACGCGCAGGCCCATTTCTTCGAGCAGGATGCGTGAGGACCAGGCATCGCCGCCGATGTTGTAGTCGCCGATGATCGCGACGTCATACGGCGTGGTCTGGAATTCGGGGTGCTTGTCGCCCTTGTCGAAGATCCAGTCGCGCACCGCGTCGTTGGCGATGTGGTGACCCAGCGACTGCGACACACCGCGGAAGCCTTCGCAACGCACCGGCACGATGGTCTTGCCGGCGTATTCCTTCGACTTCTTCTTGGAAACGGCTTCGATATCGTCGCCAATGAGGCCGATGGGGCATTCGGACTGAACCGTGATGCCGTGATTCAGCGGAAACAGATCCTCGATCTCGTCGATGATCTTTTCCAGCTTCTTGTCACCGCCGAAGACGATGTCCTTCTCCTGGAAGTCGGAGGTGAACTGCATCGTCACGAAGGTATCCACACCGGTGGTGCCGATGTAATAGTTCCGGCGCGAGGCCCAGGAATACTGCCCGCAACCCACCGGGCCGTGGCTGATGTGGATCATGTCCTTGATCGGGCCCCAGACGACGCCCTTGGATCCGGCATACGCGCAACCACGGATGGTCATGACGCCCGGGATGGACTTGACGTTCGATTTGGTGCCGCAATCCGACTTGCCTTCCTCGTACTGGCCAAGATGCTTGGCGCGACGTTTTGCGGTCTTGTCGGGATAAACCTCGAGAACCTCTTTGATCAGTTCCCGGTTTCGTTCTTTAACTTGCTCAACGGTGAGGCTCATTTCACGCTCCTGTTTGGGTTTGGGAAGGAATGGCGCGGGATGCCGGCGGAGTCGGGCCTGAGGCGCGGCGTCGCAACGCCGGCCCCACGCCCCTCCCAGCCCCTTAGGCCGCCAGATCCGCCGCGGTCTTGCCGACCTGTGACTCGTCGATCGGCTTCATGATGCCGTGCTCCATCAGCAGATCTTCGAGCTCGTCCATCGTGATCGGCGTCGGGATCGTGCCGTTGCCCTTATTGGCGTGAATCTTCTGCGCCAACTGGCGGTACTCTTCGGCCTGCTTGCAGTCCGGCGCGTACTCGAGCACCGTCATGCGGCGGAGCTCGGCGTGCTGCACGATGTTGTCGCGCGGCACGAAGTGGATCAGCGTGGTGCCGAGCTTCTTGGCCAAGGATTCCGCGAGCTCGTATTCCTTGTCCGTCTGACGCTCGTTGCAGACCAACCCACCCAGGCGGACGCCGCCCGAATTGGCGTACTTCAGAATGCCCTTGGAAATGTTGTTGGCGGCATACATGGCCATCATCTCGCCGGACATCACGATGTAGATTTCCTGCGCCTTGTTCTCGCGGATCGGCATGGCGAACCCGCCGCAGACCACGTCGCCCAACACGTCGTAGGAGACGTAGTCGACGCCGTCATACGCACCTTCCTCTTCCAGGAAGTTGATGGAGGTGATGACGCCGCGGCCGGCGCAACCGACGCCCGGCTCGGGACCACCGGACTCGACGCAACGGATGTCGCGATAGCCGACCTTCATTACATCTTCGAGCTCCAGATCCTCGACGCTGCCGGCATCCGCCGCCAGGCTCAAGATGGTGTCCTGCGCCTTCGCGTGCAGAATGAGACGCGTCGAATCGGCTTTCGGGTCACAGCCGACGATCAGGATTTTCTGCCCCATTTCGGCCAGCGCGGCCAGCGTGTTCTGGGACGTGGTGGACTTGCCGATACCACCTTTGCCGTAGAAAGCGATTTGCCGTAAACCTGCCATGATTTTCTCCGGGAATAACTAAGGAAAAATACAGTCCGCTACTAGGCAGTATTCCGCCGCAAGATAACTTCCGGCCTAAGCACCAATGGGTCGCGCTTTCTATTTCTTCTTGTTGTCGCTACCGCTTTCGCGAATAGTGAATGCTGCTCGCTTTACCACAAAGCAATGGGCATGCCACCATAAATAATCCTCCTAACTTACTGTTTTTTAGGAGGCAAATTTTTGCATTACGGGTCGCAAAGGCTGCGACGGCAGTGTCATCAACCCAACAAAAACCCGAGCGTTTGTAAGGAACAAAACAAAGGCAGAGCACCGTGAAGACGGCATAGCCACAAGATTTAATTCTTTATTTACAGTGCCTTGCAACATTCGCGCGCGCGCGACTTATTGGCTCCTTAATTGCTTAATAAGGATCACGGGCAAGACCGGCCCGAAGTTAGGCAGGACTCGCGAGCAATACGGAAGCCGCCTCTAGATCGCCATGACGCCTCGGAGCGAGGGTCACGGCGGGAGATAGCGGCGCCCGGATACAAAGCCGGAGGCCTTGTATAGAGGTAACCATTCACCCTGCTGCCTTGTTGGGTAGTGGGCGCGGGCCGGGAGGGCGAGACCGTCTGCGGGAGGGAACCCCCAGCCGAGCCAGGGACGGATTCACGGCGTGTCTCGACCTCCCGGACCGCTCCCGCGAGGGGGCGTGAACGGTTACATATAGAGTCATGCTCGCTTCCTTATATAGAAAGGGGTGAACTTAGACGGGCCCGGTAACGGCCGCCTCATCAACCCAATGCAAGAGGGCATTGCTTATGCAGATCGGCGTGGATACCGAAAAGGCGCTGGATAACCGGCGGGTATTCGTCGTGCATGACGACGAAATCATCAGCGCAGCCTTGCAGTTCATGCTGCACGACGAAGTGGAAACACACGAATTGAGCAGCCTCGATGCGGCCTACGCGAAAGGCGTCGAGTGGAAACCCTCGGTATTGCTGCTCGGCGTCGGAATCGTCAAGGACAAGGGTGTCGATGTCCTGGACGAGGTCTGCACCCGTCTCGACGGCGTCAAGATCATCATCGTGGCCGACACCGCGGACGACCCGCTGGCCCGGGAATGTCTGAAGAAAGGCGCAAAATCGATCCTGGCCAAACCACTGACCATCGAAAACACCCGCCGCAAGGTGGACACGATGCTGGGTCGCCGCGTCGCGCTGGGTATCCCGGTCGTGACGATGTGAGCGGCCGACCGAGAGTCATCGCATGCCACCAAACCAACCGACCGCCCCGCAGCCCCTCGGCACGGCCGTCGCAGTGGCCGAGAACCCGCACTATCGCCTGCTGGGTGGAGAACCGGCCATACGCCGGCTCGTGGAACGGTTTTATCAACTGATGAGCGAACGCCCGCAGGCGCGTTCGATCCGCGACATGCACCCGCACGATCTGAGCCAGTCCCGCGAACGCCTGTTCCTGTTTCTGTCGGGTTGGCTAGGCGGGCCCCCGCTGTATACCGAGCGCTTTGGCCCGCCTCGGCTGCGGCGGTCGCATCTGGGCTTCCCCATCGACGAGGCTGCCCGCGACGCCTGGATGGACTGTATGACCCAGGCGCTGGAGGAACAGGTAACCGATCCGGCGCTACTGCGCCAGCTCAAGGAGTCCTTTTTCAAAACGGCTGATTTTCTTCGCAACCAGTAACTCAAGGAGCGTTATGACCACTATCAACGAAACACCGCTGGGCACCCTCGACGCCGAAGGACGCCTGATGAGCCCCGTCTTCAAGGGTGCCACCGCCAAAGCCGGACATTTCGGTTTCCGGGGCGCCATCGCCCTCAAGTTTGCGCAGCAGTACAGTGACGAAGCCCGACCGCCGGAAATCAAGCTCGACCAGGTCATGACCCTGGTGAAGGCCGGCGAACCGACCATACCGTTCCTGACGGGCGTCGCCCTGTCCCTGGAGCATCTCAAGTTGCTGTGCGAAGTGCTGGGCGACAAGCTGTCGCCCACGGGCAAGTACTTCTTCTTTGCCGGGAACCTGGACATCTCCAAGCGCTACCAGATCGCTTATGGCGGAGCAACGTTTTGGGTGCTGCCGCTCGAGGAGGCCACCGTCTACAACGAAATCCTGGAACTGTTCGGAATCGAGCGCAACGACCTGAAAAAGCTGGATACGGCCGGCAAGCTGGTCGCCGTGGCCGAGGCGGCCGCCGAGTTCAACGACAAGTTCCCGGAAATCAGCTTCGAGGAAGGCCTCAAGATCATGGGCCCCATCAAGGTTCCGGAAAACCGCCCGGTATAGGCAGGCGCTGTGACCGGAACGGAGCGGAGCATCTGACTCGGCCTCCGTTCCGCCAGCAGCCACCTGCTGTGACGACGACGATCATGACTGAAGTGCTACAAGGCGAATGCCGACTTTTCCTGACCTACCGGGGCATCAGCCTGCCGCTGACGCTGCTGGCCCCGCTGGAACCGGAACAGATCGCCAACCGCAACACCTACATCCGCGGTTACTTCGATGCGCAGGACCGCTTGATCGGCCTGCAGAAGATCGTCTATGGCGAGACCGAGCTCGAGCATCGGTATCGCTACGACGAGCGCGGTGTGCTGCGCAGCGCGGCCATCATCGACGCCGAAGGGGAGACGGCGGAACTGCTGTTCGACGCGAACGGCGAGCGCTGCGGATGACCGCCATGACGCGCCGGAGGCTGACCGAGCACTTCAACCACCGACGTTTTTCGGAGTTTGAACCCGCATGAGTCCGAAAGCCGTCGAACATGCCATCGCCGACCGGCGCCCGATCGAGATTTCCCCACGGGTGCACTGGATCGGCGCACTCGACCCGGACATCCGGACCTTCGACGTCATCCTGAAGACGGCCAACGGCACGAGTTACAACGCGTACGTCGTGCGCGGCAGCGAGGGCGTCGCCATCGTCGATACCGTCAAGGAAGAATTCGCCGACGACTTCTTTGCCCGGCTCGAAGCCGTCGCGACCTACGACGAGATACGGGCTATCGTGATCAACCATCTCGAACCCGACCATACCGGCGCGCTGCCGGAACTGATGCAACGAGCGCCGCAGGCGCGGCTCTACATTTCCTTCCAGGCGCAGCTGATGCTGAAAGCACTGCTGAAGCGGGAAAACCTCGAGTTCACACCGGTCGACACGGGTGACCGCGTCGACCTGGGCGACCGCAGCCTCGAATTCCTGCACACGCCCTATCTGCACTGGCCCGACACCCAGTGCACTTACCTCCGCGAGGAAGAAATCCTCTTCTCGGGCGATGTGTTCGGCTGCCACTTCTGCGATCCACGGCTGTTCAACGACACCTGCGGCGATTTCCGCTTTTCGTTCGAGTACTACTACGCCCACATCATGCGGCCGTTCCGCGAGTATGTGCTGCGCGCACTGGCGCTGATCGAACCGCTGCCGCTGCAGGTCATCGCGCCGGCGCACGGCCCCATCCTCCGCGACCGACCGACGGCCTACGTCGGCCGCTATCGCGAACTGGCTGCGCCGCGCCTGAAGCGGGAAATCTTCCCGGGTGAAAAGACCCTGCTGATCTTCTACATCAGTTCCTACGGAAACACGGCGCGCATGGCCGAAGCGATCTATGCCGCGGCCCAGGAAATTGAAGGCGTCCGGGCCTCGCTGTACGACCTGACTGGCGGCGAGACGAACTCCTTCGCCGATCTGCTCGAAGAGGCGGATGGGCTGGTGCTGGGCTCGCCGACCATCAATGGCGATGCGGTCAAGCCCATCTGGGACCTGCTGTCGTCACTGACCGTGATCGACATGAAGGGCAAGCTAGGCGCGGCCTTCGGTTCCTTCGGCTGGAGCGGCGAGGCGGTGCGGATGATCGAGGACCGGCTGCGCGGCCTGAAACTGCGCGTGCCCCTGCAAGGCGTGCGCCTCAAGCTGATCCCGACGCCCGAAGAGATCGAGGAGTGCCGGCAGTTTGGCCGCTCCCTCGGCGAGGAACTGATGGGCCGGCGCGCGAACCGGGTCATCGACATGAGCGAACTGTTGTCCTCCAACTCCTGACACTAAGAGAGATTCCCATGGCCAAAGCCACCGTTACCTTTGCCGACATCGGCGTCACCGTGACCGTGCCGGCCGGCACCCGCATCATCGAGATCTCCGAAAAGGTCGGGGCCGGCATCACCTATGGCTGCCGGGAGGGCGACTGCGGCACCTGCATCATGAAGGTCGTCGAGGGCTGGGACAATCTGACCGAACCCTCGGTGCTGGAGGGCAAGGTGCTGCGCGACAACTACGCCGGCAAGCATCATCGCCTGGCCTGCCAGGCGCAGGTCCTGGGTGGCGACATTGCCGTGAAGCCCGCGTGATGCAGGCGCGCGACTGAACTGAACACCGCTTTTCCCCTCAACCATCCGGAGCACATCCATGCGCTACGAAGAACTGAAAGGCAACCTGACACTCTGCAGCGGCACCCGCAAGGGCAGCGCCGACACCTGCCGCGGCACGCTGCATCGTTGCGGCAACTGTGGCACCGAAGGCTGCAAGCAGTCCCACGCCGATAGCTGCTCCAACCAGGCTTTCAACGTGCTGGGACATTGTCTGAAATGCCAGGCCACGAACCGGATGGAGACACTTGCGCCGGGGGACTACACGCCGCAACAGGCCTGGCTGGCCGGCACCGATTCATCGTCCACGCATTAGCGCTGCGATCGACTCCCCCATGTCCACCATCCTGTTCTACGAGAAACCCGGCTGCGCGAACAATCAGCGGCAGAAGGCTCTGCTGTCGGCTGCCGGGCATCAGCTGGAGGTCCGCAATCTGCTGGAAACTCGCTGGCAGCCCGAGGAATTGCGCGCCTTTTTCGGCGAGCGGCCGGTCAGCGAGTGGTTCAATCGCGCGGCGCCCCGGGTCAAATCGGGTGAAGTCGTTCCGGAAGCGCTCGATGCGACGACCGCATTGAAATTGATGCTGCAGGATCCGCTGCTGATCCGCCGACCGCTGTTGCAGTCGGGCGAGCGTCGCGAAGCTGGCTTCGACCCGGCCCGCATCGCGGATTGGCTGGGCGCACCCGAGGATCCGGCCGAACGCCCGGACCTCGAGCGTTGTCGCCGCACGGACCCGTGTCCGTCGCCCTAGGCCAAAAAAGTGCAGCGTTATCGCCGCGTTTTCACGCCGATCCAGGGCGGCTCGCTCGGTACCGGCGACGCCGACACGCTCGAGAGTCGCCTGGCGCGCGTCCTCGCCTACCATGAGCGGACCAAACATCGCGTGTCGGGCTATGCCCGCGGTCCGGAGGCGCTGGACTGGAGCGGCCAACCCGATCCGTTCCGGCACTTCGACGGCTGCGCCCGACTGTCCCTGCCTTTGCTCGCCGATACGCTGACGACGCCGTTTAGCGCCTTAAGTCAGCCGGGCAGCGTGGCGCCACAACCCGTCTCGCTCGAAACCATCGGCCTGTTGTTCGAGCTATCGCTGGGCCTGTCGGCGTGGAAGACCTACGGTCCCGATCGCTGGGCCGTGCGCTGCAACCCCTCCAGCGGCAACCTGCATCCGACCGAGAGCTACCTGCTGTGCCGCGGCATCGAGCCGCTGGATGACGGCCTCTATCACTA
Source organism: Methylotetracoccus oryzae (assembly GCF_006175985.1). Classification (GTDB taxonomy): domain Bacteria; phylum Pseudomonadota; class Gammaproteobacteria; order Methylococcales; family Methylococcaceae; genus Methylotetracoccus; species Methylotetracoccus oryzae. Next base: position 20,804 of record NZ_SRSH01000010.1, on the reverse strand, counting down.
CCGCTGCGAGAACCACAGCCTGGAACGCCGCCGCGGGTCCGGCCCAGCAGCGGGGCTCGACCAGCCTCCGGAACTGTTGATCGGCCTGAGCTCGATTCATTGGCGCGAAGCCTGGAAATACGGCGAGCGCGCATTCCGTTATTGTCAGCTGGATCTCGGACATGCCATCGGTGCGCTGCGCTACGCCGCCGCGGCCCTGGGCTGGCAGCTCAGGGTCGTCGAAAGCGCGGACTGGGCGCAGATCGCACGACGCCTGGGTCTGGATCGACGGCAGGATTTCGTCGGCGTCGAATCCGAAGAGGCCGAAGTGCTGCTCGAAGTGGTGACGGACCGACGCGACCCGACGCTTCCGGATTTACCGATCGATCCCGCAACCCGCGCGGGCGCCGACACGTGGTACGGAACGGCCAATGTGCTGGACCGCCATCCCATGTATCACTGGCCGGTGATCGACGAGGTCGCGGAGGCGACGCGCAGGGCGGGCGAAAGTCCCCGGCAGGCTGCCGGCGAGACCTTCCCGCCCCTCGCCGCAAAAACCGATCCAACCCCCGCAGCAACGTTGATTCGCCAGCGGCGCAGCGCCCAGCGTTTCGACAGCGGCAAAGCGCTCGCTCGCGACACCTTCTACGACCTGCTGGACACCCTGCTGCCGCGCGCCCTGCCCCCGTGGGATGTCTGGCGTTTTCCGGCCCGTATGCATCTCGCGCTGATGGTCCACCGCGTGGAGGACCTGGAGCCGGGACTCTACATACTGCCCCGCGCGGCCGGCGCGGCAGAGGCGCTGCGCGCCGCCCTGAACCCGAGTTTCGACTGGCAGCGGCCCACTGGATGTCCGGAACACCTGCCCCTGTTCCGACTGGCTGCGGGTCACTGCGGGTCCATCGCCAAAACGATCCATTGCCATCAGGCCATCGCCACCGACAGCGCGTTCGCGCTGGGTATGTTGGCGGAGTACGAAGCCGCACTGCAGCCCGCCCCCTGGCTCTACCGGGAGCTCCACTGGGAAGCCGGCCTCCTCGGCCAGGCCCTCTATCTGGAAGCCGAAGCCCGGGGGCTGCGTGGCACGGGGATAGGCTGCTTCTTCGACGACAGTTTTCATGAACTGCTCGGGCTGACCGGCCGGACTTATCAGTCCCTGTACCACTTCACGGTGGGTTACCCGATCACCGACAGCCGCATTATCAGCTCCGCGCCCTACGCAGAGCGGGATTGAAAAGACTACCCGGAGCCGGAAACGATGTCCGATACCGAAATCGCCCCCCTGGATCCGGACGATCCTGCCCTGACGGCGTGGCTACTGGCCCAGGGCTTCGACGGAACGAACCTGGCGGGCTCGATCGAGCATGGCATGACGCCGTTGATGCAGGCGTGCCGTCTCGGACACAGGGATATCGTGGATAGTCTGATTGCCGCCGGGGCCACGCTGGATGCGGTGAATCAGGACGGCAACAACGCGCTCTGGCTGGCCTGCTACCACGGTGATCCGGTTATCATCGACCGGCTGCTCGCACACGGCATCGCCATCGACCACCAGAACGCGACGGGTGCCACCTGCCTGATGTATGCCGCATCCAGCGGCAAGAGCGCCGTCGTCGCACAGTTGCTGGCGGCCGGCGCCCAGTGGGCACTGCCGAACCAGGACGATCTGACCGCGCTGGACATGGCCGCAAGCCTGGAATGTCTGCAGTTGCTGCGCGCGGCAAGCCAACGTCGTCCACTTCCCTGACGTGACGGTCGCGCATGACTCGCCCGCGCCGCGCCTCCGGTCTTACGAAACCTGCCTGATCAACTTCCCATCGAGGTAATGACATGAAGTGGAGCGACAGTCTCGACATCGCGATCGCATTGGCCGACAAGCATTCCGACGTGGATCCCCGGTATGTCCGTTTCACCGATCTGCTGACCTGGATCCTGGCCCTGGAGGGTTTCGAGGACAGCGCCGAGAAGTGCAACGAGAAAGTGCTGGAGGCGATCCAGATGGCCTGGATAGACGAAGCGGACTGAACCGCCGCGGGGGCGGAGCCGCCTCCCTCCCGCATTCCACGCTCCCACGGAGAGCTTCATCCCTGCATGTCGGGAGGCCCTGAATAACGCAGGGCTCCCCCGCTCGTCCGCCATGGGGCGCCCGCCGCGACCTTGCCCCTAGGTCGCCTGGGCGCTTGGCAGCAAGGCCTGCTACCGGCCGCCCATGAACAGGTTGAAGACCCGCCGCAACAGGTTCAACTCGACCGGCGCCGTCCCGCGGAGTTCGCTGATCGGCTTGAACACGCCGCCATGCGGTGCGAGCGCGGATCGGGGCGCTTCGAAGGTCTTGAACTGCGCCACGTGAACGCGGATGGGCCGGCCGCCGTCGGACAGCCATTCCTCGAAACCGTCGACCAGAGCCAATTCGGCGGGATTTAGCCCGAAGCGGGCAATCAAGGCGGCCAGCGCAGCCTCGGGCTCGTGGCGCGCCTCGCTCTCCGGCAGGACCGCCAGGGGTACCGCGCCTTCCGGCAGCGGTGCCGGCGCCAGTACCGAGGTGCCATAGCGGGCAAACACCAGCGCCGTGCTATAGGTGTCGAAGTGACAGAGGATCACGCGGTTGTCGTTCAAGGTGTCGTCGGTCATCGCGGCCGTATCCGGGTTGTTGGCAAAACTCCGCCGCTGGCGGAGAACGGGGTACCGGGCACATCACCCGAATTCAGTGCTGGCACGGCTTACCGCTCGGCAACGGATGCACGTCGGGCTTTTCATCCCAAAGCCGCTTGAAACAGGTATCGAGGCGGGACAGGCGCTGCGTCGCGACTTCCAGCTGGGCCAGGCGCGGAAAGCGCCGCGCGGTTCCGTTCCGGTACCAGGCGTCCATGTCCTGATTCAGTTGCTCCCGTTCCGCCACGGTCTCGGCGATCAGTCGGCGCGCCCACACCTTGCTCTGGTCGATGCCGATCGCCGCCACCCGATACCGCACCGGACCGTCGAAAATTCGGACGCCTCCGCCTTCACCGATGGTATGGCGCAGTTGCTCCGGATCGACCACTTCGACGCCCGCGAGGTAATCGATGCCGAAGTGGTAGAGGTCGGGAAGCCATGGGGTCGTGGGCCCCATCAACACCGTGACGGCATCGCGGGCCAAAGCCGCCAGCCGCGGAAAGGTCTTGTTTATCAGTGACGTAGCAGTCATGAAAACCCAATCCGCGCGCGGTAGCAGATACTCGCAGGCCGAATCCGGCAGATCCCCATCGCCGGGTTGCCGCTCCAGCACCGTCAGATCGAGGTCATGCGCCGCAGCAAATCGATCGAGCCCCGGGTAACGCCCGACGACCACGACGTTGCGGCCCCTGAGCTCCGGCAGAAAATGCTCGAACACCGCCAGATTGTTGGCGCTGCCGGCGCGGGGCTCGAGCAGCACGGAGGCCGGAATCGCATCGTAACGATTGAGGCCGGCGTTGACGGCTGCCATGCCCACTGCCGCCCGATAGGGTTCGAACTCGCGCACCCAGGTCGCCAGATCCGTCAGTGACCGGCCGCGCAGCGTCCCGGCCCAGCTCAGGGTGCGCGTCGGGATACCCGGACTCATCGCCAGACCGACGGCTTCCGCCTCGCAATAGGTCCACACCAGACCGATCACCACGGCCCGGACCGGCTCCGGGCCGGCCGCGTAGTCCTGCAGCAGATCGTAGATCTCGAAGGGATCGGGCATCAGCGGCCGCGTGAGGCGGCGCTCGCCACGCGAATCGGCCGATAGCGAGAAGGGCGGCGGCCGTGGGGGAGGGGCTGCGCCATGCCCGAACTCATTCCCCGAGTGCGGGCAGGAGCTTGGCCTCGCTCTTGATGACCTCGTCGCGCCCCCAGGCCACCACGCTTTCCACGAACCAGCGAGGATCGCGCGGATGCGGCTGAACCACGTCGTACTCGGCATAGAACGAGCCGTCGCCATGGAATTTCATCAATCCCACGCGCGAGCCCGCCGCATTCTTCCAGGATGCGCACAGTGTGTTCCCGCCGCTGTAAGGGTCGCGGGCGGTCTCGAACGCCGCCTGGGCGTAAACCGGGGTGTCACGCAACTGCCCGGGCATGAAACCCAGTTTGTGCATCTCGGTCACGAGACGCGCACAGATCGCTTCACCCCGCTTGTCCCAGCTCTGTTCGCTCATTTCTCCCCCTCCGGATCGCAGGCAATCGTGGGTCCCGAGAACGTTCCGTAAACGGCCCCGACAACAGGACTACGGCACCCGGCTCACAGCGCACCACAGCGAACGCGCACGCGGGCCTGGTGGCCGTCCGGTCACACGCCGGACTGCAGGTAATTCTCGAGACCGATCGCCTGAATCAGGCCCAACTGCGTTTCCAGCCAGTCGACGTGCTCTTCCTCGCTCTCCAGGATGTGCTCGAAGAGTTCGCGGCTGACGTAGTCGCCGACGCTCTCGCAATGGGCGATCGCCTCCTTCAGCACCGGCAGCGCGTCATGCTCCAGCAGCAGGTCGCAGCTTAGGCACTCCTTGACGTTCTCGCCGATGCGCAGCTTACCGAGGTCCTGCAGGTTGGGCAGGCCTTCGAGGAACAACACGCGCTCGATCACCAGATCGGCGTGCTTCATCTCGTCGATCGATTCCTTGTATTCGTGTTCGTTGAGCTTCTTGAAGCCCCAGTTCTTGAACATGCGGGCGTGGAGAAAATACTGATTGATCGCCGTGAGTTCGTTCAGCAGTACGCGATTCAGGTATTCGATGACTTTGCTGTCGCCTTTCATTATTCCGATATGTCCAGGTTAACGTTGTCGTGATTGACCCCAGGCCGCGGCCTCTCAGGCAGACGATCAGTCGTCGTCGTCCTCGTCATCATCATCGCCGATCCGGCGCCGCCGGACCGTCTTGGGGTCGGCGATGATCGGCCGATAGATTTCGATGCGGTCCCCCTCCTTCACCGGGGCATCGAGTTTGACGAGCTTACCGAAAATTCCGACCTTCTGCGTCGCCAGATCGATCTCGGGGAACCGCTTCAGTATGCCCGAGCGCAGGATCGCCTGCTCGACCGAACTGTCCTCCGGCACATCCATCCTGAGCCAGAGCTGGCGGTCCGAATCAGCGTAACACACACCTACATTCATGCCGGATACCCGTCAGGAATTTTCTGCCAGCGAGTCGCCGATCGGCATCGCCCGTTGCTGTCTGGCTGCCAGCCGGCGATCGATCAACTTCTTGCCGGCCAGGATGAAGCCCAGCATCAGGAACCCGCCCGGCGGCAGGGCCATCAACAAAAAGCCGCGGTAGGGGTCGATCACGACGGTCTCCAGCCAGGCGAAGGAGTCACCCATCAGTAACGCGGCATCGGCGAACAGCGTACCGGCGCCGACGATCTCGCGCGCGGCGCCCAGGACCACCAGTGCCAGCGTGAACCCGAGGCCCATCATCAGACCGTCCGCCGCCGACTGGGCCAGCGGCCGGCGCGAGGCGAAGGCTTCGACGCGACCCAGAATCGCGCAATTCGTGACGATCAGCGGGATGAACAGTCCCAGTACCTTGTGCATTTCATGCAGCCACGCATTCATGACCATGTCCACCAGCGTGACGACCATGGCGATCAGCACGACGAAGATCGGAATGCGGATCTCCGGCGGGATCAACGCCCGTCCGTGGGATATCAGGACATTGCAGACCACCATGACGGCGGCCGTCGCGAGCCCCATGCCGAGGCCGTTGGTCGCGGTGCCGGTGACCGCCAGCAGCGGGCATAGACCGATGCTCTGGCTGAAGACGATGTTGTTGTCCCACAAGCCGTCGCGGGCAATTTTCCGGAACTCTTGATTCATGGCATCACCGCATCAGCGAGGAGAAAGCAGCTCGTCCCGGTGCCGCTGAAAGAACTTGAGGCCAGCCTGAACGCCGCCGACGACCGCCCGCGGCGTGATCGTCGCGCCGGCAAACTGGTCGAAATCGCCGCCGTCCTTCTTGACGCGCCAGCGCTCGGGTGAGGTGTTCTCCAGGGAACGTCCGTCGAAGAAGGTGATCCAGTCCGACTTGTTGCGTTCGATCTTGTCGCCCAGTCCCGGCGTTTCAGCGTGGGCGACGACGCGCGTTCCAAGCACCACCCCGTCAGCACTGACGCCCATGACCAGCGCGATTGGGCCAGAATACCCGCCCTTGGCGGACAGTTTGAAAGCCACCGCGGTCACCGCACCGCCCTTGCGGGCCACATATACCGGCACCACACCGAGGCCCTGTTCCCCGGTATCGGCAACCGTGCCCGAGTCCCGCAGCAGATCGTTGTCGTAGAGGCCAGACGGCAGCACCTGTTCCAGCGTCGCGAGCAGGTCTTCGGCCTGGCGACGCTCGATCGAGCCCTTCGTGGCCAGATCGCCCACCCCCAGCAACACGCTGGCCAACAAGGCGGCTGCCGCCAGCACGTAAGTCTGATAGTCGAGCCGCTGGCGCAGGGTGTCGAGATCGTCGAATTGCCGCCGCAGCGACTGCCAGCGGTCCGCAGCGATCTCCCGCAGGCGTGCCTGATCGATGCTCATCCGTCGTTACCCGCGGGCAGATCCAGAGGCCTTCCCTTGCGATCGCGGCCATAGATCCGCGGACGCACGTAGTGGTCGATGGTCGGTGTCATCGCATTCATCAGCAGCACGGCAAAGCCGACACCCTCGGGATAGCCACCCCAGGTGCGGATCACGAAGACGATCAACCCGCATCCGGCGCCGAAAATGAGCTGCCCGACCGGGCTGCTCGGCGACGTCACGTAGTCGGTCGCGATGAAGAACGCGGCCAGCATCAGGGCCCCCGAGAACAGGTGGAATAGCGGACCCGGGTAGCGGTCGCCGTCGATCAGGGCGAAGAGGCTGGCCAGCACGGCGACCGTCAACAGCATGGCAACCGGAATGTGCCAGGTGATGAGCTTCCGGCGAATCATCCAGATGCCGCCGAGGAGCAACAGCGCGGCCGAGGTCTCCCCCATGCTGCCCCGGATCCAGCCCAGGAAGGATTTCAGCGCACCGTAATCGCCACTGACGAGGGCCTCGCCAAGCCGGCGGCCCTGAGAGAATTCGGTCTTGATATGGCCGATCAGGGTGGCTCCGGTGACGCCATCCGGCACACCGGAAGCACCGAAGGTGATCGCCAGGCTGTCGAACCAAGCGGGCGCCCCGGGCGACAACGGCGGGGCGGGATCGACCCAGGTGGTCATCTCCAGCGGGAACGACACCAGTAGCGCGACGCGCGCCAGCATGGCAGGGTTGAAGATATTCTGGCCAAGGCCGCCGAATACCTGCTTACCGACCACGATCGCCAGACCCGAGCCCACCACACCGATCCACCAGGGAGCCCAGGGCGGCAGGGTCATCGCGATCAGCCATCCCGTCAGCACGGCCGATCCATCCAGCAGTGTAGCCCTGACCGGTTTCCCGGCCAGTGAGAGGCAAATCCCTTCGAAGCCCAATGCGGCCAGCACGGTCACGGCGAACAGGAACATCGCCGGAAGCCCGAACAGGAACAGGCCGAAGGCCGTAGCCGGCACCAGGGCCAGCATGACCTGGCCCATGATCGCCTGGACCTGGCTGTCGGGCTGGACGAGCCGCAGGGCTGGCAGGCGGCGGCTCATGCCGCTTCCTCCGCCTTGCGCTGCTGGCTCTTGGCCCGGCGGGCAGCAGCCAAGGCAGCCTGCTCGGCCTTGTAGCGGGCGATCCGCTCCTGTTTTTCCTCCGCCAGGCGCTTGGTCTGCTCGGCCTTGAGCTGTGCCTGTTGCCGCGCGATCAGCTCGCTGCTCGCGTATTTGAAATACTGGACCAGCGGGATTTCCGAGGGACACACATAAGAGCACGACCCGCAGCTGATGCAGTCCTTGAGCCCGTAGCCGACGGCGGATTCGAGTTGCCCCGCCCGAATGCGCGTCATCATCTCCAGCGGCATCAGGCCGGCGGGACAGGCGGCAACGCAGCGGGAACAGCGGATGCAGGCCTTCGCATCGGATGCGGCGACTTCCGCGTCGGTCAGCGCGAGTATGCCGCAAGCGCCCTTGACCAGCGGGACGTTGGGGTGCGGCAGCACGTCGCCCATCATCGGCCCGCCCATGATGTAGCGGGTGGCCGTCTCGGGCTCGAGCCCGCAGTAAGCGAGCAGGTCGGCCAGCGGTGTCCCGATCGGCGCCTCGACATTCCGCGGGGTCCCGACCGCCTTGCCGGAGACGGTCACGACACGGCTGATCAGCGGCTTGCCGAAGCGGATGGCCTGCTGGATCGCATAGGCCGTGGCGACGTTATGCATCAGCACGCCAACATCGGCGGAGCGGCCGTCGGCCGGGACTTCCTTGCCGGTCAGGTAGCCGATCAGTTGTTTGTCCCAGCCCATCGGATAGAGTGACGGCACCAGGGCGACTTCGACCGCATCGGCGAACGGCCCCGCTGCCTCGCACATCGCGGCATAGGCCTCAGGCTTGTTGTCCTCGATACCTACGATGGCGCGGCTGCATTCCAGGGCCCGCAGCATGATGCGGATGCCGTCGACGATGTCAGCCGCGCGTTCGCGCATCAAGCGATCGTCGCAGGTCAGATAGGGTTCGCATTCGCCGCCGTTGATCAGCAGGGTTTCGATCCGGTTCCGGCGGCCCAGGTTCAGCTTGACAGCCGACGGAAACGCGGCACCGCCCATGCCGACGATGCCCGCCGCACCGACGCGCCGCGCAATCTCCTCGGGGCTCAGACTGAACGGGTCGGCCGCATCGAGTACCTCCAGCCACTGATCCTCGCCATCGGGCTCCAGCACCAGAGTCGGCGTCGGCAAGGCCGAAGGGTGTGCGGCCGGAAAATCCATCAGGTCGAAGACGATCCCCGAGGTCGGCGCATGAACCGGCGCGGAGATATTCCCCTGACCCGCCGCCAGTAACTGTCCCTTGCGGACCCGATCTCCGACCCGGACGACCGGCTCGGCGGGCTGCCCGACATGCTGCTGCAGCGACAGGTAGAGCTTCTCCGGCAACGGGAAGTCGCTATCGATCGACAGTCCGGCGGTCGCCTCCTTGCGCGGCTCGGGATGAACACCGCCGCGAATTTTCGGGCGGGACCAGAAGGTAGTCAAAGCGAAGGGCCACATGGTCATGCCGCCTTGGCCGGAGCCGCTTCGGGGTTGGGCCAGCGCCAGTTGCGCAGCGTGACCTTGACCGGCTGGATACGAAGACATTCGGTCGGACAGACGTCGACACACTTGGCGCAGGCGATGCAGGCATCGGCGACGACCGCATGGATCTGCTTGGGAGCCCCGACCAGCGCATCGGTCGGGCACACCTTGTAGCACCGGGTACAGCCGATGCAGTTGGATTCGTCGACGCGGGCGACCATCGGCACCTGGTCTTCGACATCCGACAAATCGAGATCGATCGACAACTTGTTCGCCAGTTGCTCGGCCAGCGCCCGCCCGCCCGGCGGACACAGCGTAGCCGGCGCCTCGCCCGCGACCAGCGCCTCGGCCGCCGGCCGGCAGCCGGGGTAGCCGCACTGCCCGCACTGGGAGCCGGGCATCAGGGCCTCGATCTCCTCGATCAACGGGTTGGCTTCCACCTTGAGGTAACGCGCCGCGGCCCCGAGCAGAAAGCCGAGACACAGGCCCATTCCGGTCAGACTGATGATGGCGAAGAGTATGTACATCCGCTTTCCCGATCCGACGCTAGTGTGTGTTCAAGCCTGCGAAGCCCATGAATGCCAGCGACAGAATGCCGGCGGTGATGAACGCGATGGGCGCGCCCGAGAAAACTTCCGGAACCGCCAGCAGCGCGATGCGTTCCCGAATGCCGGCAAAAAGGGCCATCACCAGCGTGAAGCCCAGGGCCGAACCAAATCCGAACAGTGCACTGTGCAGGAAGTCGTAGTCCTGCTGAATGTTCAGCAAGGCGACACCCAGCACCGCGCAATTCGTGGTGATCAGCGGCAGGAAAATTCCCAGTCCCTGATACAGCACCGGGCTGGTTTTGCGCACGACCATCTCGGTGAACTGCACGACCGCCGCAATCACCAGGATGAATGACAGGATGCGCAGGAAACCGATGCCGAGCGGGATCAGGATGAAGTGCTCGATGACCCAGCTGGCCACGGCGGTCAGGGTCAGCACGAAGGTCGTGGCCAGTCCCATGCCGATGGCCGAGTCGATCTTCTTGGATACCCCCATGAAGGGGCACAAGCCGAGAAACTTGACCAGCACGACGTTGTTGACGAGCGCCGAGCCCAGCAAAACCATCAGGTAGTCATTCACGCCTGTCTTGTCCTGAAGCGATTTACGCTTATCGAACAAGCATGCCTTGTGCCACCGTCAGGACCGGGGTTCAACCGCCTGCGGAGTGAGGAATTTGGCCTGTATCGGGAAGGGTACCCGGGGAAGGTACCTTGTCGGGAAAGTCACAGGGCCCCGCCCTATTCCGCGCCTTTGTCAGATTTCAAACAAAGACTCCAGCAGCACCGCCGGAGACCTGGAGGGAGTGGGTCGCGCCGGCCCCCGGAGCGGTGACGGGAACCGGCAGCTCAGGGCGGGCGTTGCGGCGCGCGCTGACTCAGAGACAGTAGGGAGTAGCCGCCCAGTCCTTCACGATCGCGGCATCGCGGGCCGGCAGATAGGCGTAGTCGTTGGTCAGGTCCCGGCTCACTGCCTCGCCGACATGCGGCGAAACCAGCCCCTTCAACATGTGGAAGTACCACGCGAAGGGATAGCCGGCCTGGCTGTCGAAGCGCCCGATCAGGGTCGCCAGCGCCTTGCCCTTCCGGCCTTCGGCGCTTTCCAGACGGGGCACATCGCCGAGCGGATTGCGCACGATCTCGACGTTCATGATCTGCTCGCCGTGACGGCCGATATGCTGGAACAGGCGCAGGCTCCAGGGTTCGCAGAAGCGCTTGTCCACACCGGCGCTGCTGCGGTTCCAATCGTCCATGAACCGCTGAGCCGGGTGACGGTCGGCGCGATGGCGCCCGAGTTCCTGCATGAACAGCGCGACGTCGGTCTTGCGCCGATAGGTATAACGCGGTGGTCCGATCGCGAAGGGTTCCACGTTGACCGGATCGATCGGGTCGATGAGTTCCTCCAGATCCTCCGGCAACTGCGCGTCGTCGATCAGATAGCGATGCGCGAACTCCTGGGTTCGATCCACTTCGATCTGCACGAAATCCTCGGCGTTCGGTCCGGTCTCGGCAACGAGGTACAGGCTGACACCGCTGTGCTGCGTGACCAGGAAGCGCTCGGTCTCGCAATGGTCCAGCAGCGTGTTGAAGTTCTGTCCGCACTCGATGAAAGTGCGCTCCGCCCACTCGTTGACATCCGGCGCGACGCGCGCGCCGTCGGGCTTGATGATGCCGCCCAGGCGGTACCACTCGTGCCCCTTGCGGGCAATCCGCAGCGGATACTCCGGATAGGCCCGCTGCAGGCGTGCCAGCAAGGCCTCGTCGCCCGAGCCGGCGAGAGTTTCCTTGCACAGCCGGTTGAGCAGTTGGCCATCGAACGGGGCGGCAGGCAATGGCGCTCCGCCGTTCATGGGGTGTCGGGCATCGTGCATCATCGAATGGTTCCTCGGTAGACCCGGAATCAACAGGTTCGGCGCGGCTCCGCGGGACCACCGTGAGTGTCGCCGGGTGGAATATCGCAAGGACTGAGCGTGCGCACCGCGCCGCCTGAGCGTCGGCAAAACCCGCGTGACCCTTGAAACCCACAAAAAACTAGTGGACTTGGGCGGCTTTGGCAAGCGCCCACCATCCGAATGCACTGTTTGCAAGGTATTGATGCACCGGGTTGGCCTGTTCAGCGCCACTCGGCCCGTTCCTCCAGCGCATGCGACCGTTTCAAGATACCTGACGAGACCGGCGACTTGCGTATCCCGGTTGTTCCTGACAAGCCTGACCGCCGAGGGCAGCGTCTGCTGCCATGGCAACACCGCGCCGACACTGTTCCGCGCCCCTTTCAGTCGGGAGAAACCATACGCCAAGACCGCATCCGAAATGCATTGCTGGTAATCATTGCGGCCCTATTGTTGCTGCACATGAGCGGCCGGTCGATTTCGCGGGCCCACGCCCTGATCGACAAGCGGCATCAGCGTGTTGATGTGACGAATGTGCTGGGCGTGCAGAAGACCATGGACCGCGCTGCTGCGGAGGGCTGGGAGTATTTTGGCTCGATGGGTCATGTAGCGATTATCAAGCGATACTTCGCCTGATCGGGGATTGGCACACTCACGCCTTGCGAGCTGAACGATTTCGTTGTTCGCATCGCGGCGAGACGAAATCGTTATCCCTGAACGCAACAATCTCGTTTCATTCGTTCCGAATCGATCGGAGCGTCATCTTTTCGCCCCGCCGAGGCAGACGACTCGGATGACCTTGGGCACCCGAGGCAATCCAACAGATCCGCCCGACGACGGAGCGTCAACGCTCAGCGGCATCAGGCCGCACCATCCGTAACGATACGGACTTGCTGAGAACGGCTCTCCTTGACACCATCTGAATTCAATCACACAGCCTCCCTGCGTGCCGGCAATCGACCAACACGACGGTTCGTGCTCATCGCGCGAAGAGACGCAGCCCCCCGCTGGCGCTGCGAGTGGACACGAGGGTCTTGCCAGTGCAAGGCAAGACGAGGTGATCGAACGCCGACCCTACAGCCTGGTTCCAGGGTTCGTCACACCCCGAGTTCCAACGGCGTTTCTTAACGGCATGCAGCGCGAGGAATCCCATGGGTAAAACGATCAGTTCCCTGTTAAGCCTGTGTCTGGTTGCCGCTCTACAGACGGGTTGCGCCCAACCCGACCCACACCCGATGTCAATGACGCAAGCCGTTGAAACGGCGACGACAAGCTCGGACCACCTCGCATTGGCGCGACATTTCGAAGAGGCAGCGCAAGCGGCGCAGACCCGATTGGCCGAGCACCAACGGCTGCTGGCGCAATACAAGGCCAAGAGTTTCCTTTACGGCAAGAACATCTATCGATTGGAAGAGCATTGCGACGTGCTGATCCGCAACGATGAACAATCGGTAGACGCAAACCGGAAACTGGCGGAGCTGCATCGCGAACTGGCACAAACCGCCACGATGAGTCCTTAAGTCCTTGCCGCAACCGGCCTGGCCGATGCGCGGTATGCAGCGGTCCCGACGTCGTATATTGCAGGGTGCGATGTCGCTTGGGGTTTCAGCCGGAGCCGCCCGGTGGTTTTCCGGTTGCGCCACCAGACCGCCCACCCCGGCTTCCTTGGCCCTGACCGGTTCGCAAGTCCCGCTGCAAGGTGATGTCATCGATCTGGTGATTGGTCACCGCCACTTCATCGTCGATGACCAGGCAGCCGAGGCCGTGGCGATCAATGGCACCGTGCCGGGACCGGTCATACGGCTTCGTGAAGGTCAGCGGGTGACGCTGCGTGTTAAGAATCAGCTGGATGAACCGACGTCGATACACTGGCATGGGCTGCTGGTTCCCGCCGTGATGGATGGAGTCCCCGGGGTATCCTTCGGCGGTATTCCACCCGGCGAGACCTTCGTCTATCGGTTCCCGATCCTACAGAGCGGGACCTATTGGTTTCACAGCCATTCAGGCTGCCAGGAACTGCTCGGCATGTATGGCGCCATCATCATCGACCCGGCCGTACCCGAACCCTTTCGCTACGACCGCGACTATGTCGTCGTGTTGTCGGACTGGAGTCCCGAGCCGCCCGAGCTGCGGATGGGACATCTCAAGAAATGGGCGGGCTATTACAACTTCCAGAAGCGCACGGCCAGTGAGTTGCTCGCGGATGCGGGGCGCGTCGGGTGGCTGCCGGCCCTGAAGGACTACCTCCGGTGGGACCGCATGCGCATGGACCCTACCGACTTTGCCGACATCACGGGCTACTCATCCGTTTATCTGGTGAACGGCCGGTCGCCGACTACCAACTGGACGGCGCTGTTCGACCCGGGCGAACGGGTGCGTCTACGCGTCATCAACGCGGCCTCCATGACGTTCTTCGACCTCCGGATTCCCGACCTCGCCATGACCGTCGTGCAAGCCGACGGACAGAACGTCCAGCCGTTCATCGTGGATGAATTCCGGATCGGCCCGGCGGAAACCTATGACGTCATCGTCGAACTTCCGCATGACCGTGCGTACACGATTTTCGCCGAAACCATGGATCGGAGTGGCTACGCCCGCGGCACGCTGGCACCGCGGCCCGGGATGACCGCGGAAATTCCGCCGCGTCGGCCGCGACCGACGCGCACGATGGAAGACATGGGCATGCGGATGGACATGGGCGGAGACGAGCACATGGACATGTCGGACACGGCGATGCCGCCGGCGCAAATCGTAATGCCGGAAGCCGCAGGCTCCGGGATGGGACATGAGCATCACCATCCTGTCGAACAGCCTTCAGGCACAAAGTTCGACGCCACACCGCGACGATCGCGCATTCCCGGCGCCGAGCCCGTCAAACATGGGCCCGACGATCATGGAACGGGAAACCAGCAGGTGGCGGAGTATTCCTGGAACCGTATGCATGAACCGGGCAGAGGGCTGGGCGGCGACGGCCGCCGGGTGCTGGCCTACACCGATCTGGCGAGTCTGGCACCGAACATCGACCGGCGCGAACCAAGCCGGGAGATAGAGCTGCACCTGACCGGCCAGATGGAACGCTACCTATGGTCCTTCGACGGTCAGAAATATTCCGATGCGCCCGCGCCGATCCATCTGCATTACGGGGAGCGCGTCCGGCTCACTTTCGTCAACGACACGATGATGGAACATCCACTTCACCTGCACGGCATGTGGATGGAACTCGAGAACGGCCATGGCGCCTTCCTGCCGCGCAAGCACACGGTCATCGTGAAACCGGCCGAACGCCTCTCGGTCGCCGTGCATGCGGACGCACCAGGCCGCTGGGCGTTCCACTGTCACTTACTGCTGCACATGGAGGCTGGGATGTTCCGCGTAGTGGCCGTAACGGACCCGGCCGCCTAAGGACCGCCCGTGCCGCGTCACGCCCGCGTCCACGGCTGGCTGCTCGGCACCTTGATTGCCTTGGGCGGCACGGACGCCCAAGCGGGCCATTCCGCGCAGCCGGCTGAGCTGTCAGCGTCCAGGGTAGTCGTGTCGCGTAAGGCGGCACCCGACACGGGACGCGGGAACCGTCCCATCCCGCCCGGCTACTGGTCAAACCCGGACTGGCCCTCTCCCGTCGACGACGAGGCACAGCACCTCTTCCTGTTGTTCGACATCCTGGAATACCGTCCGACCAACCTTTTGAGTTCAAACCCCCATTCGATGACGCAAAGCGGGAACGATTCCAACGCCGGGGGAGAAAACGAGAACCCCTCGTACTGGTGGGATATGGAAGGATGGTACGGCGGCGACTACAACCGACTCTGGTTCAAAAGCGAAGGGCAACAGGACTCCGCCTTCAAGGCCGACTACGACATCGACTTTCAACTGCTGTACGGCCGCTTCCTTCAGAAATACTACGACTTCCAGATCGGCGGCCGCGTCGAAGCCCAGACGTATCGGCAGGCCAGCGTGGTCCGCGGCCTGCTGACGATCGGCATCCAAGGGCTAGTGCCATACGACTACGACGTGGAAGCCCTCGCCTTCGTCGCCCAGAACGGCGCGGTGTCCGCCCGGGTGACCATGACCAAAGACCTGTTGCTGACACAGCAACTGATTGTGCAGCTCCGCATGGAGGCGAACGCGGCGATCCAGAAAGTCCCGGAATTCACGACCGGTTCCGGATTCAACGAACTCGAACTCGGCCTGCGTATCCGCTATGAGTTCTGGAGAGAATTTGCCCCCTATGTCGGCGTTTCGTATGGGAAAAGCTTCGGTGAGACGGCGACGCTGGTCCGCGACCAAGGGGGAGACCCCGAGCAATTGCGGGTAGCGACCGGCATCCGCTTGTGGTTCTGACGCGAGCTATTGTCCACCCCGAGAATGTTTGGATTCAGACACGATAATCCGATGGCACTGTCGGGGATATTCGTATCTAACCTATTCACACTAACTGGAGCAACAGGCTTTTCGCACCCTCCATTCGCATCTTGAACTCCCGTGCGGCCGTATGGTGCGGTGTACTTCATCACGAGAGCGATGACGACAGGGTCATTTCCAAGGTGCATGGGCACGCACTTGAACCTTCCCGTTCGTAAAGCGCATTTACCAAGCGGGGCATTGCGTCGACGGAGGCCATGAAAGCCAATGGCGGGCGCGCCCAAAAACACGCTTCGGCGTGTCACCAACACGGCCACTCTTTCCGCCTTGAACGGGGGTTCATAATGAGAACAATAACTTCAGCGCTGCTGGCCACATTGATGTGCGGCATAGCGAATGCCACGAGCTTCTCCGGAGGCAGCTCCGCCGACGGCCAGGCACTGGGACTTGATGGCAAGGGCGACAAGATCGTCGTGCCGAACTGCGAGGAAAACGCGACATGGCTGCAGTGCCGCAATATCGATGAGGCTCCTCAGGATGTGATCGACGGCTTCAGCTACACCCATGACACGACCAACACCATCGGTCCCAATGGCAACATCAAGAACCCTGACGGCTCGACGATCTTCGTATCGCCGAACGCCTGCACCTCCTGTCACTTCGGTTCGGCACAGACCCCGGGCGGTAACCCCGTGTACCAATCGCCGGACAAATATACGAGCCTCCCTTACTTCCGGAGCTTTAACTACAACCGCGATCTCAAGGACGCGATCAATGACTGCATCAAGAACTGCGGTGGCGGCAATGTGATCGACAAGGACAGCGACGTGATGAACAAGATCGTCGCCTACATCAACTGGGTACGCGATAGCGTCACGGACCCCGCCATGAAGACGTCCACTGGATGGCGCACGATGCCCGGCGAGGCTATGCCGATCGTGGACCCGAACTGGAAGACGATGTCTGCCAATGCCACCCGAGGCAAGGCGCTGTACAAAGATCGGGGCTGCAGTTCGTGCCACGATGCCGACGGTCCAGGCATGGGCAAGCTGCGGTCGGACGAGGGGCGTCCGCGCGTGCCCTCGCTCTGGGGTCGGCGTGCGTGGACCATGGGCGCGGCCTACATCCAGACCCCGAACCTTGCCGGCGTGATCAGAAACCACATGCCGTTTGGCAAGCCCGGCACCCTGAAGACCCAGGATGCTCTCGACATCGCCGGTTACATCAATCTGCAGGCTCGCCCTGTCGCCTATTCAGGCACGATGTTCTGCGAGAACGATCCCGTTACCAACCTGCCCAATACGCTCTTCAAGCCGGCGGCATGGTGGAGCGGCTGCAACTATCCGACTGAACCCTTTTCCAACAGGCAACGGATTCTCGGTCCGTGGGCAGCGATCGAAACCTGGCGTAACGACAAGATTCAGTGCCTGAAAACAGGCACCTGCGAACCCTAGAGGCAGGGTTTCCGACGAAGTGCTCTAATCACCCAGCCTCTCGCGCAACGGACCCACGGTCTCGATCAGGTCGCGTTGCGCGGCGGGGCCGGTGCGGTAGCGGCGGATTCAAATTCTCTGGGAAAGCACCGTGTCAGCGCCTTGAGGTTACGAAACGCGCCGATCCTGAGCAGACGGAGCTGTATGAGATTCAGGTCCCGTTCGGCGGCTGCGCTTTCTCGGGTGCATCAGGGCCGCTGAAGCGCGGGCCTTCCGGCGACCACTGCACGAAATACTGTCCCAGCCGGCGCTTGCCCTCCAGCGTTTCCGCCACCGCAGAACGCAGGCAGGCCAACATGGCCAGGGTGTCCGCTGTGGGGGTGCTGCCGTCGGCGGAATCGGAAGGGGATTGCGGATGCATCGTTCAGACTCCTGCATCAAATGGGCAAACCAGCGCGGGTGAAAAATGGTGCGCCCGGTGCCTCGTTGCTCGAAAACCAAGTGCGGCTCAGCCCCGGCATTCATGAAGCAGCGCACAGAATCGACCCCCGGGGGAAATGCCTGCAGCAGGTTATGCAGACCCCGCGGGAAACGCCGAGCAATGTCAGCCAATGGGATATCGTGGCCGCCATGAGCGACCCGTTCCGCCACGCCTAGTCGGAAGATCTCGACGTTCGGCAAGGCCAGGCAGATCAGCTCCACCCGCCAGGCCCGCCCTCCGCAAGCGCTCAATCAGGCGCAGAGACGAAGGGATCGCGTCTTTGGTGAGTATCGAATATCGAATCAATCCGGCACGTCTTTTTGAGTCAGTTCCGATGCGCCCATCCAGTAACACAGCAGCGGGGCCGGCAGGCGCATGATTTGTGGTCTGGTTTCACCGATCTGCGGCAATCCGGTCATCAGGCCAAAATCATCCAGCGACTTGGTGACGACGTAGCCCCGGTCGATCTTCTTTTGTTCGCACAGTTCGATCAGCCCCTTGAGCTCGCGCGCACCCGTGTGCTGCGCCCGGTATTTCACCTCGAAGGGAATCAGTTGCTGACCGATCTCGGCAACCAGATCGACTTCGCGGCCCTGTTTGCCGTGCCAGTAGGTGAAACGGACGCTTTGGGGATAGAAGCGAGCGAACAGGTGTTTGAAGACGGCGGTCTCGGTCGCCACACCCAAAGCCGCCGCATCATCGATCACGCTCTTGCCCTTGAGTAGCACCGCCGGCGCAATGGTCGCGTCGGCGAGGTAGACCTTGAAGCGGCCCTTCAGGACGTCCTTGCCGTATCCGAATGGGGGAAGGCGATAGATCAAGTGGCAGGCTTCCAGCAGTTCGATGAAATGCTGCGCGGTGGGCCTCTTGACCTCCAGGTTGCTGGAGAGGTCGGAAATGTTCAGCAAGCCGCCATCGTGCATGCAGAGGTAGAGAAAGGTGTGCTCCAGATCGAGGATTCGCCTCACGCCGAACAGAGCAGTCATGTCGCGCTTGAGGACCTTGTCGATGATGTCCTCGCGGAGCAAGCGCTGCGCCTGCGTGATGCTCTCGACCTGCGCCGTCTGCGGAAAACCGCCTCGAATCAGGTACTCGTGGAAGTGGCCAACATAAGGGGCAGCCAGTTCCTGAGCTCGATAGAACTCCGGCTGCGACCAGTCAAACAACTCCGTCAGACTGCGGAGTGCCGGTAGTTCCGGCAGCTGCAGTTTCTTGATCTGAAGGTACTCGTAGAACGAGAGGGTGGTTAGCCGTATCGTATGCCAGCGCCCCACTCCGGATTCCTGTTCCGCCTCCACCAGCGGCATCGTGGAGCCGGTGAAGACGATACGGCGCTGTTTATTGAAATCGGTCTGATGCTTGACCCAGGTGCCCCAGTCGCGGATGAACTGCGCCTCGTCGAGCAACAGATATTCCGGACCATCGACGCGCGGTTCACGTTCGCGCCAAGCCTCGAGGACGGCGTCGATGCCGGCCAGCTTCAGGAGCGGATGGTCGAAAGTGGCGTAAAGAATGTTCGCCGGTGAAACGCCTCGTTCGAGAAGCGCCTCGATCTGCTGCATCAACAGCGTGGTCTTGCCCACCTGCCTTGCACCCGATACCAATACGGCTCGGTGGGTCGGCGGGCTGGTGACCCATCGATTCAGTTCCCGCCATGCCGCTCGTCTCCAGGTCGGCAGGTCCGCTATGGGCTCGCCACGCCACCAGGGGTTGAACGGCGCCAGCACGGCAATGAGTTCTTCCTTTGAGACTCGCATGAACCGATCCTAGCATAATGGCCGATGTTTTGTCATGTATACAGATCAAATTTTACGCTTTTTTATCTTCTCTCAAACATGACCCATAGACCGGCTCATCGCCAGAGCCATGCGCCCGCGTCGTATCATTGCTGCTGCCAGAGGTCCTCGGCGACCAAACCGCGATATCCGGCATTGCGCCCGATCCGGCCCAACACCACCTTGATTGTCACGTCCGCAGGTCCTCCTTCCTCGGAGTCGGCTGGCACAACCGGTAGCCAGTTCCCTCGCTACTGCCGCTAAGCTACTGGTCAGGGCTCGTCGGTTGGGGCAGAGGCCAGAGTATCTTCGCCAAGGTAAAGAGTGCCGCACCGCGCGCCAGGATCCGGTCCTCGTCCCAAGCCGCTTCTTGGACGATCTCTCGGTTCAGGGCGAGGAGCGAATGCGCTTCTATAGCCTTTCGCTTGTCAAGGAATGGCCCGTTGCTTACCTAACTGTTGAGGGGAGTCGTAAGCAAAGTGAGATTTCCGAAGCTGTGTTTAAGGCGGTTCCGCCGCACGATGCGGCCGAGTGGCGAACCGTCTTCAACACTGCCGTGTTGAGCCCGAAGAGGAACACCACCATGCCGAGTGAACGCCTGAAAAAGAGACTGGACAAGGACCGGCCGATGACCTCGATCACGCTGCGCATTCCCGTGGCTGTCGTGGAATCGATGCGCGAGATCGCACCCTTGCGCGGATTTTCCGGATACCAGACACTGCTGAAGTCATATGTCAGCGAGGGCCTGCGCCGGGACGAAGAGCGATACACGTTGGGCCAGACCGCCCGACTGATCGAGGCCTTGAGAAAGCGTGGTGTCCCGGAGGCGGTGCTGGAAGAAGCCGCGCGCGACGTGACCAAAGCCTGATTTCGGGTCTTCAGCCCGGCAGCCCCGCCGTCGCGGCGCGGTCGTTTTCAGGAGCCTCGGTCCCACGTTGCGCGCCGACGCCGGGATTTGCGGCTATCGGCAGTTCATTAGACCGGGCGGTTCCGACACAAAGCCGCAGGCTGAACAACACAGCAGATGATCGACCCGGCAGCGCTGTGGCGTGAACCGTGACGTATTGACGTCGTGCGCACATGCACGTTATTAAACCGAGCAATGAATTAGGGAACCTCTGAACAATTCCGAGTTGACGCGCAAGGACGCATCCCGCGGAGAATCAGGCGTCGAAAATGGACTTTAGTGACGCAAATTCCGCGTTTGAGAGGGCGATTTCCGCCCGGATT